>NZ_JBYHFS010000001.1:990895-1339649 GCF_057669685.1 Leifsonia sp. Y878 | reverse complement strand
CCTGCAGGGTTCGGATGAGTCCCGCACGCTGACGCAGTTGAAGGCTGATGTGTTCGTTGACCTGGTCCTCGACGCGGGCAACGGTAACGGTGGCGGCAGCGGTAGTAGTGGCGGCGATGGCATCTCAGGCTCGGTGACGGGTGGCGGCAGCCGCGGCATCAAAGCTGATGTCGTCATCCTGGTACCGGCCTTGACGCTCCTCGGCCGCAGCGACGAACCCGCTGTGCTGGAAGGCTACGGGCCGATCGACCTCGACACCGCGAAAGAACTCGTCGGCGACGCGACGAGCTTCCTCCGCATCCTCACCCACCCCGAGACAGGAGCGTTTCTGTCCGTGGGGCGGGATCGCTACCGGCCACCCGCCGGCCTCCGCACGGTGTTGCAGTTGCGGGACGGCACCTGCCGGTTCCCCGGCTGCAATCGGGCGGCCAGGCAGAGCGATTTCGATCACACGGTGCCGTTCGCTGAGAACGGGCAGCAGGGTGAGACGAGGCTGACGAATATGGCCTGCCTCTGCGCGAAGAACCACCGCGACAAACACGAAATCGGCTGGCAGGTCAGCCAGGCAGACGACGGAATCCTCCACTGGACATCACCAACCGGCAACAAGTACGACACCGAACCTGAGAACGAGATCGGGCCAACCGCTCTGCCTACGGTCTCGGTCTCGGCGCCGATCCTGGTTCCGGTCCCGGTCCTGGTCTCGGTTGAATCGGACACCAGTCTCCCGCCGTTCTAGGCGCTCGGCGGGTTGAAACCCATTCCGTTGTCGAGGATAGGGTTCCAGCCAGTCGAGCAGGATGCGAGTTCGGTGAGGAAAATGAGTCGGTTTGAGCAGGATGTGAGTCGGTTGATGAAGCGAGTCGTGCGCGGCTCAGTCGCTGAGACCCGTGACCCGCATGGTGATGTTGATCCGGCCGCTCTCGAGGCCGCATCCGCTCGGCGCCGTGCCCGGATAGACCCGCGTCACGCCGTGGTACGCGAGTCGAGAGGGGCCGCCGAAGACGAAGAGGTCGCCCGACGCCAGGTCGATGTCCTCATACGGCTTCGTCCGACTCTCGGTGTTGCCGAAGCGAAACTGGCAGGTGTCGCCAATCGACAGCGACACGACGGGGGCGCGTGAACGCTCGTCCTTGTCCTGGTGCATACCCATCCGGGCGTCGCTGTCGTAGAAGTTCACCAGCGCGGTATCCGGCGTGTAGTTGTCTCCGGCATGCGGGTCACCGGATGCCGCCACAAGTGCTTTCCGGCCGAGCCGCACCATCCAGTCTGGAAAGTCGAGCACTCGGTTGCCGTTGACGTCGACGGCATCCCGTGAGTATTGGTACGGCCGCCAATGCCAGCCGAGGCAGACGGTCTTCACGCTCATCTCGTGGCCCCGAACGGCCGCCGATCGGATCGGCACAGGGCCGGCCACCCACTCATGGAAGCGCGCAACAGTCCATGCTTGCTGTTCCATCGTCAGCCAGTTGGGTACCCAGGTCGCACCGGGGGAGAGCTCGCGGCGCGGGCGCTCGAACAGGTCGTCGCCGAACAGCGTGGTCACGGCCGGTACTCCCGGCTGAGCGCCGCCTGCCGCGCCCGTTCGACCCGTCGGGCCAACCCGGGAGGGGACGCAGCAGGGAGAGCCCCAACCGGCCACCACTGCACGTCTTCGCTTTCGTCGCTGACTGTCACGGCCGACGCATCATCGGCAATCGCGATGAACCCGACATCGAGGTGCTCCTGGCAGAGCCCGAAGGCCGAGGCGAGGGCATGCCGGTCGACGTCGACGACATCCTCGGAGAGGAGCGTGAGCGCGGCGATCCCGCTCTCCTCCCGCGCCTCGCGAAGCCCAGCCGTAGCCAGCGACTCGTCGGTGCGCTCAAGGTGCCCGCCGAACTGCACCCAGAACTGGCCCTTGCGGTGAAAGCACAGCAGCACGCGCTTGAGGTCTGGTGAGAACACAAAACAGCTCGCCGTGAGGTGCGCAGGCAGCAGTCCCTTGTAAAGGGCTCCCTCGCCCTCAGCGCTGAGATGCTCGAGAAATCCAGCGCGGATGGCGAGCTGATCCTGCGGCGCACCCGTCCAGTCGGTGAGGGTTCGGGTCGCAGAACTGAGCATCGGCCAAGTTTACGCCGAGGCCGATTGTGGATGGCGAGTCGCTGGCACGCGTCGTGTGCGTACGCACCGTGCCCCCACTGGCAGGTACGGTTGATGAGGTCCAGGAAAGGGGCATCCTCGTTGAGTGAAATTGCAGGCGAACTAGCGCGTGTGCGCGAAGCCTTCGACAAACCGACGCTGCGACTGCTCGACCGCAAATGGGCCCCGTTCGTCCTTGCCGTCTTCAAGAGCGCATTCAGCCGCGATCGGCGCAGCGTCCAGGCCGACAGGCTGCATATCCAAGTGGATGCCTACCTCGCCGACCTGCGTTCAGCCGGCGTTTCGACGCCGAACGGCAACGGCCGCGCCCTCTGCGTGCAGTGGATGAACGACCAGTGGCTGTACCGCGAAACCGGTGAGGAAGATGCGGAGCAGTACTCGCTCACCTCGCACGCTCTCGAGGCGCTTTCGCTCGTCGACAGCCTGTCCCGCAGCCGGGCACTGATCAGCGAATCACGGCTCACCATGATCGTTGACACGGTGCGCAATCGCGCAACGCAGGCCAACCCTGATCGTGAGGACCGCATCCGTCGCCTCGACCAGCAGATCGCAGAGCTGTCGAGCGAGCGCGATCGACTGGCGAACGGCGGCGAGGTCGCCGCCGCGTCGAACGAACAGATGCACGAGGGGTACGCGAACCTCATCGACCTCATCGGGCAGCTGCCGAGCGACTTCAAGCGGGTCGAAGAGTCGGTGGCCGGCATGCACCGGCAGATCGTGAACGACTTCCGGGCCGAGGATCGGCCGATCAGCGAGGTGCTCGACGAGTACCTCTCCAAGACGGATGCCCTCATGTCGTCAACCGCTGAAGGTCGCGCTTTCGAGGGCGCATTCGTGCTGCTTCGGAACGACGCCCTGCTGCAGGAACTCAAGAATGACCTGGAGACGATCCTGCTGCATCCGTTCGCCGACACCCTCTCGGCCACGGAACGACGAGCATTCATGGCGACGGTCGGTCTGATTCGGAAGGGCATCGACGACGTGCTCACCCAGCGTAACGGACTGACCACCACGCTTCGTGAGCACATCGTGAACCACGACGTCGTCAAAGACCGCGAGCTTGAGTTGCTGTTGCGTGAGATCAACAAGGAACTGGCGACGTGGATGGAGACGGCCGGCCCGCGCTCTGTGGTCACGGCAGAGCTGATGCCAGGCACGCTCGACGCCCCGCACCTGCGGGAGAAGTTCTACGACGCCGACCTGCACACGCCACCGCCGCCGCTCGATGACGTCTCCGACGACGCCCCTCTGCCACCAAGCCTCGACGACATGCGCAAGCAGGGCGGCCCCCAGCTGCGCCAGATGCAGAACGCGCTGGTGAGCGCGTTCGCCGATGGCGGCGCTGAGTCGATCGGTGACGCCTTCAACGAGCTCGACGCCGACCTGCGGAGGCCCGTCGAGATTCTGGGCCTGATGCAGATCGCGACGCAGATCGACGCGGTCAACCGCACTGGCTTGCTGGAGACATTCGAGGCGGTGCGCCCCGATGGGTCGCGGCGCACATTCACCGTTCCGCGCATCACGTTGAACGACGACGAGACGGCGGCCCTGGCCGCCCTGGACTACGGAACGAACATTGACTGACGAGTGGCAGGACGCCGGAACGAACAACTTCTCCGACGCTGAGAACGAGACGGATATCACCGAACTGGACGAGGGCACGGAGAGCTTCTCGCTGTTCGAGGGCGACGAGGGTGGACTCACCGTTCAGCAGCGCAAGACGCTCGTGCTGCTGCTCAAGCACCGATACATTTCGGCGGCCAGCCAGCCGACGGCCTGGCGCACCCTGCTCGAATCGACGACCCTGCTGAAGTCGCGTCTCAACGATCTCTTCCTTGACCTGCACGTTGACTACAACTACGAGGTTGCGTTCAAGCGCCAGGCGGTGCCGGAGGGCGGGCAGTCATTCCCGACCCTGCTGCACGATGTTGCGTACACGCGCGAGGAAACAATTCTGCTCGTGCTGCTGCGCCAGCGTTTCCGCAGTGAGCGCGCAAACGGCCAGGAAATCGTGCTCGTCGACCGCGACAACCTGCAGGCCAACGTTGCCCACTTCCGCCCAGAGCACGCCACCGACCGGTCAGGAGACGCCCGCCGCACGGCCGGCGCCATCGAGAGCCTGGTCAAGGCGCGCGTGCTGCTGAAGACGAGCGACCCCGACCGGTTCCGCATCTCACCCGTCATCGAGGTACTGCTGCCCGTTGAACGCCTGGCCGAACTGCTGGAGTGGCTCGTCACCGAGAACGCCAGCGGCGATAGCAGTGACAGCAGCATTGATGCCGGCCGTGAGGCGAGCACCGATGTCAGCCCTGACACCAGTACCGAGTACACCCCTGCCGATGCGGCGACTGAGCCCGAACTGGAGCCCGCCTCATGAGCGATTCCCCGCTGTTTTACGTTGACGGACTGACCGAGGGCACCACGCAGTGGAAAGCCGAGACCTTCCAGATGGTCAACTGGGGCGGATTCCACGGGCACCACGAGATCGCGTTCGCATCGACGGCGACGCTGGTGTCCGGCGCATCAGGTACGGGCAAGAGCACGCTGCTCGATGCCTACCTGGCGCTCATGATGCCCTCAGACACCCCGTTCAATGGCGCATCCAACGACGCAGGCTCCGGCAGGGCACGGAGCGCCGACCAGCGCAACCTGATGACCTACCTCAAGGGCAAGACGGACTCCAACCGCGAGGCCGACACCGGCGCTCTACACGACCAGGTGCTGCGCGGCGCAGATTCGTCGACCTGGGGCGCCATCGCCATGACGTTCATCGACGACAACGAGCGCCGCTTCACCGTGCTGCGCACATATTTCGTGCCCCGCGGCACCAACAAGTTCACCGACATCTCCATGAAGATGGCCACCGTTGACGGCGCGCTCGACCTGCGCGACCTCGGCGATGTCGTGGACTCCAAGTTCGACAAGCGCGCCCTGAAAACGCGTTTTCCTGAACTGGATGTCTTCGACACCTATGCGGCATTTGCCCAGACCCTCCACACCAGGCTCGGTATCGGCGCGAACGGTGATGGCAGCAAGGCGCTGCGCCTACTGGCCCGCATCCAAGCCGGCCAGCAGGTCAAGACTGTCGACGGCCTCTACAAGTCGATGGTGCTTGAGGAGCCGGCCACCTTTGCCGCGGCTGACAAGGCCGTCGCCCACTTCGAAGACCTCGAACGCTCATACGGCGCCATGGTCACAGAAGCGCAGAAGGCCAAGGTGCTCGAGCGTTTGCCTGAGCTCTTCAGTGAGTTCGAATCCTCGAGCGCCAAGGCGGCCCTCATCGACACGTTCGGCGTGCACCGCACCGGTGACACGCCATTGCTGCTGTGGCAGCTGAGCGCTGAACAGCGGCTGCTCGCCGCGGCAGCGGATGCCAACCGGCTGCAGCGCGCGGATGTCCAGGCCGAGCTCACCCGAGCCAGGAACGCCGAGAAGGACCTCAAGGCGCGCGTCGCGGAGAGTCAGTCGCGCCAGCGCGACAACGGCGGCGACGTGCTGGCCGGCCTGCAGGGCGAGCTCGCCCAGCTGAATGACAAGCGAGACGAGCTGGCGCGGGAGCGCGCCCGGTTTGACGAGCGGATCGAGCTGCTGGCCACCGCAATTGAGACCAACGACGACTTCACCGCTGCACAGACAGCGGCCGCCGAGTCACTCGCCGGGTTCGCCGCGAACGAGCGCGCCCTCGACGAGTCGCGCGCAGCCCTGCTGCGGGATGCCTATCCGATCGAAGACCAGATTCGCGTCCTCAAGCAGGAACGCACGTTCCTGAGCGGACGCGAGAGCCTGGTTCCCCAGCACCTGCACAACGCGCGGTTGCTGATCGCTGAAGCTGCGGGTATGACCGCAGACGAGCTGCCATTCCTCGCCGAACTCATCGACATCGCGCCGGGCGAAGAAGTGTGGCGGCAGGCCGCGGAGGTGAGCCTGGCATCCGTTGCCCGCGTCGTGCTCGTCGACGAGACCCGCCTCGCCGCGCTCAGCCAGGCGATCGATCCGCTGCACCTGCCAGTGCGGATTCACTTTGAGGGCGTGGCCCTCGGCGCGCTGGCCGGATCGTCAGCAGGAGGCCCGAGCGATACTCGCTATGTGTCTGGGAAGCTGGTCTTCAAGGACTCGCCGTTTTCCCCCTGGGTGCAGAGGCGGGTGCAATCTGCCTCGCTCGATGCGCTGTGCGTCGAGTCGCCGGCCGCGCTGCAGGGTGACGGACCGCGTGTGACAGTGAGCGGACAGACCCGCAACGGCAACCGTGGCGCCCACGGCGTCAACAAAGACCAGAAGCCGATCATCGGATACTCCAGTGCCGTGCGCCAGGCAGAGATCGATAGCGAGCTGGAGCGCCTCACCGCGAAGGCCGCTGCGCTGGCCGCAGAGGTGTCCTCGCTCGGGACAGCGCTGGCAGCGCTGCGCGCAGAGAAGGATGCCAGCCAGTTCCTCGTCGACACCGCATGGGCGTCGATCGACGTAGCTGCCGCAGAGGCCAGGGTCGCCCAGAAGCACGCTGAACACCAGCGCGTGCTCGCCACCAGCGACGTGTTGCGCACCCTGAAGGATGACGAAGAGCGGCTGAGCGCCGAGCTCGAGGCCGCCCAGCTGCAGAAGTTCGCGGCGGATCGCGATGCCCAGCACCTCGCGGCAGAGCAGGCGGCAATCGTCGACCGCGAAGACGAGGTCACCACCCAGCTGGAGCGCATTGAGCGCGACCAGACGGTGACGCTCTCCGAGGAGCAGGCCTCTCACCTCGACGCGCAGTTCGCTGCAGTGGGCGACCCGACAGACCTCACCGCGTTCGACGCCGGTGTGCGCCGGTTGCGGGAGCGACTCATCGAGCAGTCTGCGAGCGACAGGGAAAGCGCAACGAGTGCACGCGACGCACTCATCGGAATCTTTGAGGCCTTCCAGAGCCGCTGGCCAGACCCGAATATCGGGGTGTCGATGGAGTCGTACACCAGCTACCGCGACATCCTCGACTCCGTCCTCACGCTCGGCTTGCATGAACGCCGCCAGGAGTGGAAGCGCCGGCTGGCAACGTGGAGCGGCCAGGACCTCGTTCCGCTTACCGGCGCATTCAACACCTCGATCGAGGAGATCGAAGACCGGCTGCGTCCCATTAACGAGATCCTGTCGTCGCTGCCGTTCGGAGCCGGGCACGATCGCCTGCAGATCTCGCTGCGCCGCCTGCACCGCGACGACTCGGTGAAATTCCGCGCAGAGCTCAAGGCGCTCTCCAACGGATCGACAGACACCCTCACCGATGACGAGACCGAGAACCGATTCCGGCGCCTGCAGCAGTTCATGGCCCAGATCCGGAAGCCAGAAGACGAGTCCAAGCCATCGCTGACCCGCGAGGCGCTGCTCGATGTGCGGAAGCACGTGGAGATCACAGCGGTGCGCACCACGCTCGACGGCCAGGAGATCAGCACCTACTCGTCGCTCGGCGGCAAGAGCGGTGGAGAGACCCAGGAGCTCGTCGCATTCGTCGTCGGCGCAGCACTGCGCTTCCAGCTCGGCGACGAGAGCCGCACACGCCCCCGGTTCGCACCGGTATTCCTCGATGAGGGGTTCGTGAAGTCAGACTCAGAGTTCGCCGGCCGCTCGGTTGCCGCCTGGAAGGGCCTCGGATTCCAGCTCATCGTCGGCTCGCCGCTCGACAAGGTGACGGCGCTGGAGCCATACATGGACCTCGTGCTCTCGATGACCAAGAACAACGCCACCGGATACTCGTACATCACGCCGCTGTCGACCCCAGTACCGGTGCCCGCCTAGTAGTCACCACCTCGCTGGTTGAGGAGCGACCGAGGAACGAGGCCGCGTCTCGAAACCGCCGCACGTCGGCTTCGATATCGGCTCACGAGGTTTCGAGGCGGCCGCGAGCGGCCTTCCTCAACCAACGGAGGCAGGGGTTCCGGTGGTTGAGGAGGCCCGCCAGGGCCGTCTCGAAACCCGTGCGCGACCGGTGCGCGACCATTGACGCCCCGTGACAGCGGCCTAACGTTGGCTGCGAGATGGACTGGTTCGGGGGCAGTTACGAATACGCTCGGGAGATCCTGCAGCGGGGGATAGGCGCGTGCTACCTCATCGCCTTCATCTCTGCAGTGAACCAATTCCCTGCCCTGCTCGGCGAGCACGGCCTGCTTCCGGTGCCGCGGTTCGTGGCGCGCATCCGCTATCGACAATCGCCGAGCCTGTTCCACTGGCGATACAGCGACCGGATGCTGCTGACGCTGGCCTGGTGCGGAATCGTGCTGTCGGCATCCGTTGTAATCGGTCTGCCGCAACTCGGCCCTCCGTGGCTGCCGCTGCTGGTCTTCCTGCTGCTCTGGGCCGGATACCTGTCGATCGTGAACGTTGGGCAGACCTTCTATTCGTTCGGCTGGGAAAGCCTGCTGCTCGAAGCGGGGTTCGTGGTGGCGTTCCTCGGCTCGAACGAGGTGGTGCCTCCGCTGGCGATTCTGGTCTTCCTGCGCTGGCTGGTGTTCCGGCTGGAGTTCGGGGCCGGCATGATCAAGATCCGCGGTGGCAGCGAGTGGCGCGACCTGACAGCGCTCTACTACCATCACGAGACGCAGCCGATGCCGAATCCGGTCAGCTGGTTCGTGCACCATGCGCCGAAATGGTTTCACCGCACCGAAGTCGTCGGCAGCCACTTCGCGCAGCTCGTCGTGCCGTTCTTCCTGTTTGCGCCGCAGCCCGTGGCATCCGTTGCGGCCGCGATCATCATCCTCACCCAGCTGTGGCTGGTGTTCACTGGCAACTTCGCCTGGCTGAACTGGATCACCATCGTGCTGGCCTTCTGCGCCGTCGATGACGAGTCGCTGCGCTTCGTCCTGCCGTTCCTGCCGGAGCCGGGCACCGCTGGGCAGACCTCGCCGCTCTGGTTCACGCTGCTGGTGCTCGCGGCAACCGTGTTCCTCCTTGTGCTGAGCTACCGTCCGCTTCGCAACCTGTTCAGCCACCACCAACTCATGAATGCGAGCTTCAACCGCTATCACCTCGTCAATGCGTACGGCGCATTCGGCACGGTGACCAGGGATCGGTTCGAGGTGATCGTCGAGGGCAGCGACGCTGATATCCCCGAAGCGGATGCCGACTGGCGCGAGTACCAGTTCAAGGGCAAACCGGGGGAGCTCGCATACCGGCCGCGGCAGTTCGCGCCGTACCACCTGCGGCTCGACTGGCTGATGTGGTTTCTGGCCCTCGGGTCGCCGGACACCCGCTGGTTCGAGGTGTTCATGGTGCGGTTGCTGGAGGGTGACAGGCGCACGCTGAAGCTGATGCGCGTCAATCCGTTCCCCAGCGCCCCTCCGCAATGGCTGCGTGCCCGCATCTACCTCTACCGCTTCTCAACCAGGGCGGAGCGGCGTAGAACGGCAGAGTGGTGGGTGCGCATCGAAATGGGTGACCTGGCCGGACCCGTCGGATTGGGAGAGCGACCGCATGCCTGACGTGAACATTGTGGGAACGGGGCCGAACGGGCTGGCGGCTGCCGTCGTGTTCGCCCGCGCTGGGCTCTCTGTACACATGAGCGAGCGTGCGGGGCTGGCCGGCGGCGGCCTGCGCACGGCTGAGCTGACGCTGCCTGGCTACCGGCATGACGTGTGTTCTGCGGTGCACCCAGCGGCGCTCGCATCGCCCTTCTTTCGGGAATGGGGTCTGACCGAGCGCGTGGAGTTCATCATCCCAGACGTGTCGTACGCGCATCCGCTCACGGCAGGGCATGCCGCCATCGCCTATCGTGACCTTGATCGCACGGTGGAACGTCTTGGCGTTGATGGTCCGGCATGGAGGCATTTGATCGAGCCGCTCCTCGGCCGTCTTGAGGGCGTCCTCTCGTTCACAGGCTCCCAGCTGTTGCAGTGGCCGGATGTCCCGCTCGCCGCTATCGAGTACGGCCTCCGCACCCTCGAGCAGGGCTCAGAGCTGTGGCGTCTGCGTTTTCGCCGCGCGGATGCCCCTGCCCTGTTCGCCGGTGCCGCCGCCCACGCCGGGGGACCCCAGCCGTCGCTTGGCACGGCGGGCGCCGGACTGTTGCTGGCCGTGCTTGGCCATGCAGCAGGTTGGGGTTATCCCCGCGGTGGTTCGCAGATGATTGCAGACGCGCTGGTTGCAGACGTGCTGGCGCACGGGGGACAGATCGAACTCGACCGAGAGATTCGCTCGCCGGCCGATCTCGAACCCGCGCGGGTGACCATGCTCGACACCTCACCACGCTTCTTGGCCAGCTTTGCCGGTGCAGCCCTTCCGGAGCGCTATCGACGCGCGCTTGGCCGCTACCGCTACGGCAGCGGGGTTGCGAAGGTCGACTTCGCGCTGAATGGTCCGGTGCCGTGGGCGAACCCGGAGGTCGCACTCGCCCCGACTGTGCACCTGGGCGGGGACCGGCCAGAGCTGACCGAGGCGACACGGGTGGTATTTCGGGGGCAGCACGCGCGGCATCCGTTCGTGCTGGTCACGCAGCCGAGCATCCTCGATGACTCACGGGCGCCGGCCGGTCACCAGGTACTTTGGACGTACGCGTACGTGCCCGCCTACTCAGACGTGGACATGACAGAGACGATCATCCGCCGCGTTGAGCAATTCGCCCCCGGGTTCAGGGACACGATCGTGGGCTCGTCCTCGCGGTCGGCACTCGCCATGGCCGAGCACGATCCGAACTTCGTGGGTGGCGACATCCTGGGGGGAGCCGTCACACTGCGGCAGCTCGTGAAGCGTCCGGTGGTGTCGCCGAAACCGTGGAAGACGCCGGCTCCCGGGGTCTACCTGTGTTCGGCGTCGACACCGCCTGGCCCTGCCGTGCAGGGAATGAACGGCTGGTTCGCCGCACTCATAGCGCTGCATGACGAGTTCGGCATCGCCGAGGCACCGCGGCTTGCCCCGTAGGCGCCAAGCAGGAGCCAGGGGGAGTTGCCCCACCACGCTGCGAACGCGAAGGCCTGCCTGTGTGGTGGCCCACTACGGTTGGAAGGTGAACGAGACCCTCCCGCCCTGCCCAGCATGCTCCAGTGACCTGACCTACGAGATGGGTGCCCTGCTGGTCTGCCCGCTCTGCGCCCACGAGTGGGAGAACGTCCCCACGGAGCAGGTCGACGACGTGGTGGACGAGTTCGTCATCACGGATGCCTCCGGCAGCGTTCTCGCCGACGGCGATACCGTCACCGTTATCAAGGACCTCAAGGTCAAGGGCAGCTCCACCGTTGTCAAGGTCGGTACCAAAGTGCGCAACATTCGCCTGATCAACGGTGTTGGAGATCACGACATCGAATGCAAGATCGACGGCATCGGAGCGATGCAGCTGAAGTCAGGATTCGTCAGAAAGGTCTAGCGGATCGCGGGGAAGGCCTCCGGACCCAGCGGCCCGCGCATCCCGCCGAATGGGGGAGCTGCACGTGTCCTTACTACTGTTTTCCGTAGAAGCGTGGCTACTCCGTCGATGCGACCGAGCGAGCAGATGGGCATGTTCGCTGCCGCGGTGCAAAAAAGCCAGAGCACTGATGACTTTGGCAGGAAAGCGTGAGAAACCGCCCAGAAAAACTTTGCATAATTGCAACTTCGCCCGCGCGGTAGCCCGCCCGTGGATTGTCTAGTACGAATCGTTGGACTCATGTCCGAGCGGTTCATTTTGTGAAAGTTATGCTTACCTCTCTAAAAAATCGCTTCCGTTCGTCCAACAGCGTCCCCGGCGCTGACCGTTCCTCACCCGAAACCGCAGTCCTCGATACCGACACGAGCGCTACTGCCACAAGCCCCATCTCCATAAGCGCCACCACGAGAAGCGCTGTTGTGCGGGAATCCCGCCAGCTTCGCATTCGTAAGCGCATGCTCACGGCCGGCGCCATTGTCGCCGCAGGCGCGATCGTCAGCACCGGATTCGGCGTGCAGACCGCGGTCGCCGAGCAGCGCGAGGCCACCGCAACCGTCAACGCAATCTCGGAGAACAACCGGGTTCTGGCCACGAAGCTGACCGCGTACACGGAGACCGTTGCAGAGCACGCCGCGCACAACGCCACAACCGCCATCGCCGGCGCGAACGTCGTCCTCGCCGCGGCAGCGGGCAAGACGGATGCCACGCCGCTGACCGAATCCGTCACCGCCCTGGCCGATTACACCGCGCTTGAGACACCCCGTGTCTACGAGCTCGTCGATGAGACCGAGGCCAGGAGCGACGAAGTTCGCGCCGCAACGGCTGAGGTCGATCGCCTCGAAGCGGAGTCAGCAGCAGCGGCCGCCGCCGCTGCTGAGGTCGCTGCCAAGGCCGAGGCCGCTGCCAAGGCAGAAGCCGCCGCAGCTGCCAAGGCAGCGAAGGACGCTGCCGCCGCAGCGAAGTCATCGTCATCACCCGCTGCTCCGAAGGCCTCGACGTCGTCGCGTCCGGCTGCTCCGACTGACCCGTCGGGTGCGCAGGCCATCGCCCGCGACCTCATGGCCTCCCAGTACGGCTGGGGCGCTGACCAGTTCGGCTGCCTCGTGAGCCTGTGGAACAAGGAGTCAGGCTGGAACGTCAATGCCTACAACGCCTCGAGCGGTGCCACAGGCATCCCGCAGGCGCTGCCGGGCAGCAAGATGGCATCGGCCGGCTCTGACTGGGCCACCAACCCCGCAACGCAGATCAAGTGGGGCCTTGGCTACATCTCCGGCAGCTATGGCACGCCGTGCGCGGCCTGGGACAAGTCGCAGTCAAGTGGCTGGTACTAAGAAGCAGTAGCACGCAGATTCACCTGCAGCGAGGTGCGTTGGCCCAGAGCCACGCACCTCGCTGCTTTTCTGTGTGCCCAGATCAGTCTGCGCTCAGCGTCTCAGCGCCTAACGGTTGCCCGGTCCGCCATTGTTACCGCCATCGTTGTTGCCGCCACCGGGGTTGGGGCCAGGTGCCGGAACCGGTACAACGGGAGGCACCACGATCTTGACGCCGTCGCTCGAGAAGATGGTCACGGTAGAGCCGCGCCCGGTGCTGGTGCCACCGGCCGGGTCGCTCTTGGCCACGGTTCCCACCGGCATCTCTGATTGGGTGATTCCGCCATCCACGACGTTGAAGCCGGCGGCTTCGAGCACGGATTTCGCGTCGGCCATCGTCTTACCGCGGAGGTCTGGCACATTCACCTGCGGAGCCTGGATGAGATCCCACGTCGCCTCGGCGAAGTCATCTCCGCCGTACTTCGCGTTGGCGACGGACATTACGACGGGCCACATCCGGTGCCTGGCCGTGGCAGCTTGTCCGCTGTCGAAGTAGGTGTTGCGTTGGTCGATATCGCCGTAGACGCTGACCACGCCGACAACTGTCGCCACCTTGCTGCTGGCGCCACTCATCCAGGTGTCCTTGTTTCCGTCGGTCGTTCCGGTCTTGCCGATCATGGGCACTCGGGGAGACGTCGCCCCATAGGACTTCGTGCCAGATCCTGAGGTCAACACCCGCTTCATCGCGTAGACCATGCCGGCGGCGATGCGAGGTTCGACCGACTGGTCACAGGTCGACGCTGGGACTGCGATCTCAGTGCCGTCGGGGCCCACAATCTTGTCGATGGCGATCGGCGAGCACGTTGTGCCGTTGTTGGCGATCCCGGCGAAGGCAACAGCCATGGACAGAGGAGCGACCTCTTCGGTGCCGAGCACGGTACCCGCGCTGTGTTTCAACGGATCGCCGTCTGCGCGGTGCACCTTGAACGCCGCGGCTGTGTTGCCGATGCCGCACAGGTCGAGCTGCTTGGCCATACCGATGAAGCCAGTGTTGATCGAGTTGATCGTCGACTCCAGGGCGCTGTAGTTCACGCCGGCCTCACTGGAGTCATTCTTCGGGTTGAAGTCCGAGTAGCTCTGCGGCCCATCGCAACTGTCCTTGAACGTTCCCCAATTGGACTTGCGCCTGGAGTCGACGCGCTCGTTGAGTGTGTGTCCTTCCTTCAGCCATTCGGCGAGGGTGAACACCTTGTATGTCGAGCCGGGCTGGAAACCACCGGAGTTGCCCTGGTTGTAGTCGGTGTTGTAGTTGATGGCCTCGTACTGCGGGCCGAGAGCCAGCACTTCGTCGTCCTGGCTGTAGATCTTGTTCTGTGCCATCGCGAGTACGCGCCCTGTGCCGACCTGAACGCTCGTGATAACGGCACCGACATCCCAGCCGTCGTACGTCTGTGGCACGTTGTCGCGGATTGCGCCCTCTGCAGCGATCTGCAAGTCGAGGTCGAGTGAGGTGTACACGTCATAGCCACCGCGGCGGAAGTTCGTGAGTCGGGTATCTTCATCGTCCCCGAACGTAGGGTCGGTCTTCAGGAGATAGGTGACGTAGTCACAGAAGTACGCGCTGCCGCCTGCCGTCTGGCATCCGGTGCTCGGCTCCTTGATCGTGGGTTCCACCGGCGCGGCGACTGCGGCTGTGTAGTCTTCGGCGGTGATCTTGCCGAAATTCAGCATCTTCTTCAGGATGTAGTCGCGGCGCTCCTTGTTGGCGGCGTAGCCGTTTGCGACGCCGTTCTCTTCGCTCTCCGGGTTGTCGAGCTGGAACTTGACCGGGTTGTTGACAATTGCGACCAAGCTGGCTGCCTGCGGAAGAGTGAGATTCGCGGCCGACGTGGAGAAGTAGTAGTTGGCGGCGGCTTCGATGCCATAGACGGTGCCGCCATAGCCGGTGATGTTCAGGTAGCCGCGCAGAATGTCATCTTTGGAGTACTTCTTTTCCAGCCCGATGGCCCAGCGCATTTCCTTGATCTTGCGTCCCGGGTTGGGGTCTGTCGCGTCCTCGATGCAGTCGTCGAGCTTGTCCTGGTCGACGATGAGCTCGCACTTCTGCACGAGTACGTTCTTGACGTACTGCTGCGTGATGGAGGATCCACCGCGCAGCTCCTTGCCTGCGAACGATGTGACAGCGCCCTTGACGGTTCCTTCGAGGTCGACGCCACCGTGCTCGTAGAAACGGGGATCTTCGGCCGCGACGACAGCATCCTTCACAAAGGGGCTGATCTCGCTTGAGGCGACCTCAACACGATTCTGGTCGTAGAACGATGCGAGCAGCACGGGGGACCCGTCGCCGCCCGTTGCGAAGATATTGCTCTTCTGGGAGAGCTCATCGATGGCTAGGTACTCGGGGAGTTTCTCAAAGACGCCGATGGTATTGCTGACCGCAATGCTGCTCACGGCGAGTGCCGGAGTGATCCCCACAGCAACCAAGACCCCCGCTGCCGCGCTCATTGCAATCACACCAAGGAAGCCCCCGACGAATTCTCGCGCCGTTCCGTTATTGGCAGACATAGCGAAGAGACTAGCCTGATCAGGGAATTCCCGGCCACACAATTTCGGACAGGGCGTGTCGTTGGCGCCGTCGGCGCTGCTTCACCACCCCGCCCGACTGGCTGCCCCTCCGCTCTCGCGGTACGCTGGCACCATGCGCTGAGGCGAGCGTTGACCACTCGGTCCGCACGCACTCTGCCACGAACGGAGCAAAAACCTCATGGCCGGTGTCCTGATTGGCATTCTTCTTACCTTCGCTGCTATCGGCGGCGTGCTGATCATCGCCTGCGCCGTCGCTCTTGCCAAGTCAGCGAACACCCACAAGTAGCACGCTGCTCCGCGCCCTGCGTGAGTCATCGCGCTAGCGCAGGATCTCGACGAGAAGCACCCAGGCGTTCACCACTGATCCGATGAAGACCAGGATCACACCGGTGGCGATCCAGTAAAGCCCGACCGGATTGTCAGCGGACAGCAGCGCGCCGCCGACCAGGAATGGTGCAATCTGGACCGGACCGAGGATCGCCTTGACGACGCTTGGTGCGAGTGGCCAGTCGCCGCGCCGCGCGATAATCCGCCAGCCTGCGTCGATGTAGAGTGCAGCGGCGCCGGCGGCGAAGGCGAGGATTTCCAGTCCGAGCGCGAGGTTGGCCTGGCGGGGAATCAGCGCTGCCCCCGACGCCACCACGATCAGCACGAGCGAACCGATGGTTGCGCCGGCGCGTGAGGTCATCGTGGGGATCGCGATGATCTGTCCGATGTTGACCGACATCGCCACGATGATCAGCCCGGCCAGCGCTGCGCCTGCACCGGCCGCCGCAACGAAGAAGTCATGCCAGTCGGCCGTCATGGCACGATCTTGACCGGGGGAGCGCCCGTCGTCAAGAAGCGGTGAGGGGTCAAGCGGCCAGGAGTCAGGCGGCGAGGGCGGCGAGATCCTCGCTGATCAAGAGCTCGATGCGGCGGTCGCGGTCGTGCTGATAGTCGTCATCGGAGGCGGGGGGCACGTAACCGCGCAGAAGTGACGCCTCAATCGAGGCAGCGATCTCTCCCCAGGCATTGTCCCTGGCTCGCCTGACCAGCCTGGACAGGTACTCGTCGTCGGTGCAGCGTTCGCGCAATACCCTGGCCATGGATCGCGAGGCCTCTTCCCTGCGCTCCAGGTTGTCTATATCGGCTACGCGATAGTCGTGCACGTGGTCGGCTTCGCCCTTGAGCGCACCGGTCATCAGGCGGGTCGCCTCGATGCGGTCGGCCACGCCGTCAGCCTCCGCTGCGAGAGATTCCAGCACATCGCGGGCGGCAGCACGGTAGTGGGCCTCACTGTATGGCTCCGTTCCGGTGAGAGCGCCGACAACCACGCTGTTCTTCAGCGACATGCGGCAGGCGTACTCAGCAAGCAGTAGGCCCTCTTCTGTTGCGTCTTCGAGGCTGGCCAGTTCTGGATCGGGAAGCGCGGCAAGGTCGAACGGTCGCTGCACGACCTTTGTGCGACGACGACCCCGAAACCACATCATTCCTCGCTCTCGATTAGCTGCGACGCGTGGCCGGCGCGACCACTCTTTCGAGCCTAGTCGCCAGCGAATTTCGCACCACAGGCATCCGCTCAGGAAGGCCGTGAAATCAAGCCGAGGCAATTTGAAAATTGTGCAGCCGAGGCATATCGTTGCATTATGCAACAAAGCAGTTCCGACGCCTCCGCACGCACGGCGGCCGCCGCAGAGATCGTGCACGAGCTGGTCTTGATCTCCCGACGCGGTGTGGCCGACGTCCGATCGTTCGACGCCAGGATCTCGCTGGCTGAGCAGTCGATCCTCATGCACATCGCGATCAACCCCGGCTGCCGTTCCACCGACATCGCGGCCGAATTCGCGCTCAACCGCTCAACGGTGTCTCGCCAGCTGAGTGGTCTCATCCGCCTCGGCCTTGTCATCGAACAGGGAAGCGCCGCGGGCCGCGGACGACCGCTCGAACTCAGCATTGAAGGCCGGAAGCACTATAACGCCGCCATCGATTCGCTCCAGGTGGGTGTCGACACGCGTCTCTCTGAGTGGGCAGATGCCGATGTCGGGGCCTTCGCAGAAGCACTTGCGCGATTCAATCGCGCTCTCGCCGTTGCTCCACAAGAGCACGCACCGAAACAGTCACCACTCGTGACGACCGAAGAAAAGGAATGAACCACATGGGATCGCTGAAGAACATCACGGTACTAGGGACAGGCGTCCTTGGCATGCAGATCGCATACCAGACCGCATACAACGGATTCCCCGTTGTCGCGTATGACATCAACGACGACGCGCTGGCCAAGGCGAAGGCCCGCTCGCTCGAACTCGCTGCCACCTACAAGGAACAGGTAGCCGGTGCTGCAGATGGCAAAGCGGATGCCGCTCTTGCCCGCATCACATTCAGCGCCGACCTCGCCGACGCGGTGAAGGACGCCGACCTCGTGATCGAAGCGATCCCAGAGAACATCGACATCAAGAAGGACACCTACACGAAGCTGGGCGCCCTCGCCCCAGAGAAGACGATCTTCGCCACGAACTCGTCGACGCTGTTGCCGAGTGACCTGATGGAGTTCACCGGGCGCCCCGACAAGTTCCTGGCCCTGCACTTCGCCAACAAGGTCTGGATCTTCAACACCGCCGAGGTGATGGGCACAGAGAAGACCGACCCCGCCGCCTACGCGGCGGTTGCCGAGTTCGCCGGCGAAATCGGCATGGTTCCCATCGAGATCAAGAAGGAGAAGGCCGGTTACCTGCTGAACTCCCTTCTCGTTCCGCTGCTGAACGCCGCCAGCGACCTGCTCATCGACGGCATCGCCGAGCCGGAGATGATCGACAAGACCTGGCGCATCGGAACGGGTGCGCCGTTTGGCCCATTCGAGATCTTCGACGTCGTCGGCCTCACCACTGCGTACAACATCTCCTCCGTCGGCGGCCCGAAGCAGCAGGCATTCGCCGCGTACATCAAGGAGAACTACATCGACAAAGGCAAGCTCGGCGTCAACTCAGGCGAGGGCTTCTACACCTACCCCGCCAAGTAGACGATGCGCTGACGGCGGCACGCGCCCGCCTCGAGAGCTCGGTGACACTGGACCGCTAGATGACTCTGATCTGACACTGGCCTGCCCTGGTCGGTTCAGTGACACTGGTCGGTTCAGTGACACTGGTCGGTTCAGTGACACTGGTCGGATCGGGCGCCCGGGAATAGCGTTGTCTTCATGAAGAGCGAGGCTGTGGCGGTTGAGGTTACCGGCCCGCACGGGGTTCGCCAGGTTCGGCTGACCAGCCCCGGGCGGGTGCTCTGGCCAGAGCCCGGCATCACCAAGCTCGACCTGGCGAACTATGTCGTGGCCGTTGGGGATGCCTTCGTGGCGCAGAACGGCGATCGACCCGTCTCGCTGCAACGGTTTCCAGACGGAATCGAGGGCGAACAGTTCTTCTCGAAGAACCCGCCGCGTGGCGCACCAGACTATGTGCGGTCCGTGATGGTGGTCTACCCGAGCGGCCGAACGCATCCGCAGCTCGTCATCGACGAACCGCCCGCGATCGTCTGGGGCGTCCAGATGAATGCGATCGTGTTCCACCCGTGGCCGTCGCGTGCGGAGAACCCGGATTTTCCAGACCAGATGCGCATCGACCTCGACCCGCAGCCAGGCACCGACTTCGCCGACACCATCCCGGTGGCGCAAGAGTTGCGTCGGCTGCTGGGCGAGGTTGGGCTGACCGGGTACATCAAGACCTCCGGAAACCGCGGGCTGCACGTCTTCGCCGCGATCACGCCAACGCACGAGTTTCTCGACGTGCGTCATGCAGTCATCGCGCTGGCGCGCGAACTCGAGCGACGGATGCCGAAGCAGGTCACGACAGCCTGGTGGAAAGAGGAGCGGGGCGAGCGTATTTTCGTCGACTTCAACCAGGCCAACCGCGACAGGACCATGGCCGGCGCCTACAGCCCCAGGGCCCTGGCTCACGCGCCCGTGTCGTGCCCCCTCGACTGGGACGAGCTCGAGAACGCCGACCCAGCCACTTTCACGATCGCCACAGTGCCGGAGCGGCTGGCAACAACGGGCGACCCGTGGGCGATGCTCGGTGACAATCCGGGCAGCATCGACGAGCTGCTGGGCTGGTGGGACAGGGATCTGGCCGCCGGCCTCGGCGAACTGCCGTTCCCACCCGACTTCCCGAAGATGCCGGGGGAGCCCCCGCGGGTGCAGCCGAGCAGGGCTCGCACCGCGTATTAGTCCGAGAGTCCGAGCACCCAGTCGGCCTCAGCGGCCTAAGGGTCGCCCGTTCTTGCTAGAAGTCGGAAACTGGCTGATGAACGTCGAGTTCTGCCTGGTACGTGCGCTCCAGGAAATCGACCAGGTAGTCGCACGCCACTCGGGTGCACTCGTCGATGAAGAACTGGTCGCCATCGGGGTTGGTCGCGAATGCCCTCGCGATGAGCCCGTCGACGACTTCGACGACGACCTCGACGTGCAGGTTGAGATTCTCGCGTTCGTGGACTCCGAACCGTACGACGAAGATCTCAGCCAAGACGGATGCCGCGAAGCTGCGATTGCTCACCTCGTTGTTCAAGAGGTTCGTGTCAACGGCGTCGCCCAGTCGAAGCCACCGGAAGCCGGGTTCTGTGCGACAGAGTTCGGCGTACACGCCAATGACCCTGGACAGCAGGATCGTCCAATCGCCGGCCTGTGCGCTCAGCGCCTCCTTGGTGCTGGCGATGAAGCGTTCGAGGTTGCGGGCGGCAAGTGCGCGGGCCACAGCCTCAAGGTCGCTGAAGTAGCGATAGATGCCAGGGCCGGACATGCCGGCTTTTCGCGCAACCAACGTCATCGTGACGTTGCGGTAGCCCACCTCGTCGATGAGCGCTGCCGCTGCGTCGAGTATCAGTCCCAGTCGCGCGTTGCTGCGATCTTGCTGGGGTACACGACGCAGGCTCGCTGTGCCTTGGTTGCCAACCATTTCATCCCCCATAGTTCGCTTACAAGGATATCGACACGCGACGCCTCGTTGCGAACGGCACGCACAGCGCACAGACTAACTGGCGATAAACCGAGGAATCGCGTCATCAACAAGGTCCGCGGCGCTTTCGCGCGCGACCACGCCGCAGTTGACGAGTGCCGCGATCCCCTGACACGTCGCCAGGAACAGCGTCGCCGAAATCTCGGCGCCTGCCCCTGTCACGAGTCCTTCGGCTTCGCCACGCGTGAATAGTTCTCGCAGAGGGGCGAATGCTTCACTCGCACCTCTAGCGATCGCGTCGGTGGCGCCCGGTGCCTCGTGTCGGTACATCACGTCGACCAGGTTCGCGTTATTGGTCGCAAATGCGACGTAGGCGTGTGCGACGAGAGCCGCCTGGTCGCGCGGACCGGGCGTCGACGCGACTGCATCCCTAATTTGTGCGGCAAGCAGGGCGAACCCCTCGACGGCCAGCGCTTCCATGAGTCGCTGCCGGTCGGCAAAATGACGGGCGGGAGCCGCGTGGGATACGCCGACCTCTCGCGCGAGTTCTCGCAGCGAGAGAGCGCCAGCCCCACGCTCGCCCAGAACGCGCAGCGCACGCTCGAGAAGAACGTCCCGAAGATTGGTTCGTTGATAGCTCAGTCGCTCATCCATTGATGCAGTCTATCAGGGCTGTTGTCATTGACATCAATGTAGGCACTGACTACAGTATGGATCATGATTACACTCGCTTCGTCGTCGCAAATCCCGGATCAGGCCGGCCGAACCGCCATCATCACAGGTGCAAACAGCGGCATCGGCCTGGCCGCCGCAGCCGCGCTAGCCGCCAAGGGCGCGCGAGTTATCCTCGCCGTCCGCGACCTCGATAAAGGCCGCGCCGCTGGGGAATCGATTGGCTCCGGAGCGGAGGTAAGGCATCTGGACCTGTCGTCACTCGAGTCGGTGCGGCGTTTCGCGGCCACCATCGACACCTCGTTCGATTACCTCATCAACAACGCGGGCGCGATGACCGCCAGTCGGCAGCTCACCGGCGACGGTTTCGAAAGCCAGTTCGGGGTCAACCATCTTGGCCATTTCGCACTCACGAACCTTCTGATCGACCGCGTCACCAGCCGCGTCGTGACGGTCACATCGAGCGCGTACAGTTCAGCCACGATTGACTTCGCAGATCTCCAATGGGAACGACGTGCGTACAGCCCCTTCGGTGCGTACGGACAGTCGAAGCTGGCGAATTTACTCTTCACTACTGAACTTCAACGTCTCCTCGTCGAGTCGGGATCCTCCGTACGTGCCGCTGCCGCCCATCCTGGCTGGGCGTCAACAGGCTTCACGATCAGAAGCGGCAACCGTCTCCTCGACGCGCTTAGCGCCCTGGCCACGCCCCTGATGGCTCACGGCCCCAATGGGGGTGCATTACCGACACTTCTCGCCGCCGTTGGGGACATCCCTGCGAACGCGTTCATCGGTCCGAGTCGGTTTGGAGTTCGAGGCCCGGCGGCGTTGATGGATCGATCAGCGAAGGCGATCGACCCCGTAGCCGCCCGACGACTCTGGACCGTGTCGGAGGAACTTACGAATACCGCGTTCTCCTTGAAGGCTTACTGATCGGGTCAGCGCCACCCTGCTGCTGGCGCAATATGTTGTGCGATCGTCTCCAGCAGGCGCGCGTTGTACTCGACGCCCAGCTGGTTCGGCACGGTCAGTAGCACGGTGTCTGCTTCCTGCACGGCGGCGTCCGTGGCCAATTCCTCGGCGATGACGTCCGGATCGCCGACATAGCTCTTGCCGAACCGGGCGAGTGTGCCCTCCAGATAGCCCACCTGGTCTGCACTGTCACCGGAGCGCCCGCCGAAGTATGCGCGGTCCTCGTCCGTCGTGATGGGCAGCACGCTGCGGCTCACCGACACTCGGGGCTCACGATCCCAGCCAGCCTCAGCCCACGCCGCTCGATAAATGGCGATCTGTTCGGCTTGCAGCTCGTCGAACGGCACGCCGGTGTCTTCGACCAACAGTGTTGAACTCATCAGGTTCATGCCCTGCTCTGCGGTCCAGCGCGCCGTCTTGCGTGTCCCTGATCCCCACCAGATGCGGTCGGCAAGGCCCGGCGATTGCGGCTGCACCGGCAGCAGCCCCGGCGAGCGGGTCATCTGCGGGTTGGCCTGTGCAACGCCGGCGCCATCAATCGCCGCGCGAAACAGTTCGGTGTGCGTTCGCGCGAGGTCGGCATCCGTCATGTCCTCAGGGGGCACATGCCCGAATGCCTCAGAGCCGCGGAGAGCCGTTTCTGGTGATCCGCGGCTGATGCCCAGCTGCAGGCGGCCGTTGCTCAGCAGGTCAGTGGATGCTGCCTCCTCCGCCATATACAGCGGGTTCTCGTATCGCATGTCAATGACGCCGGTGCCGATGTCGATCCGGCTGGTCCGAGCTGCCATGGCCGCCAGGAGCGGGAACGGTGACGAGAGCTGGTTGGCGAAGTGATGCACCCGCACGTATGCGCCGTTGATTCCGATCTCCTCGGCTGCGACGGCGAGTTCGACGCTTTGGATAAGCGCGTCTCGCGCTGTTGGGGTGTGCGACCCGCGAATGTCTTGCCAATGACCGAAAGAGAGGAACCCGATGCGTTTCACATGTGAGACAGCGCCGGGCGCGTGCCCGCTATTCCCGGCTGTGCATTGATTGGTGCGCTCCAATGTGCAGAGCGCATCCAGTGTGCCTGTTCTGTCGTCTTAGTCGTAGACGGCCAGAAGTTCCCATTCCCGGCGACCTGGCACGCGTTGAACGTCGAACACATGCGAGTTTCCCGCGCTGTCTGTTCCCTGGAAGCGCCACCCGGTGATCGGCGATGACGCCGGATGCGTGATCGCCGCGTGGAGGTCGACGATGTCGCGAATCGGGGTCGGCCGGTCTGTGACGGTGTACCTGACCCCGCTAACCACCAGCCGGACGGGAATTCCTCCGTCACTCCAGACCGAAATCATGGTCGTCGATGCCGTGATCATGCGCTGCCCCTGTCCCGCTCCATCGAACATGTGTTCGATGGTTAACGACAATACGTCGCGCGCGATCAAATCGCAAGACGCGAGTCAGTGCTCGAGTCAGTGCTGGAGTCAGTGCTGGAGTCAGTGCTCGAGTCAGTGCTCGAGTCAGTGCTCGAGTCAGTGCTCACGTACCTCAGAAATGAACCCGCGAACGCGCTCGCCCAAGCCAACGACTTGCTTCTCTTTGGCAGCCTCGACGTCGAAGCCGATGTACGCCATGGGTGGCCGCTTCCGCGCATTCGCGGAACACCCGAAATCCCCGCAGATGAGCGTGCCGACGGTATCGCCTCGTCTGCCCGCCTGGCCGGCTCGCTTTGCGCCGTAGAACACAACCTCGTTCGTCAGCGTGATGTCCTGGCACCACGAGCATTGCGCCCTGGCCCGTGGTGCTGTGTGAGCCCGAGTGAGAACGATGCCAACGAGGGTGTCTCCCTGCCATGCGACGACGTATGCGCGGCGGGGCGACTTTCGGTCTCGCCAGCCGAAGTGGTCGATGCGATCCCACGCGATTGCATCGAAGTCGAGGGGGAGAGTGAGGTCGTTGACCTCCTTGTGTGATGCATTGACGAAGGAAGCGCGAATCTGTTGTTCAGTCAGAGGAAGCAAAATGAGTCACCAATCGATCGGCCAGTGGCCGGTTGCGCCGCACCAGGGCGGCAATTGAAGGGGTGTCGATGAGCTGGTGAGGCTATCTCCTGTCGGCGAGAACGACGCCGACAACCTCCTGACGCCCTGAGGGCGATACAGAGAGGGAGTAGAACATCCCGGGAGCCTATCAAACGAAGCGGTGCTCAGGTTCGGAGCTGGTCGAAACCGTTCGGGCGGTGGCGAGATTCACATGATGCCCGGTTCGTGGCGCTGGAGGATGACGCCCAGCGCATCGGAAATGGCGTGACGGGTGTCACGCACTCGCGCTTCCTTGACGACGTAGACCTGGTGATCGCGATGGGCGGCGACGGCACGATCCTCGGGGCGATGAGAACCGTGGCGGGCTCCACCATTCCAGTGTTGGGCGTCAACTACGGAAACCTCGGACCTGCCATTGCGCGCCGATCTGCTGCGAGAACTGGTGCCACCGGAGCTGCGCAAACGATACGCGCGGGCATTCTCGCACAAGATTCACATGAAAAGTTGATAAAGTGCCAGAATATACCATCAGTCTGAGCTGGTCGCCGAGGTCGACCGCATAGCATTGACCGGTCACTGTGTGCATTCAGGAACGTGTTTCAGGACTCGCTCGACGGGCCGTCTGCGTCGATTCGTAGCCCCATACTCTACAAAAGAAGGAACCATCAATTGATTTTTGAGATCGGGGAAACGCTCGTCTACCCTCACCACGGTGCAGTGACCATCATCGACCTGGAGAAGCGAGTGGTCAACGGTGTCGAGAAGACCTACATGACTCTCAACGCTCACACCAGTGAACTGAAGATCAAGCTCCCCATCGAGAATGCCGAGCTCGTTGGCGTGCGCGATGTCATCGACAGCGCCGGCGTCGAAGAGGTGTACGACGTCCTGCGACAGGATGTCGTCGAGGAGGCCAGCAACTGGTCACGCCGCTACAAGTCCAACCAGGAAAAGATGGCAAGCGGCAGCGTCATCCGTATCGGCGAAGTTGTTCGCGACCTGTGGCGCCGCGACCAGGACAGCGGCGTTTCCGCTGGTGAGAAGCGGATGCTTCTGAAGGCCAGGCAGGTCCTGATCTCCGAGCTCGCCCTCGCGCTCAAGGCAACCCCCGAGAAGGCATCTGACGCCCTCGACGAGGTTCTCGCCACCGCGTAGGCACTCAACACGTAGTTTTCACAGGAACCGGGAAGAAGCAATTCTTCCCGGTTCCTTTGCATGTCCCCGGCTGTCAGACTGGGCGAACCAACACCAACACCAGTTCGCAGTCTGAGGGGTGAACGGTTGTGAGCCCAAGGTCTCTCTCGTATGGCATGAGCGCCCAAGCGCGATTCGTGGGACAGCAATGCGGCGTCCACGCTGGGTGAGGTCCGCCAGGACCCTGGCACGCAGCGTGATCAAACCGGTCCCCGACGCGGTGCCCGTAGAGACGCCAGATGACCATGCGGTGCTCGACATGATCAGCTCCATCGGTGTCGCCCTGCTCGATTCTCATCAGGCGACGTCAGATGTGTCAGCGACCCTCGTCCAGATAGCCCTGGCATACGACCTTGTCGATATCCAGGTCATCGTGCTTCCCACCATGGTCATCGTGCAGCACACGAGCGGCGATTATCGAGCCGAGATCAAGGCCTCGAAGGGCTCTGGCGTTCGTCTTGACCAGCTCGCAGCGCTCGATGAGCTCGTGCATCGTGCCAGGCTCGGCACGATTGCTCCCGCCGATCTCTTGACAGAGCTCGCCCGCGTGCTGCAGTCAGAACCGAGGTTCGGTCCGTGGCTGCGCATACTGGGGCACACCATCCTCACCCTGGGCCTCGGCTTCATGCTGAACCCCACCCTGAATGCCCTTCCCGTCTACATCGGACTCGGCGCGGCCGTTGGCGCGTTGATTCTGCTCGGTGACAAGGTACCGACCCTGGCTCTTGCGATGCCGGTATTCGCTGCCTTCACGGCTACTGCCCTCACCGCGTTGTTCTTTGCCGATTGGGCTGGCGAATCGCCGCTCCGCGTCATCACGCCGGCCCTCATCTCATTTCTGCCGGGAACAATGCTGACCGTGGCCGCGATTGAGCTCACAGCTGGCCAGGTCATTTCAGGGGCGAGTCGACTGGTCTATGGGACGGCCCAGCTGTTCCTGCTCGCGTTTGGGGTGGCAGCCGGATTCGCACTCGTCGGTGAGATCCCCGCGCACGTCGGCCGCACGAACAACCTGGGGATCTGGACACCATTCGTGGGGATCACCCTCCTCGCCATCGGGTACACACTCTTCTCCTCTGCCCGGCAGAAGTCATTCGTGTGGTTGTTGCTCAGCCTGCTCGCCACGTATGGCGCACAGTCCATCGGAACGCTGATCGTCGGCGCTGAGCTGTCGAGCTTTTTCGGCGCCCTCGTGGTCATTCCGTTTGCCAGGCTCGCTTCCCGTTTCAAGACAGCACCTCCTGAAGCCGTGCTCACTCTTGCCTCCTTCTGGATACTGGTGCCTGGCGCCTTGGGCTTCCTCAGCCTCGACGAAGCGAAATCGAGCGTGCCCCAAAGCGTTGAGGGACTGATCTCGACGGCGCTGTCCATGTTCGCAATCGCTCTCGGCATGCTGGTGTCCAACGCGATCACCACGAACGTCACGACGTTCATCGCCGCCAGGCGCCCTGTGGCACACAAGTCAGACCCTGGCAGTGCCTCTGAGGACGGGCGCATAGACCCCTCATAGGATTCGTTCCCCAGCGAGGGGTCGGGCCAGCGCACGTCTGTCTGGGGCAAGCCGTGAGGCTGCGCACTGCCTCCGGGTTGGCGCTCATGGGCGCGTGCTCCCGGCGACGCCGCTGACCGTACGTAAACTCGCAAGTCGGAAGGGCGACAAGAGTGCAGCGGAAAACTCGCGGATGGTGTGCGTCAGTTCTTGCGACCGCCCTGGTTGCTGCGACGCTGTCCGGATCGATGCCCCGTGTTGCATTCGCCGATGACTACCCGAGCTGGGCAGAGGTCGAAGCGGCCCGCAACAACACTGTGGCCACCCAGGCGCAACTCACCCGAATTGACACGGCGCTGGCTGCGCTCGAATCGCGCGCAGGAACCTTGGCCGACCTGGCCATTGCCGCCAGCGGCGCATCGGCGGATGCGAAGGCCGCACTGGCACGCGCTGCAACGCGTGCCGCCACAATTCAGTCGCAGCTGGAGCGCGCCACGAAACAGGCAGAAGCCGCTACGACTCAACTCGGCCTCCTGGGCGCCCAGCTGTACCGGTCAGGCGCGGGCGAGCTGGTGTACCGGATGCTGTTGACGAACGACCCTGACAGCGACCTGCTCTACGAATTGAGTGTGTCAACCCGGCTGAGCCAAACCACGCGCGGCATCGAGGAGCGTGCGCTCGCAGAGCAAAACCTGGTGCGCACACTGGGCGAGCAAGCGGATGCCGCGATCTCGGAGCGAGACCGACGTGCCAGCGAAGCACAGAGCAGAGTGGATGCCGCCCAGCGGGCCCAGCAGGCCGCCGAAGACGAGATAGCGACGCAACAGGCCGCGTCCGACGTGTTGTTCGCCCAGCTTGCGACGTTGCGGAACTCGACCGCTGAGACGGAGCGTGCCTATCGGTCAGGGGTAGCCGAAGCTGAGGCCTTCGCTGCCCAGCAAGCGGCCGCTGCAGCGGCCGCAGCGGAGAAGGCGGCTGGCGGCTCTGGCAGTTCCGGCGGTTCCGGCGGCTCTGGCGGTACAGCGAATCCCGGTACCGGTGGCACAGGTTCAGGCAGCTCAGGGGGTTCGGGCGGTGGCGCAGACACTGCTGCACCTCCGGCCGGCATGGTCGTCGATCCTGCGGGTGCTCGCGCATACGCGGCGACTGCCGTTGCCGCTCGCGGGTGGGGGAGCGAACAGTTCAGCTGCCTGGTGTCGCTCTGGAATCGGGAATCGGGGTGGCGCGCTGATGCCTACAACGCCAGCAGCGGCGCATACGGGATTCCCCAGTCGATGCCAGGAAGCAAGATGGCATCCGCTGGTGCCGACTGGCGCACGAGTGCAACAACCCAAATCAACTGGGGCCTCGGGTACATTTCGTCGCGCTACACGAACCCGTGCGGTGCGTGGGCCCACTCAGAGAGTCACAACTGGTACTAGTCGCTCAGCTTCTTCGGCCGACGGACGTAGAGGAGAATTGCCACCCCAGAGCCAAGCAGCAGCACTGAAGAGCCGATGGCTCCGGCGCTGCTGCTGCCAGTCGCCGACAACTGCGGTCCACAGCCGGGCTTGCGAGGAGCCGTTACACCACCACCACCACCGGGCGTTGGCCCGCCGGTCGGCGTCGGCGTTACTGTCGGGGTCGGGGTCGGGGTCGGGGTCGGCGTCGGCGTCGGCGTCGGCGTGGGTGTGGGCGTTGGTGTTGGTGTTGGTGTTGGTGTTGGTGTTGGTGTTGGTGTTGGTGTCGGCGTAGGCGTAGGCGTAGGCGTAGGCGTAGGCGTGGGCGTGGGTGACACGCAGCGCGCGGTATTCACGATTGTGCAGGTGACATCTGCGCCTTCTGGCACCGTCACCGTTGTCCCGCTGGAATCCAGGGTTCCTCCAGTACAGGTCCACGTGCCAGGAATGAAATTCTCTGGTCCGCCAGACTCGCTGAGCGTGTAGTCGCCGGGTGTGACGGTCGCATCCGTGACACTGGATGAATTTCCGGGGCCCGACACGGTGTCCGGCCCCGTCGCAGACAACGTCCAATCGGAGGGCGCCGCGGTGCCGGCGTCGGTCTGCACGACCTCTTTCACCAGGGTCAGGCTGCCGTCAACCACGGGGTTGCTGCACGAGATAGTCGTGCTGAATGGGTAGTCGTGAATCTCAATCGGTACCGGCCTCGCTACGGTGGGCCCGTGGGTGAAATTGGCAGCGATGACGGACCCCTCGATGTTCTGCGAGATTTCCCAGGTCAGGTTCGCGTATGGGGCGTAAATGCTGCCCTCGAGCGAATCGCCACCGGTTACGCGGACAGTTGTTGCATTGGGAAAATTCCAGAGCATGTATGGCGCCTCTGCCGACGAGGTCCCTGGCAAGTTGGGCATCTCGCCGTCAAATGACGTTCCCAGCACGTTGACGACGAACGGCGTATCAGCGGTCGGCGGCGTCCGGAACGTTATCTCCTGCAGAAGTGCGAGTTCCGTGGCCTGGATTGTCAAGAAATTGGTCACTCCCGGAGTGAGAGTGACAAAGACGTTGGCAGGCAGCGGTGATGACACCGGATTTCCCTGGGCATCGGTGAGAGTGACGTTGTTGGTGCACGTTGCAATCTGGGTGGATAGCGGTCGATACGCCGCGAATGCGGAAGGAATGTCAATGAGGGAACTGTCCACCGGCGTTGCAATGGACGCTGGAGTCTGCTGGTTTGTGGTGCCTTCGATGCGAGGCGCCGTGTTGTAGGCGGTCCCCGACGGAGTCAGCTGGTAATTGACCTGGGCGCCGTTCTGGTCAGTGTTGTGCGCGGTGTACGTGCTGGTGTCCGCAACTTTGGTGAAGCCGCCGTTCAGCACGCGGACGATCGACGAGTTTCCGGCGGCGGGAAACTGGATGCCGCCGCCGACGTAGAGGTAGGTAGGAGCGGCATCCCCCGGCGCGGTGAAGGTGGGCGTGATCGGCGTCGTGCCCGCCACGTTGTACGTGGTGTCGAAGCTCAGGTTTCCGCCCATCGCAATCGTGCCCTCTGTTTCGTCGGCATTGAGGAACACGTCGTTCTCGACGTAGACGAGGAAGTTGCTGTTGGCCGGGTGGCCATTCAAATCGAACGAAACGGGGTTGATCGGCGATAGTTCGCCATCAACCGCCATTGCGGCGCTCTGTGCCGACAGCCCGAGCAGAGCCAGGACGGCAACCATGGGCACTACCCGGGACATTCTCATCATTTTCTCCCTACAGCCTCATGAGAGGGTGGCCTGAGGCCGACTTGCGATGAGCCTAAGTCGCAACCAGTCAATGGGGAAGCCCGCGAATACGCTGTGCCCACGGGCAACGGATGGGTGGGGGCCTCGGCTACATCTCGGCGCACTACGCGAACCCGTGTGGTGCTGTAGGCCCATTCGAGAGCGTCAACGTGTACTAGTCGACGAGCTTCTTCGGCCGCCGGGCGTAGATGAGGATCGCCGTCCCCACGCCAAACAGCAGCAGAGCCGGCCCAACAACTCCGGCGGCGCCACTACCGGTTGCGGATAGCTGCGGTCCACATCCGGGCTGAGAGGGGTCCGTTGCGCCACCGCCGGGGGCGGGCTCGTTCGTCGGCGTCGGCGTCGGGGAAGGCGGAATCACGGGAAACTCCGGCTCAGGATTCGGAGTGACACAGCGCGCCGTATTCACGATTGTGCAGGTGACCTCCGTGGCTTCTGGCACGGTCACCGTCAGGCCGTCGGAGTGCAACGTTCCGCCGGTACAGCCCCACGTGCCAACGCCAAAGCCATCGGGTCCGCCAGACTCGGTGAGCGCATAGTCGCCGGGCGGGACAGTAACATCGGTGACGCTCGCTGTATTGCCGGGGCCGGAGACCGTCGTCGGACCGATCGCGGACAACGTCCAGTCAGAGGGCTGGGCGGTGCCTGTGTCAGTTTGCACGATCTGTTTGACCAGGGTCAGCCTGCCATCCTCCGTAGCGTTGGAGCAGGAGACCGTCGTATTGAAGGGAAAGTCGTGAAGCTCCCGCACAGGTGGTGGTGATGCAGAGGAGCCATGCGTGAAGTTGGCGGCAATGACGTTGCCCTCGATGTTCTGCAGGATCTCCCAGGTCAGGTCGGCGTATGGCGCGTAGATGGTGCCTTCAAGTGAATCGCCGCCCGTCACACGGATGGATAGTGCAGTGGGAAAATTCCAGAGCATGTACGGCGCATTGGCGGAAGACACTCCAGGCAAATTGGGCATCTCTCCGTCGAACGACGTGCCAAGGACGTTGACAACGAGTGGAGTATCGGCGGACGGCTCGCTTCGAAAGGTGATTTCCTGCAGGCTGCTGAGATCGGTTGCCTGAATGGTCAGGACATTGGTAACCCCTGGTGTGAGAGTGAGCCAGGCGTTGGGCGGCAACGGCGCAGCTAGCGGCACGTCTCGGCTGTCGGTCAGCTGCGCATTAGCCGTGCAGGTCGCAATCTGGGTCGAGAGAGATCGATATTCAGTGAATGCAGACGGAATGTCGATGAGCGAGCTGTCCACCGGTGTCGCGATCGACTCCGGTGTTTGCTGATTGGTCGTACCCTCGATCCGTGGCGCTGTGTTGTACGGCGTCCCGGTCGGAGTCAGCTGGTAATTGACCTGGGCACCGTTCTGGTCAGTGTTGTACGCGCTATACGTGGAGGTGTCTGCCACTTTGGTGAACCCCCCACTCAGTACCCGCACAACGGACGAGCTTCCTGTCGCGGGGAACTGGATTCCGCCACCAACATAGAGGTAGGTGGGTGCGGCGTCACCCGGTGCGATGAAGGTCGGAGCGATAGGTGTGGCGGCTGCAACGTTATACGAGGAGTTGAATCCAAAGTCCCCGCCCATCGCCACCGTGCCCTCGGATTCGTCGGCAGCGATGAAGACGTCGTTCTCCACGAAGACAAGAAAGTTGCTGTTGGCCGGATGGCCGTTCAACACGAATGAGACGGGATTGATCGGTGCCAATTCGCCATCGACCGCACGTGCGGCACTCTGCACCGATAGCCCGAGGATGGACACGACGGCAATAATTGGCACCACTCGTGACATCCGCATTGTGCTCTCCTTCGAGCTCAGGACGTGATCCGCTCGGATGCGAGCCAACTCATCACTCGGTCGCGATCGGAGCGTCCGGCAACTTATCCCGCCTGGCTATCGCGGCGGAGATCAGCTGCCCGGCTCCAATGACCAGGAGGATCAACACGCCTGCCACGAGCGTGTAGATGACCCGCTCCAGGTCGGTGTCGAAGACGCTGGTGCTGTTGCCTGATGAATTCATCAGCACGATGGTCGGGGTGATGACCGCTGACATCACGTAGTACGGCTTGCCGGTCAGAACAACCCAGAGCATCGCGAATCCGAAGACGGCACCGGCGAGCTGGAGGATCGTGGGGTTATGCACGAGAACCGCGAGCAGGGCAGCGGCCAGTCCACCCGCAATGGTGCCGAGGCTCCGATGCCAGACGCGTTGTGTTGTGGTCGAGTAGTCCGCCTTCACGACGAGCAGGATGGTCAGCAATATCCACCCAGCATGAGTGTTGAAGAACCACGTCATAGCCACGGCCGTTGAGAAACCAAGCAGGATGGCGAGGGCAACCCCGAAGGCGAATGCATCCCGGCCACCGACAGGAGTCGCCGGCTTGTCTGGCATCCCCTTCAGGAGCGTGCGCGACAGCAGGAGCGCCCAGAACCCTCCCACCAGCACGAGAAGAGCCGGGTACCAGAGTTGAAGTGACTCAGACGCCCCGCTGATATCCACATGTGGGGGTTTCGACGTCACTAGCAGGCCGGCCATGACGCCGACGTACATCAGCGGGCCGTTCCAGCCGCGCACTGAACTGAGCGCGATGATGACTGCCAGCAGAATCATGAGCAGCGTGCCAGACATGACTGACTGGCTCGACAGGATGGCAACGGGCACGACGAGGGCATTGAGGAAAATAGCCACGATGCTGACGCCGATATGGAGCGAGCGACTGAGCATGGCCGGCATCGTTCCGAGGAAATAGAGGTAGGCCTCGTGCTTGAGTGGGGTGAGCACGATGATGATCATGGGAAGCATCATCAGCACGATCAAGAGCCCCAGACGGATGCCCAGTCCCTTGGGCATCGCCGGCGCAGCGGGAGTGGGCTGTGGTGCAGCGTTCTGCGCATCCGCTGCAGTACTGCCATTTGTTGAGGCCGACATGCGATGAGCCTAAGTCGCAACCTGACAATGGGGAAGGCCGTGAACGCGCTGGGCCCACGCGCACCAGATGGGTACTGTGAGGATCACTCAGGCGTTTCGCCGAGATAAGGAGTGGATCCCATGCAGAAGATAAGCCCGTTTCTGTGGTTCGACAGCCAAGCGGAGGAAGCGGCAACGTTCTACGTTTCGCTCTTCGACAATTCGGAGATCCTCACCGTCTCCCGCTATGGCGAGGGCGCTCCCGTGCCCGCCGGAACCGTCATGTCGGTCTCGTTCGTGCTGGAGGGTGTCGAGTTCGAAGCCTTGAATGGCGGTCCGCTTTACGCGTTCACCGAAGCAATCTCGTTCTATGTCAAAGCAGAGACCCAGCAGGAGATTGACAAGTACTGGGATGCGTTGACCGCCGGTGGAGAACCGGGCCAGTGCGGGTGGCTCAAGGACAAATTCGGCTTGTCCTGGCAGGTGGTTCCACCGCTCCTCGGTGAGTTGCTGGGAGACCGCGATCCGGTGAAGGCCGGGAAAGTGATGCAGGCCATGCTGCAGATGAAGAAGATCGACATTGCCGGCCTGCGTGCGGCGTATGAAGCGCCGTAGCTCACGAAGCTCCGGCGATGAAGCGCGTGGCTGAAATCCCGCGTCGTGCCCGCTGAACGGATAGCATCACAGCATGATTCGCATACTGCTTCGGATTGTCATTTTCGTGGGCTCAGCAGCGCTCGGGCTGTTGGCCGCGTGGCTGATTCTTCCTGACTTCACGGTGACGTTCAGCGGCTTCATCGTGAGTGTGCTGATTTTCGCCCTCGCGCAGAGCATCCTGTCGCCGTTCGTCGCGAAGATGGTCGCGAGGAATGCGCCCGCCTTCCTCGGCGGCATCGGCTTGGTGTCCACCTTCGTCGCGCTCTTGATAGCGAGCCTGTTCACGGGCGGCCTCGTTATCAGTGGCGTGTCGACCTGGCTCCTGGCCACCTTGATTGTCTGGCTCGTGACGGCCATTGCCACGCTCTTTCTCCCCATGCTGCTCATCAAGGACAAGCTGGAGCGCCGGCGTGCAACACCCAAGGTTCACCTCGGGTAGTCAGAAACGCTTGCCCCATAGTCTCTGAAACGCTTCCCCCCAAACGATTGTGAAGCTCTGGACTTCTCGCTCAGTGTGAGGTTCGATTAAAGCTCGACTCAGACAGGGGTTCATCACCGAACCCCCGCAGACCGTGGCTCACGGACAATCACGCTGGGGGTGTTGATCATGAGCACCACTGGCGAGAGCGATCCTCCCACCACCAAGTCCAGAACCCTCTCTGGCGCGTTCGGCGGCCTGCTCGGGCTCGTCGCTCTCAGCTCTGCTGCCGGAATGCTGCTCACCGTCAGCATTGCTCCGGCACTTGCGCTCACTGGCATGGCAGCCACGAACACTATTGGCATCTTCGAGAATTTGCCCGACTACGTCTCGATCGGGCCTCTCGCCCAGCGGAGCAACATTTACGCGACGAAATCAGACGGAACCCCGGTGCTCCTCGCGTCGTTCTACGACCAGAATCGCGTTGAGGTCGGCTGGGACGACATCAGCCAGTACGTGAAGGACGCGGCGGTCGCGGGGGAGGACCCGCGCTTCTACGAACATAAAGGCGTCGATCTGCAGGGCACTCTGCGCGCGGCGACGTTGACGGCCGCCGGGCATGAGACGCAGGGAGGGTCGTCGATCACACAGCAGTACGTCAAGAACGTGCTGGTTCAGAAGTGTGAGGAGCTCCCGGACGAGAAGTCCAGAAGCGATTGCTACGACGAAGCAACGGCCACGACGCCGGAGCGCAAGCTGCGAGAGATGCGACTGGCGATCGGCGTTGAGAAGAAGTACAGCAAAGACGACATCCTCCGCCAATACCTGAACATCGCAGGCTTCGGCGGAACGGTGTACGGCATTGAGGCAGCGGCGAACTACTACTTCAGCACCACGGCTGCGAACCTCACCCTGTCGCAGGCGACCAGCCTGATGGCCATCGTGAACAACCCGGTGAAGTTTCAGCTCGATCGGCCAGACAGCGAGACCAACGGCGCCGCCAACGGGTACCAGGCCAATCTCGGCCGCCGCGACTATCTCCTCGACCAGATGTTGAAGTACGGGAAGATCACCGCCGCCGACCACGATGCGGCGATTGCAGCACCGATTCAACCCGCCATCAGCGAGCCGAGCACCGGCTGCCAGACAGCTGAGGACAAAGCGTATTTCTGTGACTACGTCACGCACATCCTGAAGAACGATCCGACTTTTGGAAAAGACCAGGAGACAAGAATCCTGAACTTCCGTCGGGGCGGCTACGACGTGTATACGACCCTTGATCTCGATCTCCAACACGCAGCGGTGAGCGCCATGTCGGCCAACGTGCCGCAGTCGTACCCCGGGTGGGACTTCGGCGCCGTCGTGTCGAGCGTGCAGGTTGGAACCGGGCGAGTACTCGCCATGGCGCAAAACAAGATCTACAGCCAGGATCCTGAGGTGCTGGCACGGGGCCCCAACTATACGAGCGTCAACTACAACACCGACTTCAACGAGGGCGGGTCTCGGGGTTTCCAGCCCGGATCGACCTACAAGGTCTTCACCCTCGCCGAATGGCTGAAAGAGGGCCATTCCCTGAGTGAAAGGGTGGATTCAGCACCCAAGGCGAACTGGGGCACGTTCAGGGACAGTTGCCTGGGCCCGCAGAACTACAACAGCGAGCACTGGAACCCCAAGAACGACGCCGACGAAGCGGGCGGCAACTACACGGCGCTCGAGTCGACGATCAATTCGATCAACACCGGCTACATCGGCATGGCAAAGCGGCTCGACTTGTGCGGCATCCGTAAGACGGCTGAGGCCTTTGGCGTGCATCGAGCGGATGGTGACCCTCTCGTGCAGAGCGCATCCTCGGTGATTGGAACCAACGAGGTTGCCCCACTCACGATGACTGTTGCGTTTGCCGGCATCGCGAACAGGGGGATCACCTGCACCCCGATTGCCATTGACCGAATCGTCGCGGCGGATGGCACGAACATGCCGATCCCGTCGTCGACGTGTACCCAGTCGGTGCCACCCTCGGTCGTCGCGGGAATGGACTACGCCCTGCAGCTCGTCATGTCGAGTGGAACGGCACGGCAGTCCTACAGCAGTACCACGCCGAATGTCCCGATGATCGGAAAGACAGGGACCACAGACGGTGCAAAGGACACCTGGATGAGTGGGGCGAGCACCAAGGTGGCCACGGTCGTCGCCGTCGTCGCCGTGACAGGAAACGCCAACCAGCGCATCTCGTACTTTGACAGCGGCCAGGCGGCTACTGCACGACACCGAATCTGGCCGAAAATCATGTCGGTCGCGAACGCGAAATACGGTGGAGGAAGCTTCCTGGTTGCGCCGCCGAGCCCCACGACACCAGACAGCAACCGGTGAGCCAGAGGCCGGCTAGCTTTCTCTGGGAGCCCCGATGAGCGCTCGAAGCGGGTAGTCCTGACCCTCGAGAATGACCTGGGCACTGATGCCAGTCTCGGCGTTGACGACGATTGGAGCGACCAGGTTGGCCGCGGTTCCCTCTGGGCCGGCGTTCACCACGACCAGGATCAGGGCGTCCTCAGGGGCGTGGATCGACAGCGCGGCGCAGTACTCATCTGAAATCACCGGGCTGTAATCCGAGAAGTGCGCGCCGGGATCAAGCAGGAACAATCGTGTCTGCGGGTCGAGTACTGCGGTCATCGAGTACAGCCCAACAGCATTCGGGATGGGAATGAGGGTGAAATCCACCAGAGGGTCAAGCCCAGGAGGCGATGCGACAAAGCGAAGCGCAACACTGTTGTCCACGATGCTGTGGCGAGCGGTGCTGGTGTGTACGACGCTCAACTGAGGAAGTCCATCAGTGTTGGCTGGATCACGCTCGCGGTGACCTGCAGTGCGGCCTGGTAGTTCACCTGTGCCTGCTTCAACTCCAGGATCACCTTGCCGAGGTCAATGTCTTCAATAGTCGATCGTTGTGTCTCCAACGTCGCTGATTTAATCACCAGGTTCTCCTGAGCTTTCATGATCTGCGCCTGTCGAGCACCGACATCCGCTTGCTGGTTGATGACGGACTTCATCCGAGTATCGAGTTCGGCGAGGCGCGGACCAACGTTCACGCCTGCGCGCAGGTCGGCCACGATCGAGTCGACGAGAGTGAAGACTGACGCAGGGCCCGTTCCGAAGACCGCGACTCCGTCAGCATCAACACGAACCGTCGAGTTGCTGTCGACTCGACGGTCGACGCCCGTTCCTGTCCCCGTGTATGAAATGACACCAGCCACATCGGTAAAGGCGGCACCGGCATCGGAGTTGCCCGCGAAGACGTTTCGACCGAGATACTGGGTGTTCGCCACCTTGAGGAGATCGTCTCGAAATCCCTCGAGTGCGACGGCAATCGCCTCTTTGGCGGCGGCCGACATCGCACCGTCGTTCGCACCCAACACTGTCTGGTCCCGAACGTTGTTCATGAGCGTCAGGGCGGTTCCCAGCGCGGAGTCGACGGTTGTGAGCCAGTTGTTGCCATTGCTGGCGTTGCGCGTGTACTGGCTGGCCGCACGCTGCTCGCCGCGGACGGCCATGGCGTTTGAGGTGCCCGTCGGGTCGTCAGACGGCTTGGTGATGAGCTTCTGCGACGTGGCCTGGTCCTGGAGCCTGGCCATCGTCGAGAGGTTTGCCTGCAGGTTGCGCTGCGAGGAGCGCATGAGCGCGCTGGTCGTTATGCGAGAGATCATGGCTTAGCGCCCTACAATTCCGGTGCGGTTGATGAGAGTGTCGAGCATCTCGTCGATTGCAGTGATGACCCTCGCTGCACCCTGGTACGCGTGCTGGTACGTGAGCATCGAGATGTTCTCTTCGTCGAGATCGACGGCGGAGTTGGACAGCTGGGCATTGGTGGCCGTTGTCGACGCGATGTCAGCAAGCACGGCCTGCTTGAGCGTCGTCTTGCTCGCGACGGCGATGTCGGTGACGGATGCCGCCCACAGCTTGTCGGGGGACCCAGCCGCAATACCGATCTGGGAGATGGCATCTGCGATCGCGCCATTGTTACCGCCGGCCCCCGGCAGTCCTGAGGCGATCTCCGCCTGGCTGGTCGGGATCACGGTCAGTGACAGGGCAGGCCTGGTGGCATCGAACTGGAAGAAGTCGAGTCCGACGGTGCCAGTCGCCGTTGCGCCTGTCTGGTGGATCGCGTTGACCTGTTGGGCGAGTGCCGTGGCCAGCTTGTCGTATGAGGCTGCAGCTTCGGCGAGTGCTCCACCCGTTCCGGCGGCATTGGTCGGCGCCAGCATGGTCAGCGAGCCGCCGATCTCTCCACCGTCGACGGCGACTGAGACACCGGGGCGCCTGGCCCACTCGACCTGCACAGGCGCGCCGGCCGAACCAGCGTACGTGGGAGAGCCGGTGAGCGTGAGTTCCTGGGACATCGTGCCTGTCACCAACGGGTTGCCACCCACAAGCACGTCAACGGTGCCATCGGGCAACTCGCGCACGGTGCCGCCGGTGAGGGCGGCGAGTGTTGTCGTCATCGTGTTCCTGGCATCGATCAATTCGTTCGCAGAGCTGCCCGAAGCGACCATCGTGCGGATGCGCCCATTGAGATCGGCAACCTGCGCTGCGGTTGCGTTGACTTCCTTGACCATGCCGGCGAGATCCGACTGTGTCGATGCCCATTGGCTGGTGACAGCGTTGTATCCAGAGGCGATGGTCGACGCCAGCGTCCTGGCCGCGCTGATGACCAGCCCGCCCTGTGCGGATTCATCTGGGTCATTGGTCAGGTCGCCCCATGCGGCCCAGAAGTCGCCGAGCTGGCTGGCAATACCGTTTTTTCCCGGCTCGTTGAGGGACGTCTCCAGCGCGGTCATGACGTTCGCGCGAACTGCCGTGTAGCCGGCGCCGCCCGCTGAGAACCGAACCTGTGCGTCAAGCGTCGAGTTGCCGAGACGGGCGATGCCGTCAATCGACACTCCCTGGCCAGGGCGCAAGCCGTTGCTGAACAAGCCCATGGAATTGAGCGGAGCAACCGCTGATGTCGACACGCGCTGACGCGTGTAGCCAACGACGTCGGCGTTCGACACGTTCTGGCCGACGATGTCGAAGCCCAGTTTGGCTGCAGCCAACCCTGTATAGGCGGTGTTCAATCCGCTAAAGGTACTCATCGGGACATCCTCACAGTTTCTGGTCGAAGAATCGTGCGCCGTGGCGAGCTGAATCTGTCGTTCCGGTGGCGTCGTACGTGGCGGCGTTTGTGTCGATGTTCGCCATGGTCTCTTGCGTAGAACGGGCGGCTGAGCGCAGGAACTGCAAATTGACGTCTCGCAGTTCCCTGATCTGCCCGGTCAGGTCGCTGAGCGCAGCGAGGTGGGCCATGAAGATTTCCGACCACGGGCCGTCTGGAGCATGGCTGACAATGTCGCGGAGTGTTGCATCTTCGGCGGTGCCCCATTCAAGGGCGAGCTCTGCGACGGCGACGGTGCGGCTGAGGCCGCTCTCGCGCAGCTTGTTCATGACCTGCTCCACCTCGCGGGTGGCGTGCTGGATCCAACGAGTCTTTCCTGCGGTGAGCAGCAACTGTTCTTCTTCGAGCTTGAAGACCAGGAGCTCCAGGAGTTCACGCTCGCGCCAGAGTAGCGCTGACAGTTCGGTGGCGCTCACGATGCTTCTCCTTCTCTCTCGTTCGTGCTCGACGGGCGGGGAAATCGACACCCTTGCGTGAACCACTGTCGGCAGGAACAGGCCCCATGTTAGCGATTGATCCCGAAATGACCCCGAGACGTGTCCACAAAAGAGAGGACAGCGTTTGACCCGTAAGGGGGGCACCGATCGCCGAAAAAATCGCCATTTGATTGTTAGCTTGTAATCACAGCGACGACGCATCAGCTTCCAGGAACTCGAACATCCAGATGCGAACACCTGCTGTACACCAGCACCGCTCTGAATCCGCGCTTACCCCGCACCCGCAGTCTGCCGTTGCTCTTCCCGGCACGCTGCACCGATATCCATCTCAAGTCACAGGGGTAAATCAATGAATCGCGATGAACGTAACGCGCTCGTGGTAGAGAACCTCCCGCTCGTCGGCTACCTCGTCTCAGAGGTCTGGTCGAAGGCCAGGCACCTCGACAGGGACGACCTCGCCTCGGCCGGTGCTGTGGCGCTGATCACGTCTGCCGACGCCTTCAAGCCTGAACTCGGAATTCCCTTCGGCGCTTTCGCCCGCCGCCGCATCGTCGGTGCATTCGCGGATGAGATGCGCTCACTCGACTGGGCAACACGCTCAGCTCGCCGACGCATCAAGGAAACCCTCGGAGTGCAGGAGACGCTGGCCGCGGCCCTCGGTCGGACCGCGACGGTTGACGAGATCGCTGACGCGCTCGGTGTGGACAAGGCAGAGGCACTCGCCGGTATCGCTGACGCCTCTCGTACGCTCTCGACGCTCGACGACGTGACGGCAGAGTTCCTGGTCGCAGAGACCGTGCTGCCAGAAGACAGCCTGTTGTCCGGCGAGAAGCTCCGCTACCTGCACGCATCCGTTTCAGCGCTGCCGGAGAAGATGCGTTACGTCGTTGAACAGGTCTACTTCGGAGAGCGCACTGTTAAAGAGGTCGCGGAGGAGCTGGGGACCACCCACTCCGCCGTGTCCCAGCAGCGTGCAGAAGCCATCCGCTTGCTTCGTGACGGTTTCGGTACCCACTACTCAGACTCACCGGACACCGAATACGTCCCAGAGTCTCGAATTGCCGTCGCCGGTCGGAGTGCATATCTGGCCAGGCTCTCAGAGCAGGCCGTCGTGGGCATCGCCCGGTTCGCGAACGACCGCGGCGTTGCGTCAGCAGCATCCTGACGTCTCTGACAATTTTCTGGCACATCGTCTAACGGATGATGACGGCCGGTCGATAGATCACAGTGCCAGCCCATGGATGGGCCGGTTATACCAACCCACTCACGGAGGACATCACTATGGGTATGCAGATCAACACCAACACCGCGGCTAACAACGCTTACCGCAACCTCTCCAACACGCAGAACAGCCTGTCGAAGTCGCTTGAGAAGCTGTCCAGTGGCCTCCGCATCAACCGCGCAGCGGATGACGCAGCCGGCCTCGCTATCTCAGAAGGCCTCCGTTCACAGGTGAACGGCATCACCGTTGCAGCCCGCAACGCCCAGGACGGCATCTCGGTCATCCAGACCGCTGAAGGCTCCCTGACCGAGGTGCACTCCATCCTGCAGCGTGTTCGCGACCTCGCAGTTCAGGCCGGCAACGACTCGAACAACGCTAACTCGCGCACCGCGATCCAGACTGAAGTCACCGCACTGACCAGCGAGCTCACCCGCATCGGCGCGTCCTCGAACTTCAACGGCATCAAGCTGCTTGATGGTTCAAAGACTGGTGCAACCAGCCTCACGTTCCAGGTCGGTGCAGGCGGCGTTGCTGCAGAAGACCAGATCACCGTTGACCTCGGCACCGCGAACACGGGTGCCGTCGCAACCGCTGTTGGCGCCCTGACGTTCGACTCCGCAGCAAACGCTGCAGCGTCGATCCTGGTGCTCGACACGCAGATCACCAACATCTCAACGGCACGCGCCAACCTCGGTGCTGTTCAGAACCGCTTCGAGTCGACGATCAACAGCCTGAACGTCTCCAAGGAGAACCTGTCAGCTGCAAAGTCGCGCATCACCGACACGGACATGGCTTCTGAAATGGTCAACTACACCCGTGCGAACATCCTGTCGCAGGCCGGTACCGCCATGCTCGCGCAGGCGAACCAGTCCAACTCGGGCGTTCTGCAGCTCCTCCAGTAACTAAGGACGTAGCTAGCTGGGCCAATTCTGAGTAGTTTCACTCACCTCAGAAAGCAGCTCGACAAACACCTGGAAACAGGTACGAGCTGGTGGCGATCGCGGATGAACTGGACCTCATACGTGATCGCCACCGGCTTTTTGGCTTTACCCAGCGTCTGTTGGCGCATACATGATTCAGCAAAGGACTTGTAATGGCGTCAAACCTCGCAATCGACGGTCTCATCAGTGGCATGGACACGACGGCCCTGATCAACTCGCTCATGCAGGTCGAGGCCATTCCGCAGACGCTGCTGAAGGCCAAGGTCACCTCAACGCAGGCGTATGTCACCGCGCTGCAGAACCTGAACGCCAAGATCGCAAGCCTCGCGACGCTCTCAGCGGCCGCCGCGAAGCCCACGTCGTTCGACCTCTTCACAGGGACGGCCAGTTCGACAACCGTGACGACCGCTGTTGCAGCGGGAGCCCAGGCCGGGCAGATCGACTTCACCGTTGGCAAGACGGCCCAGGCGCAACGGTCGTTGTCTGCACCCATGAGTGCCTGGCCGGAGTCGCCTGCCGTGCTGACCATTGTCGGCAGTGACGGCACGGCAACCGAGATCACTGCGGATTCCACGTCGCTTGACGACATGGTCGCTGCCATCAACAAATCGGGCGCCGGCGTGACGGCCACCAAGGTTTCGATCGGCAACGGCGAGTTCCGCCTGCAGTTCGAGGGCAAGACCACGGGTGACGCCGGCGCGTTCTCCCTCTATCAGGGCGCAGGCACGGGCACCGCCCTGGCGACGACGGCCCTCAAGACTGCGCAGAACGCCGAGATCACGCTCTGGGCTGGAACCGCTGCGGAACAGAAAATCACCTCAGCCACCAATACCTTCGCCGACGTGCTCCCCGGCGTCTCTGTCACCGTTACCGCGGTGAGTGCAGACCCGATCACGTTGACTGTCGCCCGCGACGACAAAGCCGTGTCGAAGCTGGCCTCCGACCTGGTGACCGCGCTGAACGACATCTTCAACCTCATCAAGACGAGCACGAAGGTGACCACCGCCACCGACTCTTCTGGGAAGACGACGACATCCGCCGGCGTGCTCGCCGGTGACAGCACCGTTCGCGGGGTCAACCAGCGGCTCACCTCTGCTGCATCCTTGCCGATCAACGGTTTTTCACCCTCCGAGTACGGCATTGTCATCAACAAGTCTGGAACCTTCGACTTTGACGCCGAGAAGTTCCAGGCGTCCCTGACCAAGGATCCCGCCGCAATGCAGGTCGCGCTGCAGGAAATCGCGTCGCGCGTCTCTGTCGTGGCCACCGAGTTGTCTGACAAATATGACGGCTCGCTCACCACCAAGATCTCCAGCCAGGAATCCCTCGTCAAGAACCTCGGCGACCAGGTAACTGACTGGGACCGTCGCCTCACCGCTCGTCGCGCATCGCTCGAAAAGACATACACGGCAATGGAAGTTCAGCTGGGCACACTGAGCACCCAGCAGAGCTGGCTCACCTCGCAGCTCGCGTCGCTGAACTCCTCCAAATCCTAGGGAACACCATGAATACCAGCCAGGCAGAGGCGCAACGATCGAAGTACAACAGGGAAGCCGTGCTGTCGGCCAGCCCCGTACGGTTGTTGACCATGCTGTACGACAGGCTGCTGCTCGATCTGGGTCGTGCGGATGCCGCCCAGACCGTCGGTAACTGGACCGTCGCCTCTGAAAACCTGCTGCACGCACAGGCGATCATCTCTGAGCTGGCATCGTCGCTCAACGCTGATGTGTGGGACGGCGCCGAAGGCCTGTCTGCCCTGTACTCCTATGTGTCGACGGCGCTCATCAGCGCCAATGTGAACCGCGATGTGCTGCGTACCCGGGAATGCGTCGACCTGCTCGAGCCGCTACGCCTCAGCTGGCATGAAGCGGCGCAGCACATGCCGACCACGCCTCGCCCGGCATCCGCAACGGGAACTCTCGGCTTTGCCTGATCACGCCCCAGCGTCTGACCATCGGAATGCAACAGCGTGGGCTGGCGCGCTCGATGACCTTGAACATCGTCTCGGCCTCGCCGCGGCGGAGGCAGACGGATATGCAGAAGCGGAGTCAGAGCCCGCTCCCGATTCAGCTTCAGATGTAGCCGCTCATCCGCTCGCGGACTGGACTCCGCCGGTCGGTCTCGGACCGATTCCCACCGAGCTCGTGGAGCGCGCACAGCAGCTGCTGGCGGGTCAGCGAGAGCTGAGCGCTGAGCTTGAATCCGCCAGGAACGAGGTCGCGCGGCATTTGGCCGCCATCCGCTCTGTACCGGCGATGCGGGCCCCGTCTGCAGCGATCTACCTCGACGTCACCGGCTAGCGCGACCGGGGAAGTCCGCCCATACCCAGCTTCTTTTTCAAGCCCTCCTTACGAAAGTCCGAACCGGGCCGATAGCTAAGGGGGAGCACGGATCGCTCACCTCCCGGCCATGGATCGGCCACTTGTTCCCAGACCAAGAAGCGGGTATTCGTGTTTGATTCGGTGACCTCTGTTGCGCTCACCAGCGCGTTGGATGGCCTGGCCCTTCGCCAGAAGACCATTGCCAACAACATCGCCAATGTGAACACGCCGAACTACCACGCCAAGCGTGTCGCGTTCGAAGACGCACTCGCGGCATCCGTTGCAGACGGCGACGGATCGACTGTCGCCACAACTGCGAGGTCACTCGAACCCACCCGCCTCGACGGCAACAACGTGAACCTTGACACAGAGACACTGTCGAATGTCGACACGGTGCTCCGCTACCAGTTCGCGACGCAGGCGGCCAACGGCCAGTTCGCGAGCGTCCGCACAGCGATGAAGACCAGCTGATGACGTTCGACGCGATCGGAATCGCCAGCACAGGCATGACCGTCCACCGTAAGTGGCTGGACGCTGTCGCCGACAACATTGCCAACATCAACACGGCGACGAGCACAGACGGCGCCGCGTTCCAGGCCCGCTACGTCATTGCCCAGGAAGGGCAGGGCACGAGCGGCGTCTACGTGGCAGGCACCGCAGCAGGCGACGCTGAGGGCCGGTTGACCTACCAGCCTGACAGCCCCCTGGCAGACGAAGACGGCTACGTCCGCCTCCCAGACATCGACCTGGCATCCGAAATGGGCCAGCTCATCCTTGCCCAGCGCGGCTACCAGGCCAGCGCAGCGGTCGTCGACCGCGCAAAGACCACGTACGAAGCAGCACTTCAGATCGGACGCTCCTGATGACCATCGCCCCCGTCGCAGCCGTGTCAGGCGTGACCGCCACCGATTACCTCGCCGCCGTCCAGCCCGCAGCGTCGACCGATGGCTCTGCCTTCGGCACATCACTCACGGGTGCCGTCGAAAACGTGCAGCAGCTGCAGTCCACCTCGAACGAACTCGCCATCCAGGCCGTCACCGGCGACCTCGACGACATCCACAACGCAACCCTCGCCTCAAGCCGCGCACAGGTCACCCTGGAACTCGTCGCAACCGTTCGCAACAAGGGCGTTGACGCGTTCAACGAGATTATGAGAATGCAGGCATAATGCCGACCCAGGTAACCTCAGCGTTCCGACGCCTGTCAGAGACGATTCGCGCCTTCACGATCGCCCAGCGCACTGTCGCGCTCATCGGGCTCGCCGTGCTCGCACTCGGCATCGCCGCGCTCACCATGTGGGCGATGAAGCCGTCATACACGCCGCTGTTCTCCGGATTGAGTGCAACGGATGCCAGCACCATCGTCGAACAGCTGCGGAGCGACAACGTCCCGTACGAGCTGACCAACGGGGGAGCGACGATCCTCGTTCCGGAGGAAAGCGTGTACCAGGAGCGGCTCACCGCTGCGGCGGCAGGACTGCCGTCGTCATCGACGGGCGGGTATTCCCTGCTCGACCAGATGGGGGTCACCTCGAGTGAGTTCCAGCAGTCGGTCACGTACAAGCGAGCGCTCGAAGGTGAACTCGCGTCCACCATCCAGGCGATGAAGGGCGTGAAGACGGCATCCGTCAAACTGGCCATCCCAGAAGAGAGCGTCTTCGTCGCAGAGCAGAACGATCCAACGGCATCCGTTTTCGTGGAAACCCAGAACGGCGTCACCCTGACGAGTGACCAGGTTCAGGCCATCGTGCACCTCACCTCAGCCTCGATTGACGGCATGCTGGCTACCGACGTCGCCGTGATCGACGCTAACGGTGAGGTGTTGTCAGCCGTCGGCGTCGGAGCGACCGGATCTGCAGACTCGCAGGCATCCGACTACGAAGCCCGTGTTCGGGCATCGGTGCAGACCATGCTCGACAGGGTTGTCGGACCGGGCAACGCCACTGTCGTCGTCGCAGCCGACATGAGCTACGAATCGGCCGAGCGGGTAGAGGAGACCTTCGAAGCCCCAGAGGGAAACCCGGCGCTGAACGAGGCAACCACAACCGAGAGCTACACCGGAACAGGCGGAACGGCGGCCGGCGTGCTCGGCCCAGACAACATTGCGGTGCCCGGTGACGCTGACGGGAACGGCACGTTCCAGTCTGAAGACACCACCAAGAACAACGCCGTGAACAAGGTCACAGAGTCGCGCTCGATCCCGGCTGGCGCACTCAACCGCCAGACGGTGTCTGTTGCCCTCAACAAGGATGCCGCAGACGGCATTCGTGTGGCCGATGTCACCTCCCTGGTCGCCTCTGCGGCCGGCATCAATGCTGCACGCGGCGACGCCGTGACCGTTGAGGTCGTCGAATTCAACGGTGCGAGCGCTGCTGCTGCGGCCGAAGCCATCGCCGCTGCAAAGGCTGAAGCCGCTGCGAGCCGCTTCGCCGACATCCTGAAGATCGGCATCATCGTGCTCGGCGTGCTTGGCGCCCTCGTGGCCGGCGTGATCCTCTACGCCCGCCGCAACAACAGGCAGACTCGCGAAGCCATCGAACTCGGTGAATTCATGGAGTCGAGGCCGGCTCTCGACGAGGCGGCGACCACGCCGATCGGGATTGAGGCGACTACGCCACTGCCGCTTCCGGTGCTCGGCGCAGACGCGAACGACAGCGATCGCCAGCGCGCAGAGATCGACGCAATGGCCGCACGCGACCCGCTACAGACTGCAGAATTCCTCCGCAGTCTGATGGATGACAGGCAGACCGTATGACCATCGTGAGCGGCGCACCACTGACCGGCACCCAGAAGGTCGCCGTCGTGCTGATGAATATGGACCAGCAGCGGGCCGCCGTTGTGATGTCCCAGTTCAATGACGGCGAGGCAGAAGAGATCGCCGCCGAGATCATCAGGCTGCGCCGCGTCGACGCCTCCGTTGCTGAAAGCGCCATGGCCGAGTTCCATGAACTCTCCACCAAGGGCAAGTTCAGCGGCCGCGGTGGCCATGATGCTGCAGTCGGATTGCTTGAAGCATCGTTCGGTGCCGAGAAGGCAGCGGGCGTCATGAACAGGGTGACCTCGTCGATGGCCGGCAAGGCATTCGAGTTCCTTGACTCTGCGGAACCCAGCCAGTTGATAACGCTGCTCGACGGCGAACTGCCCCAGACCGCAGCGCTGGTGCTCGCTCACCTTCGCCCTGAACACGCCTCAGCGGTGATCACCGGACTCAACGAGTCGCTCAGAACCGACGTTGCCCAGAGCATCGCGACCATGGGTGCTTCGTCCCCTGAGGCCGTCAAGATCGTGGCAGACACCCTCAAGATCCGTGCCGGTGCCGTGGTGTCGAAGGATTCAGCTGAAGTCGTCGGCGGCATCCAGCCACTCGTCGACATCATCAACCGCGCAGACGTGTCGACAGAGCGTGAGCTCCTCGAAGCACTCGAAGCACGAGACCCGATCCTGGCTGAAGAGATCAGGTCGCGCATGCTGACCTTCGCCGACATCGTCAAGCTGGAAGGCCGTGATGTGCAGCAGGTGCTGCGTGGCATCGGAGCCGACATCCTCGCGACCGCCATGAAGGGCGCGTCAGAGCAGGTCGTTGAAGTCATTCGCGCCAACCTCTCAGAGCGCAACAAGGAGCTCCTCGACGACGAGATCGCCACTGCACGCCCTGTGCGCATGTCGCAGGTCGAGGAAGCGCGCTCGTCGATCGTGCGCTCGATCAGGGACCTTGAAGCACAGGGGAGCATTACCGTGCTCCGCGGTGACGAGGACGACTATGTCAGCTAACCCAGTCTTCTCTACCGTGGCTTTCCCCACGTTGCGCGGCGACGTGCAGCAACGGGTGGAGGCCCAGGCGAAGGTCCGCGGGCACGCGGCAGGCTTTACAGAGGGTTTGCGACAGGCCAAGGCAGAAGCGGATGCCCAATTGGCCAGGCAGCAGGCAGAGCACCAGGCGTCCCTGCGGCATGACCAGGCCAGGATCGATCGCGCTCTCGGCGTGCTGAACCAGGCCACGAAAGCGCTGCTCCTTCGTACGGTTCCCGTGCTGGACGATGTGCGGTCTGTGCTCGCCGAGACGGCCATCCAGATCGCGGAAGCGATCCTCTGCTGTGAGCTCCAGGACACAGAGCGCTCGGCACGGGCTGCCCTGGCGCGCGCCTTCAGCGGCGCAGACCCGCAGACCGTGCTCTCGGTTCGCCTGAACCCCGATGATCTCGGCGTGCTGCAGGGGGCCATCGGTGACCATGCGGGTGTCGACTTCGTCGCCGATCCCTCTCTGGCTCGCGGCGACGCCATCGCTGAGTATCCAGACGGATTCCTCGACGCCCGGATCGGGACGGCGCTCGCGCGCGCGACAACCGCACTCCGGCAGGAGAACCCATGACGCTCCTGCTTGAGGACACCTTCCTCACCCTCGACGCCGCACGTCGCGCCAGCGCACCGGAACGCGTCGGCGTTGTTTCCGCCATCGTGGGACTTGGCCTCGAGATCCAGGGGCTCAACTGCTCCATCGGTGACCTCGTCAGCGTTGGCGATGACGACCCCGTCGACGCCGAAGTGATTGCAACCACGCGGGAAGGCATCCGCTGCATGCCGCTCGGACGACTGAACGGCGTGAACGCCGGTGCTCCGGCGCGCTCAGCAGGGCTGCCGCTTCGGGTGCCGACGGGCGTCGGACTCTTCGGCCGCGTTCTCGACGGTCTCGGCCGGCCTATCGACGGCAAAGGACCGCTCGTTGACGCGGCGATGGTTCCGCTGCACAACGAGACACCATCAGCCATGCACCGCGCCCGGATCGACACGCCGCTGCAACTGGGCGTTCGTGTCCTTGACACCATGACAACTATGGGCAGGGGCCAGCGCATGGGCCTGTTCGCCGGCTCAGGTGTTGGTAAGTCGTCGCTGCTGTCGATGATCGCCAGGGGAACGGATGCCGAGGTGTCTGTGATCGCCCTCGTCGGTGAGCGCGGACGTGAGGTGCGGGAATTCCTCGAAGACGACCTCGGTGCAGAAGGCCTGGCTAAGTCGATCGTTGTCGTATCGACCTCAGACGAGCCAGCGATGATGCGACTTCGTGCAGCGTTCGTCGCGACTCGGATTGCTGAGTCCTTCAGGGACCAGGGCAAAGACGTGATGCTGATGATGGACTCCCTCACCAGGGTGGCCATGGCCCAGCGTGAGATCGGCCTGTCTGTCGGAGAGCCGCCCGCCACTCGCGGATATCCACCATCGACGTTCTCCGTGCTCGCCCAGCTGCTTGAGCGGGCAGGAACGGCAGAGACCGGGTCCGTCACCGGCGTGTACACCGTTCTTGTCGATGGCGACGATCACAATGAGCCGATCGCGGATGCCGCACGGTCGATTCTCGACGGCCACGTCGTGCTCGACCGCAAGCTGGCCGTCCTCGGTCACTTCCCGTCCATTGACGTGCTCGGCTCCATCTCGCGGGTGGCCACCAAGGTCACGTCAGCCGAGCTCATTCGCCAGGCAGGTCGCCTGCGCACGGTGCTCGCCGCCAGGCGAAACGCGCAGGACCTCCTCGACGTCGGCGCATACCAGCGCGGCACCAACCCCCTCGTCGACGCGGCGGTGGAGCACGAAGACGCGATCAACGCCTTCCTCCAGCAACGGATGGACGACCAGTCCAGCGCTCCGGATGCCTGGGACCAGCTCACTCGACTCAACAGCATGCTCGGAGGTTCATGATGGCTGCTCAATTCTCCCTCGCCGGACTCCTGCGACTCCGCCACGCGCAACAAGACCAGGCCGCAGGTGACCTGGCTGCGGCCAACCTGCGGATCCAGCAGAACGCCGCGAGCGAGGCGAAGACGCGCACCGCGCTCGGCGTGACCGCGACCGATGCCACCAGCACAGAAGCGCTGCACGCACTGGCCGCCGCCCGCGCCTCATCGCGAAGCATGCTCGCCGACCTGTCGTCGCTGGCGCGCCACCATGAGGCAACCGCGAGCGAGGCGCAGCAGGTTTTCGACGCCGCGCGTGCCCAGACACTCAGCCTCGAAAAGCTTGAAACCAGGCACAACGCCACCGTCATCGCCGATGCGCTCAAGGCCGAGCAGCTCGTGTTGAACGAAATCGCGTCAACGTCATGGCACCGCGACAGCTCAGGGGGAGCCCGATGAGCATGAGCGACACGATGCTGCGCATCGGCGAGATCCAGGCCACCCTGTTGCAGGTCTCTGGCGTGACGGTATCGACGACCGCGACTACGAGCACCACGGCAACCGACACCAGTTCGGCATCGTCCTCAGCGCTCTTCGCAGAGGCACTCGCAGCCCTGGGCGGCACCACGGCGACCGGGGGAACGACGATCGCGAACCCGACGAACGCGACGGGGACCGACGTGGTCGCATCCGCTTCAAAATATCTCGGCGTGCCCTATGTCTTCGGGGGAGAGGACTCCTCTGGGATGGACTGCTCCGGTCTTGTGCAACGCGTATACGCAGACCTCGGGATCGACGTTCCGCGCCTTGTCTCTGGTCAGATGACCGTCGGCACAGAGGTCGGCTCGCTGGCCGAGGCGCAACCTGGCGACCTGATCGTCACCGAGGGCGGCGACCACGTCCTCATCTATGCGGGCAACAACAAGGTCATCCACGCTCCCTACGAGGGTCGAACGGTCAGTCTTGTCGACGCCTATATGACGGATGCAGACATCGTCACCATCAGACGCATCATCCCCACAGGAACCGCTGCCGCCACGGCGACGTCGTCGCTCTCCGCGGCCACCGGCAGTACCGATCTCGTTTCCGCGGCACTTGCCGCCCTAGCTAAGGGAGGGGTCGCATGACTCTTCTTCCCGGTTCACTGGCCACGGCTCCTCAGCCGGCCCGCGGGGGAGCCTCGACGTCGTCGTCGAGCTCCGCCGCTCGCGCCGACGGCTCCCGTGACTTCGCGTCAGCGCTACAGGGAGCGCTGGGTGGCCCTTCACCCCGCGCAGAGCGCGGCAACTCGGCGTCGCGTGGCGCTCAAGATTCAGCGGATGCCGACACTGTCGCCCCCGTTGCTGGGGACGTAGACGCTCCGGTGGCACAGCCGCAGGCTGACGCCCAGCCCACCCAGCCGGTTCCCACCGCACTGGTGATCCCCGCCGGACTGGTCGTTCCCACCGGCCTGGTCGTTCCCACCGGTCTGGCCGTTGCTGTGACGCCGGCCGACATCGACGGTTCGGCTGCTGCCGGTGTCAGTGCAGCAGATATCGTCGTGGGCGCAGCCCCACTGGCTGTCACTCCGGGCGCGGCAGGCACCGATAGTGTCGCAGGCGGTGTGTTCACCGGCCCCGAAACCGATGCCGTGGCCGACGCCGCCGTGGGTGATGCCGCAGCGGCGACGCGTGACAGCGCCCCGCTCGCCGCGGCGGCTGCCGCAGCCTCACCCGCCGCATCCGTCGCACCGGGAGCGCAGGCGCAGCCGGTGGCAAACCATCAGATTCCGCAGGCGGCGGTGCAACCAGATGCCGTCCAGACGGCGCCGGTCGGCAGCGTGACCACACCGGGCAGTGCGCCCGCGGTCGCACCAGCGCAGGCAGCATCGCCCGTCGCCCAGGTGGCGACAGCGCCGCTGGCGTCTGAGGCACAGGTCGCGCCAGCTCTCTCCAGCGCGTCAGCAGATGCGGGCGAGCAGTCCGACTCCGCGCAAAACGGAGCCGGCCAGCCGACGCAGGGAACGATTGCCCCATCCGTCGTCCCGAGCGGCATCGCGACCCCAGCCGTCGCATATGCTGCGGCGACCGCGAATGTCGCTGCCAGCCAGAACGCCCAGGCAGATCAGCTCGCGCAAGCGCCGCTCTCCACGCAGATTGCCAGGCCGCTGTTCAGCCTCGCGAATGCCGCTCATGGTGAGCATGTCATGACCATTTCGATCACCCCAGACAACCTCGGCCCCGTCACGGTTCGCGCTCATGTCGGCAGTGAGGGAATCAGGGTGGAGCTCTTCGCGCCTAACGACGCAGGGCGAGACGCGTTGCGCTCGATCCTGCCAGAGCTGAAGCGCGACCTGGCCGGCTCAGGCATGACGGGCGCGAGCCTCGACCTGTCCTCGCGCAACCAGGCGGATAGCTCGCGAGATCAGGGCCAGCAGCCGGGCCAATCCGGCAGGGAACGAGCATCCGTTTCGGCCCTCGAGGGCGCAGGCGCCGGTGCACACACCCCAGAACGCACGACCGTACCGACCTGGTACGGCCCCACAGCCTCCATCGACGTGATGGCATAAGGAAGAGGTATACCCATGACGGATCCTGTGACATCAGCCACCGCGGCTGCTGCGACGACGCCGACGGCAGGCATGTACACCTCGTCAACGAAGACGCGAACGCCCAGCCAAACGCTGGACTCAGACGCGTTCATGACGCTGCTCATCACGCAGCTGCAGAACCAGGACCCCAGCTCGCCCATGGACACGACGGCCATGATCCAGCAGACCACCCAGCTCGCGATGATGGAGAAGCTCACGGCCATCGAATCGACGGCAACGGAGAACTTCTCCCTCCAGATGCGCGTGGCAGCAGCTGCGCTCGTCGGCCAGCAGGTGACGTACTCCAAGACTGACGGAACTGTGGTGACCGGCACCGCAACATCCGTTTCCTACACCGGAGTTGTGCCGACAGTGTCAGTCGGTGGCGTTGATGTTGCCCTCGACGCCATTTCCGGGGTGACGACCACTACTGCAACCACGCCGCCGGACACCACCACTCCGCCGGACACCACCACTCCAACGTCCTGACCTCTTCGCTCCCCACACTTTTCTTCCCCTTTTCATTAACCGAAAGGCGCAACCATGCTTCGCTCTCTCTACTCCGGTATCTCAGGCCTTCGTTCACACCAGACCATGCTTGACGTGACGGGCAACAACATCGCCAACGTCAACACCACCGGCTTCAAGTCGGGTGCCGTGCAGTTCCAGGACACGCTCTCGCAGGTCGTCAAGGGCGCCGGTGGAGCGGATGCCAACAACGGTGGCACCAACCCCGCCCAGGTCGGTCTTGGTGTGCTGGTCGCCGGCATCTCCACCAACTTCTCCCAGGGTTCGGCCCAGTCGACGGGTAACGCGTCAGACATGATGATCTCCGGCGACGGATTCTTCATCACCCAGAAGGGCGGCGACACCACCTACACCAGGGCCGGATCGTTCAACTTCGATGCACTCGGCCGCTTGGTGTCGCCTGACGGCGCATTCGTGCAGGGTTACGCTGCAATCAACGGTGTCGTCCAGGACGGTGGTGCCGTCGGAAACATCACGCTTCCCCGTGAAGCCATCGTTCCGGCAAAGGCAACCACGGCTGCAACGGTCGGCGGTAACTTGCCTTCGGAGACCCCAATTGGAACGTCTTTGGTCCAGGACATTCCGATCTACGACGCATCAGGCGTCTCCCGCACGCTGTCTGTGACCTTCACTCGCACAGCAGCAGGCTGGGATGTCGCCGGCGATGACGGCGCGGGTGCAACGGGCGCGAGCGCTCTCGAGTTCACCAACGGCGTGCTCACCGCGGGTGGCGCCATGACTGTGGGTGGCATTGCCATCGACCTCACCGCGACCACTGGTTTTGCCGAGTTGAAGACGGTGTCGGTCACCGGTCAGGACGGCAACGAGGCCGGCACGCTGAAGTCATACAGCATCGGGCAGGACGGCACGATTGTCGGCCTCTTCAGCAACGGTGAGAAGCAGGCCATCGGTCGCGTCGCCCTCGCCACATTCGTGAACCCCGGCGGACTCGAGAAGAACGGATCGTCGTCGTACAGCGCGACGTTCAACTCTGGCGACGCGGAGATCGGCGTCCCCGGAGCAAACGGCCTCGGCGCGCTCATTTCAGGCTCCCTGGAAATGTCGAACGTCGACCTGTCGCAGGAGTTCACGAACCTGATCGTGGCCCAGCGTGGTTTCCAGGCCAACGCCCGCATCATCACCACCTCCGACTCCATCCTGGAGGAGCTCACCAGCCTGAAGCGCTAGAAAAACTCTCACTTTCACTGTCGGCCGTCCCCTTCACCTTACGAGTGGAGAAGGGCGGCCGACAGTAGTGTGTGACGGCCGACCCGGCCGAGACCAGGGATGGACACATGATCGTAGTTACCCGGCTGAATGACAGCCAGTTCGCGATCAATCCCGACCTGATCGAACGTATCCACGCCAATCCGGACACCACGCTGGTCATGGTCGATGGCGCAAAGTTCATCGTCACAGAGTCCCTGGACGAGGTCATTGAAAAGATCGCGGTTTACCGCGCGCGCATCATTGCCCTGGCCTACGAGCCGCCGCCTGTCTCACCCGCGAAGGTGAGACAGCTGGGACTCGTGTCATCAACAGACAACGTCGAATCGGAGCAGTTCCGTATCGACGATATCTCAGAGGCAGACAACACCGTCCAGCTTCGTCCCAGGAGGAAGTAATGGATCCGGCTACCCTGATTGGCATCGTTCTCGCCTTTGGCGCATTGTTTGCCATGCTGACGCTTGAGGGATCGCACATCACCGCGATCCTGCTCCCAGCGCCCATGATCCTGGTCTTCTTCGCCACGATCGCCGTTGGTATCGCCGGTGGCACGATCAAGGACTTCTTCGTCGCGGTCAAGGCGCTGCCGCGCGCGTTCAGGGGCAAGACGACACCGCCCCAGCTTGTCATCGACCAGGTAGTCGGCCTCGCCGAAACGGCCAGGAGCAAAGGCCTGCTCGCGCTCGACGAGGAAGCGGCGAACGTCGACGATCCGTTCCTGCGCAGAGCGCTCCAGAACATCGCTGACGGCACGGACGGCGACGAACTTCGCATCCTCCTCGAAGACGAAATCGCCACCCGCGCAACGGCGGACCGCACCGCGTCGAAGTTCTACATGAGTCTCGGCGGCTATGCGCCGACCATCGGCATCGTGGGAACCGTCGTGTCACTCACCCACGTGCTTGAGAATCTCGATGCGCCAGACACGCTCGGCCCGATGATCGCCGCGGCGTTCATTGCCACGCTCTGGGGTCTCTTGTCTGCCAACTTCCTCTGGCTGCCGATCGGAACACGCCTGAAGCGACTGACCGATCTCGAGGTCGAACGGATGACGCTGCTGATGGAAGGTGCTCTGGCTGTTCAAGCGGGGAGCCAGCCGCGCGTGCTCGGCGAACGACTGCGGGCAATGGTGCCCGCCGAGGCGTTGTCTGACGCAGCATGAGCGCCCGTCCCCGGAGCCGGAAGCCGGCAGTAGCCGAAGACGAACATCCAGACGAACGGTGGATGGCGTCGTACATGGACATGGTCACCGTGCTCATGTGTATGTTCATCGTGCTCTTTGCCATGTCGACGGTCGACCAGGACAAGTTCGAACAGTTGCGTAATTCCCTGGCGTCAGGCTTCGGCACAGAGATCACAGAAGAAACCGATACCTCACTCGGCGTCGTGGTTCCCCCCGAACTCATCACCGAAGACGGCGAAGGCTTCACGGATGCTGAGCTCGCCGCGAACGAAATCGACGAGCTGCGCAGGATCCAGGAACAGATCAGGGCGAACCTGCAGCAGAACGGCGTGGAAGACCTCGTCGAGTTCAAGCTCGATGAGCGCGGTCTCACCATCGGACTCGTGGGTTCTGAAACCTTCTTCCAGCCTGACCTGGCCGACCTGAGTCCCGCAGCCATGGTCGTGCTTGACGCGATAGCGCCCGTCCTCGCGCCGGACACCAGGCAAATCTCGATCGAAGGACACGCAGACCGCCACGGCAGGACCATCAACTTCCCGACAGACTGGGAGTTGTCCTCCGGTCGGGCCACGCAGGTGCTGCGGCGCCTGGTCGAGTTCGGGGCCGTCGGGCAGGAACGCGTCGGCGCAGTCGGTTATGGCGCTGCCAGACCGGCAGCAAGCGGCGATGCCCTTGAAGACATGGCTATGAACAGACGCGTCGATGTCGTCGTACTCTCCAACCTGTCCCAGTCGGTCAGAGAACTCATCCCGGGGATCATCTCCAATTCGACGGCGTCGGCCGCGATCGTTCCCTAAGACGACCGAACTGATTGCCAAGACGACCGAACTGATTGCCGCCGCGGCTTACATGAGTGCGGTATCGGCCGATTGTGTTCTACGTGACGGTCCAGGAACAACTCAGCAGTAGCGTACCCATTCGAGGTGCTGGCACGGTCGATCTCTACGACTTCCGTCGGCCGACCACTCTGGCGCGTGAGCATACGCGCGTTCTTGAGCTCGCCTTTGAGACGTTCGCCAGGCAGTGGGGAACCCAGCTGACCGCCAAAGTCAGAATCATGTCGCAGGTCTCCTGCGAGGTGGTGGCGATGCACAGCTATGACGAATACGCCGCATCGCTTCCTGCCGCCACCGCGATGGTGCTGTGCAGCATTGAGGGCCTCGCGCCGAAAGCCGTGATTCAGTTTCCGACATCCGCCGCCCTGTCATGGGTCGTGAACATGCTCGGTGGTACCGGCGGAAGTGTCACCGGTGAACGCAAGTTCACCCAGATCGAGCACGCGCTCGTGCGCAGACTCATGGAAGACGCCCTCGAAGACCTCCGGTACTCGCTCGGATCATTGCTGGTCGCCTCCATTGGCGTTGACGGAATCCAGTACAACTCCCAGTTCGCCCAGGCCGCAGCCACCGCTGATCTCATGATCGTCGCGACGTTCACGATTCGGGTCGGAGAGCACGTCGCGCAGGCGACTGTCGCCTTGCCGGCTGAGGCTTTGCTGCCTCAGCTGGGAGAGGCGAACCCGACAAGCACCACCGCGAATGCGAACGAGCTCATCCACGCCCAAATGGCGTGGGTGCCGGTCGACGTGTCGGTGCAGCTCGCTCCGGCACGCGTCGTTCCCAGCATGATCCTCGACTTGGCTGTCGGTGACGTGCTGCCGCTGCCACACCCGCAGCATCGTCCCCTCGACGTCGCCGTCGATGGCCACCCACTTGCACGTGCAGCCGTCGGGGCCAATGGTTCCCGCCTGGCCTGCGTGGTCGTCAACGGCCCCGCAACAACTGAGGAGAAAACAGCATGACCATGACAGCAACCACGACCGGTTCCATCCAGGCGGATGCCGTTGCGGCACTCGTGCAGGTGCTTCCGACGCTGAGCCCGCTCGTTGCAACCCCGTACACCGGTGCGGTTCCTGCCGGCCAGTTGGGCACCGCTGTCAGCGCATCGTTCGTCGGGGCGCGCTCCGCAGACCTGGCTGTTGTCGTTGTCGACTCCAAGACTGTTACCGCAGCCTCAGAGTCGGAATCATCGCTCATCTCCGTCGAAGACGTCCTGCGTCCGTCGTTGGAGGCCGCGGCTGAGGTGCTGGGGAACGGTGTTCTCGGTGCGGCGAGCACGCAGGATGCCACGGCGCTGTTCAGCGACCCTGACACCATCGTCTACGAGCTCACCGACGATGGCCAGAATGCCGGCTGGTTCCTCATGCGCATCAGGGAGAACGGCACCATCGGCGCCGTCAACGGCCTTCCGACCGAATCGGTGGTCGGCAAGCTTGGCCGCATCAACAGTGTCGAGATGGCGCTCACCGTTGAGATCGGCCGCACCAGGATGTCGGTGCGCGACGTTCTCGCCCTCGAGCCTGGCGCTGTCATTGAGCTTGACCGCTCTGCGGGGGCTCCCGCCGATGTCCTGCTGAACGGCCGACTCATCGCACACGGCGAAATCGTCGTCGTCGACCAGGACTATGCCGTTCGCATCACCCGCATCCTCGATGTTGCCGAGGGCATCTCGTAAGTGGACACCCTCGTCATCGCGTTGCGGGTAGCCCTCTCCCTGGCCGTCGTGGTCGGGTTGCTGTGGTTCATGCAGCGCAAGGTCACCCGGAGCAGCCGGGTGAGCAAGAACGCGCAGCTCATCTCAGTGGTGGGCCGCCAGGGCGTCGGCCAGAAGGCATCCGTCGTCGTTGTCGACATCGACGGGCAGCGGTTCGTGCTCGGTGTGACGGAGCAGAACGTGAACGTGTTGCAGTCGGCTGCTGCCCCAGCATCCGTTGCCGTCGCAGCGCCGAGGAAGGCTGCGAGCCCCCGTTCGTCGGCCGACCTCTTCGCGCTCACCCTTGATTCTGCAACCAGTGAAGAGGCGGCCGGCTTGGCGGCGGCCGGCGATGATGCTCCCGCAGACGATGCTCTCGGTGTTGCCGCGGCTTCGGTGGCCACCATCGACCCTGCGATACTGCACAGTCCTGCTGTACCGCACAGCGCAACGAAGCGCGCGCTCGGCGGCTCCATCCTGTCGCCGGCGACCTGGAAACAGACAGCCGCTGCCTTGCGGCAACACCCGTGACCGTGCTCAGCGTTCAGGCGGTCAACCGCACGAGACGCATCAGGACTGCCGTTCTCATCTCGCTTGGGCTGATGATCGTGCTGGCCATCATCCTGCTCTCGGCGTCTGCCGGATTCGCTGCTCCTGGCGACCCAGGCGAACCCCTCGACCCAACGGCGCCCACCGACCCCACTGTGCCCGGTGCAGGACTCACGGTCGACATCAACGGTCCGAACGGCACACCGTCATCGGCGATCGTCACCCTGATCGGCATCACGCTGCTCTCGGTCGCGCCGGCACTGTTGCTCATGATGACGTCGTTCACCAAGATCTTCGTGGTGCTGGCGATGACCAGGAACGCCCTCGCGCTGCCGTCGATCCCACCCAACCAGGTGCTCGCCGGCCTCGCCCTGTTCCTGTCGCTGTTCATCATGTCGCCGATCCTGATCGACATCAACGACTCGGCCGTGCAGCCATTCCTGAACGGTCAGATCGATTTCAGCGCCGCCGTTGAAGTCGGGTCTGAGCCGCTGCGGCAATTCATGCTTGCGCACACCAGGGAAGAGGACCTCGCGCTTATGACGCGAGCAGCCGACATGGCCAACCCCGACTCTGCGGTTGATGTGCCGATGCTGACGCTGATCCCTGCCTTCATGATCTCCGAACTCCGCGCGGCGTTCATCATAGGGTTCGTCATCTTCATCCCGTTCCTCGTTATCGACCTCGTCGTGTCGGCAGCGCTGATGTCGATGGGCATGATGATGCTTCCGCCCGTCATGATCTCGCTCCCGTTCAAGATCCTGCTGTTCATCCTCGTCGACGGCTGGGGACTCATTGTGACGTCCCTGATCGACAGTTATGGGGGTGGTTGATGGACGCCAACGCTGTTCTCGACATCGGCCTGCAGGCCATCATCATCTCGGCGAAGCTCGCCGCCCCCATCCTCATCACGGCCCTGGTGGTCGGCTTCGCCATCTCGCTGTTCCAGTCGATCACCCAGATCCAGGAAGTCACGCTCTCATTCGTGCCGAAGGCCATCGCCGTCTGCATCGCCATGGTTATCTGCGGCCACTGGATGATCTCGGAGATCGTGTCGTTCACCAACGCGATGTTCGACAAGATCCCGTCCCTCCTCGGGGGAGGGTGACGTGAACATCACGCTGAACTTCGAATGGATCGAAGCAGTGATGTTGGCCAGTGTCAGAATCGTGACCTTCCTGGTCATTGCACCCCCGTTCTCATACAACGGCATTCCGTTGCGCATCAAGGGCATGCTCGGCATCGGACTGGCATTCGCCGTCTCCCCAAGGGTCGTCCCCGGCTACGTGTCGCAGGGCACTGGCGAGTACATCGGGGCGCTTGTCCTTGAGATCCTCGTCGGGGGAGTGCTCGGCTTTCTCGTGATGCTCGTCTTCTCCGCTGCCCAGTCGGCCGGCAACTTGATCGACATGTTCGGCGGTTTCCAGATGGCGCAGGCATTCGACCCGCAGGCGATGCTGAACGGTGCGCAGTTCACGCGACTGTTCCACATGACTACTCTCGCCCTGCTGTTCGCCTCCGGCGGGTACCAGCTCGTGATCGGCGGGCTCGTGCGCACGTTCACGGCCATTCCGCTCGGGGGCGGCCTCGACCTGGCCGCATCCGCCCAGGCCATGGCTGACGGTATCGGGCAGGTGCTGCTGTCTGCAGTGCAGATCGCCGGTCCGTTGATCGTGGTGCTCTTCCTGGCCGACGTCGGCCTCGGCCTGCTCACCAGGGTTGCCCCAGCGTTGAACGCATTCGCGCTCGGCTTTCCGCTCAAGATCTATCTCACGCTCACCCTCGGGTCCGTCGCGTTCATCGCGTTACCCCGCATTGTCTCGTCCCTCACCGGGCAGGCCGTCGACGTCTTGATCGGGGTGAAGTAATGGCTGATACCGATTCAGGAGAACGCACAGAGCAAGCCACCCAGAAGCGGATGAAAGAGGTCCGCTCCAAGGGGCAGCTCTCCAAATCCCAGGATGTGACGGCGTGGGTCGGCATTGGGGCCGCCGCGGCCATGATGCCGTACACCATGCAGCTCGCCGCAGACGCCGGTACCACCCAGATGTTCACGGTCAGCCACCTCATCAACCAGCCGGATCCGATCATGGCGGTCCAGGCGCTGGGCGATGGCCTGGCATCGATGGCCGGAACGATGATGCCCATGCTCATCGTGGTGTTCGTCGTCGTGCTGATCGGTGCAGCAGCCCAGGGCGGCATCCACTTCAAGAAAATGGCCGGCAAGTTCGAGCAGTTCAACCCGGTGGCCGGCATCAAGCGCACCTTCGGCACGCAGGCGCTCTGGCAGGGAACGAAGGCGCTCGTGAAGACGGTTGTTGTTGGCCTCGCGCTCATGGTGGTGATCCAGGGGCTCGTCCCCGTGCTCATGACCGCCGGCGGACTGCCCGTCTCCTCGCTGCTGGATGCCGCAAGTGGTGGCGTGGCCGGCCTCATCCAGACGGCTGTCGCAGCCGGCCTCATCCTCGCAGTGGCCGACCTCTTCGTCGTTATGAAGCGCAACCGCAAGAAGACGCGGATGACCAAGAAGGAAGTCAAAGACGAGAACAAGAACTCCGACGGCGACCCGCTCATCAAGTCGCAGCGTCGGTCTCGGCAACTCGCCATGAGCCGGAATCGCATGCTCGCCGCCGTGGCAACCGCCGACGTCGTGCTCGTGAACCCCACCCACTTTGCCGTCGCCCTGAAGTACGAGGCCGGAAAGTCTGCCCCTCGGGTCGTGGCCAAGGGTGCCGGAATCATCGCCCAGCGCATCCGTGAACAGGCGGAGACCGACCGGGTGCCGATGGTCAAGGACATCCCGCTCGCTCGCGCGCTGCACTCAGCGTGCGAGATCGGGCAAGAGATTCCCGCTGAGCTGTACAACGCCGTCGCTCGCGTGCTCGCCTTCGTGATGTCGCTCCGGTCACGGGGCGCAGCGCTCGGCGTACACACCATGTCTGAACTCGCAACACAACCAGGAAGCCGTTGACATGAAACGAAACCTAGGAATGCTCGCTGTCCCCGTCGGGGTCGTCGGCATCGTTCTCCTGCTGGTTGTGCCGGTGCCGGCAGTCCTGCTCGATGTGCTCATCATCCTGAACATCCTGCTCGCGCTGGTGATCCTGTTGACGACCATGTTCGTGCAGAAGCCGCTCGACTTCTCGGTGTTCCCGTCGCTGCTCCTCGTCGCGACACTGTTCAGGCTTGGCCTGAACGTGGCATCCACGCGTCTCGTGCTCGGAGACGGCTATGCGGGCCAGGTGATCGCGGCATTCGGACACGTTGCCGTTGGTGGCTCAATGATCATCGGTGCCGTGATCTTCCTGATCCTCGTGGTCATCCAGTTCGTCGTGGTCACCAAGGGTGCTGAACGTGTCGCAGAAGTCGGCGCCCGATTCACCCTTGACGCCATGCCTGGTAAGCAGATGGCCATCGACGCCGACCTGAACGCCGGCCTCATCACCGATGTGCAAGCCAGGGAACGCCGGGCAGAAGTGTCGGCTGAGGCCGACTTCTACGGTGCCATGGACGGTGCGTCGAAGTTCGTCAAGGGTGACGCCATCGCCGGAATCATCATCATCATCATCAACATCGTCGGTGGTATCGCCATCGGCATGATCCAGCGCGGCATGGAGATCGGCGAGGCCCTCGACACCTACGCCCTGCTGACCATCGGTGACGGCCTCGTCACCCAGATTCCCGCCCTGCTGATGGCGGTGTCAACCGGCATGATCGTGACGCGGTCCAACGCTGAATCCGACATGGGATCAACGGCATCCGCCCAGCTGACGCAGTCACGCAACGCACTGATGATCGCCGGCGTCGCAGCCATCCTGATGGCTTTCATCCCAGGCATGCCGATCATCCCCTTCATCACTGTCGGCGCCGGCCTGCTGATCGTCGCGCAGCGCATCAAGGCGCGGAAGGCCTCCGACCTGGCCATCGAAGCCGCGTCCGTCGCGGGGGAGCGCACGGGCCAGTCGGACAAGCCGGAAGACCTCATCGAGCAGATGCGCGTGCATGCGCTGGAGATCCAGTTGTCCACCGACCTCGTCGACATCGTGTCAGGCGCCTCAGACGACCTGCTGGCCAGGGTGCGCGCCCTGCGCAGGAAGATCGCTCTCGACCTCGGCGTCGTCGTGCCGCCTGTGCGCACCAGGGACAGCGTCGAGCTGCCGCCGTCGACCTATGTCATCCGCATTGCCGGTGTGGAAGCCGGCCGAGGCATGGCGCCGTCCGGCAAGGTGCTCGCACTTGGCGACCACCTCGATTCGCTGCCAGGCGTCGCAACCGTCGAGCCGGTCTTCGGACTGGCCGGCAAATGGGTGCCGGCCGAGATGCGGCACAGCGCTGAAATGATGGGGGCGACGGTCATCGACCGCGTCTCCGTCCTGGTCACCCACCTCTCCTCGATCATCACGCAGAACGCCGCGCGATTGCTGTCGCGTGAAGATGTCAGGGTGCTGACGGATGGCGTCAAGGCGGTCAACCCGTCGGCGGTCGAAGAACTGATCCCCGGCCTCCTGTCACTGGCTGAGGTGCAGCGTGTCTTGCAGGGGCTGCTCGCCGAGCAGATTCCCATCAACGACCTGCCGCGCATCTACGAAGCGCTGTCCCTGCGTGCCAAGGTCTCCACAGAGCCGGAGGGTCTCATCGAAGCGGCCAGGCAGGCGCTCGGCCCCGCATTGGCGATGCAGTATCTCGACGGGACATTGCTTCGGGTCATCATGATCGATCCGATGTTGGAACAGTCGATGCTCGAGGGCATGCGCCAGGGCGATGGCGGCAGCCAGATCCTGCTGGATCCGCTGAAGACCGAGGCGGTGCTCGCCTCGTTGAAGGCGACGGTGAGCTCGGTGGAGTCGAACGGCTATTCCGCAGTGCTGGTCTGTGCCCCTGCACTTCGCCCGGCCATCCGGAAACTGGTGTCGACGCAGTCCGGCGGCATTCCGGTCTTGTCGTATCAAGAAGTTACGTCGGCGAACGTCGGCATCGAAACAGTAGGAGTGGTTCGTGGAACCGAAGCAATTTCAGCTTGAGGGTCAGTCCCTCCCTGAGATCACGGAGCGCGTTCGCGCGCTGTACGGACCGGATGCCAGGATCGTCTCAGCCGAGCGGGTCACCGTTGGCGGGGTGAAGGGTTTCTTTGCCAAGCAGCACTATGAAGTCACCGTCGAAGAGCAGGCGCCGCGCGAGCTCACTGTCGACGCCAGCGGCATGGCCGGCGCAGACCTGACCCGGCGCCTCGGGATCGCCGCACTGCTCGACGATGCAGACGACGTGGAGGAACGCATCCAGGATCTCCCCGTTGCGCCGAAGCTGTCGACGGCATCCGCTGATTTTGACGCCATCATGTCGGACCTCAGCACGGCGACCGGCCTCGGACCGGAGATCGACCTTCTTGCTGCATACACGAAGCCGCAGCCGCTCGCATCCGCAGCCGCTCTGGCCGGCGAGCCTGCAGGGGATGGCGATGAACTCAGCAGTGCGGGAGCGAATTCTGCGCGCCAGGCTCCGAGTCCGCTGACAGGCGCCGGTGACCTGGTCGTGATCGCCGGTTTGTACGACGATGCCCTCGGCGTCGCCCGCTCGATGGCTGCATCGTGCAACGGGCTGGTACGGCGTGGTGGGTCGCTTGCCGCCGACCTGGGCGGGTCTGTCTCCGACCAGACCGGGTCTGTCACCGATCGGCGTAGCGCGCTGGACGCGCGGGCGGCCGGCGTTGAGAACGGCGCCGCAGTATTTGTCGCGTGGGGCGTGCCGACGGGCGGACGTCACGCTCTCGCCGCTCCCGTATCGCCCAGTGTCAGCAACGTCGCAGCCGACCAGTGCTGGGTGGCCGTTGACGCCGGTCGGAAACCCGCGGACTCTGCCCGCTGGGTGCGCGCCATTGCCGCCAACACGGCGGTGGATGCGGTTGCTGCCGTCAACGCTGCCGGGACCCAGTCGCCCGAAACGCTGAGGCTGCTCTCGCTTCCCATCGGCTGGATCGATGGCGTCCCCGCAGCCCTGTCGTCGGTCGCGGTAGGCTGAACGGATGCTGGTTCTTACGCGTAAGCCCGGAGAGAAGATTCTCCTCGGCGATGACATCGTCATCACCGTTCTCGATACCCGCGGCGACAGCATCCGGATCGGAATCGACGCCCCTCGTGGCCTCAAGATCCAGCGGGACGAAGTAGTTCGCGCGGTGAGCGAAGCCAACCGCGAGGCAGCGGAGGCCTCATCGGGTGCAGAGGCTGCCATCAAGGCGAGCCTCGGCATTCTGCCCTCCTCCGAGCCTGTGCCCGCAGCCGACTAATCCTCGCTCTGGCGGTCGTGCCTTCTTTGGCGGTCGTGCCGGCTCTGGTCGTCGTGCTTTCTCCGGCCGTCGTGCCTACTCTGGGGTAGTGGGTCGTATTTTGGCGGCATGCCGTACAACGGCGTACCACAGGAGACCGTGCAGTTCCGCTCGCTCATCTGCCCGCCACCGCCCGTTCACCTGCCGGACGGCTGCGCGCAAGACCCGAGCCTGAATGTTTCGTGAGAGGTAGCGTGTCGCCCGCCCTGGGCGCCTCGTGCCTGACAGAACAGCACATCTGTGCCCTCTCACTGGAGACCAATGCCCGCGACGCCGCGCGTGATGTTCACCTCGTTCCAGACGTCAGCCGAACCGCTGCTGCGTGCATGGGTTCGATTCCGCGACGAGATTGTGAATGCGAACCGACTGGTGGCTGATCCTCAGCCTGGGCGCCCGGGGGATCTTTCACCGGGACGAGCCGTTGCCGTCCCTCCCCAGTCCGCTGCCGCGTTGCCTGGCACGTCGGCGTCGTTCCCTGGCACGGGGAGCGCGGGGGTCTGGCGATTGCTCGCGACAAACAACCGGGAACTGGCCAGGAGCTCACACGCATACACCAGCCTGGATGGCGCGCAGGCCCATATCGCCCGCATCCGTGACCGGGTGGATGCCCTGGGCGTGGTCTTCGTACTTGGGCCAAACCCGGGAATGCGCGGGTGGTTCCTGACGCTCGACGGCCATGTCGTTGCGACCTGTGGACGTTGGTACGGAGGCGTTGTGCCGTGCCAGGAATCATCAGCGGCAACCATCGACGGCCTGCGGACGGCGACGATTGCCGAAACGGCGAGGCCAGGCGGACCTCCTGTCGCGCGATCAGGCGCCGCGTCACGCCAGTCCCAGCACGTCCTTGCGTGGTGATATGGGAGACGACGCACTGATCTCCGGCCGATTCCGGCTGGGCGAATTGCTCGGCACCGGCGGCACGGCCTCGGTCTTCGACGCGGATGATGTTCTCGACGGCACCAGGGTCGCGCTCAAGATTCTGCATCCGCACCTTGCTCGCTCGGAGGAGGCGTGCGCCACGTTCGCGGCAGAGGCCCAGACCGCCGGGGTGCTTTCTCATCCGAACATCGTGAGGGTGCTCGCCTCTGGGGTTCATGAAACCGACGAACAGCGGTGTGTCTGGATCGCCCTCCAACGCGCAGATGGCATCACGCTCGCCGAGTACGTTGAGGCGCATGGTGCGCTCGAGGTTGACGATGCGCTCACTGTCGCGGAAGGGATGCTCCGTGCCCTGGAAGCCGCGCATGCCGCCGGCATCGTGCACCGTGACATTTCACCGACCAATGTGATGGTGAACGTTTCCGCCGAGAGCGCGGGGTCAGGACTCGGCCGGAGGATCGAACCTGCGGGTGTGCGTCTACTTGACTTCGGACTAGCCGATATCGCAGGCCGCACGGCTCACGGCGCCGGGGTGCTTGGGGAGGGACGCACGACGCCGCACGAGCGAACCATTGTCGGCAATGCCCACTACTTGTCACCCGAACACGCTCGGGGACTGCCGGTAACAGAGAGCAGCGATCTGTACCACGTGGCCGGGGTGCTCTACTTCGCGCTGACCGCACGACCGCCATTTCCTCGAGCGACGACGGCCGCTGTGCTGGAGGCCCACATTCAGTCGCCGCCGCCCGTGCCCTCTGTTCTCAACCCGTCCTGTTCGAGGTCGGTCGACCGCATTGTGGTTAAAGGCATGCTGAAATCATCAGCGAGTCGCTTCGTTTCCGCGACCGACATGCTGGCCGCGGTGCAGGACGCCAGGTCTGGTCCGATAGTCAGGGGTGCGTGGCCAGGGGAGAAGCGTATGCTCGCACCCCAACACACCCTGTCGGAGTCTGATCGGACGATGGTGATTCCGGCAGGTGCAACCGCGGATCCTGACGCTCTCACGGCGCGTTTGGCGGAAGGCCGCGCCGGGGGAGCAGCGCCGGCCTCCGTGGGGGTGACAACCGGACAACCGGTAACGCGGGATCGTGAGTACGCTGCGGTGCGAAAACGCACAGGAGCCGGGCGTGCAGGTCCCGGCGTTGGCGCTTTTCTCCTGCTTGTTCTCGTCATCGCGGTGGTGTGGTCTGGAGCCGTCACCGGGGACCGACGAGATGATGCCGTGCCCGTCGCGTCCGCGGGGCCGAGCCCGCCAGCATCGACGCCGACCCCGACACCCACACCGACGGATTCACCATCGGCTGTGCCGCTGATGGTGAGCGTTCCCGAACTGGGCACCATGACGCTGAAGGACGCGCTGTCAACACTCGCGAACGCCGGGCTCGTGGCGGGGGAGCTTGCGGTTGAGAATTCCGCTGCCCCCGGCGACACGGTACTCGGCATGAGCCTGCTGGCAGGCACGTCTGTCGCGCCGGGAACCACCGTGGGCCTCGCCGTCGCGTCGGGGTCGAACGTGGTACCGGCCGTCGCTGGCATGACCATGGCGGATGCCGTGGCGGCCGTACGTGCCGCTGGCCTCGACGCCCTGCAATCCGTCAGTGCGGCGCAAGGAATACCCGAGGGTACTGTCATCCAGACCCAGCCGGCAGCCGGTACCGCGTTGCGGCTGGGAACGAGTGTGACCATCGTCTCAGCCGGGCCACAGGCGCCGGTATCGCCGACTCCGACCGCGCCGACGGTACCCGCCGATCCGACGATTTCCCCGATCGCTCCTGCAGCACGGGAGTCGTCGCCGCGCTCGTCGGAATGACGCCGACAGCTCATGTCGTGGCGACTGCTCCTTCACCGCCCGGATGCTTGCCGTTCACCTGCGGCCCCAATTGTGAACGCGGGCTCGAACACTGACGCGCCTGCTCCCAGCTCCACCGATCACAAGGAAGTCATGTCCGAAGCCCAACTTGGCGGCATCACGCGCCGACGCCTTGTCGCCAGGGAGTCCGGTGGAGACCGTGTTTTCCGCGCGGTCAGCTTCGCGGCAGGTACGACGACTGTCGGAATCATGCTCGCAGTCGGCCTCTTCCTGTCGATTCGGGCAGGCTCCGCATTGCAGGTGGCCGGCCCTGCGTTCCTGTGGGAACAGGAGTGGTCGCCCGAGACACAGACCTTCGGTATTGCCGCGGTCCTGTTCGGAACCATCACTGTAGCCCTGGTCGCAATGTGCATTTCCGTACCGCTCGCGCTCGGCACAGCACTGCTGCTGTCTGAGGTGGTTCCCGCCAAAATCAGGCCGACCCTCATCTCGCTGGTCGACCTCATGGCTGCGGTACCGAGTGTTGTCTTCGGCCTGTGGGGCGTGTTTTTTCTCCAGGGCAACGTGCTTCCCGTCTCCCAGTGGCTGTCGACATACCTCGGGTGGATTCCCATCTTCGCCGTCACCTCTCAGACGGGGCAGCAGCTGACGGATGCGAGCGCATTCACATCGTCCGCATTCATCGCAGGCATCGTCGTCGCCCTGATGGTGGTTCCCACCCAGACGTCTGTCATGCGAGAGGCGTTCTCCCAGGCGCCGGCAGGCGAGCGCGAAGGGGCGCTTGCACTCGGTGCCACCCGCTGGGGCATGGTCAGCGCCGTTGTGCTTCCGTTCGGCCGTGGCGGCATCATCGGAGGCACGATGCTCGGTCTCGGCCGTGCACTCGGGGAGACGATCGCCGTGTACATGATCATCTCGCCGATCTTCACGATCAACTGGCAGGTGCTGAAGACAGGAACCAACTCCGTCTCGTCCCTGATCGCACTGCGGTATGGCGAATCAAGTGAGTTCGGCCTCTCCGCGCTGATGGCCGCCGGCCTCGTGCTGTTCCTGATCACCCTCGCCGTCAACTTCACAGCGTCATCCATTGTTGCGCGCTCGCGGTCCGGCGCAGAGAGCGAAGCCTGATGTCCACGATCCTCGAACCCGGCGTGCGCGAACCGGTCGTACGCGAACCGGGCGTGCCCGGGCCCCTCATCGACAGGGACAGCCCCCTCGTCGACACTGAGAGTGAGGTAGTGCTGGCACCTGCGCCGGCACCCACCGTCATCCCGTCCCCCGGGGATCGCCCGATCGGGCCGAAGCGGCGGCTCCGAACGGCAACCATCGACGAGAAATTCAACCTCTGGGGTGCCCTGTTCGCCGGGGGAGCACTCGCCAGCCTGCTGTTCGGGTGGTTCACGCCCATGACGGGCGGCATCGGCTGGGCCGTCGTCGCGTTCGTTGCATTCATCGCCCTGTACGCCGTGCTGGTGGCCCTTCGCTCAAATGGGCAGGATGTCGCAGACAAGGTGATGACGACGCTGTTGTACAGCGCGGGCATCATCCTGGTGGGCGCACTGGTCTTCGTCTTGATCTACACCCTGGTGCGCGGCCGTGAGGCGCTGCCGCACCTGAACTTCTTCACGCAGACCATGGAGCTGGCCGGCCCACTCGATCCCCTCGACATGGGTGGCATCCTGCACGCCATAGTAGGAACTCTCATCCAGATCTCGATCGCCCTGGTCATCACCATTCCGCTCGGCGTGACCACTGCTGTCTTCCTGAATGAGGTTGGCGGCCGCTTCGCGCGGTTCGTCCGCACGATTGCGGATGCGATGACCGCATTGCCCTCGATCGTGGCTGGGTTGTTCGTCTACTCGGCGATCATCACGCTGATCACACACCAGCGTTCAGGGTTCGCCGCCGCAATGGCCATCACCGTCATGATGCTGCCCATCGTGATCAGGGCGTCGGATGTGGTGCTCCGCCTCGTTGCCGGAAACCTTCGTGAGGCGTCGTACGCACTCGGCGGATCACGATGGCGAACCGTCTGGCATGTGGTGCTGCCGACGGCGAAGTCGGGACTGGTCACCGCCGTGATCCTCGGAACCGCGCGAGGAATCGGGGAGACCTCCCCAGTGCTCCTCACCTCAGGTGTGACGGCCGTACTCAACGTGAATCCGTTCTCAGGGCCCATGATTTCGCTGCCGCTCCAGGTGTTCGACTTCGTGAAGTCACCGGAGCCGAACATGATCGCCCGTGGATTCGGGTCAGCTGCCGTGCTGATCATTGTCGTCCTCACCCTGTTCGCCGTGGCCAGGGTGTTCGGCGGCAGGGGTCCTGGACAGCTCTCCTCACGCCAGCGTCGTGCGGCGCTCGCCGCATCTGCTCGCGATGAAGTGCGGATCTCCCGGCGCGACTCAGAACGCAACACAGTCCAGAGCACAGTCCAGAACACAGTCCAGAACACAGTCCAGAGCACAGTCCAGAACACAGTCCAGAACACAGCCCAGCCCGTACCGCCTACAGCAGCTACCAAGGAGACGTCATAGTGACGCGTCGCATCCGCTTGTCCCGTTTCCTCACCGCGTCGTTCGCCTTCCTGCTGCTGTTCCTGGGCGCACTGGGTGGAGTGGGCGCCCCTGCCGCGCTGGCCGACGAGTGGAAGCCGATCTCCGGCACCGGATCAACCTGGTCGCAGAACGCACTCGACCAGTGGCGCAAGAACGTCGCAGCCAACTACGGCATGACGGTGAACTATTCAGGCGTCGGATCCTCGGCGGGGCGGCGCGACTTCGTGCTGGGCAACGTTGACTTCGCGGTGAGCGAGATCCCGTTCCAGACGAGCCCGGAAGACGGTTCCGCACCGGAGCAGCCGACCACCGGATTCGCGTATATGCCCATCGTGGCCGGCGGTACCTCCTTCATGTACAACCTCAAGATTGGCGGCAAGAAGGTCACCAATCTTCGGTTGAGCGGAGAGGTGATCACCAAGATCTTCACGGGCGGCATCACCAACTGGAACGACCCGGCTATCCAGACCGACAATCCGGGACTCGCGATGCCGGACAAGGCGATTGTGCCCGTGGTGCGCTCCGACGGTTCAGGCTCAACCGCACAGTTCACCCTGTGGATGTCGAAACAGCACCCAGACCTGTGGAACGCGTTCTGTTCATCCGTCGGTCGATCGACACCCTGCGGCCTGACCTCGCAGTACCCGACCTTCGGCAACGCCAAGGCCCAGAACGGGTCGCTGGGCGTCGCCGGCTACGTCGGCCAGGACTACGGCGAAGGCGCCATCACGTATGTCGAGTATTCCTATGCTCTGAAATCCGGATTCCCGGTCGCGAAGGTGCTGAACAACGCCGGATACTACGTGGAGCCGACAGCATCCTCTGTGGCCGTTGGCCTGATGCAGGCGGCAATCAACACCGATTCCGCGTCGCCTGAGTACCTCACACAGATCCTCGACGGCGTGTACAACAACGCTGACAACCGCACATACCCGTTGTCGAGCTACTCGTACATGATCGTGCCTACGGCCGTTGCCGGAATCTTCACGGAAGCGAAGGGCAAGACCCTCGGCTCCTTCGCCAGTTACATGTTGTGCGAGGGACAGCAGCAGGCCGCAGCGCTCGGCTACTCGCCATTGCCCATGAACCTGGTGCTTGCCGGGTTCGAACAGATCAAGCGCATCCCAGGAGCCGGGGGTGCCGCTGTCGATGTCAACGCGTGTAACAACCCAACGTTCAAGCCTGGCGATTCGCCAACGAGCAACCAACTGGCGCTCACGGCACCGGCACCGGCCGACTGTGACAAGGCGGGGCCTGACCAGTGCACGACCGGTACGGCAGGGGCAACGGATGACACCCCGGTAAGCGGCTCTGGCGCTGGCGGCAGCGCAGCGGGAGCCCAGGGAACGGATGCCGCAGCCGCAGTTTCGACGGCAGCGTCTGCAGGTGCTACTGCCGTGTACGACGAGAACGGAGCACTGATCAGCGGGAGCAACAGCGCGAGTGGTGCCGCGGTGTCGTCGCCGTTCTCTCTGGCCGACACCGGCTGGGGCACCTCGCAACTGGTCATGCTGTTCGCCGCGTTGCTGTTGATTGCAGGAACAGTGCTTCCGCCGCTCTTCTCGCGGCGGCTCAAGCGATCCGGCAGCGCGCCGGACGCATCCTCGCTCGGCTGATTCGTCGCGCTTCCCCCTGCTCGTTGCGCGCTCGCAACGGATGCTCGTTCTCGTGGCTCTCATTCCGACAGGCGCGGGAGAAGGGTCGTTCCAGACCTGTTCATCCGGGCGTCACCAACCGCTCGTACCGTGACCGCTATCGGCTGAGAATGTGCCGAAAAACCTATGGAGAATTCTGTGAAATCGAGTCGTCGCACGCGGTCGCACCCCACCTGGCTGCGTTCGCTCGTCACGGGAACCGTGGTGGGGGCCTTCGTATCAGCGCTCCTTGCCCTCTCTGGCGTTGTCGTGCCGACGGCATCCGCTGATCAGTCGAGTGCGGTGACCGTGACGGCAGCGAGCCAGGACTCGGATGCTGCCAACGCCCCGTTCCCCGACCTGGCCGTCACGGTCTCCCAGACGCGTGACCTGACCTCACAGGGCGTGACGGTGAGCTGGACGGGCGGCAAGAAGTCGACGGTGCCCGGGTCGGGTCACGGCGGAGAGAACTTCCTGCAGATCGCCCAGTGCTGGGGCGACGACGCGACGGGCCCTGACCGCACCACCTGCCAGTACGGCGGCTTCAACACCCCGGGGGCATCGAGAGACAACTCGGTTGCCGACGACAACGTTGCGGCAGAGGACGCCGCATACACCGCGCCGTCGACCTACTTCACCGTCCCGACCTACACGTCGATCCCGTTCAAGGCAGTCGATGGAAAAGTCATCCGCTCGGTATCAGACGACAATAAGAAGCTTGAAGTCGACGTCAACACCAATGAGTACTTCACCCAATACACGACAAACGAGGTGAAGTGGGCAGGCTCAGGAAGCGACGGGGCCGGCTCGGCAAAGTTCGAGATCCAGACGGCGCTTCAAGCACCGGGGCTCGGCTGCGGCCAAACCGTGAAATCGAGTGACGGCACCTCAAGCCCGCGTTCGTGCTGGCTGGTCGTGATCCCACGCGGCACAGCGGATGTCGGCGAGGCGCACGTGGTGAACTCCGGACTGTTCTGGAACAGCTGGAAGCACCGCGTCGCCTTCCGGCTCGACTTCAAGCCTCTCGCCGCCACCTGCACCATCGGCGCTGCTGAGCGCCAGCTCTCTGGGAGTGAGTTGGTCGCCGGTGCCGTCGCATCGTGGCAGCCGACACTGTGCACCAAGGCGGGAACCGCCACATACACGTTGAGCACCGGGACGGAGTCCGACGCGCTCGCCTCGGCGAACGGCACAGTCACCGCCCCGTTGGCGCTGACGTCCAGGGCGCTCTCCTCGAGCACCTCCGAGGTCGCAGACTCGCTCACGTACGCCCCGGTGGCGCTCACCGGGCTGTCGATCGCCTTTGCGATTGATCGCCAGCCGAGAGACGTGGCGGCCACTGATCCCGAGTATCTGGCCAAGGCTGGAATGTCGTTCAGTGAGCTCAAGCTCACCCCGCGGCTGGTGGCGAAGCTGCTCACCAACTCCTACCTCGACTCGTTGCCTACATACGCCGACAAGACCCACGTCGGCTACTTGAGCCCGGAAAAACCAGGTCACAACGCCCGCAACCTCACGCAGGATCCCGAGTTTCTCGCCATCAACGATCCCGAGTGGGCAGTCCAGACCCTGATGGGACCATCGTTGGCCGACCTTCTCGTTCCCCAGGGGCGATCGGATGCCGCGTGGCAGCTCTGGCGCTATGTCATGTCAGACCAGGCGGCAGCTGATTTCCTGGCCGGTGTGCCGGACGAGTTCGACATGATTGTCAACCCGTGGAGCGAGACGACCGACGAGGGAAACAAGAGCGGCAGCGCCCTCATCCTTCCCCGCGATAATCTGCCGAAGGCCGACCCCATCCAACAGGACGAATCCACTGCCCTCGGCGGCGCCGTCAACCTCGTGACCTGGCGACCGTACACAACCGACCTCGACACGAGCGCGTATCTCGCTCTTCGTGGCGATGGTCAGGTGCTTGGCGCCTGGGATGCCGTGTCGATCCCGCACAAATACGGAAAGAGCGTGCGTGACCTCACCGGCTACCAGCATGTTCTCGCCCTCACCGATACGGCATCCGCAGCCAAATACCAGATCGTATCTGCCTCGCTGCTGAATGCTGCGGGCAACTATGTGGCCCCGACGACCGAGTCGCTCACTGCAGCTGCCGCCGCTATGACGTCGGTCGCCGAGCAGCCGCAGGTCTATGAATATGATCCAGCCGGCGAGGGCGCGAAGGCTGCGGCGAATGCCTATCCGCTGGCGATGCCGGTGTATGCGGCCGCCAACCCTGCGCAGGCGGATGCCGCTGCGCGCGCAGACTACGCCGGCTTCATCCGCTATGCGGCCACCCTCGGACAGGAGCCTGGCACGGCTTCCGGCTTGCTGCCTGCAGGTTATGCGCCGCTGCCGCAGGGCTGGCGCGAACAGGCCGTGACGGCCGCGAACGCCATTCAGTCGGGTGTCCCCACTGTCGTGTCGAAGCCCGCGACCGCCTCGCCGACAGCGAGCACGCCGACGACCGTCAGGAAACCGACCGTCCCTGGCGCTGTGGCAGCCGCCCCAACTGCAGCGGCTCCGGTGGCAACCGGAGCTGTGGCCGCCGCGCTGCTGGGCAACGCCACCCCTGCCGATCCCGATACCGGCCCGATCTCCGCTGCCGTACCAGGGGGATTGCTCGCCGGTCTGGGGGCCGCGGCCGCCGTGCCGCTGTTCACACGCATCAGAAGGCGAAGCTGATGCCCGAAATCTTGGATAGTCCGGCACTCACCGGAGCGTCCAGGTCGACGCACCCGCGCCAGCGGTTGCTCGAACGCTCCACCCGAAGTGCTCGTCCAACCCATTCGAAAGGTATCAAAGTGAAGTCGAAGAAAGCTGTCGCGCTCTGCGCGACGCTCGGTCTGACCCTGGCCGGTCTTGCTGTCGCCGTTCCGGCGCACGCTGACGTGGTCTCCAACAGTTACGTGCTTGTTGGTTCTGACACCCTGCAGGACTCTGTCAACGCACTCGCCAACGGCACCACAATCACCGGTTCGTCAGTCCGAGTCACCGCTGCCGGAAACTCGATCGGCTCGTTTGACGCCACCGGTTCTGCCGCCATCCAGACGAAGCCCGGCGGCGCGTACTTCTCGCGCCCGTCCGGCTCTGGCGACGGCGTGACGGCGCTCCTGGCGTCGATCAACGGCACGGCGTACACCAACAACAATGGCACTCCTGCTGCCACGGTCACTGGTTTGATCGACATTGCCCGCTCGTCGAGCGCCCCTACCCAGAGCAACACGGGCCTGGTGCAGTACTTCCCATACGGCCGTGACGCTCTGTCATACGCGTACAAGGGCGGCACTGGCCTTGGCGAGATCTCGGCGGCCAACCTGAAGCTGCTCTACAGCTGCGATGCCGCGACACGGTCTGCGTTCGGCAACGTCACACCTGTTCTGCCCCAGGCCGCCTCCGGCACCAGGAAGTTCTTCCTCACCGCCATCGGCAACCCGACCATCGGCAACTGCGTCCTGCAGAACGAGGTCATCGAGAACGACGGCAGCGTTCTCGCCGACAACCAGCTCATCCCGTTCTCGGTCGCCAGCTGGGTGGCCCAGAAGAGCGGTGCTGGCCAGGACCGCACCAGCACGGCAACCCTCGGCAGTGCTATCCCCGGCACTGCGCCGTTCACCGGCACCGGCAGCGCGACAGTGCCGAACGCGGCGTACTACAGCAACGCCACGTTCGGTCGCGACACGTACGTTGTCGTCGAGTTCGCCCGTGTCGACCAGACCAACCCCAAGTTCGACCAGGCGCTGGCCGACCTCGTCGACCGCACCAAGCCCAAGAGCCTGACGAACTTCAGCGTCGGATCGCTCACCTCTGGTGCGGTCAAGACAAAGTTCGGCTTCCTCGCACCGTCAAGCACCACCGCGATCCGCGCATCCAAGTAGTCCTTCTGCACCTCGATGTGAAATGAAAGGCAAGAAAATGTTCAAGAAAAATATCGTTCGGGTCGCGTCTGTCGCTCTCCTCGCGACGTCGATCGTCGGAATGTCCGCCGTTGCGGCGAACGCGGCACCCCAGGCGAATGGATCCGACGGTCCCGTCTACATCTACGAACCGATGGATGAGGTGCGTTACGCGGACAACTACGTGTTCGCGTGGGACGAATCAGTCGGCGGATCCCCGTCTGCCACAGACCCGCACGCGAAATTCTCCTGCTCGGCTGACGCGACGTCTGTCAGGACCTTCCTTGCCCCGCAGGGCCAGGAGCGCGCCCCCAAGAACTGGTCGGCCTACGCGGACGGCGGGTTCACCGCGCCGGGCAGCAAGGACGTCATGTTGATCACCACCACACCGATCGAGCAGATCCTCGGACTGATCGGCCAGGGCGCGGTCAAGGCGGTCGGCGGCAACTACAGCGTCGGCATGGCGTGCCTGAAGGACAACCACGTCAACCTGGCGTCGTCCGGTGTCTGGTACGCCAGCATCTCGATCACACCGGGCACCGGCGCATACACGGTGGCTCTTCCCTCTGATGCCCCGGTCACCGCGCCCGTCGATCCGTCCCAGCAGGGCAGCATCGATATCTCGGCCGGTGCCATCGCGGCAGCCGACGGCGCACTCAGCCTTGAAGTTCCGGCTGGCGCAAGCGCAACGCTCGCAGCTCCGACGCTGGTGAACAACCTGTCAACGGCAACGGGCACGCTCCCGACCTTCACGGTGAAGGATGGCCGTGTCGTGTCGCTGAAGGGCTGGGATCTGACCGCCACGGTGCAGAACTTCACCAACTCGGCTGATGCAGCGGTGACGATCGACTCCAAGCAGCTCGGCGTCGCCCCGAAGGTCGTCACGTCGACGGCATCCGGTGTGGTCGCGGCAGCCGCGCACATTGCGGGCAGCTCGACTCCGTTCACCACCTTCGCCTCGGCACCCGCCGGGCAGGCTGTCGGTGACACGGTACTCGGTGCCGACCTCACCTTCGTCGCGCCGGCTGGCAAGGCCGCTGGTACCTACACCTCGAAGCTCACGCTCACGCTCGCTTCGAAGTAGTCCAGCACGCAGCACCACGGCGGGAGGAACGCGTTCAGCGCGTCCCTCCCGCCAGGGTGTGTGTGCGCCGACATGAGTCACCAGCGTCCACCCGTTTACTTTCGTTCACAGCTCGTTCAGCCCCGCGAGGGGTGCACGACAACATCCTTTGGACTAATGAACCGTGCTCTCCATTTCATACTTCCCTGAGCGTCTGCGACGTGTGCGCGCTGGGCTCACTGCGGCACTCGTGCCTGCCCTTCTGCTCGGCATTGTGATGGCATCGTCTGCATCCCTGCCGGCAGTAGCCGACGAGACAGACGGCATCTCCGGTTCGCCGGGCACAGTGGAGGGAGCCGATACACGTTCCCGGTTCAGCTACCAGGCTGAGCCAGGCCAGCACCTTGACGACTACTACGTCGCGCGCAACACCGGCACGACGCCGCAGACCCTGACCATCTTTGCGAGCGACGCCTACAACTCGGAGGACGGTTCGTACGGTCTTCTCGACACCGATGCAGCTCCGATCGACGCCGGGAGCTGGGTGAGTTTCGACAATGGTGCCAAGCAGCTCAGTATCCCGCTGGATCCCGGTGCCTCCCAGGTCGTCCCGTTCTCCGTCGATGTCCCGGCTGATGCGACGCCGGGTGACCACGCTGGTGGAGTAGCCATCTCAGTGCAATCAGCGGTGGGTGAAGTTCTCGTCGACCGCCGTGTTGCCACGCGCCTGTATGTGCGTGTGCCAGGCGAGCTCCAGCCTGCGCTGACCATCAGCAACATCGAGGCGTCGTACGCGCCGAGCCTCAACCCGCTCGACGGGCTGACGACAGTGACGTTCACCGTCGCCAACAATGGCAACATCGCGCTCGGCGCGCACATGGTGATCGGCGTGAAAACGCTGTTCGGCATCGGTGCAGGCGATCTCGTGCGCCAGGAACTCTCCGAGATGCTCCCAGGGGCAACCCGGACCGTATCGATCGACGTTCCAGGCGTCGGCCAGTTCGGCTACCTCAATCCATACGTTCGGATGGCGCCAACCGTTGAACAGGACGCATTGAACCCCGGCGCCCTGCGAGAGGTCAGTCGCGACACCATGATTGTCGCGATGCCATGGTGGTTGCTCGTCCTTGTGCTTGTGGGCGGTTCGCTCTGGCTGTTCACCCGACTCCGGGCGAAGCGCGACGAGAAGAATGCCAAGGCATGGATCGCGTACACAGAGGCTGAAGCCGAGCGCAAGGCTCGTGAAGCTGCACCTGAGCCCGCACTGGTTGCCAGCGGTGGCGAGCCTGCGGCATCCGCTTCGTCGTTCCCGTCGCCCTCGCCGTCGCCGTCAGCAGACGGGCGGTAGGGGACGATGGCACATTCTCGACGCACCCCGACCAGGCGAACAGCCGCGCTCCTTACACTCGGGCTCACGTTCGCACTCGGTGCAACGCTCGGCTCAGCCGGAGTGGAGAACGCAAAGGCTGCAGATGATCCCGACGGAATGGGTATCACCGTTCAGGTGACGCCGTCACCGGTCGGATCAGCGTCCACGGGTACAGGTTCGACGACCTCGCCACGACCAGGCGCGGGCTCCGCACCCGGATCGACGTCGGTCGCGACGCCAGGTGCAGAAACCGGCGGCGACAATGGCGGCGACAATGGGGAGGACATCGGGGGAATCCTCTATCTCAGCGGCCTCTCGACCACGCATCATCCGTCGCTCAATCCGCTGCGCGGTGAGCTCGTCGTTGAATTCACGGTTCGCAATGCGTCGGACACAGCGATGGATGCCAGTGCCCATTTCTGGGTCGATGGTCCGTTCGGAAACACCATCAGCGATGTTGATTCTGTGCCTGTCACGGCGCTGGCCCCCGGCGAATCACGAGTCGTGTCGGCGACGCTGCCCGGCATCGGCCAATGGACGATCTTGAACGCGCACGCGGTGTTCACACCGCCGAACTCCGTTGATGGCGTGTCCCTGACCGCTGTGACCCGGGATGGGATGGTCATGGCAGCGCCGTGGTTCCTGATCCTGGTCGTCACCAGCGGGGGAGCCCTGTTCGGAATCGTGCTTGCCGTGCGCAGGGTGCTCGCCGCCCGGATTGTGCCGGGGCTCGCGTGACAATCATCGACGAAGAACACCGGTCAACGGATGACGCAATCGGCGCAGCGAGCGACTCGCGCGGCAGCGGCCGCAGAGGCACGCCGTCGAACTCAAAGCCGCCGAAACCGCCCAAGCCACCGAAGCCTCCGCGCGCAGCAGTCATCCCCAAACCGCCGCGCCGGCCACCGAAAGCACCGGTCCTCCAGCCCCCGCTGACCAACACGCAGGTCCTCGCCCGCGGATGCCTCGCGCTCGTTGCTGCGCTCATGCTGGGCTTCGTACTCAACCTGATGGTGCTCAGTCATGTGCAGCATCTGGTTTCACAGCAGAAGCTGGAGAACTCGTACCGCCAGCAGCTCTCAGACGGCACGGCGCCCGTGAGCGAAGGGACCGTCGACAACGTCCTGCTCAGCAACGGCGACCCCGTCGCCGTTCTCGATATTCCTGCTATTGGCGTTCATGAAGTCGTGGTCGAGGGGACGGCATCCGGAACCCTGATGAACGGACCTGGGCATCGTCGCGACACCGTGCTGCCTGGCCAGGCAGGGGTGAGCGTGATCATGGCGCGTGCCGCCACCTACGGCGGGCCGTTCTCACGTCTCCAGGAGCTGGCTCCCGGTGAGGAGTTCACCGTGATCACCGGGCAGGGCGAGCAGACCTTCTCCGTCATCGGTGTGCGTTATGCCGGCGATCCAGCGCCGCCTGCCCTGAAAGCCGGGCAGTCGAGGCTCATTCTTGAGACTGCTCGTGGGCCGGCATACGTTCCCACCGGCGTTGCGCGAGTGGATGCCCAGCTCACGAGCACAACCCAGCCAGCCGGCATCCGCCAGAGTTCATTTGCGCTGCTGGCGCCGGCTGACAAGGAAATGGCAACCGACGCCTCGACGGCATGGGCGCTGGTCTTCGCGCTGCAGTTGTTCCTGGTGCTCGAACTCGCGGCGGTGTGGGCGTATCGCCGCATCGGTGCGCAGAAGACCTGGATCGTTTTTGTTCCCGTCCTGCTCCTCGGAGGCCTGTTCGTTGCCGACCAGGTCACCAGGCTTCTCCCGAACCTGCTGTGACAGAAAGAAGTGATGTGACCATGTCCGATCTCGCGCCCGACCTTGAGCTCCCTCCATCGACCGGCATCACGGTCGGCCACGCGCCGTCGTCCAATTTCGAATCTGGCCAGACGGAGGTATTGCCGGTCCAGTCAACGCGGCGTGGTCTGATCGCACGCGCACGGCTCCCGCGTGCGCGTGCGTCCAGCCCCGTAACAGCCAGCCCCTTTATAGACAGTTCGGCCCCTCTCGAACCGCTGGCAACGCTGGATGCGCGCAACATCACCGCGTGGTTCGGCGACCACCAGGTGCTCGACCGCGTGTCGCTCACTATGCCTGCCGGTGTTGTCACAGCGTTGATCGGGCCGTCCGGCTGCGGCAAGTCCACCTTCCTCCGCATCCTGAACCGCATGCACGAATTGATACCGTCGGCGAGCATGGCCGGTGAGGTTTTGATTGACGGCGACGACATCTACGACACGAGTCGCAGCCTGGTCGAGGCACGCAAAAGTATTGGAATGGTATTCCAGAAGCCGAACCCGTTCCCTGCGATGTCGATCTACGACAACGTCGTCGCCGGACTCAGGCTCACCGGCACCCGGGTCTCGCGCGACGAACGCGACTTCCTCGTTGAGTCGTGCCTGACGAAGGCCGGGCTGTGGAAAGAGGTACGCGACCGACTGCGGGCGCCAGGCGGCGGGCTTTCAGGCGGCCAGCAGCAGCGGCTGTGCATTGCCAGGTCGCTCGCGGTGAAGCCACGGGTCCTGCTGATGGACGAGCCGTGTTCTGCCCTCGACCCGACATCCACTCGTGTCATCGAAGAGACGATGCTCGAGCTCGTGAACGACGTCACCATCGTGATCGTCACCCACAACATGCAGCAGGCCCAGCGTGTCTCTCAGCAGTGTGCATTCTTCCTGGCATCGCAAGGCCAGCCGGGTGCGATCGTTGAACATGGAGACACGGATGCCATGTTCTCCAGTCCGATTGATCCCCGCACGTTTGACTACGTGAACGGCCGATTCGGGTAGTCGACCTGGTGTAAGATTCTTCTTGTATCTATGATGCATGTTAGAGGAGCACCAGTGAGTGACGCGATCGTCAATGAGTCAGCGGCAGAGCGCGCATACGCCGACGTGAAGGGTCGCATTCTCGACCGCAGCATCGAAGGCGGAACCTTGCTCAGCGAGGGTGAGATCGCCCTCGAGCTCGGCATCAGCCGCACTCCGGTGCGCGAGGCGTTCCTGCGTCTGCAGGCAGAGGGCTGGATGAAGCTGTACCCGAAGCGCGGGGCACTCGTCCGCGAAGTCCGACCCCGCGAGATCAACGAGGTGTTGGAAGCGCGGCGACTCATTGAGTCGGCTGCCGTCGCCAACATCGCGAACGATGCAGACGCCACCCGCGAGCTGTCCGCTCGCCTTGGCGAACTGATCGCCCAGCAGGAAGAGGCCGTGCGCTCCGGCGACATCGATGAGTTCGCCGTCGCCGATGTGGCCTTTCACCAGGCCGTGGTCGAGGCCGGTGGCAACAGCATCCTGAGCGAGGTGTACCAGACCCTGCAGGATCGCCAGCGTCGCATGGCCACGCGTTCGGTGTGGCTGCAGACGGGCCGCTCAGAGCGAATCGTCCAGCAGCACAAGGAGCTGGCTGCCCTCATCGCCAGCCAGGACCTTCGCCACTTCGCCCACGAACTCGATGTGCACATGCGCGACATCCATCAGGATCTCCTGTCCTAATCCAGTCCATCTCTGGACCCATCTTCACTGCGCCAACGCCGCCGCCTTCATCCATTTCGAAGGAGTAGCCACAATGGCGCTCGGCACCGCATCCATCCGCCTCCCCGCACCGACACCCGCACGTGGGCTGCCGAACGCGGGCACCACACCGACCGGTCGTCGACCGTTGCCCGGGCGTGGCCGCATCGCGGGCATCCCAGCCTGGCTGCGTGCCTGTGGTGCGCTGTTCGCCGTGGCATGGGGCGGCAATGAGTTCACGCCTCTTCTGGTGATGTACCGCGAGGTGAACGGGCTCACCAACCAGGCGGTCAACGTGCTGCTGGGCGCGTACGTGCTCGGCATCGTGCCTGCCCTGCTCATCGGCGGTCCTCTCTCCGACCGCTACGGGCGCCGACCGCTCATGTTCCCCGCGCCGGCCCTGGCGATTGTGGGCAGCATGCTTCTCGCGCTGGGCAGCCTTGAGCCAACGCTGCTCCTCATCGGTCGTGTCTTCTCCGGCCTCGCACTCGGACTGGTGATGGCCGTCGGCACGAGCTGGGTGAAGGAACTCTCACAGGCACCGTTCGATCGATCAACGGATGCCGGCACTGGCGCCCGCAGGGCCTCACTCGCACTGACGGCCGGCTTCGGTTCAGGCGCAGTGGTCGCCTCGATCCTCGCCCAGTTCGGCCCGCTACCAAGCGTGTTGCCATACATGGTGAACATCGCTGTCACCCTCGTGCTCTGGTTCAGCATGTGGGGAGCCCCTGAAACCCGCCGTCGCCGTGAAACGTCAGGCAGGCTTCGCGACGACCTCAAGGTGCCGGCTGTCTGGCACCGCCGATTCCTGTTCGTGGTGCTGCCCATGGCGCCCTGGGTCTTCGGTACTGCTGCTGCCGCATATGCGATCCTCCCCGGCGTGATGATGACCATGGTTCCCGGCATGGAGGTCGGCTTCTCCGGGCTGCTCTGCTTCGTGGCACTCAGCTGCGGCATCATCAGCCAGCAGGTGGCCAAGCGGCTCGACTCCCGGCACTCTGCCCGCGCCATCGCGATAGCCATGATCGTGGCTGTTGTCGGTCTGGTCGGCGCTGGGTGGGCATCCGCTGAACTGTCACTCGTCCTTGCCCTGGTGGCGGCGGCCGTGCTCGGCGCGGCCTATGGGCTGCTGCTGGTATCCGGCCTGCTGGAGGTTCAGCGGATTGCGGGGCCTGACGACCTGGCCGGACTCACCGCTGTGTACTACTCATTCACCTACCTCGGATTCTTTGTGCCGGCCATTCTCGCCCTGTTGAACCCGTGGTTCAGCTACCCGGTCATGTTTGTTGCCGGGGCGGTGCTGGCCATCGTCTGCCTCGGCCTGATTCTGATCGGGTCGCGCAGGCACCTGCCCAAACCGGTCTAATCAACGGCGCGTCGAACAAGGCACCGTCAGCTGACATGCTTGCCTGGCCATCCAGCCTCAGGCGCTCTGCACGCCTTCCGGCATCTCTGGGTGCAGCTTGGCCCACCAGAACCTGACTTCTTCGTAGAAGCGGTCGGCAATGGCATCCGCTCCTTCGTCGGTTGTGACACCGATCGTGTACGGACGACTTGCCGGCGCTGCCTGGATGCCCCCGGTCGTGTCCGCCATCGGACGTACCTGCCAGGTCCCGGTGCCAGGAATCGCATCGAGATAGACACGATCGGCGACGCGCACACGGATGAAGCTGGGCTGGTCAGGATCGCCGTCAATGAGTTCCATGGTGATCTCGGCCTCTGGCCAGTGGGTCCACAGCCTGGTGACGATGTCGCCGCTGAGCGAACCCTCTACTGTCTGCGTCACGGTCTGCGTCACGGTGACGTCCTCTCGAGGCATGAATGGAATCAGGGAGTGGGAGGTGGCGATGAAAATCGCGCTCAGCACCAGGGTGAGGGCTGCAAGCGACTCTCCGAGAACGAACTTTCGACGGTATCGCCAGGGAACCGCGCCGCGTCGAAGGATGCGGTGGGCCGGAATGGTCCAGGCCAATCCGAGCACGGCCATCGGTATCGCGACGGGTGGGAACCAGGCGACCAGAAGGGACAGAGCACTGATGGTGGTACCTGGCACCGCTCGCACCAGGGTGCGGCCGGTCCTGGCCGCCTCGCTCTTCGGTGGAATGACCGTCTCGTATTCGCCGGCGAGTTCGGAGAGCGCAGCCGCACGCGCGTGCTTGCCCGCGCCCTGGATCGGCTCTGCGTAGCGGCCGATGCGGGGAGGAGGCGGCATCCCGATGCTGTCGTGCCTGCTGTCGTGCCCATTGTCATTACTGTCGGCGCTCTGGGAAGCCCTCAGCTCTGGCGTGAGATCAGGGGTGCCCATGAGCCAAAACGGCGCGTCTTCGGGAAAGATCGCCAGCGCGGCCTTCCACTGGTCGAAATAGAGTGACAGCGATTCTGTGCTGGCGGCGACCCGCGGGGCGAACCGATTCTCGACGACCATGCCGATTTCACGGCGTCCCCAGTAGGTCGACCACGCGACGCGGAACTCATCGAACGTCAGTTCGCGCATGCTGCCTTCCGTGTCTGACTACTCTGTCTGTCTGGCGGAACTAGGTTACCTGTGCCGGGCGTGGTCGGCGCCATTCACGAGCGCCAGGTACTGAATACCGGACGAATCGTTCGATTGTCGTCGAAAACAGGATAAATCGGCCACTTTCGGAGCGACCTTCCTGTATTCGCGCGCTCGTTCCTCAATCAGCGGATGGTGACGACCCGCGCGGACGGCAGACGTGAGGCCGCCGGCCTCAGTCCTCGTCGTCGACCGATGCCGACCCGTCGCGACCACGCAGATGCTCAAGCTCTCGACGCTCGCGTTTGGTCGGGCGCCCAGCGCCACGCTCCCGCACCGGAAGCATCGCCACTTCTTCGCGCGGCGGCGGCGGAGGCGTCTTGTCGACGTAGCACTCGGCCGCGATGGCAGGACCTACACGCTTGGTGACGATTCGATCGACGATCAGGATCCGATCGAATCCGGCAGAACGCACCCGTACTTCATCGCCGATCCGAATGGGTTGGGCCGATTTCGCGCGATCGCCGTTCACCCGAACATGGCCGGCGCGGCACGCGGCAGTCGCCTGCGAGCGGGTCTTGTACATTCGTACCGCCCACACCCAGCTATCAACGCGTGCGCTCACCAGCGGTTCCATGCTTCGACTCTAGGCGGTGGCGCTGCCACCAGGGCGCCAGCCAGACCAGAGCAAGCGTCCAGCTGTCACCGAGTATTCTTGAGGGGTGCCTTCTGCTGCTGAAAACGTGAATTCCCTGCTCGCTTCCTACCCAAACTTTCCTCAGGAAGGAATTCTGTTCCGCGACCTGAACCCCGTGTTCGCCAACGCGGCAGCTTTCCGATCCATCATTGATGAACTCGTCTCGTCGTCCGGTGAGTTCGACGCGGTGGCCGGCATTGAGGCCAGAGGGTTCCTGCTCGCCGCAGCTGTTGGCTATGCAGCAGACGTCCCGGTTCTCGCGGTCCGAAAGGGCGGCAAGCTCCCCGGCACCGTTCTCTCCGAGGAGTACTCGCTCGAGTACGGCACCGCCCGCCTCGAACTTGAGGTCGGTCAGCTTGCACCGGGCACGCGCGTGCTCATCCTCGATGACGTGCTGGCGACCGGCGGTACGATCGCCGCAACCGCGTCGCTGATCCGCCGCGCCGGCTATGTCGTCGCTGGCGCCGGTGTCGTGATCGAACTCAGCGACCTCGATGGCCGCGCACGCATCGGCGACGTCCCCACCCGCGCAATCGTGTCCTTCTGAGTCAGGCGCACCAATGCCAGCGGATGTTCTGGGGCATGCTGAAGGCATGAGTGGAAGTGGTGACGCCTGGGTCTTCGCGCCCGACGGCCGCAAATTCTGGGGCCGCTACGGCGCTGCCGGACTGCTTGTGCACCATCCCGTCGCCGGTGTCCTTTTGCAGCACCGCGCCACCTGGAGTCACTTCGGCAACACCTGGGGTCTGCCAGGGGGAGCAAGGCACGCCGGCGAATCGGCCGAACAGGCAGCCCTGCGTGAGGCGAACGAAGAGGCCGGAGTGCCTGCCGACCTGGTTCGCATCCGCTTCACGTCTGTGTTCGACCTGGAGTTCTGGTCGTACACGACTGTCGTGGCCGAGGCCGTCGAACTCTTCCAGCCCGTGATCAGCGACCCGGAGAGCATCGAGCTGCGCTGGGTGCCGGTCGACGCCGTGGCGAACCTGCCCCTGCACCCGGGGTTCGCCGACAGCTGGGCAGGCCTCCGCGCTCAGCTCGCCTGATTTTCGGCGCCGGCGCCCACAGCAGTGGCAGGATGCCGGGGAAACCACGGAATGATCGCCGATGTGCGCCGTTGGTATTCGGTGTACTCCGGGTAGCGCTCCCGGCTGATGCTCTCTGTGAACACCGTCGACCCGATGAAGAGTGCCGTCAGCAACACCGCACCGACGACGGTCCACTGCCAGAGCGAACCGGCCGCGATCGCTCCGAAGAGGAAGAACGCCCACCACTGCGCCTGCTCGAAGAAGAAATTCGGGTGCCGAGAGTAGCGAAAGAGCCCGTCCTGCAGGAAACGCGGTGACGGGGTGCGGCCGGCAGCCTGTTCCAGTCGCTTCCAGGCGTGGAATGCCCACTGCTGCTGGTCCGCGATGGTCTCCCCGGCGAGGAGGGCCAGGAACAGGATGGCGACGAGCCCGTCGAGCACGCCGAACGGGGTGCCGCGGTGCTGGAACGCCGTCAGGGCGGGCAGCGTGATGAGCAGCAAAATGATGTTCTGGTAAATCGAGATGAACAGCAGGTTGAAGAGCCCGAACTGCCACGGCTTCAGCCGATGGCGCAGCACCACCCAGCGGTAGTCCTCGCCGCCCGGCGCATAACCGCCTTTGCGCGCGAAATTGAACGTGAGCCGTACGCCCCACAGCGTCACGAGCATGGCCATCACATTCAAGCGGATGTCGGCGAGACCAGCCGCCGCAGCAAAGGTCCACACATAGACGACGGGGATGATCGACCAGATGCGATCAACCCACGAATTCTCCTTCGTGATGAGCGAGAACACCCAGGTGACGATGCAGCTGGCGACGAAGATCCACAGGCACACAATGAGGGCATCCATGGCAGGAGCATAGGCGAGAATGCGAGCGTAGGCGCCGGTGAACCGCAAGAATCACGCTTCCCGCACCACGTCATCCGCTGCCTTGTCCGGTCGCAGTCCCCGCCATGACGGATGACGCAGCCGATCGGCATCCGTCCACTCCGTGAATTCGACCTCGCCGACGACGGTCGGAGTCACCCAGCTGGCATCCCGTGCCTCCGCGGCCGGCACATCAATGAACGGCGACGAGTCGCTGGCCAACGGGGAGAGCAGTTTCATCATGCGGTCCAGGTCCTTGTCGCTGAAACCGGTGCCGACCCGGCCGGCATACTGCAGCCCACCGTCGGTCGGAATGCCAACGAGCAACGACCCGAGCGTCTTCGCCCTGCTGCCGTTGCCCCTGCGCCAGCCGCCGATGACCACTTCCTGCGTCAGGTGATGCTTGATCTTGATCCACGACCGCGAGCGGATACCTGTGCTGTAGCCCGCATCGCGTCGCTTGGCCATCAGTCCCTCCAGCTTCAACTCGCGGCTGGTGTCGAACGCCGACCCGAAATCCCCGTCGAACGCAGGCGGTACCTGGATGCTGCCGCCAGCGGTGACGAGGTCCTGCAGCAGCTCGCGCCGCTCGTCGTAGCTCAGATCAACGACCGATGTGCCGTCGCGTTCCATGACGTCGAAGAGCATGTATCGCACCGGCACTCGGCGCCTGAGGGCGGCCACATCGCGCCGAGACGTGACACCCATCCGGTTCTGCAGCATTGAAAAGCTCGGCCGGCCGGCAGCGTCTGCCGCCACGATCTCCCCATCGAGCACAGCGGATGTTGCCCCCACCCGCCCCGGAAGGTCTTCAACGATCTCGGGGTACGACACCGACACATCGTTTCCGTTGCGGGTGAACAGCCGAACCGATGCGTCCTTCCCGTGTGCAGGATCGGCCGCAGTGACGTACGCGATCGCACGGATGCCGTCCCACTTCATCTCGAACGCCCACTCGTCATCAGCGGACAAGTCGCGCTCCGTCCCCGCGGTGGCCAGCATGGGTGCGTACCGAGGGTGAACCTCGGAAGTCGCCGTCGCCGTCGCCTTCGGCCGCGCACCCGCCCGTTTGCCCGCCCGCGGTGGCGCGGCGGTTTCGCGAGCGGCGGCGGGTGCTGCAGCGGCAACTCGAGCCTCCGAATGGCCGGAAGGACGGTCAGCAGCAGAGCCGTGGTCAGCAGAGTGGTGGTCAGCGGCGCCGTGGTCACCGGAATGGTGCTCACCAGGATTCAATTTCATCTGGTGGATCAGCCAGTTGTTCGCGCTGCGGCCGCTGCTGCCTCCTCCGGTGCGGATCAAGGCGAAGCGGCGCGGGCCGCCCAGCCCACCGTCCGGCAGGCCGTGCAGGGTGACGATAACCTCATCGTCTCGCCATTTCTCGAGCTCGTAGGTGCCGCTGTCCCAGATCGACACCGTGCCTGCGCCATATTCCCCGCGCGGAATCTCTCCCTCGAAACTGCCGTACTCGAGCGGGTGGTCTTCGACCTGCACCGCGAGGTGGTTCTTCGTTCCCTCCGTCGGCACGCCCTTGGGCAACGCCCACGACGCAAGCACACCGTCGTGCTCGAGCCGGAAATCCCAGTGCAGGTTCCTGGCATGGTGCTCCTGGATCACGAATGACCGGCCGTCGTCGTCGGCAACGGATGCCGGAATCGGCTCTGGCGTCTTCGCCGCGTCCCGCTTGCTGCGGTACTGCGTGAGCCTGTCTGGTTCGTTGGTCGACTCCGCCTGTTCGTCGGCCGCTGTGAACTCGGTGTCGAGGTGGTCTGGGTGCGCGTCGAGCAGCACAGCAAGGGGGTCGGAGCGTCGCTGCATCCGCTTCATCACCTGCTCATAGTCGAGGTGTGCAAGGTCAGGAGCTGACAGCTCGCGCCAGGTGCGGGGGACCGCGACCATGGGCCGCGCCCTGCCGCGCAGCGAGTACGGCGTGATGGTTGTCTTGGCCGCACTGTTCTGGCTCCAGTCCACGAACACCTTGCCAGGGCGCAGCGACCGTTTCATGTCACTCACAATCAGGTCGCGGTGGTCGGCCTCGAGCGCCCGCGCCAGTTCGTGCGCGACCTGCGACACCTGGTCGGAGGTCGCCCGCCGATCCAACGCCGAATACAAGTGGATGCCCTTGCTCCCGCTGGTCACCGGCATCGGATCCAGCCCCATGTCCGTCAGGATCGTGCGGGCGAGCCTGGCCACCTCGGCGCACTCGGCGAGGGTTACGCCTTCGCCGGGGTCGAGGTCGAGTACCAGCCGATCGGGGTTCCTGGGCGTGCCCGCGCGGTTGAACTGCCACTGCGGCACGTGAATCTCAAGGGCGGACATCTGCCCGAGCCAGGTGAGCGTCGCCAGGTCGTTGACCAGGGGGTACTCGTTGACATGGTTCGTGTGCTCGATAGTGCGTCGTTTCACCCAGCTCGGCGTCCCAGAGTCCAGATTCTTCTGAAAGAAGGTCAAACCGGGCTCGGCATCCGTTCCCACACCGTGCACCCACCGCTTGCGGGTGGCCGGCCGATTCTGCGCGTGGGGAATCAAAAACTCAGCGACGGCGGCGTAGTAGGTGAGCACGTCGCGCTTCGTGGTGCCGGTCTCCGGATACAGCACCTTGTCGAGGTGGGTCAGGGTGATGCGGTGACCGTCGACGCTGACAACCTGAGACGCCTCTTTCATGAGGCCAGCATCCTCCACCCTGCCCGCCCCTGGCTAGCCTCCCAGGCATTGGCTAGCATCCCGGGCTGCTGAGGTGTGTACTGGGTGCATGAGATCGATCTGGAAAGGGGCGATAACCTTCGGGCTGGTCAACGTGCCGGTGAAGGTCTACAGCGCCACAGAAGACCACGATGTCGAATTGCACCAGGTGCACGACGAAGACGGCGGCCGCATCAAGTACCAGCGTCGGTGCGAGGTGTGCGGGCGCGTCGTGCCCTATGAGCACATCGACAAGGCATACGAAGACGGCGACCGCACTGTCGTCATCACGGCAGAAGACCTGAAGGCGCTCCCGGCAGAGCGCAGCCGCGAAATTGACGTTGTCGAATTCGTTCCGAACGACCAGCTCGACCCCATCATGTTCGACCGCTCATACTTTTTAGAACCTGACGGGTCGTCTCCGAAGGCATACGCGCTGCTCAGGAAGACTCTCGAATCGACCGAGCGCACGGCGATCGTGCGTTTCGCGTTGCGGCAAAAGACCAGACTGGGCGCGCTGCGGGTGCGCGACGATGTCCTGATGCTCCAGTCGCTCCTCTGGGACGACGAGGTGCGTGAAGCCGAATTCCCTTCGCTCGAAGAGAAGGTGAAGATTTCTGAGCGTGAACTCGAGCTTTCGGCCGCCCTCGTCGACTCCTTCGCCTCTGATTTCGAGCCGGAGAAGTTCACCGACGACTACCAGGTTCAGCTGAAGACCCTGATCGAAGACAAGCTCGCTCACGGCGACGTCCTCGAAACCGCGCGCACCCTCGGCGAGACTGGCGAGACCGGCGAAGGGGGAGAAGTGCTCGACCTGATGGAGGCGTTGCAGCGGAGCGTGGACCGCAGCCGGACCGCGAAGAAGAAGTCCACAGCGCGAACCAGCAGAAAAGACGCCTCATCAGCGTAGATTCTGCCCGTCGCGCTTACGGGGGTCTGCTCGCCGTCGATAGTCTGTTCTTGTGACACAGCCAGCGGAGAACGAGGTAAGCAGCCGGGTGCTCACGCTGCCAAACCTCCTGAGCTTCGCTCGCCTCCTGTTGGTGCCGGTCTTCCTGGTGCTGCTCATCAGGGGAGAGGATGCCTGGGCGCTCGTCGTCCTCATCATCTCCAGCATCACCGATTTCCTCGACGGATACCTCGCCAGGAGCCTGAACCAGATAAGCAGGCTCGGACAGCTTCTCGACCCTGCAGCTGATCGCCTGTACATCTTCGCCGCGCTGATCGGTCTGGCCTGGCGCGATCTGGTTCCCTGGTGGATCGTGCTCATCATTGTCGCGAGGGACGTCTTCCTGCTGGTTCTCGGGATCGTTCTCGCCAACCACGGTTTTGGCCCTCTTCCCGTGCACCAACTCGGCAAGATGGCCACCTTCTGCCTCTTCTACGCGCTCCCGATGATCATGCTCGGTGAAGCTTTCCCTGTCTTGTCATGGTGGTCGCAGCCCGTTGGGTGGGCCTTTGCACTGTGGGGAGCCTTTTTGTACTGGTGGGCGGGCATTATTTACGCGATCGAAACGGCACGAGTGATTCGCCTTCCGCGGGTTCAGCCGCCCTCCGTTTCCGATACGCTTGGTTATTAGGAGGTTTTACGGTGGCTGATACCGAAGAGAACAAAGAACCCGAGCGCACGCAAGCGCCCGAGCACTCCTCGGGTGCGACCGATACAACCCTGAACTTCAGTCAGGAGTTCGCTGCGCAACTCGCAGCGATCGACGGCGATGTCACGGCGGAGGAGCAGGAAGCCATTGCGGCACTGCCCTCAGGCTCGGCATTGTTGGTTGTGCGTCGCGGCCCGAACTCTGGGGCTCGATTCCTGCTTGACGCTGACGTGACGACCGTTGGTCGCCATCCAGATGCCGACATCTTCCTTGACGATGTGACGGTCTCCAGGCGCCACGCAGAATTCTTGCGATTCGGCACGGCGTTCGAGGTGAAAGACCTGAACTCCCTGAACGGCACGTACTTCGACGGCGTCCGCATCGACAGCGCGCTGTTGGCCGATGGCGCTGAAGTGCAGGTCGGCAAGTTCCGTCTCACGTTTTACGCTTCGCGGCTCGACCTCGCTCATATGGCGAGCAGATAGTGTCAGCGACGTCATCCGCCAGGGCGAGTGGCCAGGGCGCGGCGCCGCTACTCAGCATCGGCCAGGTACTTGCGCGGTTGACCCCGGAGTTCGCTGAACTCACCCCATCGAAGTTGCGCTTCCTCGAGGAGCAGGGCCTGGTGTCCCCAGCGCGCACGCAGTCTGGCTACCGCAAGTTCTGCGCGAGCGACGTCGACCGCTTGCGCCTCATCCTGTCGATGCAGCGCGACCACTACCTGCCGTTGAAGGTCATCCGCAGTTACCTGGACGACCTGGATGCCGGGCGCAACCCCACGCTGCCCGGTGGGGCTCCCGCCCCGTCGATGCTCTCCGCCGTTCGCCGTCTCACGAGGGAAGAACTGCTGCGCGAGGCATCCGCGTCTGCGACGCTGCTGCACGATGCGATCGCGGCGTCGATCATCCTCCCCGCAGACCACTACGGCGAAGACGCACTGAATGTGCTCCGTTCGCTCGTCGATCTGCAGCGCAGCGGCATTGAGCCCCGGCATCTGCGGGGTTTCAGGGGAGCGGCCGAGCGCGAACTTGGCCTCATCGAGAGCGCCCTGGTGCCGATGTCACGACGCAAGGATTCATCAAGCAGGGCGAAGGCCGCCGAAATGGCCGTAGAGATCGCCGGTCAGCTCGAAGTCGTCCGGAGCAGTTTGATCCGGTCTGCACTGACCCGCCTCACGTCCTGAGCGATTCGGAGCTTTCGCTTCTTTCGACGTTAACGGCGTCTCGACGGGTCGTCGGCGTACACTGAAAAGGCGACGTCCACCGGCCAGGAGCCGCCGGTCGTGACCTCGGAAATTCGACACGCCGACGCGGAAGTGCGAATGTCGTTGATCAGGGCCGCTGCCGTCTGTACCGTGGACACAGTGACGCGGTAACGTCGCAGACAATCCCCCGAGAGGCAATCGAATGAGCGAACTCAAGCCACGAGACGATGCCTCGCGATACGGACTCGGACTGCTGTTCACCGATGGAATGCCAGAGCTTGATGAGAACTCCGGATACCGCGGTGCGATTGCCGCACGCGCAGCCGGCATCAGCTATCGCCAGCTTGACTACTGGGCTCGCACCGGACTCGTTGAACCGACAGTCAGGGGAGCCGCAGGCTCCGGCACGCAGCGTCTCTACGGCTTCCGCGACATTCTGGTCCTGAAACTCGTTAAGCGCCTGCTCGACACCGGCATCTCGCTTCAGCAGATTCGCACCGCCGTCAACCAGCTGCGCGAGTCAGGCGTTAACGACCTGGCCCAGACCACTCTCATGAGCGACGGCGCCAGCGTCTACCTGTGCACGTCGAACGACGAGGTCATCGACCTGGTCAGCCGCGGACAGGGCGTCTTCGGAATCGCCGTCGGCAAGGTCTTGCGCGAGGTGGAGAGCAGCCTCGTCGAACTCGACACCCAGGCCATCGACCACGCGGACGAACTCGCCGTGCGTCGCACGGCTCGCAAAATCTCCTAGCCGTTCCGCAACGAGCGGTTACCCAACGAGCCGTTCCGCAACGAGCGGTCTCGAGAAGGCCGTGAACGGCCTCCTCGACCAGCGGGTGTCCGTCGTTGACGCGCCCCTCCGGTGGTTGAGGAGCGAGCGCCAGCGAGCGTCTCGAAACCAGTCCCCACAGAATCCGAGCCGCGCGCCGCTCAGCACCTCAGCCACCGGATGTCGCGAAAACCGGAAACGGTGCCTCAGAGAGCGCGATCCGTCCTGTATTCGGTGACACGTGCTCGATTCATCCTGTATTCGCTACAGGTTGGGCTGCTGCGCGGCAGCGCCACTCGCCGGCGCCCGTTCCTCAAGCACCGAGGTGGCACCGCTCACGCCGCGTGTGACGCCCTGTTACGCGTCGCGCTGCTCGGCGTATTCGCCGATTCGAGCCGTGCGCAGCACGCGGTCGAGCAGCTGGTCGAAGTAGCGTGCCATCTCCTGGGCGCTGTCGCCGGGCCAGACGTGCAGCGGCTTGGCCGCGCCCTGTGCCTGCTGCAGCGACGTACGTTCAGGCAGCTGGGGGCTGAGCACGAGCGGTCCGAACATGTCGCGCAATTCCTTGATACGGAACTGGTGCTCGAGCGAGGCCGTGCGTGCACGGTTGACGATGATGCCGAGTGGCTGCAGACGAGGGCTCAATCCACGACGGATCTCTTCGATCGCGCGCAGGGCCCTGTCGGCCGCTGCGACGGAGAACAGGCCGGGCTCTGTCACCACGGTGACGCGGTCACTGGCGGCCCACGCGGTGCGCGTGAGTGCGTTCAGGGATGGCGCACAGTCGATGAGAACGAGGTCGTATTCCTTTTCGACCGTCGAAAGTGCCTCTTCGAGCTTCCAAATATCACGGATGCTCGGGTGTGGGCCATCGAAATTGATCGCAGACGGGCTGCCGATCATCACATCGATCGTGCCGCTGCGTCCCTTGGTCCACCCACTAGGGGCGATGGCCGCACGCACCGTCTTCTCCTTGGGAGAGGCCAGTACGTCGGCAACGTTGAGGTGACCGGCGACCTGAATATCCATGCCAGTCGAGACATCCGACTGGGGATCGAGGTCGACGACCAGGGTTCTTACACCGCGGGCGAAGGCAGCAGAAGCAAGACCAAGGGTCACCGTGGTCTTTCCTACGCCTCCCTTGAGGGAGCTGACGCTGAGTACGTGCACAATCAGTTACGTTACCTTCACTAGGCTGAGAGTACCTAACCGTTAGCTGTGTGCACCCCCACGCTCGAAAGGTCTGCATGTTCACCAAGATTCTCGTTGCCAACCGTGGGGAAATCGCGATTCGCGCCTTCCGCGCCGCCTATGAATTGGGCGCGAAAACCGTCGCTGTTTTCCCTTTCGAAGATCGCAATTCGCTGCACCGTCTGAAGGCCGATGAGGCCTACCAGATTGGTGAGACCGGTCACCCTGTGCGGGCATATCTCGACGTCAGCGAGATCATTCGTGTTGCAGTGGAGTCCGGCGCAGATGCGATTTACCCCGGCTACGGCTTCCTCTCTGAGAATCCTGAGCTGGCTGAAGCCGCCGCAGCCGCCGGCATTACCTTCATCGGTCCTGGCAAGAGCGTGCTCGAGATGGCCGGCAACAAGGTCACGGCGAAGGAACACGCCATCGCTGCCGGTGTACCGGTGCTGAAGTCGACCCCGCCGTCGCAGGATGTCGACCTCCTGATCAGCCAGGCCGACGAGATCGGTTTCCCGATCTTCGCCAAGGCTGTCGCCGGTGGTGGCGGGCGCGGCATGCGTCGCGTCAACTCGAAGGCCGAACTCCGCGGATCCCTCGAAGAGGCCATGCGCGAGGCCAAGAGCGCCTTCGGCGACGCCACGATGTTCCTGGAGCAGGCTGTCCTCCGCCCGCGCCACATCGAGGTGCAGATTCTGGCGGATGCCACGGGCGAAACGGTTCACCTGTTTGAACGCGACTGCTCTGTGCAGCGTCGTCACCAGAAGGTCATCGAGATCGCCCCAGCGCCGAACCTCGACGAGACGGTGCGCCAGAGCATGTACAAGGACGCCATCGCGTTCGCCCGCTCGATCGGTTACGTCAACGCAGGCACCGTTGAGTTCCTGCTCGACACCCAGGGGGAGCGTGCCGGCCAGCACGTGTTCATCGAGATGAACCCGCGCATCCAGGTTGAACACACGGTGACCGAAGAGGTCACCGACGTCGACCTCGTGCAGTCCCAGATCCGCATCGCAGCCGGTGAGTCCCTCGAAGACCTCGGTCTCACCCAGGACAAGATCCAGCTTCGCGGCGCCGCCCTGCAGTGCCGCATCACCACGGAAGACCCCACCGCGGGCTTCCGCCCAGACACCGGCAAGATCACCACGTACCGTTCACCTGGTGGTGCCGGCATCCGTCTCGATGGCGGAACGATCAACCCCGGTGCGCAGATCAGCCCCCACTTCGACTCGATGCTGGCCAAGCTCACCTGCCGTGGCCGCGACTTCGACGCGGCCGTCGTTCGCTCCCGTCGCGCCCTGGCTGAGTTCCGCATCCGTGGTGTGTCGACGAACATCCCGTTCCTGCAGGCCGTGCTCGACGACCCAGACTTCGCCGCCGGCGACCTGAGCACGTCATTCATCGACGAGCGTCCAGAGCTGCTCAAGGGACGCCCGTCCAAGGACCGCGGAACCAAGATCCTCAACTGGCTCGCCGATGTGACGGTGAACCAGCCCAACGGATCGCCGATCACCTCTGTGAAGCCCGCGGACAAGCTGCCGAAGATCGACCTGTCGACGCCGCCACCTGCCGGTTCACGCCAGCGCCTGCTGGAGCTTGGCCCGAAGGGCTTCGCTGACGCGCTGCGCGCCCAGACGCCGCTGGCCGTGACGGACACCACATTCCGTGACGCTCACCAGTCGCTGCTGGCTACCCGCGTGCGCACCAGGGACCTCGTTGCCGTGGCGCCATACGTCGCCAGGATGACGCCAGAGCTGCTCTCCGTAGAGGCATGGGGCGGCGCGACGTACGACGTCGCACTGCGCTTCCTCGGCGAAGACCCGTGGGAACGCCTCGCAGCCCTCCGTGAGGCGCTGCCGAACATCAACATCCAGATGCTGCTGCGCGGCCGCAACACGGTCGGCTACACGCCGTACCCGACAGAGGTGACGGATGCCTTCGTGCGCGAAGCCGCCGCCACCGGCGTCGACATCTTCCGTATCTTCGACGCCCTGAACGATGTGTCCCAGATGCGTCCGGCCATCGACTCCGTGCTGGCAACGGGGACGACCATCGCTGAGGTTGCCGTCTGCTACACGGGCGACCTGCTCGACCCGGCTGAAGACCTCTACACGCTGGATTACTACCTGCGCCTCGCTGAGCAGATCGTTGACTCTGGCGCGCACATCCTGGCGATCAAGGACATGGCCGGCCTGCTGCGCCCGTCGGCGGCTGAGAAGCTCGTCACGGCATTCAGGGAGAACTTCGGCCTTCCCGTTCACGTGCACACCCACGACACCTCCGGCGGACAGCTGGCAACGCTCCTCGCCGCATCGCGCGCCGGTGCAGACGCAGTTGACGTGGCCAACGCATCGATGGCCGGCACGACGAGCCAGCCGTCGGCATCCGCTCTGGTCGCCGCCCTCGCGCACACCGAGCGCGACACCGGAATGTCGCTGAAGAACGTGAGCGACCTCGAGCCGTACTGGGAGGCCGTTCGCCTCGTGTACCGCCCGTTCGAGTCCGGCCTCATCGGCCCGACGGGTCGCGTGTACACCCACGAGATCCCAGGCGGACAGCTGTCGAACCTGCGCACGCAGGCCGTTGCCCTCGGCCTCGAAGACCACTTCGAACTCATCGAGGACATGTACGCAGCTGCGAACACGATCCTCGGCCGCATCCCGAAGGTGACGCCGTCGTCGAAGGTGGTCGGCGACCTCGCCCTCTACCTCGCGGCAGTCAAGGCCGACCCGGCCGACTTCGAGGAGAACCCGGGCAACTACGACGTGCCTGACTCCGTGGTCGGCTTCATGGCCGGTGAGCTGGGCGACCTGCCAGGCGGCTGGCCAGAGCCCTTCCGCACCAAGGTTCTCGCTGGGCGCACCATTCGCACCGGCATCACGGAGATCACAGACGACGAGCGGGCTGCGCTGAACGCCGACAGCACCACGCGTCGCGCCATGCTCAACCAGCTGTTGTTCCCTGCCCCCACTCGACAGTTCGAGCAGACCAGGGAGCTCTTCGGAGACCTCTCGACGCTCGACACCGTCGACTACCTCTACGGCCTCAAGCAGGGCCAGGAGCACGTCGTCGAGATCGACAAGGGCGTTCGCCTCTACGCAGGGCTTGAGGCCATCGGTGAAGCCGATGACAAGGGCATGCGCACGGTCATGACCATCCTGAACGGCCAGCTGCGTCCGGTCTTCGTTCGCGATCGCAGCATCGCGGTGGAGACCAAGGCTGCAGAGAAGGCGGATGCGAATCGGCCAGGCCAGATCGCCGCTCCCTTCTCCGGAGTCGTGACCCTGCAGGTTGAGGATGGGACCGTTGTTGAGGCTGGCCAGACCGTGGCATCCATCGAGGCTATGAAGATGGAAGCTGCGATCACCACCCCGATTGCCGGTGTCATCGAGCGTGTCGCGATCCCGAAGACGCAGCAGGTTGATGCAGGAGACCTGCTGGTCGTTGTGAGTCCGCGCTAGTCTTAGGTGCGCTCCCCAGACGGGGGGAGCACCAAAGAGGAGTTCGGTCTGTTGTCAGAAAAACCCAAGGATGACGAAAACGCCGCCCAGTTGCTCGCGTCAGACGCACGCGTGCTTCCCGGCGACGAGTACCACAGCGAACTGCCTCCGCACAGTTTCGAAAACCTGGCAGCTGCCCTCCCCGAGAGCCTGAGCGTCCCGATCGACGTTCCAGCTCCCCGGAGGGCAGTGTCAGGAGCACGCTCAGAGAGCGGCTCGCACACCGGACCAGTGTCGACGCCAGCAGCCGCATCGTCGGCACCACATCCGGCGACTCACACGATCGAGATCAGTACGCCGCGCACGGAACGCGTCGCCGTCTCGGCGCGCGACACTGCGCCGTTGCTCGATGAGTCAGCGCCCAAGCGTGATCGCGTGCGCACCGAAAGCCACGACGCACCTGAGTCGGCCTCGATGCTGACCTCTGACCGCCTGCTTGAGGTGAACCGCAAGACCCGGCGTCCGCCCCAGGGCGGCTGGAACCGTTTCGTGTACAACGCGACGTTCCACCTGGTGAACCTCGGTGACTCTGCGAAGGTGCGCGCCCAGAAAGAAATGGATGCCCGCATCCAGAAGCAGTTCGAAGGTGGCGCGCGCTTCGTCCCGATCCTCACGCGGAAGGGCGGTGTCGGCAAGACAACCGTTACGACGCTGCTCGGCATGGCTTTGGCGGATGCTCGCGAAGACCGCATCATTGCCGTCGACGCGAACCCAGACCGCGGTACGCTCTCAGAGCGGGTGCCGAAGCAGACCAGGTCAACCGTGCGCGACGTCGTCACGAAGGCATCCTCCATCGGTGGTTTCACCGACTTCTCCGCGCTCGTCTCCCGCGACGTCACCCGCCTCGACATCCTGGCCTCAGACACCGATCCCATGCTGTCAGAGGCGTTCGACGAGAACGACTACAACGTCGTTGCAGATCTCGCCGCACGTTTCTATTCGATCGTGCTCACCGACTGCGGCACCGGCATCGTGCACTCCGTGATGCGGGCAACGCTGCAGCGCGCTGACTCGATCGTGATCGTGTCGGGCGGCAGCGTCGATGAGGCAAGGCTGGCGTCGGAGACCCTTACCTGGCTTGAGGCCAACGGCTACGGGGAACTCGTCAGGAACGCCATCGTCGCGCTCAACACGGCCACCCAGGGCACCAACCTGGTGAAGCTCGAAGAGATCGAGTCACACTTCCGCTCGCGGGTGCGTGAGATCGTGCGTATCCCGTACGACCCGCAGCTTGCCGCCGGCAGCGTTGTGTCGTACAACGACCTGCAGCCGATCACGAAGCTGGCCTCGCGAACCCTCGCAGCACTCGTCGTCGAGGGCCTGCCGGCAGACCGCACCGCCTAAGCGGCGTTGCAGCACCTCGTTAGCCCGTGACCCACGTACTACCCGGCCGCCACCGCACCGCGGAGGCGTTGCGCTACTTCCAGAACACCGCACACCACCACAGGGAGATCACTGTGCCCGAACGCCAGATTCGTCTCTTCGGAGATCCTGTCCTCAAGACCGTGTCCGATCCGATCGTCGCGATCGACGATCGTGTTCGGGCTCTCGTCACTGACCTCATCGACAGCGTGCAGCTGCCTGGCAGGGCAGGGGTGGCTGCAGCGCAGATCGGGGTGAACCTCCGCGCCTTCAGCTACAACGTCGACGGCGAGGTCGGGTACATCCTGAACCCAGTGGTCGTTGAGCTCTCCGGAGAACCGGAACTCGTTGACGAGGGATGCCTGTCGGTTCCCGGCCTCTGGTACCCGGTGAAGCGGTACCCATTCGCCAGGGTCACGGGAATGGATCTCGACGGCAATCCGGTCGAGCTCTCCGGCCATGACCTGATGGCGCAGGCACTGCAGCACGAGACCGACCACCTCGACGGGATGCTCTACCTCGATCGTCTCGACAAGGCGAACCGCAAGGCCGCGATGAAGGAAGTCAGGGAATCCACCTGGTTCTAGCCGTCACGCGCAACAATCCATCGCGCGCAACGGATGCCATCAGCCGCGTATGCGCGAGCTAACCGCGCAGACCAGGCCCAATCAGTACCCGCCACACCCAGTCGGCCGCCGTCTCAACGGGTGGCCGCGGGTCGCGGTCAAGCCAGTACACGATCACGCTGAGCGCTGAACCGGCGATACCGACCCCGACGACATCGAGCGGGAGCCCGTGGAATGCGTCAGAGCCAGAGGCGACGACGCCCTCGCTCGCTGCCTTCTCCAGACGCGAGCGGATGCGGCCGGCCGCGGCCGACGCGCCTCGTTCGCCCAGCACGATCCGATAGAGCGCTGCGTGCGTCTCGAAGTGCTGGAGATACGCGACGAGATCGGCCGGTGGCCGCTCAGGCAGCGGACCGTCGAGGGTTGGCACGCGCGCTCCTGCCTCCGCTTCGACGACGTCAAGGGCGTCGGCGAGCAACGTCTCTTTGTCGGAGTAGTGCTGGTAGAAGCTGCTGCGGTTGACGCCAGCCCGTTCGACGATGCTGGCGATCGTGATGCCGTCGAATGGCTGCTCCGCGGCAAGCGCGAGGAGCGCCTGCTGAAGACTGCGGCGCGTGCGTTCGACTCGGGCATCCATTCGTCGATTCTCTCAGTGTTTTCGCCCTTCCGATGCACGTTTGCCGACATGTGTTGGATTTCCGACATCCGTTGGATAGCCTTGAAGTAGCTCGATAGGACACGGTGAACCCGTTTCCAGACGGCCGACAAACCAGGACGAAGACCGTTCGTCCGGCATCCTTTCAGAAGGGCACAACATGGCATCGAACCCGATTCTCACCGCCAACAGCACCATCGGCGAATGGCTCGCGCACCCGGAAGGTGGGCCGGCCGTCAGGGGACTGCTCGCGGCCTCCGGTGCCGATGAGGCGTCGCTCGCTCCGGTTCTCGGGCTGCCGCTGCAGCAGCTCGTTGCGCTCAGCCAGGGCCAGATGCCGCAGTCGGTCATTGATGACCTGGTGAAGTCGGTCAACGGTGGCGTGATCCCAGAGAGCGAAGCCACCGGCTGGCAGGAAAAGGTGAGCACCGGTCGTTTCGCAGGCAAGACCGTCGTTGTCACGGGCGCCGCCTCCGGTATCGGCCGCGCGACTGCTGCACGCATCGCCCGTGAGGGAGGCCGTGTCATCGCGGTTGACATCTCTGCAGAGAAGCTCACCGAGTTCGCTGAGTCGCTGCCAGAGGCCGAGATCGTCACCGTTGCCGGCGACATCACCAAGCAGGAGTCGGTCGACGCTATCGTGGCCGCAGCCGGCGACCAGATCGACGGCCTGGCCAACGTGGCCGGCATCAATGACGACTTCTCGCCGCTGCACGAGACCAGTGATGCGATGTGGGACCGCGTCATCAGCGTCAACCTGACCGGAACCTTCAAGCTCACCCGCGCTGTGCTCCCCGCGATGATGGCTGCCGGTTCAGGGTCCGTCGTCAACGTTGCAAGCGAGGCTGGCCTCCGCGGCAACGCATCCGGCAACGCATACACGTCGTCGAAGCACGCCGTAGTCGGCCTCACCCGCAGCGCCGCGTTCATGTACGGCCCGCAGGGCATCAGGGTTAACGCCGTCGCCCCAGGCGGCGTCGCCACCGGCATCCCGTTCCCCCCGCACGTTTCTGAGGTCGGTCAGGCTCGCCTGCAGCCGTTCCAGTCGGCGATCCCGTCCCTCGCGACAGCGGAGCAGCTCGCTGCATCGATCACCTTCCTGCTGAGCGATGATGGCGTGAACATCAACGGCGTCGTCCTGCCGTCTGACGGCGGCTGGTCAGTGCAGTAATACACACTGCAGCAATACGCACCTCCGCCTTAACACGCGACTTGCGCGTACACAGAACGGGCGGGGTGGATGCTTCGGCATCCACCCCGCCCGTTCTGGCGCTGACTGTGATTCTGTCTGCGTTAGTGATTCTGTCTGCGTTAGCCGCGGATGGAGAAGCCCTCCGTTGCCGGAGCGTCGGCGTAGAGGTCCTCAATGGTTGTGCTGAAGTCGCGCACGATAATGTTTCGCTTGATGCTGAGCTTCGGCGTCAGGTGCCCGCTGTCCTCGGTGAACTCTGTCGAGAGGATGACGAACTTGCGGATGGACTCTGCGCGCGAGACGCCTTCGTTGGCGTGATCGATGGCCCGCTGCACCTCGGCGAGAACCGCTGCGTTCTTCGTCGCAGCCGGGATTCCCATGCCGGCATCCTCGCCGTTGTTGTTCAGCCAGACCGGCAGCATGTCAGGGTCGAGCGTGATCAGCGCTGAGATGAACGGCTTCTGGTCGCCAACGACGACGACCTGGCCGATGAGCGGGTTCGAACGGATCGGGTCCTCAAGCTGGGCAGGCGCCACATTCTTGCCGCCGGCCGTGACGATGATTTCCTTCTTGCGGCCCGTGATGGTGAGGAACCCATCCTGGTCGAAGCCGCCGAGGTCACCCGTGCGGAACCAGCCATCGTTGAAGACCTCTGCGGTGGCCTCAGGGTTGTTCCAGTACTCCTTGAATACGTTGACGCCCTTCACCTCGATCTCGCCGTCATCGAGCACGCGAACGCCGACGCCGGGCAGCGGCGGACCAACGGTGCCGATCTTCGACTTGGTGGCCAGGTTCACGGTGGCAGGCGCCGTGGTCTCTGTCAGTCCGTATCCCTCAAGGATCACGATGCCGAGGCTGTGGAAAAAGTGGCCGAGCCTGGCGCCCAGCGGGGCTGAGCCTGAGACGGCGTACTTGACGTTGCCGCCCATGGCCGTACGCAGCTTGCTGTAGACCAGCCTGTCGAACAGGGCGAACTTGATCTTCATGCCGAGCGGGATGGGGGAGCCGGCCTCCAGCGCCTGCGAGTGCTGCACAGCGACCTCAGCGGCTGCGCGGAAGATCTTGCCCTTGCCGCCGGTTTCTGCCTTCTGCTCCGAGGAGTTGTACACCTTCTCAAACACGCGAGGAACGGCGAGGAGGAAGGTGGGCTTGAAACTGCCGAGAGACGGCAGCAGCTGGCGGGTGTCTGCCTGGTGCCCGACTCTCACGCCGTTGTCGACGCAGAGCACCGTGATGAAACGAGCGAACACGTGGGCCGTCGTGATGAACAGCAGAGTGGATGCGCCGTTCTTGTCTTCCAGGACCTCACGCAGGGCGATGCCTGAATTCCGGCTGGTCTCGAAGAAGTTGGCGTGGGTCAGCACGCATCCCTTCGGCTTTCCGGTTGAGCCTGAGGTGTAGATGAGGGTGGCCATGTCGCTGGCCACCGCGAGGTTGCGGCGGCGCTCGATCTCGGCATCCGTCACCTCAACGCCACTCGCCATGAGCTTGTCAAGGTCGTCCAGGTGGATCTGCCAGAGGTTGGCGATGCCGGGGAGGTCAGGGCGCACCTCATCAAAGCGGGCGAACTGGTCTGGAGACTCGACGATGAGGCTTCCGGCGCCTGAGTCACCGAGGATCCACTTCACCTGGCTGGGGGAGCTGGTCTCATAGACCGGAACCAGGATCGCGCCTGCGAACCAGGTTGCGAAGTCGATGAGTGTCCACTCATAGCGGGTCTTGCAGATCAGGCCGATCTTGTCGCCTGGCTGGATGCCGGCTGCGACAAAGCCCTTGGCGAGGGCGACGACCTGGCGGTGGAACTCGGCGGTGGTCACCGGTGACCAGCCGCCATCAGCTGTCGGCAACGAGAACAGCACAAGGTTGGGGCTCGCCGCCAGGCGCTCCACCAACAGGTCGGTGATATTGGCCTCTGGTCGGGCAGGTACGACTGCGGGCGTGGTGAACTCTTTCACGGCAACTCCTTTGGTACCGGATGGGCTTTCGTCGACTGGCAGTCATGCTGTGCGTGCCAGGCGCTGATCGCCCGACGGCGAACTGGTTTACTACACTCTAGAGGGTGGTGTCCGTTGCGTATTCAACGCCGGGCATACTCCAACACGCTTCCTCAACATGAAAGGTGCTGCTTGTGCACGCCATTGGGATCGATATCGGCGGCACAAAGATTGCCGGCGCCCTCGTCGACGAACTCGGCAACATCGTCACAGCGCTGCGCACGCCGACCTCCGCAGCGAATCCGAGTGAGATTGAAGATGCTGTTGTCGAGATGATCGAGCGCCTCAGCGCCGGACAAGAGGTGGTCGCCGCCGGCGTTGCAGCCGCTGGTTTCATCGACTCCGCACAGTCGACCGTGTACTACGCCCCCAATATCAACTGGCGCAACGAGCCGTTCCGCGACAAGCTTGAAGCGCGCCTCGACCTCCCCATCATCGTGGAGAACGACGCGAACGCCGCCGGCTGGGCCGAGTTCCGCTATGGCGCAGGGCGCACATACAGCGACATGGTCACGCTGACCATTGGCACGGGTGTCGGTGGCGCGATCGTGTCGAACGATCGACTGTTCCGTGGCGGATTCGGAGCGGGCGCAGAGCTCGGTCACATGCGTCTCGTGCCAGATGGCCTGCCCTGTGGCTGCGGCGCACGCGGCTGCATCGAGCAGTACGGCTCAGGCCGCGCGCTCCTGCGCATCTCCAATGACCTAGCAGATGCCGGCGGAATCGGCCTGCGGTTGGCTGAGGTTCGCCAGCAGAATGGCACGCTCACCGGACACGACGTCAGCGCACTGATCGGTGAAGGCGACGGGGGAGCCCTGACGGCCCTGCGCCAGCTGGGCGCAGCACTCGGACAAGCCTGCGCAAGCCTCGGCGCGATCCTCGACCCGCAGGTCTTCGTCTTCGGTGGCGGCGTCGCCGCAGCTGGCGACCTGCTGCTCGACCCCATTCGTACCGCGTACCTAGACCACCTGCCCGCCCGTGGTTATCACCCTGAGGCGTCGTTCGCGATCGCTGAGCTCGTCAACGACGCCGGAGTTGTGGGTGCAGCCGACCTGGCTCGCCAACACGCGCTCCGTCTTCGGTAACGGCCGGTCGGCAGAGGCGCAGTAGGCTGATTCATCACACGCAGGAGGGAGGAGTGCAATGTTCTACTGGTTCATGAAGAACGTTGTGGTCGGTCCGATCCTTCTTGCAATCTTCCGGCCCTGGATTATCGGCCTCGAGAACGTGCCGAAAACGGGTGGGGTCATCCTGGCCAGCAACCACCTGTCGTTCATCGATTCCATCTTCCTGCCCCTCGTCGTTCCGCGGCGCGTGGTGTTCCTGGCCAAGAGCGAATACTTCACGGGCAAGGGCCTGAAGGGGTGGGCGACTCGCCAGTTCTTCAAGGCAACCGGCCAGTTGCCGATTGACCGCTCTGGCGGCAAGGCATCCGAAGACTCACTGAACACCGGCCTCCGCGTACTCGGAGAGGGCGGTGTGCTCGGCATTTACCCCGAGGGCACCAGAAGCCCAGACGCCAAGATGTACCGCGGCCGAACCGGCGTCGCCAGGATGGTGCTCGAGGCCGGCGTTCCCATCGTGCCCGTCGCCATGATCGACACAGAAAAGGCGATGCCGACCGGGACTCGGATTCCCAAGGTGCGTCGCATCGGCATCGTCTTTGGCGAGCCCCTCGACTTCAGCCGCTTCGAGGGAATGGAGGGTGACCGTTTCGTGTTGCGTTCCATAACTGACGAACTCATGTACGAGTTGCGGCACCTCAGCGGCCAGGAGTACGTGGACGTCTACGCGACCTCCGTCAAGGAAAAGCGCGCAAGCCTTTCGCGCTAAGCTGCGACAGGGGAGCCACGCGCCCGCGTGAGCATACCCACCGTCATTCACCCACCGCGTATTCGCGGTATCCAGAGAGAAAACAGGAACAGTCCAGTGGTAAATAGCACCGAACCAGTTGTATTGGCAGATGAATCTGTGATCGCTGGACTGGACTATTGGCGCACGCTGGACATCAAGCAGCAGCCTGAATGGCCGGATGCAGACGCCGTCGCTGCGGCATCCGCTGAACTGGCCACACTGCCACCCCTGGTTTTCGCCGGCGAAGTCGACATCCTGCGCGAGCGCCTCGCTGAGGCTGCCCGCGGTGAGGCGTTCCTGCTGCAGGGCGGCGACTGCGCAGAGACGTTCAGCGGCGCGACCGCCGACCAGATCCGCAACCGGGTCAAGACTGTGCTGCAGATGGCCGTCGTTCTCACCTACGGCGCGTCTATGCCCGTGGTGAAGATGGGCCGCATGGCCGGCCAGTTCGCCAAGCCGCGCTCGAGCAACCTTGAGACGCGTGGAGACGTCACGCTGCCCGCCTACCGCGGCGACATCGTGAACGGATACGACTTCACACCCGAATCACGCGAGGCCGACCCGGCTCGCCTGGTCAAGGGATACCACACAGCGGCATCGACGCTGAATCTCATCCGTGCGTTCACGCAGGGTGGCTTCGCCGACCTGCGCCAGGTGCACAGCTGGAACCAGGGCTTCGCCGCCAACCCGGCCAACCAGCGCTACGAAAAGCTGGCCAAGGAAATCGACAGGGCGATCAAGTTCATGATCGCGTGCGGTGCGGACTTCGAGGCGCTGAAGCGCACCGAGTTCTACACCGGTCACGAAGGTTTGCTGATGGACTATGAGCGCCCCATGACGCGGATCGATTCGCGCACGGGAACGCCGTACAACACCTCGGCCCACTTCATCTGGATCGGCGAGCGTACGCGCGAGCTCGATGGCGCCCATGTTGACTTCCTGTCGCGGGTGCGTAACCCCATCGGCGTGAAGCTCGGCCCGACGACGTCGGCCGACGACATGCTGCGCCTGATCGACGTTCTCGACCCGAACCGCGAACCTGGACGCCTCACGTTCATCACCCGCATGGGTGCAGGCAAGATTCGGGATGCCCTCCCGCCGCTTCTCGAAGCGGCCAAGGCCAGCGACGCGCAGCCGCTCTGGGTGACAGACCCGATGCACGGCAACGGCGTGACGACCCCCACCGGCTACAAGACCCGTCGTTTCGACGACGTGGTCGACGAGGTCAAGGGCTTCTTCGAAGCGCACCGCGCAGTCGGCACGCACCCGGGTGGCATCCACGTTGAGCTGACCGGTGATGACGTCACCGAGTGCCTCGGCGGATCTGAGCACATCGACGAGGCCGCACTGGCGACCCGCTACGAGTCGCTGTGCGACCCGCGCCTGAACCACATGCAGTCACTGGAGCTCGCGTTCCTGGTGGCAGAGGAGCTCGCTGCTCGCTAGCTGCTGTCGCACTGAAAAAATTGACCCCGGTCGCATAGCTGTAACGGCTTCCGTGGCCGGGGTCGTTTTGTTGGTTGGGACGGATGCGACGAGCGGATGCCGGCAGTTGAGCCGCGCGCATTGAACGCAGCAGCGCGGGTGCTGCAGACACCGCGAACCTGCGTTCGACCCGCGTGGCTCAAGGCCGCGGGTCTCTGAACGCTAGCTGAAGAAGTTGATCTTCACTGTGCTGTTCTTCGGCACGGTGGTGCCGGCTCCTGGCGTCACCGTGGTGACGGAGAAGAGCCCTGGGGCCGCGTCGGCGAACAGGTTGTAGTCGAGCTTCAAACCGGCCTCTTCGAGCATCGGCTTCGCCTCAGACCACGGCAGGCCGACAACATCGGGGATCGTGACAGGCTCAGGCCCGCGAGAGATGGTCAGCGAGAATGAACTGCCTTCGCGCACAGCGCCGTCGGACGACGGTGTCGCCTGGATGACGTTGCCTTCTGGAACGTCATCGCTGTAGGTGTGCTCGCCCTCAACGCCGACGAGGCCAACGCTGTCGAGCTTGTTCATGGCATCCGACAGCGACAGGCCGGCCACATTCGGCACGGCGCCGAGTGAGACCGTCAGGTTGATGGTCTGCCCTTCGAGGGCATCGCCGCCCTGCGAGAGGTCTGCACCATCGCCTTCACGGGTCGCAGAGATGACGGTGTCGGCGGGAACCTCGTCGTCGAAGACCTTGTCGGCCACCTTCGGGACGGCTTTCTGGTCTGAGATGGCGGCGGCGGCATCCGCTTCGCTCAGGCCGGCCAGGGGAGGCAGCGAGATCGGCCGTGCGCCCTGGGAGACGAACAGGGTCACTGTGCTGCCCTTGGGCACACGAGCATCGGGTCCCGGCTTGGTGCTCGACACGAGCCCCTGTGGCACGGTGAGGCTGTACTCGGTATCGAGGGCTGTGGTGAGGCCCAGGTCGGTGAGCTGCTGGGTGGCGGCTTCCGGCGATTCGGAGACGAGGTTCGGAATGGGCACCTGCGAGCCGGGGCCCGCACCGAAGTACCAGCCCGTTCCTCCTGCGATACCGGCAATCAGCACGATGAGCGCAAAGAGCCAATAGCCCTTGCGTTTGCGGTTGGTTGCCTTCGTCGCGAGCTGGGTGCCGCTGGCCGGAATCGCATCGCCGGTGTCCGCAGCGGCAGCGGCAGCAGCAGCGGTAGCTGTCGTGGCCGCGGCGAGGCTCTTGGCGCCGAAGACCTGGGTCTCTGCATCCGCTATGGCAGGGTCGAGGCCGCTGGGCAGCACCATGGTGGCATTCGCGGTCGTCTCATGGCTGCCGCCACGTACGAGACCTTCGATGTCCTGCAGCTGCTCGAGCATGACGCGCGCATCGCGCGGGCGCTCCTCGGGGTCGCGTGCGGTCGCCCACAAGACGAGCTCGTCGAGCTCGCGCGGGGTGGACGGCACCTTGGTACTCGGCATCGGCACGGAGTCATTCGCGTGCTGGTATGCAATCTGCATGGGCGCCTCGCCCACGTACGGTTGCTCGCCGGTGAGCATCTCGTAGGTCATGATTCCGAGGGCATAGATGTCGCTGCGGGCATCGGCGATGCCACGCGTGACGAGTTCGGGGGAGAGGTAGGCAATTGTGCCGAGCAGGGCCTGGCCGGTCGCCGTGTTGTTGCTGGCAGCGCGGGCGAGGCCGAAGTCACCGAGTTTGATGCGACCGTCGTCGGCCAGCAGCACGTTCTCCGGCTTCAGGTCGCGGTGGACGATGCCGGCCTTGTGCGCGGCAGCCAGGCCGCTGAGCACGGCCTTCAGGATGTCGATGGTCTGCTCTGGGGTGAGCTTTCCGTAATCCTTGAGCAGGTCGCGAAGCGTAATGCCGGGGAGGTACTCCATCACCATGTACGCCATATCGGCGTCCTGGCCCTGGTCGAAGACGTTGACCACGTTGGGATGCGCGAGACGAGCAGCAGAACGGGCCTCCTGAACGAACCTGCTCTTGAAAGCATTGTCGTCAGCGAGGTGCCCGTGCATGATCTTGATCGCGACGCGGCGCTCAAGACGCAAATCGGTGGCGAGGTAGACCGTGGCCATACCGCCTCTGGCGATGCGGGAGCGCACTTGATAGCGGCCGTCAATCAGACGGCCGATCATCGGGTCGCTCGAAGTTTCGGTCACTCGTTGATTCTAGAGATCGCGGAGGGGTTCTCCCTGATAAACACCCCGCAAACCGCGCATTGTGCCCTAGCCGAGATCAACAAGCCAGGCGCGAGCCGACATCTCCCACTTGGCGTAGTGATCCGGGTACGCCGAAATCTGCACGGCCTGGGCCGCCTGCGTCACCGTCATAGATTCCCATCCCGGAATGTCAAGGAGCCCGCGGGTGGCCCCGACGTTGGGGTTTCCGGCACCGCCGTAGAAGGCAAGCGTTGTGTGAACAGGGTCGAGGATCTGGTCAGGTGTTCCCCAGCCAGAGCTCGGTCGCTGCTGGAATAGTCCGAGGGAATCCCTGTCACCGTACGTGAGGTTGAGCAAGCCAGATTCCTGCGCGGCTGCGGCGAGAGCGATGACGAGTCCGTACTCGCTGACGCCTGCGCTCCGCCCGAGCGACACGATCAGCTCGGCGTTCTGGCGCATCTCTGGAGTGAGGGCCGTGACGAGCGGGTCAGCGGATACGGGTGCGACCGGCGTGCTCGGCGCCTGGGCCGCGACAACGCTGCCGGATGCGGGGATGGTGAGCACCTGGCCGGGGTAGATGATGCTCGACCAGCCGAGCTGGTTTGCGTCAAGCACGGCCTGGACGCTCACCCCAGACCGCTCTGCAACGGCAGCGATGGTGTCACCGGTGACGATGGTGTACTGGCTCGCCGCTGAACCCGCAACGGGGGCAGGCGCGCTGGCAGCGGATGCCGGGATCGCGGCATCCGCGATGGACAGCGACTGGCCCGGGTAGATGACGCTAGCGCGGTCGAGACCATTGGCCGACAGCACGGCCTCTGTGGAGAGGCCATGTGCCTCTGCGATAGCGCCGACGGTGTCGCCGGCAACGACGGTATAACGAGTGATCTCCTGGGACACCGAGGTCTGCGGGGCTGCGGCGACGAGCTGGCCGGAGCCGTTGCTCAGGGTGAGAACCTGGCCGGGGAAGATGCTGGCAGACCAGCCGAGCCCGTTGAGGGCAAGGACGCTGGCCGTTGACAGCCCGAACCGGCTCGCGATTGCGCTCACGGTGTCACCGTCGACAACGGTGTATTGCGCCGGAGCCAGCGCTGCGGCAGCGACGCTCGCGGTCGAACTGGCGACGTCTGTGCCCGTGGTCGACGCCGGTTCTGTGCTCTTTGACTTCAGCGGCTTCTTGGCAAGAGCCTGCGCGTTGGCAGGCGAAGCGAGGTTGAGAGTGATGGCAATCGTGCTCACCAGAACGATGGGAACGCCGATCAGAAGCGTGCGAGTGCGCTCCGAGAGCGTACGGGCAGCAGCGGTTTCGCTCGATTCAGGCAGTCTGAAAGGCAACAAAGGACCCCCTTCGGTGGCGTGTGCCCCTTAACGCTGACACGGTTGGGCACACGAGTCAACCAGTGTGACAGATGTGAAAGCAGTTAACATGCCCGAAACATGTCCCCGTGGTTGGCGCATCTCGCGACTCATGGCAGTCTTTAAGGGTGACCGACGCTTTCTCAGAGTATGCATGGCTGACCATTCCCGAACTTGTTGAGCGACTCGGCCTCGCGCAGGGCCGGGTTCGACGACTAATTGAAGACAGGCACCTGCTCGCGGTGCGCCGCGATGGCGTGCTGAAGGTTCCTGACCTGTTCCTCGACGGCGACATGCCGCTGACCGAACTGCGCGGAACCCTTTTCGTGCTGGCCGACGATGGCTTCGACGACGAGCAGGCCATGCGATGGCTTCTCGAAGTTGATGACAGTCTCGGTGTCGCTCCCATTGCGGCACTCAAGGCCGGCCGCAAGGCTGAAGTCCGACGCGTGGCGCAGGCGCTGGCCTAACCAGCCCCTGCACGGGATGAGCCTGTCGACGCCGGATGGCGACGACAGGCTCATCTGTATGCCTGCATGCACGCGGATTCAGCCCGTTCTGGTTAGCTCACACGGGCCGTGACGGTCTGGGTCAATGCGATGAGCGTGTTGGTCGCTGCCTCCGCAAGCGGCGAGTCGGCAAGCGCTGCGATGGCTTCCTCGACGTGCGCTGCAATGCGCTCCTCGACCAGCTCGACTGCCCCACTAGAGCGGATGCTCTCCTGCAGCATGCTGATCTGGCTCGTGCTGAGGGCTGTATCGCCGAGCAGCCTGTCCATGTCTGCCTTGTCGGCGGGGGAGAGCCCCTGCCTCGCCAGGGCGATGAGAACGGTGCGCTTGCCCTCGCGCAGGTCGTCGCCGCTGGGCTTCCCCGTGACGGCCGAGTCGCCGAAGACGCCGAGCAGGTCGTCGCGAAGCTGGTAGGCAATGCCGAGCGGCAGGCCGAACGCGCGGAGCGTGTCGAGCTGGGCGTCCGTTCCTCCGGCCAGCGCCGCACCGATCACCAGCGGGGCCTGGATGCTGTACTTCGCCGATTTGAAGACGATGACCCTGAGCGCCCTGTCGAGCAGCTCGTCTTCGGGCTGGGTGAGCCAGGCGCGCTCCTCGAGGATGTCGAGGTACTGCCCAGCCGTCACCTCAGTGCGCATCCGGTTGAACTCACGGCGTGTGCGGAGGGCCGCGGCGCGGTCGTGTACCTGCGAGAGGCCCTCGTCGAGCAGTTCGTCGCTCCACCCGAGCATGAGATCACCGAGCAGGATCGCGGATGATCGACCGAAGTCTCCTGCGTCGCCTGCCCATCCGCTCTGGCTGTGCAGGCTCTCGAAGAGTTTGTGGGCGGCAGGCGACCCGCGACGGGTGTCTGAGTTGTCAATGATGTCGTCGTGCACGAGTGCCGCCGCATGGAACATCTCAAGTGAACTTGCCGCAGAGACAGTCGCCGCCAGGTTGGCCGAGAGAGCACCATCGGCACCCACGGTGTCGGCGAGCGAAGCGTCGCCGGAGACACTCTGCGCTCCCCAGTAGCAGAACTGCGCCCGGAAGCGCTTACCACCCCTGAGAAACTGCCGTGAGTAGTCGATCAGGGGACGTAAGTCCGGGCTGATCGAGGCCACAATTGGATCACGGATAAATAGGAATTCGTCGATGCGAGATTGAACCAGATCGACCAGACGATTGCTTTCAGCCACGTGCCTAGCCTAGCCAACGCGGGCGCACTAGACTTGGAAGTCAACCCGCTCGATCCCGTAACTGGAGGGAATGAGATGCCGCTTTCGGAACAGGAGCAGCGACTCCTTGATGAGATGGAGCGCAGCCTCTATCACAATGACGCTGACTTTGTGGCGACGGTCGGTGCGACGCGCCTTCGACCCAACTACCGGTCAATCGCGTTGGGGATTCTTTTGGCTGTCGCCGGGATCTGTGGATTGCTCGCCGGAGTTGCACTGCACCTCCTGTGGCTCGGCATCATCGGCTTTGCCGTGATGTTTGCGGGCGTGCTCGTGGCACTGTCGCCGTCGAAGTCGATGCGACGCTTTACCAAGAACTCGTCGTCCAAGGGAACCGGTGGTGCGCCGCAGTCCCGTCAGAAGCAGTCTGGTTTCATGGACCGTCTGAACGACCGCTGGGACAACCGCCAGGACGGTAGTCACTAAACGAATCAACCTGCCGACCCTGTCGGCTGAAGGACACCAAGGGCCGGTCATCTGATCGGCCCTTTTTCGCGCGCCCGGCCGGCCCACTCTGAGCCCTTCTCTCGTGCCTCGTCCCTGCGCCACTGCGTTCTCCTCGCGGGCCTCGACGCGCAGGCCTCCACTCTCGCTCCGTATTGCGGTGGGGTGGTCCCTATCCGCTCCATTTCCCTCCACCACTGTCTATCCCGTGTTTTCAAGGAATTTCCCTGATCATTTCGCCAAATATGATCCAATTTCATTGTTCGGTGGTGGATTGTGGAGTAAAGTGGAGCAACACCTGACCTTGGCCGGAAGAAAAGGGGTGATGAATGTTCCTCGGGACCTATGCCCCCAAGCTCGACGAAAAAGGACGCATCATCCTGCCAGCCAAATTCAGGGATGAGCTCGCAACGGGTGTTGTGATGACCCGTGGGCAAGAGCACTGCATCTATGTGTTCAGCACGCGTGAGTTCGAATCGCTTCACGACAAGATCCGCCAGGCCCCTGTCACCAGCAAGCAAGCTCGTGACTATCTGCGCGTGTTCCTGTCCGGAGCGGCAGCAGAGACGCCAGACAAGCAGAACAGAGTCACCATCCCGGCCAACCTGCGCACTTATGCAGGCCTCGGCCGCGACCTCACCGTGATCGGTGCCGGCAGCAGGGTGGAGATCTGGGACAGCGAAGCCTGGGAAAACTATTTGACCGAACAGGAAACTTCGTTCGCGAACACGACGGAGGAGGTGATTCCGGGACTCTTCTAATCCCTGGTGCCTGACTCCCAGCCGTTCATACCCCTGACACACTTCCCCGGTGGCAGGTCGAATGGATGGGGATCAGGATCCAGGGCCTCCCGGTAACTATGGCCATAAACGAAATCCACACCCCAGTAATGCTCGAGCGATGCATCGAGCTGCTGGCACCCGCGATCGGCAAGCCAGGCGCTGTGCTCGTCGATGCAACGCTCGGAATGGCCGGCCACGCCGAGGCATTCCTCCAGCGATTCCCCGAGCTCACCCTGGTCGGCCTCGATCGCGATCTCGAAGCGCTCGCGATCGCTGAGGAGCGCCTCGCGCCGTTCGGCGGCCGCGTGCACCTGGTCCACACGGTGTACGACGGCATCACAGAAGCGATCAACTCCCTCGGGATCGACGAGGTCGACGGCGTGCTCTTCGACCTCGGCGTCTCATCCATGCAGCTCGACAGGGTGGAGCGCGGCTTCTCCTATTCGAAGGATGCGCCACTCGACATGCGCATGGATCACACGTCGGAGCTCACCGCAGAACGCATCCTCGCCGAGTACAGCGAGCAGGAGCTTCGCCGCATCTTCCAGGAGTACGGCGAGGAGAAACTCGCCGGACGCTACGCCAAGGTGATCGTGGACACCCGCGATGAGAAGCCATTCGTGCGTTCGGCGCAGCTCGTCGAAGCCATCACCGCCGTCACGCCCGTTGTCGTCCAGCGTGCAGGTCACCCGGCCAAGCGGGTCTTCCAGGCGCTGCGCATCGAGGTCAACCAGGAGCTTGCTGTCCTTGAGCGCGCGATTCCAGCGGCCATGGAAGCCGTCACCGTCGGCGGTCGCATCGTCGTCATGGCCTACCAGTCCCTCGAAGACCGCATCGTGAAGAAGCAGTTCGCTGCGGCATCCACGTCGAGTGCACCAGCGGGGCTGCCGGTTGAACTGCCGGAGCACAAGCCGCTGTTCAAATTGCTGATTCGCGGTGCAGAACTGGCGACAGAAGAAGAGAAGGCGCAGAACCCCAGGGCAACCCCTGTGCGGTTGCGCGCTGCTGAACGAGTTCGGAGAGCCGAGTGAGCGACAACCTCGCCAGAGTGATGCGGCCCACCTGGCAGCCGCAGACAGCCGCCCCGATGGTGGACGGAGCCACAGCGCGAAAGCGCAGTGCAACGGTGCCAGAGATCGAGGGCGTCGCTCCAGAGCGCCGGCACATCGAGATCGTTGCGACCCGCAGCCAGCGCAAGGCACGCCCCCGCATCGTCTATGCACTGTCGGCGCTCGGCGCGCTCGGCGGCATCGTTGTCGCCCAGCTGCTGCTGAGCGTCAGCATTTCGCAGGGTGCGTACGACATGTCAAACCTTCAGGCCAGGCAGGTCGAGCTCGGCAGAACGGCCGAGAGCATCAGCGAAAATCTCGTGCGGGTGTCCTCCCCGCAAAGCCTCGCGACCAACGCCGAAGCACTCGGAATGGTCACCAACTCCAATCCGGTCTACCTGCGCCTGTCCGATGGCGCGGTGCTTGGGGCACCCGCCTCAGCAGCGGCGACGGCGAGTGACACGAGCCTGGTACCGAACTCCCTCCTCATTGGCGCTCCATTACTCGGAGCGGATGCCGCAGCTGCGGCAGCGCCGGGGAACGGCGTGGCCGCAGGCTCTGCGGGCGGTGACGCTGTAGCTTCTGGCGTAACACCCGTTCAGGGCGCCGTGGCAAACGGACTCCCTGCCCCGTCGACCAGATAGCCAGAACGCCAACCAGACAGACAGATCGCCCAGGTGAAGAGGCGCAAGTGAGGACGTATCGGTGGCCAGCAACGGCTCGAAGATGACCACATCGAACAAGCGCCGCCTGACGATGACCGTGCTTGCGCTATTCATCGTCATCGCGGTGTTCGTGGTGAAGCTCGTCGACATCCAGGTGGTGCGCGCAGACACTCTCACCGCTGATTCGGTGGGCAATCGTTCGATCGAGAAGGTGATCTACGGTTCGCGCGGCGACATCGTTGATGCCAAGGGTGTTGTCCTGGCGGGAACCGTGATGCGGTACAACGTCGTTGCGTCACCGAAGAACGCCAAGCCGATCGAGCGCTCTGTGAAATCAGGCGAGACAGGCAAGACCGAAGACATCAAGGTAAGCCTCGCCGAGATCGCCGCGGAGATTGGTGCGGTCACCGGCCAGGCCCCTGAACAGATCCTCGCGATCATCTCTGAGGCTCTGGCCGACAACCCGAAGTCTGACTACGCAACGCTCATCAAGAACATCGATGTCGACGCCTATCGGGCGCTCGACGACCTCAACATTCCCTGGCTGTACTTTGAAAAGAGCCCGAGCCGGGTCTATCCCGTTGGAGCAGTAGGCGGGAACCTGGTCGGATTCGTCTCGAGCGAAGGCGAAGCGCAGGCCGGCCTTGAACTGGGCGAAGACAGCTGCCTGGCCAGCATCAACGGCGAAGAAACCTATGAGCGCGGCGCGGACGGGGTGCGGATCCCCGGCAGCAGCGTCACGACCAAGCAAGCAGTCGACGGTGGCAGCATCGTGATGACCATCGACTCCGACCTGCAGTACTTCGTGCAGCAGACCCTGGCCGAGCAGGCCGTTGCGACCGGTGCCAAGTGGGGAACCGTCGTTGTGCAGGAGGCCAAGACAGGCAAATTGCTCGCCGTTGCCGACTATCCGTCCGTCGACCCGAACAACGTTGATGGCACAGCCGACCCCGCGTACCGTGGGTCGCAGGCGTTCTCCGCGTCCTTCGAACCTGGCTCGACGTTCAAGGCGCTGACGGCGGCATCCGCTATCGATGCCGGTGTCGCAGACCCAAGCACGCAGGTGATGGCGCCGTACCGCTACATCCCGTCCAACGGCGCTGACATCAACGACAGCGCCATGCATGGCGATCTGAACCTCACCCTGACCGGTGTGCTGATCGAATCCTCCAACACCGGCATGTCGAAGATCGGCGAGAAGCTGAGCGCAGAGCAGCGCTACAACTACATGACCAAGTTCGGCATCGGCACCGAATCTGAGGTCGGCTTCCCCTCTGAGGACAGCGGCATCCTGCACGACTGGGACGGCGAGAACTGGGACAACCAGACCGACTACGCCACGATGTTCGGACAGGGCCTCACCACGACGGCGATCCAGATGTCGAGCGTCTACCAGGCGATCGCGAACAACGGCGTCAGGATGCCCGTGCAGCTGATCTCTGGCTGCACGCAGTTGGATGGAACGATGACAGAAGTGCCGGATGCCACAGGCACGCAGGTGGTGTCGGCCGCTGCAGCGAGGTCAACGTCTGACATGCTTGAGATGGTCTACTCAAACGCGTGGCTGAAAAATGTGTGGAACATTCCCGGCTACCGGGTGGCCGCCAAGACCGGTACAGCCCAGATGCCAGACGGCAATGGCGGGTACTCGAAGGGGTACCTGGTTTCGGTCTCCGGCTTCGCGCCGGCAGACGACGCACAGTACGTCGTTTCGGTGAGTCTGGCAGATCCTGTTAAAATGAATTCATCTGCAGCCTCGGCTCCGATCTTCCAAAAGGTTATGAGCCAGGTTTTGAAGAAGTACCGGGCGGTTCCCTCGGGCGAACCCGCGCCTGATCTCCCCGCCAACTGGTAAGAAAGCGAGCCTGTGTCCGATTTGGTGCCCTCGGCTCTTCGACCTCAGCATCCTGTTCCCCGATCCTTGTCGGGTCTGGTGGATGAATTTGAGCTCGAACTCCGCGGCGATATCGATTCTCTGGAAGTAACCGGGGTGAGCCTCAGCTCACGCACGGTTCAGCCAGGAGACGTCTACGTGGGAGTGCCTGGCCGTAACAGCCACGGCGCGTCCTACGCGACCCAAGCAGCAGAGGCGGGTGCTGTTGCGATCCTCACGGATGAAGCCGGCGCCACCCTCGCTGCAGAAAGCGGCCTGCCGATTCTGGTGACGCCAGATGCCCGTGCGGCACTCGGCGCCGTCGCGGCCTGGATCTATCGCACAGACGAGAACCAGGCCACCCTCTTCGCGGTCACAGGAACCAACGGCAAGACCAGCGTTGTCTACATCCTGTGCGCGATCCTGAACCAGCTTGGCGTTGTCTCCGGCCTCACGTCCACCGCTGAACGCCGCATCGGTGACCTCGCGGTGACCAGCTCGCTCACGACGCCAGAAGCCAGCGAAATGCACGCGCTCCTGGCTCGCATGCGCGAAGCTGAGGTGCGTGCTGTTGCCGTTGAGGTCTCCGCCCAGGCAATCTCACGGCACCGCGTCGACGGCATGGTTTTCGACGTCTCCGGGTTCACGAACCTCAGCCACGACCACCTCGACGACTACGACACGTTGAACGACTACTTCCAGGCGAAGCTCGAACTCTTCCAGCCGGATCGCTCAAAGCGTGGCGTCATCACCGTCGACTCAGAATGGGGCAGGCGCCTCGTTGACGAGTGCCGTATCCCGGTCACGACCCTGACCACCACAGCGGATGTCGATGCGGACTGGAAGATGACGGTGCTCAGCGAGAGCGCGTACTACACGTCATTCGCCCTTGAGGGTCCTGGCAATCGTCGGTTGGAGACCCGCGTCCCCCTGCTGGGCTGGTACATGGCGGCCAACGCAGCGCTGGCTATCGTGATGCTCGTCGAATCGGGGTACGACCTCGACGCGATCGCACACACCCTGAACCGCGACGGTGGCATCGATGTCTTCATCCCCGGCAGGGCAGAGCGCATCTCTGGCGAGAACGGGCCGCTGGTCTTCATCGACTACGGACACAGCCCAGATGCCTTCCTGAACACCCTGAACGCCATCAGGGCCATCTCCGACGGCCGCATCATTATGGTGTTCGGTGCCGACGGCGATCGCGACACCACGAAGCGGGCCGACATGGGAGCCATCGCTGCGCGCGGCGCAGACGCAGTGGTCATCACCGATTTCCACCCCCGCTTTGAAGACCCGGCCGCCATCCGCGCCACGCTCCTCGACGCCGCACGGGCCGCTGTGCCAGACGGTGAGCTCTATGAAGTCCCCAATCCGAAGGCAGCGTTCCGCAAGGCGTTGTCGCTCGCGGGGGAGAACGACGTCGTCCTGTACGCCGGCCCAGGCCACGAGGACTACCACGAGGCAGCCGGAGTGAAGATTCCATACTCGGCACGAGAAGACGCCCGCCAGGCGCTTCGCGAAGCAGGGTGGTTGTAAATGATCGCCATGACACTGGCCGAGATCGCAACTGCGATGAACGGCACCCTCCACGTGGGTGCGGGGCCCCTCACCGCCGACTCGGTCGTGAGCGGTGCCGTGCACACTGACTCACGCGACGTCAGGGCAGGCGACATCTTCGTCGCCAAGCCAGGCGAATTCACCGACGGACATCTCTTCGCGCCCGCCGCGGTTGAACAGAATGCTGCGCTGCTGATCGTAGAGCGCGTGCTCGACATGCCCGTCGCCCAGATCGTGGTTCCGGACGCCGTTGTGGCTCTGGGCGACCTCGCCACAGAGGTCGTTGCGCGCGTGCGTGCGCTCGGCCAGCTGAAGATCGTCGGCGTGACCGGGTCCAACGGCAAGACGACGACCAAGAACCTGATCAGGGCCGTACTCGAGCGCGTCGGTCCGACCGTTGCTGCGCGCGCCTCGTTCAACAACGAGGTCGGCGCTCCGCTGACCATGCTTGAGCTGACAGAAGACACGCGATTCCTGGTCGCAGAGATGGGTGCGAGCGGAATTGGCGAGATCGCCAGGCTCGTGCACATGGCCAGGCCGAACGTCGGCATTGTCCTGAAGGTCGGGCTTGCCCACGCCGGCGAATTCGGTGGCATTGAATCCACCGTCCGCGCCAAGACGGAAATGGTCACCGACCTTCTGCCCACAGACGTCGCAATCTTGAACGCCGATGACTCGCGCGTTGCCGGAATGGCAGCGCACACGTCAGCCGGCGTCGTCTGGTTCGGCCTCGGTCACGACGCTGACGTGTGGGCAAGCGATGTCGACGTCAGTGCGCGCGGCACCCGATTCACGCTGCACCTGTCGAACGGTGAGAGCAGCCCTGTCGCCTTCCGCGTGCTCGGCGAACACCACGTCATGAACGCGCTTGCCGCTGCGGCTGCCTGCGAGGTACTGGGCGTGTCGCTGGCCGATATCGTGTCAGCGCTCGAATCCGTGCACATGGCAGAACGCTGGCGGATGCAGGTGATGGGCGGGCGCGATGGCGTGACGGTCATCAACGATGCATACAACGCCAGCCCCGATTCCATGACGGCAGCGCTGAAGACACTCGCCCAGATCGCCGAGCCTGGCCAGCGCACCATCGCCGTCCTCGGAGAAATGAGCGAACTCGGTGAGCTCTCTGGCGAAGAACATGACAGGATCGGGTTGCAGGCAGTACGGCTGAACATCTCGCAGCTTGTTGTTGTGGGCAAGGCCGCACGCCGCATGCACATCAGCACCATCAATGAAGGCTCATGGGACGGTGAATCGGCGTATGTCGACACAGCGGACGAGGCCTTCGAACTTCTGGAGAAGACAGTGAAGCCGGGCGACATCGTGCTCGTTAAATCCTCGAATTCCGCAGGACTGCGCTTTCTGGGCGATCGACTGGGAGAATTGTTCTCGTGAGAGCCCTATTGCTTGCCGGAGCCATGTCGCTGGCGTTCACTCTCTTTCTAACCCCGCTGTTCATCAAGCTGTTCAAGAAGCTGGGGTGGGGCCAGTTCATCCGCGACGACGGCCCGAAGAGTCACCACGCCAAGCGTGGAACAGCGACCATGGGTGGAATCATCATCATCCTCGGCACGCTCATCAGTTACTTCACCGCGATGTGGGTGACGGGGGAGCATATCCCTGCGTCACCGCTTCTGGTGCTGTTCATGATGGTGGGCCTCGGCCTCGTCGGCTTCGTCGATGATTTCTTGAAGACCCGCAACCAGCGAAGCCTTGGCCTCGGAGGCTGGTCGAAGATTGGCGGGCAGGTGATCGTCGCCGGCGTCTTCGCCTGGCTGTCCATCCAGTTCCCGAACAAGTACGGGCAGACACCGGCATCGACGCAGATCTCCTTCCTGCGTGACCTGCCCATCGACTTCATGTCGCTCGGCACGATCCTCGGAACCATCCTGTTCATCGTCTGGATCTGCATCATCGTGACGGCGACATCGAACAGCGTGAACGTCACGGACGGCCTCGACGGCCTCGCAACGGGCGCCTCCATCCTCGGCATCGGCTCGTTCATCATCATTGGGTTCTGGCAGTCCAACCAGGCACGCTTCGGCGGCTCAGACATCGTTGACCTGTACCGGTCGTACGAGGTGCGTGACCCGCTCGACCTGGCGATCGTCGCAGCAGCCATCGTCGGTGGACTCATCGGATTCCTCTGGTGGAACACCTCACCGGCCAAGATCTTCCTCGGTGACACCGGGTCCCTCGGCATCGGTGGAGCGTTGGCCGCCCTGGCGATTCTGAGCCACACCGAACTGCTGCTGGTTCTTGTCGGCGGCCTGTTCGTGATCGAAGCCGGCTCCGTGATTGTGCAGCGCGCCTACTTCAAGGTGACACATGGCAAGCGGATCTTCCTGATGAGTCCTATCCATCACCACTTCGAACTGAAGGGCTGGGCCGAAGTCACGGTTGTCGTGCGCTTCTGGATCATCGGCGGCCTGCTGGTCGCCGCCGGCGTTGGAACTTTCTACCTGGAATGGCTGTCACGAACTCCATGAACCGTCTCGATACACTGACCAGCTGGCACTCTGACTGGTCTGGCCTTCGTGTCGGCGTCCTCGGTCTCGGCGTGACCGGATTTGCGGCAGCAGACACCCTCGCTGAGCTCGGCGCCGACGTGCTCGTCGTTGCCTCCAAGGCACCTGATGAGCGCGCACGGCTCCTCGACGTGATCGGCGCGCGCCTCGTGCAGGCCGACCTCACCGAGCCCCCAGCTGAACTCATCGAGCACCGGCCGGACGTCATCATCGCCTCGCCAGGCTTCCACCCCGACCATGTTGTGCTGGAGTGGGCCGAAGCGGCAGGCGTACCCGTCTGGGGCGACATCGAACTCGCCTGGCGGCTCCGCGACAAGGTGGGGGAGCCCGCAGAGTGGATCCTGGTGACGGGAACCAACGGAAAGACCACGACCGTTGAGCTGACGGCAGCCATGCTCGCCGCAGCCGGCCACCGGGTCGCGCCCTGCGGAAACATCGGCATCCCCGTCCTCGACGCCATCCGCGACCCACAGGGCTGGGACGTCCTGGTGGTCGAACTCTCCAGCTACCAGCTGCACCACGTCAAGAGGACCGGCGTCGGCTCGCTGGTGCCGTTCTCGAGTGTCTGCCTGAACCTCGCCGACGATCACATCGACTGGCACGGTTCGTATGAGGCATACGGCGAAGCCAAAGCCACCGTGTACGAGAACACCAGGGTCGCCTGCGTCTACAACAAGGCAGACGGCGCAACGGAGATGATGGTTCGCGACGCCGACGTGCAGGAAGGCGCCCGAGCGATCGGCTTCGACCTCGGCGTTCCAGGCCCCAGTGACTTCGGTATCGTCGACGGCATCCTCGTCGACCGGGCGTTCCTCGAGGAACGCTTCGACCGCGCGCTCGAACTGATCACGATCGACGAGCTTGCCCTCCTCGGGCTCGATGCACCACACGTCGTCTCCAACATCCTGGCCGCCAGCGCGCTTGCCCGCTCTTTCGGCGTGCCCTCAGACCTGATCAGGGTGGCACTGGCCGGATTCCGGCTCGATCCACACCGCATCGAGCTGGTGGCATCTGCCGGCGACATCCGCTGGATTGATGACTCAAAGGCGACGAACCCGCATGCAGCGGATGCCTCGCTCACGGCCTACAACTCCGTCGTCTGGCTGGTTGGCGGCCTGCTGAAGGGCGTCGACATTGACGCACTCGTCAAGCGCCATGTGCCGCGGCTGCGCGGCGTTGTCATCATCGGGGTCGATCGGGACGAGTTGCGCGACGCATTCGCACGACACGCGCCGGAACTCCGAGTCATCGAGATCGATGCGGATGACACTGGGCAGGTGATGCCGGACGCGGTGCGACATGCTGCGGGGCTGGCTGAGGCCGGCGACGTGGTGTTGCTTGCTCCTGCAGCGGCATCGATGGACCAGTTCGCAAGCTACGAAGAGCGTGGCAACAAATTCCAGGCAGCAGTGCACGAGTTCTTAGGAGGTGAGGCGGATGGCGATGACACCGCCTCACGCCCGAACGCCTAGGCCAACGTGGTGAACGCACGCGACACGGCAGCTTCTCCTGGCGCTGGCGGCCTGGCCGCCCGCATCAATCTCGGCAAGGTGTTCAAGGCCGAGTCGGCCAACTACTTCCTGCTGCTCGGCACCACGCTGTTCCTGGTTATCTTCGGCCTGGTGATGGTCTTGTCGTCATCGTCTGTCGATTCGTACCTCGAGAACGAGGGATTCTTCGGCGGGCTGTTTCGGCAAGGAATGTTCGCCATCATCGGCGTGCCACTCATGCTGCTCGTCAGCCGCTTGCCGCTGAAATTCTGGCGACGCATTGCATGGCCGGCCCTGATGGTGGCCAGCTTCTTCCAGTGCCTCGTCGTTTTCACCCCGCTCGGCGTCACTGTCGCAGGAAACACGAACTGGCTCACTATCGGGGGCATCCAGTTCCAGCCCTCTGAGATGATCAAGGTCGCCCTCGTGATCTGGCTGGGCGTCATCCTGGAGCAGAAGAAGAACCACTTCGACGACTGGCGTCACATCTTCATCCCGGTATTCGGGGTCGGCGGTGGCGCGGTGATGCTCGTCATGATCGGCGGCGACCTCGGAACTGTCATCATCATGGCCGGCATCCTGTTCGGCGCCCTGTTCTTCGCAGGCATCAGGCTGCGGCTGCTCGCCATACCGCTGGCCATCGGCGCTGTGGGCGCCGGCATCATCGCGTTGGCGAGCTCGAACCGGCTGACGCGCATCATGAGCTTCTTCGGCGAGGGATGCGAGAACGTCACCGGCACGATCTCTGCAGCGTGCTGGCAGCCACTGCACGGCACCTGGGCGCTGGCCAACGGCGGCGTGTTCGGCGTGGGGCTTGGAAACTCCAAGGCCAAGTGGTCCTGGTTGCCCGCAGCGGACAACGACTACATTTTTGCCATCATCGGCGAAGAACTGGGACTGATCGGCGCCATCGTCGTGCTGTTCATGTTCATCATGATGGCCATCGCCTTCGTGCGGATCATGCGGTCAGCCACCACCATGCAGGTGCGGGTGTCCACCGCTGCCGTCATGGTGTGGATCATCGGGCAAGCGCTCGTGAACATTGGAGTCGTCCTGGAAATCCTGCCCGTACTCGGAGTGCCGCTGCCGCTGATCTCGGCCGGCGGCACCGCACTGCTCACGACCCTCGTGGCAATCGGCATCGTGTTGTCGTTCACCAGGGGGACAGAGCGAGAAGGTGAAGCTCGATGACCACGTATCTCCTGGCGGGCGGCGGAACTGCCGGCCACGTCAATCCGCTTCTCGCCGTCGCTGACAAGATCTCTGCGACTGAAGCGGATGCCACCATCTACGTGCTTGGAACGGCCGAAGGCCTGGAGTCCAGGCTCGTGCCAGCGCGCGGCTACGAACTGCTCGTCATTCCCAAGCTGCCGTTTCCCCGCCGCCCGAACAAGAGCGCGCTCACGTTCTGGCCGAGGCTGAAGCGCACGGTGTCTGATGTCGCCGAGATGATCACGTCGAAGCACATCGATGTCGTCGTCGGGTTCGGCGGCTACGTGTCGACGCCCGCGTACCTGGCCGCTCGACAGGCGAAAGTCCCGATCGTCATCCACGAGGCCAACGCGAAACCCGGCCTGGCCAACAAACTGGGCGCGCGGTATACCAGCCATGTCGGCGTCGCCTTCGAAGGAACACCGCTGCCGCACGCGACCTTCGTCGGGATGCCGTTGCGGGCGGAGATCGAGAACCTCGACCAGGATGCCGCCAGGCCCGTCGCCCAGGCCTTCTTCGACCTCGACGCTGCCAGGCCGACCCTGCTCGTGACGGGCGGCTCGCTCGGCGCCCGCCGGCTGAATGCCACCATGGTCCAGTCGGCGTCAGCACTCGTCGCCGCCGGTTGGCAGGTGCTGCACATCACGGGGGAGTCGTCAGAGGTCACCGACCCGCAGATGCAGCACTACCGCATGATCTCGTACTGCGATCGAATGGACCTCGCGCTGGCCGGCGCCGATTTCGTCGTCTCGCGGGCTGGTTCAGCGACGGTGTGTGAACTTGCAGCACTCGGCAAGCCGGCCGTCTACATTCCGTATCCAGTGGGTAACGGCGAGCAACGCTTCAACGCAGCTGGAGTAGTTGTCGCCGGCGGGGGCATCCTCGTTGACGACGCTGCGTTCCTGCCAGAGTGGGTGACCGCAGAGCTCATCCCGCTGCTGAACGACACCGATCGGGTGACGACGATGGGTGCCGCTGCCGGAGCCGTCGGAGTGCGGGACGGCGCATTGCGCATGCAGAGACTGATTCACAGCGCCCTGTGAGGCCAGCCTCAAAGTCCAGCACGCGCCACCAAATCCAGACTTCGCAGCCAACGGCGCGTAACGTGGATTCCAGCACGAATCCCGTGGATTCGCTGCACTCCTGATTTTCACCACCCTGATTTTCGAGCCAGACCGAGAAGAGCATCAAGACCGTGATCAAGCCAGACCCGAACCTCATCATTCCCGACGACCTGGGTGCCGTGCACTTCGTCGGCATCGGCGGGTCAGGCATGAGCGGCATCGCGAGACTCTTCCTCAGTCGCGGTTTCACGGTCACCGGTTCCGATGTGCGCGAGTCAGCCAACATCGAGGCCCTGCGTGCGCTTGGAGCGCGCGTCAGCATCGGCCACGACGCAGCCAACGTCGGCGACGCAGACAGCCTCGTGGTCACCGGCGCCCTCTGGCAGGACAACCCTGAATACGTGCTCGCATTGGAACGTGGCCTTCCGGTGCTGCACCGTGCGCAGGCACTGGCCTGGCTGATCAGGGACCAGCGTCTGGTTGCCGTTGCAGGCGCACACGGCAAGACCACCTCAACGGGCATGGTCGTGACAGGCCTGCTCGGTCTCGGCCAGGACCCGAGCTTCGTCAACGGTGGCGTCATCGAGTCACTCGGAGTGAGCTCGGCCGCGGGCACCGACGACATCTTCGTCGTTGAAGCGGATGAATCCGACGGTTCGTTCCTGCTCTACTCGACGGCAATCGCACTCATCACCAACGTCGATCCTGACCACCTCGACCACTACGGTTCGCTGGAGGCCTTCGAGGCGGCGTTCGTTGAGTTCGCCCAGAACGCCAGTGAATTCGTGGTCGTCTCCTCAGACGACCCTGGCGCAGTGCGCGTCACGTCCAAGCTCACAACCGATCCAACGCAGGGATCAACGGCCAAGCGCATCATCACGTTCGGCCTGGCAGAGACCGCAGATGTGCGCGTGCACTCCGTTGTGACGGATGGGCCAGTTCAGTTCAGCGTGCGCTGGGAGGGCAACGACTACCAGGCAACGCTCCGCATCCCCGGCCTGCACAACGCCATCAACGCCGCAGGTGCCTTTGCGGTGCTCGTCGCCCTCGGGTTCGAGCCTGCGGCTTCGCTTGAGGCGATCTCGGCCTTCGGCGGCACACAGCGGCGCTTCGAACTGCACGGCACGGTCGGCGGCGTCAGCGTGTACGACGACTACGCGCACCACCCCACAGAGGTTGCTGCGGCTTTGGCTGCCGCCCGCACCGTCGTCGGCAACGGCCGAATCATTGCCGTGCACCAGCCGCACCTCTACAGCCGTACGCAACTCTTCGCCCAGGAATTCGCGGACATCCTGGAGAGCCATGCCGACCAGACCATCGTCCTCGACGTGTACGGTGCTCGGGAAGACCCGGTACCAGGGGTGACCGGCGCCATCGTCGCAGACAAGTTCGCCGACCCCAGCCATGTCGCATTCATTCCGGACTGGCAGGACGCGGCAGACTACCTGGCGTCCATCGCCCAGGAGGGCGACTTCGTTGTCACCCTCGGCTGCGGCGACGTCTACCGCATCGTTCCCCAGCTTCTCGAGTCCCTTGGCACGGTGCGCGGATGACGCGTCGGCGGTCATGAAGCGGCCTGACGGATTCACGCGGCCGGCCACTGTAGCTGAGCCAGAGCCCACCCAGCCATCGGCGCGGGAGGCACGGGCTTCGCGCGCCAGGAAGCCGTTGCTCGGGTCACGCAACACCCCCGGTGGGCAAGCGGCGGGCGCAGTGCAGAGCGCACTGCCGAGCGACCCCGACTCTGTGACAGAGCCGATCACGGTCATCCCGTCGACGACGCCGGCATCGCTTCCGTTGGCGAGCAAGCCGACGAAGCCCCACGTCTCACCGGTAACGCCCATCACGCGCCTCACGCCTGCGCATGACGCCATTGTGGGCGCCGCACGGGTTACGGGGCGCGCGGGTGCTGAGCGGGCCGCCAGCACAAAGAAGACGGCCAGCACTGAGAAGGCCGCCAGCACAGAGAAGGCCGCCAGCACAGAGAAGAAGGCTCCGGCGACTCTCACGGCGTGGCAGGCACGGAAGCGGCTGTGGGCCGCCAAGCGGGCCCGCAAGCGTTATGAACGTGAAGAAGTGCGCCGGTTCACCTGGCGCGCCAGGAAGCGACGCCGGTCGATCTGGATCGCACTCGGCATCTCCATGAGCCTTATCGCGTTCGTCATCGTCGGCGCGTACTCACCGCTCATGGCACTCCGCACGATCGAGGTCACGGGGACGAACCGCATTCCGGCGGCTGACATCCAGAGCGCCCTCGGTGACCAGTTGGGAACGCCGCTGCCCCTGATCGACTTTGGCAAGGTGAAGACCGAACTCGCCACATTCCCGTTGATTCGCAGCTTCGTCACCGAGAGCCGACCACCGAACACCATCGTCGTGCGCATCGTGGAGCGCGAGCCTGTTGGACTTGTCACGACAGCAGCAGGCTTCGACGTGATCGACGCCGCGGGTGTCGTCATCCAGTCGAGCGCTGAGCGGCCGGCTGGGTATCCGGTCATCGTGGCGGAGGGCGGCATCAACAGTCACGGGTTCCGTGCTGCCGCCGCCGTGATTTCCGCACTTCCGGAGTCGATTCACAGCCAGCTCGACACGGTTTCGGCCGCAACGGCAGATGACGTGACCCTCGGCCTGGCCGGGGGAGCGCGCGTGGTGTGGGGCAACGCGGAGCGCTCGGAGTTCAAGAGCCAGGTGCTGGGCGCATTGATGGTCAGCCATCCGGTCGGAAGCGTGGCGGAATACGACGTTTCCTCACCCGACAGCGCCGTTCTTCGGTAGCGGATGGGGCCGAAATCGGCCCTGCATGGTGTCGCGCAGCCGCTCGTTGGATGCGGTTCAGGGCCGTGAAAAGGAATCTGCGACGGTTCTTCGCGACACGCGGGCGCGCCTCCCCAAACGGGCGCGCGCCCGGCATAACTTCAGATTCAGGAATTGCATACTCAGCATAACTTTAAGCTTCGACTAGAGGTTTAGGGTTCCACCGGAGGCCAGACGTGTCAACAAATCAGAATTACCTAGCCGTCATCAAGGTCGTCGGTATCGGCGGCGGTGGTGTCAACGCTGTCAATCGCATGATCGAACTCGGTCTGCGCGGAGTCGAGTTCATCGCAATCAACACCGATGCCCAGGCCCTGCTCATGAGCGACGCCGACGTCAAACTTGACGTCGGTCGTGAACTCACGCGTGGCCTCGGCGCCGGCGCAGACCCAGAGGTCGGCCGTCGTGCCGCTGAGGATCACGCCGAAGAGATCGAAGAAGCACTCGCGGGTGCTGACATGGTCTTCGTCACCGCAGGAGAGGGTGGCGGAACCGGTACGGGTGGAGCACCTGTCGTCGCACGGATCGCAAAGTCCATCGGCGCACTCACCATCGGTGTCGTCACAAAGCCGTTCGGCTTCGAGGGCAAGCGCCGTCAGGCCCAGGCCGAAACCGGTGTCGCAACCCTGAAGAACGAGGTTGACACCCTCATCGTCGTTCCCAACGATCGCCTGCTGGAAATCAGCGACCGCGGCATCAGCATGCTCGAGGCATTCTCGACGGCTGACCAGGTACTGCTCGCCGGTGTCCAGGGCATCACAGACCTCATCACCACTCCTGGCCTCATCAACCTCGACTTCGCCGACGTCAAGTCGGTCATGCAGGGTGCGGGTTCCGCGCTCATGGGTATCGGTTCGTCCCGCGGGGCAGACCGTGCCATCAAGGCTGCAGAACTCGCTGTGGCTTCACCGCTGCTCGAAGCATCCATCGACGGTGCGCACGGCGTGCTCCTCTCGATCCAGGGTGGTTCAAACCTCGGCATCTTCGAGATCAACGACGCTGCCCGCCTCGTGCAGGAAGCCGTTCACCCCGAAGCCAACATCATCTTCGGTGCCGTCATCGACGACACCCTGGGCGACGAGGTGCGCGTCACCGTCATCGCTGCCGGCTTTGACGGCGGCGAACCGGGCAAGACCGGCGAGGCCAAGCAGGCCGAGCTGGTCGCCGCAGGCGTCGCTGCCGGTGGCGCACACGCCATCAGCTCAGTTGCTGCGGACACCGCATACGCGGCTCCGGCAGCCACCGAGTCCGCTGCCTGGCAGCAGGCCGATTCTGCAGCCGGCGACGTCATCGCGACCGACCCAGCCTTCGAGGACGATTCAGACGACCTGGACATCCCCGACTTCCTGAAATAGACCGTGATGGATGTGAACGCTTCCGGCCTGGCCGAGCGGCTCGACAGCGTGCGCGCACGCGTTGCTACCGCTGCCCAGGCGTCAGGCCGGGACGCGTCCGACATCACGACCATCGTGGTGACCAAGTTCCACCCGGCGAGCCTCATCGCTGACCTGGCGGCCCTCGGCGTCACCGACGTGGGGGAGAACCGGCACCAGGAGGCCAGCGCCAAGGCGGCTGAACTGCAGCCGCTTGGCTTGCGATGGCATTTCGTTGGCCAGGTGCAGGGCAAGAAGGCGAGGCAGGTGCGTGCGTATGCCAACGTCATCCACTCGGTTGATCGGCTCTCGCTCGTGCACGCGCTGTCGTCGACGGAATCCAGTGTCGACTGTTTTGTGCAGGTGAACCTGACGGATGACCCGGCCAGGGGTGGCGTGAGTGAGCACAACCTGGAGTCGCTGGTCGAGGCGGTGCTCGCCTCAGATGGCCTTCGTCTCCTCGGCCTCATGGCCGTCGCTCCCCTCGGAGAAGAACCGCGACGTGCCTTCGCGCATGTACGAGAATTGGGCGAACGCGTGCGTTCGCTCTCCCCAGCAGCCCAGTCACTCTCGATGGGAATGTCCCACGATTTCGAAGACGCAATCGTCGAAGGGGCGACACACCTTCGAATTGGCACAGCAATCACCGGTAATAGACCGGAACACGGTTAATCTCAACTGAGAAGCTTCACGAACACGGAGGTCGAAATGTCTAACCCGCTCAAGAAAACCATGGTCTACCTTGGTCTGGCGGATGAAGAGCTGGAGTACGAGGCGCCCGCGAGTGTCGCTCCCGTTTCTGCCGTTCCTCACCAGCAGGCACCTCACCAGCAGGCGCAGTCGCATGCTGCAGCCGCCCCGGTTCGCACCACCGGTAGCGCACCCGTTACCCCGCTTCGCAAGACCAACACGCCCAAGAATGTGGCAGCGTCAGATATGAACGAAATCCTCACGGTCCACCCGCGTCAGTACCGCGACGCCCAGGTGATCGCAGAATCCTTCCGCGACGGCATCCCCGTCATCATCAACCTGTCGCAGATGAGCGATGCAGACGCACGCCGTCTCATCGACTTTGCCAGCGGCCTCTCGCAGGGCCTGTTCGGCAAGATCGAACGCGTCACGGCCAAGGTCTTCCTGCTGTCGCCGTCGCACGTCGTCGTCTCCGGCGAAAACGCCGACGGTGAAGCCGACGCTGACGCGTCGTTCTTTGCGCAGTCCTGATAACAGCGTGAACCTCGTTCATCTCGTCGCGAACATTCTCTATTTCGCCCTGCTGCTGTATTTCTTCGTGCTGTGGGCGAGATTTATTCTCGACCTCGTGAGAACTGTCAACCGGAGCTGGCGCCCGCGGGGCGCCGGCCTTGTTGCCGCGTCAACGGTGTACACCCTGACGGATCCTCCGGTGAAGTTCTTCCGCCGTTTGCTTCCGCCGCTACGTTTAGGGCCGGTAGCATTCGATTTCGGATGGAGCCTGACCATGCTGTGCTGCATCGTGGCCATGTCGCTCACGGGGCTTTTTTAGGACGCACCAACCATGTGGCATCCGCATGGCATGTATTCTTGAGCGGTAACAGTGCCACACGGTGCAGTTAGTTCTCACGCAGCCTTGCTAGCGTTAGTAGACGTAAGTTTTTGTTCGCAACTCAAGTTCTAAGGGTGGAAAGCCATGGCGCTAACTCCGGAAGATGTAGTCAACAAGCGGTTCCAGTCAACAAAGTTCCGCGAGGGGTATGACCAGGACGAGGTAGATGACTTCCTCGATGAGGTCGTTGTTGAGCTGCGTCGTCTCACGCAGGAAAATGAGGAGCTGAAGGCTCAGCTGGCCGCGGGCGGCAACGCTCCTGCCAAGCAGGCAGCCGAAGCCCCGAAGGCTGCTGTCGTTCCGGAGCCCGTCGCTGCTGCCGCTCCGGCGCCGGTTGCTGTTCCGGTTCCCGCTGCTGTTCCCGTCGCCGAAAGCGCAGACGAGACCGCTGGCACGACCAACCTGCTGCAGCTGGCTCGCCGCCTGCACGAGGAACACGTCAAGGAAGGCGCTGAGAAGCGCGACGCTCTCATTGCAGAGGGTCACGCCACGGCAGCCCGTGTCGTCGCTGAGGCAGAAGCCAAGCAGCGCGCACAGATCCACGCCCTCGACGCAGAGCGTGCAACGCTTGAAAAGAAGATCGATGAGCTGCGCACGTTCGAGCGCGAGTACCGCTTGAAGCTCAAGAGCTACATCGAAGGCCAGCTCCGCGAGCTCGACACCGCTTCACCGGTTGGCGCCGGCGTAGGCAGCGACTCCAACGCACCGAAGCCCAGCTTCCAGGGCTTTGGCGCGTAGTTCCAGAGCGAAGGTCAGCGCTCGTGCGCTCATCGTTCTGGCCAGTGTCGCGCTAGGCGGTTACGCGCTCGATCAATTCACCAAGTTCCTCGTCGTCAGCTCGATGAACGAGGGCGACGTTGTCCGGGTTCTGAACGATGTGCTCCAATTGCACTTCGTTCGGAACCCTGGCGCTGCTTTTTCACTTGCGAGCGGCATGACCTGGATCTTCTCGATCCTTGCTGCCTGCGTCGTTGTTTTCATCGTGTGGTTCGCCAGGCGCATCAAGTCCATCGCGTGGGCCGTTGTCTTCGGGCTCCTGCTTGCCGGTGTCCTTGGCAACCTGACTGATCGTCTGCTCCGTGAGCCCAGCTTCGGCCTCGGACACGTCATCGACTTCATCTCAACGCCGTGGCTGATCCCGGCTATCTACAACGTCGCCGACATGTGCATCGTGGCGAGCATGATCTTGTTCATGATCCTCACCATTCGCGGCATCGGTCTCGACGGAAACAAGATCAGCGACAAGCCGGCTTTGACGCCGGAGAACACCAGTGCGAGTGATGCCACCAACCATGGCAGCACCAGCCGCGACAGCGAACCGACGTCTTAATCACTATGGAATCTCGTTCTTTACCCCTGCCAGATGGTCTCGCCGGCGTCCGCGTCGACGCGGGGCTGGCGAAACTCCTGGGGTTCTCCCGCAACTTTGCTGCCGATGTGATCGAAGCCGGTGGCGTGACGCTCGACGGTGTCGTTGTCGACAAGTCAGACAAGCTGAAAGCCGGCGGATGGCTGGAAGTGACCTGGCAGCCCAAGGAAGCTGTGGCCATCGTGCCCATCGCTGTGCCAGACCTCACCATCGTCTACGACGACGACAGCATGGTTGTGGTGAACAAGCCTGCCGGTGTCGCCGCTCACCCGAGCGTTGGCTGGACAGGCCCGACCGTTGTCGGGGCCCTGGCCGCCGCCGGGTACCGAATCTCCACCTCTGGGGCTGCGGAACGCGCTGGCGTCGTGCATCGCCTCGACGCCGGAACCAGCGGCCTCATGGTGGTTGCCAAGTCTGAAGCGGCGTACACGGCTTTGAAGCGCGCGTTCCACGACCGCGAGGTCGAGAAGATCTACCACACCGTGGTCCAGGGCCACCCTGACCCGCTCGCCGGTACCATCGACGCACCCGTCGGCCGGCACCCGCGCCTTGACTGGCGGTTCGCCGTCACGGCCGAGGGCAAGCACGCCGTCACCCACTACGAGACGCTTGAAGCATTTCCGTTCGCGTCGCTCCTTGAGGTGCACCTGGAGACGGGGCGAACGCACCAGATTCGCGTGCACATGGCCGCCCAGCGACACCCGTGCGTTGGCGATGCCATGTACGGCGCAGACCCCAGCATCTCTTCAAGGCTCGGCCTCACCCGCCAGTGGTTGCACGCCAAGCAGCTCTCGTTCGCGCACCCGGAGTCTGGGGAGTGGGTGACATTCAATTCTGAATACGCCCCGGATCTCGCCCATGCGCTCTCTGTTCTGAGGAACGAAGCTTAGGCTAGAGATTCATCCCCCAGCACGACCAACAGTATTTCGGAGCAGTTTTGTCCTCTCAGAGTGATTCGTTCGTTCACCTCCACGTGCACAGCGAGTACTCAATGCTTGACGGTGCTGCGCGGGTAAAGCCGCTCATCGCGGCCGCCATCGAGCAGGGTATGCCAGCCGTCGCGGTCACCGACCACGGCAACGTCTTCGGTGCCTTCGACTTCTGGCGCACAGCGACAGAGGCCGGGATTAAGCCGATCATCGGCACAGAGGCGTACATCACGCCTGGCACCCACCGCAGCGACAAGACTCGGGTGAAGTGGGGAACCAATACCCAGAGCCGCGACGACGTCGGTGGTAGCGGTGCGTACACGCACATGACGCTCCTCTCCGAGAACACCGCCGGCATGCACAACCTGTTTCGGTTGTCGTCACGGGCCTCCCTCGAGGGCTACTACTTCAAGCCACGCATGGACCGCGAGCTGCTCAGCGAGTACTCGAATGGTTTGATCGGCACCACAGGCTGTGCCGGTGGTGAGATCCAGACGCGGCTACGGCTTGGCCAGTATGAGGAGGCCAAGAAGGCCGCAGGGGAGTTCCGCGACATCTTCGGTGCAGAGAACTTCTTCTGCGAGGTGATGGACCACGGCATCGACGTGGAACGCCGCACCATGAGCGACCTGCTGCGCCTGGCAAAGGAGCTGAACCTCCCGCTCGTCGCCACCAATGACCTGCACTACACGCACGCCCACGATGCGACGGCTCACGCTGCCCTGCTGTGCGTGCAGTCTGCGTCGACGCTCGACGACCCCAACCGGTTCAAGTTCGACTCAGACGAGTTCTACCTGAAGACAGCCGCCCAGATGCGGCACATCTTCAGGGACAACCCAGAGGCCTGTGACAACACGCTGCTCATCGCAGAGCGGTGCGAAGTCGAGTTCAACACAAAGGCCAACTACATGCCGCGCTTCCCAACGCCAGAAGGGGAGAACGAGGAGAGCTGGTTCATCAAAGAGGTCGAAGTCGGCCTCCACATGCGCTACCCGAACGGCATCCCTGACGACGTCAGGAAGCAAGCCGACTACGAGGTCGGCGTCATCACCCAGATGGGCTTCCCCGGCTACTTCCTGGTGGTTGCCGACTTCATCGCGTGGTCGAAGCAGCAGGGAATCAGGGTAGGCCCTGGCCGCGGTTCAGGCGCCGGCTCCATGGCGGCATACGCCATGGGCATCACCGGCCTCGACCCACTGGTTCACGGACTGATCTTCGAGCGCTTCCTCAACCCAGACCGCGTCTCCATGCCCGACTTCGACATCGACTTCGACGAGCGCCGGCGCGGCGAGGTCATCCGCTACGTCACCGAGAAATACGGCGACGAGCGGGTTGCCCAGATCGTGACCTACGGAACCATCAAGGCGAAGCAGGCGCTGAAGGACTCCTCGCGAGTGCTTGGCTTCCCGTTCGGCATGGGCGACAAGCTCACCAAGGCGATGCCGCCAGCCATCATGGGCAAAGACGTTCCACTCACCGGGATGTTCGACAAAGACCACCCGCGCTACCGCGAAGCCGTCGACTTCCGCGCGGTGATCGAAAGCGACCCAGAAGCCAGGACCGTCTTCGATACCGCCCTCGGGATCGAAAACCTCAAGCGCCAGTGGGGTGTGCACGCCGCAGGCGTGATCATGTCGAGCGATCCGCTCATCGACATCATCCCCATCATGAAGCGTGAGGCCGACGGCCAGATCGTCACCCAGTTCGACTACCCGGCCTGTGAGTCGCTCGGTCTGATCAAGATGGACTTCCTGGGGCTTCGAAACCTCACGATCATCGACGACGCACTCGACAACATCGAGGTCAACCGCGGCCACCGGCCGGTGCTCGAAGACCTCGACCTCGACGACCCGCTGGCCTACGAACTGCTGGCCAGGGGCGACACGCTCGGCGTCTTCCAGCTCGACGGTGGCCCGATGCGCGCACTGCTGCGCTCGATGAAGCCTGACAACTTCGAAGACATCTCGGCCGTCATCGCGCTGTACCGTCCGGGCCCCATGGGTGCGAACTCGCACACCAACTACGCGCTGCGAAAGACAGGTCTGCAGGAGATCATTCCGATCCACCCGGAGCTGGCAGAGCCGTTGAAGGACATCATCGGTGGTACCTACGGCCTGATCGTGTACCAGGAGCAGGTCATGTCGATCGCGCAGAAGCTGGCCGGCTTCTCGCTCGGCCAGGCCGACCTGCTGCGCCGCGCCATGGGCAAGAAGAAGAAATCAGAGCTCGACAAGCAGTTCGAGGGCTTCTCAGCTGGCATGAAGGACAACGGCTATTCGGATGCCGCGATCAAGACGATCTGGGACATCCTGCTGCCGTTCTCCGACTACGCCTTCAACAAGGCGCACTCCGCCGCGTACGGTGTGCTCTCCTACTGGACCGCATACCTCAAGGCTCACTATCCCGCCGAGTTCATGGCAGCACTGCTGACCAGCGTCGGCGACTCCCGCGACAAGCTCGCGCTGTACCTCAACGAGTGTCGCCGCATGGGCATCCAGGTGCTTGCCCCAGACGTCAACGAATCCATTGGCTACTTTGCCGCCGTCGGCACCGACATCCGCTTCGGCCTTGGCGCTGTTCGGAACGTCGGCTTCAACGTGGTGGACGCGATCCGTGAGGCACGCAAGGAGAAGGGCAGGTTCGAGTCGTTCCACGACTTCCTGCGCAAGGTGCCGCTCCAGGTGACCAACAAGCGCACTGTCGAATCGCTGGTCAAGGCCGGGGCATTCGACTCGCTGGGGTCAACCAGGCGGGCGATGGTCGAAATTCACGAGGGCGCCGTCGAATCCGCGGTGAAGATCAAGCGCGATGAGGCGCACGGCAACATCGGCTTCGACTTCGACAGCCTCTTCGACGATCCGCAGTCCACAGACCAGGTGCCTGAACGACCGGAGTGGTCGAAGAAGGAGAAGCTCGCCTTCGAGCGCGACATGCTCGGCCTCTACGTCTCTGACCACCCGCTGGCCGGCCTGGAGATTCCGCTGGCCAAGCATGCCAGCACCGGCATCGCAGACCTGCTGGCCTCTGAGCAGACCCAGGATGGCGATACCGTCACCGTCGCAGGCCTGATCACGAGCGTGCAGCACAGGGTGGCCAAGAAATCGGGCAACCAGTACGGCATGATCCAGGTTGAGGACTTCGGCGGCGAGATCACGGCGATGTTCATGGGCAAGGCGTATGTCGAATTCGCGCCCGATCTCGTCAATGACTCCGTCGTTGTGGTGCGTGGGCGCGTCAGCATGCGTGATGACGGCATGAACCTGCACGCGTACAGCGTGTTCGCGCCGGAGCTCGGTCAGGAATCGGATGCCGGCACACTGTCGATCACCGTGCTCGAGCAACGGGCGACCACCGGGACGATCAGGTCGCTCAGCCAGACGCTGTCAGCACACCCGGGGGGAGCTGAGGTTCGGCTGAAGCTGGTCAAGGGCAATACCGCCAGGGTGTTTGAGTTGCCGTACAAGGTGAAGGTGAGCGCCGATCTCTTCGGCGAATTGAAGAGCCTGCTCGGCCCGAACTGCCTGAGCTAGCTGAGCTGCCTGCGCTAGCTCGCCCGAAGCGCGTGTCTGGCATCACCGCGCCCGTTGTCGCGCGTTGCGCCCGCACTAGCGGTAGCGGTGTGCCACAGCGGGCGCGACGAAGCCGCCGGGAGGCGTCGCCGCTGAGGCCGCCTGCGAGACCGGGAACTAGCATCCGCTCGCCAGAGTCGCCGTTGTGCCCAGAGTCGCCCGTTGTGCCGAGAGTCGCCGTTAGTACGGCGACTCTCGGCACATTCGGCGACTCTCGACGGATGCCGCGCCCACGTCAGTCGGCGACCGGCTCCAGGCTGACGGCCGCCATCGCCCTGGCAACGGCGGCGATGGCCGCGATGATGTCGGTATCGTCTGTCGACCAGTTGCTGACCGAAATTCGCAGCACGGCCCTTCCCTGCCAGACCGAGCCAGACATCCACACCTGCGCCTCCTCAAGCAACTTCTCCGTCACGCGGCGGGTTCGATCATCGGAGCCAAAACTCAGGCACACCTGGGTGAACGCGACCTGGTTCAGCACCTCGACCCCCGGCAGTTGCGCGAGTCCGCGGGCGAGCGCGGTTGCCGAGTCCGCAAGCTTCTCGACCATGGCGACGGTGCCGGTCCTGCCGAGGGATCGAAGCGCTGCCCACACGGTCATGCCGCGCGCGCGGCGAGACAACTCAGGCACGCGCTCGAACGGATCGCCAACGCCCCGGTCATCGGCAACGAGGTAGCTGGTGTGCACGCCGAACGTCGCCTGCATGACGTCTTTTCTGGCGACGATGGCGATGCCGCAGTCGTACGGCACGTTGAGGGTCTTGTGCGCATCCGTTGCCCATGAATCAGCGGATGCCAGGCCGAATAGCTGTTCGCTGTATCGCTGGCTCACAGCAGCCCAGAGCCCGAACGCACCGTCGACGTGCACCCAGGCGCCGTGCTTATGCGCCACCTCGATGGACTCGTGCAGGGGGTCGAAGGCGCCGGAGTGCAGGTTTCCGGCCTGGAGGCAAACGATCGCCGGGCCGTCGATGGTGGCCATCGCTGTGGCCAGCGCCGCAGGCTTGATCCGGCCCTCGCTGTCTGAGGCGACGGCCGTCGGGGCGCCAAGCCCGAGATAGCGGAGCGCCAGGTCGACGGAGGCGTGCCGCTCTTCCCCCACGAACACCGTGATGCGCGGTGCGCCGGTCAGCCCATCGGTGTTGAGGTCCCAGCCGGCGTCATCGAGAACGCTCTGTCGGCCGGCCGCCAGCCCACCAAAGTTCGCCATGGTTCCGCCCGTTGTGAATCCGACGCCCGCGTCCCGCGGGAGATCGAGCACGTCGAGCAGCCAGTTTCCGGCAACCTCTTCGGCGGCCGCTGCTGCCGGCGTAGCGAAGCGGATTGCCGCATTCTGATCCCAGGCGCTGACCAGCCAGTCGGCGGCCAAGGCTGCCGGCAGGGTGCCGCCGATGACCCAGCCGAAGAAGCGACCGGATGGCATGGCCATCAATCCGGGCTCGGCCCATGCGGCCAATTCGTCGATGACGGCGCTCGGCTCGAGTGGCTGCTCGGGCAGCGTCGAGCCGTACGTCGCCGCGAGTTGTTCAGCGCTCAGGCTGGGCGCGACGGGCCGACTCGGCATCGACGCGAGCCAGGCCGTTGCATGGGCTCGCGCCCTGTCGAGTGGTTCCTGGAAGTCGTTCGGTTCGGCAGGCACAATTTCACGCTAGCCCTCCGGCGCGCTGCGAAACACCCCCGCGTCCTTCGCTTATACGCGAGCTTTTTGGCGCGGATTCGCTGAGCATACTTACCGCTGGTATTCAGGAAACTCCCATAACCTTGCACCTATGACGAAGCGCCGGAGTGAGCCGATTTATGCCACCGCGATCGGGGCTGGCCGAACGTTGTTCGGCCTCTTGCATCTGAAGCCCCGCGTCACGGGCGGGCACAACCTGCCAGACACCGGCGGTGCCGTGTTGGCGATCACGCACTTCGGCTACCTCGATTTCGCCCTCGCCGAGTGGATGATGTGGAAGAAGAACAAGCGTCGCATCCGCTTTCTGGCTAAGAAGGGTGCGTTTGACCAGCCGGTGATCGGCACGTTCATGCGTGGCATGGGGCACATTTCGGTCGACATGACGCATGGCGCAGAGGCGTACACCCTTGCCGTTGACGCTCTGAAGGCCGGCGAGGTTCTCGGTGTGTTTCCGGAGGGCGGCGTCAACGCGTCGTTCACGGTGCGAGACCTGAAGACCGGAACCGTGCGGATGGCGGCAGAGGCCGGCGTTCCCATCATCCCGATCGCGATCTGGGGCGGACACCGGTTGATGACCAAGGGTCACAAGCGTTCGCTCAAGGAGGCGTACGGCGTGCCCGTCAGTTTCATGGTCGGCGAACCGATAGCCGTGACATCGGCCGATGACATGCAGGCGAAGACCCAGGCGCTGCACGACACGCTGCAGGGACTCGTTGACATTGCCCAGGAACGCTACCCAGAGGATGGCACTGGCGCATGGTGGCAGCCAGCTCACCTGGGTGGAACGGCACCAACCCCGGAAGAAGCGGCCATCGCTGAAGCTGAACGCCGCCGCAAGCGGGAGCTGGCCAAGGCCTCAGCGAAGTAGCCGCGCATCGTCTGGGCGAGTCTCCTGGCGTTGACTCGCTGCCGCTAAACCTCGCTGCCTGGCGTGTGGTACCGGCGCTCGTGGTACAGCAGGGCCTCGTCGTCCTCGCCCATCCCGCCCTCTTCGATCTGAACGACCACGACGGCGTTGTTGTGCACGGGGATGCGTTCGACGATTCGACCAACCATCCATGACGTCACGTCATTCAGCACGGGAAGCCCGTATGGTCCGACTCGCCAGTGGTCACCCAGGAAGCGTTCCTCTGCCGGCCCTGACATCTTCTGCGCCAGCGGGCGATTACGCACACCGAGGATGTGGATGATGACGCGGTCGTTCTCGACGATCGCGGGCCAGGCGCTGGCCGATCGTGCCATGTTGAAGGTCGCCAGCGGCGGCACCGCAGACAAAGACGCGAGCGAGGTGGCGGTGAAGCCCACCGGCGTGCCGTCGTCGCCCAGGGACGTCACGATGGCGACTCCGGCTGCGTGCCGCCGGAACGCGTGCTTGAACGCCTCAAGGTCTTTCGGTGCATGCGGGTCGCCTTCGAGCGGCGGCACGGGAGCGCCTGGCAGATCAGTGGATTGTGGTGCGGCTGTTTCGTTCATACGAATGCATCAATCTCCTTCTGGGCCAGCCTATTCCCGACATCTGAAACCTTCCCGAGTCCGTGTCACGCAATGACATCGACCGACAGCCCGCGCGCAGGGATGGCAGATAAACTGGCAGTGCCATGATGCAGACCATTGACCTTCGGGGTACCCAGCTCACTCCCGCAGAATTGCTCGCCGCAGTTCCGCGCTCGCTCACCGACGTTTCCGCTGCGAGCGAGATCGCCGCCGAACTCATTTTCGACGTCCGCGAACGCGGGGGAGCAGCGCTCCTCGACCAGGCTGAGCGTTTGGACCACGTTCGTCCGGAGGCCATTCGGGTTCCGGAAAGTCACATCGTCGAGGCCGTTGCCGGCTTGAGCCCGCTCGTGCGCACGGCGATGGAAGAGACGATCCGCCGGGTTCGACTGGCGAGTGCCGCCCAGGTGCCCCCACGCGTCCAGACGACGATCGCCGACGGCGCCGTCATCACGCAGCGCTGGCAGCCCATCAACCGCGTCGGGCTCTACGTTCCAGGCGGCAAAGCCGTCTATCCGTCCAGCGTCGTCATGAACGTCGTCCCTGCCCAGGTGGCCGGGGTGTCGTCGATCGCACTGGCGTCGCCGCCGCAGGCCCACTTCGAGGGCCGCGTGCACCCCACCATCCTCGCCATCGCCGGTTTGCTCGGCGTGAGCGAGATCTACGCCATGGGAGGAGCCGGAGCCATCGGCGCTTTCGCCTGGGGCGCACCTGACATCGGGCTCGATCCCGTGCAGCTCGTCACCGGCCCTGGCAACGTCTTCGTCGCAGCGGCCAAGCGCCTGGTACGCGGCCAGACCGGCATCGACGCAGAAGCCGGCCCGACCGACATCCTGGTGATTGCAGACAGCACGGCAGATCCGTTGCTGGTCGCTGCCGACCTCGTGAGCCAGGCTGAACACGACGAACTGGCCGCGGCCGTTCTCGTCACAGACTCCGTCGAGATCGCCGATGCGGTCTCAGTGCGCCTCGCCGAACTCGCGCAGTCCACCACCCATAGCGCTCGTGTCACAGCGGCGTTGAACGGAACCCAGTCAGCGCTGGTGCTTGTCGATGACATTGCCGCCGCTGCCGCGTTTAGCAACGCCTTTGGCCCTGAGCACCTGGAGATCCAGACCAGCGACCCTGAGGCTGTCCTTGAGCTGATCGAGAATGCCGGCGCCATCTTCCTCGGCCCGCACTCCCCGGTAAGCCTGGGCGACTATGCGGCAGGCTCGAACCACGTGCTGCCAACAGGCGGTCAGGCCCGGTTCTCGTCGGGACTTGGCGCGTATACCTTCCTCAGGCCACAACAGGTGGTGCAGTACAGTCGTGACGCGCTGCAGTCTGTTGCCGCGCACATCGATGCCTTGTCAACGGCGGAAGCACTTCCGGCGCACGGAGATGCCATCAAGGCCAGGTTCATCTAGGCGAGGTTCATCGAGAGTTCATCGGGCTGCCGCGGCGTACACTCGCCGTGGTGGCCCGCCCATCTGGGTCAGCACGATAGGCTGTGATCACAATGTTCTGCCCGTTCTGCCGCCACCCAGACTCAAGAGTCGTTGACTCACGCACCAGTGACGATGGCCTGTCGATTCGTCGACGCCGCCAGTGTCCAGAATGCGGCCGCCGCTTCAGCACCACAGAGACTGCGAGTCTCAACATCATCAAGCGCAGCGGGGTGGTCGAACCGTTCAGCCGCGAGAAGATCGTCGCCGGCGTGCGCAAGGCCTGCCAGGGTCGACCGGTGACGGACTCCGACCTCGCACTGCTCGCGCAGAAGGTCGAAGAGACCATCAGGCAGACCGGCGCATCGCAGATCGACGCCAACGACGTCGGCCTTGCCATCCTGTCGCCGCTGCGCGAACTCGACGAGGTCGCCTTCCTGCGCTTCGCCAGTGTGTACCAGGCATTTGACTCACTCGAGGACTTCGAGTCCGCCATCACCCAGCTTCGTGCAGAACATGCGGAACCTGCGGAACAGGCAGAGGGTATCCGTCAGACGCCGGCGCCCCTGTCATCGTCGACGGAGCTATAGCGATGCGCTTGTACCCCATTCTCTTCTCCACAGTGCTGTCGAAAATGGAGCCGGAGAACGCGCACCACCTTGCGTTCACCGCGATCAGGGCGCTGCCGACGCTCGGCTTTGGCCGCCTGGTCAACCGCTTCACCCGGCCACGCACCGACCTCTCAGTGCAGACCCTCGGGTTGACCTTCGAGTCACCGTTTGGCGTCGCAGCCGGTTTCGACAAAGACGGTAAGGCCGTCATTGGCCTTGGCCAGCTCGGGTTCGGGCACGTTGAAGTCGGGACGCTGACCGCTCTCGCCCAGCCGGGGAATCCGAAGCCCCGTCTGTTCAGGCTCGTTCCCGATCGTGCGGTGATCAATCGGATGGGCTTCAACAACGGTGGTGCCAGCGCGGCGGTTGATCGCCTGACGCAGGTGCGTTCCGTGCCTGGTCGTCCGGTGCTCGGCGTCAACATCGGCAAGAGCCGTGTCACGGCCGTCGAGGACGCCACGGCCGACTACGTCACGAGCACGGCAATCCTCGCGCCCCTGGCTGACTATCTCGTCGTCAACGTGAGCTCACCGAACACCCCCGGCCTCCGCGGCCTGCAGGAACTTGATCAGCTGGCTCCGCTGCTGACAGCGGTCAAGGCTGCTGCGGGAACAACGCCGCTGCTCGTCAAAATCGCGCCTGACCTGAGCGACGACGAGGTGACGCGCATTTCAGAACTCGTGGTGCAGCTCGGCCTCGACGGAATCATCGCGACCAACACGACTCTCTCCCGCGCCCACCTGGCCACAGACGCCGCCGTTGTCGAAGCCGCCGGCGCAGGAGGCCTGTCTGGTGCTCCGCTGGCCGCTCGAGCCCTTGAGGTGCTCCGCATCGTGCGGGCCACCGTTCCGGCAGAGCTCTGTGTCATCTCGGTCGGAGGCGTTGAGACGGCTGCGCAGGTCGACGAGCGCCTCGCCGCTGGCGCAACGCTCGTGCAGGGCTACACGGCGTTCCTCTACCGGGGACCGCTGTGGGCGCGCGAAATCAATCGCGGACTCGATCGGCTGCGTTCGCGCTGACGTCGTGCGTAGCTGCTCGTAGCTGCCGCGCGTCTGAGCTGGTAGCGCGCAGCTGCGGTCTTGCCGGCGCCAGCCTATGACGCAGGGTGCGACAGCAGCCCGAGCTGAACGAGCTGGTCTGAGATGCTCGACCCGTCTGGCCCGTACACCCATGGTGCGTTCGGCGTGCCACTCGCTTCATCCTTGGAGCGACCTCCGGCGAGCACCGCTTCGCTGGTGGACAGCTGCCTGATTGCAACGGCAGCAACGCTTCCCGGGTACTCCCTTTGGAAGTCGCTGTAGATCGCCTCGTCATGCTGCCCGTCGTCACCGATCAAGATCCAGCGGATGTCGGGGAACTCCTGGGCGAGACGCCTGAGGTTTGAGCGCTTGTGGTCCTGTCCGCTGCGGAACCACCGGTCGTGGGTGGGGCCCCAGTCCGTGAGCAGCAGCGCTCCGGACGGGTACATGTTGCGGGAGAGGAAGCGGGTGAGCGTCGGCGCGACATTCCAGGCGCCAGTCGACAGATAGATGACGGGGGCGCCAGCGTCCTGCTGTACGAGACGGTCGAGCAGCACCGCCATGCCTGGCGTCGGAATTCGGGCATGCTCGTCGAGGACGAAGGTGTTCCAGGCCGCTAGCAGTGGCCGGGGGAGAGCGGTGACCATCACGGTGTCGTCGACGTCAGAGACGATCCCGCGCGTGACCCCTGGCGGCACGACATAGATCGAGGCGCCCACAGGGGCAGCTGTCGACGTACTGAGGCGCGCCATGTGGGTGCCTGGCTCCAGCTCGATCTGAACGACGGTATCGACGACACCACCGCGGTCGGCCTGCACGTAGTGAAGCTGGCCGCCGATCTCAATCGTGACCGTCACATCGTTCACGGGAACGCTGGTGAAACTGCGCCAGCCTCTGATACCCGGGTACTGGTTGGCTGCGGTCGCCGTGCGTCGCGCGGCCATGCGCGCTGCGGTCTTCGGCTTGGCCAGCAGTACGCGGCACAGGATGCGTGCCCACTCCGTGGATCCGTAGCCGGCGTATGGAACGACAACCGGAATGTGCCCACGTTTGCGCGCCCACTGGTACCTGACCTCGTGAATCCAGTCTTCGATTCGCGCCGCTCGATGAACAATCCTCGACGGTGGCGAACTCCTGGTGGACTGTGGCGAGGGGCGAGGCACTGCCCTAGTCTGCCATGTGAAAGCTTGGGGCTCCCTCCGTTTGGGTCGCCCTGGTGCAATTGGGCCCCACGAGGCACGTAGAATTATGGTTTCGCGTCAAGGAGGAAATGTGTCACTTGGTGACCTGATTAGTGTGAATTCCGGGGCCCAGGGGCAGCTCATCAGAACAGAACCCATTCAGCAGCGCAGTGCAGATCGGCTTTCAGCCCTGCTCGATGCCGCTGCCGAGGTGGTTGATGAGGTCGGGTTCGACCGCATTACGACGGCGATGATCGCTGAGCGTGCCGGTGCTTCCATCGGCACCGTCTACCGCTACTACCCCGATCGTGTTGCTGTGCTGCACGCTCTTCGGGAGCGGGCCATCGCCCGGTTCCGAGTTCGGGTCGTCAGCGAAATAGCGGCGCAGTCACCGGAGAACTGGTGGGAAGCCGTCGATTGCGGTACCACAGCCTTCGTTGGCCTGTACCGCTCAGAACCCGGCTTCCGGATCATTCACTTCGTCGAGCGCGAGCGCGTCAATGCGGCAGATCCCCAGGATGCACAGTCGACGACGTTCGCCAGAGCACTCGCTGACATCCTCGCTGAGGAATTCGGTCTGCCTGGCGGACCCGACTTGATCTTCCGCCTTGAGGTCGCGATTGAGATGGCAGACGCCCTGCTCTCCCGCGCCTTCTACGCCGACCCGCAGGGCGACGAGCGATTCATCGTCGAGTGCCGCCGCGTGGTGCACGACTACCTGGTGGAGTACTACGGATCGGCGGTTGGCGCCTAGACACCGACGTCAGCCATCCACGCAATTGGCGGCCTCGTTCTTCTGAACGAGGCCGCTTTTTTGTTGGTTTCTTGGCAATCTGCTTTGCCACCTGCTCCGAAGGATGATTGGCTGGAGAACCTGGCAGCTGGAAACCCATTGAGGAATGAGCCACATTTATGATCGAGTTCCACGCGGTGACCAAGCAATTTCCTGACGGCACGCGTGCCGTCGAGGACTTCAGCTTGGTACTGCCATCCCGGCAGACCACCGTTCTCGTGGGATCGTCTGGGTCAGGCAAGACAACCCTGCTTCGCATGATCAACCGGATGGTGGACCCGACAGACGGTCACATCGAGATCGACGGCGTTGACATCTCCACCCTTGAATCAGTGAAATTGCGTCGCAGCATCGGCTACGTCATGCAGAATTCCGGGCTGCTGCCGCACCGCAAGGTGATCGACAACGTCGCCACCGTTCCGCTTCTGCGCGGAGTGCCAAAGAAGCAGGCCAGGGCGGATGCGCTCGACCTGCTCGACACCGTCGGACTCGATCGCGCACTGGCCGACCGATACCCAGCTCAGCTCTCCGGGGGACAGCAGCAGCGTGTCGGCGTTGCACGGGGCCTGGCTGTGAACCCCAATATCCTGCTCATGGACGAGCCGTTCGGCGCCGTCGACCCCATCGTTCGGGCCGAATTGCAGCAGGAGCTCATCCGCTTGCAGAGCGAGCTGGACAAGACAGTGGTCTTCGTCACCCACGATATTGAAGAGGCTTTCTTGCTCGGCGACCAGGTCGTGATCCTGCGCACGGGCGGACACATCGCACAGGTCGGTTCACCGGCAGAGATCCTCGCGAACCCTGCCGATGACTTCGTGGCAAGTTTCGTCGGTGTCGATAAGGGAAAGCGCGCCCTGCACGTGGAGATGCGGAACGGCAGGGAGATTGTCGTGGACAGTGCAGGTCGGGTGACCGGCGTGCTCGCCGGTACTCGGTCGGACTCATCGGATTCAGGGGCCGTGCCAGTCACGGGTTCGGGCGCGCCCGTTCAGGGTGGGGACATACGGTGACCTGGGTCTGGTCGAATCTCGACCTCATCTGGGATCGCACGATCGATCAGCTGGTCTTGAGTGTGCCTGCGATTGTGCTGAGCTTCGTGATCGCAGTGCCAGTGGGGTGGCTGGCCAATCGATATCGCGTCAGTCGGGGCATCCTGCTCACCTTCTGCGGGCTGCTGTATGCGATCCCGTCGTTCCCGCTGTTGATTGCGCTGCCCCTCGTGATCGGCGTCGAACTGCGCTCACCGCTGAACCTGATAGTCGCGCTCACCCTGTATGGCGTCGCACTCATGGTGCGGGTGGTCGCAGATGGTCTCGCCGCCGTCGATGTCGATGTCAAGCAATCAGCGACAGCTGTTGGCTTCTCTGCGTGGAGCCAGTTCTGGAGCGTTGAGTTTCCCCTCTCTGGCCCTGTACTCCTTGCCGGGATGCGTGTGGTCACCGTCAGCACGGTCAGCCTGGCCACGATCGGGGCTGTCATCGGGGTGCAGAGCCTCGGCAGTCTCTTCACCGATGGCTTCCAGCGCGGCATCCAGGCCGAGGTGGTGGCCGGACTGGTGGCCACTGTCGTGGTTGCGCTGGTGCTCGACGCTGCCCTCGTTTTACTCGGTCGGGTGCTGATGCCGTGGACTCGGCGGCCCACCTCTGATCGAGCCGAGCGACCCGTCGAACTGCCGGCAATGGCCAGCGCGGTGGGAGTGAAGAGATGAACGTCTTCGCGGATGCCATGGCCTGGGTTCTCGACCCGGCCAACTACGTTGGACCTGACGGCATTTGGGCCAGGCTCGGCGAGCACCTCCTGTTCACGCTGGTCACCATCGTCATCGCATCGATCATTGCGATTCCGATCGGATACCTGATCGGTCACACCGGGAAGGGACGGGCGCTGGCCGTCGCCACGTCTGGCGGCTTGCGAGCCATCCCCACCCTTGGCCTGCTCACCCTCGTGGGGCTCTGGGTCGGAATCGGTCTCACCGCGCCGTACGTGGCGCTCACCATCCTTGCGATCCCGTCCATTCTGGCCGGGGCATACACCGGATTCGACGCAATCGACCGTCGTACGGTCGATGCGGCCAGATCGGTCGGTATGTCCGAATGGCAGATCGTGCGGAAAGTGGAAGTCCCGCTTGGCCTTCCCCTGCTCATCGGCGGGCTGCGGTCTGCGACCCTCCAGGTGGTGGCCACCGCGACTCTGGCCGCGTACGTGGCAAATTTCGGCCTCGGTCGATTCCTTTTCGCCGGGCTCAAAACCCGGGACTATTCTGAAATGCTTGGCGGGTCGATCATCGTGATCGTGCTCGCGTTCGTTCTGGACGGACTTATTGCACTGGTGCAGAAGTTTGCCGTCCCCCGGGGCGTCACAGCTGGCCGCCCCGTAGCTGTCCGCGTGCGATCAACCCGATCGAACGCGGTGATGGGAACCCCCGTCGAAGAAGGGAAGAGCTGACATGTTCACAGCACGAAAAGGCCGACTCGCGCTTATCGGCGCGGTCGCGGTCGGGGCCGTCGTAGCCCTGGCAGGGTGCTCATCCGGTAATCCGCTGGATGCCGGTGATTCGACATCCACTGACTCTGCAACCCTGGTGGTCGGCTCGCAGGACTACTACTCGAACGAGATCATCGCAGAGATCTACGCCCAGGCCCTTGAGGCCAACGGGTTCACGGTTGAGCGCGACTTCCGGATCGGCCAGCGCGAGGCCTACCTCCCCGACATCGAAGCCGGCAAGATCGATGTGTTCCCCGAGTACACCGGAAGCCTGCTCCAGGCGCTCGATTCCAGCGCAACGGGTGGCACGGCCGATGAGGTGTATACCGCGCTCCAGGCGGCGCTTCCCGACAACCTGCGGGTGCTTGACAAGGCTGACGCCTCAGACCAGAACTCCTGGACGGTCACCCAGGCGTTCGCAGAAAAGTACAACCTCACCGACATCGCCTCACTCACGAATGTCACAGAGCCGATCACGGTTGGCGGCAACTCTGAGCTTGAGACACGTCCGTACGGCCCGACGGCGCTGAAAGACACGTACGGCATCGACATTGCCGGGTTCGTGCCTGTCGAGGACAGCGGGGGACCGTTGACAGTCAAGGCGCTCGTCGACAACCAGATCCAGCTGGCCAACATCTACACGGCGGACCCCAACATCAAGTCGAACAACCTCGTCGCCCTCGCCGACCCAGACGGCCTGTTCTTCCCCGACAACGTCGTTCCGGTCGTGTCTGAGAAGGTGGATGACAAGGCCGCAGCTGTGCTGAACAAGGTGAGCGCAGCGTTGACCGCAGAGGACCTGATCGACTTGAACGCCCAGAGCGTCAACGAACAGCTCTCCGCAGACAAGATCGCGACCGCCTGGCTCGAGCAGGCCAACCTCTCGTAGCAGCACGGTCCACACCACTCGTCACGACGACGGGGCCCCGATCCAGCGCACCGCGGATCGGGGCCCCGTTGCGTGATGCCTGGTGTTGGAGGCCCTGGTGCCGGGTTTCCCGTGGCGCGGCTGGGTTCCGCGGCCTAGCTGAGCAGCAGGATCAGTGTCGGCACGGCAAGCAGCGACACCGCAAGGGCCAGCACGGCGGCGCGTGAACCGACCGGCAGGGGAGGCCGAGGCTGCACGAGTCGCATCACCCGGGGGGTGACAAGGTCGACGTGCTCAGGATCGTTGACGGAACCGGAACCGGAACCGGAATCGGATTCGAATTCGGTGTGCAGCTGGTCGGCGTGGAATGCGAGGTCAGGGCGACCAGACGTTCCGGCCAGGGCAATGGCGCGGGCGAGCACCAGGTCGTCGACCTCATGCCTGGCCTCGTCGTCGGCCAGCATCTCGACCAGGAGTGCCACTGCCTTTTCTGACCGGTTCGCGATCGGGAACCATGGCAGTGCATTTCGCCACGACCTGAACGTGACGAGCACGAGCGGATGCTGTTGGCGAAGGTGCGCATGCTCGTGGGCGATCACGGCCTGCAGTTCGTCATCGTTCAACAGCTGCACGATGCCGGCAGAGAGCACGGTGACGGATCGAGCTGCACCCGGGAGGCAGTATGCGACGGGAGCGGCGTACTCGATGACGCGCGTGTCTGGGCGGTCTGGGACGGGGTCACTCAGGAGTTGGACGAGCTGATGGTGACGTCGACGCTGGCGCTCAGAGCGCACGAATGTGGCCGACAGGTTCAGCAACAGGTGGACGGTGAGCAGCAGCGCACCGGTGAAGGCCAGCACATGATCGAGCCCGACACCCGTAGGCACGCCGCTGAAGCCGACGGCGACAAGCGCCAGCAACCCGCTCAGCAGTGTGTCGCCGAGGGGAATCAGCGCGTAGCAGAGCAGCGCGCCGATCATCGAGAGTCCACCGGCCAGGGCGATGGATTGCCACAACACCAGCGCGGTGCCCGGCGCGCGCGACGGCCAGGTTGCCCTGGCGAGTGCGATGGGTACTGGCCATGCGAGCGCGACGGCGATGACAGCCAATGCGGTTGCAGAGACAAACACGGCGAATGGGCCCGGTACTAGGTACGCGGGGCGGGGATGCCGCCGAGAAGTTCGAGAAGCGTGTCAGCTTCCTGGGCGGTGACGCTGCCGATGAAGCGCGCGAGAGCGGCTTCGCGGTCTGGCGAGGAACCGAGCACCTCATGCATCAACTCAGCGGTGTGATCGGCGCGCGTCGTCACAGAGCGGTACACGTGGGGGCGCATGCCGCGATCGCGGGTCACGAAGCCTTTGTTCTCGAGACGCGACAGCACCGTGAGCACAGTGGTGGCGGCCAGTTCTTTCTTCGGGGATTCGTCCTGCTGCACGACAAGACGATCCTTCAGGTCATTTGCGGAAAGCGGCAGATCGGATTCCCAGAGGACGTCCATCACCGCTCTTTCCAACGCACCTAAACTTGTCATGCCACCAAGTTTACAGCCGTTTGCTGTGATTTCTACAGGTCGTAGAGGAGTAGAGTTCTACGTGACGTAGAAGTACACAAGTGGGACGAGTGGAGGAACGCGTGATCGACTGGTTAGATCCATTGCTGTTGTCAAGATGGCAATTCGGACTTACGACTATTTACCACTTCTTGTTCGTGCCTTTGACGATCGGCATGTCGCTGACCGTCGCGATCTTCCAATCGGCATGGGTGAAGACCGGTCACGTCAAATACCTGCAGCTCACTCACTTCTTCGGCAAGATCTTCCTGATCAACTTCGCCATGGGCGTCGTCACTGGAATCGTGCAGGAATTCCAGTTCGGAATGAACTGGTCTGACTACTCACGTTTCGTCGGGGACGTCTTCGGAGCGCCCCTGGCATTCGAGGGAATCGTCGCGTTCTTCCTGGAGGCCACGTTCATCGGCCTGTGGATCTTCGGCTGGGACAAGCTGCCGAAGAAGCTGCACCTGGCAACCATCTGGCTCGTGGTCATCGGTTCGACGGCATCCGCTTACTTCATCATTGCGGCCAACGCCTTCATGCAGAACCCGGTCGCGTACCGGATCAACGAGGTGAAGGGCAGGGCAGAGCTCACCGACATCGGCGAGCTGCTGACCAACCCAATTGCACTGGCGGCGTTCCCGCACACGATCTTCGCGTGCTTCATGGTGTCTGCGGGCCTGATCATCTCGGTCGCTGCCTGGCACCTGTACCGCAACCAGCACCTCGAGACCATGCGCCCAGCGCTGAAGCTCGGCCTCTGGATGATGGTTATCGCCGGCATCCTCACCACGCTGTTCGGCGACCAGCTGAGCCTGGCGATGGTGCAGGCGCAGCCGATGAAGATGGCGGCCGCTGAGGCGCTGTACCACACCGCCACCGGCTACGACGCGTCGTTCTCGCTGTTCACACTCGGTACTCCTGATGGTGTCCACGAGCTGTTCTCAGTGCGCGTGCCGTACCTGCTGTCGCTCCTGTCGACGCACACATTCGACGGCACGGTAGAGGGCATCAACGACCTGCAGGCACAGTACGTGCAGATGTACGGCCCCGGCGATTACACGCCCATCATCTGGATCACCTACTGGTCGTTCCGCTGGATGATCGCTCTCGGCATCCTGCACATCATCGTCGCCATTGTCGGACTGTTCCTGACCCGCAAGGGTCGTCACCCGAAGCAGAAGTGGGTGTGGAAGCTCGCCATCTGGACGTTCCCGCTGTCACTGGCAGCCATGATCGTCGGGTGGATCTTCACCGAGATGGGCAGGCAACCGTGGATCGTGTTCGGCCTGATGAAGACCGAGGACGGTGTGTCCCCTGGGGTCACGGGACTTGATGTCCTGATCTCCCTCGTAGCATTCACTCTCATCTACGGCATCCTCGCCGTCGTGGAGTTCAAGCTCATCCTCAAGGCCGCCCAGAAGGGGCCGGATGATGCTCCGGAAGTCGATTCGGAATCCGGCGAAATCACCCACCAGGTCACGGTCTACTAGGAGCTCACCATGGATCTCAATATTCTCTGGTTCTGGATCATCGGCGCGCTCTTCATCGGGTATTTCGTGCTCGATGGGTTCGACTTCGGTGTCGGCATGTCCCTTCCTTTCCTCGGGAAGGACGACGTTGATCGCCGCGTGCTGATCAACACCATCGGCCCGGTGTGGGACCTCAATGAAACCTGGGTCATCGTGGCAGGCGCGGCTCTCTTCGCCGCGTTCCCCGAGTGGTACGCCACCATGTTCAGCGGGTTCTACCTGGCGCTCCTTGTCATCCTGCTCGCACTGATCGTTCGTGGTGTCTCGTTCGAGTACCGCCACCAGCGGCCAGAGTCGCAGTGGAAGACCTGGTTCGACTGGATGATCATCGTCGGCTCAGCGCTGCCAGCACTGTTGTGGGGCGTCGCTTTCGCAAACGTTGTGCGTGGCGTTCCGCTGGATGCCGGCTTCAACTACACCGGTACGTTCTTCGACCTGCTGAATCCGTACGCCCTGCTCGGTGGCGTGACCACCCTGCTGCTGTTCTTCACGCACGGCGTTGTCTTTGTCGCGCTGAAGACGGATGGCGACATTCGACACAGGGCACGTGCCCTGGCCACGAAGTCTGGGATCATCACGATCGTCGTGGCCGCCGTGTTCCTCGTCTGGACGACATTCGCGTACGGCACAGTGGCATCTGCGATCTTCTCGGCCGTTGCAGCCGTGGTGCTCATCAGTGCCGTGGTCGCCAACGTGCGGAGGGCCGAGGGCTGGGCCTTCATCTTCATGGCGCTGACCATCGCCTTCGCCGTGCTGTCGCTGTTCGCCTCGCTGTTCCCCGACGTCATGCCGGCGAGCAACAACCCGGCGAACAGCCTGACGATCGAGAACGCATCGTCGACGCCGTACACCCTGCAGGTGATGAGCTGGACGGCCTTGATCGGTATGCCGGTCATCCTGCTCTACCAGGGATGGACATACTGGATATTCCGCAAGCGCGTCTCGCGGGCATCCATCGAAGTCGCAGTTCACTAGGACGGTATGAAACCCCTCGATCCACGTCTTCTCCGCTACGCCAGGGCCTCCCGATCATTCCTCCTCCTCGGAGGAATGATCGGGCTCGCCCAGACCGTCGTCATCGTGTTGTTCGCCTGGCTGCTCAGCCAGGCGATCGCACGGGCGATCGACGGGGCGCCGTTCGAGGAGGTTGCGCCGCTCATCGGTCTGCTGGCCGGCGTGATCGTGGCGAGGGCTGTCCTGGTCTGGCTGCAGGAACTGGTGGCGACTCGGGGCGCAGCCCAGGTGAAGAGCCAGCTGCGCCGCAGCGTCATGACGGCCATTGCCAAGCGCGGTCCTGACTGGTTGGCAGGCGGCCAAGCGGCAAGAATCACCACCGTCACGACCACCGGCCTCGATGCGCTCGACAACTATTTCGCCCGGTACATCCCGCAGCTGATCCTCACGGCGATCGCGACCCCCATCCTTGTGCTGACGGTGTTGCTGTCCGACGTATTCAGCGGTGCCGCGATGATCATCGTGCTGCCACTGATCCCTGTCTTCATGGTCCTGATCGGCTGGGCGACGCGCTCGGTTCAGCAACAGCAGTGGGAGACGATGCAGCGGCTCAGCTCTGGGTTCCTCGATCTGCTCGGAGGCCTCGGCACACTGAAGATCTATCGGCGGGAGAAGCGCCAGTTCGGGCGGCTGCGCTCCATCACCGACGACTACCGCGTGCACACCATGAAGGTACTGCGCGTGACATTCCTCAGTGGCTTCGTGCTTGAGCTGGCCGCGAGCCTGTCGGTGGCGATCGTTGCCGTGTCGATCGGGCTCCGGTTGCTTGACGGCGGCATGCTGCTGGCGACAGGGCTGTTCGTGCTGCTGCTGGCCCCGGAGGTCTTCCTGCCGGTTCGAAACGTCGGCGCCCAGTTCCACGCGGCTGCCGATGGTATCGCTGCAGCCGACGACGTCTTCGCCATCCTCGACGAGGAGGCCACGGCGGCCACATCGAACACGGTGGCAACCGCAGCCGTCGGCACGACAGCTGCAGTGCGGGCCGGTGATCTGCGGCTCCGCGGAGTCAGCCTCACCCGTGGTGATTCTGTCATCGTCCACGATCTCGATGCCGATTTCCGCCAGGGGCAGGTGAGTGTGATCGCCGGCCAGAGCGGTGTGGGTAAGTCAACGCTGGTTGCGGCGCTGCTCGGCTTCATTCCGTTCGCGGGAACGATCACTGTTGGCTCGGCATCCGTCACCGCCGCCTCGCCGCGCGACTGGCTGGCTTGGTCCGGCCAGCGGCCAGGACTTCTTGCCGGCACCATCGCCGACAATGTCTGCCTGGGCACCGTCGGCCACAGCATCGTCGGTCACAGCACTGTCGAAGCGGATGCCGCGCTCGTGCGCGAGTCGCTGCGGCTAGCCGGCGCGGGCGACCTGAATCCGGACACGCTGCTGGGCGTCAATGGCGCCGGCCTCTCCGGTGGTCAGGCGCAGCGCGTCGCCGTTGCCAGGGCGATCTATCGGACGATCGCCCTCGACTGCAGCGTGCTGGTGTGCGACGAGCCGAGTTCTGCCCTTGACACAGACGCAGAGGCCGCGCTCATCAACGGATTCCGCCAGCTTGCGGCGCAGGGAAGGATCGTTATTGTGGTGAGCCATCGCCCAGCCGTTCTGGATGCAGCCGATCAGGTGTTGCAGATGGGGGAGAGCGTTCATGTCGGCTCCTGACGTCACGTCGATTCTGCGACTGGCCCAGCCAACGGCGCGTCGTTTCGTGCCGGGCCTGGCTGCCGGTGTGCTGAGTGCAGCATCCGCCGTTGCGCTGTTGGCTGCGTCAGCCTGGTTGATCACCCGGGCTGCTGAACAACCTCCACTTCTCTACCTGTCGTTGGCTGTCGTCGGAGTGCGGGCGTTCGCGCTCGGCCGCGCCGCGTTCCGGTATCTGGAGCGTGTGCTCAGCCACGATGCCGCGTTCCGCCAGTTGGCCGAGCTGCGCCTCGGGATCTTCGGTCGCCTGTTGCCGCTGGCACCGGCTGGCCTGTCTGCCACGAAACGCGGCGACCTCATGAGTCGCATTGTCGCGGACGTCGACGACCTGCAGGATCTGCCGCTTCGCGTGGTGCAGCCGCTGGCCACCGCCGGAATCATCGCGGTGCTGAGTGTCGTTGGCGTGTGGCTTGTGCTGCCCGCTGCGGGAATCACGCTGCTCATCTGCCTGGTGCTTGCTGCCGTCGTTGGCACGGTGAGCGCCGGCGTCCTGGCGGCCAGGGCTGAACGCAGCATTGCGCCACTTCGCGGCTCGCTGGCCAATGAGGTGCTCGAAGTCGTGGAGAACCTCGATGTTCTCACCGCGTTTGGTGCGCTCGACCAGCGCCTGCGCGTGCTGGAGAGCGTTGATGATGCGCTGCGGCGTGCGAGCCTCAGGCGATCCGTCGGTGTCGGCGTGCAAGCCGCGGTGGTGTCGCTGCTGGCCGGAGCCGCAAGCATTGCTGCTCTGGCAGCCGGCGTGCCACTGCTCGGAGCCGACGGCGGGGTGAACGGGCCAGCCCTGGTTGTTATCGTGCTGGTGCCCATGGCGGTATTTGAGGTCTTCGCCGTGGTGCCGGTTGCCGTCAGCGCCTGGCGCACTGTGCGCTCGAGTGCGCGGCGAGTGGCGACAGCTGTTCCCGCAACAGTGCCAGCTGAGATTCCTGTAGAAGGCGACGCTGATGATGCCATCGCCGCCCGCCACCTGTCCAGCGACGGCGTGGTGCTCGAACTGACCAACGTCGGTGCGAGCTGGCCTGGGGCATCCCATCCCGCATTGGCGGGCGCAACGCTGCGGCTTGAACCGGGCGACCGAGTGCATCTCTCCGGCGAGAGCGGTGCGGGAAAGACGACGCTCGCGCACGTGCTGGTGCGATTCCTTAAGTACACCGGCTCGTACACGCTGAACGGCACTGAGGCGCGCACGCTCCCGCAGGATGAGGTGCGCAGCGTCGTCGGACTTTGTGAACAGCGTCCGTGGCTCTTTGACGACACGATCAGGCAGAACCTGCTCTTCGCACGCGAGGATGCAACGGATGCCGACCTGCTTGACGTTCTTGACCGTGTCGGCCTCGCATCCTGGGTGGCGGCGCGCGGCGGACTCGACGCTCGCGTCGGGGAACGCGGCGCGCTGGTATCCGGCGGCCAGGCACAGCGCATCGCGCTTGCCCGTGCGCTGCTCGCAGAATTCCCGATCCTCGTCGTCGATGAGCCGACGGCCAACGTCGACACCGGCCAGGGCGATGCCCTGGTTCGCGACATCCTCACGGCTGCTGCATCCGCTGGGCGCGCAGTACTGCTGATCTCGCACACGCCGGTTCCAACTGAGCTGCTGACGTCGACGCTGGTGCTTGCGGCGCCGCTGCACGGCAGCGAGGCGCGCGTCTGACACTCGGGTCTGGATTCGGGGCTGAGTTTGGGTCTGGGTTCTGGTCTGGGCCCGCCTGAGATGGCTTGCGGGGGATTACCCCCGCAGCATTCGGGTTGCGCACCCGATATCGTGGGCACCGTGATCCCGCGAAGCTGGGTAGAGGCCACAATTGCGGGAGGACCCCCATGACCACATCACAGAGCGCATCGCCGATGAACACACCAACGAGCGCCACGACAACGCTGCAGACCCCCACGTCGGCGCCAGGGCCCACGGCGGCCAGACGCACCGGTTACGGAGCGCTCTGGCGCATGCTGCCTCGTGAGCTCGGATTCCTGCTGTTCACGTTGCCTGTGGTGGTGGTTGGCTTCACCGTGCTCGTCACCCTGTTCAGCACTGGCGTCGGCCTCATCCCGGTGTTCGTCGGCCTGTTCCTCATAGTGGGCACGCTGTACGTGGCCAGGGGGTTCGGCGCTTTCGAACTGTTGAGATTGCGCTGGGCAGGCCAGGCGCCCATCGAAGCGCCATATTGGAACCCGCGCGGCGAACCCACCACCGCGATGCGCGCGATCCTCGGGCCGCTCGTCAACGGCCACTATTGGCTGTACCTCCTGCACGGCATGGTGGTGAACTTCGTGGTCGGACTCGTGAGCTGGACCATCACCATCGTCTGGGTGGCAGGCGGACTCGGGGGAGTCACCTTCTGGTTCTGGGCTCGGTTCTCCGACAGGTCCGATCAGACGGAGCTCCACCGACTCATTCTTGACTGGCTGGCTCCAGGCACAACGTTCGCCATGGATTCGCTCCTCGTTGAAAGCCTCTTCCAGTTGGGGCTCGGCATTCTCTTCCTGCTCACGCTTCCGCTGGTCTCCCGCCTGCTGGTCGTCGTGCACCAGCTCATCGCACGGGGAATGCTCAGTGCATGGCCATCCGAAGCGCTGCAGCGTGAGGTTGCCGACCTCTCCGCATCGAGAGGGGCGGCCGTTGCCGCCGAGAACCAGTCGCTCCGCCGGTTGGAACGTGACATTCACGACGGCCCCCAGCAGCGACTCGTGCGGCTCCAAATGGATCTGGCCAGCGCCGAACGCAAGCTGGCCACCGACCCAGCGGCGGCCATGGTCTTGATCGACGAGGCCCGCACGCAGGCCAGCGAAACCCTGGAAGAGCTTCGTGCCCTCTCGCGGGGCCTTGTGCCTCCCATCCTGCAGGATCGCGGTCTCATCGCCGGCCTTGAATCCCTCGCGGCCCGCAGCACCATCCCCGTGCAGCTTGAGTTGCACCTGGATCCGAACCCCGACCTTCCGTCCGAAATTGAACGCAGCGCCTACTTCATCACCTCCGAATTCCTCACCAACGCAGCCAAGCACTCGCAGGCGACCCTGGTGCGCCTGCACGCCGCGATTCGCCGTGCACCAGAGGGAACGGCCTGGCTCGACATCTGGGTGATCGACAACGGTGCAGGCGGTGTCTCAGTGACGCCTGAACACGGGTTGGCCGGCCTCGACGAACGCCTGCACGGGTTGCGCGGCATTCTCAGCATCGACAGCACCCCGGCAGGAACAACGATGGGAGCCCACATCCCGCTGCCCGAAACGACGATCCCTGCAGCCGCGCCTGTCGAGAGTGCCAGCCCCGTATCCTGAGGGGATGACTGACGCCTCACCTGCCGCCCTACCCCTGCGACTCGTGCTCGCCGAAGACTCCGTCTTGCTCCGCGAAGGACTGATTCGGCTCTTCGACGAAGCGGGGTTCACCACGGTGGCCGCGTATGGCGATGCGGACTCGCTGCTGGCAGAGGTCGAAACGCTGAGGCCGGATCTCGCGGTTCTCGACGTACGGATGCCGCCAACGTTCAGGGATGAAGGCATCCGTGCTGCCCTTGAATTGCGGAAGCGCCTTCCGAGGATCGGCGTCCTGCTGCTCAGCCAGTACGTCGAGGGTACCTACGCTCACGAGCTGCTGTCGGCGGGGGAGGGTGGCCTCGGTTACCTGCTGAAGGATCGGGTGGCGTCCCTCGAGGAACTGAAGGATGCCGTTTCTCGCGTGAGCGCAGGAGGCACGGTTCTCGACCCCCAGGTGGTGAAGGAACTGCTCGCGAGGCGCACCGATCCGCTGCAGGCGTTGACTCCCCGCGAGCGCGATGTGCTCGGCCTGATGGCGGAGGGGCGCACCAATGCGGGGATCTCAGAGGCACTCGTGATTGGTGTTGGAGCCGTCGAGAAGAACGTGACGTCAATTTTCCAGAAGCTTGCCCTCGAAGACTCGGGTACAGATCACCGGCGGGTGCTCGCCGTGCTGGCGTTCCTGCAGCGCTAGCGTTTCTGCAGCGCTAGGCAGCGCTGCTGGGGAACTGGGGCGTGTATGTCTTCCAGAACCTGAAGTACGTACTCGTTGCGTGCCAGAGCGACAGGGCGAAGAACACGAGCCCGGCAGCGAGCCCGACAACTGCGGCCACGAGCTGGCTCGCGGTCCAGAGCGAGAGCAAGACTGCAGCCAGCAGGCCGAACAGCGTTGAATTCACGGCGATGATGAAGACGAGACTGCTCCCCAGCACCTGGCTGGCGCCGCGCTTGGTGAGCGAGTAGTAGGTCTGGCGGGAGCCGGCGAAGTCGTCGAAGCGCGACGTCATGAAAAAGCGTTCGATACCCGGATCAAGTTCTTCGTACGCTGCTCGCAGGCGATTCATGGCCAGCACGTATTGCAGGTCTTCCATGTTCACGTTCTTCACCCGCAGCTGGGTCAGGATGCCAACAACCAGCACGATCGCAAGCACCGCGATCGCAAAGCCAGGGAAAACGCCACTGAACTTCGTCGCCTGTCCCATCAACGCGAGGCTGACCAATCCAGCGGATGTCAGGGTCAGGAAAATACTGATTCTGGTGAGTACTTCGCTCTGAGTGGTGCTGCGCGAGGCCAGCAGGCTCCAGTGCTCTGTCGCAAGCAGCTGCGCGCGGAGCGCCGGGGATCTCTCTGGGTCGGGAGTTCCCAGCGAATTCTCAGGTGAAATTTCGGGATCACTCGCCATGACTGCAGTGTGCTCCGTCGTCGCCGTGGAGGGGCAGGACGGGGAAACAAAGACGGGAAACAAAAAAGACCGGCCAGATGGCCGGTCTTTTTTTCCTGAGGGGCTGACGAGAATCGAACTCGCATCATCTGTTTGGAAGACAGAGGCTTTACCACTAAGCTACAGCCCCGAATTCGGCGGTTTTACGCCGAAATTCAATATTTAGTTGTTGACCGATCCCTTAAAGCGTAGGGGATCGTGAAGACCTCGCCACCACTTTGGCCGGTTGAGGATCTACCATTGAGCTACATCCCCGAGCACCCGTTTGCTGGGCACTCGAATATCGTAGTACACGTTTGACAGGTTGCTGTGCCACCTGAGGGTGGACATATGTGGTCCGATCCTGTGCAGTAGACTGACCGAGGTCATTCCGTGAGTCAGGTGAAAACTTGGCCGCAGCGGAAAGGTCAACCGGGTTGAATTAATGCCCGGGGCGTAGCTCAGCTTGGTAGAGCGCTCGGTTTGGGACCGAGAGGTCGCAGGTTCGAATCCTGTCGCCCCGACCATATATTCCAGAACATCGTTCAACAACAGGAGATCCCTACGTGAAGTCCACGATCGAAAAGCTGAGCCCGACACGCGCCAAGCTCACCATCACGGTGACGGCCGATGAACTCAAGCCGAGCATCACCCACGCTTACGGCCACATCGCCGAGCAGATGAACATCCCTGGTTTCCGCAAGGGCAAGGTTCCGCCGGCACTCGTCGACCAGCGCGTTGGCAAGATGGCTGTTCTCGAGCACGCTGTCAACGAGGGCCTCGACGGTTTCTACCGCGCAGCCGTCGAAGAGAACAAGCTTCGCCCCCTGGGCCGCCCGGCCGCAGACATCGTCGAATGGCCGAGCGACAAGGACTTCTCCGGAGAACTGTTGCTCTCCATCGAGGTTGACGTTCGTCCAGAGATCGAGCTCCCCACCTACGACGGCCTGAAGCTGACCGTCGACGCCGTTGAGGTTTCTGACGAAGAGATCGCTGAAGAGCTCGACAAGCTCCGCAGCCGCTTCGGCACCCTCGTCACGGTCGACCGCCCTGCAACCACGGGTGACTTCGTTCAGATCGATCTCGTTGCCGCCATCAAGGGCGTCGAGGTCGACACCGCCAGCGGCATCTCGTACGAGGTTGGCTCCGGCGACCTCATCGCGGGTATCGACGAGGCACTCGAGTCGCTCACCGCTGGTGAAACCACCACCTTCAACTCCGACCTGCTCGGTGGAGACCACGAGGGTGAGACCGCTGAGATCACCGTCACCGTCACCGCTGTCAAGGAGCGCGAGCTTCCTGCCCTCGACGACGACTTCGCACAGATCGCCAGCGAATTCGACACCGTCGACGAACTGAAGGCCAGCCTCAAGACCCAGGTCGAGCGCTCCAAGGTCTTCGGCCAGGGCAGCCAGGCCCGCGAACTGCTCCTCGAGCAGCTTCTCGAAGCCGTTGAGGTTCCGATCCCCGCTGCAATCATCGAAGACGAAGTTCACCGTCACCTCGAGGGCGAGAACCGCCTCGAAGACGCTGAGCACCGCGCAGAGGTGACAGAGGCCAGCGAGAAGACCTTCCGTCAGCAGATCCTGCTCGACACCATTGCTGAGGCAGAGAAGGTCCAGGTCAGCCAGGACGAGCTCACCCAGTACCTGATCCAGGGCGCAAGCCAGTACGGCATGGAGCCGAGCGAATTCGTTCAGGCGCTCTCCGCCAACGGCCAGATCCCGTCGATGGTTGCCGAAGTTGCTCGCAACAAGGCACTCGCGATTGCCCTCGGCAAGGCTGAGGTCGTTGACAGCAACGGCGACAAGGTTGACCTCGCGGAGTTCACCGCCGTCGTTCCCAACAACGACGCTGCTGACGTTGACGTTGACGCTGACGCTGACGCTGACGCTGACGCTGAAGCAGCTGACGAGGCGCCCGCTGAGGCTGAGGCAGAAGCCAAGCCGAAGAAGAAGGCTGCTGCCAAGAAGTAGTTTCACCGTGTAAACGAAAGGGCCGGATGTCGCTGACATCCGGCCCTTTTGTCGTGTTTGCACGTCCTGCAATCTGCCGAGGGCGAACATGCCGGTTCTGGCGCGTTACCTCCGATAGATTCAAAACCAAGCGATAACTGAAACGGAGCACGACATGGCCGACCAGACACCTACACCCGGTGTTTTTGACCGACTGCTGAAGGACCGCATCATCTGGCTCGGCTCAGAGGTCCGTGACGACAACGCCAACGAGATCTGTGCCAAGATCCTGCTGCTTGCCGCAGAGGATTCTGAGCGGGATATCTTCCTGTACGTCAACTCACCAGGTGGCTCGATCACAGCAGGCATGGCAATTTACGACACGATGAAGTTCGTGCCGAACGACATCGTCACCGTGGGCATTGGCCTCGCGGCATCGATGGGCCAGTTCCTGCTGTCCTCTGGCACGAAGGGCAAGCGGTACATCACGCCGAACGCCCGCGTGCTGCTTCACCAGCCGTCAGGCGGATTTGGTGGCACGGCAGCAGACATCCAGACTCAGGCCAAGGTCATCCTTGACATGAAGAAGCGGATGGCTGAGCTCACGGCAGAGCAGACCGGCAAGTCGGTCGAGCAGATCCTCATCGACAACGACCGCGACAACTGGTTCACTGCCCAGGAGGCTCTCGAATACGGTTTCGTCGACCACCTGCGCGAATTCGCGTCGGAAGTGGTTGGCGGCGGCGGCACCGACGACTCAGTGAACAAGAAGTAGAACGGGCAGTACACAGACATGGAATTCACGAATTTTGGTCACCAGGCCGGGGGACGCGCCCCGCAGGCGCAGGAGGCTCGTTACATCCTCCCCACGTTCGAAGAGCGCACGGCATATGGCTACAAGCGCCAGGACCCGTACGCCAAGCTGTTCGAGGACCGCATCATCTTCCTCGGCGTGCAGATCGATGACGCATCCGCTGACGACGTCATGGCTCAGCTTCTCGTGCTCGAGAGCCAGGACCCCGACCGCGACATCGTCATGTACATCAACTCACCCGGTGGCTCGTTCACCGCGATGACGGCGATCTACGACACGATGCAGTACATCCGCCCGCACATCCAGACGGTGTGCCTCGGCCAGGCGGCATCCGCTGCTGCCGTGATCCTTGCCGGTGGAACGCCTGGGAAGCGTCTCGCGCTGCCGAACGCTCGCATCCTCATCCACCAGCCGTCTGCTGGCGGCCAGGGTGGCGGACAGGCATCTGACATCGAGATCCAGGCTGCTGAAATCCAGCGGATGCGCACGTGGCTGGAAGAGACAATTTCCTTCCACTCCAACCGCACTGCTGAGCAGGTTCACAAGGACATCGACCGCGACAAGATCCTCGGTGCTACAGAGGCTCTCGAGTACGGCCTGATCGACCAGATCCTGACGTCTCGCAAGGGCGTTCCGACGCTGGTCAAGTAAGTACGCACGTCTCGTGAGCGCGGCGGATGAATGGCTGACTGACAGCCGTTTCATCCGCCGCGTTTCTGTGTCTGCGAGTACCGCGATTGATCACGATGTGTGGCCGGCGACGATACCTGCGGTAGCCAGCCTCATCGCTGACAGTTTCGAACTGGGCCCAGGCGTCACATTCCTGGTTGGTGAGAACGGCAGCGGCAAGTCAACGATCGTCGAAGCCATCGCAACGACCAGCGGGCTCCCTGCAGAGGGCGGCTCCGTGAATGGAGGCACGTCGAGCAGGCCGAGCGAATCGCCGCTGGCCGACTGGCTCGATGTGGAACGCGGCCCGCAACGTGGTTCGGGCTGGGGCTTCTTCCTGCGTGCGGAGACAATGCACGGCTATTTCAGCTATCTGGAATCGCTGGGCGGCGACGTCGACCTGCACGAGTTCAGCCACGGAGAGTCATTCCTCGAACTGCTGGATCGCAAGGCGACGAAGCGGGGCTTCTATGTGCTCGATGAGCCGGAGGCCGCACTGTCGTTCACGTCAACGCTCAGCTGTCTCCGCACACTGTCGACTCTCGCTGACGACGGCTCACAAATCCTCTGCGCGACGCACTCACCCGTGCTCGCATCGCTGCCTGGCGCCCGCATCCTGGAGCTCGGCGATTGGGGAATTCGGGAGTCGGCGTGGGAAGATCTCCAGATCGTGGGGGAGTGGCGCGCGTTTCTTGATGCGCCAGAACGATACCTGAGACACCTCCTCGATTGAGGTTCGCCTGTCGTGCGCGATGTTGTCCGTCGCACCGGCTAGGCTCAAATACAGCGACACCGATGGAGGAGGCTGACAGATGGCCCGAATAGGCGAAAGTGCCGACCTGTTGAAGTGCTCCTTCTGCGGGAAGAGCCAAAAGCAGGTACAGCAGCTCATTGCGGGTCCTGGCGTGTACATTTGCGACGAATGCGTCGAGTTGTGCAACGAGATCATTGAGGAACGGCTGGCAGAAGCCGGCGACGAAGAGGGCTCGAGCGAGTTTGACTTGCCCAAGCCCAAAGAGATCTTCGGCTTCCTTGAGGAATACGTTATTGGCCAGGAGGCCGCCAAGCGCGCCCTCGCCGTCGCTGTCTACAACCACTACAAGCGAGTCCGTGCGCGCACCACACTGACCGCTGCAGAAGCGATGCACGACGACGTCGAAATCGCCAAGTCCAACATCCTGCTCATCGGCCCGACCGGCTGTGGCAAGACCTATCTCGCGCAGACCCTGGCCAAACGCCTCAACGTGCCATTCGCAGTGGCGGATGCCACCGCCCTCACAGAGGCCGGCTACGTCGGTGAAGACGTCGAGAACATTCTCCTCAAGCTCATCCAGGCCGCAGACTACGACGTCAAGCGCGCTGAGACCGGCATCATCTACATCGACGAGATCGACAAGATCGCTCGTAAAGCCGAGAACCCGTCGATCACCCGCGATGTATCCGGTGAAGGTGTGCAGCAGGCACTGTTGAAGATCCTGGAGGGGACCGTCGCTTCTGTCCCGCCGCAGGGCGGACGCAAGCACCCGCACCAGGAATTCATCCAGATCGACACGACGAACGTGCTCTTCATCGTTGCCGGTGCATTCGCTGGGCTCGAAGAAATCATTTCGTCTCGCGCAGGCAAGAAGGGCATCGGCTTCGGCGCCCCCCTGCACAGCAAGGGCGACGACGTGAACCTCTTCAGCGAGGTTTTGCCGGAAGACCTCCACAAGTTCGGCTTGATCCCAGAGTTCATCGGTCGGCTCCCGATCGTGACCACCGTGACCCAGCTCGACCAGGTTGCACTCATGCAGATTCTGACGGTGCCGAAGAACGCGCTCGTTCGCCAGTACCAGCGGATGTTCGAGCTCGACGGTGTAGCGCTCGACTTCGAGCAGCCAGCGCTGGAAGCCATCGCAGACCTCGCCGTGCTTCGGAAGACCGGGGCACGAGGACTTCGCGCCATCATGGAAGAAGTGCTCGGTCCGATCATGTTCGAGGTGCCATCCAGCAGTGAGGTCGCCAGGGTCGTCGTGACACGGGAAGCCGTGCTCGACAACGCAGCACCGACGATCGTGCTGCACGATCGTCGCGAAGAGAAGTCCGCATAACCCATCATTCAACCCATCTCTGCGGGGATCGTTGCCGCACTCACCGGGTTCGCCAGTTCATTCGTGCTGGTCATTGCCGGCCTTCACGCTGTGGGGGCCAGTGACGCGCAAGCGGCATCCGGTCTGCTGACGCTCTGCGTGCTCGTCGGGATCGTGTGTATCGCACTTCCGCTGGCGTTTCGGATGCCCCTCTCGTTTGCCTGGTCGACGCCGGGAGCCGCCCTTCTCGTCGCAGCGAGCGGCAGCACCGACAATTTCGGGGCGGCCGTCGGCGCATTCATGGTCTGCGGGGTGCTCATTGTGCTGAGCGGGCTGTGGCCGGCGCTCGGTCGTGCCATCACGAGCATTCCCAAGCCGATTGCCAGCGCGATGCTGGCCGGCATCCTGTTTCCCATCTGCCTGGCGCCTGTCACGGCAGCCGTTGAACAGCCGCTGCTGGCCATCCCAGTCATCGTCGTCTGGCTGGCGCTGTTCCGGCTTGCGCCACGCTGGGCTGTCCCTGCGGCGATGCTGGTGGCCTTCATCGGCATCGGGCTGACCGCCGGAACCGAATGGCTGGGCGCGAGCACGGTGCAGCCAGCGTTCGTCTTCACCCCGCCCGTGTTCGACCCGCTGGTGATCGTCAGCCTCGGGCTGCCGCTGTTCATCGTGACGATGGCCGGCCAAAACGTTCCGGGATTCGTGGTGATGTCGACCTTCGGCTACGAGGCTCCGCCGCGCGCCGTGCTGGTGAGCTCTGGCCTCGCGACGGCAGCCGGCTCGGTCTTCGGCGCCCACAGCATCAACCTGGCTGCCATCACGGCAGCGTTGATGGCGAGCCCCGAGGCGCACCCGGAGAAGGACAAGCGCTGGATCGCCACTGTCTCGTCTGGTGCCGTCTACCTGGTGCTTGGTCTGGGAGCCGGCTTTGCCGCAGCGCTGGTCGCAGCCTCGCCGCCCATCCTCATCACCGCCGTTGCCGGTCTTGCCCTGCTTGGCGCACTCGTCACCAGCGTCACGGGCGCCCTTGACGACCCGAAGCACCGCATCAGCGCCATCGCCACGTTCCTGGTGACCGCATCAGGGGTGTCTGTCGTCGGTATCGGTTCGGCATTCTGGGGTCTTGTCGTCGGCGGAGTGGTCATGCTCTGGCTCGGCTGGACGCGGCGTGATCGCACAGGGGCATTGACCGCCGAATAGGGTAAGGCATATATTCACCCCTATGGGTGAATATCAGCGTGATGCAGGCCGTCGTGACGCAGGCCGCCTCGACACCGTACTGGGTGCCGTGGCCGATCCGACCAGGCGGGCGATCCTTGACCGCCTCCTCGTCTCCGATGCGCGGGTCACAGACCTCGCGAGTGCGTTTCCCATCTCGCTGAACTCCACGAGCAAGCACATCAAAGTGCTCGAGCGGGCCGGGCTGCTGGAGCGGCACGTGCGCGGGCGTGACCACGTGCTCTCGCTGCGCGCGGAGGCACTGGGTGAGGCCGCATTGTGGATGCAGCATTACCGTGACTTCTGGGAGCAACGGCTCGCAGCCCTGGAGGCGTTCGTGCTCGACGACCCCACCGAGCAGCGTCCGAGCGGCGGTGAGGCACGATGACCGCCGTGGTGACGGTGAGTCGGCGGATCCCGGCATCCGCTGAACGCCTCTTCGATGCCTGGCTCGATCCAGCAAGCCTGGCGCTCTGGATGCGGCGTGACGGCAGCGAACCATCGGGTGCTGTCGCAGACCCGAGGGTTGGCGGGTCGTTCGCGATCACGATGAATGACCCAGGCCGCTCGTTCGTGCACACCGGCAGATATACCGTCATCGATCGACCGAGGGCGCTCGAGTTCACCTGGCGATCGATTGCAACGCACCAGGAGGACACGCTGGTGCGCGTCAGCTTTCTGCCAGACGGCGACGCAACGGTCGTTGAGGTGCGGCATGAGAAATTGCCGGACGCCGAGGCCGTTGGCAAGCACACCGAAGGATGGACAGAGATCCTCAATAGATTCACACGGCTATTCAACGAGAGTGGAGTTGCATGATGTTGCTCGAAGACAAGGTTGCCGTCATCTACGGCGGCGGGGGATCCATTGGGAGCGCAGCTGCCCAGGTGTTCGCCCGCGAAGGCGCCAGGTTGTTTCTCGCCGGCCGCAGCCTGCCGCGGCTCGAGGCAGCGGCATCCGGTGCCCGCGCTGCGGGGGCAGAAGTTTCGATCGCCGTCGTCGATGCGATGGACCAGGAGTCCGTCGACCGGCATGTCGACGAGGTGACGGATGCCGCTGGGCGCGTCGATATCGCCCTGAACGCTGTCGGGTTCGACCACGTTCAAGGACTCTCGATCGCCGACACGTCGCTTGACGACTTCCTTCATCCCGTCGTCGGCTACCTGCAGACCAACTTCGTCACCGCGAAAGCCGTCTCGCGGCCGATGACCCTGCAATCCAGCGGCGTGATCCTCACGATTTCAACGCCGGGCGCGAGACTCACGGGGCGTGGGCTCATCGGCAATGCCGCGCAGAGCGCAGGCCTTGAGGGATTCTCGCGAGCGTTGGCTGGTGAACTGGGTCCGTCTGGCGTACGTGTGGTGTGCGTGCGGCCGCACGCCATGGCCGACGCGTACGACACCTCATACACGGGGAAGATGTTCGGCCGCATCGCCGCGGGCAGCGGTATCGGGATGGATGAGTGGCTCGACGGGCTGGCGGGCACGACGCTGCTCGGTAAGTTGCCATCGCTCGCCGATGTCGCCGAGTACCTCGCATTCGCGGCGTCCGATCGTGCGGGGTCGATGACCGGTGTGATCTCCAATCTGACAGCAGGGGCGCTCGTCGACTGAGTGTGGTCTCCGGCAGCCCAGCTGGAGCCTGCGGCTAGTTGATCCCGCAGCTGGTTGATCCCGCCGCTAGTTGAGCCCGTAGCTAGTTGAGCCCGCGACGGTCAAGCAACGGCTGGATGTCCGCATCGCGCCCGGCAAAGTTGCGGTAGGCCGCCAGCGGGTCAGCGCTGCCGCCGACGCCGAGCAACAGCTGCCGGAACCGATCGCCGTTCTCGCGGGTGAGTCCACCGTTCTCCCTGAACCATTCAACGGCGTCTGCGTCGAGCACCTCGCTCCAGATGTAGGAGTAGTAGCCGGCGTCATAGCCGCCAGCGAACGTGTGCGCGAAGAACGTGCTGGAGTACCGGGGCGGGACAACGGGATTGTCGAGGCCGGCTTCGGCCAGGGCCGCGGTCTCGAACGCGGCGACATCCGCTATGGCAGTGTCTGCGTCGATGAGGTGCCACGACTGGTCGAGCATCGCAGAGGCCAGGTATTCGCTCGTGGAGAATCCCTCGTTGTAAGCGGATGACGCCGCGATGCGCTCCACGACGTCGGTCGGCAGCGGCTCACCTGTCTCGTGGTGCCTCGCATAGTTGCTCAGCACCTCCGGCCACAGCATCCACATTTCATTGACCTGGCTGGGGAACTCCACGAAATCACGGAAGACGTTCGTGCCGGAGAACTTGGGGTAGGTGACCTGTGCGAACAGACCGTGGAGCGCGTGCCCGAACTCGTGGAACAGTGTGTTCACTTCATCGAAGCTGAGCAGCGTTGGTTCACCGGCGCCGGGCTGTGAGATGTTCATGTTGTTGCACACGATGGTGGGCGTGCCGAGCAGCTCTGACTGCGAGACGAGGGAGTTCATCCAGGCGCCGCCACGCTTGGAGTCGCGGGTGTAGAAGTCAGCGATGTAGAGACCGACGGGGGAGCCATCGTCGTTCGTCACCTCGAATACCCGCGCGTCTGCATTCCAGGCGACCAGGTCGTGACGCTCGGTGAAAGTGATCCCGTAGAGCTGCGTGGCGGCGTAGAAGACACCGTCGTGCAGCACCCGCTCGAGTTCGAAGTACGGGCGGAGCGCCGCAGAATCAACGTCATACTCGGCCTGCCGCACCTTTTCGGTGTAGAACGCCCAGTCCCACGCCTCAAGCTGCGTGGCGGCATCCGCCTGGTCTTGCAGTGCGGCCTGGCCCTGCAGTGCCGCTTGCTCTGTCCGCGCATTGCGGGCTGCGGCCGGTGCGAGCCGTGCGAGCATGTCGTGGATGGCATCCGGTGTCTTGGCCGTCTGGTCTGCTGCCACGTAGGCAGCGTGGTTGTCGAAGCCGAGCAGGCGAGCACGCCTGGCCCGCAGCGCGGAGATCTCGAGCACGAGGGCACGGGTGTCGAATTCACCTCCGCGGATGCCGCGCGAGCGTGACGCCTGAAGCACGCGTTCGCGCACGCTGCGATTGGTCAGCTCGGCGAGCACCGGCTGCGATGCCGGCAGCACGAGTGTGAGCACGAATTTGCCCTCAAGGCCACGGTCCTTCGCCGCTTCCGCGGCGGCAGAGATGGCCCCAGGCTGCAGTCCGTCGAGTTCATCGACTGAATCGACGATGACGGCCAGCGCGTTTGTGTCGGCGAGGAGATTCTTCTCAAACCGGGTGGTGAGGGTCGAGAGCTCGGCATTCAGCTCACGCAGCTGCGCCTTGTCGTCGTCGGAGAGAGCCGCTCCCGCGTGGGTGAACTCGGTGTGGTACCGCTCGACGAGATAGAGCGACTCTGCGTCGAGGTCGAGGGAATGCCGCTGGGCATGCAGCGCGGCGATTCGGGCGAAGAGCGTTGGGTCGAGAGTGATGGCATCCTGGTGCGCAGCAAGGAGTGGGGCGAGCTCTTCCTGGAGCGCGGCCGTGAAGTCGGACGCGTCTGACGAGCACACGCTGAAGAAGACCTCCGCGACACGATTCAGGAGCACGCCGCTTCGCTCCAGAGCGATGAGCGTGTTCTCGAAGGTGGGCGCATCGGTCGAGGCCGTGATCACGTCGATCTCTGCCCGCTGCTCCGCGAGTCCCTGCTCAAATGCCGGCCGGTAGTGGTCATCTTTGATCGTGGCAAACGGGGGAAGCTGGAACGGAAGCGTGCTCTGGCTGAGGAAGGGATTTGCGGAGTCGACCATCCACCTACTCTAGATTGGCCGGATGCCGCCGGGTTTCAGTCGTAGGCTCGTGTCATGACTGACTCGCCTGAACCCGTTGACGTACCAGTACGCGACGAATACATGCATGGCCACCACGAGAGCGTGCTGAGGTCTCACGCCTGGCGCACGGTGGAGAATTCCGCCGCGTATCTCATCCCAGAGCTCGCGGCCGGTCTCACCGTGCTCGACGTGGGGAGCGGGCCAGGCACGATCACGGTCGACCTTGCTCGGCGGGTGGCCCCTGGCTTTGTGCGTGGTGTTGACCAATCCGCTGAGATCGTCGCGCAGGCGAACGCACTGGCCACCGACGAGGGTGTGCACAACGTGAGTTTTCACGTCGGTGACGTGTACTCCCTCGAGTTCGATGACAACTCCTTCGACATCGTGCACGCTCACCAGGTGCTGCAGCACCTGGCCAACCCTGTCGCGGCTCTCAAGGAGATGAAGCGGGTGCTGAAGCCGGGCGGCCTTCTGGCGGTGCGTGACGTCGACTACGGTGGCACGGCCTGGTACCCGGAACTGCCAGGGCTTGCCCTCTGGATGACGGCGTACCGCGATGTGGCGTTCTGGAACGGCGGAACACCGGATGCCGGCCGCGCACTCAAAGCTTGGGCGCACCTGGCGGGCTTCACCGACGTGCAGGCGAACGCGTCGATCTGGTGCTTCAGCTCCAACGCCGAACGCGAGTGGTGGGGCGAAATGTGGGCAGCCCGCGCAACGGAATCGAACTTCGCGGCACACGCCATCGAGTCGGGAGCCGCAACCCTGGCTGACCTGCGAGAGATGTCGGCTGCGTGGCTGGCGTGGGCGGCGAACCGCGACGGATGGATCGGCTTGCCGCACGGGGAGATCCTGGCGCGCCGCGCGCTGTGACGACACGGCGGATGCGAGTATCTCGGTTTCGTTGATTGAGGAGCCGCCCGCGGCCGTCTCGAAATCCAGCGACCCAATCTGTGGACGCGTTGCGTCTGAAAGCCTCTCTGCACCTTCTCGAGCCCTGTGGCAGGTCTCGAGAATACGAATGTTCGAACCTTTGTGAGAATCTCTCGCTTAATAACTCGAACTGCAGTACTATTGAATCATGCTCAACATCGAGGATGCCCGCACAGCTCTAGACATGCTGCAGGCATTCACCGAAGAGTATTCCGAGATGCGTCCCTGTGCCGCTGTCCCCGGGTTGAGCGAAGACGACGTTGTGGCACTAGCGGTTGTGGCGGAGCGTGCTGGCCGGTGCGCGGACGCTCTCCGCGTTGCGGTGTCCACTGATATTGATGAGCGGTCTCGGCCGACGCTGGAGGTGTCGGAGCGGCTCTCGTCCAAGCGTGGCTGCCGGAACTCCACGGAGTTGTTGGAGCGGTTGACGTTGGCGTCACCGAAGACGATCGCGAAGCGGATCCGAATGGGTAAGCAGGTCCGCACCCAATTCGGGCTGGATGGCATGGCGTTCCCGCCGAAGTTCCCCGCGGTCGCTGCCGGCCTGGCGAGCGGCCAGCTCGGCCTGGACAGTGCCGAGGTGATCCTCGGCACGTTGTCGCCGCTGCTTGGCCGGATCGACGTCACCCAGGTACAAGAAGCCGAGGCCGCATTGGTGGCCGCAGCGACCGGAATCCCGACCGACCCGGCGGCCGAGCCCACGACCCCGGAATCCGCGGGTTTGATCGAGGTGCACGCACTGGTGTGGAAGTCGGTCATCGACCCGGACGGGGTGGAACCCGACGAGAAACAGGCCATGCACAACCGGGGGTTTCGGTTGGGTGGGGTCCGCGACGGGTTGGTCACGGTGTCTGGCGGGTTGATGCCCGAGGTCGCCGCGAAGATCCAGCGGCTGATGGACGCATACATGTCGCCGCGGTCCGCGCAGGTGAAGATGCTCACCGCGGAAGAACGCGACCTCGAACTCGAGCAGCAGTCGTTGGAGCACGACGACCGCACCAGGGACCAGCTCGGCCACGACTTGCTGGCGATGATGGCTGACAATGCGGCGCGAAGCGCCGAAGCGCCCACGATTGGCGGGGCAGCGCCGACGGTGCTGGTCAGCGTCAGGCAGGGAGACCTCGACGCCGGTACCGGTGCCGGTCACATTGACGGGCAGGTCGCGCCGATCTCAATCGTCGCGACGGAGCAGATGATCTGCACCGGCGGTGTTCAACCGGTCACGATCAGCAAGAAGGGCAAGATCATCGAGCTCGGCGTTCCCGACCGGTGCTTCACCGGGCAGCAACGCCGGGCAATCACCCTCCGGGATGGCGGCTGCATCATCCCTGGCTGCCAAAGCCCCGCAGCGTGGGCGGAGATCCACCACGTGATCCCCGCCGCGCTCGGCGGTCCGACCGATGTCAGCAACGGGGTGACCCTGTGCTGGTTCCACCACCGCACCATTCACCGGTCGGACTGGCAGATCCGGATGGTCGACGGAGTCCCAGAGGTCATGGCCCCGGTCTGGCTCGACAACCGCCGGCGATGGCATGTCGCGACGAAGTCCCCGACCCGGTTGGCAGATCAGCTAGCTGATCAGCGCCAACACCGCCGAACGGACTGAACCGGCGACTGGTTATCTCACGCGCTGCTCTCGTCGCCTTAAACGACAAACGGGCCGACCCAATGAATGGGGCGGCCCGTTGCTACCTCCAGATGCTAGATCCAGTCGCTAGATCCAATCGTCGTCGTCGTCGTCATCGACGACAACCGGCTGAGTGATCGTGGCGCTGTCATCCTTCTTGATGTAGCGGATGACGGTGCCATCATCGAGTTCGATAACGGGACTGCCCTCCAACCAGGTCAGCGTCCAGCGCCAGTCCGACGTGTCAGCGTCACCGGCCGCGAGGTCACCCTCGACGGCCTGAAGCGCGATCTCGACAACTTCGGGCAGGCCGGTCGGCGCAGTGCCTCCGAGCGGCCAACGGCTACCAAGCTGCATAGCCTTAGACTTCCTGCTCGTAGGTGACCCACGAGGTGCGGGTACCGATGTCGTCATAGAGACGCTGGGCATCCTCGTTGTCTGCTGCCGTGATCCACTGCACCTGGTGCAGGTTGTGCGCGCGAGCGTAGTCCTGCACGTAGCTCATGAGCTGGCGACCGATCCCGGCACTTCGGGAGCTCGGCACCACGAACAGGTCGTCAAGGAACAATGCCATGTCGGCGCTCAGCGTGCGCGGGAACTGACGGAAGTGCACGAATCCGACGAGCTCACCGTTCTCATCAACCGCGACAGCACCGTCGAGGTCGTGATTCTTGTCAATGATCCAGCTCCAGACCTGCAGAGCCTTCTCGTCCGTGAGTTCACTTTCGTAGAACTCGCTGTAGCCCTCGAAGAGTCCCAGCCAGGGGAAGAAGTCTTTGTCCCCGAGTGGCCGCACGTGTACTGACATTCAGTTCTCCTCACTCGTTGGCACCGTTTCAAGAACGATGTCAGTGACAGCTAATTCATTTCCCTCAACGAACGTCAATTCGCTGATTCGACCGACTGCTTTGAGATCTGCGGCGGACTGTGCGAGCAAGCTCACCTCGTCCTGTGTACCGCTAATTACAGCAGAAACGACGGCAGACTTCTGAGAAGCTTTCGCATCCGTCTTCGCGCGTCGGATGCCGGTGAGTGCACGACTGGCCAAACCGAGCAGTGCGATGTTGCCGGTTGCCCCTGCTTCGAGGTCAGCGGCTACGGGCCACGGCGCGACGTGCACCGAGCCGTCGTTCGACCATGACCAGGCCTCTTCGGTCGCAAACGGCACGAACGGAGCGAACAAGCGCAGCAGTGTTGACAGCGCAATGCGAAGGGCTGCGACAGCAGAAGCCTGTGCGGCATCCGTGTCTCCGTACGCGCGTTCCTTGACCAGTTCGAGGTAGTCGTCGCAGAACGTCCAGAAGAAGCTCTCCGTGAGCTCAAGGGCCCGTGCGTGGTCGTAGTTCTCGAACGAGGTGGTGGCCTGCGCGACAACCTCACGCAGGTTGGCGAGCATGCTTGCGTCGACAGCCTCGGTGACCTGGGCGCTGGCGTCACCCTCGAACGTCAGGATGAACTTCGATGCGTTCAGGATCTTGATCGCCAGGCGGCGACCGATCTTGATCTGCGTCGGGTTCTGTGGATCGAAGGCCGCGTCAGTGCCGAGGCGTGACGATGCTGCCCAGTAGCGCACAGCATCTGAACCGTGCTGCTCGAGCATCCCGGCCGGAGTGACGACGTTGCCCTTGGACTTCGACATCTTCTTGCGGTCGGGGTCGACGATGAAGCCGGAGAGTGCCGCGTGCTTCCACGGTGCAACACCGTGCTGCAGCTCGGCACGCAGCATGGTCGAGAACAACCAGGTGCGAATGATGTCCTGGCCCTGTGGGCGCAGCGAGTACGGGAACACGAGGTCGAACAGCTCAGGATCGCGCTCCCAGCCACCGGCAAGCTGCGGGGTGAGGGAGGAGGTCGCCCAGGTGTCCATCACGTCAACTTCGCCGATAAAGCCGTTGGGCTGGTCGCGCAACGCCTCATCGAAGCCGGGAGCCGGCTCGCTTGACGGGTCAACGGGCAGCATCTCGCGGGTGGCGAGGATCGGCTCATCGAACAGCGGATTTCCATCGGCGTCGAGCGGGTACCAGACGGGCAGTGGAACGCCGAAGAAGCGCTGGCGGGAGACCAACCAGTCGCCGGTGAGGCCGCCCACCCAGTTGTCGTAGCGAACCTTCATGAACTCGGGGTGCCACGACAGCTCTGAGCCGTGCTCGAGCAGGCGTGAGCGCAGTGCTTCGTCCCTGGCGCCGTTCCGGATGTACCACTGGCGGGTCGAGACGATCTCCAGGGGCTTGTCGCCCTTTTCGAAGAACTTCACCGGGTGCACGATCGGCTTCGGCTCGCCGATCATGTCGCCGCTGGCACGGAGGAGATCGACCATGGTCTGCTTGGCGGAGAAGACCGTCTTGCCGGCCAGCTGCTCAAATGCTGCGATGCCGGCCTCTGAGACGATGACGTCGGGCTTGTCGGCGATGATGCGGCCGTCGAAGCCGATGATCGCGCGGTTCGGCAGGTCGAGTTCACGCCACCAGACAACGTCGGTCACGTCACCGAAGGTGCAGATCATTGCGATTCCGCTGCCCTTGTCCTTCTGGGCGAGGTGGTGAGCGAGGATCGGAACCTCGACGTCGAACAACGGAGTCCGCACGGTGGTGCCGAACAGCGGCTTGAAGCGCTCGTCATCGGGGTGGGCAACGAGGGCGACGCAGGCGGCGAGAAGCTCAGGCCGGGTGGTCTCGATCTCGATGGTCGATCCGTCAGGCTTGTGGAACGACACGCGGTGGTACGCGGCTGGCTGGTCTTTGTCTTCCAGCTCTGCCTGGGCGACAGCGGTGCGGAACGTGACGTCCCACAGTGTCGGCGCCATGGCCTGGTATGCCTCACCGCGTTCAACGTTCCCGAGGAACGCGAGCTGGGACGTGAAGAGGGCTTCGTGCCCGATGGTGCGGTAGGTCTGGGTCCAGTCGACGCTCAGGCCGAGTGAACGCCACAGGGCTTCGAACTGCTTCTCGTCCTCAGCGGTGAGGCGCTCGCACAGTTCGATGAAGTTGCGGCGGCTGATCGGCTTCTGGTCAGCGGCCTTGATGCTCTTGCCTTCGCCACCCTCGAACGGCGGAACGAATTCGGCGTCGTACGGCAGCTTCGGGTCGCAGCGCACACCGTAGTAGTTCTGCACGCGACGCTCTGTTGGCAGGCCGTTGTCGTCCCAGCCCATCGGGTAGAAGACGCTCTTGCCCTTCATACGCTGGAAGCGCGCGACTACATCCGTGTGCGTGTACGAGAACACGTGGCCGATGTGCAGCGACCCTGATGCGGTCGGCGGGGGCGTGTCGATCGAGTAGATCGACTCACGGGTGGCAGAGTCCCGGTCGAATCGGTACGTGCCCTGCTCTTCCCAGGCGGTTTCCCATTTGGCTTCCAGTCCTTCGAGGGCTGGTTTTTCTGGGACGCGGTCAGCGGCGCTCATGATTCTCCGGTTCGTGATATACGGCACCGTGTCAGGGGTGAGGTGCCTCTAGTTTCTTGAGTCAAACCTACCGGTAGCGCGCTGGCTCGCGAAGTTGAGGGCCGTCGAGTGCCGCTCCGCGCTAGCGGCGTCGCCCAGAATCACGCGGCGAAATCGGGGCTGTGCCGCGCAGATCAGGGTGCTCTGCCGGCAGTGCTGAGCGAACACCTGCCGCTACGAGGCGGCGCTGCTTCGACTCCCACGTCTCCAGCAACTGGCGCACGGATTCAAGCGCTGCCCACTCGACGCACTCCGTGACGGGGGTGCCGCAACTGCAGCGCAGCGGCTGGTTCGGCCGGGGAGGGGTGGCATCGAGCTGGTGCTCCTGGCTAATGCGCCAGAGCGCAGCCATTGCCCTGTCGTAGCGCAGCAGTGCGGCATCCGTTTTGCGTTCGGCGTTCTTCACCAGGTCGGTCTCGAGCATGGCCCGAACCTCGCTGGACTGCGCCTGGTCGAAGTCACGGGAGACCACTGCACTCAGCTGCTCGATCTTCGTCGTGGCATCCGCCAGCTCAGCGGCGAGCGCCAGATTGGCCTCTTCTGCAGCGGTCTGGGCCGCTGCATGCTCTGCGATGGTTGCCGCGTACAGGTCGCTCCAGAGCTGCACATGGTCGGTGTCGCGTCGCTCAGCATGTGAGCTGCCGGTGTGCGCTGTGCAGTGTGCGCAGACAACCTGGTCGCTCGGCGAACTGAACGTGAACTCCTGTGGGCTTCGGCAACACCAGCACTGCACGGTGATCGTCTGGTGAAGCGGATGCTGGTGGGCCAAGTGTGCTCCTGAGTGAGGCGGACATATGCTGAGGCCGATCGTAGCGGAGGGACCCTGTAGATTTCACGGCGCCTCAGCAGATGACTCAGCACGGTGCGCTTTCACTGTGGGCTCCAGCCCAGGGGAGTCAGGACAGTCGGGGCACGGCGGCCAGCAGCTCCCTGGTGTACGGATGCGTTGGGTGGGCAAACACCGTGACTGCATCACCCTGCTCAACGATGCGACCTGCGCGCATGACGGCGATCGTGTCGCTCACGTGCTGGATCACGCCGAGGTCATGCGAGATGAACAGCATGCTGAGCGACAACTCGCGCTGCAGGTCGGTGAGGAGATCGAGCACCTGGGCCTGGATCGTCACGTCAAGCGCCGAGACCGGTTCGTCGCAGACCAGGATGTCTGGACCGGATGCCAGTGCCCTGGCAATGCTCACACGCTGGCGTTGTCCACCAGAGAGCTCTGCCGGCCGTCGCCCGAGCACTGTGCTGGTCAGTCCAACGCTGTCGAGCAGGCGAAGCACGTCCGGCAGCGTGTGAGAGCGGCGGCGAAGGGGCGTGTGCCGTTCGCCACGCCGTGTGTTACCCCGTTCTCCACCCCGGCTGTTGCCGCGCACTGCGTCGTGCAGGATGTCGCCGACCGCAAGGCGCGGATCGAACGATGACTGGGGGTCCTGGTACACCACGCCGACACGTGCCCGCAACGCACGCCTGTCTTTCTCGGTCGCAGCGCTGAACGGCTGGCCGAACAGGCGCACCTCGCCGGCATCCGCTGCAGTGAGGGCCAGTGCCAGCCGCGCTGTCGTGGTCTTGCCTGAGCCCGACTCGCCGACAATGCCGAGCGTGGTGCCGCGCTGCAGGGTGAACGAGATGTCATCGACGGCCGTATGGCGGGTACCACCGCGCACGGCGAACGTCTTGGTGAGGCCGATGGCTTCCAAGGCCGGCGAGTGCAGAACGCCAGGGAGCGGCGACATCTGCTTCACGGTGCGGTCGGTCACGGGATGCGCTCTCACGCTCAGCCGGGTGCCGCGCGGCTTGTCGACCGGAATGGCCGCGATCATGGCCTGGGTTACCGGATGGACAGGGGCAGTGAGTACCTGAGCGGTCTGGCCGATCTCCACGATGCGTCCCTCGCTCATCACGGCAACCCGGTCGGCGATGCGGCCGACGACGGCCAGGTCATGACTGATGAGCAGGAGGGCGGTGCCGCGCTGCTTCAGGGATTCGAGCAACTCAAGGATGTGCGCTTGTACCGTCACGTCGAGTGCCGTTGTCGGCTCATCGGCGATGAGGAGTGGCGGGTCAAGTGCAATGGCCGAGGCGATCAGGGCGCGCTGACGCTGTCCGCCGGAGAGTTCCCCCGAACGGGCCGAGAGGAGGGAGCGGGTATCTGCCAGTCCGACACTGGCTGCGAGCTCCGCTACACGATGGCTGATCCCCGCACGGTCCAGCGACGTGTGGAGGCGCAGAGAGTCGGCGATCTCCCTGTCGATGGGGCGTAACGGGTCAAGGGAGCCGAGGGCGTCCTGCAGCACCAGCCCGACATCCGTTCCCCGCTTGGCACGCCAGTCGCGCTCCGACAGTCCGAGCACTGATGCCCCGCCAATGTGCAGCTCATCCGCCCGCACCCAGGAGCCGGCACCGGTCAGGCCGAGGAGGCTGCGAGCGGTCACACTCTTGCCAGAGCCCGATTCGCCGACAATCGCCAGGCACTCTCCGGGTGCGATGCTGAACGACACGGAGTCGACGACGGGAGTGTGCGCGGCGAACCCAACGCTCAGGTTGCGGACTGAGACCACGGCGCTCGCCGCATCCTGGCTCGGTGTGGTGGCTGTGGGCAGGGGGACAGTACGGCTCATGCGTGACGCATCCGTTTCTCGATGGCCCGGCCGAGCATCGTGGCCGAGACGGCAGTGAGCACGATGAACAGGCCGGGGAAGAAGCTCATCCACCAGCCCGTCGTGATGTAGGTACGCCCTGCGGAGAGCATGGCTCCCCACTCAGCGGCGGGCGGCTGGGCGCCGAGGCCGAGGAACGACAGTGCTGCGGCCCACACGATGGCCTGGCCGATGCCCAGGGTGCCGAGCACGAAGAGCGGCAGAAGGGTGTTGGGCAAGATATGGCGGCGGAGAACCTGGCCCCTGGTGCGGCCGAGGGCTGTTGCGGCCTCGACGAAGCCAGACGAGCGCACTGAGATGAGCTGCGAGCGGATGATCCGTGCGTACCCTGGCGCCGTTGACAGGCCAACGGCGATAGTCGCGGTGCCGGGGCCGGGGCCGAGGATCAGGATGAAGAGCAGGGCAAGCAGCAGGCCTGGGAAGGCGAACATCACCTCAAGGAGGCGATTCACCCCGAAGTCGACAGCTTTCCCGAGGGTGCCGGCAATCGTGCCGAGCACGCTGCCAAGGCCCAATCCGATGACCGTGGCGACGACGCCGATCAGCAGTGAACTGCCGGTGCCGTGGATCACCCGCGTGTAGATGTCGCGACCAGACTCGTCTGTGCCGAACCAGTGGGCGGCAGACGGTGAGCGGAACGCATCGAGCGGATGGATGGCAAACGGGTCACCGGGGGCGAGAACCGTCGGCCACAGGGCAGCGATGACCAGAAACAGGGCCACCAGTGCTGCGGCCAGCTCGGTTATCCCGATACGTCGGGCGGCGGGTGACGAGGGCGCACGTGACCCGCCCCTGGCCTGGCCCCTCGATCGGCCAAACCCGGCCTGGATGTCGAGTTCACTCATGCTGTTCGCACTCTCGGGTCGACGATGCGGCTGAGCGCATCGGTGAGGATGGTCATGAGCATGTACGCAATGGCCACCACGAGCACAACGCCTATGACGATGGGCACGTCACGCACGGTGACGGCGTTCAGCAGGGTGCGGCCAAGGCCTGGCCTGGCGAAGATGGTCTCCACCACCACGGCGCCACTGATGAGGGAGCCGAACGCCCACCCAGACAGGCTGATGGCCGGCAGGGCGGCGTGACGCAACACATGGCGCACACGGATGCCGATCTCGCCTTCTCCCCGTGCCCTCGCCGATACGACGAATGGCGCATCAAGCGCTGCGCTCATGGGCTCCCGCATCACCTGGCCCAGGAATCCGGCCAGCGGTATGGCCAGGGCAAGGACGGGCAGGATCAGGCCAACAGGCCCTGGGGTGCTGATCGGGGGGAGCCAGCCCAACCAGGAGCTGAAGAGCACAATGAGTGCCGTCGCCAGCCAGAAGCCTGGCAGGGCAGCGGCCACGATCTCGAGTCCTGAGCCGATCATCCAGGCGACACGGCCACCGCGGGTTGACCAGAGCGCGAGCAGGATGGCGAACACCCACGCCACCAGCAGTGCGCAGCCGGCGAGGAGCAGCGTGCCCCAGAGCTGCGAGACGATCAGGGGCGCAACGTCGACCTTGAGTGCATACGAGCGGCCAAGGTCACCTGTCGCCAGTCGACCCAGTTGCGCCAGGTACTGCACGAGCAGGGGTTGGTCGAGACCGTACTGGGCACGTACCGCCGCCAGCGCCTCCGGTGATGTCTGTGAGCCAGGACCGCCGAGTATCGCCTCTGCCGGGTCGCCGGGAATCAAGCGAACGGCGAAGAACGTCAGGGTGGCGACCGCCCACAGCACGAACACGGCGCCACCGAGACGGATGAGGAGCCAGCGAGCCAGTGACCGACGCCGCAGTGTCCGACGCCGCACCGAGTCCAGCGTCAGCGTGCTCAGGAGTTCAGCCACGCATCGTAGAAGGTGAGAGTCGACACCGTGGGCAGTGGCCGCGCGCCCTCGACATCGGCGCCGAGCAGGTAATGATTCTGCTGGTCATACAGCGGCAGGATGTAGTAGCCCTCGAGGAGCAGGTTCTGGGCATCCGTGTAGAGCGAGGCACGCTCATCCGCTTCAGAGGTCTGGCTGGCAGCGGAGAGGTACTCGTCGAGCTGCGGGTCATTGACCTGGGCATGGTTGGCAAAGTACCCGCTCGGCGCTGGGGTGATGCCGTCAGAGTGGTACAGGAAGCGCAACACGTCAGGGCCGACCTTGGTGTACGGAGCACTGACGGCGTCGTACTCGTTGGAGCCAAGGGCCGTGTACCAGCTGGAGAGGTCCATGGGGGAGAGCGTGACGAAGAAGCCCGTCTCCTTCGCGGTGGCCTGGATCTGTTCGAACACCGACTGTTCGGCCGGAATCGACTGGTTCGTGCTCACGGGGAACTCGACGCTCAGGCGCTCGCCGCCCTTGACCCGGTAGCCATCGGCGTCCCTGGTGCCCCAGCCAGCGGCGTCGAGCAGGTCATTCGCAGCGTCTGGGTCGTAGCCGAACAGGTCGGGGCGAGACACACTGAGCGGTTCCATGCTGGAGAGCGCTGAGGCAGAGCGAGTTGCCGTGCCGAAGAACAGGCTGGCTACGGCATCGTCGACGTTGGCGCTCTTGATGAACGCTTCTCGTACCGCCTGGTCATTGAACGGCGCCTTCCCGGCGTTCAGCTCAATGCGGTTCGATGCCCCCGGCCGGGGAGCGTCGACATGCTGGATGTTCCCGCTCTGCTCCGCCTGCACGATGGTGTCCGGCTGCGCGTTGTCGATCACGTCGACCTCGCCGGCCTGGAGGGCGGCGTACCGTGTGGCGGAGTCAGGGATGAACTTCCACGTGATCTGGTCGAGGTATGCGGCGCCCGTGTGGCCGGCGTCAGCTGGGGGGCTGGTGTAGTCATCGTTGCGGGTGAGCGTGATGGAGTCCTGCTTCACCCAGTTCGACACCACGAAGGGGCCCGTCCCGACGGGGGAGAGGCAGTTCTCGTCGAGGGTACGTGCCAGCGCGGTTGGAGACTCGATCGCAACCCAGGGCTGGGACAGCGACTCGAGCAGGGCACTGTCCGGCTCGCTCAGGTTGATGCGCACCACCAGGGGAGAGACGATCTCGGTGCCTGCGATCTTCTGCAGGCCAAGGTAGCCGGTCGATGACCCGGTCTCCGGATTCTGTACGTGGGCGATGTTCGCTGCCACCGCGGACGCGTCGAACGCCGTGCCGTCGGTGAAGGTGACGCCGTCGCGCAGGGTGAACTCCCACGACAGGGCATCGTCACTCACCTGCCACGAGTCTGCGAGCCACGGGATGATCTCACCACTGGAGTCGCGAGAGACCAGTGACTCCAGGTACTGGGTGGAGACCAGGGCCTGGGGGTAGTTGCCACCGACGTGGGGATCCAGGCACGTCGGCTCCGCGTCGCCAGAGGCGTAGGTGAGCGTCCCTCCTGTGGAGGGAGACGCGTCAGAACCCTGCGACGACGTGTCAGCGGTACAGCCCGTGAGGGTCAGGGCGGCAAGAGCGAGCGTCGCGGCCAGCGACAAGCGGAGGGGCGGCAGGTGCGAGTGCGTCATGCGACGTCTTTCTCATCGGTTGCAACTAGTATTATTGGACTGAGTACATTAAATGTGCTCAGTTTCTATCCTAGGGTCTGGAGCATCGTGTGACGGAACGTGTAGGGCGCCCCCGTGGTTCATCGCGCGACATTCTGCAGGAAGCGGCAGCAGAGCTCTTCCTCGAGCAGACGTACGCACGCACCAGCATCGACCAGATAGCTCGCCGCGCGGGGGTGAGCCGCAACACCTTCTTCAACTACTTCAGCGCGAAGAGTGATCTGCTCTGGGTCGAGGTTGACGAGAGCCTGGCCGAGCTTCCAGCGGCGCTCGCCGCAATCGACACCGCCGTGCCGGTAACGGATGCCGTCAAGCGCGCACTCCTCGACGTCGCGGCAAGCTTCGGCCCGTCCAGAGTGCCGTGGGCGCTCACCCAGTCCGAGCTGATGGGCACAACGGTCGACCTGGAGGCATCCGCTCTGTCGCGCCTCGCGGTGCACGCCAGGCGTGCGGCAGACATCGTCGCGGTGCGAACCGGCAGGGAGGTGGGCGATCTCGTCTGCATGAGTTTTGCGATGGCACTCTTCGCGGCCCTCGGAGCTGCAGCAGCCTCCTGGGCGGCTGCCGGGGTCTCCAGGGGAAATCTGGCGCCGTACGTCGACACCGCACTCTCGCCTGTCTGTGCGGGTTTCCGCTCCGAGTTGGCGTTCGATGACGGGCGTTCGGATAGAATTGATCGCGAATGACTGTGATCCGGCTATCACCGGTGAGTCTTCGGAAGAACGAGCCGGGCCCCTGGGTCCGGTTTTAGTAGAACCGAACGGGTAAGGCCCGTCACAGCCTTTGAATAAGCGGTCGTCTCACGGCTTCCTGGTGCGAATCTCTGCACACAGGGAAACGGGATGCGGCAAGCGAGGTGGTACCGCGGCGAATCCGAGAGGATCGTTCGTCCTCGTGGAACAGGCCAGCATTTCCGTTATACGCCCGTCCAGGAGAAACATGACGTACCCCAAGGGTTCAACGCCCACACCCGCGAACAGCAGCCCTGCGGACTCCGATTCGTCGGTCGATGCCACCGTGCCATCAGCCACCGTGCCATCAGTCCCTGTGCAGGGCGTGGTTCCGTCGCCGAACTTCCCCGCCATCGAGACAGAGGTGCTGCAGTTCTGGAAGGACGATGAGACGTTCCAGGCGTCCATCGACACGCGTGAGGGTGCTCCTGAGTGGGTCTTCTACGACGGCCCTCCCTTCGCCAACGGCCTGCCGCACTACGGCCACCTGCTCACCGGGTACGCCAAGGACGTGTTCCCGCGCTTCCAGACCATGCGCGGCAAGCAGGTGCACCGCCGCTTCGGCTGGGACACCCACGGACTGCCGGCCGAGCTCGAAGCAGAGCGCCAGCTCGGCATCACCGACAAAAGCGAGATCGAGAAGATGGGCCTCGCGGCCTTCAACCAGGTTGCTCGCGACGCCGTGTTGAAGTACACCCACGAGTGGCAGGAATACGTCACCCGCCAGGCACGCTGGGTTGACTTCGACAAGGGCTACAAGACCCTCGACATTACCTACATGGAATCGGTGATCTGGGCGTTCAAACAGCTGCACACCAAGGGCCTCGCCTACGAGGGCTACCGGGTACTGCCGTATTGCTGGCGTGACCAGACCCCGTTGTCCAACCACGAGCTGCGTATGGACGACGACGTCTACAAGATGCGCCAGGACCAGACGGTCACCGTCACCTTCCCGCTCGTCGGCACCAAAGCAGAGGCCCTCGGCCTCACCGCCGTACGCGCGCTCGCCTGGACGACGACCCCATGGACCCTGCCGACGAACCTGGCGCTGGCTGTCGGCCCAGACATCACGTACGCCGTGGTGCCAGCGGGCCCGGGCGGAACACCGGATGCCACGGTGCTGCGTGAAGACAGCTCGACTGTCCACCCCGGCGGAGCGACCGAAGTTCTGGGCGCCGAGTACCTGCTGGCCATCGACCTGGTGGGCAACTACGCCAAGGACCTCGGCTATGAGAGCGCAGAGGATGCCCTCGCTGCCGTTTCTCGCACCGTCGTCGGCCGCGATCTCGATGGCGTCGAATACGATCGCCTGTTCGACCACTATGCAGACACCGAGACGTGGGGCACCCAGAACGCGTGGCGCATCCTCGTCGCCGACTACGTCACGACAGCGGACGGTACCGGCATCGTGCACCAGGCTCCGGCATACGGTGAGGAAGACCAGAAGATCTGCGAGGCCGCCGGCATCCCGGTTATCATCTCGCTCGACGATGGTGGCAAGTTCCTGTCTGACGTGCCTGAGGTGGCCGGCCTGCTGTGGTCAGACGCCAACAAGCCGCTCACTCAGCTGCTGAAGGCCGAAGGTCGTCTCATCCGCCAGGCCAGCTACGAGCACTCGTACCCGCACTGCTGGCGCTGCCGCAACCCCCTCATCTACAAGGCCGTGTCGAGCTGGTTCGTGCGTGTCACCGACATCCGTGACCGCATGGTCGACCTCAACCAGGAGATCAACTGGGTTCCTGACAACGTCAAGGACGGCCAGTTCGGCAAGTGGGTCGCCAATGCGCGCGACTGGTCGATCAGCCGCAACCGCTACTGGGGCTCACCAATCCCGGTCTGGAAGAGCGACAACCCCGAGTACCCGCGCATCGACGTGTACGGGTCGCTCGACGAGCTCGAAGCCGACTTCGGGGTCCGCCCGACGGATCTGCACCGCCCGTACATTGACGAGCTGACGCGCCCGAACCCTGACGACCCGACCGGCCAGTCCACCATGCGTCGCATCACCGACGTGCTCGACGTCTGGTTCGATTCAGGGTCAATGCCGTTCGCGCAGGCGCACTACCCGTTCGAGAACCGTGAATGGTTCGACTCGCACAACCCCGCAGACTTCATCGTCGAGTACATCGGGCAGACCCGCGGCTGGTTCTACGTGCTGCACGTGCTCTCCACTGCGTTGTTCGATCGCCCGGCGTACAAGAACGTCGTCAGCCACGGCATCGTGCTTGGGAGCGACGGACAGAAGATGTCGAAGTCGCTCCGCAACTATCCAGACGTCAACGAGGTCTTCGACCGCGACGGTTCAGACGCCATGCGCTGGTTCCTGATGAGCTCGCCTGTACTGCGTGGCGGCAACCTGGTCGTCACTGAAGAGGGCATCCGCGAGGGTGTGCGCCAGGTCATGCTGCCGCTCTGGAGCACCTGGTACTTCTTCTCCCTCTACGCAAACGCGTCAGGCGAGAACGGGTACGACGCCACCTGGCGCACGGACTCGACAGATGTGCTCGACCGCTACCTGCTGGCCAAGACCCGCGACCTCGTGGAAGACATCACCGCCGACCTGGAGGAGCTCGACAGCACGCTGGCCGCCGGCAAGCTCCGCGACTTCGCTGACGTGCTGACCAACTGGTACGTCCGTCGTTCTCGCGACAGGTTCTGGGCCGGAGTCACCGCAGACGGCACAGGCAGGGACGCATTCGACACGCTGTACACGGTTCTGGAAACTGTGACCCGTGTCGCCGCACCGCTGTTGCCTCTCGTCTCTGAGCGCATCTGGCAGGGCCTGACCGGCGGACGCAGCGTGCACCTCACTGACTGGCCTGACGCTTCGGCGTTCCCGGCCGACGAGGGCCTCGTCACCGCAATGGACCAGATCCGCGTGATCAGCTCCACCGTGCTCTCGCTGCGGAAGCAGGCTGGCCTCCGCGTTCGCCTGCCGTTGGCGAAGCTCACCGTCGTGGCCTCTGGCGTCGACGCGCTTGCCGCGTTCGATGGCATCCTGCGCGACGAGCTCAACGTGAAGAACGTCGAGTTCGCCCAGCTCGCCGACGACAGCGCAGCGTCATACGGCATCACGTCGAAGCTCACCGTCAACGCCCGCGCAGCTGGACCGCGCCTCGGCAAGCAGGTGCAGCAGGTCATCGCTGCGGCGCGCGGCGGCGACTGGTCTGAAACCGACGGCGTCGTCACAGCAGGCGGCATCGAACTGGCTGCCGGCGAGTACGAGCTTCTGCTCGCCGTCGACAACAGCTCAGATGAGCACGGCGTCGCGCTGGCGCTCCTGCCCGGCGGCGGATTCGTACTGCTTGACACGGAGACCACGCCGGAACTGGAGTCAGAGGGCTTCGCCCGCGACATCATCCGCGCCGTGCAGGACACCCGCAAGTCGGCAGGCTTCGATGTGAGCGACCGCATCCACCTGCACCTGGTCTTCGAGGATGCGGCAGATATTGCCTCGTTCACGCAGGCCATCGGTGCTGCAGGTTCCGCAGGCGCAGCCGTTGACGTCGCTGCAGAAACCCTCGCGACCGGTCTGGCCGTGCACGAGCACGACCTGGCTGGCCTGCCGTCTGAATGGCTCCCCGCCGTCGCAGGCGAAGCCGTCGAACACTATGTGCCGTACAAGGCCGGACAGTACGCAAACCGCGGCGGATTCCTCGTCGCAGTATCCAGAGAGAGCCCGCTGATCAATGTCTGATTCACAAGACCTTCCCGCTGACGCCTTCCGAGAAGAGGGCGACGCCGTCTACCGTGCGCTGCTGGCCAGGGTGGGCGAGGGTTCGCCCCAGCCCCGCCTGCAGGCAACCAGGCGCACCCTCGAACTGCTCGGGGACCCGCAAACCACGTACCCGATCATCCACATCACCGGCACGAACGGCAAAACGAGCACGAGTCGCATCGCTGACAGCATCCTGCGGGCGTACGGACTCCGTACCGGTGTGCTCACCAGCCCCCACCTGGTTCGCCTCAACGAGCGCATCATGATCGATGGCGAGCCCATCAGCGATGAAGCGCTGGCCGCGAACTGGGCAGACATCTCGCCGTACCTCGAGATGGTCGATGCAGAGCTGACGGCGGCCGGTGACGAAGCCCTCACGTTCTTCGAAGCCCTCACCGTGCTGGCATACGCCAGTTTTGCGGATGCCCCCGTCGACGTTGCCGTGATCGAGGTCGGAATGGGCGGCGAGTGGGATTCCACCAACGTCGCCGATGGCCAGGTGGCCGTCTTCACCCCGATCGCCCTGGATCACGTGTCGCGTCTCGGAAAGACGGTCGCTGAGATCGCCAGGACCAAGTCGGGAATCATCAAGCCGGCTGCCGCGGTGGTCACCGCTGCCCAGCGCCCTGAGGCGCTGGCCGAGCTGGAACGCGCAGCAGAGCTCACAGAGTCGACCATCGCCGCAGAGGGCACCGGCTTCGAACTGCTGTCAAGCCAGGTTGCCGTCGGCGGGCAGATGATCTCAGTGCGGGGCCTCGCCGCCACGTATTCTGACGTCTTCCTGCCGCTCTACGGCACCCACCAGGCACAGAACGCCGCCGTGGCCATCGCGGCCGTTGAGTCGTTCCTGGGTGGCGGAACCCAGCCCCTGTCAGAAGAACTGCTGGTCGAGGGCCTTGGCGGCGCGACGTCGCCCGGTCGCCTGCAGCTGGTCGGTATCGACCCAAGTGTGTTCGTGGATGCGGCTCACAACCCGCACGGTGCCGCTGCACTCGCTGCTGCCCTCACCGCCTACTTCGACTTCGACGAGATCGCCTTCGTGGTCGGCATCCTCGCCGACAAGGACGCGCAGGGCATCATCAGCGCCCTGGCGCCGATCCCCGGCCCGTTCTTCGTGACCCAGTCACAGTCCGACCGTGCGATCGCCGTTGACGAGCTGGCCGACGTGGTCGCAGCACAGGTCGGCGACGACCGCGTCTTCCGTTTCGATGACCTGGTTGCCGCGACAGAGGCCGCCCGCGTCTGGGCGGATGAAGCGCCGAAGCGTGCGGTCGTCGTGACCGGATCGATCACCCTCGTCGGTGAAGTCATTGCGCTGGCCGAGGCAGGGGAGTGGATGACGCCATGAGCGACGAACTGAACGAATCTGGCACGCCCTCCACACCTGCCACGCCCGGCAAGCCGGGTCGCCAGCCTGCCCCTCGATCGATCAAGCGTTCGCTCGCGTCGATCGTGCTCGGCTTCGAACTCATCGTGGTCTTCCTCGCCGCGCTGGTGTTGTTCGGACTCCAGTCATTGCCGGCCATCGTCGCCCTCGGCGGCGGCGGCCTACTCTGCCTGATCATGATTGCGACCATCGGGCTGCTTCGGCACCCGTGGGCGTATGGCGTCGGCTGGGGAATCCAGGCCGTCGTCATCCTGTGCGGATTCTTCAATCCCGCGTTGTTTATTGTTGGTGCATTATTCGCCGCCATGTGGACCTACTGCATGATCAGCGGCGACAGAATTGATCGTCAAAAGGAGATCGCATGAGTACATTTGTTGAAGAGACACTGGTTCTGGTCAAGCCGGACGGCGTTGCCCGCAACCTGACCGGTGAAATCCTGCGCCGCATTGAGGCCAAGGGATTCTCCCTGGTCGACATCCGTTTCGTGCAGGCCGACCGCGCGCTGCTGGCCGCGCACTATGCAGAGCACGAGGGCAAGCCGTTCTACGAGCCCCTCGTCGAATTCATGGAGAGCGGCCCCATCGTCGCGATCCGTGTTGCAGGCAACCGCGTCATCGAAGGCTTCCGCTCACTCGCCGGAACGACTGATCCCACCACCGCTGCTCCCGGAACGATCCGTGGCGACCTCGGCCGCGACTGGGGCCTGAAGGTTCAGCAGAACCTGGTGCACGGCTCCGATTCGCCTGAGTCTGCAGCGCGCGAGCTGTCGCTCTGGTTCAAGTAGGACCTGCTCTTCACGAACAGGAACGCACGTCGCCTGGCCCTGTGGCCACGCGGCGTGTGTTCTGTGCTTTTCCCCGTTGATTGAGGAGCGAGCGCCTCGGTTGATTCAGGAGCGAGCGTCTCGAAGTCGGCGAGCCGCGCTCTCGCTTACAGGCGGTGCAGCACGTCCATCTGCAGCTGCGCGAGCACCGCGACAACGATGTAGCACGCAACCGTGATCAGGACGATCCAGGACGACCAGGCGGATGCCCGTCGCCTGACAGCTTCGGTTGCCGGAATGTGTCCGGTTTTCAGGTTGTACAGGGTGACGGCGAAGAAAAGAGGAATGGTCACAGACCAGGTGACCATGCACCACGGGCACAGGATGTCGAGAACGTAGATGCTCTGCGAAATCAGCCAGATGACGAAGGCCATGGCGCCAACGACGCCAACGTTCAGGCCGAGCCAGAACCAGCGCTTGAAGTGCGCGCCGGCCAGGATGGCCATTCCGATCGTGATGACGACGCTCCAGGCCGCGATTCCGATCAGCGGGTTCGGGAAGCCAAACACCGATCCCTGCCAGGAATTCAGGTTCGTCCCACACCCGATCAGTACACTGAAGTTGCAGGACAGCTGTGCGTCCGCATCCTGGAGAAGATGAATCTTGTCAAGGGTGAGCGCGAACGCAGCACCAAAGCCGATTACACCGGCAACAATGAGGAAAATTGCCAGCCCGCGAGGAGCTGTGCGTTGTTCTGTATCAGGCACCATCGGATTATGACACGCGCCTGCACCCCGATCCTGCGGAATGCATGCGATAATTTATAAAGTCATCTGAGCCGCGCTCAGAAAGACGCCACAGAAGGCTTAATGGGCGGTAAACGCCCAGATTCATTGGTCCCACGACCAAAGGTATTAGCAACCAGAGCCAAGAGCCGGTTGCATCATTGAAGGATTCGTGAAGGAACGCCCCGGCGCAACTTCACACGAGAGAGTAACCGGATGGGCGGCGCGGCCCCCACACCGGTCAAGGAGTGCACCAGAGATGGTGGAAGACAACGACAACAAGAAGCGCAAGGGCCTTTTCGGCACTCGCAAAAGTTCACGCAAAGCAGTAGTCACGCCCCCTCCGGCCCCGGTGCCGGTCGAGGTCGAGCCTGAAGCCGCAGTGCCGGTGTCAGATGCTCCCGTGACCGCTGCCCCCGTAGAGGCGGCTCCAGTGCAGAAGCCAGCCACAGGCGGCCAGACCAGCGACCCTGTCGCAGAAGAAGAGACGGCTGCCCCTGTTGCGCCGGTGGCGGAGACGCAGCCGGCTCGTCGACAGACGACGACGTCCCTGATCTTCCAGGCACCTGACATCCTGCCGCTTCCGCCGCGCGAGGACACCCAGCGCGACGATGACGACGAGGAGCCGTCGACGATCCGTCGCCGCGCCCGCCGTCGGAGCGGTGAAGAGAACCGTTCAGGTTCCGACGACCCCGCCAACACCGTGGTCAAGGTTCGCGCTCCTCGTGAGCCTGAGCTCATCACAGAGCCACAGCGCATCAAGGGCTCGACCAGGCTGGAAGCGAAGAAGCAGCGTCGTCGCGATGGCCGCGACGCCGGACGTCGCCGTCCGGTCATCACGGAAGCCGAGTTCCTCGCGCGCCGTGAATCGGTCGATCGCGTCATGGTCGTTCGGGCCAAGCACAACAAGATCCAGATCGGTGTACTCGAAGACGGCGTGCTCGTAGAGCACTACGTCGCGAAGAACCAGGACGCGTCCCTGATCGGGAACGTGTACCTCGGCAAGGTCCAGAACGTGCTCCCCAGCATGGAGGCGGCCTTCGTCGACATCGGACGCGGCCGCAACGCCGTGCTGTACTCCGGTGAGGTCGACTGGGACGCCGCTGCAGAGAACTCAGGCAACAGCAGCCAGGCCAGGCGCATCGAGCTCGCGCTCAAGCCGGGCGACAAGGTGCTGGTTCAGGTCACCAAGGACCCCATCGGTCACAAGGGCGCCAGGCTCACCAGCCAGATCTCGCTGCCAGGCCGTTACCTCGTGTACGTGCCGAACGGCTCGATGAACGGCATCAGCCGCAAGCTGCCAGACACCGAGCGCGCCCGCTTGAAGAAGATCCTCAAGGAAGTTCTTCCTGAGAACGTCGGCGTCATCGTGCGCACGGCAGCAGAGGGCGCAACCGATGAGCAGTTGACGCTCGACGTCAACCGCCTCACGGCGCAGTGGGCTGACATCAGCAAGCAGGTTGAGACAGTTCTCGCACCTGCCCTGCTGCACAGCGAACCAGACCTGCTCATCAAGATTGTCCGGGATGTCTTCAACGAGGACTTCCAGAAGATGGTCGTCTCAGGCGACGAGGCTCGCACGACGATCGAGAACTACCTCCGCCAGGTCGCCCCAGACCTGGTCGAGCGCGTAGAGCGCTACGAGGGTGATGGTGACGCATTCGATGACTTCCGTATCTCGGAGCAGATCGAGAAGGCACTCGACCGCAAGGTGTGGCTGCCCTCCGGTGGATCACTCGTCATTGACCGCACAGAGGCCATGACGGTTGTCGACGTCAACACGGGCAAGTTCGTCGGTTCAGGCGGAAACCTCGAAGAGACAGTCACGAAGAACAACCTCGAAGCTGCCGAAGAGATCGTTCGTCAGCTGCGCCTCCGCGACATCGGTGGAATCATCGTCGTCGACTTCATCGACATGGTGCTCGAATCGAACCGCGATCTCGTGTCGCGCCGCCTGATCGAGTGCCTGAGCCGCGACCGCACGAAGCACCAGGTCGCTGAGGTCACCTCGCTCGGCCTCGTCCAGATGACGCGCAAGAAGCTCGGCCTCGGGCTCCTGGAGTCATTCAGTGAGAACTGTGAAGCCTGTGCAGGTCGCGGAATCATCGTGCACCACGATCCCGTCGTGAAGCACCGCCAGACCGCGCAGCCGCCGCAGGAGCGTCGCCCCCGCAACAAGTCGGGCAACAACTCCGGTGGAAACAGCCAGAACAGCCAGAACGGCAACGGCGGCAACGGCAGCAACGGCAACGGCAACGGCAGTAACGGTAACGGGGGCAACCACAGCAATGGCAGCAATGCCAGCCAGCAGTCGGCAGCCGCGCAGCAGTCTGAAGCGGCTAAGGCTGCGGCGGGCACGCACGGAATCACCGAGGACGCCAAGCACGCCCTCGCGCTGATCGCGGCAAGCACCATTCCGCACACCGGCGCAATCGCACTGCCGACAGCGGATGCCGTTCACGCAGACGCCGCCCAGAAGGATTCAGCGCAGAAGGAATTCACGCAGAAGGACTCAACGCAGAACGGATCGTCACGCAACTCACGCAATGGCTCCGGTCGGTCACGTGGCGGACGCTCGGCTGCAGCTGACAAGTCGGCTGCCGCCCAGGCGCCGGCGAGCACTGAGGCACCGGCCACCGCTGACAGCGCTGCCGGAACGCCGACCGCGACGGCTGACGGTGCCACACTGCCAACGCAGGGCGCAGAGATGCCCTCGCGTCGACAGGAGCGCAGTCGCCCGGTTCGTGAGTCAGGACGTGCCCAGCGGTCACAGGCTGCACCGGAGAAGGCCGCAGTCGACACGACTGCTGTTGACGGCGGAGCAACCGTGGCTGCGCAGGCTGAGCCGGAATCCGTGGAAATCCTCGACATTCCCGTCACCAAGTCGCCGCGCAACAAGCGCACCGTGAGCAAGCAGGTCACCGACCAGCTTCTCGACTCTGTGCTTGAGGCGCTGCCGGAACCCAAGCAGCCCGGTCAGGGCCGCTCGCGTAGCCGCCGCGTCTCGACAACTGGGCTGTCAACGGCGGGGTCAGACCCGATCGTCACGACACCCGACTCACAGGGCTGATCCAGAACACCCTGGTGTCGTATCCGACCGCTTTCGCCTCAGGGCGGGGGCGGTCGGTTCGTTAACGGGATGTTGTCAGGAATGCAGCTGTCTGCTCCTGATCCACGCCGTGGGGTTGTCGTGAACGGCCAAGTGACGGCCAGGTAACGGCTCGGGGGAGCGAGAGGGTCAGTGCGTTCTGCCGGCTCGCTCTGCGCGCTCCCTGGCCGTCACACGCAGCCCGCTGGCCTGCAGGCGCCGCACCAGGTCGCGATATGAGACCGGTGTGGCTCCTGCGGCCACCAGCGCCTCATGGCGCTCAGCAGGCACGTCGTAGTGGTCCAGATCGAAGCTGCGGGTGGGTAGTTTGTTCGCTGAAGCGAAGGCATGAAGCTCACTGAGAGACGCGTCGCTCACTAAATGTGACCACAATGTGCCGTGAGCGGGCCAGTCTGCACTGTCAATGAGCACTGTCATGGCATCATTGTATGAAAGGCGATCGTGCGCAGGTATGAATCGCCGTCAGTTTGACCGGGACCCCCGGATCAGATAAAGTTGACCGTTGGTGTGCGCTGGGTGTCATCTCGCGCGTTTGCCATGGTTTCCTGATTGCATTGAACTGATTTGGTTCATGCAACCCAGTAACTTTCCATAATAGGAATCGGAGCCCCAGGGGCTCCCCAGAGATAGGTACGTAAAGTGGTTTACGCAGTTGTGCGCGCCGGTGGCCGGCAGGAGAAGGTAGAGGTCGGCACCATCGTAACGATGGACCGAATCAAGGCTGACAAGGACGGCAACGTCGAGCTGGCCGCTGTGCTTCTCGTCGACGGCGACTCCATCACGTCTGACTCGACGTCGCTGGCTAAGGTCAAGGTCACCGCCGAGGTTCTTAACGACCTCCGTGGCCCGAAGATCGTTATCCAGAAGTTCAAGAACAAGACTGGTTACAAGAAGCGTCAGGGGCACCGTCAGGAGCTCACGCGCGTCAAGGTAACTGGCATCGCCTAAGGCCTGAGGAGAAGAACAGATGGCACACAAAAAAGGTGCGAGTTCCACTCGCAACGGTCGTGACTCAAACGCACAGCGCCTCGGCGTGAAGCGCTTTGGTGGTCAGGTTGTCAGTGCGGGCGAGATCATCGTTCGCCAGCGCGGCACTCACTTCCACCCCGGCGTCAACGTCGGCCGTGGCGGCGACGACACACTGTTCGCTCTCGAGGCTGGCTCAGTCCAGTTCGGCGCGAAGGGTGGCCGCAAGGTCATCAACATCGTGGTGGCTGCCGAATAGGCATCCACAGCTTTTCGTAGGTGAGGGCGGGCTTCGGCTCGCCCTTACTTATTTTCGCCACCTGAAAGGGGCAATTCATGGCCACATTTGTTGACCAGGTCACGCTGCACTTGCGAGCGGGCAACGGAGGCAACGGCTGTGTCTCGGTAAAACGCGAGAAGTTCAAACCACTCGCCGGCCCCGATGGCGGTAACGGCGGCAGTGGTGGAGACATCACGCTGATCGCAGATCCAAACGTCACAACCCTCCTCGGTTTCCACCGTGCACCGCACCGTGTCTCCGGGAACGGTGGCCCAGGAATGGGCGACCATCGCAACGGCGCCAACGGCGACCCCATTGAACTTTCCGTTCCCCTCGGCACCGTCGTCAAAGACGCAGAGGGCAACGAACTCAGCGACATGACAGAGCCCGGTTTCCGGCTCGTTATCGCACCAGCCGGCCAGGGCGGCCTGGGTAACGCCGCACTCGCGACGTCCAAGCGCAAGGCTCCCGGCTTCGCACTCCTCGGCACATTGGGCTGGGAAGGCGACATCAAGCTTGAGCTGAAGACCGTTGCCGATGTCGCGCTCGTCGGCTACCCGTCAGCCGGCAAGTCCAGCCTCGTTGCTTCGATGTCCGCGGCTCGGCCCAAGATCGCCGACTACCCGTTCACGACACTTCAGCCGAACCTCGGCGTAGTCGAGTCCGGCGAGGCTCGCTACACCATGGCAGACGTACCAGGTCTTATCGAAGGCGCCAGCGAGGGCAAGGGTCTCGGACTCGAGTTCCTCCGCCACGTCGAGCGTTGCACCGCGCTTCTGCACGTCCTTGACTGCGCCACGCTTGAGCCTGGCCGCGACCCCCTGAGTGACCTCGAGGTCATCAAGAAGGAACTGGCTGCATACCCGGTCCCCGAAGGGCAGAAGCCGCTGCTCGAGCGCGCGCAGATCATTGCCTTGAACAAGATCGACGTGCCAGAGGCTCGCGAACTTGCCGAGTTCGTTCGGGGCGAGCTTGAAGACATGGGCTACCGCGTCTTCGCAATCTCCACCGCGACGCACGAGGGGCTCAAGCAGCTCAACTACGCACTCGCGGAGACTGTTGACACCGGCCGTCGCGAAGCCGCTGCCGTTGCAGCAGCCAAGCCGCGCATCGTGCTGCGTCCGAAGCCCGTCGATGACGGTGGCTTCGTGGTCAAGGTCGAGGGCGGATCCTTCGGAAACACGTACCGCATCCTCGGAGTGAAGCCGGAACGCTGGATCCAGCAGACCGACTTCAAGAACGACGAGGCAATCGGATTCCTCGCTGACCGTCTTGCAAAGCTTGGCGTCGAGAACGAACTGTTCAAGGCCGGAGCCGTCGCAGGCTCCACCGTCATCATCGGCCCAGGCAACGGTGTCGTCTTTGACTGGGAGCCGACGCTCACCTCGACCGCGGAGCTCATCACTGCTCCTCGTGGAACGGATGCCCGCCTCGAAGAGCCGCGCCGCCGTACCAGCAACGAGCGACGTGAGACCTACTTCGGCCGGATGGATGCCAAGGCAGCGGCACGTGCAGAACTCATCCGCGAGCGTGAAGCCGGTCTCTGGCACAGTGACGGCGACGAGTTCAGCGGCGCGCTGTACATTGCTGACCAGGCCGGCGAATCCGAGGTTGACGGCGACGAGATCGACGCTGACTCCGAGGAGGCAATCGTGAACGACGCAGCTGCCGCCCCGGCCGATGCGAACGACGTTGAAGAGTCGGCAGAGGCCGAGTCCGACGACATCGCTCACGCCGCTTCGTCGGCAGAGCGCACGGAGGACGACGCGGAGTGAGCGTTCTCGAGCGGGATCAGATCGGGACGGCAGCACGAATCGTCGTCAAGGTTGGGTCATCTTCGATCAGCGGCGACAACGCCGGCCAGATTGCTCCGCTCGTAGATGCGCTTGCCGCAGCCCACGCCAGGGGAGCCCAGATTGTTCTGGTCTCCTCTGGCGCCATCGCCATCGGAATGCCGTTCCTTCACCTCGATGGGCGGCCGACCGACCTCGCCACCCAGCAGGCCGCGGCATCCGTCGGGCAGAACATCCTGATCTATCGCTACCAGGACAGTCTCGACCGCTTCGACATCGTTGCCGGACAGGTCTTGCTCACCGCTGGCGACCTGGAGAATCCTTCGCACCGCAGCAACGCGCAGCGAGCCATGGAACGGTTGCTCGACCTGCATATTCTCCCCATCGTCAACGAGAACGACACTGTTGCCACTCATGAGATTCGTTTCGGCGACAACGATCGCCTGGCTGCATTGGTGGCAACGCTCATCAACGCCGATCTGCTCGTGTTGCTCAGCGACGTTGATGCTCTCTACACCCGGCCGCCGCACCTGCCAGGCGCAGAACGCATTGTCTCTGTGTTGCCTGGTGACCCGCTGCCCGGCGTCGAGTTCGGCGCGACCAGCGCCGATGGCGTCGGTACAGGGGGCGCAGCCACCAAAGTGTCTGCCGCTCGTATCGCAGCGGAGGCCGGAACAGCGGTGCTCGTTACCGCGACAACGCTCGTCTCCGACGCACTTACCGGCGCCCCCGTCGGCACCTGGTTCCACCCAGCTGCCCGCCCGTAGAACCCAGCCGCCTGCCCGTAGAACGCGGGTGGCACACGCAGGCCCCGTGCGGTGCTGTGCTCCCGTAAACTGACGGCATGTCGCAGACCACGTCGCCCGGAACCGTGCTCACCCCCATTCTTGATGCTGCCAGAACCGCGTCTCTGTCGCTGGCAACCGCAACCACGTTGCAGAAGAACCGGGCGCTGCTGGCGATCGCTGCCCAGTTGCGCGGCAACATGGCGTACATCATTGATGCGAACGCCCTCGACCTCGCAAACGGCCAGGCCAATGGGCTCGGGGCTGGCCTGCTCGACCGCCTCACACTCGACGCCGCTCGCATCGAGTCGTTGGCCGTTGCCGTGACGGCGATTTCAGCCCTCGGCGACCCCGTCGGTGAAGTGGTGCGCGGCAGCAGCCTGCCGAACGGTGTGAAGATCAGCCAGGTACGGGTTCCCTTCGGCGTCATCGGTGCCATCTACGAAGCTCGACCGAACGTGACGGTTGACATCGCCGCCCTCGCCTTGAAGAGCGGGAATGCCGTGGTATTGCGGGGTGGCTCTGCCGCTGAGAACAGCAATCGCGTTCTCGTCGGCCTGATCCAGGATGCGCTGGGATCCGTTGGCCTGCCCATGGAGAGCGTGCAGACTATCGACCCGTTCGGCCGCCAGGGCGCAACACTGCTCATGCAGGCACGAGGCTCTGTCGATGTGCTGATTCCACGGGGGAGCGCCAACCTCATCAACACGGTCGTTGCTGAGTCGAAGGTGCCCGTCATCGAGACCGGCGCCGGCATCGTGCACATCTTCCTCGACGAGTCGGCCACCACGCAGTGGGCCGTCGATATCGTGCACAACTCCAAGGTGCAGCGCCCGAGTGTCTGCAACGCGCTCGAAACCCTTCTCGTGCATGAAGCCGCAGCGGCACGACTGCTGCCGGCAGTACTCGCTGCACTGGCGGCATCCGGTGTCACCATTCACGCCGACGAACGTGCCCGTGCTCTTTTCCCGGATGCCGTTGCTGCGACCGATGAGGACTGGGCGACCGAATACATGTCGCTCGACCTCGCTGTACGGGTTGTCGACTCGCTCGACGAGGCGATTGCGCATATCCGCACGTACTCGACCAAGCACACGGAGTCGATCATCACCAATGACCTGGTGAACGCCGAACGGTTCCTGAACGAGGTGGATTCGGCTGCCGTCATGGTGAACGCCTCCACCCGGTTCACAGACGGTGGCGAATTCGGATTCGGCGCAGAGGTGGGAATCTCCACCCAGAAGCTGCACGCGCGGGGTCCGATGGGCGTGGCTGAACTGACAAGCACCAAGTGGATTGTGCGTGGCACTGGGCAGGTGCGCGCCTGAGGCAACACTAGAATGGTGTGGTGGCGTAAGCCTCAACCGTGTGTGTGAATGGAGATCCCCATGTCATTCGTGACTACCCTGCTGCTGGCCGAGGCTGAGCACGTTTCGATGCCGATGCCGCCGATCCTGTATGGCCTGATTGCCCTCGTGGTTTTCCTTGCACTCGGTGTCACCCTGTTCACGTACCGTGACGTGTCGAACCGTCACAGCGAAAAGGCCAAGGCCTACGCTGCTGCTCACGGCAACACGTCCGGGCATGGCACCCACTAAGCGATAGGCATCAGGTGACTGAAGCGGGTCGCCGCCCTCGCATTGGCGTGATGGGCGGAACGTTCGATCCGATCCACCATGGGCACCTCGTTGCTGCGAGTGAAGTTGCGCAGAGTTTCGATCTCGACGAGGTCGTGTTCGTGCCAACAGGGCAACCCTGGCAGAAGTACGACGTAACTCGGGCGGAACACCGCTATCTCATGACGGTGATTGCAACGGCGTCGAACCCGCGCTTCACCGTCAGCCGGGTGGATATCGATCGACATGGTCCGACCTACACCATCGACACGCTCCGGGATATTCACCTGGAGCGACCGGATGCTGAGTTGTTCTTCATCACGGGAGCTGACGCTATCGCGCAGATCCTGGGCTGGAAAGACGTACAGGAGCTGTGGGACCTGGCCCATTTCGTGGCGGTGAGTCGCCCGGGACATGAGCTGACCGTTTCGGGATTACCGAACCAAGACGTAAGCTTGCTTGAGGTACCGGCTTTGGCGATCTCTTCGACAGACTGCCGGGCACGGGTGAATCGGGGTTTCCCGGTCTGGTATCTGGTCCCTGATGGGGTCGTCCAGTACATCTCAAAGCATCATCTGTATCGGAGTGTGGCATGACGTTGGGTAATGACCCGCAGCCACTCACGCGGCGGCAAGCACGTGAATTGGCTCGCGGGCAGGAGCCTGCGCAGGCGCAGGGCGACGCCCCATCGACTCCGGATGCTGTAACTCCGGATGCTGTAACTCCTGATGCGGTTTCTCCCGATTCCGTGTCTCCGGATGCCGTGACTTCGGATGTCGCGACTCCTGAAGCCGCGACTCCTGATGTCGTAACTCCCGACGCTGTCACGCCCGACTCTCTTGCCGACGACGATGCTGTTGTCGAGGAGCGCACGCTCAGTCGGCGCGAATTGCGCGCCATGCTCGCCGCCCAGTCCGGTATCGCTCCCGAAGACGACGGTGTCGACGATCCCGTAGCACCCACAGCGTCTACGGGAGCAGTGCCAGACGCATCCGCTGGAACGCTTAACCCGTCGGTTGGGCACTGGTCTGTTGAACATGAAGACGACGACCACGTCCAATTCGTTGACCAGTCGCAGGCTTTCGGCCAGATCATTTCGCGCGGCGTTGGCTCCGGCGGTATCCCAACGACGACCAATGCTCTTATTCTCCCGGCGATCCCGCAGCAGGGAACTGTGTCAGGGCCGCTCACCAGCACCGGTGAGATCCTGATCACGGGGTCGATCGACTTGCCACGAAGCCTCGGCGCGACCGGTCAGCACCCTGACCACTTCGACTCAGCCGAGATGGATCACATGCTTGACCAGCTCGATGAGGGCGTTCCGACCAGCTCTGTTGCTCCGGTGAGTGCCAGCAAGGCCGTGAGCACCCACACGTCGACGCGTGGCGTCATGACGCCGCCCAAGAAGGGCAACGCGTCCGTACCGATGATCCTTGCCGTAACCGCCGCGGTACTTGCCGTTGGCGTGATCGCGCTCGTCGCGGCCGGCTATCTCTTCAGAATTTTCTAATGCACCACCCTTCACCCCGCACGCTCCAGTCGTGCTCTATGACACCGAGGTTTACCCGATGACTGCAACCGCTCACGCTCTCGAGCTTCTCAAGGTGGCCGCTGCCGCCGCTGACTCGAAAGCGGGGGAGGACATTGTCGCGATTGACGTCTCTGAGCCTCTGCCGCTCACCGACGTCTTCATGATTGTGACCGGCCGCTCCGAGCGCAACGTCGTTGCGATCGCCGGTGAGATCGAAGACAAGCTCATTGAAGCCGGCACCAAGCCGCTGCGTCGCGAAGGCCGCGCTGAGGGTCGTTGGATCCTCCTCGATTTCGGAGACCTGGTCGTTCACGTCTTCCACGAAGAGGAGCGCCTGTACTACGGCCTGGAGCGCCTGTGGAAGGACTGCCCTGTCGTTCCGACCGAGCTGCCAGCCCGCGAAACCCTGAGCTAGTCTCGATTTCGTTTTAGCTGGGATCGTGTAGTAATCTAAACAAGTTGTTTCGGAGGAATTCGAAACAATATGGGTCCATGGCGCAGCCCGGTAGCGCACCTGCATGGCATGCAGGGGGTCAGGGGTTCGAATCCCCTTGGATCCACCAATGCAAAAGAGCTCGGCACGAAGTGTCGGGCTCTTTTGCATTTAAGAATCGCAGTGATTCGAGGAGGAGTGAGGGCGAAGCCCGAACGACGGGGTCCCCTTGGATCCACCACGAAGAGAAGCTCGACACGATGTGTCGGGCTTTTCTTCATTTAAGAATCGAGCGATTCGAGGAGAGTCGCGGCGGAGCCCAATCTTTTTTCCGATTTTTTTCGGCGACTTTTTTGGTGGAGATCCGGACACGCCCCCGACCACCGGCCTGGGCGCTGTCGCTACAACGCCAGCTCGGACAGAACCGGATGAAGGTGGCGGCTCGAGAGCGCAATCGTCGCCTGTTTCGCCGCAGCAGTCAGGCTCTGCGCGATGTCTTCGCCCAGCAGGTATGCGTGCAGGAAGCCCGCCATGAATGCGTCGCCGGCACCGTTCGTGTCGACAACGTCGACGGGCTCTGCGGCAACCCGATACTGCGTGCCAGCCTTGTCGAGCGCAATCGCGCCGGCTGCGCCCAGCGTGCACACCGCGATTCGGGCACCGCGAGCGATGCAGCGGCCGAGCAGCCGCCACGGATCATCCGTTTTGTCCGCATTCATGAACGCGACATCGGCCGCGTCCACAAAAGGCTGATGAAACTCGCTCGTCCCGTCGTAGTCATGCAGATCAACCCAGATGGGGATGTCAAGCGCCACGGCATCCGGAATGAGACCCCGTGACTGCGCGCAGAGGTCGAGAATAATCACATCGGCCGTGCGGCACGAATCGATGGTGGCTACAGCAATGGCTGGATCGGTCGGTGCGTCGGGCGTCGACAGGTAGAGCGAGACGCGGTCGCCAGGGACGGTCATCAGATTCAGGTGGCGTTCAGTAGCGCTGCCGACGTGCGCGCTCAGCTCAATACCGTCGACAGCATTGATCGTCGCTCTGAGATGGTCGCCGGCCGCATCCGCTCCCAGGATGGTCGCAAGGCTCACGACATGACCGATCGAGGCCAGGTGTAACGCCTTTCCCGCAGAAGTGCCCCCGACGGTCTCATACGATTCCTGCGCAAACTGCATATGGGGGACTGGCGCTGGCAATTCGTCGAGATAGACGATCTGATTCCACGAGACGGGCCCAACGATCATGATGCGGGTTGGTGCGAGCGCGTGAACTGGCATGGTCACATTTAATCGCATCCGACTCTGTGCACAACGTAAGGGGCGCGACACAAATACTGATTGTTTTCCGACAATCAACTGGGCACCAGCCTGAGTGGTCTGAGAGGAACTTCAGAGTCAATAAAATTGAAGTCCATCTAGACCGGAGAGAGTTTTCTTGTATAGCGTGCCGCCAGAACGACAGTACCGCCCACAATCCGCTTGGCTGAAAAGCGTCGGATACCTCATTTTCTTCAGCCGCTGGCTGCAAGCACCCCTGTACGTCGGACTGATCATCGCCCAGCTGATCTACGTCATCGTCTTCATGAACGAGCTCTGGCACCTGGCTACAGAAGTCATGGCAGATTGGTCGCACATTGACGAGTCGATCATCATGCTGGGTGTCCTCGGCCTGATTGACGTCGTGATGATCGCGAACCTGCTGATCATGGTGATCATCGGCGGCTATGAGACGTTCGTGTCGCGGATTGACATCGCCGGTCACCCAGACCAGCCTGAATGGCTGTCGCACGTCAACGCCAACGTGCTCAAGGTCAAGCTGGCCATGGCCATCATCGGTATCTCCTCTATCCACCTGCTGAAGACCTTCATCGGCGTCAATGACCTCGGTGCAGACAAGGCCGGTATGGCGCTCGATGAGACGACGAACACGATGTATACCGCCGAAGGTGTCTTCTGGCAGGTCGTGATCCACATGGTGTTCATTCTGTCCGCGCTGGCCCTGGCCTGGATCGACGACCGTTCCCAGCGCATGGAGCACTTGCACGCCGCCAATGAGATCGAGCGCAGCGCCCTTGCGGCCAGCATTCATCCGGCGGTCGCCCTCGCGGCTCCGGCGTCTACGCACGCCTCTGCGCCGGCACAGGCCCCAGCGCCGGCACAGGCTCCCGCAGCGACGGTGGAGCACGCCTGCTCATGCGGTCACGACCATGGCCCCGTAGAGGCGCCCCGCACGGCCGTTGACGCTGGGCAGCTTGCGTCCAGTCTCCGTTCAGAACACCAGCTCTAGACGCATGTCAGCGAACGGAGCGGATGAACTGGATCCAGCCATCCGCTGTCCGTGCCTGAGCGGCGAAGTCTATGGCGCATGCTGCCGGCCGTTTCACGACGGTACGGCGGCAGCTCCGACGGCAGAACGTTTGATGCGCTCCCGCTACACGGCTTTTGTCTGTCACGACCGTGACTATCTGCTGCGAACGTGGGCGACCGGCACCCGGCCGCCCACGCTCGACTTCGACTTCGACGACGATGTTCGGTGGCTTCGACTCGATATCGAGCGAACCGAACGCGGTGGAATGTTCGACATACAGGGCATCGTCGAGTTCAGAGCCTTCTATCGCAGTGCCGGAGAGCGCGGAGAACAGCACGAAACCAGCGCATTCATTCGTGAAGACGGCCGCTGGGTGTACGAGGGCCCGATCTAGCTCGTCGCTGATTCACCCCGGATGCTGGTTACGGCAGCCTCTCCGGCAGGCTCTCCACCAGGCCTGCACGGGAATAGGCTGCCAGCCTGAGAGGTTTCGCCTGTATGCGTTCGCATAGAGGCGGGCGTGGCATCGGTATGAACGTGGATGTGCAGACGTGGGCATGACAGCCTGGGTGCACGACGAAGGAGCATGTAATGGCGCAGGAAATCGAGTTGGGTCTCGACACATTTGGCGATGTGACGATCGACCAGAATGGCGAGCTGCTCTCGCAGGCGCAGGTGCTCAGGAACCTGGTTGAGCAGGCGGTGCTTGCTGACGGCGTCGGTGTTGATTTCATCGGGGTCGGTGAGCATCACCGCGACGATTTCGCGGTGTCAGCGCCTGAAGTCGTTCTCGGCGCGATTGCCGGACAGACGAACCGCATCAAGCTCGGAACGGCCGTGACCGTGCTCAGCTCCGACGACCCGGTGCGCGTCTTCCAGCGGTTTGCCACCCTGGATGCCGTGTCGAACGGTCGCGCAGAAGTGATTCTCGGCCGCGGGTCATTCACCGAGTCCTTCCCGCTCTTCGGACTTGACCTTGGCCAGTACGAGACCCTGTTCGAAGAGAAGCTCGAGTTGTTCGCCGAGTTGCTCAAGGAGGAGCCGGTGACCTGGTCAGGCACCACGCGCGCGGCTCTCAGTAACCAGCGCGTCTACCCGACGACGGGTTCCGGAAGCATCAGAACCTGGGTCGGTGTGGGCGGCAGCCCGCAGTCCGTGATTCGTGCCGCGCACTATGGCCTGCCACTCATGCTTGCGATCATCGGTGGATCCCCCCTCGCATTCGCGCCATTCACCGAGCTCTATCACAAGGCTCTCGCGCAGTTCGGGAAGCTGCCGCAGCCGATCGGGGTCCACTCGCCCGGGTACATCGCAGCAACCGACGAGCAGGCAAAGGAAGAAGCCTGGCCGCACATGTCTGCCATGCAGAATCGGATCGGACGAGAGCGTGGCTGGAGCCCGATGACGCGGGCAGACTTCGATCAGGCCACTGGCCCTGACGGCGCTTCCTACGTCGGGTCACCCGAAACCGTTGCCCGCAAGATTGCGAAGGTGGCAACGGCACTTGGTCTCTCCCGCTTCGACCTCAAGTACAGCAATGGCACGCTTCCGCACGACAAGCTCATGACCAGCATCGAGCTCTACGGCACAGAGGTGGCTCCACGTGTGCGGGAGCTGATGGCTGAGGCGTCCGCGTGAGCTGACCCCGCGTGAGCTGACCCCGCGACAGGCCGGGGTGCCTGGACGACTTGACCCCCAGTCTGGGGGGCCGCACAATGGGGCATCAGTGCATGAAGCGATCAGTGCATAAGTGATGGAGTGAAGATGACCGACCTGTACCCAAACTCAGAGACTCGCGTGTTGCCGACAACACCCATGGTCGACGCAGACAATCGCGTCTTGGCGCCGGACGAGGCTGAGAGTGAGTCTTCATCGGTATCGGGGGGCTACGTATCAGGAGGCGCCGCCGACAACAAGCGTCGCCCGCTGTTCGCCGCGCGGGAGTGGACCCCGCCCAAGGGCACCCTCGTTGTGGTGGTCGGCATGATCGCGATTGCCGTCGCGTTCATCATCATGCTGTTCGTGGGCGTGACTCCGGCCGGCATCAACGCCCTCGCCGTCGTTGCAACCCCGATCGCCATCTTGGTGGCCGCCTACTATGGCCTCACGCTCAGCATCCAGCAGGTGCGGAGTGAGCGAGTCGAGAAAGAGAAGGCTATTGCGCGGGCTGAGGCAGCGGATGCCGCGAGCCGCGAAAGCGAGGTCTGGGCCGCGCAGCTCGAGGCCGGATTGCGGGTCGCGATGGTCAAGCTGACCGCTGCGGGCATCAGCACGAACGAGGTCAGTAAGGCTGCAGGAACGCCGGACGACTTCTTCTAGACCGCCACTGGCTTTCTGATCTGTGCCCGCAATGCCCGCAGATAGTGATTCTTCGGCCAGTGCCTGAGCGAGCGGGGGAGTGCCGGGTAGATGTGTTGGGTCACGGTCATGAGGCGATCGAAGCGCCGCTGCCGGCGGGAGGACCATGGCAGGTGGAACGGCTCCCTGAGTTCGGCGGGCAGGAGGCCTGTGGTGACGAGTCGCCCCATCGGCATCATGATCCGAAGCCACAGCGGACCCGTCGTCGGGTACAACAGGGCATGGGCGACGGATACCGCTGCCGGTGTTGGCGAGAGGGTGCTGAGACGGGACTCCCAATACGTCGCGAATTCCCGGCGATCGCGTGGCCAGCTTCCGTCTGCGATCTGGAGCGACGTGCCGAGCTTCTCGTATCCGGCGTAGAGCTCATCGGCGACGTCGGGAGGGAGTTCGCCGTATACCCTCTCGTACATTGATGAGGCCGATTCGTACAGCGTCGCAGCGACCCACAGCTGGAGCTCTGGCGTGAACGCGTTGTACTCCGGGGTGTCAGTGCCATCGGGTCCTGCCGAGCCGTGCACGGGCCCGTGGGCGCGGTTCACGCGCCTGACCACCTCCGCGAGTTCGTCTGGCGTGCCGAACGCAACGGTGTACACATAGGTGAGGGTGGCGTGGAGGCGGTCGAGGGGGCGCGCAGCGAAGTCGCTGTGTTCAGCCACGCCGCGGCCAACGGCTGGGTGGGCAAGCTGCATCAGGATGGCGCGGCCACCCGCTGCGATGAGGACCGACTCGCCGGCAAGTTCAAGCATCGTGCGCTGCTCCCTTCGTGTCGGTTGGTGGAGAGCCTAGCTTCCGTGCCTGCATGACAAGTCGTGACCTGGTGAGCTGTACTCGCTGAACTCTCGGGAGCGGACAGGGCTGGAGCGAAGTGGAAGAATTTTTGGAAGCGCGGAATATCTCACAGCTCTATGCACTTGCATACATCTATGGGCAGTGAGCACTGCCAGACGACTTTCCAGTCACGTATCCCTAAGGAGCACTCATGAGCGACACCGCTACCACCTCGATCCCCGGCTACAAGGCTGGCACCTGGACCATCGACCCCACGCACAGCGAGGTCGGCTTCAGCATCCGCCACATCATGATCAGCAAGGTCAAGGGCAAGTTCGAGAAGTTCACCGCGACCTTCGTCACGGCTGAGAACCCCCTCGACTCCAGCGTGACCGCTTCCGCAGAGGTCGCCTCGATCAACACCAACGAGCCGAACCGCGACGGACACCTCCGTACCGGCGACTTCTTCGACGCCGAGACCTACCCGACGATCGACTTCGTGTCGACCCGTGTGCGTGAGGTCAAGGGCGAGTTCTACGTCGACGGCAACCTGACGATCAAGGGCGTCACCAAGCCCGTCACGTTCGACTTCGACTTCGGTGGCTTCGGCCAGGACCCGTACGGCAACTACAAGGCCGGCGCAACCGCCAAGGCTGAGATCAACCGCGAAGAGTTCGGCCTGACCTACAACGCCGCACTCGAGACCGGTGGTGTCCTGCTGGGCGAAAAGGTGACCATCACCATCGAGCTGCAGGCCGTTCTGAACCAGGAGTAACGAACTCCACTCTGTTCCCGAAGGGGCCCCACGCGCGCGTGGGGCCCCTTCTGCGTGCCCAGCACTATCTGTGAGGCAACTCAGCGGTCTACGAGCTTCAACCGCTTGAGCGCTCGATTGACCAACGGTCCGAACGCGAAAAGCAGGAATGCGTACGACCCGACGACGCTGGAGAGTGCCACGACCGCGATGCTGGTGATGAGGGCGACGACGCCGCCAACCCGGTTGTTGTGCACGAATGTGGGATCGACATCCGCTTGGAGCAGATGCCGTGATGGGGAGGTGGCGTAGAACCATTGCCACGTGCCCATGGCAATCACCAGGAGAAACGTCACGGGAAGAACCATCTGGCCAATCAGATAGTCGCTGTAGTCAGAGTTCAGGCTCGTGGCGAACGGCACGAAGACCACACCGAGCAGACGAACGATGTTCAGCCACAACATGGCGCTGTCGACGGACCTGATGAACTCGAACTGGCGCACATGTATGGTCCAGAGCAGTCCAAGCAGCAGGAAACTGATCACAAAGCTCAGGACGGAGGGCCACAGCCGTTCAAGGCCGCGCCAGAGTTCATCGTTGGAGGAGACGGGGCCGATGGCGCTGGTGCTGAGGTTCAGGACAAGCAGTGTCGCGGCGATCGCGAACACACCGTCCGTGAAGGCCTCGAGGCGCCGGGTAGACAGCGACGGGTGAGCAGATGTCGCCGTACCCGCGGGAGTTGTCATGCCGGGAGCCTACTCGCCGACGATTTCCTCGCGTACCCTCCGAAGATCTTCCATGAGGGAGCCGATGAGAATCCAGTGCTGCGGATGCGGCGTCTGGATCCGCAGCGGGGCTGTCAGTGCGGGCTCGTTCGCCTGCGGCAGGGGAGTGTTCTCCGGATCCTCTGCGTTCCGCCCGAGTAGACGCAGATCATGGGCCGCCCGTTCAAGCTCAAGGGACAGCGCACGCACCGTCGGCTCGAGATGAAGCGAATCGTCGTAGTGGTCCCTGACGGCGCGCGTCATGCCGATCGCACGCGTGACTAGGGTCGACAGCTTGGCGTTCAAATCGACTTCGGCCTGCAGGTCGGCCCTGAGCTTGCCCTGTCTGGGATTCAGGGTGAGGCTTTCGTCGGCCTGGGCTATGGCCTTGTCCGTTGCCGACTGCATCGGGCGAAGCAGCCTCGCCTTGATCATCATCTCCTGCAACTCTGCGGGCGTCTGCGGCATGACCAGGGCGGCAGCGACGCCATCGAGGGTGTTCGCCACCTCGCTGACCAGGCGCGCCACCGCTTCCTTGGCCGGGCCGAGCGCCACCGGCGGCACGATGATCACATTGACGATCAGCGCGATTCCCGCGCCGATGATCGTCTCGATAATCCGTTCAAGAGCGTAGTTCGGTGTTGAAGCGCCGATCGACAGCACGAGCATCGCGCTGATCGGGATCTGGTTCGATGAGCCAGGAGACAGCCGGAACAGCCACGAGAGCATCACGCAGAGCACGATGGCAACCAGCACGATCCAGCTTGACTTGCCGAACAGGAGGGTAACGCCAAAGGCGATCAGCACGCCAAGGATGACACCGATACTGCGTTCGATGGCTTTGCTCAGCGACTGGTTGATGCTGGGCTGCACGACGAGCAGCGCGGCGATCGCTGCGAAGACCGGCAACTCATTCGGCAATATCAGCTGCGCGACGAACCAGGCCAGGATCATCGCGACGGACGTCTTGACGGCTTGCAAGAGGGGTAGCCGGTCGGGCGTCCGGAGGCTTGCAGTCACGTTCACTACTTCAGGCTAGCGCGACCTGTTCCGGGTTCTGCGAAGGCGGAGCCACGGTGACGCTCACATCGAAGAAGCGCCCGTATTCCCTCACGCTGCGCAGGAAGCCGGCAGACGCGGTCTCACTGAGTGCGGTGAATGGGTGTGCCTGCACGGCGACGGATGTTCGCACCCCTTCCTTCCGCCATGTCCCGACAATGCGTCCACTCGACAGGATGAGCGGCAGGAACATCCCGTTCTTGCCGGGAACGACCTTCACCAGTAGGTCAGGGTCGATGATGAGGCTGCGGTCCTGGTATCCGAGGAGGTACTCGTCGAATGCCGGCAGGGCGAGAATGGGCAGCCGTTGGCGCAGTGGCGGACGGCTGTGTGTGTCCGTGTCTGCTGTGATGAAGTAGGTCTGCCCGTCGACAATGAGTTCGCTCAGCTGCTCGGCCGCGACAGCGCGCCCCCGCTTGGCATCGGCGACGGTGAGCTTGGACCACCAGGCGAAATCCATGAGGGTTGCCGGCCCGTGGCCGCGGATGTAGCGCAGGAGGAACTCGCCGAGGGCCTCGTCGCGCTCGAGAACGCGGGGTGTGGGCACCCAGTCCTCCAGGAGCACCAGCATTTGCGCACCGTTGACCTGCGGCCCCCAGCACAGGGTGCCGGTCTGGGCTAGATGCCAAATCAGGTGATAGCCGCGTTGTCCGCCCGTTGCGATGCCTGCCGATTCGAGTGCTGCCATGAATTCGGCCCTGCTGAGCATGCCGCCGTCGTCGAGTGCCTCCCGTGCGACGGCCCGGGCATGGTCGATCGTGGCTTCGTCGAGTTCCAACTGGCGACGGCGCGTTGTCGTCCCGGTGATGAGACGCGCTGTTGTGAGCTCCAGCATCCAGTTGAGTTCTCTGGCTGGTACAAGGTGCAGGGTTCCGCGCATCGGCCAGGAGCGAACGATGAGACCGGCATTCAGCGCCGCGATGACATCGGACTCTGCGCTCCCCGGTGCACGCACTCCCAGCGCCCATTTCCCGGCCATGTAGTCCTGCGCCTGGACGGCGAGCAAGCGTTCGGCCACGGCCACCACGCCGGCATGGACAGGGGCGGCGGTGTCAGCTGGGTCGCGGGGAGACGTGGCTAGCAGCTGCGCAGACAGTCGCAGCCTCACGAGGTCTCGTCGTGAGGCTGCGATTACCATCCGCTTCGTGTTCGGGCGGCGCGGTGTTTAGGCGAGGTCGTCGTCGGTGCGGGCGCCGAACACGATCTCATCCCAGCTGGGCATCGATGCCCTGCCGCGCTTGGGCGGCGTGGCGGTGGAGCGTGCTTGCGCCTTGGCAGCCTGGTTCGCCCAGATGTTCGGCGTTGCGGCCTGGGCGGGCGGATTGGCCGCTGGCTGTGCAGCAGGTGCAGCCGTCGAACCAGCGTCAGCCGGCTTTTCAGCGCTCTGCTTGTCGGCAGCGTGCTTGTCTGCTGCCTGCTTCTCATCGGCGGCGTCGAAGCGCACCAGCGCCTCGAAGGCAGAGGTCGGAGTCTCGACGAGTCGGATTCCGTTGGGGGATCCGGCAGGGGCTGGCGTCGCTGAGGTATCGGGTCCTTCGTCGCCGTATGACGCGGCTTCACGTTCTCCGCGGCGACGACGCAGTGCCTCGAGCAGGTCGGCCGTCTCGCTGAGCGACTGGGTCGGCTCGTCTGCGCGCTTGATGGCTGCTCGTGTGACGGCATCCGCTGTTGCAAGCGGGCGACCGTACGGAAGGGGCTCAAGCAATGGCGCAGTGTCATTCAGGATCTCGTCTGGGAGTGATTCCTTGAACGTGAACGCCCCGCTGTCGAAGCGGGAGATGTCGGCGGCGCTGGTTTCAGCTCCGACCGCACGCAGGCGGGGGATGAGCGCGCCCTTCAACTCGCCCTGCTGCGACAGGGCAATTGCCTCGCTACCGATCGGGGTGAGGGAATTCTTCTTGGGCTCAAATCCCCAGCGCGCATCGTGATCGATGTCGTCAGCGGTGAACGACAGTTTGACGATCCACCCGCCGGCGGGCTCTTTCCAACTCGCCCAGCGTTCGTTCGTCGCGCCGAGTGCTGCGAGGCGTTCGCGAATGACGCTGCCGAAATTGGTGTCGTCATCCAGGGGGTCTGGGTCGATGGCTGTGTGTACCGGCACGCTGAGGGCCGATGTGACGACGTATTCGCGTTCGGCCACGACGGGGCCCTCGAACCGTCGAACGTAGTCGAGCGAGGCTCCTGTGACCGCTGCGACATCCTCGGCAGACATTCCTGAACGGATGTGTGCCTGGATTTCACGCGGCGACAGCTTTGGTCCCGACGTCGATTCCGTCTGGGTTTGGCGAAGCCGGGACTGGAGAACCTCGTCAATGGCGATCCGGAAACGATCGCCATCTTCCGACGCTGCGAGCAGCGCCCCGTTCTCGACTCCGATAACTTTCAATTCCTGCATGGCGAAAGCCCTTTCGCGATCCCTGTTGGCCTAAAGACTGCCACGTATTGTCAGGTTTCTGCGGGAATACCGTGGGCGTGCCGCAAGTTGACAAAGATGCTGGCCACACAGGGCCAGACAGTGGTTTGCTATTCGTCTCGGATTGATGCAAACTATGGCCGCCGATTTCGTTTGATCGGCGTTACTGAAATGGATGGGCATGGCTACCGATTACGACGCACCGCGGAAGACCGAAGACGACTCTGAGTCGATTGAGGCTCTCAAGGAGCGTGTGCCTGACAAGATGTCCGGAGTCGTGGATGTCGATGATGCTGACAACCCAGGTGGTTTCGACCTTCCTGGTGCAGATCTGTCAGATCTCGACCTCGATGTCGTCGTCCTGCCCCCGCAGGCCGACGAGTTTACCTGCGTACAGTGCTTCCTCGTGAAGCACCGCTCGCAGATGTCACACGAGACCAAACTCGGCCCGGTATGTCTGGAGTGCGACGCCTAAGCGTCCACGCTCCTACACTGTTGGCCGTCGCGATCCATTGATCGCGGCGGCCAATTTTTTTGGCTGCCGTGTCGAGATCAGCCAGTACGGCGCAGGGTCATTCGCATCGAGGATGGGAATTCGCAGCACGGGCGTGACCCACCCGCGAATGAGCAGCCAGGCCCGCGCATCAAGTCGCGTACCGCGCTCTGCCGTTGCTTCAGCACCATCGAAAGCCTCTGGTTCCCCGAGCATCGACACCTGGATGCGAGCTCTTCCTGCCGTGAGAACCCCGTCGGAGACCGTGATGACGGGCGATGCCAGCGCGAGCACGACGATGCATCCGGCGTAGAGAACCGCTGCAGTGAGAACCCCGGCGAGCATCGAAATCGGCGCGAAGACGAGGATGCTGGCGGGGATGACGAGCGCGGTGAAGATGAATACCCAGATGGTGGGCCAGAGTTTTTCGCGATATTCAGGCATGGGTCTATTCGATCAGACTTCTGCACTACCCTCGACACGTGGCAGAAAGCGTCGAAGTACTTATTACCGCGTCCGTCGTTCCGAGTTACGCCCACCCAGGCGATGCAGGAGCGGACCTTCACTCAACCGAAGCCCTGGTTCTCGCCCCCGGCGAGCGGGCACTGGTTGGCACCGGAGTGTCGATAGCGCTGCCCGATGGGTGCGCTGCTTTCGTCGTGCCCCGCAGTGGGTTGGCCGCCAAGCACGGAATCACCATCGTGAATTCGCCTGGCACCGTTGACGCGGGCTACCGGGGAGAGATCAAGGTCACGTTGCTCAACACTGACCAGATCACCCCGTACGAGATTTCGATCGGCGATCGCATCGCCCAGCTCATCATCATGCCCGTCATCCGCGCCAACTTCGTTCCCGTCGACAAGCTGCCAGGCAGCCAGCGCGGCGAAGGTGGATTCGGTTCGACAGGCTTTTCCGAACAGAAAGCTGCCGCTCCGGCTCGTGAGACGGGTGCCGTGGCTACAGATACAACAGGAGGATCCCTGTGAGCGACCCCCAGACCCCCGGCGAATTCCCTGAACCACTGGAGAAGTCAGCACCTGAGGACCGCGCGGCCGAAGGCCCGCTCGACGAGTCGGAGGCGAACCCTGTTCGCCCGTACGTCGACCTCGGTGGAATCAAGATCCTCCCCAGGGAGGGCCTGCACCTTCGGCTCGAGATCGAAGAGGGCAGCAAGCGCGTCGTAGCGATCGGCCTCGACTACGCAGGCTCAACCCTGCAGGTCCAGCCGTTCGCGGCTCCCCGGTCCAGCGGCCTGTGGCACGAGATCCGCGACCAGATCGCAGACCAGATCGCCAAGCAGGGCGGAACGACCACAGAGCGCGAGGGCACCTTCGGCCCTGAACTCGTTGCTGAGATCCCCGTTGCGGCAGGACAGGGCGCCGGCGGCACAACACGCCTGGCCCGTTTCATCGGTGTTGACGGACCGCGCTGGTTCCTCCGTGGCGTCATCGCAGGCGAGGGCGCCGTGAACGCGGAAGCCGCAGAGCAGATTGAAGACCTCTTCAAGAGCATCGTTGTGGTGCGCGGCAACGCTCCCATGCCGCCGCGCGACCTGATCCCGCTGCGGATGCCTGCCACGCCGAACGCCGAGCCAGACGCGTAACGAGCCAGACCCCTAACGAGCCGGGCGCCTGGCACGCAAGCCAGGCGCCGGATCCCTCCTGACAGACTTCACCGATGACGGATGCCATGACCAACGCCAATTCGCCCCGTGACGACGACCACCGTGATGACGAGCGCCGTGATGACGAGCACCGCGACGGTGGTCCCCGCGACGATAGGCACGGTGACGACGTGACTGACGCCAGGGAAGGCCAGGTGCCAGACGACGAGCAGTCCGTGCAGAGCGCGCTCGGCCAGGGCCTTGCGGCCGCGGCCAAGCGCAGCGGACTCGGGCAGGTAGCCGAGGGGGCGGCGCCGACAGGTACTGCGCTGCTGGCGGCAATGGGCGGCATCCGCGGACTCGCTGAGACGATCCTGCCCGGCCTCGTCTTCCTGCTGATCTACACCTTCACGTTCAATGTGCCACTGTCGCTCGGCGCGTCTGTCGCGGTTGCCGTGGTCTTCACGATCGTTCGCATCGTGGGGCGCACGCCCGTCACGCAGGCCCTCGCCGGGTTGATCGGCGTAGCCGCATCCGCCGCACTGGCCTTGATCAGCGGCAAGGGCAGCGACAATTTCGTACTCGGCCTGCTGACGAACGCCGGCTATGCGCTCGCGCTCCTGATCTCACTGCTGGTGCGCTGGCCGATCATCGGGCTGGCCGTCGGCTACCTCATGGGCGACGGGCTCGCCTGGCGCCAGGACAAGGGCAAGTTCAGGGCCATGCAACTGCTGACACTGTGCTGGCTCGGTATGTTCGTTGCACGGCTCGTTGTGCAGCTGCCGCTGTACCTGGCCGACAACGTCTCAGGCCTCGCACTGACCAAGCTGCTCATGGGCATCCCGCTGTATGCGCCGCTGCTGCTGCTGTCGTGGCTGGTTGTGCGGGCGACGTACCGCACGAGTCCTTCAGCGAACTGACTCGTTCCCATCGACCACTGCTAGAGTTATCTCGACGTCGAGATAGTTTGGCGCATGGAACTGGCTCACCGTCTGGGTTCTGGGTAAGGCTTGCCTTGCTAGCCACCCCGGGCTGTGGCCACAAAGATTGAAAACGGCCTGCGGCTTTCCGTCGGCTTCCACGAAGGAGAGGGCATCGTGTCTGCGGTAAATAGCTTTGGAGCAAAGGACACCCTCCGGGTCGGCCAGACGGACTATGAAGTCTTTCGCCTCGACGCGGTTGCTGGTTATGAAAAGTTGCCATTCAGCCTGAAGGTTCTGCTCGAGAACCTTCTCCGCACCGAAGACGGCGCGAACATCACGGATGCTCACATTCGTGCACTCGGCCAGTGGGTTCCCACCGCTGAGCCAGACACAGAGATCCAGTTCACGCCAGCACGCGTGATCATGCAGGACTTCACCGGCGTCCCCTGCATCGTCGACCTCGCCACCATGCGCGAGGCCGTTGAAGCACTGGGTGGAGACCCGAAGAAGATCAACCCGCTCGCACCGGCAGAGATGGTCATCGACCACTCCGTCATCGCCGACCTCTTCGGCACAGAGAACGCATTCGAACGCAACGTCGAGATCGAATACGAGCGCAACGGTGAGCGCTACCAGTTCCTTCGCTGGGGCCAGACCGCTTTCGACGACTTCAAGGTCGTCCCGCCGGGAACCGGCATCGTGCACCAGGTCAACATTGAGCACCTGGCTCGCGTCACCATGACCCGCACGGTCAACGGCGCGCTGCAGGCATACCCTGACACCTGCGTCGGCACCGACTCGCACACCACCATGGTCAACGGCCTCGGTGTACTTGGGTGGGGCGTCGGCGGAATCGAGGCAGAGGCAGCCATGCTCGGCCAGCCCGTCTCCATGCTCATCCCGAAGGTCGTCGGCTTCAAGCTGAACGGCACTATCCCGACCGGCGTCACTGCAACGGATGTCGTCCTCACGATCACCCAGATGCTGCGTCGCCACGGCGTCGTTGGCAAGTTCGTCGAATTCTACGGAGCAGGCGTCGCCGCCGTACCGCTGGCCAACCGCGCCACCATCGGAAACATGAGCCCCGAGTTCGGCTCGACGGCTGCCATGTTCCCCATCGATGACGTCACCCTCGACTACCTGCGCCTCACCGGCCGGAGCGACGAGCAGGTCGCCCTTGTTGAGGCGTACTCGAAGCTGCAGGGTCTCTGGCACGACGCATCCGCTGAGCCCGTCTTCAGCGAGTACCTCGAGCTCGACCTCGGCACCGTTGTACCGTCGATCGCCGGCCCGAAGCGCCCGCAGGACCGCATCGAGCTGTCGAAGGCCAAGAGCCAGTTCGAAATCGACCTCGACAACTACGCGTCAGTGCCGATCTCCAAGGTCGACGCTGCAGTGGAAGGCACCTTCCCGGCCTCAGACCCCCTCGGGTTCACGGCAGAGGACGAGGACAGCGCGCACACGATCTCACACGTATCGACCGAATCGCGTCACCACAGCCACAGCCCTGCGAAGCACACGCAGCCCACAGAGGTGACCCTGGCCGACGGCCGCGAGTTCACGCTCGACAACGGTGCAGTTGCCATCGCCGCCATCACCTCGTGCACCAACACGTCGAACCCGTCTGTGATGCTCGCTGCAGGCCTCCTGGCCCGCAACGCATCCCTGAAGGGCCTGAAGTCCAAGCCGTGGGTCAAGACCACGCTGGCACCCGGCTCGAAGGTTGTCACGGACTACTACGCGAAGGCCGGCCTGAACGGCTACCTCGAAGACCTCGGCTTCTACCTCGTCGGCTACGGCTGCACCACGTGCATCGGTAACTCCGGCCCGCTCGAAGACGAGATCTCCGCTGCGATCAACAAGAACGACCTGGCCGTCACGGCAGTTCTTTCCGGTAACCGCAACTTCGAGGGTCGCATCAACCCAGACGTGAAGATGAACTACCTCGCCAGCCCTCCGCTGGTCATCGCGTACGCGCTGGCCGGGTCGATGAACTTCGACTTCGAGACGGATGCCCTCGGCACGGACCACGACGGCAACGACGTGTTCCTCAAGGACATCTGGCCGGACGCCGCCGAGGTGCAGAAGACCATCGACGAGTCCATCGACTCCGGCATGTTCGAGACCCAGTACGCCGGTGTCTTCGAGGGTGACGAGCGTTGGAAGTCGCTTGAGACGCCGACCGGCGCCACCTTCGAGTGGAACCCCGAGTCGACCTACGTGCGTCGCCCCCCGTACTTCGTGGGCATGACCATGGAGACCACCCCGGTGTCCGACATCTCCGGCGCGCGCGTGCTCGCCAAGCTCGGTGACTCTGTCACGACCGACCACATCAGCCCTGCTGGGTCGATCAAGGCAGACAGCCCCGCCGGCAAGTACCTCGACGAGCACGGTGTTGGTCGCGCTGACTACAACTCGTACGGCTCACGTCGTGGAAACCACGAGATCATGATTCGTGGCACGTTCGCCAACATTCGCCTGCGCAACCTGCTGCTGGATGGCGTCGAGGGTGGCTACACCCGCGACTTCACCCAGGTGGACGGCCCGCAGTCGTTCATCTACGACGCGTCGCAGAACTACCAGGCAGCCGGCACCCCGCTGGTGATCTTCGGTGGCAAGGAATACGGCTCAGGCTCGTCGCGTGACTGGGCGGCCAAGGGCACGAGCCTCCTCGGCGTCAAGGCCGTCATCACCGAGAGCTTCGAGCGTATTCACCGCTCGAACCTGATCGGCATGGGCGTTGTCCCGCTGCAGTTCCCGGCCGGAGAGAGCTGGGCGTCGCTCGGCCTCGACGGCACAGAGGTCGTCTCGATCTCTGGTCTCGAAGAGCTGAACAACGGCACAACCCCGAAGACGGTTCGCGTCACGGCCGTGCCGAGTGAGAACTCGCCGGCCGGCAAGGCCACCATCGAGTTCGACGCTGTGGTTCGCATCGACACTCCCGGTGAGGCTGACTACTACCGCAACGGCGGCATCCTGCAGTACGTACTGCGCTCGCTCGTCGCGTAGTCATAACGCGTAGCAGCGCTACGCCGTTCTCAGAGGGGTCGGATGCGAGAGCATCCGGCCCCTCTGTCGTGCGTGGTGCGCTGCCGTGCGTGGTGCGGCATCCGCGTGTCTTCGGGAAGCATGTCCTAGTCTCGAAGCATGGGGGAGCGGAAGAGACGTCGGCTGGGGCGGTTCGCGTTGGTGGCCGTGCTGGTGGCTGCCATATTCGCCTTTTCACCGATGATCGGGCCATGGCTCTCGGCGGCGCCTGGCGCAGTCAGGCAGCTGCTGGCCTCAGCAGCGGATGCCGGGACGACCGAGGAAGCCGATCGTGACGGTGTCAGCGCCACGGCAGAGGCCGTCGCAGGCGCCGACCAGGGCGTCCCAGCCACTCCTGGCGATGCAGCCCGGATGGTTGTCGACTATGTGCACGATGGCGACACGCTCTTTCTCCTGCCCGCCGATGCCGCGGGCAACCCGACAGGCCTGTTCTACCTCTGGAGCGAGGATGGCAGGTTCGTCAATTACGAACTTGTCGCCGGCGGGGCGGCAGAATCGCTGATGATCCCGCCGAACGATGCCCATGTCGACCTCTTGCTTTCGGCAGAGAACACGGCCAGATCATCGGGCGCCGGCCAGTGGGGCTCGTGCTAGCTCAGCTGGCACAGCGTGTTCGGTCAGCCGGGCAGCGTAGAATCGTGGAACAGTTTGTCCGGCGTGTCCGGTTCATGAAAGGTAGTGCATGACCCTCCTTGAGTCGATCCACGGTCCTCGCGATCTCGACGCCCTCTCCAAGGATCAGCTCGTGCAGCTCTCCGCAGAGATTCGCGATTTCCTCGTGCAGGAGATCGCAAAGACGGGTGGGCACCTTGGACCGAACCTCGGCGTGGTGGAAACGACGATCGCCATCCACCGGGTCTTTGACTCCCCAAAGGACGCCATTGTCTTCGATACAGGGCACCAGTCATATGTGCACAAGCTGCTGACTGGCCGCCAGGACTTCAGCCACCTGCGCCAGGCCGGTGGCCTCGCAGGATACCCGCAACGCAGTGAGTCTGTGCACGACATCGTCGAGAGCTCGCACGCCTCCAGCTCATTGTCGTGGGCAGACGGAATCTCGCGCGCCTTCACCATGACCGGACAGACTGATCGTCACGTGATCGCCGTCGTCGGCGATGGTGCCCTCACTGGAGGCATGACGTGGGAAGCGCTGAACAACATCAGTGACGACAACGATCGTCGCCTGATCATCGTCGTCAACGACAACGGTCGCTCATACGCGCCGACAATCGGTGGAATGGCCAGGTTCCTGAACACCGTGCGCACACGGCGCAGCTACCGTGACCTCTATCTCTCCAGCAGAGACGTCTTCGATCACCTTGGTGCCCCTGGGCGTGCGGTGTATCGCGGCGTCCGCGGTGGGTTGCACGGTTTCCTCAGCCGGTTCTCGAACACGGAAGCGCTGTACTCCAACCTCGACATCAAGTACATCGGTCCCGTCGACGGCCATGACCTGAATGCCCTCCAGGAAGCCCTGTCGCAGGCCAAGGGCTACGGAGCGCCGGTGATCGTGCATACGATCACCCAGAAGGGCAAAGGCTACGACCCGGCCATTCAGGACACCGCAGACCAGTTCCACGCCGTTGGCCAGATCGACCCTGAGACGGGCGAATCGGTCGAAGTTGCCGGTAACCCGAGCTGGACATCCGTCTTCGCCGATGAACTGCTCAGCCTGGCCACGGCGAACGAGCGCCTGGTCGGCATCACCGCCGCCATGCTCCGTCCAACTGGCCTGCACAAAATGGCCGAACGTTTCCCCGACCGCGTGCACGACGTCGGCATTGCAGAGCAGCATGCCGTGACATCCGCTGCCGGGCTTGCCTTCGGTGGCCTGCACCCTGTTGTCGCTCTTTACGCCACCTTCATGAACAGGGCCTTTGACCAGGTGCTGATGGATGTCGCGCTGCACAAGGCAGGCGTCACGTTCGTTCTCGACAGGGCTGGCGTGACGGGCCCTGACGGGCCGAGCCACCACGGCATGTGGGATCTCGCGATCCTGCAGGTCGTGCCCGGCATCAGGCTCGCGGCTCCCCGCGACTCCATTCGCCTGCGCGAGGAACTCGGCGAAGCCGTTGCCATCGAAGATGCGCCCACCGTATTGCGTTTCCCCAAGGGCAGCACCGGAACCGAGTTCACCGCGGTTCGCCGCCTGGACGACGGCGTAGACGTGCTGCACGAGAAGGAACAAAAAGACGTTCTCATCGTCACCGTCGGCCCGATGGCTGCAATGGGACTTGAGGTGGCAGAGCGCCTGGCTGCCCAGGGCATCGGTGCAACGGTCGTCGACCCGCGGTGGGTGGTTCCCGTGCCGACGAGCATCATCGAGCTCGCGCGCGAACACCGCCTGCTGGTGAGCATTGAAGACGGCATCCGGGTGGGCGGCATCGGCACACGCATCCGTCAAGACCTGCGTGAGGCCGGCGTCGACACCGCTGTGACAGAGCTCGGCTTGCCAGATGAGTTCCTCGACCACGCAACGCGCGCACAGATTCTCGAGCACGCTGGCCTGACCTCGCAGCAGATTGCACGCGACGTCATTGACATGGTGCTCGGCAGCAAACTGCCCCGAGCCAGGCCATTGGCGGCAGACGGCACGAACACAGGCTCGATTCCGCTCACGCGTCGTCAGGCGGAGTAGCCGCGGGGGCGTGGCGCGTAAAAAAAACAGGTAGAGAGATCGCCACCAGCGGCGTAGCGTGAATTGGACATTTGCCTCTGGAAAGGCTGTCCAGTCATGTCAGATGCCGAATCATCGGACCAACAAGACCCGGCTCGGCGACCACTTACGCGAAGCGATATCACGGTCGTTGACAGGCCGGTGTTGCGACGGGCCGTCGGAGCCGCTGCCCTCGGCAACGCGATGGAGTGGTATGACTTCGGCGTGTACGCCTACCTGGCCACCACCCTCGCGAGGGTGTTCTTTCCGCCGGGTGATATCGGCCTCGCGACACTCGCCTCGTTGGGCGCGTTCACGGCAGCATTCCTGGTGCGACCGATCGGCGGTGCCATCCTGGGGCCTCTTGGCGACCGACTAGGCCGCAAGCGAGTGCTCGCGCTCACCATGATCGTGATGGCTGCGGCTACGCTCTCCATCGGCCTGATTCCCGACTATGCGACCATCGGCATCTGGGCACCCATCCTGCTGTTGCTCGCCCGGCTGGTGCAGGGCTTCTCCGCAGGGGGTGAATACGGCGGCGCCGCAACGTACATCGCCGAGTACTCAACTGACCGGCGGAGAGGTTACGCCGGGTCCTGGTTGGAGTTCGGCACGCTGACGGGCTACGTGCTCGGCGCAACGGTGGTGACGCTCATCCAGTTCCTGATGACTGATGACATATTGCTCTCCTGGGGGTGGCGCATTCCCTTCTTCATTGCGGGACCAATCGGATTGATCGGGCTGTATCTGCGGCTGCGGCTGGAAGAGACTCCTGCCTTCCAAAAGCAGCAGGAAGAGGCGTCGGAACGAGAACCGGAGAAGGTCACCCTCCGCGGGATCCTCGCGCAGAACTGGCAGGCTTTGCTCGTGTGTGTCGGACTGGTCCTGGTCTTCAACGTGACCGACTACATGCTGCTCACGTATATGCCCACCTATCTATCCGGAACGTTAGGGCGCGACGAGACGAGTGGGTTGCTGATCATCATCGTGGTGATGGTCATGCTGATGGGGGTGATGGCATCCGGTGGCCGGCTGTCAGACCGCTTCGGACGTAAACCTGTGTTGTACGCCGGCTGCCTGGGGTTCTTCCTGTTGTCGTGGCCGGCGTTGAAACTGATCCAGTCGGACAATGTCTTCGTGAGCTTCTCCGGGCTGCTCGTGCTCGGCCTGCTCCTCGTCACATTCATGTCGACCATGCCGTCGACTCTTCCCGCACTGTTTCCGACGGCCATCCGCTACGGTGCACTGGCCATCGCCTTCAACGTCTCCGTCTCCATATTTGGTGGCACAACTCCACTCATCACAGAAGCGCTCGTGCAAGCTGCAACGGATGCCGACCTCCCGTTCGCGCTCGATATACCTGCGTTCTATCTCATGCTCGCAGCTTTCATCGGAGCGGTTGCGGTCTACTTCACGCATGAGACCGCACAGAGGCCGCTCATGGGGTCAGGCCCCGCTGTCGCCTCGATCGCGGAGGGCAAGATTGTGATGATGCAGTATGCCGACCCGGAGTCAGAGGTATCGCAGTCCAGTTGGGGTCAGCACTTTGCCGCGTCAGGAGAAGACGCAGTGCCGGAGCCGGATTCGACCAAACAGTCGCCCGAACTGCCGCCCGATGAGCCGCCAGCGCCGCATCCGCCCAGGGATGCCTCTCAGAATTGACGCAACAGGCCCGATCGGTGAACTCGCCGATCGGGCCTGTCGTGTGTGTCTGGTTGTGTGTGCTTGCGGTTAGGCGCTGGCCGCGGCCAGGCTCTCCTGCTCGACACCTCGTATCGGCGGGTGATGGAACGTGTCGCCGAAGACACGCTCGCTCGCGCCAACGCGGTCGAGGTACGGGGTCGCGCCACCCATCTGGAACGGCCAGCCAGCACCGAGGATCATGCACAGGTCGATGTCCTCTGCCGCGTGCACGACCTCGTCGTCGAGCATCCGCTTGATCTCGTCTGCCAGTCCGTCTTCGACGCGGCGGAGGATTTCGTCTCCGGTCATCGGAGTCGTTCCGCCGGCGACGATCTTCTGGGCGCCCTTGTCGAAGCCCTTGATCTTGCCCTTGGCGTCGCGGTCCAGAATCTTGCCGTGTTCAGCCAGCTTGTGCAGGTTCTCACTCTCGAAGAAGCGATCGGGGAACGCCGCGTGGTGCGTGTCGAGCACGTGTGCGCCAACCTTGAGACCCACAAGTTCGAGCAGCTCGAACGGCGTCATCGGCAGGCCGAACGGTGCAAGGGCGCCGTCAACGACCTCGAACGGCGTGCCGGTGTCGACCGCGTGCATGGCCTCCCCAAGCAACTTCGCCAGGATGCGGTTCACCACGAAGCCAGGGGTATCGCGGGTGATGACAGCGTTCTTCCGCAGCTTGCTGGCGACCACCATCGCCGTCGACAGGGTTTGCTCGTTCGTCAGTGGGGTGTTCACCACCTCGATCAACGGCATGACAGCGACCGGGTTGAAGAAGTGGAACCCGACGAGCCGCTCAGGATGTTCCAGCTTCGCGCCGATCTTCTCCACAGAGAGCGACGAGGTGTTCGTCGCCAGGATGGCGTCAGGCGCAACGTACTTCTCGATCTCGGCGAAGACGTCCTGCTTCACGCCGAGTTCCTCGAAGACAGCCTCGATCACCCAGTCGGCGTCAGAGAAGTCGGCCTTGTTCGTTGTACCGGTGACGAGCGCCTGCAGCCTGTTTGCCTCATCAGACGAGATACGACCCTTGCTGGCAAGTGTGTTGATCTCGTCGTGAATGTACGCGACGCCCTTGTCGACACGAGCCTGGTCGAGGTCGGTGATGACAACGGGAACCCGCAGGCGACGCACGAACAGCAGCGCGAACTGGCTGGCCATGAGGCCTGCACCGATCACGCCGACCTTGGTGATCGGCTTGGCAAGTGCCTTGTCTGGGGCACCGGCCGGGCGTTTGGCTCGCTTCTGCACCAGGTTGAAGGCGTAGATGCTGGCCTGGAGCTGGTCGCCGGTGACGAGGGTGGCCAGGGCGTCGTCTTCGCGCTCGAAGCCTTCAGCCTTTGTGCCGCTCTTCGCTGCCTTGAGAAGGTCAAGTGCCAGGTATGGCGATTTCGCGATGGTTCCGATGCGGTTCTCGAGCATCTTGCGGGCGATGCCGACAGCGGCGTCCCACTTGACGAGTCGCTCGATCTTGCCAGGCACGTTCGGCCGGGAGACCGTGGTGGTCCCCGCGATCACGCCATCTGCCCATGCGATCGACTTCTCGAGGAACGTCGACGACGGGAACATGACGTCGGCGATGCCGAGCTCAAGCGCATCCTTGCCCTTGAGGGTGCGGTTGTTCTTCAGCGGGTTCTCGATGACGACCTTGAGGGCGTTCTCGATGCCGATCAGGTTCGGCAGCAGGTAGGCACCACCCCAGCCGGGAATCAAACCGAGGAAGACCTCTGGCAGCGCTATGGCAGGCACCGACTCGTCGACAGTGCGGTAGTCGGCGTTCAGTCCGATTTCAAGGCCACCACCGAGCGCGAGCCCGTTGATGAAGACGAAGGAGGGCACGCCAAGCTCTGCCTGCTTGCCGAGCGCGAAGTGCCCGAGCTGCGCCAACTGCTTGCCAACGGCGAACGAGGGGATCGCGGCAACCTTGCTGAGGTCCGCGCCGGCCGCGAGGATGAACGGCTTGCCCGTGACGGCAACACCGTGGATCTCGCCGCGAGCTGCACGCTCCTTCAGGGTGTCCATCGTCGCGGCGAACTCCAGCAGGGTCACCGGTCCGAGCGTGTTTGGCCTGGTGTGGTCTCGCCCGTTGTCGAGGGTGACGAGTGCCAGCGTGCGCCCGCCGGAGATCGGCACGTCGCGCACGAGAGAGTGCGTGACGACCTCATCGGCGGAGAGCTCAACCAGCGGGGAGAAGTCGATTGCGGAGTAGTCAGTCATCGTTACTTGGCCTTCCGATTGAAGTGCGGGTTTTCCCAAATGACGGTGCCGCCCTGGCCGAGGCCGACGCACATCGCGGTGAGTCCGTAGCGCACCTCAGGGTGCTCAACGAACTGTGCAGCGAGCTGGTTCATCAGTCGCACGCCAGACGATGCAAGCGGATGCCCGATGGCGATGGCCCCGCCGTACTCGTTGACGCGCGGGTCGTCATCGTCGATGCCGAAGTGGTCGAGGAACGAAATCACCTGGACGGCGAACGCCTCATTGAGTTCGAACAGTCCGATGTCGGTGATCGACAAGCCGGCCTTCCGCAGCGCCTTCTCCGTGGATGGCACGGGTCCAAGCCCCATGACCTCCGGTTCGACGCCGGCGAAGGCGAAGCTCACCATCTTCATCTTGACGCTCAGGCCGAGCTCTTTCGCCGTCGCGCCGCTGGCCAACAGGCAAGCGGTCGCGCCGTCGTTCAGGCCGGATGCATTGCCGGCGGTGATTCGGCCATGTGGGCGGAACGGGGTTTTCAGGCTCGCAAGCCCCTCCAGCGTTGTTTCTGGGCGCGGAGCCTCGTCACGGGTGGCCAGCCCCCAGCCGGATTCGCTGCGGATGGCGACGGGAACGAGATCGGGCTGGATCTTGCCTGCCGCGTATGCCGCGGCAACCTTCTGCTGGCTGCGCAGCGCGTAGCGGTCAGAGCGTTCCTTCGTGTACGTGGGGAACCTGTCGTGGATCCGTTCCGCCGTAGCGCCCATGGCAAGCGCGTCTTCGCTGACGAGCCGCTCTGAGAGGAAACGCGGGTTGGGGTCGACACCTGAACCCATTGGGTGGCGTCCCATGTGCTCGACGCCGCCGGCAATGGCGAGGTCGTATGCGCCGAATCCGATTGCCGAGCCCATCGTCGTGACGGATGTCATGGCACCGGCACACATGCGGTCAATCGCGAACCCGGGTACCGACTTCGGCAGTCCGGCCAGGATGGCCGCCGTGCGTCCGAGAGTCAGGCCCTGGTCGCCGGTCTGCGTCGTTGCGGCAATTGCCACATCGTCGATGCGATCACCCGGCACGCAGGGGTTTCGCTCCATCAGCCCGATGATCGCCTTGACCACCAGGTCATCGGCCCTGGTATTCCAGTACATGCCTTTTTCGCCGGCGCGCCCGAACGGGGTTCGAACCCCGTCCACGAAGACGACTTCTGCTCTCTCGGCCACTTTGCCTCCATCATTCGGATCAGATCACACTGATCCTATGTGGGGGTAAAACAGCCGACAGAATCCTTTGACTGTTTCTACGAAGCCGGTTCGGGTGCCGGGTTGATCGTTTGGTGGGCTTCCACAAAGGCATCGGCGATTATCTGTGCAGTTGCGTCAATTTGCCACGGTCGTGCACCGAGAGCTCTGAGCGCTTCAGAAACGGTTTCCACGGTGATCGGCTCTGGGGGAGTCCAGGCCGTGCGCCGGAGGTGGTCAGGCGTCAGGAGATTCTCAACCGGAATCGACAGTTCATCGCCGAGCGCAACGAGAGCCGTTCTGGCTGCCTTGTATCGCGCGTCGGCTTCTGGGTTGCGATCCGACCACGACCGAGGCGGGGGCAGCGTATCGCCGTTGGACTTGAAGGACGGCAGGTCATCGGTGGTCAGGCCGGCCTGGACGGCGTTCCACCAGCGGTCAAGTTCGCTCCTGCTGGCACGTCCGCTGAATTCCCGCAGCTCTGCCAATGCGTGCTTCGAGGTCGGCGCGACGCGTGCAACGGCCACCAGCGAGGCATCCGGAACGAGGCGCCCTGGGGAGACGTCCTGCTGCTGGGCCAGTTCGTCCCTGGCCTGCCACAGCTCGCGGGCAATGGCCAGATTGCGCTGACCCCTCACAGAGTGCACGCCGGAGAGCCTGCGCCAGGGATCAACCCGCGGCGCCTTCGTCTCCTTGGCGAGTGTGGCGGCGAATTCCTGGTTGGCAATCTCTGTCTTGCCGGCATCCGCCAGCATCTCTACCATGCGGTCGTGAAGGTCTGGCAGGTACTCAACGTCAAGTGCCGCGTAGACCAGCCAGGACTCAGGCAGCGGTCTCGTCGACCAGTTGGCCGCGGAGTGTTCCTTGGCCAGGTGGGTGCCGAGCAGCTCTTCCACGACAGTGCCGAGGCCTACGCGTGGGATGCCGAGCAGGCGGGCAGCCAACTCGGTGTCGAAGATGGTGGTGGGATCGATGCCGACTTCGCGCAGGCAGGCGAGGTCCTGGCTGGCGGCGTGCAGGATCCAGACCTCGTCAGCGAACGCGTCGTTCAATTCGGCGAAGTCTCCGATCGCCGGGGGGTCAAACAAGAAGGTGCCTGCATCGCGACGGAAGACCTGGATCAGGTACGCGCGTTGCGAATAGGTGAAACCGGATGCGCGCTCAGCGTCGATCCCAATTGGTCCCGTTCCGCCCCGCAGTGCGTCAAGAGCGGCGAGGTAGCCCTCGCGGGTGTCGATTACGAGATGATCAGCCACGGGTGGCCCTTCTGGCGGTCAACGAACTGATGCCTTCGCTTACCGGCGGGAGGCCGGCAAGCATGCAGAGGAGTTCGCCCCATCCTTCTAAATGCGGTGCCAAGTTACGGCCAAGCGGGGTCCATGACGCCCGAAGTTCAATCTGTGCTCCATCGCCCTGTTCGGCGAGCTGGCCGAAACCCGACGAGAGGATCTTGGTTGCCGTGCCGGACGCCGCCTCATACTCGGCACCGTGCGCCTTCAATGCGTCAACCAGCCATGACCAGGTGACTTCTGCCACGAACGGGTCAAGACCGATGTCGGTTTCGAGGGGTGCATGGGCGAAACAGACGACGCGGAACACGCCGCCCCATTCCTCAGGTGCTTCTGGGTCGTAGAGCAGCACGAATCTGCCGGTTCCGAGGTCTGAGTCGCCTTCGTGCCTGGCTGGTTTCACGTCAGCGGCGAATGCGATTGCGTATGGCGCGAGGCCGGAGGGCGCCGCCATTTCACGAACGACAAGGTCCGCTCTGGTTGCCGCTCGGCGAATAGAGTCGCATGCTGCGGTGAATTCCGCAGGGAGCGGTTGCTGATCTTGTGTTTCGGGCACGTCAGCAGACTAGAGTTTTTTTCAGGCGCTGTCGGTGAGGCACGCCGAACGGGGAGGTGCTGGTCGTGGTCAACCGTCGTCAGACTCGCGAACCACTGTCGGTCGTAGCACGGGCAGGGTTAGCAGTCGGTACCGGTGTAATTCTTGCTGCCAGCACGATTGCGACGCTGTCTGCCGTCATGGCGAGGCGAGTCGTGACTCCGCCCAGGCACCATGACCAGGACACCCGGATACTGGCCGTCAACGATCGTGAACACACCGTCACGCTCCGGTCGACCCCTGAGGCGATCATTCCCGGCCGGTATGGGCTGTGGTTCTCGTCTGATACCGGGCACGCCAGGGTTGGCGACATCGTGGCATCTTCGCCGACGACGGTGACTCGCACGCTGATCGACGTTGACTTCGGCAACATCCACGCCGCAAAAAAGGGCAGGCTCGGCGCCTGGTTCTATCTCGGGCCCTGGGACCTCGAACTTCCGTTCAGGAATGTCGCGGTGGCGACCGCACTCGGTGACGCGCCGGCGTGGCTGGTACCTGCTGCACACGCGGGCGACACCGAAGAGACTCAGGACTCCGGCAAGTGGGTCATCCAGGTGCACGGCAGGGGAGTGCGCAGGCAGGAAACCCTCCGTGCCATACCGGTGTTCCACGAAGCTGGGTACACGTCATTGTTGGTGTCGTACCGAAACGACGGCGATGCCCCGCGGAGCGACGATGGGCGCTACGCCCTCGGCGACACCGAATGGCAGGATGTCGACTCAGCGCTCGACTATGCGGTCGCCAATGGGGCCACCAGCGTGGTGCTGATGGGCTGGTCGATGGGCGGTGCAATCGTGCTGCAGACCGCGACTCGATCGAAGCACCGCGACCTGATCGTCGGAATCGTGCTCGACTCTCCGGTTGTGAACTGGAACGACGTTCTCGCCTATCAGGGCAAGCTCCTTCGCTTGCCGGCGCCCGTTGCCTCCGGCGCCGTGCAGGTGTTGAGCCAGTCATGGGGCGGAATCTTCACGGGCCAGGAAGCACCGATTGACTTCCATCGGCTGGATTTCGTGGCCAGGGCAGGTGAACTCGCCATACCGCTGCTCGTCATGCACAGCGACGACGATGGGTATGTGCCGGCAACGGCGTCGAGGCAGCTCGCGGAACTGCGCCCGGACATTGTCACCTTCGTGCCGTTCACCAGGGCAACCCACACCCGGCTCTGGAACTACGACCGAGACACCTGGAACGCCGCCATCACCGACTGGCTGTCAGCGCGCTGAGTCACCTCGTGAGCGAGGTTTACGCCTGCGATTGCTGACGATCCCGCAGCTGCCGCTTCGTGCGCGCCAGCAGGGCGCTCATGCCCCTGATCCGGAGGGGAGAGACCGCCTTCGTAAGCCCGATCGACTGTGGGTAGTCATCGGGCACATCGAGCACCTCCTGCACGGTCAGGCCATCGAGCCCCTGCGCCAGGATCGAGGCAAAGCCTCGGGTTGTCGGTGATTCCCTGGGCGCCGTCGCATAGAGGTGCACGGCGCCATCGTCGTCAACCTCGACGAAGATGAAGACGGGGGACTGGCACTCGACGACCCGCTCGAAGAGGTCTGGATGATCGCGGTACCGCTCTGGAAGACCGGGAAGTTCGTTGGAGAACTCGAGCAGCAATTGCAAACGGTCTGGCTGCTCAAGCGCGAGGAAATCGTCGCGGATCTCAGCCAGCATGGCGGGTAGGTCGGTGGAGGTCATCTCTTCTATTGTTCCACTGCGCTGTGTCGATTCACTGCCCTATCGTTCAGCCGGTGCCAGACGAGGACGAGGTGCGGCACCGCGGTCGGTTCCGACCTGGATCGGGACTCGAACCGAGTTGCCCCATTCCGTCCACGACCCGTCATAGTTTCGAACACCCTCGAAGCCCAGCAGGTGTGTGAGCACGAACCAGGTGTGGCTCGACCGCTCGCCGATGCGGCAATAGGCGATCACACTGTCTCCCTCCGAGAGGCCGGCTTCGTCACGATAGATGGCATCGAGGTCAGCGCGTGATTTGAAGGTCGCGTCTGCCTCGGCTGCACGACCCCACGGCACGGATGCCGCCGAAGGAATGTGCCCGCCACGCAGTGCGCCCTCCTCTGGGTATGCGGGCATAGTGGTGCGCTCGCCCGAGTACTCCTCAGGGGAACGAACATCAATGAGGGGATTGCCGAAGTGGGCGAGCACGTCGTCACGCAATGCGCGAATGGGCGCGTCATTCCGGTCGACAACGGGGTAGTCAGCGGGGACGACTGTCGTGGCATCCGTTGTGAGCTCTCGCTCCTCTGCGCGCCATTTATCGCGGCCGCCGTCGAGGAGGCGCACGTCGTCGTGGCCGAAGAGCGTGAAGACCCACAGTGCGTATGCGGCCCACCAGTTGCTCTTGTCTCCGTAGATCACCACGGTTGAATCCCGTGCGATTCCCTTTGACCCGAGCACCCGGGCGAACTCGGCCGCGGTGACGAAGTCGCGCTGCACCGGATCATTGAGGTCGGTGTGCCAGTCGATCTTGACCGATCCCGGAATGTGGCCGGTTTCGTAGAGGAGAACGTCCTCATCGGACTCGACGACGACGAGGCCGGGGGAGCCGAGGTGTTCCTGGAGCCAGGCTGTCGAGACAAGTCGCTCCGGGTGGGCGTACGCGGCGAATTTCGTTGCCGGGTCGAGTGCGACAGACATGGTGGACCTCCAGGGGGCGCCGCGGACGGCACGCAATCAGTTGGGCTGCGGATTAGGCTGTTTACGGCCCGCATAGTGAATCTACGCAATCCGGGTGAACGCCGCATCAACGCGGTAATCCTTCGACACGGTACCTTCGACACAGAGTGCTGCCCACACGGCACGAGATATGGGAATTCGCAATGACGCATGGCGCCACACAGCGGGCAGATCGACTGACTGACCGCACACCGAGCATCACCGGCGCCGAGATCGTCGCGGAACTCGTGCCGCCACCGCAGTTCGAGAACGCGTCGTTTGAGTCCTATCGACCAGACCCTGCGTTTCCCTCCCAGGCCGAGGCAGTGGTCAGGCTGGGCGAGTTCGCCGGCGTGTGGCGTGCACAGCAGCGATCGGGCGGATTCTTTTCCCGAAATCGCAAGGTGAAGACTGAGCTTCCCGGCATCTACCTCGACGGCGGGTTCGGCGTTGGCAAGACGCACCTTCTCGCCGCGCTGTGGCATGCAGCTCCTGGGCCCAAGTACTTTGGCACGTTCATTGAGTACACGGCTCTTGTCGGCGCTCTCGGCTTCGCGGACACCGTGGCCCAGCTGCGCGGCGCGAAGCTCATCTGCATCGACGAATTCGAGCTTGACGACCCGGGCGACACCATGATGATGACCCGGTTGCTCGGGGAGCTCATCGCGACGGGGACCCGCGTGGCTGCGACCTCGAACACCCCGCCGAACTCGCTGGGCGAAGGGCGCTTCGCGGCATCCGACTTCCTGCGCGAGATCCAGGCCATGTCGTCGAATTTTGAGACCCTGCGCATCGACGGCCTCGACTACCGCCGCCGCGACACGGAAGGCCGGGCCACGACTGTCGATCGCGACCAGCTCGATCACCTCGTCGGCTCCCTCGTCGATCGGGGGTCCCGCGTCACTGAGGACGACTTCGGTACGTTGATGGCGCACCTGGCCACCGTGCATCCGTCGAAGTACATCAAGCTGATCAAGGACGTCGACGTCATCGGCATCCGCGACGCCTATCTGCTCACCAATCAAACGGATGCCCTGCGTCTCGTTGCGTTCATCGACCGCGTGTACGACGCGGAGATTCCCATCATCTCGAGTGGACTGCCGCTGAACGATGTCTTCGACGCCGACATGATGAACGGTGGTTACCGCAAGAAATACCAGCGTTCACAGTCTCGGATGGTCGCGCTGACCACAGGAGAGCTTCCACCGCACACTGCCTAGCCCGCACACCGCATTCGGGGGTATCCGAAACATTCTCTTAACACTCTCGCGTCGTACGTAACCTCGGTGAAACATGCCGGGGTGCCCGGCGAAACGTCGAGGATCGAGTATTGGGCCATACCCGAGTAAAGACGTGCTCCATGCGAACACCGATAACGCTCGCGGTAAACCTGAAACTCGAGTGTGAGGACAACCTATGGACACGGGCAGCATTGCTTGGGGAATAACGGCCACCGCATTGGTGCTGTTCATGACCCCAGGCGTCGCATTCTTCTACGGCGGTTTGGTCAAGGCCAAGAGCGTCGTCAGCATGATGATGATGAGCTTCGGAGCACTCGGATTGATCAGTGTGCTGTGGATCCTCTACGGCTTCAACATGAGCGCAGTCGACAGCCCGACGCAGTTTGCGGGCAACCCATTCTCCGACTTCGGTCTGGGGAACCTGGCAACGGGTGAGACGGCGAACACCGACCTGCTTGGGGCCACCTTCGGTGCCACGTTCGCGATCATCACCGTCGCGCTGATCTCTGGGGCGATCGCAGACCGCGCCAAGTTCGGCTCGTGGATGATCTTCGCCGGCATCTGGGCGACGCTGGTCTACTTCCCGGTTGCAGCCTGGGTCTGGGGCGGTGGCTGGATCATGAGCCTCGGCGAGACCCTGGGTCTTCCCGGCGTCATCGACTACGCCGGTGGAACCGCGGTCCACATCAACGCCGGTGCAGCAGCACTCGCCCTTGCGATCGTTCTCGGCAAGCGCGTCGGCTTCCAGAAGGGCATCACCAAGCCGCACAACGTGCCCCTGGTGCTCATCGGTGCCGCAGTGCTGTGGTTCGGCTGGTTCGGCTTCAACGCCGGCGCTGAATGGCTGAACGGCCTGGCCAACGTTGGCATCATCGTCATCAACACCCTGGGCGCAACCGCCGCAGCCATCATCGGCTGGATGATCGTTGAGAAGGTCAAGGACCGCAAGGCCACGTCCGCTGGTGCAGCATCCGGTGCGATTGCCGGTCTGGTCGCAATCACCCCGTCCTGTGCAAACCTCGAACCCGGCTGGGCCCTGCTTCTCGGTCTCATCGCGGGTGCCGTCTGCGCCATGGCGATTGAGCTCAAGTTCAAGCTCGGCTTCGACGACTCGCTCGACGTTGTCGGAATCCACCTCGTCGGTGGTCTTATCGGAACCCTGTACCTCGGCTTCTTCGCCATCGACACCGGTCTCTTCACCGGCGGCGACCTCGGTCAGCTCACCGTTCAGGCCATCGCAGCCTTCGCAGTGCTCATCTACTCGTTCGTCGTCGCGCTGCTTCTCGGCCTCGCGATCGAGAAGACGATCGGATTCCGCATCAAGCACGAAGACGAGCTCGCTGGCGTTGACACCTTCGTTCACGGCGAAGAGGGATACGCACTCGAGACTGTCTAGTCACAGCTAGTCACAGCACGTCGCCTTCGGGCGTCTGGGCGGTGAGGTAGCGCGGATGTGTCACACACACATCAGCCGCCTCACCGCCCTTCTGTGTTGTGGGCGCGGTGCTGTGGGCGCGGTGTCAGCTGCTGCTGGACTTCTTCTTCGACACGAAGAGGGTGTCTGCCTGTTCAAGCGACATGCCGTTCGTCTCAGGCACCACTCGGAACACGAAGATGAACGAGAGCGCCGCGAATGCGGCGTACATGCCATAGGTGAACACCAGGGAGAACGCCGCCAGCGGCGGGAACGACACCGTGATCAGGAAGTTCGCGATCCACTGGGCGGATGCCGCAATGCCGAGTGCCCGCGCCCTGATGGAGTTCGGGAAGATCTCACCGAGCAGCACCCAGACGACAGGGCCCCATGACGCACCGAACGAGATGACGAACAAGTTCGCGGCGAGGAGTGCGATGGGTCCCCACGGTCCGGTCAGGGACGGAGAGCCCTCGACGGTGACCGCCTGGGAGAAGGCCAGCGCCATGACGCCGAGCGTTACGGCCATGCCGGCAGAGCCGAACAGCAGAATGGGGCGACGTCCGACCCTGTCGACCAGGGCAATGGCGACCAGGGTGACCAGGATGTTGGTGACAGACGTGTATACCGAAATGGCGAAGGAACTGCTTTCGCCGAATCCAACGGACTGCCACAGCGTCGTGGAGTAATAGAAGATGACATTGATGCCGACGAACTGTTGAAACATCGACAGGGCGATGCCGACCCAGATGATCGGCTTCAGCCCGAAGGCCGGACCGCGCAGGCTGCCAGGCGTCATCGCCCGTTGGTCGGCCTGGATACTCTCCTGAATGTCGCGCAGCGAACGATCCAGCTCATCGGCGGGAATGATCGTGGCCATGATGGCTTTGGCCTTGTCATCCTTCCCCTTCTGGATGAGGTAGCGGGGCGACTCCGGCAGCAGGAGGGCGATCACACCGTAGACCACTGCGGGTACGGCGCCGGCGAGAAACATCCAGCGCCAGGCCGCCAGGCCAAGCCAGAGCTCGTTCAATGCGCCGCCCGCGGCCCCTGCGAAGAGTGCATCAGAGAGCAGCGCGGCGAAGATACCAACGGTGATGGCGAGCTGTTGCAGTGACCCCAGGCGACCGCGCATCTTTCGTGGCGAGATTTCGGCGATATACGCGGGTGCGATGACTGACGCAATGCCGATGCCGAGTCCACCAATGACCCGCCAGAAGATGAGGTCCCAGACGGAAAAGGCGAGACCGGTGCCGATAGCGCTGAGCAAGAACAGTACAGACCCGACAACCATTGTCGGAATCCGGCCCCACCGGTCTGCGATGCGCCCTCCGGCGAATGCGCCGATCGCACACCCGATCAGCGCACTGGCGACGGCAAATCCGGTGAGGGCCTCCGATAACTCGAACTCACTGGACAGGCCGTCGACAGCTCCGTTGACGACCGAGGAATCGAAACCGAACAGGAAGCCGCCGACAGCGCCGGCGAGGGCCAGCACGATGACTCGCGCGGTGTGCGGGTTGCTCGCTGGAGTGCTCACGCTCCGACGTTACATCGACATCCCAGAAGAGGGGATAGGCAGGTTTGAGCTAGATTTCAGCCTGCAGTGCGCTCGGGCGGCATCCGCTGAATGGCTAGACGCTGCTTCCCTCTGCAACGGTCACTGGGGCGGGGTTGCTCTTCTTCTTTTTCGACACGAAGAGCGTTTCGGCCTGCTCGAGAGACATGCCGTTCGTCTCCGGCACGACGCGGAACACGAAGATGAACGAGAGCGCAGCGAACAACGCGTACATGCCGTAGGTGAGCACGAGTGACAGCTCAGCCAGCGGCGGGAACGACACGGTGATCAGGAAGTTCGCGATCCACTGAGCGGATGCCGCAAGGCCGAGTGCCCGCGCCCTGATCGCGTTCGGGAAGATCTCGCCGAGCAGCACCCAGACGACGGGTCCCCATGATGCGCCGAACGCGACAACAAACACGTTCGCGGCGATGAGCGCGGTCGGGCCCCATGCGCCGGTGAGCGACGGCGCACCGTCAACGGTGACGGCCTGCGAGAAGGCCAGTGCCATGACGGCCAGTGATACAGCCATGCCGGCGGAGCCGAACAGCAGGATGGGGCGGCGGCCGACCCTGTCGACGAGCGCGATGGCGATTAGGGTGACCACGATGTTGGTCACAGAGGTGAACACCGAGATCGTGAACGAGTTGCTTTCGTCGAAGCCGACGGACTTCCACAGGGTCGTTGAGTAATAGAAGATGACGTTGATGCCGACGAACTGCTGGAACATCGACAGGGCGATACCGATCCAGACAATGGGCTTCAACCCGAACACCGGTCCGCGCAGGCTGCCACTGGTCTTGGCGAGCTTGTCTGCCTCGATGCCGTCGTGGATGTCGCGCATTTGGCGCTCAAGTTCGTCGGAGGGAACGATGGTCGCCATGATGGCGCGAGCCTTGTCCTCCTTGCCGTTCTGCATGAGGTATCGCGGAGACTCGGGGAGCAACAGGGCGATCACGCCATAGACGAGTGCGGGAACAGCGCTGGCGAGGAACATCCAGCGCCAGGCTTCGAGGCCCCACCAGAGTTCGTTCGAGGCACCATCGGCCATGTTGGCGAAGATCGAGTCAGAGAGCAGCGCAGCAAAGATGCCGATGGTGATCGCGAGTTGCTGCAGCGAGCCGAGGCGGCCGCGCATCTTTCGGGGTGAAATCTCGGCGATGTATGCCGGCGCGATGACAGAGGCGATACCGATGCCCAGGCCGCCGACCACGCGCCAGATGATGAGGTCCCAGACGGAGAAGGCAAGCCCGGTACCGAAAGCGCTGATCAGGAAGAGCGCTGCGCCGACGAGCATCGTGGGGATTCGCCCCCACCGGTCGGCCACGCGCCCCGCGGCGTACGCACCGACAGCGCAGCCGATGAGCGCGCTGGCGACGGCAAAGCCGGTGAGGGCCTGGGAGAGTTCGAACTGGCCTTGGAGCGCATCGACGGCGCCGTTGACGACTGAAGAATCGAACCCGAAGAGGAAACCACCCACAGCGCCTGCGACTGCCAATGTGATGACTCGGGCGGTCTGGGAAGTGCGCGCTGAAGATTTCACCCTACGACGTTACATTGCGAATGAGGTCGCGTTGACCGCCTGCCCCGTAGACGGGGGGTCTATGGGTGAGCGTGCCCTGTGATTCCGGCCTGAGGTCTATCCCGCAAAGTGGGGTGGCAGGTGGTCGGGGCGCTGCGAGGTGCACCTGGGCATCGCTGCTAACGTGTGGATTCGTAGCGGTTCGCTACAGATCATCACGAACTGAAAAGGTCACTGGATGCACCGCCGCACTATGCCTGCCCTCCGCTCTCTCCCGCGTTCGTTCTCGAACTCCCGTGCCATGTTCGGCGGCGCTGGGGTGGTGGCATTGCTGGCGCTGCCCCTGGTGGCCGTGGCTCTTCCCGCACCCAGTGCACAGGCTGCTCCGGCCGCCCTTCCCGCCTCCGCGACGAGCACTGCCGTCGTGGGGCGCGTCACGGTGCACACGCAGACCGGCAACGGGTACTGGTTGCAGGGCGGCGCCGTTGACCCGCTGGCCAACCGCCTGTACCTGGCAGATTCCACTGCAGGCGGTGATCCGAGCCTCGCGATTGTCGAGCTGGACACGAACTCGGCGCGCAGCGTTCTTCTCGGCGGCCCTGCTGGCGCCACCGCGATCGACGCTGCAGTGTCGCCCATTGACGGGTCCGTTTACGTCGTGCTAACCGCCCCAGCAGCCACCGCATCTGTGGTCTCTATCGTTGACCCAGACGCTGACTACACTGCATCGACTCCGCCGACGGTTCCCGTCGGTGTCAACGCCCAGAAGATCGACGTTGGCGCCGATGGTCGTGCATACGTCACGAGCCTCGACGACGGGACCGTGTCGGTGCTCCTGCCCGTGGGAGGGCCCACGAAGCTGGCGGTCGTCCAGACGCTCACCGGGCTCGCGACGGCGGAAGCGACGACGGCGCTGGATGCCTCACGCGGAGTATTGTACATCGCCAGCGAGCGAACAAGCACCATCACGTCCATCGATGTGTCGGCGAGCCCGGCTGCCGTGATCGGCACGTTCGCCGTCGATCACGCGCCGACGGGAATCTCGGTGGACGCGCGCACCGGCGATGTGGTCATCGTCACGCCGGATTCGAATTCCGTCTCCTGGTTCACCCCGTTAGCTAGTGGGGCGACTGTCACGCCGCATCGCTCGGAGGCGCTCGGCACCGATACCTCTGGCTCATTCCTCCTGCCGTTGTCGGCCAGTGTCCGTGCCGACGGCAGCACCCTCGTCGTTTCGCAGGCAAACGGCGCATCCGCCTCGTTTGTCTCCGTGATACCCGCTGTGGTTGACGCGCAGCACCCTGTGCACACGGTGACAGTCGGCGACCTGGCGTTTTGGGGAATCGAAGACTCCCGCGCCGGTGGCACGCTCTATGTGCCGAACGCCGGAAACGGCACGGTCTCGGTCATCTCTGACGTCACTCTCGCTTCAGTTCCTACCGCAGTATCGTATGGGGCTGCGACGTCGCTCAATGCGACCGTGACACGTGCCGATGGCCAGCCGATCACGGCATCCGTTGCATTCACTGACGCCGGTGGCGCCTCACTCGGTTCAGCGTCCGTTGACGCTGACGGCCATGCAGTCCTCGACCTCGGCGTGCGAGTCGTGGGTGACGTGCCGTTCACCGCGGCTGTCCTTACGCCGTCCACGCTCTCACTGGCCGTGAGTGGTAGCGCGACGACCAGCAAGGCGTCGACCACGACGACCGTGGCGCTTGGCTCTTCCAGCGTGTTGGAGGGAGCGGATGTCGCGGCAACCATCTCGGTTCGGGGGGCCAACGGCGCCAGTGGCACAGCGCCGACGGGGGTCGTCACGCTTCGGGATGGATCTGGGGCAGCTGTGAGTCGCGCGGTACTGGCTGCCGGCAGCTCTCGTGTGGTGCTCTCCGGCCTCCCTGCGGGCACCGTGCAGCTCACAGCGACGTACGACGGCGACAGCTCGTATGTGGCGTCCACGTCCGCTGGTGCGGCTCTCACGGTCGCAGCGCGCACTCCCGACCTCGTCCTTGACGATCCGGCACTGGTCGTGGGCGGCGAGGTCACGTTGCAGCTGACGGGCTTTGCGCCGAACGAGGCTGTCAACCTGACGCTGCACTCCGACCCGATTCGCTTGGGCTCCGCGACTATGAATGCCTCCGGAAGCGGGTCATTCACGTTCATGACGCCGGTTGTCGACCCAGGCACGCACACCATCGTCGCGGTGGGTGCGACGTCTGGCCGGACGGCGTCGTTCTCCGTCACGGTTGCCCAAGCACCTGGCGTCGTGGTGCCGAACCCGACCCCGACCCCGGCACCCGGCGTGTCGACGCCTGCAGCCGTACCTGTGACTCAGGTTTCTGGCCAGAGCGGGGCGCTGGCGTCGACGGGGGTCGAACCGATCGGCTCCGGCCTCGCAGCCGGCGGACTCGCACTGCTCGTAGTTGGCCTGGTCATGGTCGCGATTCGTCGCACTCGACGTTCAGCGCTTCAGCAGGAGTAACCGGTCGACGGGTAGTCGGGGGAGGAACCGCGGAGCGCCGCCATCGAAAAGTGTTCGGCGGTGGCGTTCCGTGCATTCTGCGCCCATGTGCGACGAATATCGTCGCCAACGGCGGTTCTGGCGCTGGAAACGGCTGTGCACCGAGGAGAGTCTCAGTACAGTGAGTGAGACATCCGTCCCACAGTGAAGTGAGTACCGTGCCAGAACCCAGAACTGCCGTCCGGCCTGCATCCGTTATCGCGTTTCTGCCACTCATTGTGACCAGCGCGGTTCACCTGGGTGCGATTCTGCTGTCCGTGGACGATGTCGTGGTGTGGACCAAGCCGTTGCTCATGCCGGCGTTGGCCATCGGGCTCGTCTGGGCGACGCCGATTCGTCGCTCGCCCGTGATCGTGCTCGGGGTCATTGCCCTGTTCTTCTCGTGGGCCGGGGACGTCACGCTCCGCTGGTTCGTTATCGGGCTGGCGTGTTTCCTGGTGGCGCACATCGCCTACCTGGCGCTCTTCGTCACCCGGCTGGCTGTGCGCCGGATTCGATGGTGGGCCATCGGCTACGGGGCCTGGCTCGTCGTGCTGCTCGTGCTGCTGGCACCGAACACCGGCCCGCTGCTGATCCCGGTCGTCATCTACGGCACCGTGCTCTGCGGGATGGCAGCAGTCGCGTCTGCCTGCAACCGCTGGATCGCGTGGGGAGGAGCGTTCTTCGTGGTGTCAGACTCGATCCTGGCCATCGACCGTTTCTTGCCATCCGCCGACCTGCCGATGTCGAACTTTTTGATCATGACCACGTACATCGCTGCCCAGACGCTCATCGTGTGGGGGATCCTTCACCATGAGCGGGCCCGCGTGTCGATGCAGGTGCCTGCGGCAGTCGCTCACGCCTGACGAACGGGGAGAAGGCGCGCAGGGAAACAAAAAACCCCCGGGATAACCGGGGGTTTTATTGTGGGCGATACCGGACTCGAACCGATGACCTCTTCGGTGTGAACGAAGCGCGCTACCAACTGCGCCAATCGCCCATGCGGTGAAAACGTGCTTCAACCGCGAATATCGATACTAGTCCACGCGGGAATGGCTCCGCACGCCAGGGCGCGCGAAACGCCGCTCAGTTCTTCAATTTGTTTTCCTGCCCCGCTTCGGTATAAAGTCTTCTACGTCGCAGAGATGCGGAAAACAAAATGCGGATGTGGCGCAGTGGTAGCGCATCACCTTGCCAAGGTGAGGGTCGCGAGTTCGAATCTCGTCATCCGCTCGAATGGAACAGAATCGCCTCGAAAGAGGCGGTTCTCTTCATTTGGTGGTGAACCCAAAACGGTGGATTGGCCGAGAGGCGAGGCAGCGGCCTGCAAAGCCGTATACACGGGTTCGAATCCCGTATCCACCTCCACTCTTGAGAACTTGTTCGCAAGATATGGGCGATTGGCGCAGCGGTAGCGCGCTTCCCTGACACGGAAGAGGTCACTGGTTCGATCCCAGTATCGCCCACAGAAAAACCCCTGAGAAACCGGGGGTTTTCTTTGTTTAAGTCGGTTGCGTGCGCTGTATGCGCTGCCGATCTGAACTGAATTTCCCGCGGATGTGGCGCAGTGGTAGCGCATAACCTTGCCAAGGTTAGGGTCGCGAGTTCGAATCTCGTCATCCGCTCAGAACAATGAAGAAGCCCGCCGGGGAGACCTGGCGGGCTTCTTCTGCGTGTGTCGCCGGCTCAGCGAACCAGCGCGCTCCGCTCAAGCGTCTTGGACTGCGCTGTCCTGTACAGCTCCTCATAGCGGAGCGTGATCGCCGTGCTGTCGTGCGTGAGCGAATGCTCGTACGAGTGCCGCCTCATCGCGGAATACCCCTCACCCGGCAGCGACAGGATCGTCTCTACTGCCCTGGCAAGGTCGATCGGGCTCTGCGGCGGCACCAGAATGCCGTTCAGTCCGCGGTCGATGAGATGTGGCAGCGCCATGGCATCAGCCAGCACAACGGGAACGCCGCTGGCCATGGCCTCCAGCGTCGCGATGCTCTGCAGCTCAGCCGTTGATGGCATGACAAAAACGGATGCCTGTGTGTACAGCATGTCGATCTGGCCGTCGGTCACCCGACCGTGGAACTGCACACGCTCGGCTACCCCGAGCGACTCTGCAAGTTTCTCCAGTCGACGGAGCTCTGTGCCGCCACCCACAATGTCGAGATGCGCGGACAGGGAGCTGGGAAGCATGGCGAACGCCTGCAGCAGCGTGTCAAGGCGTTTCTCCGCGTCAAGCCTGCCGACATAGAGCACCCTGTTGCCCGCTGGACGGTCGAAGTGCGGTGCGAATCGGCTGAGATCCACGCCGCACGACAGCGGGATGATCGAGCCGACAGTGGTGTTCTCTGCCAGGTAACGCGCGGCAATCGGAGTCGGACTCGTCACGATGTCGGCACCGCCAAGCACCGATGAGGCGAGGCTCCAGCCGTATCGGGTCAGCGGTGGGTGCAATTGGCGGGGGAGTCCGCTGTACTCAATGATGTTGTCCGGCATCACATGGTTGGTGGCAACGAGTGGAATGTGCCGTGACTTGGCTTCAATGCTTAGTGCGCGTCCGATGTTGATGAATGACTGGATGTGCACCACATCTGGCTGCACCTGCTCGATGACAGTGGCGACAGCTTTCCTGATCTCCCACGGCGGGGGGAACCGGATCCAGTCGTGCAGGAGCCAGCGCACGCTGCGCAGTCTGTGCACCGTGATTACTTCTCCGTCGAGAATCTCTGCCTGGGTGCTGCTGAAGCGGCTTGTCGATGGCGCGACCACGTGCACGTCGTGCCCGCGCCGCGACAGGCGAACGGCGAGGTTGCGGGCGAAGCGTGCAGCCCCATTGATATCTGGCGCAAACGTGTCGGCTCCGATGAGAACGCGCATCGGGCGTTCAGACGTGTCAGGCAACGGCGTGGATTCCATTCGTAAAAGTCGTGAAAGCGGGGACGTGCCTGGCATCAGCGGGGGAGCGGCGTCGCCTGCGCCGGGTTGAGGGCGTCGAGCATGAGGCTCAGGTAGCGTCGCCGCGTGGCGCGGTCCTGACTGACAGCGCCAAGGCCCATGGTCACCATGGCAAGCAGGTTCGGGATGTCGGTCGGCTCGATATCTGCGCGCAGGTTCCCTGCGGCCTGCGCCCTGGCGATGGCCGGCGTGATGGCCTCCATGCTCCTGCCCAGGAATTCGGTCGTGACCTCTGCCATGTTTCCAATCGACGAGACCATGCCGTGTTCTGTCAGTGCGAGATCGGCCAGGCGCTCTGCGACATCGAGCAGGACGAACCTCGGGGTGTTGCTCTCTCCGAATGCGGCGAGGAGCGGCTCGATCTCCGAGACGAAGATCTCCTCGTACACCGCGTGCGCGAGAGCCTGCCGACTGGGGAAATGGCGATACAGCGTCGCCACCCCGACACCGGCATCCGTCGCGATGCCGGTCAGGCTCCGTGACCCGTCACCGACGGAGAATGCGCGCTTGGCTGCTGCGATGATCCGGGAAACGCTGGAGAAGGCATCCGAGCGAATCGACGTCGTCGCACTGCCCACGTTGCGTCCCCTCATGCTGCGGTTCTACCCCCGGCTGGGGGCGCTTTTGGTTGATGGTAGCGCACTCTCATTTCGAGAGATACCGCTCGTTTAGGGGGTATTTGCGAAATGGGGGCACCCACGGTGGGAGGGCGCAGGGAGGCCGCAGCACCGCTGGCAGCGACCTTGCCAGCGTCCGACCAGCACGGCACGGTAGCCTTGAACGGTTATGCGCGCCGAATCTGAATCACAGCCCACCGTCCCCGTCGACCTTCCCCTCTCTGAGCGACTGGAGGCGGCAATCGTGCGATACGGCGAAGCCGACGTCCTGAAGCGTGCCGTTGCCCTCACGGAGGGCGCTATGGCCGGCGAAGACTTCCTGCTCTATGTCGGTGGCCACCACGCCCAGGGGCTGCTTGACGGCGCTCCTGCCCTGTACTGGCCAGAACTCTGGGGCATGCGTGCCCTGCTGCACGTCTGGGACCCGTCTGCCGGCACCGCCGTCAAGAACGGCCTGGAGAACCAGTCATGGCGTGTTCGCGAAATGAGCGCCCGTGTCAGCCAGGAACGCGACCTGAACGTCGCACCGTCGCTCGTTGCACTCCTGACAGACGAGTCAGCTCGCGTACGCGCTGCGGCCGCCCGTGCACTCGGTGTCTGTGGACGCGAAGAAGATCTCCCAGCCCTCGAAGCGCGCTTGCGCGACCCAGACAAAGATGTTCGCCGCGCGGCCCAGCAGGGACGCGATCAGCTGCGTAAGCGTTTCCCCCAGCCGAGCAACGCCGCAGACTCCCACTAAAGTTAACGGGTACACCAAAACAGGGAGTTAAACACGTGGCTGACGGCTTTGAGCTATTCACCGACCGATCTGTTGTCGCAATGCGCGTCAACGGTGAACTCAAGGATCTTGCGACGACAATAACTACGACGGATGTCGTCGAGCCAGTCACCATAGATTCGCCAGACGGATTGAACATCCTGCGCCACTCTGCAGCGCACGTTCTCGCGCAAGCCGTGCAGACCATCAACCCTGAGGCCAAGCTCGGCATTGGCCCGCCCGTCACGGACGGCTTCTATTACGACTTCGACGTCGAGCAGCCGTTCACACCCGAAGACGTGAAGGCCATCGAGAAGTCGATGGACCGCATCATCCGCTCTGGCCAGCGCTTCGTGCGCCGCGTCGTCACCGACGATGAGGCGCGCGCAGAGCTTGCCAATGAGCCGTACAAGCTCGAACTCATCGGCTTGAAGGGTGGCGCGGCCGCCGAGACAGAGGACAACGAGTCGGTCGAGGTCGGTGGCGCTGAGCTGACGATCTACGACAACGTCGACCCCAAGACGGGCGAGACGGTCTGGAAGGACCTCTGCCGCGGACCGCACCTGCCGAACACCCGCATGATCGGCAACGGCTACTCGCTCACCCGCCTGGCCGCCGCATACTGGCGCGGTTCTGAGAAGAACCCGCAGCTGCAGCGCGTCTACGGCACGGCATGGCCGACCAAGGACGAACTGCGCGCGTACCAGGCACGCATGGAGGAAGCGGCAAAGCGCGACCACCGCAAGCTCGGTGCAGAGCTCGACCTGTTCAGCTTCCCTGAGGAGATCGGTTCAGGACTGGCGGTATTCCACCCCAAGGGCGGAATCATCCGTCAGGAGATGGAGAACTACTCGCGCAAGCGCCACACAGAGGCCGGCTACGACTTCGTCTACACCCCGCACATCACCAAGTCGAACCTGTTCGAAACCTCAGGGCACCTCGACTGGTACTCAGACGGCATGTTCCCGCCCATGCACCTCGACGAGGAGCGCGACGCTGACGGACACGTCACCCGCCAGGGCGTCGACTACTACCTCAAGCCGATGAACTGCCCGTTCCACAACCTCGTCTTCCGCTCAAGCGGTCGCAGCTACCGCGACCTGCCCATGCGCCTGTTCGAATTCGGCAGCGTCTACCGCTACGAGAAGTCGGGCGTTGTGCACGGCCTCACCCGCGTGCGCGGCATGACGCAGGACGATGCTCACATCTACACGACCCGCGAGGGCATGAAAGAGGAGCTCACCAGCACCCTCAACTTCGTGCTGCAGTTGCTCGCCGACTACGGCCTCAACGACTACTACCTCGAGCTGTCGACGAAAGACCCGAAGAAGTTCGTCGGGTCTGACGACGCTTGGGAAGAGGCCACCGCGACGCTCGCAGAGGTCGCAGCGGCATCCGGTCTCGAACTCGTCGCAGACCCCGGGGGAGCCGCGTTCTACGGCCCCAAGATCTCGGTGCAGGCACGCGACGCCATCGGCCGCACCTGGCAGATGTCGACCATCCAGCTCGACTTCAACCTGCCGGAGCGCTTCGACCTCGAGTACACCGCGTCAGATGGCACCAAGCAGCGCCCCGTGATGATCCACCGCGCGCTGTTCGGCTCGATCGAGCGCTTCTTCGCTGTGATCACAGAGCACTACGCCGGAGCATTCCCGGTGTGGCTCGCGCCGGTGCAGGTCGTCGGTATCCCGATCAGCGAGCAGTATGGCCCGTTCCTTGACGAGGTCATCGCCAAGCTCAAGGCAGCCGGTGTGCGTGCAGAGGTCGACAATTCTGACGACCGCATGCAGAAGAAGATCCGCAACCACACCAAGGCCAAGGTGCCATTCCAGCTCATCGTCGGAGAAGAAGACCGCGCCAACAACGCCGTCAGCTTCCGGTTCCGCGATGGCACGCAGGAGAACGGTGTGCCCGTCGATGACGCGATTACCCGCATCCTCGCGTCCATTGAGACGCGTGCGCAGGTGACGACGCAGGGTCAGGTCTAACCATGAGTGCGACCTTCCCAGAGGATAGTGAGGGCGCCGCGGATGCCCCCGGCGTCGACGTGGAGAACTCGTCAGAGTTCGCCGCTGTTCCTGATGCCTTCCAGCGCCTCTGGACCCCGCACCGCCTGGTCTACATCCAGGACGGGCAGCAGCCGCACGCCGACGACTGCCCGTTCTGCCTGGCTCCCAGCATGGACGACGAGAAGGCGCTGATCGTTGCGCGCGGAAAGCACGCGTACGTGTTGCTCAATCTCTTCCCATACAACAGCGGCCACCTGCTGGTGTGCCCGTACCGCCACATTGCGACATATGACCTGGCTACTCCTGACGAGGTTGCAGAGATTGCTAGCCTCACCCAGACGGCCATGCGTGTACTGACGCAGGTGTCGCACTGCGACGGTTTCAACATCGGAATGAACCAGGGACGGATCGCCGGTGCGGGAATCGCTGAGCACCTGCATCAGCACATCGTGCCGCGCTGGGCCCTCGACGCGAACTTCTTCCCGATTATCGCCGGGACGAAGGCCCTCCCTCGCCTGCTCGGTGACGTCAGGCGCGAGGTCGCAGATACCTGGCCAACCGAGGCCTTGCCCAGCGACAACGACTAGCGCTTTCCCACGCCGCACCGGCCGCTGGAGCCCTGCGGTACCCGCTGCACCATCACGCAAGGAATAGAGTCAACGGTATGACTGAGACCACTCCCGCAGAGCAGTTTGGCTCCAGCCGCGTCAAGCGCGGCCTGGCTGAGATGCTGAAGGGCGGCGTCATTATGGACGTCGTCACCGCAGAGCAAGCACGTATCGCAGAAGATGCCGGCGCAGTTGCCGTCATGGCGCTCGAACGCGTGCCGGCCGACATCCGCTCACAGGGCGGCGTTGCCCGCATGAGCGACCCCGACCTGATCGAGGCGATCAGGGCAGAGGTGTCGATCCCGGTCATGGCCAAGGCTCGTATCGGTCACTTCGTCGAGGCGCAGGTTCTGCAGGCGCTCGACGTCGACTACATCGACGAGTCAGAGGTGCTGAGCCCCGCCGACTACGTCAACCACATCGACAAGTGGAACTTCACCGTTCCCTTCGTGTGCGGCGCAACCAACCTGGGTGAGGCGCTCCGCCGCATCAACGAGGGTGCAGCCATGATCCGCTCGAAGGGTGAAGCCGGTACCGGTGACGTCTCAGAGGCCACCAAGCACATCCGCAAGATCAAGGGCGAGATCGCTGCCCTGTCGTCGCTCAGCAAGGACGAGCTGTACGTCGCAGCGAAGGAGCTGCAGGCTCCGTACGAGCTCGTTGCAGAGATCGCTGCCACCGGAAAGCTCCCCGTTGTGCTGTTCACCGCCGGTGGTGTTGCAACGCCAGCCGACGCAGCCATGATGATGCAGCTCGGCGCTGACGGCGTGTTCGTCGGTTCCGGCATCTTCAAGTCTGGCAACCCGGCGCAGCGTGCTGCCGCCGTGGTCAAGGCCGTCACGTTCTACGACGACCCCAGCGTGATCGCAGACGTGTCCCGCGGCCTCGGTGAAGCAATGGTCGGCATCAATGTCTCCGACCTCGCAGCACCGCACCGCCTCGCCGAGCGCGGCTGGTAACCACAACCAGATGATCGTTGGAGTTCTCGCCCTGCAAGGCGATTTTCGAGAGCACGCACATGTGCTTCGGTCGCTCGGCGCAGAGGTCGAGTTCGTACGTCGCCCTGAGGAGTTGGCCCGCGTCAGCGGACTGGTGATTCCGGGCGGCGAATCCAGCGTGATGGACAAGCTGTCGCGCACCTTCGGGCTGGCCGAACCGTTGAAAGCCGCCATTGCCGGCGGACTTCCGGTGTACGGAACCTGTGCGGGGCTGATCATGCTCGCCGATACCATCATCGATGGCATTGCCGGGCAGCAGAGCCTCGGCGGCCTCGACATCGCGGTGCGCCGCAATGCATTCGGGTCACAGACCGCCTCGTTCGAGACGGACCTGGACATCCCACAGATAGGTGCCCTGCCTGTGCACGCCGTCTTCATCCGCGCCCCCATCGTTGAAACAGTGGGTCCAGCTGCGACGGCGCTGGCGTCCGTCGCCGATGGGCGCTGCGTTGCCGTTGAGCAGGGAAACCTGCTCGGGACATCGTTCCACCCCGAAATCACCGGGGAATATCGAATCCACGAATACTTTTTGACAAAGGTCGCAGCTGCCGGCCTGAACTAGAATGACTAGGCAGCATACGAGAGCGACACAACGGGAGATTCATGTCCGGGCATTCCAAATGGGCGACAACGAAGCATAAAAAGGCAATCACCGACTCTCGTCGGGCCAAGGCTTTCGCCAAACTGATCAAGAACATCGAAGTCGCCGCAAAAATGGGCGGCGCCGATCTCTCTGGTAACCCCACGCTCGTGGACGCCATCCAGAAGGCAAAGAAGACCTCTGTACCCAACGACAACATCGACCGTGCCGTCAAGCGCGGCGCCGGTCTCAGCGGTGAGTCGGTCGAATACACGACGATCATGTACGAAGGCTACGCAGCTCATGGCGTCGCCATCATGATCGAGTGCCTCACCGACAATAAGAACCGCGCCGCAGCTGAGGTTCGCACCGCCATGAACCGCAACGGCGGCACCATGGCCGACCCCGGCAGCGTTGCATACAACTTCCACCGCAAGGGCATCGTTGTGGTTCCGCACGGAAACGGCGTGACCGAAGATGACGTATTGATGGCCGTGCTCGACGCCGGCGCAGAAGAGGTTGTGGACGAGGGCGAGACCTTCGAGGTCTTCTCAGAGGCCACCGACCTGGTCGCCACCCGCCAGGCGTTGCAGGAAGCCGGCATCGACTACGACTCTGCCGACGTGGCCTTCGTGCCATCGCTCAAGGTTGAGGTAGACGCAGCCACTGCTCGCAAGGTGTTCCACCTGATCGATGCGCTCGAAGACCTCGACGACGTGCAGAACATCTACAGCAACTACGACATCACGCCAGAGGTCCAGGCCGAACTTCAGGCAGAAGAGGACTAACCCAGCAATGTCAGTCCGGGTGCTCGGCATCGACCCCGGGCTGACACGCTGTGGCGTGGGAATCGTCGATGTCTCCGGCAATCGCCGGGCGCGGCTCGTCGAGGTCACGGTGCTTCGCACCACGCCAGACATGCCGCTTGAGCAGCGTCTCCTGTCGATCGGTGATGGGCTAGAGGAACTCCTCGATCGCCACCAGCCCCAATTCGTCGCCCTTGAGCGCGTTTTCGCGCAACAGAACGTGAGCACGGTGATGGGCGTCGCCCAGATCAGTGGCGTCGCGATGCTGCTCGCCGCCCGCAGGGGCCTTCCGGTCACGCTGCACACGCCGAGCGAGGTCAAGGCCGCGATCACCGGCTACGGTTCCGCCGACAAGAAGCAGGTCGGCACCATGGTCGCCCGGATCCTGGGCCTGGACGAGATTCCGAAGCCAGCGGATGCCGCAGACGCGCTGGCCCTGGCCATCTGTCATGCGTGGCGCACGGGGGCAGCCGGTGGCGCCCTCCCGACGACCTCGGTCTCCGGTGTGGTCTCTGGAGCCGGCTCCGCCGCTGATCGTGCGGCCGGCGGCCTGACACCCGCGCAGAAGGCGTGGCGCGCCGCCGAGCGTGGCGCAGCAGCGTCAGTGGCGCCCCGTAGTCTGAAGAGGTGATTTCTTCTCTTCGTGGCATCGTCCTCTCCGCCCTGGGCTCAACGATTGTCATCGAGGTCGGGGGAGTGGGCCTCGCGGTCCAGGTCACCCCTGCCACAGCTCTCTCCGTGCGCATCGGCACTGAGGCACGACTCACGACAACCCTCATCGTTCGGGAAGATTCCCTCACTCTGTACGGGTTCAACTCCGCCGACGAACTCGCGGTCTTCGAACTGCTCCTCGGCGTTACAGGTGTCGGGCCGAAGTCGGCACTCGGCGTGCTCGCCGCGCTCACGCCGGCCCAAATGGCACACGCCGTCGCCGTCGACGACGATGGTGCATTCCGCAAGGTGTCCGGAATCGGGCCGAAAACGGCCAAGCTCATCGTGCTCTCGCTCACCGGCAAGCTGAACGGCATCGCCCTCGGCAGCGCAGCAGCCGGCAGCGGTGTGCATGGCGGCAACGCCGCATCCGTTTCAGCCAGCGTGCAGGCGGCGCTCATCGGCCTTGGCTGGTCAGAGCGGATCGCCGCAGAGACCGTCGAAGCACTCCTGGCAGAGAGTCAGCCCGCCGAGCCGCTGACTGTCAGCACGATCCTCCGACTCGCCCTGGCCCAGCTCGGGCCGGCACGGCAAACGGCCGGCCAGGCTGCTGGCACGCAGGGAGCGGCATCATGACCGCCGATCCGTCGGTTGAGCTGACCAATCCTGCCGCTGAGGGCGACGTTGAGCTGGCGTTCGAAGGCGCACTGCGCCCGCAGAGCCTCGGTGAATTCGTCGGCCAGCACAAGGTCAGGGGCCAGCTGCAGTTGTTGCTGACCGCCGCGACGATGCAGCAGCGCACCCCAGACCACATCCTGCTCGCGGGCCCCCCAGGACTCGGCAAGACCACTCTCGCCATGATTGTTGCGCACGAGGGAAACCGCCCGCTCCGCATGTCGAGCGGGCCTGCAATCCAGCACGCCGGTGACCTGGCCGCTGTGCTCTCGTCCCTCGTGCCAGGGGAAGTGCTCTTCATCGACGAGATCCATCGCATGGCACGCTCTGCCGAAGAGATGCTCTACCTGGCGATGGAAGACTTCCGGATCGACATCATGGTGGGCAAGGGCGCTGGGGCGACCTCCATTCCGCTCGATCTGGCGCCGTTCACACTGGTGGGCGCGACAACGAGAAGCGGATTGCTGCCCAACCCGCTGCGGGACCGCTTCGGTTTCACGGCCCACCTGGAGTTCTACTCAGACAACGAGCTCGCAGAAGTGCTGGCCAGGGCGGCGAGGCTGCTCGGACTGCCGATTGACGGCGAAGCGCTGGCCGAGATCGCCGGGCGATGCAGGGGAACGCCCCGCATCGCGAACAGGCTGCTCCGGCGCGTGCGCGACTATGCCCTTGTGCACGGCGGGAGCCCAGACCTCAAGGCGGTTCATGCGGCGCTCGAACTCTACGATGTCGACGAAATCGGCCTCGACCGCCTCGACCGTGAGGTCATGAAAACGATCCTGACCCGTTTTGGGGGAGGCCCTGTTGGCCTCAATACTCTGGCGGTTTCGGTGGGGGAAGAGCCGGAGACCATCGAAGCGGTCGTTGAGCCCTTCCTGGTACGGATAGGATTCCTCACGCGTACACCTCGAGGGCGAGTGGCAACTCCAGAGGCGTGGAAACATATGGGCCTCGGTAATCCGCAGCTTGGTCCCACCCTTGATGACTTATAATTCAAGCTGGTTCGCACGATTTCGCGTTCACGTGACGCGGAAGTCGCACCGCAATTCGGAAGGTTTTACAGTTTTATGGATCCGTTGACTCTCGTCATGCTCGCCGTACTGGCGCTCCTCGTCTTCTTCATGTTCCGCAACAGCCGCAAGCGTCAGAAAGACACTGCCGCGCTTCAGTCGAAGATGGTCGCTGGTGCACACGTCATGACGAACTTCGGCCTGTATGGAACCATCGTGTCCATCGACGAAGAAGAGAACAAGGTTGCGCTCGAGATCGCACCAGGCACCATCGTTGACATTCACCGCCAGACCATTGCCCGCGTAGTCGAGCCCGTCGCTGAGGTCGAAGAGACCGCCGTGGCAGAGCTGGGCCAGGACAGCGCTACGTCCGCGTCTGCATCCATGGACGAGCCCGAGTTCGGTCAGCGCCGTGATGACGCGTCCGGCGATGTTTCTGGCGACGAACCCAAAAAGGGCGACGCGTAACCAATCCCTCTCCCGTGCCCGCGCGACACTGCGCGGGCACGAGCATAGAAAGCTGAGTTCAAGGTGGCAAAGTCGTCGACCCCGGTCAAAAAGGCCTGGCGTTCCCTGACCTGGCTGGGTGTGATCATCGTCGGCCTGCTCGCTATCAACACCGCCGGCGTCCTCACCGGCGGCGGATCATGGACGCCCAAACTCGCGCTCGACCTCGAGGGTGGCACGCAGATCATCCTCGCGCCGAAGCTCGAGTCCGGCCAGTCTGTCTCCTCTGAGCAGCTGAACCAGGCGGTGTCGATCATCCGCCAGCGCATTGACTCTGCTGGTGTATCCGAGTCGGAGATCAACACCCAGGGCGGACAGAACATCGTCGTGTCCATCCCTGGAACGCCCGATGAACAGACGCTTAACCGCATCCAGTCGTCGGCCAAGCTCGAATTCCGCCCCGTGCTCGCGGCCGGGCAGCCCTCAAACGCCAGCGTCGGCGGCGACGGCACCTCGACGGAGACCCCTGCGCCAACGGCTGACCCGAACCTCGAGAGCACGCCGACCGTCAAGCCGACCGATGCCAGCGACTTGAACTACATCACGCCAGCTCTGCAGGCAGAGTATGACGCCCTCGACTGTGCCGCTGTTGACACGTCCAACGTCGCCCCCGCCGACGAGCCGCTCGTCACCTGTGAAGAGGATGGCTCGATCAAATACATCCTCGGCCCTGTTGAGGTGAGTGGTGAGAACATCACAGATGCCACCAACGGCCAGGTCCAGACGCAGAGCGGCGCGACCACGGGCGAGTGGGCCGTCAACATCGTCTTCGACAGCACAGGCAGCAAGCAGTTCGCCACGGTCACCACGCGCCTCAGCGGATTGACCGGCGTGCAGAACCAGTTCGCCATCGTGCTCGACGGCAAGGTCATCTCGGCTCCGCGCACCCTGGCCGTGATCACGAACGGCCAGCCGCAGATCACCGGTTCATTCGACCAGGACTCGTCAAAGGCCCTCGCCGACCAGCTGAAGTTCGGTGCTCTTCCGATCAGCTTCGTTGTGCAGAGCCAGGACACCATCTCGGCGACCCTGGGCTCAACGCAGCTCACAAGCGGCCTCATCGCCGGTCTCATCGGCCTGATCCTTGTCGTGCTGTACTCGCTGCTGCAGTATCGCCTGCTTGGTATCGTGACCGTCGCGTCGCTCGCGATTGCTGCTGTCATCACCTACCTGCTCATCACGATCCTGTCGTGGCGAGAGGGCTACCGCCTGTCATTGGCCGGTGTCGCCGGTCTGATCGTGGCGATCGGTATCACGGCGGACTCCTTCATCCTCTACTTCGAACGCGTGCGAGACGAATTGCGCGATGGCAGGGGACTGGTGTCCTCGGTCGAAGCCGGTTGGAAGCGAGCAATCCGTACGATCCTGGCGTCTGACACGGTCAACTTCCTGGCCGCTGCAATTCTGTTCATCGTCGCTGTCGGCAACGTGAAGGGCTTCGCTCTCACCCTCGGTCTCACCACGATCGTCGACATCATTGTCGTGATGCTCTTCACCCACCCGATGCTGCAGTTGCTCGCACAGACCAGGTTCTTCAACGAGGGGCACAAACTGAGTGGGCTTGACCCACGCGCATTGGGCGCGGTGTACCGCGGTCGTGCACAGTTCGCGCCGTCCGCCGCTGTCTCACCGGCGAAGGCGGCATCCGCCAGTCGAGAGGCTGCCAAGCGCCAGACGATCGCAGAACGGAAGGCTGCAGAGCTCTCCGGCGCCTCGAACACCACAGCTGCACCGAAGACCGATGCGCCGAAGAACACTGATGCGCCGAAGAACACGGATGCGCCGAGCAAGGGGAAGGACTCCTAATGGCTAGTTTCGCCCAGTTCGGCAACGACCTGCACACCGGCAAGCGCTCATTCAACATCGTTGGGCGCCGCAAGACCTGGTATCTCATTGCCGGCGTCATGCTCCTCATCGCCATCGTCGGCCCGATGCTGCGCGGCGGATTCGTCTTCGGTATCGAGTTCACCGGCGGCTCAGAGTTCGTCGTATCCGACGTCAGTACCCAGGACCAGTCGATCGCAGAAGACGCTGTCGCCAGTGTCGTGCCGACCGCTGTGCCCAAGGTGTCGACTGTCAGCGATTCGGCCATTCGGGTACAGACCGACCAGATGACCGGCGAAGAGACGCGGGAGGTTGCTGCTGCCCTCGCAGAGGCGTACGACGTCCCCGCCGAGCAGGTCACATCGTCCTTCATCGGACCGTCGTGGGGTGCTGACATCACCGGCCAGGCCATCCGGGGCCTGCTCATCTTCCTGGCCCTCGCTGCCGTTGTGATGGCGCTGTACTTCCGCACATGGAAGATGTCTCTTGCGGCCATGATCGCGCTGGTGCACGACCTCGTGATCACTGCCGGCTTCTACGGGATCACCGGGTTCGAGGTAACGCCGGCGGCTGTCATCGGCTTCTTGACGATCCTCGGCTACTCGCTGTATGACACCGTGGTGGTGTTCGACAAGATCCGCGAGAACACCAGCAGCGACGGGCTCGAAGCGCGCCGTACCTTCGGCGAATCGGTCAACCTCGCTGTCAACCAGACCCTGGTGCGCTCGATCAATACGTCGGTTGTCGCCGCACTGCCAGTGGCCTCGATCCTCTTCATCGGTGCGTTCGTGCTCGGAGCAGGTACGCTGCGGGACATCTCGCTCGCCCTCCTGATCGGAATGCTCGTCGGCGCATACTCGACGATCTTCATTGCATCGCCGCTCTACGCCCAGCTGCGCGAGCGCGAGCCGGAGATCCAGAAGCGCGACAAGAAGGTCATCGCCGCCCGCGAGCGTGCCAACGTCACGGCAGTGGAAGCTGGCGTATGAGCCCGATTCATGGTGCGTCGGCCGACGGTCCAACGTCGGTCGACGCAGCGGATGCCATCCGTCTGATTGCTTCGGGGGAGGTCTGGCTTCTCGATGTTCGCGAGGACTCAGAGTGGGAGGGCGGCCATGCAGGCCACGCCCACCACATTCCGATGGCGGAATTGGGTGGACGCCAGGATGAGATTCCTGCTGACCGTACCATCCTGGTGATGTGCCACTCCGGTGGACGATCCCGCATGGTGACCGACGCGCTGGTGCAGGCTGACTACGCTGCCCGGAACGTCGAGGGCGGCATTGTGGGGTGGGTATCCGCTGGTGGGGATGTTGTCAGCGAGACCAGCGATAATTGAGTGTGTGGCACTATGTGTCAGCGTGACGTCGGATCCGGCGTCATGATTTGTACGGCGGGGGCCAACAAGAACGAGGGTAGATCATGACCGAGACTTCGGCCCCGTCTGCCGCGTCACTCCGTCGCCTGGTACCACGCATTTTCTCCAGGGCACAACCGGCCGGTGCCGTCGACACCCTGTTGAAGACCGTTCGGATGCACCACCCGAAGGCCGATCTCGCCATCGTTGAACGCGCGCACGTTGCTGCGGAGCGCGCGCACGACGGCCAGAAGCGCCGGAGCGGTGAACCATACATTACCCATCCGATCGCTGTCGCCCAGATCCTGGCCGACCTCGGCATCGGTCCGAAGACCATTGCCGCCGCGCTGCTGCACGACACCGTCGAAGACACGGCATATACACTCGACCAGCTGCGATCTGATTTCGGTGACGAGATCGCCATGCTGGTTGATGGCGTCACGAAGCTCGACAAGGTCAAGTACGGCGACAGCACGCAGGCAGAGACTGTCCGCAAGATGATCGTGGCGATGTCCAAGGACATCCGCGTGCTCATCATCAAGCTGGCCGACCGCCTGCACAACGCGCGCACCTGGGGATTCGTCCCCGCAGAGTCTGCCGCTCGCAAAGCGACGGAGACCCTCGAGATTTACGCGCCGCTCGCGCACCGTCTCGGCATCCAGACCATCAAGTGGGAGCTCGAAGACCTCTCATTCGCGGTGCTGTATCCGAAGCTCTACGCCGAGATCGAGAGCCTGGTCAAGCAGCGCACTCCGCAGCGCGAAGAATTCGTCCAGCAGGTCATCGATGCGATCAACGACGACCTGAAGGCATCGCGCATTCGCGGCAAGGTCGCTGGGCGCCCGAAGCAGTACTACTCGATCTACCAGAAGATGGTGCTGCGCGGACGCGAGTTCGACGAGATCTACGACCTGGTCGGCATCCGTGTGCTCGTCAACTCGGTGCGGGACTGCTACGCGGTGCTTGGCGCGATTCACGCCAGGTGGACACCGCTGCCCGGCCGGTTCAAGGACTACATCGCCACCCCGAAGTTCAACCTGTACCAGTCACTGCACACAACGGTGCTCGGCCCGAGTGGTCGCCCTGTTGAGATCCAGATTCGCACCCAGGAGATGCACCAGCGCGCCGAATTCGGTGTCGCGGCTCACTGGAAGTACAAGGAGCAGGTCGCAGGCAAGTCAAGCGGACTCGGTCCGAAGAGCGACACCGACATGGCATGGCTGGCGCACATCTCCGACTGGCAGGCGGAGACGAGCGACCCGAACGAATTCCTCGACTCGCTGCGCTATGAGATCGGCGCCAAAGAGGTCTACGTCTTCACACCGAAGGGCAGGGTCATCGGCCTCCCAGCCGGCGCAACTCCCGTTGACTTCGCATATGCCGTGCACACCGAAGTCGGCCACCGCACCATGGGATCGAAGGTCAATGGCCGTCTCGTTCCGCTGGAGAGCACGCTCAACACCGGCGATGTCGTTGAGGTCTTCACCTCGAAGAACCCCGACTCCGGCCCCAGTAAAGACTGGCTGAACTTCGTCAAGAGCCCCAGGGCGCGAAACAAGATTCGCCAGTGGTTCACCAAGGAACGTCGCGACGAAGCCATCGAGCAGGGCAGGGATGCCATTGCACGCGCAATGCGCAAGCAGAACCTGCCGTTGCAGAAGCTGATGAACCAGGATTCCTTCGCCGAGGTCGCGGCGTTGATGAAGTACGAAGACGTCTCAGCGCTCTATGCGGCTGTCGGCGAAGGCCATGTCTCAACGCAGTCTGTGCTCGAGAAGGTCGTGTCGACGTTGCAGAACGTCGATGAGGCCGAAGGCGCTGACTTCCCCATCGCGGCGAGCGGACGCACCCAGACGCTGCGCAACAGCGACTCAGGCGTGCTCGTGCGCGGCGCCCCAGACATCCTGGTCAAACTGGCACGCTGCTGCACCCCGGTTCCCGGCGACAAGATCGTTGGATTCATCACCAGGGGCTCTGGAGTGTCCGTGCACCAGGCGTCGTGCCACAACGTCTCGTCTCTCCTAAAAGAACCAGACCGGATGATCGAGGTCGAGTGGGCTCCCACATCGAAGAGCCTCTTCATGGTTCAGATCCAGATCGAGGCGCTTGACCGTTCAGGGCTGCTCTCCGACGTCACGCGCGTCTTGTCTGAGCACCACGTCAACATCTTGTCTGCGACGGTCAATACCTCAAGCAACAGGTTGGCGCTCAGCCGGTTCGTATTCGAGATGGGGGACACCACCCACCTCGACCGGGTACTGAACGCCGTGAGGCGCATCGACGCTGTCTACGACGTGTACAGGGTGAGCGACGGCTAAAGCCGCATTGCGGGTTCTGGCCTGGCCGATTCGTTGCCAGGCCAGGCCAGCGAACTGTCGACCGTTAGAGAGCAGCGGATGCCTCGCGAGGATGTCTGTCGAGAGCTCTGGGAACAGGTCGAGGAGCGCAGCCAGCACCGGCACGAACTCGTCCGGTTCTCCGGGCGTTCTGGCCAGGTCGACGACCGTTCGCTGCGCTGTCGTGACGGGCATGCCGCCAAGCAGCTGTGTGTCATGAGCGATGTTGCGCGCCTCCCGCAGCCGAAACCGCGTCGAGAGCGGCACGTGCAGGCGCGCAGCGGTGTCCACGCAGAACTGGTGAGGGTGGGGCTCTGGGCCGGCGCCGAAGATCCACGCGGCCGTCAGCCGATCGGCGATCACCCCTGTCGGCACCAGCATGGCGGCGACCTCTGCGCGGGCCAGGGGAGACCCGGGTTGGTCGACGGGACACCAGCCGTCACCGAGCGCGTAGAGTTCGCCGTCGAGCCTGGCGCTGCAGAGTTCGGCCAGGGGCAGGTCACTGGTGGAGAGTACGTTTCCGAGACGATGAGTCATCGGGCAAGACTCTGCGCATCACGTCTTCGCGGGTCACGCGGGATGGTATCTGTGGAGAGGAAACGAACCGGCCCCGCTGTGCATAGCGCATGAGCGCGTATCCACAGCGGGGCCGGTGTCGAGCGGGTGGCTCTGCTTACTGGGCTTCTGGGCTTACTGGCCGATGGCCTTCAGCCAGGACTGCTTGGTCTCAAGTGCTTCCTTGGCAGCCTTGATTGCAGCAGGATCCTTGCTGGCCTCTGCCTCTGCGAGCTCAGTCTCGAGCTTCGCAATGGCGTCGTGCAGCTGGCCGGCGAGTCCTTCGGCGCGAGCCTTGGTCTCTGGGTTGTTGCGCTTCCAGTGGTCTTCGTCGAGCGTGCGCACGGCGGATTCCACCTTGCGCAGGCGCTCTTCGATGGGCTTGACCTGGTCGCGCGGAACCTTGCCGATTGCGTCCCAGCGGCGCTGGATCGACGTCAGTGCGGCGCGTGCCTTGTTGCGGTCCTTCTCGCCAAGAATGAGTTCGGCCTCGGTGAGCAGGGCGAGCTTCTCTTCGAGGTTGCCGGCGAATTCTTCGTTGTCGAGTGCGTCGACCTCAGACTTTGCGGCGAACAGCACATCGCCAGCTGCCTTGAACTTGGCCCACATGGCGTCATCCTGCTTCTTGCCGGAGCGTCCGGCGAGCTTCCACTCCTCCAGGAGTTCGCGGTAGGCAGGGATGCCGTCAGCGCCGCGCGGCGCGAGCGCCTCGACCTGGCTGATGAGCTGCTGCTTGCGGTTGCGAACGTCGCGGTGGGTGCTGTCGAGGTCGGCGAAGAAGGCCTTCCTGTTCTGCTCGATGGTGGTGCGGGCCGCGCGGAATCGCTTCCACAGCTCGTTCGCCTCGCTCTTCGGAATGCGCGGTGCGTCGTGCTGGTGTGCCTGCCACTTGGCGAAGAGGGCGTCGAGGGCGGCGCTGGCCTGCTTCCACTGCGTCTTCGCGGGGTCTTCGGCTGCGAGGCGTTCTGCCTGCTCGACGATCTCGGTGCGCTCAGCGACAGCAGCTGCTGTTGCTGCCTTTGCTTCTGCGCTCTGCTGCTCGGTGAGCTCATTGACGGTACCGCCGAGTGCGCCGAGGCGTTCGACGAGTGCGGCGAGGTTCCCAACGGCGTTCGCGGTTGCGACGGTCTCCTGCAGGTGCGCGACGGCTTTGGCGATGTCCGCTGCCGGAGCTCCGCCACGGGCGCGCTGCTCAAGCAGGGTCACCTGTCCGTTGAGCTCCACGTACTTGCGTTCGAAGTACGCGAGAGCCTCCTCAGGAGTACCGTCCGGGTACTGGCCGACGGCCCGTTCTCCGGATGCCTCGCGCACGTAAACCGTGCCGGTTTCGTCTACGCGACCCCATGGTTGCTGATCTGTCGTAGTCAAGAGCCTCACCTTGCTGATGTAGTTGCGTTCTCGCGAACGATGAATAACGGCACCAGCCTATTGCACGTCTGGTTGTGGAACCTGATGCTGCGTATGCCGATGTTGCGTAAAAGATGCTGCGTGAGCAGTTGTTACTGAATGGTGACCGCGGTGATTGTCGTCGGAACGGCCGGAGCGCCATCAGTGGCACCGCCTTCGACGCCGGCATCCGTGATGTCTGCCTTCAGCTGGTCAAGACCGCTGGTGACTTTTCCGATCACACTGTAACCGCCAGCTGCGTCAGCGGGAATGGTGGTGTCGTCGTAGACGATGAAGAACTGGCTGCCGTTGCTGTAGCCGTTGCCGCCCTGGCGCGCCATGGCAATGGTGCCGGCCGGGTAGACGTCATCGGTAGGTGCGTTCTCGACGGGGCCGTAGCTGTAACCGGGGCCGCCGGTGCCGTCGCCTGTCGGGTCGCCGCACTGCAGCACGAAGAAACCGCCGGTGGTCAGGCGGTGGCAGGACACATCCTGGTAGAAGCCGTTCTGAATGAGGCTGATCGCCGATGAGACGGCCTGCGGTGCTGCGGCGCCATCGAGTTCGATGCCGAGTGGCACGGAATTCAGCGTCAGCGTTCCGGTCCAGGTGCGGTCCTCTGCGAGATCGGCGGAGGGAACGTCGCCGGAGTTCTCGCCGGCGGCGGCCGATGCGCTGGGGGTCGGCGCGGCGGTGGCCTCCGCCTCAGGCGTGCCTGGGCCACCGTTAAAGAAGAAGAGCTGGGCGCCGACGGCGATGACCAGGACGACGACCAGAGCGGATGCCGCGAGCACGTTGTCGCGGGTGCGGCGCTTCTGCTGGTGCTCGTTGACGGCCCGTCTGGCCTGGTACCCCCGGACGCGCGCCCGTGCTTCGCGTGCCTCGCGGTCTTGCTTATTACTGGGTGCCACGTCGATCCTCCCGGACGCCAGCGTCGATGGCAGGCCATCGGCTGATAAGACAAAAAGAGGCCTCACCCGCTCGCGCGAGTCTCAGACCACGTTGAACTCTACGCAACATGGCCGAATGTGGCCAACCGACGCGCGTGGGTTGCTGCTGCTCGTCGGGTGTTGTCAGGGGCACAAACTACTGTGGGACGTATGTCTGATGCTCAACCAGGGCTGCGCGGTGGCGCAACGCCCCTCGCAGTGCGTATGCGCCCCAAGAGCCTGGATGAGGTCGCCGGCCAGCGCCACCTGCTGACCCCTGGCTCACCCCTGGTGAGCCTGGCCAGCGACAAGACGGGGGAGCGCGGTTCTGTCTCCGTCATCCTCTGGGGCCCGCCAGGAACAGGCAAGACCACGCTGGCCCAGGCGATCGCCCACAGCTCTGGACGCCGATTCATTGAACTCTCCGCGGTCTCCGCCGGTGTGCGTGACGTGCGCGCCGTCATGGAAGAGGCCCGCACCAGCCGCGACCTCTACGGGCTGTCGACGGTTCTCTTCCTCGACGAGATCCACCGATTCACGAAGGCGCAGCAGGATGCCCTGCTGCCCGGTGTTGAGAACGGTGTGGTCATCCTGGTCGCCGCTACAACCGAGAACCCGTCTTTCTCCGTTATCTCTCCGCTGCTGTCCCGGTCGCTGCTGCTCACTCTCGAAACGTTGAGCGACGAGGACCTCGGTGTCGTCATTGACCGCGCCGTTGTCGATCCGCGTGGCCTTGCCGATCGTTTCGTGCTCGACCCTGAAGCCAGGGCCACCATCATCCGTCTTGCCTCCGGCGATGCGCGCCGGGCGCTCACCGCCCTTGAGGCTGCGTCTATTTCAGCGGCCGCCGGGTTCGCGGTGACCGACATCCCAAACGACGACGATGATGACGACGACGACGACGACGATGACGACGACGATGACGATGGCGACTCAGCCGGTGCTGTCGCCAAGCCCCCGATAGCGAAGCCCGTCATCACGACAGAGATCGTCGCACTGGCCGTCGATCGCGCCCTGCTGCGGTACGACCGCAACGGCGACGAGCACTACGACGTCATCAGCGCATTCATCAAGTCGGTGCGTGGTTCAGACGTCGATGCGTCGCTGCACTACCTGGCTCGCATGATCGAGGCAGGCGAAGACGCCCGCTTCATCGCCAGGCGCATCATCGTGCTGGCCTCAGAAGATATCGGCATGGCTGACCCGCAGGCACTGGTCATCGCGGTCGCGGCTGCAGACGCCGTGCAATTGATCGGGATGCCAGAGGGCCGCATTCCGCTGGCGCAGGCCGTTGTGCACCTTGCCACCGCGCCCAAGTCGAATTCCGCGTACATGGCGCTCGATGCCGCAATTGCCGACGTCAAGGCTGGCAAGGCCGGCCGGGTGCCGAAACATCTGCGTGACGCGCACTATGCGGGAGCGAAGCGACTCGGCCACGGCAAGGGATACAAGTACCCCCACAATGACTCACTCGGCGTGCTCACTCAGCAGTATCCGCCGGACGAGTTGAAGCACGTGCGGTACTACGAGCCGACAGAGCACGGAAACGAGCGGGATGTCTCTGCGCGCCTCGCGAAAATCCGCAAGATCGTGCGTGGCGAATAAGCCGTGCCTCTGAAGCGGATGTGTTAGTCTGGTCGCTGCCTACTACTGGTTTTAGCGTGCGGCTGCGACTAAAACCAGAAAGTTGGGATTCGCTCTGTAGCCGAGCGGCCCGCGGCAACACCCCTCTGACTTTCCCCGGCATGTGTCTGATAACTCTCAGCGCCCGGGATTCCCTGTTTGAGTTCCATTGAAAGGACACCGTGTCTACCAAGTCACGTACCCGTAGCAAGACCCGCCTGTCGCGCGCCCTGGGCATCGCCCTGACGCCGAAGGCTGCCAAGTACCTCGAAAAGCGTCCGTACGCTCCGGGCGAGCACGGCCGCACTAAGCGCAAGGCCGACTCGGACTACGCCGTTCGTCTGCGCGAGAAGCAGCGTTTGCGTGCCCAGTACGGCATCCGCGAAGCGCAGCTGAAGATTGCGTTCCAGGAAGCCCGCAAGACCCAGGGCCTGACCGGTGAGAACCTGGTTGAGATCCTCGAGACGCGTCTTGACGCTCTGCTCGTGCGTGCGGCTATCGCTCGTACGACCGCACAGGCTCGTCAGATGGTTGTGCACCGTCACATCCTCGTCGACGGCCTGCTGGTTGACCGCCCCTCCTTCCGTGTGAAGCCGGGCCAGGTCATCAACGTCAAGCCCAAGAGCGAGAGCATGGAGATCTTCCAGGTTGCAGCAGCCGGCGGTCACGTCGATGTTCTGCCGAAGCTTCCGGTCTACCTTGAGGCCGAGCTCGACAAGCTTCAGGTTCGCCTCGTGCGCCGCCCGAAGCGTGCAGAGGTCCCCGTGACCTGTGAAGTCCAGCTCGTCGTTGAGTACTACGCAGCACGCTAGTCACGCATGAGCGGTAGTTTCTGAACTACGCTGGAGGGCGGATCATCCATTGGATGATCCGCCCTTTGCTTTTGGTGCATGGCGCAAGCGATGTATTCCGAAACCGGAATGAAAGGTGTTGCTGATGGAGGGTGGAGATATCGCCGGGCTGATCGCTGCCGGGGTATTCGCGGTACTCGTGGCATTCCTGGCCGTTCCGCTGCTGAAGCTCGGCCGAGTGTTCGACGAGACCACCACGATGATTCGTGACATGAGCGACAACATCTCGCCATTGCTCGAAGAGACCACCACCACGATCAAAGAGACCAACAAGCAATTGGCCAGGGTCGACACCATCACCAGCAATGTCGCTGACGTGACGGGAAACGTATCCGCTCTCGTCGCGCTCTTCGCAGCCACGGTTGGCGGCCCGCTCATCAAGCTGGCAGGTTTCTCCGCAGGCGTTCGCGCGGCCTTCGGCGTCGGACGCCCGGCCAGGTCTCGGCAGCGTTCGTAGCTCTGCCACTACTCTTGATTCCATACCAACACACGTCAGGGAGCATCGTCATGAAGAACTTCATCTGGTTTGTTGTGGGTGTCGGCGCCGGATTCGCCGCCGCACACCAGCTCAACAAGACCCAGCAGGGCAACGCATTCTTCTCCGAGCTCGACACCAAGGCGCGTGAATTCGGTGAGGCGCTCTCAGACGGATACCGGCAGCGTGAGGCAGAATTGCGTTCTGCCCTCGGTGACGATTCCGACGCTCTGACCACGCCGACCTCGGGCGCCAACTAGCACCGGCGCCAACTAGCTCCACTCACCATCCCTCCCTCTGAACTACGGAATACATTGCAGACTGCTGACATTCGCGGGCGCTGGCTCGACTTCTTCGCTGATCGTGGACACACCGTCGTCCCGTCCGCCTCCCTGGTGAGCGACGACCCCTCACTTCTCTTCACCGTTGCAGGCATGGTGCCGTTCGTGCCATACCTCACCGGATTGGTTCCGGCGCCGTACCCGCGCGCAACGAGTGTGCAGAAGTGCATCCGTACGAACGACATCGAAGAGGTCGGGAAGACGCCGCGCCACGGCACGTTCTTCCAGATGGCCGGAAACTTCTCCTTCGGTGACTACTTCAAGGAACAGGCGATCGAATACGCCTGGGAGCTGCTCACGAGCGCTGAAGGCGCCGGTGGCTACGGCTTCGCTGAGAAGGACCTCTGGGTCACCGTTTACGAAGACGACGACGACGCGTTCGCCCACTGGCGGAAGCTCGGCCTGCCGGAGAACCGTATCCAGCGCCTCGGCATGGACACCAACTACTGGTCGACCGGTCAGCCTGGCCCCGCAGGCCCCTGTTCAGAGATCTTCTTCGACCGTGGCCCGTCATACGGCATCGACGGTGGTCCGGCAACGGATGACGACCGCTACGTCGAAATTTGGAACCTCGTCTTCATGCAGTACCTGCGCGGAGAAGGCACCGGCAAGAACGACTTTGAGATCCTCGGCGACCTGCCCAAGAAGAACATCGACACCGGCATGGGCATGGAGCGCGTCGCGTTCCTCAAGCAGGGCGTCGAGAACATGTACGAGATCGACCAGGTTCGCCCCGTCCTCGACCGTGCAGCCGAGCTCTCGGGCCGTCGCTACGGCGCTGACCACGGTGATGACGTGCGCATGCGCATCGTCGCAGACCACGTGCGTTCATCGCTGATGCTGATGAGCGACGGCGTCATGCCGTCCAACGAGGGTCGCGGCTACATCCTGCGCCGCCTGATGCGCCGCAGCGTGCGTGCCATGCGCCTCCTCGGCGTTGAAGAGGCAACCTTCCCCGAGCTGTTCCCCGCGTCTCGCGATGCCATGAGCGCCGCGTACCCGGAGGTCTCGGCAGACTACGGCCGCATCAGCCAGGCCGCGTACGCAGAGGAAGAGACATTCCTGCGCACGCTCGCCAGCGGCTCAAGCGTGCTCGATCTGGCCGTGGCCAAGACGAAGGAAGCTCAGAAGACCGAGCTGGCCGGCGACACCGCGTTCCTGCTGCACGACACCTACGGCTTCCCCATCGAGATCACTCTCGAGATGGCCGAAGAGGCAGGCCTCAAGGTTGATCGTGAGGCATTCAACGGCCTGATGGCCAAGCAGCGCGCCATGGCCAAGGCCGACGCCAAGGCCAAGAAGACGCACCTCGCCGACCTCTCGGTGTACAGCGCCTTCCGCGCCGCTGGAGAAACGCTCTTCACCGGCTACGAAGAACTGCAGACGGAGTCGAGCGTGCTCGGCCTTATCGTCGACGGACAGTCGGTATCCAGCGCGGTGTCCGGCCAGATCGCCGAAGTAATCCTCGCGGAGACCGCGCTCTACGCGGAGTCAGGTGGACAGGAGGCCGACGCCGGCCTCATCGTCGGTCCCGGCTACGAGCTCGAGGTCCTCGACGTGCAGAAGCCCGTCAAGGGACTGATCAGCCACAAGGTCCAGGTTCGCTCCGGCGAGGTTGGCGTTGGCGACAGCGCCACCAGCATCGTCGACGAGAACTGGCGTCGTGGCGCACGCCAGGCCCACTCCGGAACGCACATCCTGCACGCTGCGCTGCGCCAGGTCCTCGGCCCGAATGCGCACCAGTCAGGTTCGTACAACAAGGCCGGCTTCTTCCGCCTCGACTTCTCCTGGAACCAGGCGCTCTCGCCGGCCACGCGCAGCGAGATCGAAGAGATCTCGAACAACGCGATTCGTGACAACCTCGAGGTCGTCACGCGTGAACTTCCGCTGGCTGAGGCCAAGGCGCTCGGTGCCATGGCCCTGTTCGGCGAGAAGTACGGCGACCGCGTTCGTGTCGTTGACATCGGCGGACCGTGGTCTCGCGAACTCTGCGCGGGTACCCACGTGGCAACCAGCGCGGAAATCGGCATGATCAACCTGGTGAGTGAGGCATCCGTTGGGTCAACCAACCGACGCGTCGAGTCGCTCGTCGGTCTTGAAGCGTTCAAGGACCTCGCTGCAGAGCGCGCGATCGTGTCGCAGCTCACGTCGAACCTGAAGACGCCACGCGAACAGCTGCCTGAGCGCATCAGTGACCTGGTGCAGAATCTCAAGGCCGCTGAGAAGAAGATCGCCGCGTTCGAGGCTCGCGCGCTGACCGACAAGGTTCCTGCTCTCGTCGCCGCCGCATCACGGGTCGGCGACCTGCACCTCGTCACACAGGACCTCGGCACGCTGAACTCGGCCGACGACGTGCGGATGCTCGTCACGGCAACGCGGGAACGACTGGGCAGTGAGGCTGCTGTCATCGCTCTCGCGGCGACGGTGGGCGACAAGCCTGTCGTGATCGTGGCGACGAACCAGGCCGCTCGCGACCACGGCCAGCGCGCAGGCGCACTGGCAAAGGTGGCCGCCGGAGTCCTCGGCGGCGGCGGTGGCGGCAAGGATGACCTGGCCCAGGGCGGTGGCACCGATGTGAGTGCAATCAGCGCAGCGCTTGACGCTGTGCGCACTGCTGTGGCACGTTAGTCCGATGCGTCACGGTGTTCGGCTGGGAATCGATGTGGGCAAAGCCCGCGTGGGTGTTGCGAGAAGTGACGCCCACGGGATGCTTGCCACCCCGGTCGAAACCGTAGCCAGGGATGCGGGGGGAGTCACCGACTTCGCCCGCATCGCGGCCATTTGTCTCGAGCTTGAACCGATTGAGGTTGTCGTCGGGTTGCCACTGGCACTGTCCGGCGCTCACACGGCGTCGACGAACGATGCCGTTGAGTTCGCGGCGGCCCTGTCGCGGTCTGTGGAGGCGCCCGTGCGGCTCGTAGACGAACGGTTGTCGACGGTATCCGCTCAATCAGCGCTGCGGGCCTCTGGCCGCAAGGCCAAGACACAGCGCCCGGTAATCGATCAGGTTGCCGCGACTATCATTCTGCAACACGCACTTGACACGGAGCGTGCCTCTGGAAAGCCGCCAGGCTCGCCCGTAGAACAGTCAGAAAGGCCGTTGTAGCTTGCCAATTCTCCCCTCCGATTCTGAGCAGAATCCCACCCCAACGCGCCGATCGCGCCGCGCGGCCAGACTGGCCGCTGAGGGCGGTGTCACGGATGCCGTGGTGGAGGACGCCGGTAACGGTGAGGCAGGCATGCCCGCAGCGGCAACCCCGGATGCTGCGGCCACCCCGACTACTCCAGATGCTGCGACTGCCCAGCCAACGGCTGCACGCGCGCTAGGCAAGACTGACGCACCAGCGCCGGTGCCGAATGTCGCGGAGGAGAGCGCGCCACCGGCGCCAGACGCCGGCACGCTGGCGGGGATGGTTGCAGACCCGATTGGTGAGCCGACGCCAGCGGCGTCTGCAGACACCTTCAACTGGGGCGAATTTCTCGGGGGAGCCTCCGGTCGCGATTCGAAGCCACACACGATCCACCCGCCCGCCGATCCGCACCCTGGGTCTGTCCACCACTCGGCCGGCACTCATCTGCCAGCGCCCAGCGTCGAGCGGGGGTCACTGACTCCGTCCGAAGCGCTTGGACTCACGGAGTATGAGACGCCGCCGCGTGTCGGCAGCCGGTCAAGCCGCCGTGCCCAGCTGGACACCGAGCCACCGCGGGAAAAGAAGAAGCGCAAGGGCCTGTGGGGCTGCATGATCGTGCTCATCGTCCTCGTTGCGCTTGGCGCGGTGGCGGCCTTCGCATTGCAGGGACCGATCAGCCAGCTGATCGCCGCGACGCAGGGCCCTGAGGACTACACGGGGGCCGGCGTTGACGACGTGATTGTCGTGATCCATGACGGCGACAGCGGCAGCGACCTCGCCGACAGCCTCGTGGCGGCCGATGTCGTCAAGAGCTTCGACGCCTTCTACGACCTCTTGTTGGCAGAGGAGCCGGCTCTGGTCTTTCAGCCAGGTGCCTACCAGCTAAAGACCCAGATGAGTGCTGCAGCGGCGCTGAAGGCCATTCAGAACCCGGACAACAAGATGGAGAACACCGTCCTGGTGCAGGAGGGCCTGCCAGAGGCCGATGTCCTGCAGTCGTTGTCGGAGACTCTCGAGATTCCCATCGCTGACGTCGAGGCCGCCGCAGCCGACGTTGCCTCATTCGGGCTTCCGGCTGAAGCGACCCAGCTCGAGGGATTCCTCTTCCCCGCCACTTACACGTTCGATCCGGGAACGAGCGCGCATGACGCGCTGCAGACCATGGTCAACCGTCAGTTCCAGGCTCTCGACGAGGCTGGCGTCGCGCCGGCGGATCGCTGGAAGACGATCGTTCTTGCGTCGCTGATCCAGCGTGAAGCGGGGCTCAAGGACGACTACTACAAGGTTTCCCGGGTGTTCCTGAATCGACTCGAACCTGCTCTCTGGCCGAGTGGGCTCCTGCAATCGGACGCGACAGTCGCGTACGGCACGGGCAACACGCACCTGGTCACCACGACAGATGCTGAGCGCGCCGACGCGAACAACGCGTACAACACGTACGTTCACCCCGGTCTCCCCATTGGCCCGATCTCGAATCCAGGCGACCTGGCCATCGACGCTGCTGTGCACCCTGCAGACGGTCCGTGGCTGTTCTTCGTGACCTGGAATCTCGACACCGGCGAGACGATCTTCTCTGCGACCGTCGAAGAACATGACGCCGCAGTGGCGAAGTGGTTAGCTTGGATGGATGAACACCCAGAGTATGGCTAACCGCCTCGCGGTCCTCGGCTCGCCGATTGCCCATTCCCAGTCACCTGCGCTGCATGCCGCCGCCTATCGGGTGCTCGGTCTGGACTGGGAGTATGAGGCGATCGAGGTGCGGTCTGGGGAACTCGCTGACTTCATCGCCAGCCGTGGCCCTGAGTGGCGGGGGCTCTCGCTCACCATGCCGCTCAAGCATGAGGTCTTTCCGCTGGTCACCGACCTGTCGCGGGTCGCAGAGTTGACCGGCGCGGCGAATACGGTGGTCTTCGGCGACGTCAACGGAAATCGCACGTTGTCTGGATTCAACACGGATGTCACGGGGCTGGTTCGTGCGCTGGCTGAAGCCGGTGTCGCCACCGCTTCCCACGTGATGATTCTCGGGGCTGGGGCGACGGCATCCTCGGCGCTGGTCTCCGCAGCAGAACTCGGTGCCGAATCGGTGGAGGTGCTGGTGCGGACGCCGTCGAAGGCCGCAGGTCTCGTGGCTCTGGGCCGTACCCTCGGACTCGTGGTGGCTGTCTCCGAACTGTCGGCTGCGGCATCCGGTGCCCGGCTTGATGGCGCTGTGCCCCCGACGCCAGGCGCGTTCGCCGGTGTTGTTCCCTCTGTCGTCATCAGTACGCTGCCTGGAGGCACGGATGTCGGTGACATCTTCAGCGCTGAATTCCGGAGCAGCGTTCCGCTGTTCGATGTCGCATACTCGCCGTGGCCGAGCGCCCTGGCCCAGACGTGGAGCGCTGCAGGCGGCCAGGTGACCTCGGGTCTCGGCATGCTGTTGCACCAGGCGTTGATCCAGGTACGCATCTTTGTATCTGGTGATCCGTTCGCTGCGCTGCAGGGCGAAGAGGCTGTTCTGGCCGCCATGCGCGAAGCTCTGGTCTAGCGGCATGCCAGAATAGGGAGCATGCTTCGTTGGCTCACCGCCGGAGAGTCCCACGGCCCCGAACTCATCGCTATTGTCGAGGGTTTGCCCGCTGGAATCCCGGTCACTCTTGATGCGATCCGTCTCGATTTAGCGCGCCGTAAACTCGGCTATGGGCGGGGTGCGCGCATGAAATTCGAACAGGATGAGTTGAACATCTCCGGCGGCGTGCGCCACGGACTCACCCTGGGCGGGCCCGTCGCTGTGCGGATCGGCAACACCGAATGGCCCAAGTGGTCAGAGGTGATGAGCCCTGAGCCTGTCGACCCAAGCACGTTGGTGCGCGGCCGTGGCGCTCCGTTGACGCGTCCGCGTCCCGGCCACGCCGACCTCGTCGGCATGCAGAAGTACGACTTCGATGAGGCCAGGCCCGTTCTGGAGCGCGCCAGCGCCCGTGAGACGGCTGCGCGTGTCGCTCTCGGCTCGCTCGCTCGCGCCTTCCTCGCCGAACTCGACATCACGCTGGTCAGCCACACACTGTCGATCGGACCAGTGAGGGTGCCTGAAGGCTCTCCGCTGCCCGTTCCGAGCGACGTTGACCTGCTCGACGCCGATCCGCTTCGCTGCTTCGACCCGGCGACTTCCGCGCTGATGGTGGCCGAAGTGGACGCCGCGCACAAGGACGGCGACACCCTCGGCGGCGTCGTCGAGGTGCTCGCATACAACCTCCCCCCAGGACTCGGCTCGTTCGTGCACTGGGACCGCCGCCTCGACTCGCAGCTGTCTGCCGCTCTCATGGGTATCCAGGCGATCAAGGGAGTTGAGGTCGGCGACGGCTTCCTCACCACCACTCGCCGCGGCTCAGAGGCCCACGACGAACTCTTCCAGTCGACGGATGGCATCACGCGCTCCAGCGACAAGGCCGGCGGTACAGAGGGCGGCATGAGCACGGGCACCGTGCTTCGTGTTCGTGCTGGCATGAAGCCGATCGCTACTGTGCCTCACTCGCTGCGCACTGTCGACGTTGCCACCGGTGATGCGGCATCCGCTCACCACCAGCGCTCTGACGTCTGTGCGGTTCCGGCAGCCGGAGTGGTGGCAGAGGCCATGGTCGCACTCGTGCTGGCGAACTCGGTGCTGGAGAAGTTCGGCGGCGACTCTGTCGGCGAGACCAAGCGCAACCTCGAGTCCTACCTCGCGCACATCCCGGAGAACCTCAAGACCCGCGGCCAGAGCGTCGCTGACTTTGAGGGCCAGGGCGTCGCTGACGTTGAGTGACCACCGATAGTGAGTGACGACAGACTCCGTATGGCTGGCTCGTCGTCAGTAGCGCCGGTGGTGTTCATCGGGCCGATGGCGGCGGGAAAGAGCAGGATCGGGCACCAGGTCGCCCAGGAGCTCGGGCTGGAGTTCATCGACACCGATGCGGTGATCGTGGAACAGCACGGACCGATCTCAGACATCTTCGCGACGAGTGGCGAAGAGCATTTTCGTCAGCTGGAAGCCGACGTCATTGCCAGAGCGCTGCAGTCCGATGCGATTGTCTCGATCGGCGGCGGGGGAGTGCTGCACCCGGCAACGCGTGAGCTGCTGGCCGACGCTGTCGTCGTCTACCTGTCCGTCGACGCCGAGTCGGTGAAGGCCCGTCTCGGTGGCGGCAAGCGCCCGCTGCTGAAGAACGGGCTCGACGACTGGCAGCGCATCTACGACGAACGCCGCTCAACGTACGAAGAGCTGGCCACCATCCATATCGACACGTCCAATCGGGACATCGACTCCATCGCCGACGATATCGCGGCCTGGGTAAGAGGGAAATTGTGACTGAGACAGACACCACCGTCATCACCGTGAGCGGTCAGGACAGCTACCCCGTATTCGTTGGGAGGGGACTCCTGGCCGAGAGCGTGGCAGAGCAGCTGGGCGACGGCGTCAAGAAGGTGCTGATTGTGCACACGTCGACGCTCGGCGCTCGAGCCGTTGCGCTGCGTGAGAGTCTGCTCGGTAAGTACGAAGTACTCATCGCAGAGGTGCCAGACGCCGAAGCCGCCAAGCGCGTCGAGGTCGCCGCGTTCTGCTGGCAGGTCATGGGCCAGGCCGATTTCTCCCGAACGGATGCCGTTATCGGTTTCGGTGGCGGTGCCGTCACCGACCTCGCCGGGTTTGTCGCTGCCACCTGGCTGCGCGGCGTTCGCCTTGTGCAGATCCCGACCAGCGTGCTCGGTATGGTCGACGCCGCTGTCGGTGGCAAGAACGGCATCAACACCGCAGAGGGCAAGAACCTCGTCGGAACGTTCTACGCTCCGACCGCCGTGATCTGCGACCTCGACACCCTGAACGACCTGCCCCGCAATGAGATCCTGGCCGGCTTCGCCGAGATCGTGAAGGCCGGGTTCATCCAGGTGCCTGAGATCCTCGACATCATTGAAGCGGATGTCGACACCGCGACGGATCCGACGACGCCCGAGTTCCGTCGGGTCGTCGAGCTGTCCATTGAGATGAAGGCCCGCGTTGTTGGCGTCGACTTCAAGGAGGCCGGCCTCCGCGAGATTCTGAACTACGGTCACACACTGGGCCATGCGGTCGAGCACGCAGAGCGGTACGGCTGGCGCCATGGCGCGGCTGTCGCCGTCGGCATGATGTTCGCCGCTGAGCTGGCGAGCCTCACCGGGCGGCTGCCCGTCGAGGTCGTCGACCGTCACCGCTCCATCCTGGAATCGCTGACTCTTCCCACGACCTACCCTGTCGGCCGTTGGAAGACGCTGCTGGCGACGATGCAGCGCGACAAGAAGACCCGAAGCGGCATGTTGCGCTTCATCGTGCTCGATGACATCGGCAAGCCGACGGTTCTCGAGGGGCCGGACAGCTCACTGCTCTTCGCTGCGTACCAGGCGATCGGCTCCTAGCCCACCCGTTGATTGAGGAACGAGCGCCAGCGAGTGTCTCGAAATCCAGCGGGCCAATCTCTGAAATTATGCGTCTGAAGACCGGCTCACGAGGTTTCGAGGCGGCCGTGGCCGGCCTTCCTCAACCAACGGGGGAGGCTGAGGCTACTCACGCAGGCCGATCCTGGCGTGAACCCGCTGCATCCAGCGCGGCGCCCACCACAGGCGCTTCTCGAACGATGTCATCACCGCCGGCACCAGCACAGAGCGCACGAGTGTCGCATCCAGCAGCACCGCGACCGCCAGTGCAACGCCGATCTGTTTCATCTGCATCAGGTCGCCGGTGGCGAAGCCCGCGAACACCAACACCATGATGAGTGCTGCAGAGGTGATGATGCGGCCAGAGCTCTGGAGGCCGGTCTCGATGGATTGCCTGGTGGTCTCCCCGTTGTCGTGATGCTCTGTGATGCGTGCGAGCAAAAACATCTCGTAGTCCATGGCCAAGCCGAAACCGAAGACGAGCACGAGGGTCAGCACCAGCGCGTCTACGCCGCCCAGCGTTGAGGCGTCAAAGTTCAGCAGACCGGCGAGATTGCCCTGCTGGAAGCCCCACACGAGCACGCCGACCGCGGCGCCGAGCGAGAGCGCACTGATCACGAGCGCTGTGAGCGGGATGACGACGGAGCCCGTCATCAGGAAAAGCAGCACGAAGCTGGCGACGGCGATGATCAGGATCGCCCACGGCGCGCTCTGGCCGAGCGAATCCAGGTAGTCGACTGATGCGGCATCCGTTCCACCGACCCAATGGGGGAAGTCGGGACGGTCGGCCCTGATTTCACGCACCACGTCTGTGCCCTCATGCTGCTCGACACTCACGCGCGATACCCAGTAGCCGTTGACGTCGGTGGGCGGCGTGACGCCGGTGACGTGCGGCAGAGTCGCAACGTCATCCGCCCAGGCTGCCGCCGATTCCTCATCTGTTGATGAGACCAGCTGCACCTTCGCCTGCGTGGCCTGCGGAAAATGCTCGTTGAGGGTGGTGACAAAGTCGTACTGGCTTGAGGAGGCCGGGATGGCGTCATCGTTGCTGTTGGAGAGGACTATCGACAGCGCTGGGCTGCCCATGAGTACCAGCAGCGCGGTCCCGGCCACGGCGACGCCGGCAGCGCGCGGCTGGATGCTTCTGGTGAGCTTTGAGAAGAACCCATCCTCAGGCGCGACATCCCCGAAACGGGTGAGAATGGCGCCGAGACCCGGGATTCTGGTTAGGACGCCCGGTTGCAGAAGACGCTCTCCGAAGTAGCCGAGGAGCGCTGGCACCAGCACGAGCGCCGTGAGCATGGCGATGACCACGACAGAGACGGCGCCAATGGCAATGGCCCTGATGATCTCCGGCTCAAACACGAACAGGCCGACAGTGGCGATGGCAAATGTAAGCCCAGAGAAGAGCACGGTGCGCCCTGCCGTGTTAACCGTCGCGCCGACGGACTCCATCATCAACTCGTGGCGCTCGGGCCTGGTCTGCGCGGTGCTCCCCAGCTGCGTGCTGCCCAGCTGCGTGCTCTCCAACTGCTCGACGCGCGCGCGGAACTCCTCTCGAAATCGGCTGACGATCAGCAGCCCGTAGTCGATAGACAGGCCAAGACCGATGACCGCGATCACGTTCATCACTGTGATGTTGATGTCCATCACGTAGCTGAAAGCGAAGAGAGTGCCGAGAGCGCCGACGATGGATGCGATGGCGCCGATCAGGGGCATCGCCGCAGCCAGGAAGCCGCCGAAGATGACAAGCATCACGAGCAGGGCGAGCGGCAGCGAGATGAGCTCGCCCTTCTGCAGGTCTGACTGGGCGACGGCAACCAGCGAGTTCACGATGAGCGGGCTGCCGCCGACCTCGACGGTGGCACCGGGAGCGATGCCCCGAACCTCGTCAGCCGTGGCATTCAGCTCGTCCTCAACCTCCGTCAAGAGCGAGTCGCTGAGAGCGCCATCCGTCGTCTCCATGGAGACGCTGAGGAGAAGCCCGTTGCCATCGGAGGCAAAAAGGGAGGCCGCCGCCGGGGACGGCTGACCATTGGGTAGCGGCGGGAAAGCCAGCGGATTGACGACCTGGGTGACACCGGGAATCGCAAGGAGGTCATCCGTCGCCTCTGCAAGCACAGCATCCAGCTCTGGCGAGGCGGGATCGATGCCATAGACGAGCAGCGAGATGCTCTCTGTGCTTGCCGTGGTGTCGTTGCTGGTCAGGGCTGCAGCCTCACTGGCTTCGCCGTTGACGGTGGGGCCGGTGCTGGAGAGCCGCTGGAACAGGCTCTCCCCGGTGATCCCGAACAGGGACGTCGCAAGGCAGGCCACGAAGAACACGGCCCAACAGATCAGGACGACGAGTCGATGACGGGCCATTGCGATGCCAACGGAGCGCAACATCGGGGAACTTCTTCCTCCGGAATCCAACAACGGATGCCGACACCCTACACTCGCAACCTCAGGGTCGCGCGGGGAGAATCACGCGTTCAGCATCACCTTGAGCGCCTTCGTTTCTGCCGCCCTCCCGAACACGTCGTACGCCTCGATGATGTCGGTGAGCGCGAAGGTGTGACTGACGAAATGTTCAGCGGGAATCTTGCCCTGCGCCAGCATTTTGAGGAGGGTGGGCGTCGTGTCGGTGTTGACGAGCCCCATGGTGATGGTGATGTTCGAGATCCATAGTTCGTCCATGGCGATCTCAACACCCTTGCCATGCACGCCGACATTGGCAACGTGGCCGGCTGGACGCACGATGTCGAGGCACATCTGCAGCGTCGCCGGGATGCCGACGGCTTCGATGGCAACGTCGACGCCGAGGCCGTCTGTCATGGCCAGCACCTGTTCCTTCCAATCCGCGGCGCTCGACACCACGGCATCCGTCGCACCGAACGAGCGTGCTGCTTCTGTGCGGTTGGCGTCGAGGTCGATGGAGATCACGCGCGACGGACCGTAGAGCCCTGCGGTGGCGATGGCGGCGAGGCCAACCGGCCCAGCGCCGACGACAGCCACCACGTCGCCCGGCTTCACGCTGCCGTAGCGCACGCCGATTTCATGGCCGGTGGGCAGGATGTCTGACAAGAGCGTGCCGAGTTGGGGGCTGACTCCGGCCGGCAGGCGGTAAACGGATGTCTCGGCGTACGGCACGCGCACGAATTCTGCCTGCGTGCCGTCGATGAGGTGACCGAAGATCCAGCCGATCCCCGACGTGCCTTCCTCTCCGAGGCAGTGCGAGAACACGCCCTGCTTGCAGTACTCGCATTTCCCGCACGCAGAGATACAGGACAGGATCACCTGGTCGCCGACGGCGAGCGTGGTCACCGCGTCGCCGATCTCTGTGATCGTGCCGACGCCCTCATGGCCAAGGATTCTCCCTGGCGTGACAGCCGGAACGTCGCCCTTGAGAATGTGCAGGTCAGTGCCGCAGATGGTGGTGGTGTCGATCTTGACGATCACGTCTGTCGGATGCTGAATGGCGGGCTTCGGCACCTCTTCCCACGCCTTGTTTCCCGGACCCTTGTAGACGAGTGCTTTCATGGCGATATCCCGGTTCTCTTTGGTGTCGCAGGCCAATAGTGCCCCGAGCGTACCGCCACGATTGCTGGTTGGTAAGGTCGCGCTCGTGCCACGCGACGCCGGGTGCCGTTCGGGGAGTCACGCTCATCGAACGCAGCTTCGCGGGAGTTGCAACACCCGCGAAACTGCGTTCGACCCGCGCCGCGCTTACGGGACGGTGGCGACCGATTACTCGGCTACTGCCGGAGCGACCTCGCGTTCAGCTGACTCAGTTGACGCCGCATATGCTGCGAGCTCGCCGCGTGCGTGTGCGCCTTGTCCGGCGTTGCCGCCGATGGCCGCGCCCGCAGCTCCAGCCGCAACGCCGCCCAGGAGGCCGCCGAGCAGGTCCTTGATGCCGACGCCCATGGTGGAGTTCAGCACAGCGTCGACCTCGGAGAATCCTGAGGCGACGTTCTTCGAGAGCTGCGATGCGCCATCCGTTGAGATGACGGTGAGCTGGTCGATGTTGCTCATCGGCGCAGCAAGCTCACGCGCGATGTGCGGGAGGGTCTCGATCATGCGCAGCTGGATGAGGGCCTCTGACTGCTCAGCGAGAGCCTGGGCGGAGAGGCGGGTCGCCTCTGCCTCTGCCGCACCACGAGCACGGATGGCGTCAGCCTGGGCCTCACCCTCAGCGCGGATGGCCTGGGCGGCGGCAACACGGGCATCGCGATCTCCGGCGGCAGCGGTGACTGCGGCCTCTGCAGCGGCGGCCGCTGTCACGCGCACGCGGTATGCATCGGCGTCTGCCACAGCGTTGACCTCTGACTCAAGCTCAGCCTTGCGCAGTTGGGCTCGGCGCTGCGCCGTGGCTTCCTGTTCGGTCACGACGGCCTGCTGCGCTTTGGCCTCTGCGAGAGGGCGAGCGGATGCCGCCTCAGCTGCGGCCTTGTCGGTGTCGAGCTGGAGGGCGGCGCGGCGGAGGGCGAGGGTGTTCTCGGCCTCAGCGACGGCCTGCTCTGCGGCGATGGCGGCCTCGCGTGCCTCGCGGGTGGCGAGGTGCTCAGCGACCTCGGCCTGGCGGCGCACCTTGGCCTGCTCTGCACGGCCGATGTCGCGGATGTAGTCGTTCTCGTCCGTGATGCCCTTGATCTCGAACGAGTCGACATCGAGGCCCTGGTTGGCGAGCGACTCTCGCGCTGTGGCCAGTACTGACACCCCGAGCTCGTCGCGCTTCTGGATGATGGTCATCACGTCGGTGGCACCGATGGAGGAGCGCAGTGAACCAGAGAGGACTTCCTGGGCGAAGCTGTCGATGTTCTTGTCCTGGCCGAGGAAACGCTGGGCCGCGGCACGAATGGCCGCAGGATCGTCGCCGACCTTGACGATGGCGACGGCATCCACGGTCAGTGTGATGCCGTTCTTGTCCTGGGCGATGGCGGTGATCTCAATGGCACGGCTGCGCAGGCTGATCTTGTGCGCCTTCTGGAAGAACGGCGTGAGGAAGACACCCTGGCCATGCACGATGCGCTGGCCTGACTGCTCGGTCGTTGCGCCGTCAACCGTGGTCTTGCGCGACTTCTTTCCGGTGATGACGAGTGCCTCGTCTGGTCCGGCGTTCTTGTAGACGGTCTTTGCGTAGATCAGCGCGGCGAGCAAGACGACGATGCCGAGCGCGACGAGACCGGCAACTGGGCTGAGGAAAAAATCAAACATTGGATCCTTCCGGCGCAGCCGAAACAGCGGCGCGAGCAATGAAGCGAGCGAAAACGGGGGCTTGCATGCGCGCGACGCGCGAAACTGCGCCGTGCCCTCACAGTCTCACAGAGTCCGCCCGAAAATAGGCCGCCACCGGGAGAATTATTGGTGAAGAGCCCGACTCGGCCACGGTCGCCCTCCGCAGGGTTGAATCCCGGCGGCTAACGGCGGGTGTCCTCCACCGTCACAGCGCCGTTGACCGTCTCAAGCGTGATCGTGCGCTCCGAAGCGCGGTCGCTTGGCACGGTATCCGTGTTGACGCTGCCATTGGTTGTCGCGGCGTCAATGAAGTACGTCGACGTTCCTGTGGGAACTCGCACCATGATGGCGCCGTTGGTCGTCCGAGCCTCAACGTCATCTGGCGGATCGACGAACTCAAGCTCAATGCCGCCATTTGTGGACGTCACCTCCACGTTGCGTGACCCGGCGTCGACAATCTTGATCCCACCATTCATGGTGTGCGCACTCACATCGCCGCGAGATCCTGTCGTCTGGATAGCGCCGTTGGTTGTGGTGAGATCGAGTTCGCCGGTGAGGTCGACGACGGTGATCCGGCCATTGCTGCCTTCAACGTCGAGCGCGAGTTCCGCCGGCATTTGGATGGCAATGGAGACGTCGCAGCGGGCAAGGAACCACCCGTTGGGGCAGCCGCCGCTGATCGTGGTGGTGTCACCGGTTGTCGTTGCCGTGATGGTGGGTTCTGCGCCGGAGTAGTGGCCAGTCATCGTCACGCGCACCTGACCGTCGGTGCTTGCACTCACACTGATCGACGCGTTGGGGATGTCCACCTCGACGCTTGAGCCAGCCGCGGCATCCGTCGTTCGCGCGATCTCGGTTCCGCGCAGGCTCGCGAACACCGCAACCAGCGCGACGACGATGATGATGACCAGTGCGACGGGGAGCGCGACGAACAGCAACAGCTTCGCCGTGAGCGACAGCCGGTGAGCGGATGCCGCCGGCGGAGACTCCGGCTGCGGTGGTTGCTGCGGTGGCTGCTGGTACGGGTTGCCAGAGGGCGGCGGCGGCGGGGGAGGCGGTGCGCTGGTCATGGACGTGCTTTCGCTCGAGTCGGACGGTGCAGCGGAGGATGCCGGATGTCTGGCCGGGTTCGTGCCCAGCGTATAGCGGTAGTTGGCAATCGATCACCCCACACGCCCCCGCTCCGCTACGAAGCGAGGGCAGGTGGAGTGCGCAGGGCTCGCTAAACGGGTCGCTTCGCCGGCGACACGGTCTTCGACGGATCGCGCTCTGCAACACCGCCGACGGCCTCGTCGATGCGAGCGAGCACGGCGGCCTCGAGGGTGACTCCGCTCGCGCGCACGTTGTCGGCAATCTGTTCCGGACGTGACGCGCCAATGATCGCGGAGGCCACGTTCGGGTTCTGCAGCACCCAGGCCACGGCGAGCTGGGCCATGCTGAGCCCCTGCTCGGCAGCGATCGGCTGCAGCCTGGCGACAGCGGTCAGCACGTCTTCGCGCATGAACGCCTTGACGGTCTCTGCCCCGCCTTTCGCGTCGCGCGCCCGTGAGCCCTCTGGCGCCTCTGCACCCGGCTTGTACTTGCCGGTGAGCACGCCCTGCGCAACCGGTGACCAGACGATCTGCGAAATGCCCAGTTCTTCGGATGCCGGCACGACGGCATCCTCGATGACGCGCCACAGCATGGAGTACTGCGGCTGGTTCGAGATGAGCTGGAAGCCCAGCTGCTTCGCCAGCGCTGATCCGGCACGCAGCTGGTCGGCATTCCACTCAGAGACGCCGATGTAGAGCGCCTTGCCGGCGCGCACGATGTCGGCGAATGCCTGCATGGTCTCTTCAAGCGGCGTCTCAGCGTCATAGCGGTGCGCCTGATACAGGTCGACGTAGTCCGTCTGCAGACGCTGCAGTGAGCCGTCAATCGATTCCATGATGTGCTTCCGTGAGAGGCCGACGTCATTGTGACCCTTGGGCCCCGTTGGCCAATAGACCTTGGTGAAGATTTCAAGCGAGGCCCGACGCTCGCCCTTCAGAGCATCGCCAAGCACGACTTCGGCTGCGGTGTTGGCGTAGGCATCCGCTGTGTCGAATGTGGTGATGCCGGCGTCGAGGGCGGCCTCCACGCAACGCGTTGCCACCTCATTCTCAACCTGGGAGCCGTGGGTGAGCCAGTTGCCGTACGTGATCTCTGAGATCTTGAGTCCGCTGTTGCCGAGGTATCTGAATTCCATGGTGCAACGCTACGCCCGACAGTGCGTGGTGAGGGGGAGGCCGGAGGGACACGTCGGCCGAGTGACGACGGCTAGCCGTTGTGCGTGACGTGCTTGGGCAGCGCGAACACCAGCAGGAACGCCACGACGCTGAACGCCGCGCTCACGCCCAGGGCATTCGCAGCGGCGTCGGTGAATCCCTGCGCCAGGTCAGCAGGGCCGGTGATGTGCAGGCTGCCGAAGAGCACACTGCCGATGATCGCGATGCCGACGGCGCTGCCGATGCGCTGCATAACGGAGATGACGCCGCTGGCCGAACCCGCCTCAGACCGACTGACTGTCGCGACGATGAACTGGACGTTGGGAGCGATGAAGAGACCATTGCCGAGGCCGGCCAGGAAGAGGGGGATGAGGAGGGCCCAGTGATCCAGGTCGCTGGCGGGAGTGAGCAGTAGCACCAGCCACACCCACACGAGTCCGATCGTGACAAGCGCAGTGCCGGCGACCAAGACGTTGCGCCCCAGGAAGGTCGCGAGCCGGTCGCTCTGTGACGCGCCGATGATGCTGCCGATCGCAAATGGCACAGAAACGAGCCCCGATTCGAGGGCGGTGTGACCGAGACCGGCCTGCCAGAGGAGCGAGATCGTGAAGAAGATACTGGTGAAGGCCGCGAAGTAGACCAGGGCCAGGATCGTGCCGCCGGTGAAAGCAGGGTGGGAGAACAGGCGTGGAGGAACGAGTGGCGAGCCGTTGGCTTTCGCCACCCGCACTTCCCAGAGCGCGAACGCCACGAACAGCACGAGGCTGGCAGCGAGGGTGAGGTAGGTCCAGAGCGGCCAGCCCTGGTCCTCGCCTTCAATGAGCGGGACGAGCAAGGCGACGAGGGCCCCTGTCAGAAGCAGCAGCCCGAACACGTCTGTGCCTGACTTCACGGACTCCTCACGCCCGCCAGGCAGCAGGAATATGGCGGCAATGAGCGCGATGATGCCGATGGGCAGGTTCACCCAGAACACCAGCCGCCAGCCCTCTTCCTCCCCGAACGCTTCGATGATGAGGCCACCGAGGATCGGCCCGATCGCCGTCGACACTCCGATGACAGCGCCCATGATGGCGAATGCCTTGCCCCGCACGTGAACGGGGAACATGAGTTGGATCATGGCGGTCACGCCGGGTACGAACACGCCACCGGCGAAACCCTGGATGACGCGCCAGACAATCAAGTCAACGTCGGTTTGGGCAATCCCGCAGAAGACACTGGCAATGGTGAAGAGCGCAAGGCCGACGAAGAACACCCACTTGTGGCCGAGGCGGTCACCGATTCGGCCGGCAGGAATGAGCGCGATGCCGAACGCGAGTGCGTAGCCGGAGATGATCCACGACAGTGTCGCTTCCGACGCATTGAGGCTGGTGCGAATGGACGGGAGCGCGACGTTGACGATGGTGGTGTCGAGCAGGGCCATGAACATGCCGATCATCAACACGATCAGCGCTGTCCAGGCTCCGCGCGGTGCGACATTCCCCGATGCCGTCGCGGATGCCCCGGCCGCCGCGGCGTCTTCAGGCTCTGAGCCGCTCTGGGGTGGCGTTGCTTCGGCCATGGTGTGGTCCTTTCGCGGAGGCGCCCACGTCGTGGCAACCCCTCGTCCGCTGCTCACGACGATTTTCGACCTCGCTGAAATGCTACTGCGCCCTGAAACAACGGGGCAGTATCCGTTTGCGCAGGGCTAATGAAGCTGCGACTCAGGCGAATCTCTCATAATGGTCACGGGGGATTTCACCTGGCGGGTGGGCAAGTGGCCAGGAACCGTGAATTTGGAGCGTGGATGTCAAGTCGTATACAAGATGTATGGATGTCGTGGCTGGCCTATGCCTGCGCGGCGGTCGGCCTGGTAGGCAGCGTCTTCTTCGTCCTGATGTTCGTCGTCGAGGTGCCCTTCAACGGCCCCTATACCTTCGGGGCAACTTACGAGGTCTTCGCGGCGATCGGTTGTGCGCTTGCTGCCCTGCTGGTCGTTCGTCTACGGCGACAGACCGATGGCTCATCGATCATTCCGCCGCTTGTGGCCGTCGCTCTCGTCATTGGTGCCGTTTCGGCGCTGCTGGTGGCAACCCATGTCGTCGATTCGATCATCCTGGTCTTTGTCCAGGCCGCAGTCCTGTTCGTGCAGGGAATCTGGATGATCTGGATCAACAAGCGTCTGGGTCGCGAGGACACACTGCCGCAGTGGACAAGTCGGTTGGGGCAACTGATCGGCTTTGGGCTCGTGATCGGTCTTCCGCTGATCGCGGTCGGGTTGGCGCTGGCCGTGCTCACCATTCCACAGCTCCTGTTCCTCGGTCTCGGCGTATTCCTGGCCGGTGGCGGGTGGCTCATCTGGCCGCTGTGGTGGGTGCTCGTCGGGGTGCAGATGGGCAAGCCGGTGCGCGCCGTGGCGAGCTCTCCGGAGCGTGGCACCGCATCAGGGCAGTCCGGTATTTACCCGGCCAGTGGATATTCAGCCAGTGGATACTCAGCCGGTACGCGCTCGACCGATCCATATTCACCGGAGCCAGCAGCGTTCTGGGTGGGCAGCGAGGCACAGCGACGGGCCAGGGCAGAGAGTGAGACACGTGCCCAGGCGACGCCACCAGCGGATGCTGCCATCAAGCACCGTGGTCGCCGTAAGGCATAGGCGGCCGGGCCTAGTCTGACCCCGACCATGACCGGTACGGTCGATCCAGGAGGTCGACATGAGCGGTGAACTCGTACTCGTCACCGGCGGCACAGGATTCGTGGCTGCCCACTGCATTGCGGCGTTGCTGGAGCAGGGATATCAGGTGCGCACCAGCATCCGTTCCTTGACCCGTGAAACCGACGTGCGCATGATGCTGCGGCAGGCCGGTGTGGTGCCCTCAGAGCACCTCTCGTTCGTTGCTGCCGACCTCATGACGGATGCCGGCTGGCCTGAGGCCGTCGCCGGCTGCGATTTCGTGCTGCACGTCGCGTCGCCATTTCCGGTCTATGTGCCGAAGAACGAGGACGATCTCATCATCCCGGCCCGTGACGGCGCGCTGCGTGTGCTGCGCGCCGCGCTGGACGCCGGCGTGAAACGGGTGGTGCTCACGTCGTCGTTCGCGGCTATCGGTTACGGGCACCCGCCTACCAACCAGCCGTTCACCGAAGCAACCTGGACAGATGTGAACGGGCCGAATGTGGGCCCGTATCCGAAGTCGAAGACCCTGGCCGAGCGTGCCGCGTGGGATTTCATCGCCACGAATTCCGGTGCAGGGGCACTGGAGCTGGCCGTGGTCAATCCGGTCGGCATTGTGGGGCCGGCGCTCGGGCCAGACCTGTCGACGTCTGTCGAGTTGCTCCGCGGCCTGCTGAGCGGGATGGCACCGGCACTCCCGCGCATCTCGCCGAGCTTTGTCGACGTCCGCGATGTCGCCGACCTGCACCTGCGTGCCATGGTCGACCCGGCAGCGGCTGGCGAGAGATTCCTGGCTGTTGCGGGTGAGCCGATTGCGTTGCCTGCGGTCGCGCGGCTGCTGAAGCAACGCCTGGGATTGGCCGCAGCCAGGGTGCCAACCCGTGTGCTGCCTGACTGGGTCGTACGCCCGCTTGCCGTGGTCATTCCTGCGCTCCGCCAGGTTGTTCCGCAGCTGGGGCATCCCCAGCGAGCCTCCAACGCGAAGGCGAGACGGGTTCTCGGCTGGGCGCCGCGATCGAATGAAGAGGCGATCCTCGCCACGGCCGACAGCCTGATCGAACTGGGTCTCTTGCCAGAGCGTCGTGGACGAACGCCGAAGGGCCGCCAGTAGCGAACCCTAGAGTTGCGACGCGTACGCGCTGTACGCGACCCACAGGCATCCGCTAATGATGACGGTGAAGAGCACCAGCCACACCGGTGACGGCACGCCAGTGTGGCGGTAGAGAATGTACGCATCGGACGTGGCGAGCTGGGTGCGACGGCGTACGTGCACGCCGATCACGGTCAGGAGTCCGCGCACAGCGCCGACCAGAAGCGCAACACCGATAACCAGGAGTGCGTAGCTCTGCACCTCCGGCGTCGCGTAGAACCACAACGCCATGCTGACGGCAGCAGATCCGAGGACGACGAGCACTCCGAACAGGTTGCGAATCACCGAGAGCGTGAGTACCAGGGCGAGGCCACCCACGAACAGGGCCATGGCGGTATAGCCGTGGAAGACACTCCACAGCTGGGCCGCTCCGACCAGCGCCGGTGCCGGATACCCGAACATTCCGCTGACAACGAGGCTGAGCGTTCCGCGACCGCTGCTGAGGGCCTCGCCGGAGTGATTGCGTCGCAGTCTGATGCCATGCACCACCCGCCCCGTCAGGATGGCCGCAACCGCATGCCCGAGTTCGTGAACCAGGGTCGTGAAGAGGCCGAAGTACTGCCAGGTGACTCGGGGGATGCTGAGTGCCGCAGCGACAGCCACAATCAGCAGCATGGTCTGGGTTGACACATCGATCGGGATGCTCGGGGCGAAGAGCGTTGACCAGGTGAGTGTGAGCGGTGAAGTATCGATACTCACAGTGTGGCGCATGCCAGGCTGTGAGTGAGCAGGGATGCGGAGGCTTACAGCGCTTGACGGAGCGGCTCCACCTGTAGTTCCCGGTCACACCGGTATTCCGGCCGCGCGGTTGACTCTTTCTCACTTCCGGCACAGTGTGGGCCACACACCGTCCCGACTGCGGCACGAAGCGCGATCAGTGCGGTGTTTGGGGGAACGCCGGTTGCGGCGCTCGTGTACACCGTGGCTTGAATTCCCCGGACAGGTCCATAACGTCAGAAGGGAATATCCATGTCAGGCAACAGAGGCGTCGCTTATGAGGGCAAGGGAAAAGTCGAAGTCATCGACCTTGACTACCCGACCTTTGAACTCAAGGACGGCCCCGGGGTCAATCCGGCCAATATCGGCCGGAAGGTACCGCACGGGGTAATTCTCAAAACCGTCGCGACCAACATTTGCGGTTCGGACCAGCACATGGTCCGCGGTCGCACTACCGCGCCCCAGGGACTCGTTCTGGGGCACGAGATCACCGGGGAGGTCGTGGAAACCGGCCCCGATGTCGAATTCATCAAGGTCGGCGATCTGGTGTCGGTCCCGTTCAATATCTCCTGTGGGCGGTGTCGCAACTGCAAGGCACGTAAGACGGGAATCTGTCTCAATGTGAACCCTGACCGCCCAGGTAGCGCATACGGCTACGTCGACATGGGCGGCTGGGTCGGCGGCCAGGCCGAATATGTCCTGGTGCCGTATGCAGACTGGAACGTTTTGAAGTTTCCAGACAAGGACCAGGCCATGGAGAAGATCCTGGACCTGGCGATGCTCTCCGATATTTTCCCGACCGGTTTCCACGGCTGCGTCACCGCGGGCGTCGGCGTTGGGTCGACCGTCTACATTGCCGGCGCTGGCCCCGTCGGTCTCGCCGCAGCCACAGGCGCCATGCTGCTCGGCGCATCCGCTGTCATCGTGGGAGACATGAACGAAGAACGGCTGGCACAGGCGCGCAGCTTCGGATGCGAAACCATCGACCTCACCAAGGGTGGGCCTGCTGAGCAGATCGAACAGATCCTGGGCGTGCCAGAGGTTGACTGCGGCGTGGATGCCGTCGGGTTCGAGGCCAGGGGCCACGGTTCTGACGCCTCGCATGAGGCGCCGGCCACGGTGCTCAACTCGCTGATGGACATCACGGCCGCCGGTGGGGCGCTCGGTATTCCGGGGCTCTACGTCACGGGCGACCCGGGTGGCATCGACTCGAACGCGCAGAAGGGCGCACTCTCGATCAGTCTCGGCACAGGGTGGGCAAAGTCGCTCGCCTTCACCACCGGACAGTGCCCCGTGATGAAGTACAACCTCGATTTGATGAAGGCCATCCTGGGGGACAGGGTGCACATCGCCAAGAACGTCAATGCGACAGCGATTTCGCTGGATGATGCACCGCGTGGTTACGCCGAATTCGATTCGGGCGCAGCCACCAAGTACGTGCTCAACCCCAATGGATACCTGAATGCGTGACTGAGGTTCGCCGAGTAGCGGTGGCGCAGCGAGCGATCGCTGCGCCACCCGTTCGTTGATTGAGGAGCGAGCGCCAGCGAGTGTCTCGAAATCCACCGACCCGGGTACGATGTCCGCAACGAAGGAGCAGCCATGACCACCGCCGACGAAGATGAAGACAGGATTCTCACCGATTGGAGCCGTCGGCTCGTCGACGCCTTGCAGATTCTGGAGTTTGAGGTCGACAGGAAGGAAATCCTGGGCCTCGCCGGGCGCGCCGCCCACTCCGTTCTCCGCCCAGCGGCCCCGCTGACCACCTTCATCGTCGGCTATGCCGCCGGGCTGGCTGCCGCGGGCGGGAAAAGCTCTGAGGCAGCGGTCAAGGACGCGACCGAGGTCGCACTGCAACTGTGCCGCACCCAGCCGGCCGAGGATCCAAGCGCCGAGGGTCCCAGCGGCGCGAACCCAAGCGGCGCGGACCCAAGTGCCGAGGGTTGGACGAACACCGGACAGTGACGTGATCGTGCGCCCGTGCGGGTCGAGCGTTGCTCTGCTGGTCGTCAGCGCTGCAGCAGGTCACTGAGGGGTTCAGGAGTCGCTGCAACCGCCGACGGTTCGAGGCGCACAATCACCGACTTGGAGATCGGCGTGTTGCTGCCCTCTGCGGTCGCATCCAGCGGGACGAGCGCGTTTGCTTCGGGGAAGTAGGCAGCTGCGCACCCTCTGGCCGTTGGATAGGCCACTACCCTGAACCGTCTGATCACGCGGTCGACATTGTCAGTGAACACGGTGTGCACATCCACCAGCTGCCCGTCGGCGATGCCCAGTTCTGCCAGGTCGTCCGGGTTGACGAACACCACCAGGCGCCCCTTCTTGATCCCGCGGTAACGGTCGTTGAGGCTGTACGTGGTGGTGTTGAACTGGTCGTGGGACCGAATGGTCTGCAGGATGAGGCATCCGCTTGGCCGGTCAATGTGCTCGAGATCATTCACCGTGAGCATCGCTTTACCCGTCGGTGTCGGGAAGGTGCGCGAGTCGCGGGGGCCGTGCGGGAGCACGAATCCGTCTTTCGCCCTGATGCGGAGATTGAAGTGGCTGAAGCCGGAGACGACACGGGAGATATGGTCGCGGATGACGTCGTAGTTGTTCTCGAAGGCCGCCCAGTCGATAGACGGGGCGTCGTCGGCTCGACCTGGGTCGCCGAACACGGCCCTGGCGAGGCGGGTGACGATGGACACCTCTGACAACAGGCCGGGAGCGACCGGCGCCACTCGTCCGCGCGAGGCATGCACGGCGCACACAGAGTCTTCGACGGAGACGAATTGTTCACCGGATGCCTGCACGTCGATTTCTGTGCGGCCCATGGTGGGCAGAATCAGGGCTTCAGTGCCGACCACGGCATGGGAGCGGTTGAGCTTGGTGGAGATCTGCACCGTCATCTCCGTGTTGCGGAAAGCTGCTTCTGCGACAGCAGTATCGGAAATCGCCCCCGCCAGGTTGCCTCCGAGAGCGATCCACACTTTGATCGTGCCGTCACGCATACCCCGGATTGCGCCGACGCTGTCGATACCGTCTTCGCGAGGCGGGGAGAACCTGAATTCGCGCTCGAGGGCATCGAGGAACGCGGGCGGCATTTTTTCCCAGATTCCCATGGTGCGGTCGCCCTGCACGTTGCTGTGGCCGCGAATCGGTGAGGCCCCAGCGCCAGGCTTGCCGATGTTGCCGCGAAGGAGCAGCAGGTTGATGATCTCCTTGATCGTTGGCACTGCCTTCTTGTGTTGGGTGAGCCCCATTGCCCAGGTGATGATGACCTTGTTCGCTGCGAGGTAGCGATCGGCCAACTCGTCGATCTCCTCGGAGCGCAGGCCGGTGGCCTCCAAGACGGCAGCTTCATCAAGATTCGCGAGGTGTGCCCTCAGCTCCTCCAGCCCGTGGCAGTGTTCGGCGAGGAACTGGTGATCAAGGACCCTCCCCGGGTTCGCCGCTTCGGCGTCGAGCACACGCTTGGACACAGCCTGGAGGAGCGCCATGTCGCCCCCGAGCCGTATCTGCATGTATTGATCGGCAAGTCCGATGCCATGGCCGATGAGGCCGCGCACCTTCTGCGGATTCTTGTACCGCATCAGGCCGGCTTCTGGCAGTGGATTGATGGCCACGATGTCGGCGCCGGCCTCTTTCGCCTCCTCAAGGGCGGTGAGCATCCGTGGGTGGTTGGTGCCAGGGTTCTGCCCCATGATGATGATGAGATCGGCCTTGGCGAAGTCGTTGTAGCTGATGGAACTCTTGCCGATGCCGATCGTCTGCCCCATGGCGAGGCTCGTCGACTCGTGGCACATGTTCGAACAGTCGGGCAGGTTGTTCGTGCCGAATGCGCGCACGAAGAGCTGGTAGGCGAATGCCGCTTCGTTGGAGGTTCGTCCGCTCGTGTAGAAGGCGGCCTCGTCGGGGGAGGAGAGGCCAGCGAGCTTGCTTCCGATGATGGAGAACGCGTTCTCCCAACTGATGGGCCGATAGTGGTCTTCCCCCGCCGGCTTGTAGACCGGCTCGACCAGCCGCCCCTGCATGCCCAGCCAGTATTCCGATTTGGTGAGCAGGTCGTCGATGGAGTGATCCGCCCAGAAACTGGTGGGAACGGTGACAGGCGTCGCCTCCCAGGTGACCGCTTTCGCTCCGTTCTCACAGAATTCGACTGCCTTGCGATGCTCTGGGTCCGGCCAGGCGCAACTCATGCAATCGAATCCGTCCTTCTGGTTCATGGCAGAGAGCGTCTTCAGGGCGCGCGAGATGCCCATCCCGCCGAAGGCCGGAACCATCGAGTGGACGATGCCCGGAATGCCGGCTGCAGCGGTGCCCGGCTTGTCGATCTCAATTCCGTCGTCGTTGACGTCGTCGACCGGTGGCTTGTGAGTCATGCTGAGTGCCTTCCCTCGCCTGTCCGAAAACCCCTGAGAGTGCCCACTGGCAAGCGGATGCCGCGGCGCCCTGCTGTGACCTGGTCACGTCTCAGGCCTATCAGCTAATGAATGCCTGCACAAGATTCCGGGTGGCGATAGTCGCCCCCGGATTCATGCCTCACCTGGCGCGTCTGGTTGAGCGCGCTGTAGGGTGGGCCTGACTCACAAGACACACAAGACTCACAAGATACACACGCGGCACAACACTCACACGAGTCACTGGCGCTCACAAGGAGATCCCGTGAATAACCCCTTCAAGCCGTCGGCAGGCGCGACACCGCCTGAGATCATCGGTCGTGTCGGCGTGCTGGACGAATTCGCCTACGGACTGCGGCTCGGCTCAGGCGCCCCTGGGCTGCTGACCATATTCACCGGCGCGCGGGGAATCGGTAAGACTGTCATGCTCGGTGCAGCGCATGACCTCGCCAGGGAGCAGGGCTGGGCCGTCATCTCGGAGACAGCGACTCGCGGGTTCATGGGCAGGATCGGTGAATCCATGCGCCGCCTGGCTGAAGAACTGGGCGACGGTCCTCCGAGCCGCCGCATCACGGGGGTCGCCGCAGCCGGATTCAGCGTGACAACACAGCTGCCACCTGAGAAGCAGGTCGACTGGCGGATCACCGGTGAAACTCTCCTCAGTCTCCTCGACAAGAACAACACCGGATTGGTGATCACGGTGGATGAGATTCACGCCGCCGATCGGGGAGAGATCGCCCAGCTCGCCGCGAACGTCCAACACTTTATTCAGGACGGCCTACCCATCGGCCTGGTGTTCGCCGGTTTACCGGCGGCCGTGTCCGACCTTCTGAACGAAGGTGTGGCCACGTTCTTACGCCGTGCAGACAAAATTGATCTCCACGCTGCCGCTGTCCGTGATGTTGAGGCGTCTTTCACCCGAACGTTTGCCGACGCTGGGTTCGCGCTTTCTCCCGAACTCGCGCAGCGCGCGGCCGCGGCCACGGGCGGCTACCCATTCCTCATCCAGCTGGTTGGGTACTTCCTGTGGAAGGAATCGGAGCAGGCCACTGCCGAATTGGATGAAGACGCCGTGCAAAGGGCCATTGACGCCGCCCATCGACGCAACGCCCGTACGGTGATCGAAGCCGCGCTCTCGACGGCATCCCGAAAAGACCTGGACTTCCTGCGAGCGATGTCCATCGACGAAGCGCCGAGCGCCGCGGGCGACATCGGCCACCGCCTCGGGGCCAAGCCCAACACGGTGGCCAACTACCGCGGCCGTCTGATTGCCGCTGGACTCATCGAACCTGCAGGCTACGGGCACATCGCCTTCGCGATCCCCGGCCTGCGGGAGCACCTGCGAAGCAGCGTCCCGCGAGGGTGAGCACGAGGGCCCGTCACGTTAGCCCACTGAGCTAGCCCACTGAGCTAGGCAACGGGCGGGTGCTCGGCGACGCAGAAGAGGTTGCCCTCCGGATCGGCCAGGGTCGTCCACTGCACGTGCGGGAATTCGTCGAGGACATCCCACTTGAAGGTGGCACCGAGGCTGAGCAGACGTTCGACCTCTGGCTGTCGTGATCCCCACGGGACGGTCAAGTCGAGGTGTGAACCCTGGTGGTCGGGGCGCGGTCCGGCCTGGGGCTGGAAGAACATGCCAAACCCGCCGGGGAACGCCGGAGGCAGGTAGACGGCGTCGCCTCCTGGGGAGGGCACTGAGCCGGTGACGGATGCCCAGAATTCGGCCAGCGTGGCTGGATCCTGGGCATCCATGTTGATCGCGCCAAGGGTGATTTGAGGAGTCGTCATAGTGGCAACGCTAGCAAGACCCGCTGACGGGCTCACCTGATCCCAGCCTTCGACCCACCACGACCACCAGCACAACGCAATGCCTATCGCGCGAGGAGCTCACAGGGCCCGTTGCGCCAGCCTGTGATGTTGCAGAGTCTCCTTGACCCCATCGACACGGCGGGAGTCAGATGGGACTGCTGGTTGAGAACCACTCTCAGGTGATCCGCTCATGTGACGACCTCTGCCGGTGACCCGCCGATCCCTTTCAGGGCTCCGGAAGGGCGCACTTCGAGCGAATGGGGAATCATGTCTGACCAGAATTTCACCACGACCAGCGCCGGCATTCCGGTAGCCAGCGACGAGCACTCGTTGACGGTTGGCCCTGATGGGCCGATCCTTCTGCACGACCACTACCTCATCGAAAAGATGGCGCAGTTCAATCGGGAACGCGTCCCAGAGCGGCAGCCGCATGCAAAGGGCGCAGGGGCGTTCGGCCATTTCGAGGTGACCCATGATGTCAGCGCATATACCAAGGCTGATCTGTTCCAGCTGGGTCGTAAGACCGAGCTCCTGATCAGGTTCTCCACCGTGGCGGGGGAGCGAGGAAGCCCCGACACGTGGCGCGATCCGCGCGGTTTTGCGATCAAGTTCTACACTGCGTTCGGCAACTACGACATGGTCGGCAATAACACCCCGGTGTTCTTCATGAAGGATCCGATGAAGTTCATGGACTTCATCCGCTCTCAAAAGCGTCGCGCCGATGACAACATGCGTGACAACGACATGCAGTGGGATTACTGGACGCTGTCCCCGGAGTTTGCCCATCAGGTCACCTGGCTGATGGGTGACCGTGGCATCCCGCGCAGCTGGCGCAACATGAACGGCTACTCCAGCCACACCTACATGTGGGTCAATGTCACAGGCGAGAAGTTCTGGGTTCGCTATCACTTCAAGACTGACCAGGGCATCGAGTTCATACCCCAGGCCGAAGCGGATGCCCTGGCCGGCTCAGACGGCGATTACCACACCCGCGATCTGCGCACCGCGATCGATCGAGGTGACTTTCCAACCTGGACGCTGAAAATGCAGATCATGCCATTTGCAGAGGCCAAGGACTATCGATTCAATCCGTTCGACCTGACGAAGGTCATCTCCCAGAAGGACTACCCGCTCATCGAGGTTGGCCGGATGACGCTCGACCGAAATCCTGCTGACTATCACACGGAAATCGAGGAGGCCGCGTTCGACGTGAACAACCTGGTGCCGGGTATCGGCGCCAGCCCAGACCGCATGTTGCAGGCTCGCATCTTCTCGTACGCCGATGCGCACCGCGCCAGGATAGGCACCAACTACAACGAGATTCCGGTCAATACACCGCACGCGGCTGAGGTGCGGTCCTACTCCAAAGATGGGGCGATGCGCCATCACAACCCCGGAGATCCGACCTACGTGCCCAACTCGAAGGGCGGTCCGGTCGCAGACACCGAGCGCTTCGGCGAGGCGGCCGTCTGGTACGCCGACGGTGATCTCGTACGCACCGCAGCGTCACTGCATCGTGAGGACGACGACTGGGGGCAGGCAGGGACGATGGTGCGGGAGGTGCTTGACGATGCTGCACGAGACCGTCTGGTCAACAACATCGTCGGCCATCTGCTCAAGGGGGTAACTGAGCCGGTGCTGGTGCGTGCGTTCGCGTACTGGCGCAACGTCGACCAGGATCTGGGCAACAGGGTTGAGCGGGGCGTGCGTGCAGGAGGGAGCTAGGTAGGCGGCTTCCTCTGGCTCCCAGCCGCACATCGCTGCCATAGTGGAGCGATGATCACCGAACACGCCCTGCTGCCCGTCATCGCCGGCCAGGAGGAACAGTTCGAAGCGGCCTTTTCCCGCGCGCGCCCCATCATCGCGTCGATGCCGGGCTTCAACGGGCTGACTCTGTCGCGGTGCATCGAGCGACCGAACACGTATCTGTTGCTCGTCTCGTGGGCCCGCCTGGAGGACCACACCGAGGGCTTCAGGGGTTCGGCGGAGTACCAGGAGTGGCGCGCACTCCTTCATCCCTTCTACGACCCTTTCCCTGTGGTTGAGCACTTTGACGTTGTGAGCGCCGCGGGACAACCGCTGTGAAATTCCTGATCCTCGGCGGGACGGCCTGGCTTGGCCACGCCGTTGCCACGACCGCCATTGCTGCCGGGCATGATGTGACCTGTCTTGCCCGCGGCAGTGGCGTTCCGGCTGGCGCGGTCTGGGTTCGTGCCGACCGCGACCAGGATGACGCGCTGGCATCCGTCATGTGTGAACGCTGGGACGCGGTGATCGACGTCTCCCGGCAGCCCGGGCAGGTGCGACGCGCTGTGCGGGACCTGGAACCTGTCGCAGAGCGGTACGTTTTCGTCTCCACCGGCAATGTGTACGCCTCCCAGGAGGCACTCGGCCAAGACGAGGATTCGCCTCGACTCGACCCCCTGGACGCCGACGTGATGGCCTCGATGGACGACTACGGCGCCGCGAAGGTGGCCTGCGAGAACGCTGTGCTGGCTGGGTTCAGCGCACGGGCAGTCATTGCCCGCGCGGGGCTCATCGGCGGTCCGGGCGACACGAGCGGGCGAAGCGGATACTGGCCGTGGCGGTTCGCTCATCCCGTCGGAGACGACGGTGCCGTTCTGGTGCCGGATGCGCCGGACCTGCCTACGGGGATCATCGACGTGCGCGACCTGGCCGACTGGCTCGTGCGGATGGCCGAGGGCGGCCAGACAGGCGTGTTCAACGCCATGGGTGCACCCGTTCTCTTCCCTGAGCATGTCGCTGCCGCCAGAGCCGTTGCGGGGCACGAGGGGCCGATCGTGCGTGCGCCGGAAAGCTGGCTCAGCGATCATGGCGTCGGGGAGTGGTCAGGGCCTCGGTCGATGCCGCTCTGGCTCGCCGACCGGTCCTGGTACGGCATGAACGCGCGATCGAATGAGCGCGCTATCGCCGCAGGACTTGTCTTGCGCCCGCTCTCGGATACGCTTGCCGACACTCTGGACTGGGAGAACGCCAGGGCAGGGGCAGGCCCGCATGGCGCGGGGCTTTCCGACAACGAAGAACGTGAACTCCTGGCGAGCTTCTCCGCACTGAGTCACAGCTCTACAGAGTCTTAGCCCTACTGAGTCTTGGTCTTACTGAGTCTGATACCTACTGAGTCATAGCCGCACCGAGTCACAGCCAGAAGGAGACGATGATGAGCCTGGTGACCTGCGACAGCGCGATCTCCGTTGATGGGTATTCGGCCGGGCCGAACCAAAGTCGAGAGAAGCCGTTGGGTGAGGGCGGCGAGCGGCTGCACCGCTGGATGTTCGAGCAACCAGAGCAGAATGCGATGGCGATGGATGCCATTGTCGATGCGGGAGCGTTCATCATGGGGCGCAACATGTTCGGCCCTGGCCGTGGCGACTGGGATACCGATTGGACGGGCTGGTGGGGTGCCGACCCGCCGTATCACACGCCGGTTTTCGTGCTCACGCATCATCGCCGTGAGCCTGTGGTGATGGACGGCGGCACAACGTTCATCTTCGTCACAGAGGGAATCGAGTCTGCGTTGGCGCAGGCGCGAGCCGCAGCGGGGGAGCGGAACGTATCCATCGCTGGCGGTGCGGCGACGGTACGCCAGTTCCTGGTTGCTGGGCTGATCGACCTGCTGCGGCTGCACATCGCACCGGTGGTGCTCGGTGCCGGCGAGCGGCTATTCGACGGCGTCACCGACCTCACGCTGGAGCAAATCGCCTCCACCGGCAGTGACCTCGTGACGCACGTGACCTACCGCGTGCTGCACTAGCCACCCACGATTTTCGCGCCGCTAACCCTTCTTCCGCAGGCGCAGCCGCCTTGCACCGGATGGGCTTTGATCGTCGAGCTCGACGACGTCACTTCGCGACTTCACGAAATCGTAGAACTGGGAGAAACCGAGGGCGCGCTCCTGGAAAGAGGGGTCCATCCGCTGCATCTGCGGCTTCACCTCGGCGGCAAACTGCCACTCGCGGTCGTTTTTCTCCAGCAGCGTCATCGCTCGCACCAGTAGCGCCGTTGCCGCTTTCTGCGCCTTCGACGCGGATGCCGCGGCGTTGTGCGTGCCCGTCGCAGGTGCGGTCGACTCGGTGACGGGGGTCGCGTCCGGGCGCGTGTCAGCGTCGCGGCCGGAGTGCGCGGTCGTTGGCGCGGCCTTGGCCAGGATGGTGGCGGCATCCGTCACGCCCGGCAGGTCGTCGTAGTCTGCGAACTCATCACAGGCGGCCGCAAGCGACGTGCTGGTCGCCCCCGCGACGCCGATGCCCACCACATACTGACCCAGCCGCTTGCAACGTTGCGCCAGCGGAATGTAGTCGGAGTCGCCCGCCACAATCACGACATGGGTGAGGTCAGGAAGCCGGAACACGTCTTCAACCACATCGACGGCCAAACGGATGTCGGCGCCATTCTTCAACGACGTCACCGTGGGAAACAACTGGGTGAGGTCGACGGCCCTGCCGATGAGCTGCCGCTGATACCCGGCGTTCACGGCGGCGGACCAGTCGGCGTACGCACGGCTGATCACGATGGATCCGAAGGACGACGCGTAGTCGAGCACTGCACCGACGTCGACGGTTGCCAGGCGCATCCGCCTGGTGATTTCGGCATCGGCGTCGGGGCTGGAGGCCAGGTGGTCGCGCACCTTGTCCTTGGAGAACTGGTTACGGCCGTGCAGCTGGTTGTAGCGAGAGATCACAATGTTGTCGAAGTCGAGGTACACCGCGACCCTGGCCGATGACTGTTCTGGCATGGTGCTAGCTTTCGTCACGCGCCCAGCAGGCACAAGCCCCCAACGGGGCACAGCCTATGACGGGCGCAGCCGATGACACGAGGGCTGGCCGTTACGGGACGGCTGGCCGTTACGGGACGGCTGGCTGTTACGGGAGATCGGGGCTGGCCAGCTGGATCGACAGGACGGACTGGCCGGCTGTCGACGTATCCCCGCCAATGGCGATGAACCACGCCGTGGCTTCGTCGGTACTGCTGACGAGGCCAGCCAGGAACGGATCGTCTTCCGTTGCCACGTCGCGGTTCATCCAGCCGGATGACTCGAGGACCGTCACGATCTCGGTTGCGGCGCGAACGGCGTCCACCGACGGGTCAAGCGTGATGGTGCGGAGGATTCCGAAGTAGCGCCCGTCGCCCTCTGTCTTGTCGACCACCTGCGAATGATCGTCGACGTTGACGACGAGTGCGGGATCGATCAGGGCCTGGACGGCCGCCGCGATGCGGGCCGACTCTGCACTGATTGATGCTTCGGTGAGTTCGGCCGGCACGATGGCCGTCACCGATGACACCACGGTGGCTGTCGGTGTCGGTGCAGCGGTGGCTGTCTCTGGCGCCGCAGTGCTGGATGCTGCGGTGTCGCCGTCGCCGTCGCCAGCCGTGCAGCCGGTCAGGGCGAGTGCGCCCGCGAGTAGTACTGTCGCAGCCGCAAATCTCATGCTGCAAGTGTATGGGCCGGCATCTGTGAGCTGCCCGGTGCCTGCGGGCTGCGTCTGCGGACTGCGACTGCGGGATTCGACTGCGGGCGGCGATCAGCGGATGTCGGTGGCTGGCCCTAGCGTTGCATTCATCAACTCACTGCGCTCGTGCCGAGAACAAGGAGCATGACCATGAAGGTCTTAGTGGCAACGGGCGCGACGCAAGGCAGCAGGCGCACCGATTTCAACGGGTGTGTCGAGGGTGAATTCGTGTGGATGCTCGATCCATGTCCACGCAGTGAGCGAGAACCAGACGGGCCGTGCGGCTGTGGCCGTGCGTTCTCGGGGATGAGCTCGCACCGGCAGACGACAACGGCCGTCGTTCGCGATGTCGACTGGCTCACACGTGAGACGTACACGGATGCGCTCCGAGCCTGCTTCGACGCGCTCGGCTGGTGTTCCTGCTGCACCCGGCACTCCATCGAGGCAATGATCGATGAACTCTTGGTCTTTGGCTCTGTCATTCCCGTTGGCACGGTCATCGAGCGCAGGCTGGGGGCGCTGAGCCCGCGTAAACACCCTCCAGCCCAGCGTGGGCATGCCAGCGACCGTCACGCGTGACCGTCGAACCCAGCCCAGGCGAATCTGGTCCTGATGGGGGGAAAGCGGTTTAATGACGCTACGACCGTGGGCATCCTGGTCTGTCTCGCACGTGATCCCTGGGGGAACCATGGCCGCATCGGAACAGACGGAGATCGAGCGAAAGTACGAGCCGAGCCCGCATGCGTCGCCTCCTGATTTCACCGCCATCGACGGGATCGTGGCCGTGGATGTGGGCGACCCCGTCACGTTGACGGCTGTCTACTTCGATACTGACGCATTCGACCTGGCCGCCAACGGCATCGCCCTGCGCAGGCGTGTGGGCGGTGGAGACGAGGGTTGGCACCTGAAGATGGCCGTTCCGGAGGGGAACGCAGAATCCCACTGGCCGCTGACACTCGATCTGGACGACCCCGGCGAGGTGCCGCCCGACGTTCTCGAACCCGTTCGAGCGATCGTGCGCGACCGCCCTGTCACGCCGATTGCCCGGATCGAGACGGTACGCGCAGCGACCCTGCTGCGTGACGCACAGGGGATCGCCATCGCCGAATTCGCCGATGACACCGTCTCTGCGCTGGACGTGCGGCGTGGACGGCCGCGCTCGTGGCGGGAGTGGGAGGTGGAACTCCTGCCAGGGGCGCCGCAGAGCGCCGCGGGGCAGGAAGCATTCTTTGGCGCCATCGAGGCGCTGCTCACCGCGGCCGGCGCTCATCCGTCGAAGAGCCACTCGAAGCTGGCGCACTCCCTCGGATTCACCTCACTTCAGGAACGAAGCGCGCCGGCGCACGGTCACCACGAGCGGCTGGACAAGATGGGGTCGACGAGTGCGGCGTCCGTTGTTGTGACGGCCCTGCGACAGCTGGTGGTGGCGCTGCACGAGACTGACCCCGTCGTGCGCGTTGGCGGCCATGACTCGGTGCACACCATGCGCCGCATCACCCGGAAGCTTCGTAGCGTCCTGGCCAGCTACCGTCGACTGTTCGCACAGGAGCCGGTCGACCGGCTGCGGTCCGAACTGCGCTGGTTGGGGCGTGCCCTTGGCGAGGCGCGTGACGCCGAGGTTCGCCGCGGGCGCGCTGCGCAGGAGCTTGACGCGCTGCCGGTGGCGGACGCAGCCGCGTGGCGACGCCTCGTCGAGGCTGACCGTCAGGCATACGCGCACGCCCTGGACAACGTGCGAACCGAGATGCTGGGGGAACGATATCTCGGCCTGCTCGACGAACTCGACGCTTTCGCCGCGCGACCACCGCTTCGTCATCGCGCGTCGCGCCCAGCGAGAAAAGTCGTCACGGCGTCCGTACGAAAACAGATCAGGCAACTGCAGAAGCGAGCGGATGCCGCGCAAGCGTCAGACATCGACCGTGAGATCGCCCTTCACGACGCCCGCAAATCCGCCAGGCGACTGCGCTATTCGATTGTGGCGCTCTCCGATGGTGGCGGCTGGCGACCGGGCAAGCGGCTTCGAGCAATTGCGGCCGCCGCGAAACCGGTGGTGGCCTCGCTTGGGGCGCACCGCGACCGGCTCCTCTTCGCCGAGCGCGTGACGGTAGCAGCGCGCGAGGCCAGGGCGGCAGGCGAAGACACCTTCGTCTACGGGCTGATCCTCGGGGGTATGAATGAGCGTGCGCGTTCCGGGGGAGACGCCGTACTCGTCGAACTGAACGAGGCCGAAGGCGTCATTTCCGGGCTGGCAGAGAAGTCTTGACCCCGTCCGCTGGGATCGCGGTAACGCCAGGTGATTGCCCGTCCAGGTGATTTCGCCACCCACTCGATGCCTCGCCCTACCGATGCCTGCGACACCGGGGTACCGTCAAAGGCGATACCCACGATCGAACGCGGCAACCGGACCCCCCAGGAGCGCGTTGGGGGAGGCGACATGTCACGTGCCCAGGCGCAGCGCGGAGGTTGCCCGTGGCTGTTCACGGTCCTCTGCGCTCTCGTGGCCGCGCTGCTGGCGGGAGCCATCGCCGTTGCCGCCCCTGTTTCCGCTGCGCAGGCAGACGACCAGATGGCAGGCGACCAGACGGCAGACGACCAGACAGCAGGCGACCAGATCAGCATCTGGCCGAGCGGACTGCCGCAGTTCATCGACTCCGGTGACCGGGATTCCGTCGAGGTCGGCCTCAAATTCCAATCGACGATTGCCGGTGTGGTCACCGGCATCCGCTTCTATAAGAGTTCCATCAACACCGGAATTCACTCCGGCAGCCTCTGGAGTGCCTCTGGCGAACGCCTGGCGCGTGTCACGTTCACGGCCGAGACCGAAAGTGGCTGGCAATCAGCGGCATTCGACACGGCGATCATCATCAGACCCAACACGACGTACATTGCCTCGTATTTCGCCCCGGAAGGCGGTTTCTCCCTCGACCCGAACTACTTCTCGACGGCGTCGTACACGAGCGGACCCCTGACGGCGCTGCAGGACGGTGTGGATGGCTCCAACGGCGTGTATCGCTACGGCGGCCAGTCCGGGTTTCCTTCCTACCCGTCTGCCAGTGCCAACTACTGGGTCGATGTGCTCTTCTCAGCGTCGGTGCCTGCGCTGCCCACGCCGACTGAGACGGAGACCAACATGCCTGACCCCGATCTGTCGGCGGCTGCACCTGACTCGCCGTCCTCCAGGCAGTCGGTGCGTGCCTTTGACTCTGCGAACATGATCGCCGACGACGCCTGGTTCCAGCAGGCTTATTCGGCTGGTTTCCGCCTTTATGTGATGCACTCAACGCGTTGGGGCACCTGCCTGCCGTGGGATCGCGCGGAGGAGCAGTTGCAGATGGCCATCGATGCCGGGCTGAAAGTGGCTGTGTACACCCGTGATCCGCGCTGCTGGCGGGGCGGTATTGAGGCCGCAGGCCCGTTTGCGTCCCGGCTGCAGTTCTTTGCGCTCGACGCCGAAACCGGGGGAGTGCCCGTGACGCGAGAGATGATCGAAGGCGTGCAGGCCATGGGAGTGCGCCCGGTTATCTATACCGGTTCTGGAATGTGGTCGAAGCTGCAGGGGGCGTCTGTCAACGACTTTTCTGACATACCGCTCTGGGACGGCAGCACGGCCCACGTCACCATCAATGGTTGGCAGGCCGACTTCCTGGCCCCGCCGCCCATGAGGTACGCCGGCTGGAATACGCCAACGACCATGCGCATCGGCGTGCAGCAACATATGGAATTCCAGCTGAACGGCGTGTACGTCGACCTGAACTCGTTTGACGCTGCTTTCCTGACCGTCCCCTGACGGCACCTCAGCGACAGGCCACTCAGTAGGCTGGGACAATGCGCAGAATTCTTGTCCTCAACGGCCCGAACCTCGGGCGTCTCGGCAGCCGTGAACCGGATGTCTACGGGTCAGCAGACCTGGACTCACTGCGGACCTATCTCTCGGCTGAAGCTCCGGATGACGTCGAGATTGACCTCCGCCAGACCGACGACGAGGGCGAGCTCATCCACTGGCTGCACGCGGCCGTCGACGCCACGGTTCCGGTCATCCTGAACCCGGCAGCATTCACGCACTACAGCTACGCGCTGCGGGATGCCGCGGCCATGGTGACCAAGGCGGGTATCCCGCTCATCGAGGTGCACATCTCCAACCCGCACGCCAGGGAGTCGTTCAGGCACACCAGTGTGATCAGCGCGATCGCGACGGGTGTCATCGCCGGATTCGGTTTCGACTCCTACCGTCTGGCTCTCGACTACGTCGTGCGGCTCCCCACGCTTTCCGCCTGATTCGTCGCCGTATCAGGCGTCCAGCGCGTCGTTGCCACTTTGGCTCCCAGCCGTGCGGCAACTACACTCGTTTGAGGTCGTTTCTGACCATATTCTTTCCCAATCGAATGGATCACCCTTTCATGGCATCTACCGCCGACATCAAAAATGGCGTCGTACTGAAGATTGACGGCCAGCTCTGGACCGTCATCGAGTTCCAGCACGTGAAGCCGGGCAAGGGCGGCGCTTTCGTCCGCACCAAGCTGAAGAACGTTGTCAGCGGCAAGACCGTTGACCGCACGTACAACGCTGGCGCAAAGATCGAGACCGAGAACGTCGATCGTCGCGACTACCAGTACCTGTACGCCGATGGTGACTCGTACGTATTCATGGACGTCTCCGACTACGACCAGCTGTCGGTTCCCGAAGCCGTCGTCGGCGACGCAGCCAACTTCATGCTCGAGAACCAGATGGTCACCGTTGCGCTGAACGACGGCAACCCGCTCTACGTCGAGCTGCCGGCATCCGTCGTGCTGGAGATCACCTACACGGAGCCAGGCCTGCAGGGCGACCGCTCAACGGGTGGCACCAAGCCTGCGACGGTTGAAACCGGCTACCAGATCCAGGTGCCGTTGTTCCTCGAGACCGGAACGAAGGTCAAGGTTGACACCCGCACCGGTGACTACCTCGGCCGCGTCAACTAGTGAGCGCCCGTACTAAAGCACGCAAGCGTGCGCTGGACATCCTGTACGCAGCTGATGTGCGTCAGATCACCGTTGCGCAGTCCCTCGCGATTGAGGCTGAGCGCGCTGCGAGCGAACCTGCTCGTGCCGCGTCCTGGCTCTATGCTCGCGAGATCGTCGACGGGGTCGTAGACCACGCCGAGGAGATCGACGAGCTGATCACCACGTATTCGCAGGGCTGGACCCTGTCGCGTATGCCCGTTGTCGACCGCGCGATCCTGCGCATCGGCATCTGGGAGATTCTCTTCAACGATGCAGTGCCGCACGCGGTCGCCATCGATGAAGCCGTCGAGTCCGCCAAGACGCTGTCGACCGATGACTCTGCCGGTTTCATCAACGGATTGCTCGGCCGCATCGCGCAGACAGCTCCGTCGTCATAACAACCAGCACCACGCACTAGCCCAGCACTACGAACACCCCGAAGGCGTACCGATCATGGCTCACTCGTCCAGCACCTCCCGTCGAATCTGGTCGAGTGCGGCCGCGATCGCGCTCGTCTCCGTCGTAACCCTGGGCCTGGCTGCCTGTGCACCGGAACCCAGTGCTCCCAACAGCGCGGTGACCGGTGCAGACCTGCCCGTCGCCACCGGAACCGTCGGTGCCGCGCACCTCGACGACGGGTACCTGCAGGTGGGCACCGGCGCGAAGGTCGTCGACGTGTACATCGACCTGATGTGCCCGATCTGCGGTGTGTTCGAAGAGACCAACGGTGCGAACCTCACCGAGCTCGTGGATTCGGGCGAGATCACGCAGCGTATTCACCCGATGAACTTCCTCAACCGCGCATCGAACGGCACCGACTACTCCAGCCGTGCCGCCTCGGCACTGACCTGCGTTGCAGCATCAGACGAGAAGCTGGTGCTCCCGTACCTGTCTGCCCTGTTCGCCGACCAGCCCAAAGAGAACTCTGACGGACTGACCGACGCCGAGCTCATCTCGCTTGCCGAGAAAGTCGGGGCAACGGATGTCGCCGATTGCGTCAACGCCGGAACCTACATCACCTGGGTGCAGAGCGTGAACGACAAGGCGCTCTCCGGCCCCATCGAGGGCGCGGACATCGAAGCCGTCAAGGGCACTCCGACCGTGCTCGTCGACGGCATCAGCTACACGGGCGCCGTCAACGACGCCTCGGCACTCACGGAGTTCATCGCCGCCAACTAGGCGATGTAGAGGACTACCCGCGCGGCACCACAAAGGCGCTGAGCCTGGCATCCTGGCCATCGAGTTCCGCCCACGGCTTCTGCACCTCGAAGACAGCGAACGCGCTGGTGGGGAAGTGCCCGGTCGCCTGTTGGTAGGCATCCGGGTCTGAATCACGTGACGCCAGGTGCAGCGCGAGTTCCAGCACGCCCGGCATGTGAGCGACCAGCATGAGCGTGTTCACCGCATCCGGCACGTGATTGATGGCCAGGAGCAGCTGCAGGGCAGAGGCCGCATACAGGGTGTCGTCTGGCTGGGGGACCGGCGCATTCTCGCCCAGTTCGCTGCAGACCAACTCTGCGGTCTGCCTGGTGCGGACGGCCGATGAACACAGGATGGCATCGGGAACAAGGTTGTGGGCTTTCAGCCACCTCCCGGCGTCTGGGGCGTCACGTCGCCCGCGCTCGTTCACGGGGCGCTCGTGGTCTGGCACGCCATCCGGCCAGGCCGACTTCGCGTGCCGCATGATCACCAGGCGCGTGCCGAAGGGTTCCGCCCGCTGCTCGTCGATGAGTTTCGTCCGCTGCTCGTCCATGGGTTTCGTCCGCTGCTCGTCCATTCGCTCAACCATGGGGACAGCCTATGCACTCTCATCGGCCAGGGGTGGAGCCCGTTGTCGGGCGCACTCCGAAGGATTAACGTCGGCACTAACGCACGTACGACGAGGTGCGAAGGAGTCGTCATGTCCGATCTCGATGTGTCACAGGGCCCGAACCAGAAGCAGGATCCACCTCCTCATGAACTGCAGGCCGATGGAATCACGGCCGCAGGATCGATTGTCATGGCGGTCGCCGGCAGCGCACCGGCGTACTCCATCGCCGCGACGACTGCCACCCTCGTGGCCGTGGCCGGCCTCGCCAGCCCGGCCGCACTCCTCTGGTGCGCGATTCCCATGCTGGGGATCGCATGGGCCTTCGCCTATTTGGGCAGGGCGGATGTCAACGCTGGCGCCGCGTACTCGTGGGTCGGCCGTGCGCTCCATCCGATTCTGGGCTTCTTGTCCGGCTGGGCCCTTGTCGTCTCAGCGACCATCTTCATGGTGGCTGGCGCGCTGCCCGCCGGCGTGATGACAGTTGCCCTGTTCAGTCCGGAGAACACCGAGAATGTGTTGCTCGTGACTGTGATCGGCGCAGTCTGGTTCCTCATCATGGCCACCTGCGTGCTCGTCGGAGTGCGGATCACCGCCAGGGCGCAGTGGATCATGTCGACCGTCGAGGTTGCCATCCTGGTGATCTTCGCCGTCGCAGCGATCATTCATGCCATGACCCAGGAACACGCCGGACCGTCGTTCTCCTGGGAGTGGTTCGGCTTCGGCAACTTCACCGGCACGGGCGCATTTGTGGCTGCCGCGCTCGTCGCAGCGTTCTACTACTGGGGTTGGGATGTCGCGGCCAACCTGAACGAGGAAACGAAAAACGGCAGGAAGGCGTCGGGAATCGGAGGGATCGTCGGTGTGGCCATCGTCTTCATCCTGTTCGAGATCTTCACCATCGCCACCCTCGTCATCCTGCCAACCGAAACGATCGACGCGAACAGCGGCAATGTGCTTGGGGTGCTTGGCGACGCAGTCTGGCCGGGTCTCGGCGGCAAGATCCTCATCGTCGCGGTGATGCTGTCGACCATCGCAACCCTGGAGACGACGCTGATCCAGGTGACCCGTACCCTGTTCGCAATGGGCAGGGATCACACCATCCCCACCGCCTTCGGACACGCGCACCCGAAGTGGCGCACGCCGGCCTTTGCCACACTCGTTGTCGCAGGGGTCTCTGTCGTCCTGTTCATCGGGTCGAACTTCCTGGGCAGCGTCGGCGAGATCCTGAGCAATGCCATCAGCTCGATCGGGCTGCAGATCGCCTTCTACTATGCGCTGGCCGGCATCGCCGTGGTCGTCGCGTATCGCAAGATCATCTTCTCGTCGGTGAAGAACTTCATCTTCATCGGCTTGTGGCCAGGCCTTGGCGCGCTGTTCATGGTGTGGATCTTCTTCGTCTCAATCCCGTCACTTGACACCATCGTGGTGATCATCGGTATCGGAGCTCTTGCCCTCGGGATCATTCCGATGATCCTGTTCTGGAAGAAGGGGGCGGCGTACTTCGCCAGGCGACCGCTCGAATTGCCTGATGAGCTGGATGCGACGGCGCCGGAAGACATCGACATGGACGCACCGTAGGGGTTCGCCCTGCTAAGCTTCTGGGGTACTTAGACATCCTTTAAAAGCCGTCCTGTGAGACGGGGAAGGAGGTCGGTTTTTTATGGCGCGAATCGTGCTGCAACAAGCTGACATCACCCGCGCGTTGACTCGGATTTCCCACGAGATCCTGGAGTCCAATCGGGGACCAGACAATCTCGTCATTCTCGGCATCCCAACCAGGGGCATCCTGCTCGCGCAGCGCATCGCCGACAGCATCCGTCGCATTGAGCCGACAGCCACCTCCATCGGTGTTGGCACGCTCGACGTCACGATGTACCGCGATGACCTCGCCCGCACCCGCACCCGCACGCCGTCGCCGACGCAGATTCCCGGCAGCATCGATGGCAAGACCGTGGTGCTGGTCGATGACGTTCTCTACTCAGGGCGCACGATCAGGTCAGCGCTCGACGCGCTCGGTGACCACGGCCGACCGAGTGTCGTTCGCCTGGCCGTTTTGGTCGATCGCGGGCACCGCGAGCTGCCCATTCGAGCCGACTTCGTGGGCAAGAACCTGCCGAGTTCGGCCTCAGAACGCATCAATGTGCATCTCACCGAGATCGACGGTGACGAATTCGTGAGCATCGAAGACACGGGTACCGGCACCGAGAGCGCTGCAGGCGCCATGACCAGCGCCACTGACGGCGGTGCCTTCTGATGCGCCACCTGCTGTCCACCAAGGAGCTCTCCCGCGACGCCGCCATCAACCTGCTCGACATTGCGGAAGATATGGCGGATGTCTCCACTCGCGAGGTGAAGAAACTCCCCACCCTGCGCGGGAAGACCGTGGTGAACCTCTTCTTCGAGGATTCCACCCGCACCCGCATCTCGTTCGAGGCCGCTGCCAAGCGCCTCTCGGCCGATGTCATCAACTTCAGCGCAAAAGGGTCAAGCGTCTCAAAGGGCGAGAGCCTGAAAGACACCGCGCAAACGCTGGCCGCGATGGGGGCCGATGGTGTCGTCATCCGTCACCATGCCTCTGGCGCACCCCTCGTGCTCGCGGAGAGTGGCTGGATCGATGCCGGCATCATCAACGCTGGTGACGGCACGCACGAGCACCCGACACAGGCTCTGCTCGACGCCTTCACCATTCGCCGCCGCCTGCACGGTGCCGCATCACGTGGCAAAGACCTCGACGGCGTCACGGTGACGATCGTGGGCGACATCCTGCACTCGCGCGTCGCGCGCTCCAACCTGTGGCTGCTGAACACGCTCGGCGCTGCCGTCACCTTCGTCGCCCCGCCGACCCTCGTGCCCGCCGACACGTCGGCCTGGCCGGCCACGATCAGGTTCGATCTGGACGACGCCATCGACGCCCAGCCTGACGTCATCATGATGCTGCGCATTCAGACCGAACGGATGCACGCAGCGTTCTTCCCGAACAGCCGCGAATACGCCAGGCGCTGGGGACTCGACGATGCACGTTTCGCGCGGCTCAGGCCGGATAACATTGTGATGCACCCAGGGCCCATGAACCGTGGCCTGGAAATTTCTTCGACCGCGGCCGACTCGGCCCAGTCGAGTGTGCGAGAACAGGTCACAAACGGAGTGTCTGTACGGATGGCGGCGCTGTACCTGCTGCTCTCCGGTGACCGGGAGGATTCATAATTGTCGACTGAACGATATGTCATCAGGGGCGCAACGCTGCCCAGCGGCGAGCGTGCCGATATCCTCATCGCCGACGGTCGCATTGCCGATCTGGGCAGAAGCGTGACGGATGCCGGCGCACAGGTCATCGATGCAGACGGACTCATTGCCCTGCCAGGGCTCGTTGACCTGCACACGCACCTGCGGGAGCCGGGCTTTGAGCAGAGCGAGACGGTGCTGACCGGAAGCCAGGCCGCAGCGGCCGGTGGATTCACCAGCGTCTTCGCGATGGCCAACACCTCTCCCGTGCAGGACACAGCCGGCGTTGTTGAGCAGGTCCTCACCCTGGGGGAGTCCGCCGGCTACGTTCGCGTCCAGCCCATCGGCGCCGTCACCGTCGGGCTTGCAGGCAAGCAGCTCGCCGAACTCGGTGCCATGGCAGCGAGCCGCGCCCAGGTTCGGGTCTTCTCCGATGACGGCTTCTGTGTCTCAGACCCGCTGCTCATGCGCCGCGCGCTCGAGTACGTGAAGTCATTCGACGGTGTCGTCGCCCAGCACGCCCAGGAGCCGCGCCTCACCGAAGGCGCCCAGATGAACGAGGGCGCTCTCTCCGCGGAGTTGGGCCTGACCGGCTGGCCGGCCGTCGCCGAAGAATCGATCATCGCCCGCGATGTGCTGCTGGCCGAGCACGTCGGCTCCCGCCTGCACGTGTGCCACGTCTCAACGGCCGGCTCGGTCGACGTGGTGCGCTGGGCCAAGGCGCGAGGCATCAACGTCACCGCAGAGGTCACGCCGCACCACCTTCTTCTCACAGAAGAACTCGTCTCCGGCTACGACGCCCGCTACAAGGTCAACCCGCCGCTCCGCCGCAGGGAAGACACCGAAGCGTTGCGCGCCGGCCTGGCCGACGGCACCATCGACATCGTTGCCACCGACCACGCACCGCACCCCATCGAAGCCAAGGACTGCGAGTGGGATGCCGCGGCCAACGGAATGGTCGGCCTCGAATCAGCCCTTTCCGTCGTGCACGCCTCCACCGTTGCCAACGGCCTGCTCGGCTGGGCCGATGTCGCCCGTGTGCTCTCGCACACGCCCGCACGAATCGGTCGCATCACGAACCAGGGCCAGCCCATCGAGATCGGCGCCCCCGCAGAGCTCACGCTCTACGACCCGTCGGCCTCGCGGGTCTTCGGCCAGAACGACCTCGCGGGCAAGGGCGTGAACTCGCCCTATCTCAGCATGACGCTGCCCGGCCGCATCGTGGCCACATTCCACCACGGCTATGCGACAGTGCTCGACGGACAGCTGCGCGACGCTGCAACGGTTCAGGCCGCTGCACGTGACGCCGCCGCACGTGACGCCGCTGGCGCAGCCGAGCGGAGCCCGGTGATAACCCATGGATAGGACAGTCCCCGCCGTCATCGTCGTTGTCGTCCTCCTTGGCGTCCTGCTGCTCATGGCGCGCAGCTGGCGCAAGCGCAGCGCCAGGGATTCCACCCTGGCCGCCGGCTACGAGTTTCCTCCAGCCGGCGAAGCGGATGCCGCATCCGTCGTCACCGCTGCCCCGGTGTTCTACGTGGCGACCACACCGCGCAACGTGCCGCTCGAACGCCTGGCCATCCGCGGCCTCGGCTTCCGGGCGCGCGGCGTGCTCATGGTGCGCACCGACGGAGTTGTGCTCGAGCTGAACGGTGAACAGCCGGTCTTCCTGCCGAGCGCTGCGCTTGAGGTGCTGGCCAAGGCCACCTTCGCCATTGACCGTGGCGTTGAGACCGACGGACTGACTGTTCTCGGCTGGCGCCTGGCCGGGTCTTCCCCCACCCCGTCGACCACCTCGGTCGACAGTTACTTCCGCATCGTCGACCAGGCAGACCGTGCCCGTGTCATCGACGCGATCCGTTCCATTGCTCCAGGGGTTATCGACCCAACTGGCACCACCGAAAGTGAGGCGTAGCGTGAGCTACTCAGGCAGCATTCCCTCGACAGAGTCTTCCAGGGCCGTACTCGTGCTCGAGGATGGCAAGCGATTCGTCGGCAAGGCATACGGCGCCCGCGGCCAGACCCTCGGTGAGATCGTCTTCGCCACCGGTATGACCGGCTACCAGGAGACCCTGACCGACCCGTCATACGCCGGCCAGATCGTCATGATGACCGCGCCGCACATCGGCAACACCGGTGTGAACGACACCGACATGGAGTCGAAGCGAATCTGGGTGTCCGGTTTCGTCGTGCGAGAGCCGTCGCGTACCGTGTCGAACTTCCGCGCCCAGCGCAGTCTCGACGATGACCTCGAGTCGAATGGGGTTGTCGGTATCAGCGGAGTGGACACCCGCGCCATCACCCGCCACATCCGCTCCGCCGGAGCCATGCGCGCTGGCATCTTCTCCGGAGAGCAGCTCTCGCTCTCGGACTCTGAGCAGCTCGAACTCGTGCAAAACGCAGCCCAGATGCGGGGCCGCAACCTGTCGGACGACGTCTCGACGGTCGACCCGTATTCGCTGCCTGCCCAGGGTGAGCGCATCGGGTCTGTCGCGGTCCTCGACCTCGGCGTGAAGAAGTCAACGCTCAACTACCTCGCAGAGCGCGGCTTCGAAGTTCTCGTGCTCCCGCAGACCATCACGGCCAAGGACATCCTGTCGCTGAAGCCTGATGCGCTGTTCTTCTCCAACGGACCAGGCGACCCAGCAGCATCCGACGCCCACGTCGACCTGCTGCAGGAATGCCTGCGCGCCGGCCTGCCGTACTTCGGCATCTGCTTCGGCAACCAGCTGCTCGGCCGTGCACTCGGCTTCCGCACCTACAAGCTGCCGTTCGGTCACCGCGGCATCAACCAGCCGGTGCTCGACAAGACGACCGGTCGCGTTGAGATCACCTCGCAGAACCACGGCTTCGCCGTCGACATGCCCATCGAGGGCGAGCTCGACTCGCGCGCCGGATTCGGTCGCGTCGAAGTCAGCCACTACAGCCTGAACGACAACGTGGTTGAAGGCATCCGCTGCCTCGACATCCCCGCGTTCTCTGTGCAGTACCACCCGGAGTCTGCGGCTGGCCCGCACGACGCCAACCACCTTTTTGACCGGTTCAGGGAAGTCGTAGTGGCCCACAAGGCTGCTGCAGGAGCAGGAGACTCGAAGTAATGCCAAAGCGCGACGATATCAACAGCGTCCTCGTCATCGGATCAGGTCCGATCGTCATCGGTCAGGCCTGTGAGTTCGACTACTCAGGCACCCAGGCCTGCCGCGTGCTGCGTGAGGAAGGCGTGCGCGTCATCCTGGTGAACTCGAACCCGGCCACCATCATGACCGACCCCGACTTTGCCGATGCCACGTACATCGAGCCGATCACCCCTGAGATCATCGAGTCGATCATCATCAAGGAACGACCGGATGCCATCCTGCCGACCCTGGGCGGCCAGACTGCCCTGAACGCGGCGATCCAGCTCCACGAGCTCGGCATCCTCGAGAAGTACAACGTCGAACTGATCGGTGCATCGTTCGAAGCGATCCAGAAGGGCGAAGACCGCCAGATCTTCAAGGACCTGGTCATCGCTGCAGGAGCCGGCGTCGCCCGCTCCCACATCGCCCACACGCTTGAAGAGGCCGTCGGCTTCGCCGAAGACCTCGGCTACCCGCTCGTGGTTCGCCCGTCGTTCACCATGGGTGGCCTCGGCTCCGGCTTCGCGTACAACGAGGAAGAACTGCGCCGCATCGTGCGCGACGGCCTGCACCAGAGCCCGAACACCGAGGTCCTGCTTGAGGAATCCATCCTCGGCTGGAAAGAGTACGAACTCGAAATGATGCGCGACACGGCCGACAACACGGTCGTCGTCTGCTCCATCGAGAACGTCGACCCCGTTGGCGTGCACACCGGAGACTCGATCACCGTTGCCCCTGCCCTTACCCTGACCGATGTCGAGTACCAGAAGCTCCGCGACATCTCGATCGACATCATCCGCGCCGTCGGCGTTGACACCGGTGGCTGCAACATCCAGTTCGCCATTGACCCGGCAGACGGTCGCATCATCGTCATCGAGATGAACCCGCGCGTCTCGCGCTCCTCAGCGCTGGCGTCAAAGGCGACGGGCTTCCCGATCGCCAAGATCGCTGCGAAGCTGGCCATCGGCTACCGCCTCGACGAGATCCCGAACGACATCACCAAGGTCACGCCGGCCAGCTTCGAGCCGACGCTCGACTACGTCGTCGTCAAGGTTCCGCGTTTCGCGTTTGAGAAGTTCCCGGCCGCAGACCCGCGCCTCACCACCACCATGAAGTCCGTCGGTGAGGCAATGGCCATCGGTCGCAGCTTCTCCTCCGCACTGCAGAAGGCACTTCGCTCGCTGGAGAAGCGTGGCTCCTCGTTCCACTGGGGACCTGAGACCCGCACCATCGACGAGCTGTTGTTCGAGGCTGAGATCCCAACAGACGGTCGCATCGTCACCGTGCAGCAGGCGCTTCGCAAGGGTGCAACCATCGAGCAGGTCTTCGAAGCCACGAAGATCGACCCGTGGTTCCTCGACCAGATCGTGCTGATCAACGAGGTGGCAGACGCCATCGCCGCCTCAGAGACCCTCGACACCGACACGCTGCGCACCGCGAAGGACCACGGTTTCTCCGACGCCCAGATCGGTGAACTCCGCGGCTTCGGCGAAGCGGATGTGCGCAAAATTCGTCACATCCTCGACGTGCGCCCGGTCTTCAAGACCGTCGACACCTGTGCTGGCGAGTTCCCCGCGCTCACGCCGTACCACTACTCCAGCTACGACCAGGAGACAGAGGTTCAGCCGAGCGACCGCAAGAAGGTCGTCATCCTGGGCTCAGGCCCGAACCGCATTGGCCAGGGCGTCGAGTTCGACTACTCCTGTGTGCACGCCTCGTTCGCGCTGTCGGAAGCCGGCTACGAGACGATCATGATCAACTGCAACCCTGAGACGGTCTCCACCGACTACGACACCTCAGACCGCCTGTACTTCGAGCCGCTGACGCTCGAAGACGTGCTCGAGGTCATTCACGCCGAAAGCCAGAGCGGCGAGCTCGTCGGCGTGGTCGTGCAGCTCGGCGGCCAGACGGCACTTGGCCTGGCCAAGGGCCTCGAGGCCGAAGGCATCCCGATCCTCGGTACAACTCCAGAGGCGATCGACCTCGCTGAAGAGCGCGGTCTGTTCTCCGAGATCCTCGACAACGCCAAGCTGCTCGCTCCGCGTAACGGCACGGCCACCGACTTCTCGGGTGCCGTCACCATCGCAGAAGAGATCGGCTACCCGGTCCTCGTGCGTCCGAGCTACGTGCTCGGTGGTCGCGGCATGGAGATCGTCTACGACAGCGCCTCGCTGGCCGACTACTTCAACCGCATGGCCGGTCAGGGCATCATCGGCCCGTCGCACCCACTGCTGGTCGACCGGTTCCTCGACGACGCCATCGAGATCGACGTCGACGCGATCTACGACGGCCACGAGCTCTACATCGGTGGCGTCATGGAGCACATCGAAGAGGCCGGCATCCACTCCGGTGACTCCAGCTGCACCCTGCCTCCCGTCACGCTCGGTCGCGCAGAGATCGACCGTGTGCGCGATGCAACCCTGGCTATCGCAGAGGGAATCGGCGTGCGCGGCCTGCTGAACGTGCAGTTCGCAATCGGCGCCGGCGTGCTCTACGTGCTTGAAGCCAACCCGCGCGCATCGCGTACAGTGCCATTCGTCGCCAAGGCGCTCGGCATCACGCTGGCCAAGGCAGCAGCGCTCATCATGGTCGGCAAGACCATCGCAGAGCTGAAGGCAGAGGGCAAGCTGCCTGAGATCGACGGCTCCCGCGTTCCGATGGACGCGCCGGTCGCCGTGAAGGAAGCCGTGCTGCCCTTCAAGCGCTTCCGCACCAAGGAAGGCAACGTCGTCGACTCCGTGCTCGGCCCGGAGATGCGTTCAACCGGTGAGGTCATGGGCATTGACCGCGACTTCCCGCGTGCGTTCGCCAAGAGCCAGCTCGCCGCCTATGGCGGAATGCCCGACTCCGGCACCGTCTTCGTCTCGGTCTCCGACCGCGACAAGCGCGCCATCATCCTGCCCGTGCTGCGTCTGCAGCAGCTCGGCTATGACATCATCGCCACCGAAGGCACCGCAGAGGTGCTGAAGCGCAATGGCATCGACGCCCGCATCGTCCGCAAGTACAGCGAGAAGACCAGCGAATCCGATGATTCGATCGTCGAGCTGATCAAGCGCGAAGAAGTTCAGGTCGTCATCAACACGCCAGGTGGTGGTTCGGCCCGTGCCGACGGCTACGAGATCCGCGCGGCCGCTGTCGCCGGCGACCTGCCGTTGTTCACCACGATCGCCGAGCTCAGCGCAGCTGTTGGCTCGATCGACGCAGTGAAGGAAGGCTTCACCGTGACGTCGCTCCAGGACTACGCACTGGCCAGGGCGGCTGCTCTGTGACACTGCAACACTCCAGCACCACCCTCCCAAGCTTCGGCGAACGTCTCGAGCAGACGTTCGCCGAGCGGGGGGCGCTCTGCGTGGGCATCGACCCACATTCCTGGCTCCTGAACGAATGGGGCCTGCCAGACACCGCGGCAGGCGCCGAATCGTTTGGGCGCACCGTCATCGCAGCAACAGCCGGCCAGGCCGGCATCGTCAAACCGCAGGTCGCGTTCTTCGAGAAGTTCGGCTCTGCCGGCTTCGTTGCGCTCGAGCGCGTCCTGGCGGATGCCCGTGCAGCGGGCCTCATCGTGATCGCCGACGTCAAGCGCGGCGACCTCGGCACCAGCGTCGAAGCCTACGGGCAGGCGTGGCTGTCTGCCGGTTCCCCGCTCGAAGTGGACGCCATCACCGTCAACGCCTACATGGGTGTCGGCTCGCTCGACTCCACGTTCGCGCTGGCTGCCGCTGGCGGCAAGGGCGTCTTCGTGCTGTCCGCGACCTCGAACCCAGAGGGACCGTCGATCCAGCAGGCCATTGTGGCGGATGGCGAGTTCGCCGGCCAGAGCGTCGCAGCCGCTGTGCTCTCCGGCGTCGCAGCCCGCAATGCGGCCGCCGACACCGGACTGCTTGGCTCCATCGGCGTCGTGCTCGGCGCCACCATCGACCTCGCGTCGTACGGCATCGACATCGATGCTGCACCGTCAACAGCACTCACTCCGGTACTGGCTCCGGGATTCGGTCACCAGGGCGGCGAGGTACGCGCCATGAATGACCTCTTTGGCGGATACGCCAGAGGGGTTATCGTGAGTGAATCGCGCAGTATATTGTCGTCAGGGCCAGCAAATCTAGCCCCCACGATTGCGAACCGAGTAGCTGAGGCAGGAGCAGTCCGTGGCTGAGCAACGTCCAACACCCCCCGATGTCGATCGCGTTGCCGCATCCAAAGCAGCTGTGGCGGCCCGTCGGGCCCGTGCAGCAGTGAAAGCGGATGTCGCTGCCGGTCGCCGAACCGCCCTTGACGTACTCGCGGCAGCGGTTAAAGACCCTGCCGGCGTCGAAGGCCGACTCCGCGTGACCGAGTTGCTCACCAGCATCCCGGCCATCGGCGTCACCAAGATGGAGCGCATCATGACATCCCTCGACATCTCGCCATCGAAGCGACTGGGGGGCCTCGGCACGCACCAGCGCGACCGCCTGCGCGATTTCCTCTCGACCAAGCCGACGGCCAAGCGCGGCAATGCCGACAGCAAGCTCATTGTGCTCGCCGGCCCGACGGCCGTTGGCAAGGGCACGGTGGCCACCTACATCAGGGAGAACTACCCCGATGTGCACCTCTCGGTCTCTGCCACCACTCGTGCGCCCAGACCGGGCGAAGTTGAGGGTGTGAGCTACTACTTCGTCGACGACGCTGAGTTCGATCGCATGATCGAATCCGGCGAGATGCTGGAGTGGGCACAGGTGCACAACGCGCACCGGTACGGCACTCCGCGTGGACCTGTCGATGCCGCCATCGCGAACGGTGACAGCGTGCTGCTGGAGATCGACCTGCAGGGTGCTCGCGCCGTGCGGCGGGCGATGCCCGAAGCTCGACTGGTCTTTTTGTTGCCGCCAAGCTGGGAAGAACTTGTACGTCGACTCATCGGTCGTGGCACAGAGGATTCCGCGGAACAGGCCCGTCGACTGGAGACAGCGAAGCTCGAATTGGCCGCCCAGGGGGAGTTCGATTTCCGTGTCGTGAACCATGACGTGGCCGAAGCCGCCAGAGAAGTCGTAGACTTGATGGAGATTCGCAAGGCATCTGCGCGCCCATAAGCCGCAATTCACCTTGATTTCGGCGTCAGGCTCGACGCCACAGCACCGGTTTGTGCGCGATATTCACCGCGTATGTCACCGATTGCAGAACTGCTCGTTGCACAAAAACTGCACTTAAGGAGTGTCACCAATGGCTACCAAGCCCACTGGCATCATTGACCCGCCCATCGACGACCTGCTGTCCAAGGTCGACTCCAAGTACGCGCTGGTCATCTTCGCGTCCAAGCGTGCTCGTCAGATCAACGACTACTACGCTGACCTGCACGAGGGCAGCCTGTTCGACAACGTCGGCCCGCTGGTCGACTCGACCATCGACGACAAGCCGCTTTCTGTGGCACTGCGCGAGATCAACGAGGACAAGCTCGTTGCGCGCCCCATCGTCGAGTAGTTCCTCGAGTAACTGAAATCTGAGCACGAGCGCGTACGGTGTTGACTCCTCGCACGATTGTCGTCGGTATCACCGGTGGCATCGCAGCGTATAAGGCAGTCAACGTCGTACGCGCTTTTGTGTTGCAGGGGCACTCAGTGCACGTCGTTGCCACGGAGGCCGCCCTGCGGTTCGTTGGCAAGCCGACGCTGGAAGCCATATCCAGAAACCCGGTGCACACCGACCTCTACGAGGGCGTCGCCGAGGTGCGGCACGTGGCCATCGGCCAGTCTGCCGACCTCATCGTCATCGCCCCTGCCACCGCGAACACCATCGCGAAGCTTGCGGCCGGCATCGCCGACGACCTGCTCGGCAACACGGTGCTGGCCAGCACCGCTCCCATCGTCATTGCTCCTGCGATGCACACCGAGATGTGGAACAACGCCGCAACAGTGGCGAATGTCGCGACCCTGCGCTCCCGCGGCATCACCATCGTGGGTCCTGGCTTCGGCCAGTTGACCGGCAGCGATGTGGGCGCTGGCCGGATGGAAGAACCAGAGGTCATCGTGGAACGCGCCATGGCCGTCCTCGAAGGCGAACCGGCGCTCCAGCGTGACCTGGTCGGTACCCGCGTCCTGATCAGCGCCGGCGGCACCAGAGAGCCACTCGACCCCGTCAGATTCCTCGGCAACCGCTCGAGTGGCAGGCAGGGCGTAGCGCTGGCGACGGCGGCAGCTGCGCGCGGGGCATCCGTTGTGCTCGTCGCTGCCCACCTCGAGGTGGCTGTTCCGGCCAACATCACGGTGCACACTGCCGGCACGGCGCAGGAGCTTGAGCAGGTCATGCGCGAAGAGAGTGCGAATGCCGACGTGGTCATCATGGCTGCTGCGGTGGCCGACTACCGCCCTGACGAGATTCGCGAAGGCAAGATCAAGAAAGAAGACACCGGCGACACCCTCACCCTGACGCTGGTGAAGAACCCAGACGTGCTGGCCGGCCTGGTCGCCGAGCGAAAGCCAGGACAGGTCATCGTCGGTTTCGCGGCTGAAACCGAGCAGGATGCCGCTGCACTTCTGGAGCTTGGCCGCGCCAAGGTTTCCCGCAAGGGCTGCGACCTGCTCGTCGTGAACCGCGTGGGCTGGACGCAGGGCTTTGCCACAGAGCGCAATGAGGTCATGATCCTCGATGCCCGCGGAGATATAGTAAAAGAGGCTTCCGGCAGCAAAATGTCGGTGGCCAATCGCATTCTTGATGTGATCGTTGAGCTCGATTCCTCACTCAACTAGCATCTCCCTCGATTAATACAGATGGGCCCCATGAGCGACCTTCGCCTCTTCACTTCCGAATCCGTGACGGAAGGTCACCCAGACAAGATCTGTGACCAGATTTCCGACTCAATCCTCGACGCACTGCTGGCGGAAGACCCGCACAGCCGTGTCGCGGTGGAAACACTCGTCACGACGGGCCTGGTCCACGTTGCAGGCGAGGTCACGACTGAGGCCTACGTCGAGATCCCGTCCATCGTGCGGAAGACCATCACCGACATCGGCTACAACTCGTCTGATGTCTGGTTCGATGGCCGCTCCTGCGGTGTCGAGATCTCCATCGGCGGCCAGTCACCCGACATCGCCCAGGGCGTCGACAACGCGTTCGAGACCCGCGAAGAAGACAGCGTCGACGATTTCGACCGACAGGGCGCCGGTGACCAGGGCATCATGTTCGGGTACGCAACGACAGAAACCCCGTCGCTGATGCCGATTCCCATCTGGATCGCGCACCGCCTCGCGGAGCGCCTCGCCGCCGTGCGCAAGTCTGGCGAACTCACCTACCTTCGTCCAGACGGCAAGACCCAGGTCACCATCGGCTACGACGGCATCATCCCGCGCACCGTCGAGACAGTCGTCGTGTCGACGCAGCACGCACCTTCGGTGTCAACGCACCGCCTGCGCGCCGAGATCGAAGAGCTGGTCATCCGCCCCGTTCTCGCCGGTGTCGAGCTGGAGTCAGCCGGCGCCACCGCGCTCATCAACCCGACAGGCCGCTTCGAGATCGGTGGCCCGCAGGGCGACGCCGGCCTCACCGGCCGCAAGATCATCATCGACACGTACGGGGGAGCGAGCCGCCACGGTGGTGGCGCATTCAGTGGCAAGGACCCGTCGAAGGTTGACCGTTCCGCCGCGTACGCCATGCGCTGGGTGGCCAAGAACGCCGTCGCCGCCGGCCTCGCCGAGCGCCTCGAGGTGCAGATTGCGTACGCAATCGGCAAGGCGGCACCCGTCGGGCTGTACGTGGAGACGTTCGGCACCGGCGCGCTCCCAGACGACCAGATCACCGCTGCGATCCGTGAGGTGTTCGACCTGCGTCCGGCTGCGATCATCCGCTCACTCGACCTGCTGCGCCCCATCTACGCGCAGACGGCCACCTACGGTCACTTCGGCCGCGAGCTGCCCGACTTCACGTGGGAACGCCTCGACAGGGTCGACGACCTGAGAAGCGCAGCCGGGCTCTGACGATGACGCGCACCGGCCGTGTGGCGCGGGTGCTCATCGACTCACCGCTGCCGCAGCTCGACCACCTGTTCGACTACAGCATCCCTGCGGAGCTCGAGTCCGTTGCCCTGCCAGGGGTGCGGGTGAAGGTGCCGTTCCGCGCCGGCCGCATCGCCGACGGGTACCTCATCGAGGTGATTGATACTGCGGCTTCGTCGGCGGTGACCTCGGACGGCGATCAGGGTCTCCTGCCGCCGGGAACGGATGCGACCCCTGACGTGGCCTTCAGCGGCAAGCTGAGTCCACTCGACTCTGTCGTCTCGCCCGTGCAGGTGCTCACCCCTGAGGTGGCGAAACTGGCCCGCGCCCTCGCCGACCGTGCCGCAGGGAACGCGAGTGATGTCATCCGCTTGGCTGTGCCGAACCGACAGGTGCGTGCGGAGAAGGCCTGGCTGGCCGCGCGTGCTGCGGCGGCAGAGGCGGCGGATGCTGCGGGCGCAGAGCCTGCTCCTGAACCCGCGGACCTGGCTGTGTCGGCGCTGACAGCTGTCGGCTTCGAGGGGTACAGCGCCGGCGTCTTCGACCAGCTGGTTGCTGAGCAGCAGCGTGCCGCGGTTGCGGCCGTTCCGCGCCTGGTCGAACTGGCAAGTGGTGCCACTGTCGGCCACTGGGCACGCACGCTGGCCGAACTTGCGGTCGTCACCCTCCGCTCCGGACGCTCCGCACTGCTCGTGCTGCCCGACTATCGCGACCAGGACCAGGTTGAGGGCGCGTTGGCCGAACTCGTTCCGGCGTCAAGCGTCAGCAGGGTCGATGCCAGACAGACGGGAGCAGAGCGCTATCGCGCCTTCCTCGCCTGCCTCGAGCCGGAACCCCGCATTGTGATCGGCAACCGATCTGCCGTGTATGCCCCTGCCCACAACCTCGGCCTCATCGCTCTCTGGGACGACGGCGACCCGCTACACGCCGAGCTGCACAGCCCGTACGTGCATGCCAGGGATGCCGCGCTTGTGCGCCAGCAGGAATCCGGCTGCGCGCTGGCCTTCTTCGGTCATTCCCGCAGTGTGGAGACCCACAGGCTCGTTGAGCTCGGCTGGCTGGGCGAGATTCATCCAGAGCGGGTCGTGCACCCGAAAGTCATCCCCACCGCGTACCAGGCGTCTGACGACGAGCAGGCCAGGGTGGCACGAATCCCCACCGCTGCCTGGCGGGCCGCCAAAGAAGCTCTGGCTTTCGGCCCCGTCCTCGTGCAGGTTGCCAGCCCTGGCTATGCGCCTGTGCTCGCCTGCCAGACCTGCAAGCAGTCCGCGCGCTGCACCCACTGCCAGGGACCGCTCGGCCTGGCCACCAAGGGCGCGACGCCGTCGTGCCGCCTGTGCGGCGCCCTGGCTGTCTCGTGGCAGTGCAGTCACTGCGAAGGCCGCACGTTCCGTCTCGTCACGGTGGGCACCGCGCGCACGGCCGAAGAACTGGGCCGGGCGTTCCCTGGGGTACTCATCGTCATCGCCGACGGCGAACACACCATCCAGAACATCGGCGCGAGTCCTGCCCTGGTGATCGCGACCCGCGGTGCTGAGCCGATCCCCACCGGCGGCTATCGTGCGATCCTGCTGCTCGACGGTGAGCGGATGCTGGCCCGTGAGTCACTGCGCGTTGGCGAAGATTGCCTGCGCTGGTGGTCGAATGCCGCGGCTATGGCAGCGCCAAGAGCATCCGTCGTGCTCGTCGGCGTCGGGGGCGACCTGGCGCGCGCGCTCAACACCTGGCAGCCGGAGGCGTACGCGGGCAGCGAGCTCGCCGACCGCCGGACGCTCAGGTTCCCGCCAGCGGTTCGGGTGGCCTCTGTGATCGGCACAGACGCCGATGTCGCCGCAGCTGTCACCGAATTCAGCGACCAGCCCGGCATCGACGTGCTCGGTCCCGTGCCTGCCGATGCGGGCAAGGTGCGTGCTGTCGTGCGATTCGCGTACGCCTCAGGCGACGCCGTTGCCCACAGCCTGAAGGCGGCCGTGGTACGCAATGCCTCGCAGCGTCGAAAACGAACAGGGGGCGCCGCCTTTGTGCCGACCCCGACGCTCAAGGTGCGGTTCGACGACCCGGAGTTCGGCTAGCGGCTGCAACTGATCAGTCGGTAGACAGCGAGGACGGGACCCCCAGTGAATGCGAGGCCCCGTCACGACGACAGCTCAAACGCGACCGCGTTGCTATGTGGCGCTGGGCTTGGCGGATGCCGTGCTGGCCGATGCGCCGCCGGCAAGCGGGCCGAACGACATGTCGACCTCAGCCATCTCCATGACCGCGGTGGCCTCGATCAGTTCAAGCAGCGCAGGGTCGAGCCCTGGCGAGAACTCCTCGAGCCGTTCGGCGGCGATCACCGACGGGACTCCCTCAGGAGCCTGCTCGCTGGCGTCGAGGGTTGTACCGTCCCCAGAGGGCGAGAGCCCCTGGAAGATGCGGCCGGCCTCTGACTGGTCCGCGAGGTCGAACGTGTATTGCTTGCTCTGCAGTCCGAGGTCGACCAGCCGCTTCACTTCGGGGAACTTCTCTGCGTTGGTCTTCGGTATCGGCAGAGTCGCTTTCCAATTGACGCCGAGCGTCTCGAGCGCCTTCGCGTACGCGTTCTCATGCGCCTGGTCGCGCACAATCAGGTAGGCGATGGTTGACCGCGCGGTGGCGTTGTCCGTCATCTCGTAGATCCGACACTTCTGCAACCGACCCGTCGACTCGAGCATGAGGTTGTAGATCAGGTCGAGTACCAGGTTCCCGGAGTTGTAGACGTAGCTGCCGCTCCACGGATTGCCAGCAGCATCCACGGGCAATGCACCCTGCGCGCCGACCAGGTAGTGGTGGATGTTGCTCTCTGACAATGCAATCTTCAGGGGCGTTGCCCCCTTCGCGCCCGGGGTGTCAAGCGGGTCGTTCAGCTTGCCCTTATAACGCGGTGACCCGTCGAGTAGCCGGGAGATCGTCGTGCCGATCAACTCCACATGACTGATCTCTTCTGTTCCGATGCCCTGCAACAGGTCACGGTACGGTTTGGCGTTCGGGCCGCGGAAATTAATGCTCTGAAACAGGTATTGCATCATGGTGCGCATCTCGCCGAACTGGCCACCGAGGCCTTCCTGCAGGGCGTTGGCGGCGGCTGGATCCGGCTCGTCAACCGCGATCTCGTTGATCAATTGCTGCACGTGAAAATACATTGTTCCTCCGATGATGAGTGGTATTCACGGTCAAGCTGGTTTATGTTGATCCGCCGATACGGTACGTCCGGTGTGCAAGTTGGACAAGGCATTGCCGCCCGGCGGCCACATGGGGTAAACGCTCAAAACCGTGTCGTATCCGCTGCCTGACATCTGCCACGCGGCCCGTGGGAGTTCGCGGAGGTCCTGCTCGTGCCGGAGAATAGACGCAAGGGGTGTCGCCCGATGTGACAAGCATCTCGATACTCGGATCTGATTCTTCAACCCGGAGCTGTTCTCACCATGAAACTCGTCTTCGCTGGCACTCCGCTGCCCGCGGTCCCTTCCCTGGAAGCGCTCATCGCCTCCGACCACGAGGTGGCAACGGTCATCACCCGGCAAGACGCCGAACTCGGACGGAAGCGCGTTCTCACGCCCTCACCCGTCGCGACTGTCGCGGCGAGCAACGGCATCCCTCTCATCAAGGCCAACCGGCTCGACGACGCGGCGACAGAGGCCGTTCGTGCCATCCAGCCAGACCTCGGTGTCATCGTCGCCTATGGGGGACTCGTCCGCGAGCCCCTGCTGTCGGTGCCGAGGCTCGGCTGGATCAACCTGCACTTCTCCCTGCTGCCGCGATGGCGCGGCGCGGCACCCGTTCAGCACGCTGTCATTGCCGGCGAGCAGGAGACCGGCGCTGCCGTCTTCCAGCTGGTTCCCGCACTGGATGCCGGACCGGTCTTCGGCATGATCCACGAGCGGATCGGCGCTGACCAGACGGCCGGCGAGCTGCTCGAATCCCTCGGGGTGAGCGGCGCAGAGCTGCTCCTGCGTGTAGTCGACCAGCTGGCCGACGGCACAGCGAGGTCGCTGGAGCAGGTCGGAGAGGTCACCCTGGCCCCCAAACTCGGCCTCACCGATGCGCGCATCGACTGGACCACAACAGCGGATGCCGTCTACCAGCGGGTCCGCGGCGTCACGCCGGAACCCGGTGCGTTCACGATGATCGGCGATACGCGCCTGAAGCTGATTCAGCTGGCGCGCCCGGCAACGGAAGTGGCAGACGTCTCGCTGCCAGCCGGCGTCATCCGCTTGGTGGATGGCGCGGTTCTCATCGGCACTGGAACGACGGCCCTTGAGCTCGTGACGGTGCAGCCGGCCGGCAAGAAACCTATGCGTGCCACCGACTGGTGGCGCGGACTCGCAACAGAAGAAGTGGTGGCATCATGAGCGGCGACGACAGCACCAAGGGGCGTCCAGCTCAGCGGAACGGCGGCCAGCGCAGCGACCGCTCAGGGTCAGGGCAGGCCTCGCGGTCGCAGTCCCGGCCCCCGGCCGACTTCGTGCAGCCGGCCAGGCGGGTTGCATACGAGGTGATCGCTGCCGTGCGTGAGTCTGACGCATACGCGAACCTGCTGCTCCCCACCAAGATCAATCGCGCAGCGCTGAACTCGGCCGATGCCGGGCTCGCCACAGAGCTCACCTACGGCACCCTCCGGATGCAGGGCTACTACGACCGCGTGATCTCCCTGGCAGCGGCCCGCCCGGTCACCGCTATCGATCCAGCGGTGCTCGACGTGCTGCGCCTCGGTACGCACCAGCTGCTCTCCACCCGAGTCGCAACGCACGCCGCCGTGAACGAATCGGTGTCGCTGGCTCGCCAGGTGGCATCGCGGTCGGCTGTTGGCTTCTGCAACGGGGTGCTCCGCACCATCTCCCGCACGAGCGCCGACGAGTGGCGCGAACGCGTGCTCTCAGAGGCAACGACAGCCGACGACCGCCTCGCCGCCGAGTACTCGCACCCGGCGTGGGTGGTACGTGCATTCCGCCAGTCGTTGAAGGCCGAGGGTCGTGAGCATGAGCTCGTCGACCTGCTGGCCGCCGACAACGCAGCGCCGCGCGTCAACATGGTTGCCCTGCCAGGCCTGGTTCCGGCCGAAGAGGTGCTGACCCTGGGGGAGCCAGACCTGTACTCGCCGACCGGGTTCGTGCTCGACGGGGGAGACCCCCTCGACATGGTCACGTACTTCGACGGCCAGGTGCGCGTGCAGGATGAGGGCTCGCAGCTTGCCGCCCTCGCACTGTCCCGTGCCCGTGCCGTGCAACAGGGCGAGCGATGGCTCGACCTGTGTGCGGGCCCTGGCGGCAAGGCCGTGCTGCTCGCAGCAGAGGCCGCGCTGGGCGGCGCGGAACTCATCGCCAACGAGATCGTCCCAGCCAGGGCTCAACTGGTGCGGAATGCCCTGGCCGCCGTTCCAGAGGACGTTCCGGTCTGGGAGCTTGACGGCACCACGATCGGCCAGAAGCATCCAGAGGCCTTCGACCGCATCCTGCTCGACGCACCGTGCACCGGCCTCGGCGCCCTGCGCCGTCGCCCTGAAGCACGCTGGCGCAAGCAGCCGAGCGACGTCGCTGCGCTCTCCGGCCTGCAGTCGTCGCTCATCGACAGCGCCCTCGGTGCGCTGAAGCCCGGCGGCATCCTCGCGTATGTCACGTGCTCTCCGCACATCGCCGAGACCCGTGGCATCGTGGCCACCGCCCTGAAGAAGTGGAGCGGTCGCGCCACAGAACTCGATACCACTGCTGTCGTACGATCGGTGAGCCGCACCGAACTCGACCTGCCAGACGGCGGCACAAGTGTGCAGCTCTGGCCGCACCGCCAGGGCACGGACGCCATGTTCATCACCCTCATCGAACGCACCAGCTGATCCAGGAGCCGACAATGCCGACCAGAATCAACCCCAGCATCCTCGCTGCCGACTTCGCCAATTTCGAAAGCGAACTGGGTCGCATCAGCACCGCTGACCTCGTGCACGTCGACATCATGGACAACCACTTCGTGCCGAACCTCACCTTCGGCCTGCCGATGGTGCAGCGCCTGCAGGAGGTGTCGCCGATCCCGCTCGACGTGCACCTCATGATCGACGACCCGGACCGCTGGGCTCCCGGTTACGCCGAGGCCGGCGCGTTCTCTGTGACGTTCCACGCAGAGGCGGCAGCGGATGCCGTCACGCTGGCTCGAAAACTCCGCTCCATCGGCTCGCGGGCCGGAATCGCGCTGAAGCCAGGCACGGCCATTGAGCCGTACCTCGAGTTGCTGCCGGAGTTCGACCAGGTGCTGATCATGACGGTGGAGCCAGGCTTCGGCGGCCAGAGCTTCATGGAATCGACGATGCCGAAGCTCCGCACGCTCTCGGCTGCCGTCGAGAGCGCGGGTCTCGATGTCTGGATGCAGGTCGACGGCGGCGTCACGGTCGACACGATCGGCATCGCGGCTGAAGCAGGCGCGAACACGTTCGTCGCCGGATCCGCTGTCTTCAGGGGCGACCCTGCAGAGCAGATCGCGCTGCTGCGAGCCACGGCCGACGCACACACCCACGCCCACTAGCGCGCCCCTCGCAACGATGCCGGAGACGCGTGCGCCGGTGACGCCCAGCAGAGCCTAGTAACCTGTACCTGTGAAGAATTTCGACGAGCTTTTTGCTGAACTCCGCGAGAAGGCAGAAACCAGGCCCGTTGGTTCAGGGACGGTCCGGGAACTGGATGCGGGCGTTCACGCCATCGGAAAGAAAATTGTGGAGGAGGCCGCCGAAGTATGGATGGCGGCCGAGTACCAGAGCGATGATGAGACGGCGGAGGAGATCTCCCAGCTCATCTACCACCTGCAGGTCATCATGCTGGCCAAGGGACTGAGTCCCGCTGACATCTACCGACATCTGTAAACGGTCACCCACCGCTACAGAAAACAGTCGATCATGATCTCAGAAAGTAACGCCATGCCCAGTAGCTCAACGCTCAGAATTGCGATACCCAACAAGGGTTCGCTGTCCGAAACCGCCGCCCAGATGCTGTTCGAGGCCGGATACACCGGCCGGCGCGACCCGCGAGACCTCGTCGTCTCCGACCCGCGCAACAACGTCGAATTCTTCTACCTGCGTCCCCGCGACATCGCCACCTACGTCGGCTCAGGTGCGCTTGACGTCGGCATCACCGGCCGCGACCTGCTCCTCGACTCGCACTCGAGTGCCGCAGAGATCGCCAGCCTCGATTTCGGCTCATCCACCTTCCGCTTCGCAGGCCCCGCCGGTCGGTTCACGCAGCTCTCCGATCTGCAGGGCCTCCGCGTCGCCACCAGCTACCCTGGCCTCGTCGGTTCGTTCCTCGCCACGCACGACGTGAGTGTCGAACTCGTCACCCTCGACGGCGCCGTCGAATCCGCCGTGCAGCTCGGCGTAGCGGATGCCGTCGCCGACGTCGTCTCCACCGGCTCGACCCTGAAGAAGGCCGGCCTCGAGATCTTCGGACCCGTCATCCTCGAGTCGACCGCAGTGCTGATCAGCTCGACCAACGAGAACCCGGGCATCGCGACGCTGCTGCGCCGCCTGCAGGGCGTTCTCGTCGCACGCCAGTATGTGCTGATGGATTACGACATCCCGAAGAACAAACTCGACGCAGCCTGCGAACTCGCTCGAGGCATCGAGTCACCGACGGTGTCATCGCTGCACGACCCTGAGTGGGTCGCCGTGCGGGTCATGCTCCCGCGCACCGACATGAACAACGTCATGGATGCGCTCTACGAGCTTGGCGCACGCGCCATCCTGGTCAGCAGCATCCACAACGCGCGCCTGTAGTGGAGGGGGCATCGTGACACTGTCCGTACGCGTCATTCCGTGCCTCGACGTGGCCAATGGCCGTGTCGTCAAGGGCGTCAATTTCCAGAACCTGCGGGATGCGGGTGATCCTGTCGAACTCGCCAAGCTCTACGCAGAGCAGGGCGCAGACGAACTGACGTTCCTCGACGTCTCCGCGACCGTCGACAACCGAGCCACCACCTACGACGTGGTGCGCGCCACGGCAGAGCAGGTCTTCATCCCGCTCACCGTCGGCGGCGGCATCCGTAGCGTCGAAGACGTGTCGCGCCTGCAGGCCAGCGGTGCAGACAAGGTGGGCGTGAACAGTGCTGCCATCGCGCGCCCAGCACTGCTCACCGAGATCGCCGACAGGTTCGGCGCCCAGGTGCTGGTGCTCTCACTCGATGTCAAACGTTCAGACCGTACAGAATCCGGCTTCGTGGTGACCACGCACGGCGGGCGCACAGAGACCGATCTCGACGCCCTGGCCTGGGCTGCAGAGGCCATCGAACTGGGCGCGGGGGAGTTGCTCGTCAACTCCATCGACGCCGACGGGACCAAGCAGGGGTTCGACACAGAGCTCATTGCGCTGATGCGGTCCATCAGCAGCGTGCCCGTGATCGCGTCAGGCGGCGCAGGCAAGGCGTCAGACTTCCCGCCCGCGATCGCGGCCGGCGCGGATGCTGTGCTTGCGGCATCCGTTTTCCACAATAGGGAATTGACGATCAATGACGTCAAACAGGAACTGGCAGAGGCCGGAATGGTGGTGCGCTGATGGATGCCGCGTTGATGGATGCCAATGAGGCACTCTCGCGAGCGGCGTTCAACGCCGATGGGCTGCTTCCCGCGATCATCCAGCAGTGGGACACCCGTGAGGTGCTCATGCTCGGCTGGATGGATGCAGAGGCGTTGCGTCGCACTCTCACCGAGGGGCGCGTGACGTTCTGGTCGCGCAGCCGCCAGGAATACTGGCGGAAGGGCGACACATCGGGGCACGCCCAGTTCGTGCGCTCAGCCGCCCTCGACTGCGACGACGACACGCTGCTCGTTGAGGTCGAACAGGTCGGGGCAGCCTGCCACACGGGCAGCCGCACCTGCTTCGATGGACGCGGTATCGATGTCGTCGAGGGAGCTGCAGCATGAGTGCGGGTTTCGGCCAGACAGCCGGCTCCACCACGCAGGAGCAGTTCGCTGCGCTGGCCGATCGTGCCAGCGGCCATCGCGTCATCCCTGTGATCAGGGAATTGTTCGCAGACGGTGAAACCCCTGTCGGCATCTACCGCAAGCTTGCCAACGGCACGCCGGGCAGCTTCCTGCTCGAGTCAGCAGAGCAGGGCGGCATCTGGTCGCGCTTCTCGTTCGTCGGAGTCTCGTCGTTCGGCGTGCTCACCCAGCACGACGACGAGGTGCGCTGGCTCGACTACGGCCTCTCTGCCGAACGCGCCCTCGGCGACACCATCGAGCGCGGACCTCTTGTCGCCCTCGCGCACCTGTACGAGCAGTGGCAGACCCCGCGGCTGCCTGAGCACCCGCCGCTCACCGGCGGTCTCGTCGGCTTCATCGGCTGGGAGGCGATCAGGCAGATCGAACGCCTGCCGCACCAGGCCCCCGCCGACTACTCGGTTCCCGGCCAGGCGTTCAGCTTTGTCGCTGACCTCGTTGTCATCGACCACAAGTACGGCACTGTGCAGCTCATCGCCAATGTGCTGAACGACGGCGTGCAGTCCGCTGATGAGCAGTGGGCGGATGCTCAAACCAGGCTTGATTCGCTGCAGGCTCGCCTTGCACAGCCGGCAGAGGCCTGGCTGGCCGACGTCGACCTGTCGACGGCGCCGAACCCGACGCACCGCACGGAGAAAGCCGACTTCCTGGCATCCGTCGATACGGCCAAGCAGCACATCGTCGACGGCGACATCTTCCAGGTCGTCATCTCGCAGCGCTTCGACCAGGAGTGCACCGCACACCCGATCGACGTCTACCGGGTGCTTCGCAGCCTGAACCCGAGCCCGTACATGTACCTGCTCAGCCTCGAATCACCGAGCAACGAGCCGTACTGGATCGTTGGGTCCTCGCCGGAGGCGCTGGTGAAGGTGCAGAACGACCGCGTTTTCACGCATCCGATCGCCGGTTCGAAGCCACGCGGCACCACCCCTGAGGCCGACGCAGACTTTGAAACCGAACTCGTCGGAGACGCCAAGGAACGCGCAGAGCACCTGATGCTCGTCGACCTGTCGCGCAACGACCTGGCGAAGGTCTGTGCAGCTGGGTCCGTCGAGGTGACGGAGTTCATGCGCATTGAGCGCTTCAGCCACATCATGCACCTGGTCTCGTCCGTCGAAGGAAACCTGCTGCCAGACAAGAGCGCCATCGATGTTTTCCGGGCAACGTTCCCAGCTGGCACACTTTCCGGAGCGCCGAAGCCACGCGCGCTGGAGATCATCGATGCCCTCGAGCCGGCACAGCGCGGCGTGTACGGGGGAGTCGTCGGCTACTTCGGGTTCGCCGGAGACGCCGACCTCGCCATCGCCATCCGCACCGCGACGATCGCGAACGGCGTGGCCAGGGTGCAGGCAGGCGGCGGCCTCGTCGCCGACTCCGACCCGGCATCCGAATACCAGGAATCACTGAACAAGGCAGCTGCGCCACTGCGCGCCGTTGCCGTCGCCAACGCAATGCGAAGGGTCAACTAGTGCAGAGTGCACGCCGGATCAAGCTCGGCTTGATCCTCTTCATCCTGGTCTCCAGCGCCGTGGTTCTCCTCGCGTGGACACAAAACTGGGTACACGTCACCATCGGAGCGGATACCGGCAGCGAGATCGCGCTGACCGTCGACGGCGCAACGGCATCGCCGGCGCTGACCGCCCTTGCGCTGGCGGGCATCGCCCTGGCCGGCGCGCTCACGATCGCCGGTCCGGTCATCCGCCTGATTCTCGGCGTTCTGGAGATTCTCATCGGGGTGTCCGTGTTCATCGCATCGGTCAGCGTCGTGCAGTCCCCAGCAGCCGCCAGTGGGCCGGCCGTGACAGAGGCCACCGGAATCGCGGGGAACCACTCGATCCTGCTCACCGTGACCGACGCGTCAGTCACGGCCTGGCCGTACGTGGCCATCGTCGGTGCCGTGCTCATGCTCATCGCCGGACTGGCCGTGATCGTGACCGCGCGCCGGTGGCCTGGTCCGACCAAGCGTTTCCAGCCCGTTGCCCTTGCCCCCGTTGATGCCGCCTCGGCGGCTGCGCTGGCAGCGACCCACGCCACGGGAAACGCGGCTGTGGCAGCGGATGGCGCGTTGGGCGTGACCGCTGAAGCCGGCCCCGAAGCCGATTCCGAAGCCGATGCCGCAGCGGATGCCGTGGTTGACTGGGACGAACTGAGCCGCGGCGAAGACCCCACAGCTCCGTAATTACGGCGAAGAACCACCCAGGCGGGGGCATCGTGACTGATCCAGCCCGTTTCGAACCGCTAGACTAAAACCTGCACTTGAAAGCGTAAAGAGGAGAACAATGAGCGTCGAGTCAGTAGACCCTGGTCACGGCCATTCGCCGGCGGCATGGACCGCTGTCACGATCATGCTGGTGGCTTTCACCATCGGCACAGTCGCATTCTTTTTTGACGTTCAGTGGTTGGTCTGGGCTTCGGCCGGCCTCCTCGTCGTCGGCGCAATCGTAGGTTGGATCCTCGCTCGCGTTGGATACGGAGTCGACACGACCGCGCCAAGCGGTCACTGACCACGTGCTGAACGGATCACAGTGCTGAACGACCTCCTGGCCGGGGCACTCGCAGACGCAGACATGCGTCGTGCAACCCGGTCGTTTGCCAGCGTTGAAGCCGCTGCCCTCGCGCAGCGACCGGCGCTCGACGCGCTTCACGCACTCTCGCCGGCCGACCAGGTCAAAATCATCGCAGAGGTCAAGCGGGCCAGCCCGTCTCGTGGTGCGCTGGCCGAGATCCGTGATCCGGCCTCCCTGGCGTTGTCGTACGAGACCGGTGGCGCAAGCGCCATCAGTGTGCTCACGGAAGGTCGCCGTTTCAAGGGCTCGCTGGACGACCTGGAGCAGGTCCGCGCTGCGGTCTCCATCCCGGTTCTCCGCAAGGACTTCATTGGCGACCCTTACCAGGTCTTCGAAGCACGCGCTGCTGGGGCCGACCTTGTGTTGCTCATTGTGGCCGCGCTCGACCAGCAGGTGCTCAGCTCACTGCACGATCTCATTCGTGAGCTCGGCATGACGGCACTCGTCGAGACACACAGCGCCGACGAGGTGAGCAGGGCGATCGACATCGGCGCCGGCGTCATCGGCGTCAATGCACGAAACCTCTCGACGTTCGAACTTGACCAGGACCTCTTCGGCTCCCTGGCAGACCAGATTCCCTCCGGCATCGTTCGCATTGCAGAATCAGCGGTTAAGACCGCTGCCGACGTCGCCCACTATCGCGCCGCAGGCGCCGACGTTGTCCTCGTCGGTGAGGCGCTGGTGACCAGCGACCCCATTCGCACCCTCACCGAGTTCCTGTCGGTCTAACCCAAGTTCCTGGCGGTCTATCCATGTCTCTTCGCTCGCAATCCGGCCCGTATTTCGGAGACTTCGGTGGCAGGTTCGTGCCGGAGTCGCTGGTAGCGGCCCTCGACGAGTTGACGGCAGAGTACGCCGTTGCCCGCGCCGACCCGGCGTTCGCCGCCGAACTGGCCGCACTGCAGCGCTCGTACATCGGGCGCCCGTCACTCATCACAGAGGTGCCGCGCTTCGCGGAGCACGCCGGAGGCGCACGCGTCATCCTGAAGCGTGAAGACCTGAACCACACCGGTTCGCACAAGATCAACAATGCGATCGGCCAGGTGCTCCTCACCCGTCGCATCGGCAAGACCCGCGTCATCGCAGAGACCGGTGCAGGCCAGCACGGTGTCGCCACCGCAACGGCCGCTGCGCTGTTCGGCCTCGACTGCGTCATCTATATGGGTGAGGTCGACACGGAGCGCCAGGCGCTGAACGTCGCCCGCATGCGCCTGCTCGGTGCAGAAGTCGTGTCGGTGACCGCTGGGTCACGCACGCTCAAGGACGCCATCAACGACGCCATGCGTGACTGGGTCACCAACGTCGAGAACACCAACTACATCTTCGGAACGGCGGCAGGCCCGCATCCGTTCCCCGCCATGGTGCGCGACTTTCAGACCGTCATCGGTGAGGAGGCACGCCAGCAGGTCCTCGATCTCACCGGTCGCCTCCCAGACGCTGTCGCGGCCTGCGTCGGCGGCGGCTCGAACGCCATCGGAATCTTCGAGGCGTTCCTCGACGACACAGACGTGGCGCTCTACGGCTACGAAGCAGCTGGAGAGGGCGTTGAAACCCTCCGCCACGCCGCCACGATCACCAAGGGGCGCCCCGGTGTGCTCCACGGTGCCCGCAGCTTCCTGCTGCAGGACGAAGACGGCCAGACCGTCGAATCGCACTCCATTTCGGCCGGCCTCGACTACCCGGGCGTCGGCCCTGAGCACTCCTGGCTTGCCAGCATCGGGCGCGCCACCTACCTGCCGGTAACGGATGCCGCTGCCATGGACGCATTGCGCCTCCTCAGCCGCACAGAGGGCATCATCCCTGCCATCGAATCGTCGCACGCCCTGGCCGGCGTGCTGGATCTCGGCAAGGAACTCGGCCCTGGGTCCGTCATCCTGGTGAACCTCAGCGGGCGTGGCGACAAAGACATGGAAACTGCAGGTCGGTACTTCGACCTGATCGATGAAGGCGCGGAACAGTCGTGAGCACGAGCATCAGCACGGTCGAATCCACCATTGCCGCCCGCAGGGCAGCCGGTGGCGGCGCACTGATCGGCTACCTGCCGGTTGGGTTCCCGAGTCTCGGCGAAAGCATCGACGCCGCCGTCGCCCTCGTCGACAACGGCGTAGACATCATTGAGCTCGGCCTGCCGTATTCCGACCCGGTCATGGACGGTCCTGTCATCCAGGCGGCAACCCAGCGTGCACTGGCAGACGGCTTCCGTCTGCGTCACGGCATTGAAGCCGTCGCGGCGATCACCGCACAGGTGAGCGCCCCCGTGCTTGTCATGACGTACTGGAATCCCATCGTGCAGTACGGAGTTGAGCGCTTTGCCGACGACCTGGCCGCTGCCGGCGGGGCCGGCCTCATCACGCCGGACCTCATCCCCGACGAGGGCGCAGACTGGATCGCCGCCAGTGAGCGCACCGGGCTTGACCGGGTCTTCCTGGCTGCACCGTCGTCGTCCGACGCCCGCCTCGCGCAGGCTGTCGAGGCGAGCCGCGGCTTCGTATATGCGGTATCCACCATGGGTATCACCGGTGCGCGGAGTGATGTTGACTCCGCCGCACGCGTCCTCATCGAACGCCTGCGTGCCGCTGGCTCCACGAGCGCCTGCGTCGGCCTTGGCATCTCGACGGCCGAACAGGTACGCGAGATCCTCGGCTACGCCGATGGCGCGATCGTGGGATCTGCTCTCGTGAAGGCGCTGTCAGACGGGGGAGTGGACGCCGTTGGCGCCCTCGCTCGTGAACTGGCGGCAGGCTCCCGTGACGTGGCGCGCACGAACTAGGGTAAATTGACCACGGCGGCTCCAGAGAGCCGTCATCTGGTGGCGTCATGTCACGACGAAAGGTATTGCACAGGTGTCAGTTCTCTCGACTTCCGTGATGATGAGCATTCCGAGCCCCAGCTGGAGCTACTTCGACCTCGGGCCGTTCCGTATCCACGCCTACGCCCTGTGCATCCTTGTCGGCATCATCGCCGCGACGATCATGACATCACGTCGCCTCACCAAGCGCGGCGCTGAACCGGGGATCGTGCTTGACATCATTCTCTGGGCTGTCCCGCTCGGCATCATCGGTGCCCGGATCTACCACGTGCTCACGCACCCCGGTGACTACTTCTACGACGGCGCCGACCTGCTGCGCACCCTGTACATCTGGGAGGGCGGCAACGCCATCTTCGGTGCGCTCATCGGTGGCGCAGTCGGTGCCTTCATCGGATGTCGGATGACAGGCATCCGCTTCTGGTCGTTCGCCGATGCACTGGCTCCCGGCATGCTGCTGGCGCAGGCACTCGGACGCGTTGGCAACTGGTTCAACCACGAACTCTTCGGAGTGCCGACCACCCTGCCGTGGGGCCTCGAGATCGAGTCGACCAACCCGGCATTCCCCGTCGGCTTGCCGGAGGGCACGCTGTTCCAGCCCACGTTCCTCTACGAGATCATCTGGAACCTGGTCGGCGTCGCCGTCATCCTCTTCCTCGAGCGCAAGCTCACCCTGCGCTGGGGCAAGGCATTTGGCGTCTACCTCATCTGGTACGGCGTCGGACGCACGTTCTTCGAGTCGATTCGCGTTGACCCGAGCGAGATCTTCCTTGGCATCCGCACCAACATCTGGGCGTCATTCCTGGCGATCCTGATCGGCATCGTCATCATTTGGGTGCAGCACCGCCGCCACGCAGGCGTGGAACTCAGCCCGTATGTGCCGGGTCGCGAGTGGGTTGCACCCGACCCTGAGGTAGAATCTGACGACGACTCGAATGCGTCGGATCAGAGCGATGGAGCTGCTGGCCGTGCCGAGTCTGCAGAGTCCCCGGCCACAAGCCCGCGCGACTCTCACGTCTAGGCCTGGATTACCCCTCCCCATCCTGTTCACGGTAGAGGCTCAGCAACACCGAGCGCCGTGCAAAACTTCCTTCAGTGGGCCAATGTCGTCCCTCCGTGCCAATCATTCTGTGAGGACGGTCCAGTGGATTCACAAACGTCGGTTTTCGAACCAACAGCCCCGCAAACTGCAGTACCCGCTCTAGACGCGGCGACTTCACCGTTCGCTCGCTTCGGCAGTGCCCCCGCCAAGCAGGGTCTCTACGACCCTGCCGCTGAGAAGGACGCCTGCGGCCTGGCTATGGTCGCGACCCTTCGCGGCACAGCCGGCCATGACATCATCACCGCGGCTCTCGACGCGCTGCGGAACCTTGAGCACCGCGGTGCTGTCGGATCCGATGCCGGTACCGGCGACGGTGCAGGCATCATCACCCAGATCCCGGATGCGTTCCTGCGCGCCGTCACGGATTTCGACCTTCCCCAGGTCGGTCGTTACGCCGTTGGCAACGTTTTCCTGCCGACAGACCCCACGTCGCGAAGCGCCATCAAGCGTCAGATCGCCTCAATCGCGGCAAGCGAGGGCCTGCAGGTGCTCGGCTGGCGCGAAGTTCCTGTGCGTCCAGACGAGGTCGGCAACCTCGCCAGGGCAGCGATGCCGGCCATCCAGCAGCTGTTCGTGCAGAGCATCCACACGACCGAGACCGGTGCGCTTGTCTCTGGTATCCAGCTCGACCGCCAGACGTTCCGCCTGCGGAAGCGTGCTGAGCGCGAACTCACCATCTACTTCTCGTCGCTGTCGTGCCGCACACTGGTCTACAAGGGCATGGTCACAACGCTGCAGCTCGAGCCGTTCTACCCCGACCTGTCAGACGAGCGGTTCACGTCGACACTTGCTCTCGTGCACTCCCGCTACTCCACGAACACGTTCCCGTCGTGGCCACTGGCCCAGCCGTTCCGCATGATCGCCCACAACGGTGAGATCAACACCGTGCAGGGTAACCGCAACTGGATGCGTGCCCGCCAGTCGCAGCTCGAGTCTGAGCTGCTCGGCGACATGGCTCCGCTGCTGCCGATCGTCACACCAGGCGCCAGTGACTCCGCCTCATTCGATGAGGTTGTCGAGCTGCTGAGCCTCAGTGGCCGTTCGCTGCCGCACGCGATCATGATGATGGTCCCCGAGGCGTGGGAGAACCAGCCAGACCTCGACCCTGAGCGTCGCGCGTTCTACGAGTACCACTCGATGCTCATGGAGCCGTGGGACGGACCAGCCGCCATCGTCTTCACTGACGGCTCACTCGTCGGTGCAACACTCGACCGCAATGGGCTGCGCCCAGGCCGATACGTGATCACCGACGACGGTCTCGTCGTGCTCGCCAGCGAGATCGGCGTGCTCGATATCGACCCGAGCAAGATCGTACGCAAGGGGCGTCTGCGCCCAGGCAAGATGTTCCTCGTCGACACCAAGGCCGGTCGGTTGATCGAAGACGACGAGATCAAGGCAGAGCTGTCTGCGGCAGAACCATGGAGCGAGTGGCTCGACGAGGGCCGCATCAACCTCAAGGACCTCCCTGAACGGGAGCACATCGTGCACCCGCCGGCATCCGTCGTTCGTCGCCAGCGCACCTTCGGCTACACAGAAGAAGAAGTGCGCATCATCCTGTCGCCGATGGCGCGCACCGGCGCAGAGCCGCTCGGCGCCATGGGATCTGACACTCCCATCGCCGTGTTGAGCGAGCGTCCTCGACTGCTGTTCGACTACTTCACGCAGCAGTTCGCGCAGGTCACGAACCCGCCGCTCGACTCCATCCGCGAAGCCGTCGTCACCTCACTGAAGCTGGGCCTTGGTCCAGAGCGCAACCTGCTGAGTGTCGGCCCTGAGCACGCCCACCAGGTCGTCCTCGACTTCCCGGTGATCGACAACGACGAACTGGCCAAGATCCAGCACATCGATACGCGTCCAGGCAGCAGCACGACGACGACAGTTCGCGGGCTCTACCGGTTCGACGATGGACCGGATGCGCTGGCCAACCGTCTCACGGCGCTCTGCGCTGAGGTTGACGAAGCCATCGACGCCGGCGCACTGTTCATCGTGCTGTCAGACCGTGACTCCAACAAAGACCTCGCACCGATCCCGTCGCTGCTGATGATCTCTGCGGTGCACCACCACCTCATCCGCACCGAGAACCGCATGAAGGTCGGCATCGTCGTCGAAGCCGGCGATGTGCGCGAAGTCCACCATGTCGCACTGCTGATCGGCTACGGCGCCTCGGCGGTCAACCCGTACCTGGCCATGGAGACGTGCGAAGACCTCGTCCGCAGCGGCATGATCACCAACGTGTCAGCCGAACAGGCTGTGCGCAACGTCATCAAGGCGCTCGGCAAGGGTGTCCTGAAGATCATGTCGAAGATGGGCATCTCCACGGTGTCGTCCTATGCGGGAGCGCAGGCCTTCGAGGCTGTCGGACTCAGCCAGGACTTCGTCGACAGCTACTTCACCGGTACAACGAGCAAGCTCGGCGGCATCGGCATCGATGTCATTGCCGCAGAGAACTTGGCGCGCCACACGCAGGCATACCCAGCGGATGCCGCTGTGCGCGCTCACGAGCGCCTGGACACTGGCGGTGAGTACCAGTGGCGTCGCGACGGATCCCCGCACCTGTTCAACCCTGAGACGATCTTCCGCCTGCAGCACTCGACCAGGACTCGTCGCTACGACATCTTCCGGGAGTACACCAAGCTGGTCGACGACCAGGCAGAGACACTCATGACCCTGCGCGGCATGTTCTCCTTCAACGCCGGAGCTCGGAAGCCCATCCCTCTCGATGACGTGGAATCGGTCGCGTCTATCGTCAAGCGGTTCTCCACCGGCGCGATGAGCTACGGCTCCATCTCCCAGGAGGCCCACGAGACTCTGGCCATCGCGATGAACCGCCTCGGCGCGAAGTCCAACACCGGTGAGGGCGGCGAAGACCTCGACCGACTGCTCGACCCTGAGCGTCGGAGTGCGATCAAGCAGGTCGCCTCAGGTCGTTTCGGTGTGACGAGCATGTACCTCACGCACGCAGAGGACATCCAGATCAAGCTCGCCCAGGGCGCCAAGCCCGGCGAGGGCGGCCAGCTGCCGCCGACGAAGGTGTACCCGTGGGTGGCTCGCACACGCCACGCCACGGCCGGCGTCGGACTCATCTCGCCGCCCCCTCACCACGACATCTACTCGATCGAAGACCTCAAGCAGCTCATCTTCGACCTGAAGCGCGCGAACCCGAAGGCACGCATCCACACCAAGCTGGTCAGCCAGTCCGGTATTGGTGCCGTCGCTGCCGGTGTCGCGAAGGCGCTGTCAGACGTCATCCTGGTGTCCGGTCATGACGGAGGAACGGGTGCAAGCCCGGTCAACTCCCTGAAGCACGCCGGAACGCCATGGGAGCTCGGCCTTGCTGAGACCCAGCAGACCCTGATGCTGAACGGCATGCGCGACCGCGTTGTCGTGCAGGTCGACGGTCAGCTGAAGACCGGCCGCGACGTCATCATCGGCGCGCTGCTCGGTGCAGAAGAGTTCGGTTTCGCCACCGCTCCTCTCGTCGTTGAAGGCTGCATCATGATGCGCGTCTGCCACCTCGACACCTGCCCCGTCGGCGTGGCCACCCAGAACCCTGAACTGCGAAAGCGCTTCAGCGGCAAGGCTGACTACGTGGTGAACTTCTTCGAGTTCATCGCCCAGGAAGTGCGTGAGTACCTGGCTGAGCTCGGTTTCGCGAGCCTCGAAGAGGCCATCGGCCACCGTGAGGTGCTCGACGTGAACCGCGCAGTCGACCACTGGAAGGCATCCGGTCTCGATCTGGCGCCGATCCTCGTCGGACCAGACTTCTCTGATTCAGAGCCACGCCAGTCGGCCAGGGAGCAGGAGCACGAACTCGAGAAGCACTTCGACAACGAGCTGATCAAGCTGAGCGCCAGCGTGCTGGAGCACGGCGGACACGTCGACATCGCGCTGCCGATCCGCAACACGGAGCGTGCCGTCGGCACCATGCTCGGGCATGAGGTCACCCTGCGCTACGGCGTCAACGGCCTGCCGACCGGTTCCATCGAGGTCACACTCACCGGCAGTGCCGGACAGTCGTTCGGTGCATTCCTGCCAGCCGGCATCACGCTGCGCCTTGAGGGCGACTCGAATGACTACGTCGGCAAGGGCCTCTCCGGTGGCCAGATCATCGTGCGCCCAGACAGGGCGAGCGTGTTCCGCGCCGAACGCAACGTCATCGCCGGCAACGTCATCGGCTACGGTGCCACCCAGGGCAGCATGTTCATCCGCGGCATCGTTGGTGAACGCTTCCTGGTTCGGAACTCCGGCGCGACGGCTGTCGTTGAGGGCGTGGGGGACCACGCACTCGAATACATGACGGGCGGCCTCGCGGTCATCCTGGGCACGACCGGCCGAAACCTCGGCGCAGGTATGTCCGGCGGCACCGCGTACGTATACGGCCTGCGCACCGAAGCGGTCAACAGCGATTCCCTGGACTCAGGCGAACTCGAGTTGCACCCGCTGGAGAGCGCAGACCGCGAGATCGTCCGCGATCTCCTCGAGCAGCACGTGGCCCACACAGACTCTGCGCTGGCCCGCACGCTGCTTGCCGATTTTGACACCACATGTGCAACGTTCGTGAAGGTGCTGCCGCGTGACTACGCCGCCGTGCTCGCCACGAGGAAAACCGCTGTCGATGAGGGGCTCGACCCCGATGGCGACGTTGTCTGGAACCGCATCCTGGAGGTAACCAATGGCTGATCCGAAGGGATTCCTGAAGACCACAGAGCGCGAACTTCCGGCCCGTCGGCCGGTGTCCGTGCGCTTGATGGACTGGAAAGAGGTCTACGAGGCCGGTGATTCTGCCGTGCTCAAGCGCCAGGCCGGCCGCTGCATGGACTGCGGTGTGCCGTTCTGTCACCAGGGCTGCCCGCTCGGCAACCTGATTCCGGAATGGAACGACCTCACCTGGCGCGGAGAGGGTCACGCTGCAATCGAGCGACTGCACGCGACCAACAACTTCCCCGAGTTCACCGGCCGGCTCTGCCCGGCCCCCTGTGAGTCTTCCTGCGTGCTCGGCATCAACCAGCCGGCTGTCACCATCAAGCAGGTCGAGGTGTCGATCATCGACCAGGCGTACGCCAACGGATGGGTACAGCCCCAGCCGCCCGGACGCCTCACGGGCAAGACGGTCGCCGTTGTCGGCTCAGGCCCAGCAGGCCTGGCCGCAGCCCAGCAGCTGACCCGTGCCGGTCACACCGTTGCCGTGTTCGAGCGCGATGACCGCATCGGCGGCCTGTTGCGATACGGCATCCCCGACTTCAAGATGGAGAAAAAGCACCTTGAGGCGCGCCTCGGCCAGATGACGGCCGAAGGAACCCGGTTCAGGGCAGGCGTCAACATCGGTGTCGACATCACATGGGAAGACCTGCGCGCCCGGTATGACGCTGTTGTCGTCGCCACGGGTGCCATGGTGCCGCGTGACCTGCCGATCCCCGGCCGTGACCTGCCTGGCGTGCACTTCGCCATGGAGTACCTGGTGCAGCAGAACAAGGTCGGCGCCGGCGATACGGTTCCCTCCCAGATCAGCGCTGAGGGCAAGCACGTCGTTGTCCTCGGTGGTGGCGACACCGGAGCAGACTGCATCGGTACCGCGCACCGTCAGGGTGCGGCATCCGTCACCAACCTTGCGATCGGCAAGCAGCCAGGCACGACGCGCCCAGACCACCAGCCGTGGCCCCTGGCGCCGACACTGTTCGAGGTCTCCAGCGCCCACGAAGAAGGCGGCACGCGGGAGTACCTCGCATCGACGATCGAATTCCTCTCGAATGAGGTCGGAGAGGTGCGCGCGATTCGTGTTGCTGAAACCGAGTACCTGAACGGCAAGCGGGTTCCGAAGGCCGGTACCGAACGTGAGATTCCAGCAGACCTGGTGCTGCTGGCCCTCGGGTTCACCGGCCCTGAACCCGACGAACTCGCCTCTCAGCTGCAGCTTCCGTTCGACGGCAGGGGTAATGTCGAACGTGATGACGATTACCAGACGAGCCGCGAGGGAATCTTCGTTGCCGGTGACGCCGGCCGCGGCCAGTCACTCATCGTCTGGGCAATCGCGGAGGGTCGAGCTGCTGCTGCGGCCGTCGATCGATTCCTCGAAGGCGAGACCCAGCTGCCGGCTCCCGTCAAGCCAACCGATCGTGCATTCGCACTGTCCTAAATTTTTCACTTCCCGAAGTATGAAAGCGCAATCCTGCGCGGAAACCGGAGATTTACCAGAATGAGACGCGCAAAAATCGTTGCCACCCTTGGGCCGGCAGCGTCCAGCTACGAACAGATCAGGGCCCTGATCGATGCGGGTGTCGACGTATGTCGCATGAACCTCAGCCACGGCAGCTACGACGTGCACGAAGGCGTATACGCCAACGTGCGCAAGGCTGCCAATGACTCCGGCCGCGCCATCGCCGTGATGGTTGACCTCCAGGGTCCGAAGATCCGCCTCGGAAAGTTCGAGGGTGGGCCGTACGACCTCGCTGTCGGCGACATCTTCAAGATCACCACCGAGGACATCCTCGGCAACAAGGAGATCTGCGGCACGACGTTCAAGGGTCTGCCCCAGGACGTCAAGCCGGGAGACTTCCTCCTGATCGACGACGGCAAGGTCAAGGTCGAGGTCGTTGAGGCTGACGACACCGTCGTGACCACCAAGGTGATCGTTGCCGGACCGGTTTCCAACAACAAGGGCATCAACCTCCCCGGCGTTGCTGTCAACGTTCCTGCCCTCTCAGAGAAGGACGAAGCAGACCTGCGTTGGGGCCTTCGCCTCGGCACAGACCTGATCGCGCTCTCCTTCGTGCGCGACGCAGCAGACGTCGACCGTGTTCACGAGATCATGGCCGAAGAGGGACGCCGCGTTCCCGTCATCGCCAAGATCGAGAAGCCGCAGGCCGTTGAGAACCTCGAAGAGATCATCGACGCGTTTGACGCGATCATGGTCGCTCGTGGCGACCTCGGCGTCGAGCTTCCGCTCGAGGCAGTGCCGATCGTGCAGAAGCGTGCCGTTGAGATCGCACGACGTATGGCCAAGCCGGTCATCGTTGCGACCCAGATGCTCGAATCCATGATCCACAGCCCGGTTCCGACGCGCGCAGAGACCTCTGACGTCGCAAACGCCGTGCTTGATGGTGCGGATGCCGTGATGCTGAGTGGCGAGACCAGCGTCGGCGAGTACCCGGTCGTCACCGTCCAGACCATGGCTCGCATCGTTGAGTCCACTGAAATACACGGCCTCGAGCGCATCCAGCCGCTCACGGTGAAGCCACGCACCCAGGGTGGGGCCATCACGTTGGCCGCGACCGAGGTTGCCAACTTCGTCAACGCCAAGTACATCTGCATCTTCACGGAGTCTGGTGACTCTGCACGCCGCATGGCGCGCATCCGCACCCAGATCCCCATGCTCGCGTTCACGCCTGAGCCTGCCATCCGTCGTCGTCTTGCGCTCTCCTGGGGCGTGCAGACGTACCTGGTTGACCGCGTGACGCACACGGACGCCATGTTCGGCCAGGTCGACGACATCCTGCTTGGTCAGGGTCTCGCCGAAATGGGCGACAAGGTCGTCGTGATCTCCGGTTCCCCTCCCGGAATCGTTGGCTCGACGAACGACATCCGCGTGTACAGCGTCGGTGACGCTCACAACGGTGTCGCTCCGGCATACGCCAAGGACTAACCTCCGCCAGCAACACCTGACCCCCGCAGCCTTCTGGCTGCGGGGGTCAGTGCGTTTCAGACGTCAGTGCGTTTCAGAGTTCAGTGCGTTTCAGACGTCAGTGCGTTTCAGACGTCAGTGCGTTTCAGACGTCAGTGCGTTTCTGGGCGACAGTGTGTTTCAGGGCGTGGGAGGCTTCTGCGGGGTGGTGTCATCTCCTTCGCCGGCAGCGGTGCGATGCCGCATGCCCCGCATCAGTGGCGTGTCGAGCTCGAAAATGCGTCGGTTGGACCGCTCGCGGCGTCCCTCGCCATTCGTCACGATGTGCCTGAACGCGTAGAGCAAGCCGCCGAGGGCCATCAGCACGAAGGTGACGACCACCGGCCACAACCCGAGGGACGGCAGCTGGGCAGCCGTGACAATGACGGCGATGATCGGGAGCGTTGGTCCGAGGGGGAGGCGCGGTCCGTCGCCAGGCCAGCCCTTGATCGCGAGCACGGTCGCCGCGATGCTCACCACGACCATGGCGATGGCCGCAGCGGCGCTGGCAATGGAGACGATGAACGTCGTATTGGCGAACAGCACCAGCAGGATTGACACCACGCCGAGGAAGATAACGCTGCCATAGGGGTGCCCGCGGCTGAGGGATCGGCCGAACACCGGGGGGATGTCACCACGGGCCACCAGCCTGATGACGATCTCGCTTGAGCCGAGCAGCATCGCGTTCGCACCCGACAGTGTTGAGAGGCACGCTGCGAACGCGATGAGCAGGCCACCGACTGGTCCAATGATGACGTCTGCGGCCTGGGCAACGCCCACCGTCTTGAAATCGGTGATGCCGCTGGCGAGCATGGCCAGGATGACGCCGATATAAATGACCGTCGACACGACGAGCGTCAGGAGCATGGCCCGTGGCACTGTCTTCCGAGGGTTGTGGATGGAGCCGGCCATATTGGCGATCACGTTGAACCCCGTGTATGCGGTGAAGACCAGTGCGGCCGCTGCAAAGACCCCGGAAGCACCCTCCGGCGGCGCAGTTTCGAAGACGGGAGCCCGCAATTCGAGCATTCCCCAGATCGCGAACACGACGAGGATGACGATTTTGAGGCCCACGATTCCGGTCTCGGCCTTGGCGACAGTATCGGTTTGCCCGAGGTTCAGAGCCACAATGGCGATTGCCGCAATGCACCCGAGCAGGATGGGACTGACTCCGTGCAGGAAATATCCCTCGAGGTAGTCGCCGAACGACACCAGGAGGAATGCGATGATCGTGGCGCCGTTCAGGTAGAAGCCCCACATCGTGATGTACCGCCAGAACGGACTGAGTATGTCGCCAACAGGGCCGTACCCGGATTCACCAGGTTTTGCTCGCGCTGACACCACCACGAAGCTGAGCGCACAGAGAAACATGACGATTGCGGCAATGAGGTAGCTGGCAATGGCCCACGGCCCCGCCATATTGAGCGCCGTCCCTGAGAGGGTGAATACGCCGCCACCCACGACACTTCCCACCCCGAATGCCAGTGCAGGCACCAGGCCAATTGCGTGACTACCGTTCGATTCAGGCATGATGCCCCCTAGCTGCGTCGACAATCAGTTCTTACTCTTACCCTGATTGGCGGGAATGGGTACGATCGTGCGGTATTCGCAGGGGTACGCTCTCGACGTGCCCGCAGTTGAAGGTGGTCCACCTGGTGTGACGGATGACGGTCGTCGTGATTCGCTGCCCCGTCACGCCAATTGGTTGGAACTCTTCTTCGACCTGGTGATAGTGGCATTCGTGGGCCAGCTTGCATTGGGGCTGCACGGTGGGCCGGGGCCGGGGGAGTTCCTGGCATTCGCTGTCTTGTTCTTCCCGGCCTGGTGGGCGTGGGTCAACATCACCCTCACGCTGAACCTGTTCGGTGCGCGTGTCACCGGCAGGGTGTGGTTCATGATGGGCATCGTCATGCTCGCGGTTGGCCTGATGGCGGCGGCCGTGGCGGATGGCCTCGGCGAGCGGACATGGGCCTATGCCATCGGCAACGCACTGATGAGGGTGGTGCTGTTCATTGTCTGGTGGGTGCGGGGTCGACAACTCGGAGCGGCCTGGTACCGTCCCGTTGTCTACTGCGGCCTCACGGCCGTGCTCTGGACGGTATCGGCATTCACGCCATCTCCTACGCGATATGTGCTGTGGGCGATCGCAATAGCCGTCGAGATCGTGCTCCTGGCGTTTATGGGGCGTGAGGTCGGCTGGCTTCGCCGGGCGCTCAATATCGATCATCTCAGCGAACGGGTTGGCCTGTTCGTCGTGATCGTCTTCGGAGAATCTGTGCTCGCCGTGATCATTGAGCTGAGCAGCCATTGGACGCCGGTGTCCGCCCTCACCGCGCTGTTGGCGTTCGCGTCGATCACCATGCTGGCCTGGGACTTTTTCACCTTCGGTACCGACGCTGCGGAGCGGGGCTGGCATCGGCTGGGGGCTGCGGGGAACCTCGCGGCGCTGCGCGACACCGTGATGTATTTGCCGTTCCTGCTCGTGACCTCGATCGTGCTGATTGCCGCCGGACTCGGCACCGCAGTTGCTGAGCCTGCGCATCCGTTGTCGTTCGGCACTGCACTCTCGATTGACGGGGGCATCGCGCTGTTCTACGCCACCAATGCAGCAGTCATGTTGCGATACGGCGAGCCCGTCAGGGACATCATGAGATGGGCGATCGTTGGCGTCGTGCTGCCGTTGTGCGTGCTGCTGGGAACCATCAACCTCGCCGGGGTGTACGTCGTGACAGGAGCGGCGGTGACGATCGGAGTCATGGGCACGATCGCCGAGCTGACGAGGCGGCGCCGACGTGCGTCAGACGTGCGTCAGGCCGCCCTGGACCAGTGAGCGGATGTCGGCAGGCCGAGTCCCGTTGGCTGTATAGGCGTTCCGTCAGTGGACGGGACGAGGAGCTGGATGATGACGACGACCAGCATCAGCGCGATCAGGACCGCGATGATGATCAGCATGAATCGAAGCGGGGCGTTGTCCTTCATCGTTCGAGCGTACCGTCTCCGGCGTAGTCCCCGGCGTAGTCCCCGGCGTACTATCGGGCGGGGAAGGACTCACTCACATGAGCAGTGCGCAGAATGAACGAGTCGAAGATGTTGGCCTGCTGGTTGTCGGTGGAGGTAAGGCGGGAAAGACGCTGGCCATGGAAATGGCGCGCGGGGGAGCATCCGTTGCCATGATCGAGCGCGGCATGATCGGTGGCACCTGTATCAATGTGGCGTGCATCCCGACCAAGACCATCATCAACAGTGGCCGGCTCTTGCAGGATATGCGGCGGGCAACCGAGTTTGGAATTGCAGGGGCCGCGCATCCGCACATGGACCTGTCGTTGCTGCTGGCGCGCAAGGAGGATGTCGTCGGCACGATGGTCGCGGGCCAGCTCACATCGTTTCTCGGCTCTGGCATGGACTTCATCCTGGGCGAGGCGCATTTCGTTGCACCGCGCACGGTCAGGGTGTCGCTGGACGGGGGAGGCACGCGGGTGCTGCGTGGGACGGATGTCGTCGTGAACCTCGGCACAGAGCCGTTGCTGCCCACGATCGCCGGGCTCGCAGACGCTGACGTTCTCACCAGCAACTCGCTCCTTCAACTGGAGTCGATGCCGGCGAGGCTCCTCATCCTGGGCGGCGGCTATATCGGCTGCGAGTTCGCGGATCTGCTGAATACCATCGGGGCGGCCGTCACGATCATCCAGGGCGGGCCGCATCTGCTCTCTCGAGAGGACGACGAGATCGCCGTAGCGATCGAACGACGATTCAGCGACGCCGGCATTACCGTGCTGTGTGGCGAACGGGCAGAAAAGGTCACCCGGAACGCCGACGGTACGGTGACTGTCACGCTCTCCTCTGGGCAGACAGTGTCTGGCGACGACGTCTTGGTCGCGGTCGGGCGGCAACCGGTCACCGCAGGCATCGGACTCGACGTGGCTGGCATCGAGCTCGATCGACAGGGCTACATCGTGGTCGACGAGTACCTTCGCACCAGCGCGGATCATGTCTGGGCTGCGGGGGACGTCGCAGGGAGCCCGAAGTTCACCCACGCCTCCTACGACGACTATCGGGTGCTGGCCGTCAATCTGGCCGCAGACCACTCAGGCGGCGCGATGCGGAGCACACTCGGCCGGTTAATCCCCTATTGCGTCTTCCTCACGCCAGAACTCGGCCGGGTGGGACTCAGCGAGCGGGATGCACGGGCGGCTGGCTTCGATGTGCGCATGGCGCGGATGCCGGTGAGCGCGATTCCACGCGCCAGGACAGTTGGACACCTGGACGGAATCTGGACCGCCGTCATCGATCGCTCGACGAACCTCATCCTGGGGGTCTCTCTCCTCAGTACTGAGGCCAGCGAGGTCATCGCGGCTGTGCAGCTGGCCATGCTGGGCGGGATGCAGTACACGAGCGTGCGGGATGCCGTGATCACGCACCCCACCATGGCAGAGGGGCTGACGCTGTTGTTCTCGGCCGCCTACCTGGAGGACTGAGCGCTATTTGCGCTTGTCCGCTATTTGCGATTGGCGCTGTCGCCGTATGGTCCATAGATGACCACCCCGGCAATCGGAATGAGCAGGAACCACAGCCACGCCCATGCCCAGCCCCAGACCCCGGCTGACACAAAGAAGAGAATGAGTGCGATGAACGGCATCAGGGCCATCACGGTGGCACCGGCCCCGCCGCCCAGCGGCCTGCGGCCGGATCGTGGGGCGTTTGACGTCCAGGATGCGGATGGGTCGCCAGCCTGAGTTGACGACCGTGCAGCGGGTGCCGACGTGTACGGAATGGATGACGGCGCATCGCTTCCCGGCAGGTCACGGAAGAGTGGGGCCAGATCGCCGCGGGTGACGGCCTGCCTGGCCGCAGCGGCACGCTCCGTGAACTCAGGAGGCGCGAGACGACCGGCGGCCTGCGCTGCGGCGAGTTCGCGTACGGCATCTTCTCGTTCCGCATCACTGAGGCGGAGCGATGAACGAGTCGGATCGGTGTAGTCAGTCATCTGCGCCCTTTTCCTTGAATCCACTCTACTGGCCCCTCAGCCGGACGCTGAGGCCCTTTTTCGCCAGCGAACGAACGGGAACTCACCGTGGGGGAATTGTGGCCACTGCCTCGATTTCGACGAGCGCACCAGGGCGTGCTGGCGTGACGGAGAGTACGGAGACGGCGGCGCGGTGAGCGCCCCATACCGATCCGGTTGCCGCATATGCTGCCCCAGGATCGACGCCGACGGCCAGATAGATGGTCAGCTTGGCCACGTACTCAGGGCCAGTTCCCGCCTCGGCAAGTACGGCAAGCACATTGAGAAGTGCCTGCTCAGTCTGGGCCTGGAGTCCGTCAAGCAGTTCGCCGGCGGAGTCCGTTCCGTTCTGCCCGCCGACGTAGAGTGTCGGACCTGTGGGAAGGATCATGCCCTGCGCGAATGCGGGGCTCTGGTGAAGTTGCGGGGGATCAACGGGAATGGGGTGGATGGTCATCGTGGTGTCCCTTCATTCGGATCACCCCGAGTATCCCGCCATCGTCGGACATTGGCCACCATGGCAGTGCGCCGGCAGTAGCATCGGCAGATGATCCCTGCCCCAACCGCCCGGCTTCACTTCCGAGAGATGACGGAAAACGACCTCGACCTGATGGAGTCGTTGCTTGGCGACTCGACGGTCATGGAGTTCTATCCGGCGCCGAAGTCTCGTGAGGAATCGGCGGCGTGGATCCAGTGGAATCAACGCAACTATGCCGACCACGGTTTCGGCCTCTGGCTTGTCGAGACGGCGGAGGGGGAGTTCGTCGGAGATTGTGGCCTGACCTGGCAGATGGTCAACGGCACACCCGCCCTTGAAGTGGGCTACCACGTGCGTGCTGTGCTGCAGGGCAATGGGTTCGCGACCGAGGCGGCCGCGGCCTGCCGCGATTTTGCGCGCACAGAGCTACGCGCCGCCGAACTAGTCGCGATCACCCATCCAGAGAACCTCGCGTCACATCGAGTGGCCCAGAAGCTCGGCATGCGGCAGGTAGCGGATGATCACGGCGGGGCTATTCCGGTCCGCAGCGTCTATTCCATGGCGCTCTGAGCAGTGTGCGCTGCGCCCTCCTGTTGATTGAGGAGCGAGCGCCAGCGGCAGGCAGGAATGTCAGTGGTCGGGTGTTGACTAGATCTATGAACCAGGCACCGTTCATCACCACCGAGACCGACAGCGACGTCGATCTTGGCCTCAATCTCTCACGGTTCACTCTCGCCGAACGTGCGTCGCTGCACTACTCCCACGGCACTCCGCTTGAGGGCATGACCGACGCCGACGTGCTCGCAGCCTTCGCCGCCGACGGATACGACGACCCGGAATTCCTGCACGGCCATCTCTACCCGACGCTGCCGACGTCCGCCGAGGAGCTCCCGCCCGGCTACGCCGATCGCACCCAGCTTTACCTTGACGACGTCGCGCAGGACAACGCCGAAATCACGTTGCTCCTCGCGCGGCGTGCCCGACACGTGGAGATCGCCCGCGCCTGGTCAGAGCTCTCCGACGATTTCGTCCTCAAAAACCCGAAGATGTCCGACGGCGAACGCAACAGCTGGATCGCCACCGTGTTCACCTCGCTCGTCGCCGCGCAAGAGAACGAGTCGCTGATCTCCGCCGGGAAACTCATCTCCGAAAGCCAGACCCTCGTCAACGACCTGCCGGCCACACTCGCCGCATTGGAAAGCACCACGATCTCATACGGGCATGCCGCGGTGATCATCAATCAGGTCGGCACCCTGCCCGCCTCGGCCAGAGCCGCGTTCGAACTCGCCGTACTGCCGCTGGCACCCCACATGCCCGTGCACATATTCCGAAAGAAAGTCATCCAGGCCAGGGAACGCCTGCACCCGAAGTCCATCGTGACCCGCACCGTCGACGCCCGGTCGACGCGGCGCATCGTGTTCGAGCCCGACCTCGACGGGATGGCCTGGCTGCACGCCTACCTGCCCACAGCAACAGCGAAGGGCATCTTCGACCGTCTCACCGACCTGGCCGCCGCCGAACAAGGCGACGGTGAGACCCGCACCCTCACCCAACTCCGCGCCGATGTCGCCGCCGCCCTGCTACTCGAGGGTGTCGTGCTCGACGACATGGAAATCGTGCCGTGGGAGGAACGCTCGAGGCGCACGGGTAAGTCCGCGGGCACCGGCAAGTCCACGCGCACCGGGAAGAAGGCCGGTGCCGCAGCACCGCTTCCCACCGGACGCATGACACTGCGGGCCAGGAAAGGGGCACCGAACTGGGGCATCCGCCCCACCGTTATCGTCACCGTCCCGGCAATGACGCTCCTCGGCCACAGCGACGAACCCGGATTCCTGCAGGGCTACGGCCCCATCGATCCCGACACCGCCAGAGAACTCACCCTGCGGGCGCCCTCATTCCTCCGGGTACTCACCGACCCAGACACCGGCGAATACCTGTCCATGAACCAACACAAGTACAAGATCGGTAAAGACCTCCGCACCTGGCTGCAAATCCGCGACGGAACCTGCCGCAGTCCCGGCTGCGACAGGCCCGCCACTCACACCGAGGCTGACCACACCAAAGAATGGCCAGCCGGACTCAGCACACCCCAAAACCTCGCCTGCCTCTGCAAACGCTGCCACCGGATGAAACACGCCACCACCTGGACCGTCACCCAAAACGCCGGCGGAATCCTCACCTGGCGATCCCCGACCGGCACACTGCACACCACCAGGCCCGACCGCCGCGATGTGGGGATAACTCTGCCCATCGACGGCCGCCACGAGTCATCGTGGCAACCACCGCCATCGCAGCCACAACCGTCGCGGCAACCACAACCATCCGCTGGAACCGTTTCCGATATCCAACAGTTGGACGAGAACGACCCACCACCGTTCTGAGTAGCCCGCCCTGGCCTCTGCTTCGGCTGTTGCACAGCGGTTCAGACGCAAAATTGCGTGCGGAAAAATGTGCACAGCGAACTCTCGGATACAAGAAAAGAGCCTGACTTCGCACCCTTTCAGGGAAAAGTCAGGCTCTTTTCAGTGGCTTGTACCGGTGGTGGGACTCGAACCCACACGTCCTCTCGAACAAAGCATTTTGAGTGCTCCGCGTCTGCCATTCCGCCACACCGGCTCACAACACCTGCACCAGAATACCGTAGGCTTTTGGGTGTGACCGACCAAGACACTACATCAACTCCTCCCCGCCGCGTTGTCGTCGCGGAGGACGAATCACTTATCCGCCTCGATATCGTCGAAATTCTCCGTGACAACGGGTTCGAAGTTGTGGGCGAAGCCGGCGACGGTGAGACCGCTGTCGCACTTGCAACAGAACTCCGTCCAGACCTCGTCATCATGGACGTCAAGATGCCGCTTCTCGATGGCATCAGCGCCGCAGAGCGCCTCACGAAGGCCCACATTGCGCCCGTCGTCCTGCTGACCGCATTCAGCCAGAAAGAGCTCGTCGAGCGCGCAAGCGAAGCCGGCGCACTGGCGTATGTCGTCAAGCCATTCACGCCGAATGACCTGCTGCCCGCGATTGAGATCGCGCTGTCCCGCTACAGCCAGATCATCACGCTTGAGGCCGAAGTTGCCGACCTCGTCGAGCGTTTCGAGACCCGCAAGCTTGTTGACCGCGCCAAGGGCCTGCTCAACGAGAAGATGGGCCTCACTGAGCCAGAAGCATTCCGCTGGATTCAGAAGGCATCCATGGATCGCCGTCTGACCATGCACGATGTCGCACAGGCGATCATCGAACAGCTCTCAGCCAAGAAGTAGCACCAAGGCCGGTCGGGCGTGTCGAATTCTGCCGTACTCCAGGAGTTCGAAGAATTCAACGCCCGGTTACTGGCATCCGTCGCATCCCACCCCCACGTGCTCGGTCTGGTGTGGGTGGGATCGACGGCGGAACGCAGCCGGGTCGACGAGTGGTCAGATCATGATTTCTTCCTGATCACCGATGATGGCTCCCAAGAGGCCTTTCGGACCACCCTCGACTGGCTGCCAGACGCCGATGACATTCGCATCCGCGTCAGAGACACCCCCTACAGCCTGAAAGTCGTTTACGACAGCGGCCTCGTGCTTGAGTTCGCTGTGGCCTCGCCCGACGAACTATCGTCCTTTTCCTTCGCCGGAAACGTGTACGAGGTCGCACTCGATCGGGAGCGTATCTCCGAGCGGATGGCGGCCAACGCCGCTCCGGTCGACCGCATCCCGGCGCCTGCCGATCCGCTCGTCGAGTTTCGACTGTTCCTCGTGAACGTGCTGCTCGCATCCGGTCGAGCGCGGCGCGGCGAGCTGCTGGCTGCCGGACAAGTACTCCGCACGCACTCCGTGCGTCATCTCGTGAACGCCCTGCGCATTGTGCGGGAAGACGACCGCACTGAGCGCCTCGACAGCCCTGAGCGCCTCGATAGCCCTGAGCGCCTCGATAGCCCCGCGCGCCTCGATAGCCTCGACTCGTGGCGACGCTTTGAAACGGCGTACCCAGAAGCCAGTCGCATCATCAACGACGCGCTGTCGCTCCCGGTTGAGAGCTGCGGACGAGCGCTCCTCGACAGCGCCAGGATCCTGCTCCTGGACACGTGGGCCGACTACCCGGCAGACGAAGTGCTGGTAGTGCGGCGCAGACTCGGATTCTGAGTCCGCCGCCGCATACCCGCCGCTGCCGCAGCGCACTCACTTCCGGCGCGGAACTACGCTTCGGATGCCGCCGGCTTCTGTTCCTTGATCAGGTTCGTGATCCGAATCGTCGAGCAGCGTCTGCCCTGGTCGTCTGTGACCGCGATTTCGTGGGTGGTGAGGGTGCGACCGAGGTGGATCGGCGTGCAGACGCCCGTCACGTAGCCGGAGGTCGCCGCGCGGGTGTGGGTGGCGTTGATCTCGATGCCGACCGCGAGCCTGCCCGCACCGGCGAACAGGTTCGCTGCCATGGAGCCGAGTGACTCGCCGAGCACGACGTATGCGCCACCGTGCAGCAGCATGGCTGGCTGCGTGTTGCCCTCAACGGGCATCCTGGCCACCGCGCGCTCGACGGAGAATTCGAGGAACTCGATTCCCATCTTCTCTGCCAGCGCACCACTGCCGCGCTGCTGTACCCAGTCGAGCGCATCCTGCGTCTTGTCGATCATTGTCACCTTTGTTGTTGGAGTGTGCACAGAACCGGCTGTCACCGGTCGCTTGTAGGCTGGGTCCGTGTCGGAATCCAAAAAGCCTACCCTGATGATCATCGACGGCCACTCGTTGGCTTTTCGGGCGTTTTACGCCCTCCCAGTCGCAAGTTTCCAAACCCAGGATGGCCAGCACACCAATGCCATCCACGGTTTCCTCTCCATGTTGCTAAGCCTGCTGCGCACCGAAAAACCCACCCACATCGCTGTCGCCTTCGATATCTCCCGGGCGTCATTCCGCACGCGGGAGTACCCGGCATACAAGGGCACGCGCAACGAGACTCCCTCTGAGTTCATCGGCCAGATCCCGCTGCTGCAGGATGCCCTCGCCGCCATGAACATCACCACCATCACCAAAGAAGACTTCGAGGCCGACGACATCCTGGCCACGCTGTCGGTTCGCGGCGTTGCTGAGGGCTACGACGTGCTCGTCGTGTCCGGCGACCGCGACGCCATCCAGCTGGTCAACGAGAACGTCACGTTGCTCTACCCGTCCAGCCAGGGCGTCTCTGCCCTCACCCGGTACGACCCGGCGCGCGTTCGCGAACGCTACGGCATCGACCCGCACCAGTACCCAGAGGTCGCAGCACTCGTGGGTGAGACCAGCGACAACCTCATCGGCATCTCCAAGGTCGGCGAGAAGACCGCCGTGAAGTGGCTCGGCCTCTACGGCAGTCTCGACGGCATTTTGGAGCACGCCGATGAGATCAAGGGCGTCGTCGGCAACAACCTGCGTGAGCAGAAAGAAAACGCGATCCGCAACCGCCGGCTGAACCGACTGGTCACCGACGTCGAATTGCCGGTGGAGATCGCGAACCTGGAGCGCGGCCCGATCAATGACCAGGGCGTGCGGGAGGTCTTCTCACGGCTCGAGTTCAAGAGCCTGCTCGATCGCGTCCTGAAGCTGGAGGGCGGCGACGCCGCCATCGTTACAGGTGAAGTCGTTGCAGCTGATGAGCCACCGGCGCCGCAGGCCCCGCACGCGCAGGACCTGCTCGACGAAGAACTCGAAGGGTGGATCAAGCGCGCGGTCGCGGCGTCACCCATTGGCCTCGGCCTCACCACAGAGGTGCTCGACGGCACCGTCATCGGCTTCGGCCTCGCCAGTCCCACCGAAACGGTCAACCTGCCCTGGCAGCCGGGTCGCAGCGACTATGCGCCGTTCGAGGCCTGGCTGGCCAGCGACTCGCCCAAGATCATGCACGGCGCGAAATTCCAGCTGAAGGCACTGCGAAACAGCGGACTCGCCTTCGACGGTCTCTTCACCGACTCGCTCGTCGCCGGCTGGCTGCTGCGTCCCGGCGGACCAGACAAGACGTTGGCCGACCTCGTCACGCGCTACCTCCGCGAAACCCTGCCGGTGCACGACGCCAACCAGCTGGTGCCAGATGAGTCAACGGTCGCCGGTGTTCCGATGCAGGCGTGGTACACCCTGCGCGTCGCCGCTGCGATCGACGAGCTCTTCGACGACGGCACCCGCCACGTCCTCCTCGACATCGAGATGCCAACGCTTCTCGCCCTCGTCGACATGGAGCTCACGGGCGTGTCCGTGTCGCACGCCGAGCTGTCTGAGCTGTCGTCGCAGCTCGGAGAGCGTTCTGCGGCCCTGGCCGCCAGCGCGTACGCCGAGATCGGCCGCGAGGTCAACCTCGGCTCGCCCAAGCAGCTGCAGGAAGTGCTCTTCGACCAGCTCGGCATGCCGAAGACACGCGCGAACAAGACGGGCTTCTCAACGGATGCCGGCGCTCTTGCCGACCTGCAGGCCAGCAACCCGCATCCGTTCCTCGACCTGCTGCTGCAGCACCGCGACGCCACCAAGCTTCGCCAGATCGTGGAGACCCTCGACAAGGCGATCGACGGAACAGGGCGCATCCACACGAACTACGTGCAGATCGGCACGGCAACGGGGCGCATCTCCTCGACGGATCCCAACCTGCAGAACATTCCGGTTCGCACGGAGGAGGGCCGTCGCATCCGTGCGGCCTTCCACGCCGGAGAGAACGCAGAGGCGTTGCTGACTGCCGACTATTCGCAGATTGAGATGCGCATCATGGCGCACCTCTCAGAAGATCCAGGCCTCATCGAGGCGTTCAACGCCGGAGAAGACCTGCACCGGTTCGTGGGCTCTCGTATCTTCGGTGTCGCTCCAGAAGAGGTCAGTGCTGAAATGCGCGGCAAGGTCAAGGCGATGTCATACGGCCTGGCGTACGGGCTGAGTGCGTTCGGCCTGTCAAAGCAGCTGCGGATACCGACGGCAGAGGCCAAGCAGCTCATGACCGACTATTTCTCCCGCTTCGGCGCGGTGCGCGACTATCTGCGCAACGTCGTCGAGCAGGCGAAGATCGATGGCTACACGGAGACGATCTTCGGCCGCCGTCGCCCGTTCCCCGAGTTGAACAGCACCAACCGTGTGCTGCGCGACAACGCGGAGCGTGCAGCTTTGAACGCACCGATCCAGGGCTCAGCCGCCGACATCATGAAGATCGCCATGAACCGCATCGCACACGACATCGCGAACAAGAACATGGAGTCGAAGATGATGCTCCAGGTGCATGACGAATTGATCTTCGACGTGGCGCCTGGCGAGTGGGACGTGCTGCGCGACGTGGTGACGCACCGCATGTCCACCGCCGCAGAACTGCTCGTGCCGCTCGACGTGCAGGTGGGTCGCGGAGCGAACTGGGACGACGCCGCCCACTAGCAACGAAGCCGTCCAACGGCACCAGTACCAGCACCAGTACACCGCGTGACAGCACCAGCAGCGGGCCGCCCCCCGGCGGGCCGCTGCCACATGCTCTGCTTCTGGCAAATG
>NZ_JBYHFS010000001.1:721275-990885 GCF_057669685.1 Leifsonia sp. Y878 | reverse complement strand
AGAAAAGAGTGCTACCGGGGGCAAAATGACAAGAAAAGGTAAAGGGGGGGACAAAACAAGAGGCGGCCCCCCCTTGGGCGGCCCGCTGCCATATGCTCTGATTATGACGAATGGCATTCAGCGCACTCCCAGCCCCATTGATCAGATCGCCGAAGAGTGGGTTGACACCCTCGTCGAGTTGGACCCCACCATCGGCACATACATCGGCCGCACGGAGGGTGACGGCCGCTACGGTGACTATTCACCTGCCGGCCACGCACGCTATGTCGACGCGGCGAAAGCGACGCTGGCTGCCCTGGCTGCGGCATCCGCTGTCGACGCCGTCGATGAGGTCACGCTGACCGACCTGCGGAGCACCCTCACCCTCGACATCCAGAGCTCAGAGGCAGAGCTTCAGCTGCGCGACCTCAACGTGATCGCGTCGCCGGTGCAGGAGATTCGGGATGTACTCGACCTCATGCCGACCGCAGAAGTGCACGACTGGGAGAACATCGCGTCGCGCCTCTCGAACATCCCTGACGCCCTTGACGGCCACGTGGAGACCCTGAGGCTCGGCATCGCGCGTGGGGTCACTCCCGCGCGCCGCCAGGTGCTAGAGGTGATGGCGCAGGTGCGCCGCCAGGCGGCACCCGATGGGTTCTTCGCTGATTTCGCATCTTCTGCGCGCCTGGCAAACGGTGAGCTTCCTGCCTCGCTGGCCACGCACGTCGCCGAGGGCGCCCAGCGGTCGGCCGAGGCATATGGCGCACTGGCTGATTTCTTCCAGAACGAACTCGCCCCAGCCGCCACAGAGCGTGACGCCGTCGGCCGCGACATCTACGAGCTGCAGTCACAGCGTTTCCTCGGTGCGAAGATCGACCTCGACGAGACCTACGAGTGGGGTGTCGACGAGCTTGCCCGCATGGTGGCTGAGCAGGAGAGCGTCGCCCGCCAGATCAAGCCAGGTGCGAGCGTGCTCGAAGCCATCGCCTTCCTCGACACCGACGAGAGTCGGAAGCTCCACGGTACCGATGCGCTGCAGAAGTGGATGCAGGAGACCAGCGACCGTGCGGTCGCAGAGCTGGCCGGCACCCAGTTCGACATTCCAGACGAGATCAAGACCATTGAGTGCATGATCGCCCCGACGCAGGAGGGCGGCATCTACTACACCGGCCCCACCGACGACTTCTCTCGCCCCGGCCGCATGTGGTGGTCCGTTCCTGTCGGTGTCACCGAATTCGACACCTGGCGCGAACTCACCACGGTGTACCACGAGGGCGTGCCTGGCCACCACCTGCAGATCGGCCAGGCCGTCTACAACCGGGCGAAACTGAACACCTGGCGCCGGCAGCTCGCCGGTACGTCTGGACACGCAGAAGGTTGGGCGCTCTACGCCGAACGCCTCATGGAGCAGCTCGGCTACCTCGACGACCCTGCCGATCGCCTCGGCATGCTCGACGGTCAGCGGATGCGCGCCGCTCGCGTCGTGCTCGACATCGGCGTGCACCTCGAGAAGCAGCGCCCAGACGGCAAGGGCCCATGGACGGCGGAGTACGCCTTTGAGTTCCTCGGCCAGAACGTCAACATGAACGATGGATTCGTGAACTTCGAGGTCAACCGCTACCTCGGCTGGCCGGGCCAGGCACCTTCATACAAGGTCGGCCAGCGCATCTGGGAGCAGCTGCGCGACACCTGCCAGGAACGCGAGGGTGCAGCGTTCTCGATCAAGGAGTTCCACCGCAGGGCACTGGACCTCGGTGGCGTAGGCCTCGACACGCTCACTACGACGCTGCTGAAGTAGCCGACGTGGCCGGGGGGATGCCGTCACACAATGCTCGCTCACGTTCGGATTCGCCGTACCAGCTGGCGTTGGGCGGCATCCCTGACGAGCTTCATCCGCGGCTCCGCGCCTACTTCAGCGCGATCCCTGCCGGCCACCATGGTTATGGGCGCGGCCACTTCAGCACGGTCGGCACACCGAGGCGCTGGCTGTGGCCGCTCCTCTGGCTGGCAGGGCGCCCCGACATCCTGTTTCCGGTCTGGCAGCACGATGTGGCTTTCACGGTCATCAACTATCCGGTGCAGGGGGAGTGGCCCGCCATCCGTGCCACCCGCAGCTTCGACCTGGCGGCCGGTGCCAAGGTCATGACGGATGCCATCACGGCCACCCCCGATGGCCTGGTCGACTACCTGGGCCAGGCGCGCCGGATGAAGGCGATCCTCTCCGCATCGGTGCGGAACGGCGCCATGCACCTCGACTCGACGGCCGTCGCCCTGCGGGTGGGCCGTCGCTGGTTCCGCGTGCCCGGCTGGATCGCACCGGCGGTGGCGTTGACAGAGCGCTTCGATGACACGGCCGATCTCCAGCACATCGCGTTGACCCTCACCATGCCTGGCATCGGTACGGTGTACGAATACGCGGGTTCATTCAGCTATGAGATCCGCACGGGGGAAGGCAACGGATGACGAATCACGACACTGGTCGACGCATTGTGTTGGCAGGAGGGTCCGGCTTCATCGGCTCATACCTGCGAGACGCGTTCGAAGCGGAGGGCGCTACGGTGCTGCATATCGGGCGCAGCGGCCCAGATGCACGGTGGGACGACCCTGAGGGCATCCGTCGCGTCCTGGATGGCGCAGACATTCTCATCAACCTGGCAGGCAAGAGCGTGAACTGCCGGTACACAGAGCGCAATCGTGCCGAGATCATGCGTTCACGGCTCGACACGACGATCGCGCTGCGTGAGGCAATCCGCTCCTGCGACGCTCCTCCTGCGCTGTGGCTCAACTCCTCGACGGCGACGATCTATCGGCATGCGGAGGATCGCCCCATGACGGAAAGCACCGGCGAGATCGGCACCGGCTTCTCCGTCGGCATCGCGACGGCCTGGGAAGCTGCTTTCTTCGCCGGCGACCTGCCAGACACCCGCAGGGTCGCGTTGCGCATGGCCATCGTGCTCGGTGACGGCAGCGCTCTGCTGCCGCTCATTCGGATGGCGCAGTGGGGACTTGGCGGCGCCCAGCTCGATGGCCGCTGGGTGTCGACGCCGTCGCGCCGCGCAGCAGGCACCTTCCACGAGATGCGCGCCACTGGCGGCAGCCAGAAATTCAGCTGGGTTCATATTGCGGACGTGCTCGGCATCATCCGTTTCCTGGCTGATCACCCGGAGATCGACGGTGTCGTGAACGTCGCCGCGCCCGACCCCACCGACAACGCTGCCATGATGCGGGCGCCATTCGGCATCCCTGCACCGCGCTGGATGCTGGAGACAGGGGCGGTCATGATTGGCACAGAAACCGAACTCGTGCTGAAAAGTCGCTGGGTAATTCCAGAACGGATGCGTGAAGCCGGCTATAAATTCGAATATCCGGTCATCACGCCCGCATTGTCGCAGATCATACGGCAACGCAGCTTGCCGCTGGCCCCCGTAAGCGGCTAAACTGGAGTGTCACGCCCGTGACATCAATCCATTGCCTTCGTGGTGCACGACGGTGCTGAGCTTCTTCGGCACTACCGCGACTGGCCCGCACACTGCGTTGTACTAGCGCAGGCCCATACTGGAGCAACTACTACATGACAATCGTAACGACCGCCAAGGCACCCAAGCAGGTCGCCATCAACGACATCGGATCTGCTGAAGACTTTCTCGCCGCGGTCGAAAAGACGCTGAAATTCTTCAACGACGGAGACCTCATCGAGGGCACCGTAGTGAAGATCGACCGCGACGAGGTTCTCCTCGACGTGGGATACAAGACCGAGGGTGTAATCCCCTCCCGCGAACTTTCCATCAAGCACGACGTTGACCCCACCGAGGTTGTCAAGGTCGGCGACGTGGTTGAGGCTCTCGTCCTCCAGAAGGAAGACAAAGAAGGCCGTCTCATCCTCTCCAAGAAGCGTGCTCAGTACGAGCGTGCATGGGGCGACGTTGAGAAGATCAAGGATGCCGATGGTGTTGTCACCGGTTCCGTGATCGAGGTCGTCAAGGGTGGACTCATCGTTGACATCGGTCTCCGTGGCTTCCTTCCCGCATCGCTCATCGAGCTGCGCCGCGTTCGCGACCTGACCCCGTACCTGGGCCAGGAGATCGAGGCGAAGATCCTCGAACTCGACAAGAACCGCAACAACGTCGTTCTGTCGCGTCGTGCACTGCTCGAGCAGACCCAGTCTGAGAGCCGCACCACGTTCCTCAACAACCTCCAGAAGGGACAGGTCCGCAAGGGCGTCGTCTCGTCGATCGTCAACTTCGGTGCGTTCGTTGACCTGGGTGGCGTTGACGGTCTGGTTCACGTTTCAGAACTCAGCTGGAAGCACATCGAGCACGCCAGCGAGGTCGTCGAGGTTGGCCAGGAAGTCACCGTCGAGATCCTCGAGGTCGACCTGGAGCGCGAGCGCGTTTCCCTGTCGCTCAAGGCAACTCAGGAAGACCCGTGGCAGGTATTTGCCCGCACCCACGCCATCGGCCAGGTTGCACCGGGTAAGGTCACCAAGCTCGTTCCGTTCGGTGCGTTCGTTCGCGTCGCAGAGGGCATCGAGGGTCTGGTCCACATCTCCGAGCTGTCCGGCAAGCACGTTGAGCTCGCCGAGCAGGTTGTGTCAGTGGGCGACGAGGTCTTCGTCAAGGTCATCGACATCGACCTCGAGCGTCGCCGCATCTCGCTGAGCCTCAAGCAGGCCAACGAGGGTGTTGACCCCGAAGGTACCGAGTTCGACCCGGCACTGTACGGCATGCTCACCGAGTACGACGAGCAGGGCAACTACAAGTACCCAGAAGGCTTCGACCCGGAGACCAACGAGTGGCGCGAGGGCTTCGAAACCCAGCGCGAGAAGTGGGAGCAGGACTACGCTGCTGCCCAGGCTCGTTGGGAAGCGCACAAGAAGCAGGTTGCAACCGCAAACGAAGAGGTCCTCGCTGTTGGCGATGTCCCCTCCGCTGCAGGCAACACCTTCTCCAGCGAGACCGCTGGCGCCGGCACCCTTGCCGACGACGAGGCACTTGCTGCACTGCGCGAGAAGCTCTCAGGCGGCAACTAGTCCGCTTGAGCGCGTGCTCCTCGGAGCGCTCGTTCACTGAAGTACGCGCTCATTGAAGCAAACGCTCATTGAAGCAAACACTGGCCGGACCCTTCGGGGTCGGCCAGTGTTCTTTAACTCGCTGTCTGTGCTGCCCGCCCGCCGTAGGCTGGCTGACATGCACGACGAACGCCTCCACTCCCACGCCGCCTCTTTCGAATCCGGCGCTGACGGGTACGACGCCCACCGGCCCACGTATCCGATGGACGCCGTCGACTGGCTGCTGGGCGACGCTATCGACGTCGCCGACATCGGGGCAGGCACCGGCAAGCTCACCGGAGCGCTGCTCGGCCTCGGCGCCAGCGTTGTGGCCGTCGACCCGTCAGCCGACATGTTGCGAGTGCTCACAGAGCGCTTCCCCAGAGTGCAGACGCTCGAGGGCACAGGGGAGAGCATCCCCCTCCCTGACTCCGCCGTAGACCTGGTGACATTCGCCCAGGCCTGGCACTGGGTGGATGTAGACGCGGCAACGGCAGAGGTGCTGCGTGTGCTGCGGCCCGGCGGCCGACTGGCGCTCATCTGGAACAGCAGGGACGAATCGGCCCAGTGGGTCAGCGAGCTGTCCCGCGCCATGAATCCGGGGCTGCATGCGGCAGGAGCCTTCGAGCCGACGCTGGGTCCCGGGCTCGAACTGGCTGACCAGCGCGTCGATCGGTGGGTGACTGAGACCTCACGCGCCGGCATCCGTGACCTTGCCACTACGCGCAGCTACTATCTGGTGGCCAGCGTGACTGAGCAGGCCGCCATGCTCGAGCGCATTACCGTGGTGCTCGACGCCCATGAGGAGACCCGACACGACCCGATCCAGCTGCCATACATCACCGAAACCTGGATCGCCGTGCCCACGGTTCACGGCAGCGATAGCATCTGAGCCCCATCGCCGGCGCAGTAGAGTGGCTGGCGTGTATTTGATTGGACTGACCGGCGGAATCGCATCTGGCAAGAGCACCGTCGCCGCCCGCTTCGCCGAACACGGTGCCGCGCATGTGAACGCAGACCAGGTTGCCCGTGAAGTCGTCGAGCCAGGCACGCCTGCGCTGGAGGCTATCGCCCGCGAATTCGGCCCCGGCGTGATCACTTCTGACGGCCGGCTCGACCGACAGGCTCTCGGCGCCGTCGTTTTCAGTGATGCCGCCGCCCTTCAACGCTTGAACGGCATCGTGCACCCGGCCGTCAGGCGCCGCACAGCCGCACTGTTCGCCGAACTGGATGCTGCAGACCCCGACTCCGTCGTCGTGTATGACGTTCCGCTGCTTGTCGAAGCCGCCCCAGGGCATCCGTTTGATCTTGTCGTTGTCACGCAGGCTCCGGAAGACGTCAGGGTGGCGCGCATGGTCGAGGTCCGCGGCATGACGGAGGAGGACGCCAGGTCACGCATCGGCTCGCAGGCGACCGATGCCGAGCGGCTGGCGATAGCGGATGTCGTGATCGATACCTCCGGCACGCTGGAGCACACCAACCAACAGGTCGATGAGACGTGGCAGTGGATCAGATCACACCATCCTGTCGGCGGTGCTCTTTAGACTGGTGGCATGGAACCAACGCGCGCAGTTCATCCGTTTGAGGTTGTGAGCGAGTACACGCCAAGTGGCGACCAACCTGGTGCCATCGCCGACCTCAGCGCCCGGATCAACGCCGGTGAGACAGACGTGGTGCTCCTCGGTGCCACCGGTACCGGAAAATCGGCGACGACGGCCTGGCTCATCGAGGCCGTGCAGCGCCCGACGCTGGTGCTTGCGCACAATAAGACGCTCGCGGCGCAGCTCGCCAATGAGTTCCGCGAATTGATGCCCAACAACGCCGTTGAGTACTTCGTCTCGTACTACGACTACTACCAGCCAGAAGCGTACGTCCCGCAGACAGACACCTTCATTGAGAAGGACTCGTCGATCAACTCCGAAGTTGAGCGGCTCCGGCACTCAACCACGAATTCCCTGCTCAGCCGCCGAGACGTCATCGTGGTGTCAACGGTGTCGTGCATTTACGGCCTCGGCACCCCTGAGGGTTACCTGGAGGCCATGGTCGCCCTGCAGGTCGGCATGAAAGTCGATCGCGACTGGCTCGTGCGCAAATTCGTCGCGATGCAGTACCAGCGCAACGACATCGACTTCTCTCGCGGCAATTTCCGGGTGCGCGGCGACACCATCGAGATCATCCCCATGTATGAAGAACTCGCCATTCGAATCGAGATGTTCGGCGACGAGATCGAGGCGTTGTACAGCCTGCACCCGCTCACGGGCGACATCGTGAAGAAGCTCGACGCGGTCTCCGTGTTCCCCGGCTCCCACTATGTGGCGAGCACCGATGTCATGCACCGCGCCATCGGCACGATCAAAGAAGAATTGGCCGAGCGACTTGAGCAGTTGGAGCGCGAAGGCAAGCTGCTTGAGGCGCAGCGCCTGCGCATGCGCACCAACTTCGACCTCGAGATGATGGAGCAGATCGGATTCTGCTCCGGTATCGAGAACTACTCACGGCACATCGATGCGCGCCAGCCTGGTGAGGCGCCGCACTGCCTCATCGACTACTTCCCCGATGATTTCCTCGTCGTCATCGATGAGTCCCACGTCACCGTGCCGCAGATCGGCGCCATGTACGAGGGAGACTCCTCGAGAAAGCGCACCCTGGTCGACCACGGCTTCCGGCTTCCGAGTGCTCTCGACAACCGGCCACTGAAGTTCAACGAGTTCAAGAACCGGGTCGGGCAGACCGTGTACCTGTCGGCAACGCCGGGCAAGTACGAGATGGGCATCGCAGACGGCGTCGTCGAACAGATCATTCGCCCGACAGGCCTCATCGACCCCGCGATCATCGTCAAGCCGTCAGAGGGCCAGATCGACGACCTGCTTGAAGAGATCCGCAAGCGTGTCGAACTGAACGAGCGTGTGCTCGTCACGACCCTGACAAAGAAGATGGCCGAAGAACTCACCGACTTCCTCACGGAAGCCGGAGTTCGCGTGCGCTACCTGCACTCAGACGTTGACACGCTGCGCAGGGTCGAGCTGCTGACGGAGCTGCGACAGGGACTCTACGACGTGCTCGTCGGTATCAACCTGCTGCGAGAGGGCCTCGACTTGCCAGAGGTGTCGCTCGTTGCGATTCTGGATGCCGACAAGGAGGGCTTCCTCCGGTCGTCGACGTCGCTCATCCAGACCATCGGTCGCGCGGCGCGCAACGTGTCCGGTGAAGTGCACATGTATGCAGACCGGCTCACCCCGTCGATGAAGATGGCCATCGAAGAGACCGACAGGCGTCGAGAGAAGCAGGTCGCATACAACGAACTGCACGGCATCGACCCGACACCGTTGCGAAAGCGCATTGCCGACATCACCGACGTGCTGGCCAGGGAAGAGGCCGATACAGCCGAGCTGCTTGCCGGCCGCGAAGCACGCAAGAAGAGCCCGACGCCGAACCTCAGGCGGGTGGGCCTTGCGGCGAACGGCGCTAACGACCTGGAATCGATTATCTTCGATCTCAACACCCAGATGCTCGAGGCTGCAGGGGAACTCAAGTTCGAATTGGCGGCGAGACTCCGTGACGAGGTCTCTGAGCTCAAGCGCGAACTCCGCAACATGGAAAAGGCCGGTCATCTCGGCTAATTCCCAGCTAAGTTTGGCCGGAAAGTGGCTTTCGTTCGCTCACGGCGTGGTGTTTTGTCACGAGACTGTCAGCGGCACTGCATAGACTCAACGGGTGTCAGTTTCGAAGGTACCTTCCGCGTCCAAGCTCAGCGTTCGTGGCGCGCGCGTCCACAACCTCCACAACGTCGACCTCGAGATCCCCCGGGATTCGCTTGTCGTCTTCACCGGACTATCAGGCTCCGGAAAGTCGTCACTGGCGTTCGACACGATCTTCGCGGAGGGCCAGCGCCGCTACGTAGAGTCGCTGTCGGCGTATGCGCGCCAGTTCCTCGGCCAGGTCGACCGGCCAGACGTCGACTTCATCGAGGGCCTCAGCCCTGCGGTGTCCATCGACCAGAAGTCGACGAACCGCAACCCGCGCTCCACGGTCGGCACGATCACCGAGATCTACGACTACATGCGCCTGCTCTGGGCGCGTATCGGGGTCCCGCACTGTGCTGTCTGTGGCGAGGTCATCCAGTCGCAGACTGTGCAGCAGATCGCCGACCAGCTCATGGAGCTCCCCGACGGCACTCGTTACCAAATCGTCAGCCCTGTTGTGTCGCAGAAGAAGGGCGAGTTCGTTGATCTCTTCACCGAACTGGCCGGCAGTGGTTACTCGCGTGCCATCGTCGACGGCGAGCAGGTGCAGCTGAGCGAGCCGCCAACGCTCAAGAAACAGCAGAAGCACGACATCTCGGTCGTGGTCGACCGCCTGGTCGCAGGTCCTGAGCTCCTCAGCCGCCTCACCGACTCGCTGGAGACCGCGCTCAAGCTGACCGACGGCGTCGTGCAGGTCAACTTCGTCGACCTCGAAGGCGATGAAGCCTGGCAGTCGTATTCGGAGAAGCTCAGCTGCCCGAACAACCACCCGGTGCAGCTCACCGAAATCGAACCACGCACCTTCTCGTTCAACGCCCCGTTCGGCGCCTGCCCTGAATGCTCAGGACTCGGCACGCGTATGTCCGTCGACCAGGACCTCATGCTCGGCGACCCATCACTCAGCATCTCAGAGGGCGTCGTGCTGCCATGGACCACCCAGGGCAAGGGCCTGTTCCAGTACTACGAAAAGCTGCTCGACGGCCTCGCCCGCGATCTCAACTTCTCCCTGGACACCCCGTGGGGCGAGCTTCCCCCCGAGGTTCAGAACGCAGTACTCCGCGGCGACAACTTCGAGGTCAAGGTCAAGTGGAAGAACCGCTACGGCCGTGAAATGAGCTACACCTCCGGCTTCGAAGGCGTCGTCCCATACATCGAACGCCAGTACGAGCAGGCGGAGACCGACACCCAGCGCCAGCGCTGGGGCGAATACTTGCGTGAGACCCCGTGCCCGGTCTGCAACGGCACCAGGCTCAAGCCCGAAGTTCTCGCCGTGACGGTCTACGACGCGAGCATCGCGGATGTCTGCGAGCTCAGCCTGACCGACGCGCGTGAATTCATGAACACGCTGACGCTCACCGAGCGCGAACAGGCCATCGCCGCCCAGGTGCTGCGGGAGATCAAAGTTCGCCTCGACTTCCTGATCCGCGTCGGACTGAACTATTTGAACCTGGCCCGCGCCGCAGCGACGCTGTCTGGTGGAGAAGCGCAGCGCATCCGCTTGGCCACCCAGATCGGCTCTGGACTCACGGGCGTGCTGTACGTGCTCGACGAGCCGAGCATCGGCCTGCACCAGCGCGACAACCGGCGCCTCATTGAGACGCTTGTCGCCCTGCGCGACCTCGGCAACACCCTGATCGTCGTCGAGCACGACGAAGACACCATTCGCACCGCGGACTGGGTCGTCGACATCGGACCGGGCGCCGGCGTCAACGGCGGCACTGTTGTGCACTCCGGGTCGTATGAAGATCTGCTCGCGAACACGGAGTCGCTCACGGGCGACTACCTGGCCGGTCGCAAGTCGATCGAGACCCCGAAGACCCGTCGCCCCCTCGACCCTGAACGCGAAATCACCGTCGTCGGGGCAGAGGTCAACAACCTGAAGAAGGTGACGGTGAGCTTCCCGCTCGGAACGTTCACCGCCGTCACCGGCGTCAGCGGCTCAGGCAAGTCATCGCTCGTCAACGACGTTCTGTATCGCGTGCTCGCCAACCGCCTGAACGGCGCGCGCAAGCTGCCTGGGAAGCACGTGCGCGTGACCGGCCTCGAGAACCTCGACAAGGTGATCCATGTCGACCAGGCGCCGATCGGTCGCACCCCGCGCTCGAACCCGGCGACATACACCGGCGTGTTCGACCGGATCCGCAACCTGTTCGCCGACACGATCGAAGCCAAGACCCGCGGGTACCTGCCTGGGCGATTCAGCTTCAACGTCAAGGGCGGCCGCTGCGAGGCGTGCTCAGGCGACGGCACGATCAAGATCGAGATGAACTTCCTGCCAGACGTGTACGTGGCCTGCGAGGTCTGCGGGGGAGCGCGGTACAACCGCGACACCCTGACCGTGCACTACAAGGGCAAGAACATCGCCGAAGTTCTTGACATGCCCATCAGCGAGGCTGCGGACTTCTTCGAACCGATCTCCGCTATCCACCGCTATCTCAAGACCCTCGTCGAGGTCGGTCTCGGCTACGTGCGTCTTGGGCAGAGTGCAACGACCCTGTCCGGTGGTGAAGCGCAGCGTGTGAAGCTCGCGACAGAGCTGCAGCGTCGCTCAAACGGCCGCAGCGTGTACGTGCTCGATGAACCGACGACGGGGCTGCACTTCGAAGATGTGCGGAAGCTGCTGCTGGTGCTGAACAGCCTCGTCGACAAGGGCAACACTGTCATTGTCATCGAGCACAACCTTGACGTCATCAAGTCGGCCGACTGGGTGATCGACATCGGACCTGAGGGCGGATCCGGCGGTGGAAAGGTCCTGGCGACGGGTACCCCAGAGCACATCGCCACCGTCAAGAAGAGCCACACCGGTGCGTTCCTGAAGGAGATCCTGAACGGGAAGGCCTAGCCTGCCAGAGGGCCAAGCACACAGAAAGTGAAGAACGAGACAGATGTCTAATGCGTTGAGCTATCGCCCCAAGACGGGCGAGATCCCAACCACTCCTGGTGTGTACCGTTTTCGCGATGAAACGGGGCGTGTCCTCTACGTCGGCAAGGCGAAGAACCTTCGGGCGCGCCTCAGCAACTACTTCGCCCCACTCGCCAGCCTGCACGAGCGCACGAGGCGGATGGTCACGACGGCGTCCTCCGTCGAGTGGACGGTTGTCGGCACAGAGGTCGAGGCGCTGCAACTCGAGTGGACCTGGATCAACGAGTTCGACCCGCCGTTCAATGTGCAGTTCAAGGACGACAAGTCGTACCCGTACCTAGCTGTCACGCTCGCAGATGAGGCGCCGCGCGCGCTGGTGACCCGTACCACCGGTATCCGTGGTGCGCGGTATTTCGGGCCGTATCCCAAGGTCTGGGCCGTGTACGAGACCATCGACCTCATGCTGAAGGCCTTTCCGATCCGCACCTGTTCGAACTCGAACTACAAGCGGGCCATGCAGTCGGGGAAGCCATGCTTCGCCAGCCAGATCGGGCGATGCTTTGGACCGTGCTCGCACAAGGTGACGCTCGAAGAGCATCGCGCGATCGTCAACGACTTCGTCAGTTTCATGGCCAGCCAGGACCGCAAGCTGATCAACTCACTCACCGCAGAGATGAAGGTGGCTGCGGCCGACCAGAACTACGAGCTGGCCGCCAAACGGCGTGACCAGGTCGTGGCACTCAACGCGGTTCTCGAGAAGAGCGCCGTCGTGCTGCGCGACAACGTCGACATCGACCTGTACGGCATCGAGGAAGACGAGCTTGCCGCTGCCGTGCAGCTCTTCATCGTGCGTGGTGGCCGCATCAGGGGTGTGCGCAGCTGGATGGTTGACAAAGAACTCGACCTCACTACCGGCGAGCTCATCGACTCGATCATGCAGACGGCCTACGACGGCACACTTGTGCCTCCGCGCGAGATCGTGGTCCCCGAGTTGCCCGATGACTCAGACGCGCTTGCAGCGTGGCTGGGGGAGCGCTCAGGGCACAAGGTGAAGCTCACCGCAGCCCAGCGCGGCGAGAAGGCCGCCCTGCTCCAGACGGCCACCCAGAACGCCAAGCACGCGCTGATGCTCTACAAGACGAGGCGCAGCTCAGACTTCGTCGCCAGGTCGAAGGCCCTTGAAGACATCCAGGAGGCACTCGAGATGGCGGAGGCCCCTCTTCGCATGGAGTGCTATGACGTCTCGCACCTGAGTGGCACGAACATCGTGGCGTCGATGGTGGTCTTCGAAGACGGCCTGCCTCGCAAAGATGAGTACCGCCGGTTCAGCATCCCTGAATCAACGGATGACACCGACTCCATCTATCGCACGCTGATGCGCCGTCTCGCCTACCTGAAGCCAGACGCTGAGGCAGTTGCCACAGAAGCGGATGCCGAAGCCGGCGTCGATGCGGAGAGCGCCGCCAGCAACGACGCCAGGCGCAAGAAGTTCAGCTACCGCCCCAACCTGCTGATCGTCGACGGTGGGCAGCCGCAGGTCGCCGCTGCGGCCAGGGCGCTTCGCGACTCCGGCATCGAGGGCATCCAGCTGTGCGGCATTGCCAAGCGTCTCGAAGAGATCTGGCTGCCAGACTCCGACTATCCGGTGATCCTGCCGCGCAACAGCGACGCCCTCTTCCTGTTCCAGCGCATCCGCGATGAAGCGCATCGGTTCGCCATCACGCACCAGCGCGCCAGGCGGAAGCGCGACATTTCGTCCATTCTTGGCGAGATCCCGGGCCTCGGCCCTGCCCGCGTCAAAGTATTGCTTCGCCATTTCGGCTCCGTTGCACGGTTGAAAGAAGCTTCACCGGAAGACATTGCGGATGTCCGGGGGATCGGTGAATCCCTCGCGGCCACCATTCATGCCCATTTACACGAATGATGGGCCGCCTTTGCGCGATTGAGGGGCCCGCGGATGGGTAGGCTGGGAAGTCACACATCCCACGAACAAAGGCACTGCGGCAGATGACGACCGACAACGAAAAGCAGGAGATGCTGATCGTCACTGGAATGTCCGGAGCAGGGCGCTCGACCGTCGCGAATGCGCTGGAAGACCTGGGCTGGTACGTCGTCGACAACCTGCCGCCGCAGATGCTTCGACCGCTGGTCGAACTTGTGGAACGTGCTGGAACCAACCTGCCGAAGATCGCGGCCGTTGTCGACATCCGCGGTGGGGAGTTTTTCAGCGACTTCCAAGAGATCGTCCAGTCGCTCCGCGCCAGTGCCCAGGTCAGGGTCATCTTCCTCGAAGCGACGGATGCCGCGCTCGTGCGCCGATTCGAGGCTGTGCGCCGACCGCACCCTCTGCAGGGCGCCGGCACACTGCTCGATGGAATCGGAGCCGAACGCACCCGTTTGAACGCCGTTCGCGAGTCGAGCGACATGGTCATCGACACGTCCGACCTGAATATTCACCAACTAGCGACTACCATCACAGAGTGGTTCGCTGACGAAGACGCAGCCGGAGTGCGCGTCACCGTCATGAGCTTTGGTTTCAAATACGGTCTCCCGACCGATGTCGACATCGTTGCCGACGCGCGTTTTCTGCCGAACCCCTTCTGGATTCCGAGGCTTCGCGCCTTCACCGGCCTTGATCCTGAAATCACGGAGTTCGTCTTCGACCAGCCGGGGGCGCGTGAATTCCTGGATAACTATGCGGCAGCGTTGGCCCCGGTTTTGGCCGGATACCAGCGTGAGAACAAGCGCCATGCAACGATTGCCATCGGGTGCACGGGCGGTAAACACCGTTCGGTCGCGATGGCGAGGGAACTGGCTTCCCTGATCGAGAATTTCCCGGGCGTCGCGGTGAGTATCAAGCACCGCGATCTCGGGCGCGAATAGCAATTGCCCTTCACGGGCGGAAAACAGAATGGAAATACGATTGGCACTCACCGCCGACGTCAAAGACGAGCTATCTCGCGTTGAGGTATCGAAAACAACCGTGCGAGCAGCAGAACTGGCGACGATTCTCCGTTTCTCCGGTGGGCTGCACCTGATCTCTGGACGCATAGCCGTCGAGTCAGAACTCGACACCGCGATCCTTGCCCGCCGGGTTCGCAAAGACCTTGCAGAACTGTACGGAGTGCGTAGCGTCGCCACCGTCATCCCCGCGAGCGGCCTCCGCCGCACCAACCACTACCTCGTTCGTGTTCTCGACGGCGGGGAGACACTGGCCAGGCAGACCGGTCTGCTCGACGCTCGTCGTCGTCCGATCAGGGGCCTGCCCAATCGACTGACCACCGGAACGAAGGAAGAAGTCGCAGCTGTCTGGCGCGGCGCGTTCCTCGCCCAGGGCACGCTGACCGACCCTGGTCGCTCCGCAGCCCTCGAGATCATGTGCCCAGGCAATGAGGCAGCGATGGCCCTCGTCGGAGCCGCAGGCCGCCTCGGCATCGCCGCAAAGGCCAGGGAAGTGCGGGGCGTGCACCGCGTCGTCATCCGCGACGGCGAAGCCATCAGCGCCATGCTCGTCCGGATGGGCGCGGCAGAGACCGTGCTCAACTGGGAGGAGCTGCGCCAGCGCCGCGAGGTCAGGGCAACGGCCAACCGCCTGGTGAACTTCGACGATGCCAACCTGCGTCGCTCTGCCCAGGCCGCCGTTGCGGCGTGCGCGAGGGTCGAACGCGCCATGGAGATCCTGGCCGACGATATTCCGGAGCACCTCCGCTACGCCGGAGACCTGCGCCTGCGTTTCCGCGACTCCAGCCTCGATGAACTCGGACACCACGCTGACCCGCCCATGACGAAGGATGCCGTTGCCGGCCGCATCAGGCGACTGCTCGCCATGGCGGATAAGAAAGCTGCCGACCAGGGCATTCCGGGTACGGATGCGAACCTCCCCGCCGATCTCGACGACGTTTGACCCGTATTCATCCCACCTTCATATACCTGAGTAGACTCGAAAAGCCGCTCAAACCGCTGGCGAATGTGCGCACAGGCGTAGCAGGCCAGCACTCAACAGAGGAGATACGCAATGGTTGATTACACGCTGCCGGAATTGCCCTATGACTACTCGGCCCTGGAGCCGAGCATCAGTGGAGCAATCATGGAGCTCCACCACAGCAAGCACCACCAGGCATACGTGACCGGTGCGAACACCGCTCTCGCACAGCTGGCTGAGGCTCGTGACTCTGGCAACCTGGCCAACGTGAACAAGCTGGAGAAGGACCTCGCGTTCAACCTCGGCGGACACGTCAACCACTCGATTTTCTGGACCAACATGTCCGCAGACGGTGGCGACAAGCCCACCGGCGAGCTCGCCAGCGCGATCGACGACAACTTCGGGTCGTTCGACAAGTTCACGGCACACTTCACCGCTGCGGCCCTCGGTGTGCAGGGTTCTGGCTGGGCGGTTCTCGCCTGGGATTCCATCGGGCAGCGTCTCGTCATCCAGCAGTTCTTCGACCAGCAGTCGAACTTCGCTGCAGGCCTCGTGCCCGTGCTGATGCTGGACGTGTGGGAGCACGCGTACTACCTCGACTACCGCAACGTTCGTGCCGACTATGTGAAGGCATTCTGGAACATCGTCAATTGGGCGAACGTCCAGGATCGCTTCTCCGTGGCACGAGAGAAGACCAACGGGCTGCTGCTACTGTCATAGCGTGATGGTGTCCAGTGGGAACCGTCCGCTGGACACCGCCGTCCGTTCTTCGTATACCCATGTAACCGCGCCGCCGGCGCCATTTAGCAACAGGAGTCACTCGTGACCGTAAAGATCGGTATCAACGGATTCGGCCGTATTGGCCGTAACTACTTCAGGGCAGCGCTTGCCAAGGGCGCCGACATCGAGATCGTCGCGGTCAACGACCTGACAGACCCGAAGACCCTTGCCCACCTCCTGAAGTACGACACCATCACCGGACGCCTCGACGCAACCGTCGAGCTTGACGGCGACAGCATCGTTGTTGACGGCAAGCGAATCAAGGTCCTCGCAGACCGCGACCCAGCCAACCTCCCGTGGGGCGAACTGGGTGTCGACATCGTCATCGAGTCGACCGGTTTCTTCACCAAGGCTGAGCTTGCCCGCAAGCACATCGCCGCAGGAGCCAAGAAGGTTCTCGTTTCCGCTCCGGCAACCGGCGACAACGTCGCAACCCTGGTTCTCGGTGTGAACGAAGACACCTACGACGCAGCGATCCACGATGTCATCTCCAACGCATCGTGCACCACGAACTGCCTGGCACCCCTCGCCAAGGTCTTCCTCGACAACTTCGGTATCGAGCGCGGCCTGATGACGACGGTTCACGCGTACACCGCTGACCAGAACCTGCAGGATGGCCCGCACAACGACCTCCGTCGTGCCCGTGCAGCCGCTGCCAACATCATCCCGACGTCCACCGGTGCTGCCAAGGCACTCGGGCTCGTCATCCCCGAGCTCGTCGGCAAGCTCGACGGCTACGCACTGCGCGTTCCGGTCCCGACCGGTTCGATCACCGACCTCACCGTCACGGCTTCACGTCCGGTCACCGTCGAAGAGGTCAACGCAGCGTACAAGGCAGCAGCTGAGGGCCCCCTCAAGGGCATCCTGAGCTACACCGAAGACCCGATCGTCTCCAGCGACATCGTTGGCGACCCGCACTCGTCGATCTTCGACGCTGGCCTCACCAAGGTCATCGGCGACCAGGTCAAGGTTGCCTCCTGGTACGACAACGAGTGGGGATACTCCAACCGCCTGGTTGACCTCACCGTGTTCGTCGCCGAGAAGCTCTAGACCCCGGAGGTAGCAGTGACGCTTCGCACTATTGAATCGTTGGGTTCGCTCCGAGACACACGAGTTATCGTCAGGTGTGATCTGAATGTCCCGTTGAGTGACGGCCAGATCACCGACGATGGTCGCGTGCGAGCGTCTCTGCCCACTCTGAAGGCACTGCTTGCCCAAGGCGCCAAGGTGGTAGTCATCTCCCACCTTGGCCGCCCTGATGGCGAGCCGAACCCGAAGTACAGCCTCGCTCCCGTCGCTGCACGGTTGGGCGAACTCCTCGACCAGCCCGTTGCATTTGCAACGGACACGGTTGGCGAGTCCGCTGCAGCAGCTGTTGCGGCGCTTGAGGCCGGCCAGCTGGTCGTTCTGGAGAACCTGCGGTTCAACGCAGGGGAGACCAGCAAGGTTGAGGCTGAGCGCCAGGCCTTCGCGGCCGAGCTCGCCGAGCTGGGCGACGCCCTCGTGTCCGACGGCTTCGGTGTCGTGCACCGCAAGCAGGCCAGCGTCTACGAGCTGGCCACCATTCTTCCGAGCGCTGCCGGCCTGCTGATCGCGGCAGAGCTCGCCGTGCTCGACCGTCTCACAGAGCACCCAGAAGCGCCGTACACCGTCGTGCTCGGCGGGTCGAAGGTATCTGACAAGCTCGGCGTCATTGGGCACCTGCTGCCCAAGGTCAACTCGCTGCTCATCGGTGGCGGCATGCTGTTCACCTTCCTCGCGGCCCAGGGCCACAAGGTCGGTTCCAGCCTCCTCGAAGAGGACCAGCTCGACACCGTGCGCGGTTACCTTGCAGAAGCAGATCGCCTGGGTGTGAAGATCGTGTTGCCGACGGATGTCGTCGTGGCATCCAAGTTCGGAGCGGATGCCGACATCGTCGTCACCGCTGCTGACGCGATCGAAGAGACCCCATTTGGTGCGTCAGGGCTCGGCCTCGACATCGGCCCTGCCACCTCTGCAGCTTTTGCTGAGATCATTCGTTCATCGAAGACGGTGTTCTGGAACGGCCCCATGGGCGTTTTCGAACTCGCGCCATTCGCCGATGGCACCCGTGCCGTCGCGGCCGCACTCACCGATGTCGATGGCCTCAGCGTGGTCGGCGGTGGCGACTCAGCCGCAGCCGTCCGTATTCTCGGATTCACCGATGACCAGTTCGGTCACATTTCAACCGGTGGCGGCGCCAGCCTCGAGTTCCTCGAGGGCAAGCGCCTGCCAGGACTGGAGGTCCTCGGATGGTAGAAACAATCAACCCCAGGCGTACCCCGCTGATTGCGGGCAACTGGAAGATGAACCTGGATCACCTCCAGGCCATCGCCTTCGTGCAGAAGCTTGCATGGAGCCTGAAGGACGCGGGTCACGACTTCGCAGCCGTTGAGGCCGCTGTCTTCCCGCCGTTCACCGATCTTCGCTCAGTGCAGACCCTCATCTCTGCCGACAAGCTGCCGCTTGTCTTCGGTGCTCAGGATGTATCAGCGCACGATTCAGGTGCATACACCGGCGAGATCTCAGGTGCGTTCCTGTCTGCACTCGAGTGCCGCTACGTGATCATCGGCCACTCTGAACGTCGCACGCTCCACGGTGAGACCGACGAACAGGTTGCCGCTAAGGTTGCTGCCGCGATCAAGCACAACCTGTCGCCGATCATTTGCGTCGGCGAAACAGCCGACGACCTTGAGAAGCACGGCCCGAGCGCCGTTCCGGTCGCGCAGCTTCGTGCCGCGCTTGCCGGTGTCTCGAACGCTGCCGACATCGTCGTCGCGTACGAGCCAGTCTGGGCTATCGGCTCAGGCCAGGCTGCAACGCCGGAACAGGCAGAGCAGGTCGCTGCTGCGCTTCGTGCTGTACTCAGCGAAACCCTGGGCCAGGATGTCGCGGGCAAGACCCGTATCCTGTACGGCGGTTCGGTGAAGGGCAGCAACATCGCCGGCTTCATGCGCGAGCCCAATGTGGATGGCGCCCTTGTCGGTGGAGCAAGCCTCGATATCGCGGAATTCTCCAGCATCATCAGGTACCAGAAGCACGTCGGCCTCTAACCCCTATCGCCCCGCGTGACGCAGATGCCCTTTTCGGGCGTCTGCGTCACGCTATAATTGCCAATGGTCTTGGTGGCGCAGGTTTGCCCGCCCCATTGTGAAAGGTTTCGCGTGGAGATTCTCCAGGTTGTGTTGCAGGTTGTGCTCGGAATCACGAGTCTCCTGCTCACCATGCTCATTCTGTTGCACAAGGGTCGCGGAGGCGGGCTGTCTGACATGTTCGGTGGCGGGGTCACCTCGAACCTCGGCGCGTCAGGCGTCGCCGAACGCAACCTCAACCGCATCACCGTCATCCTCGGATTGGTCTGGATCGCGAGCATCATTGTGCTCGGACTCATCACCAAGTTCGACACCGGCATCTGATTCGGCTTTAGCACGTCTGGTCGGTTACCCGAACTGACCGTTTTTTACTACGGAGGAACACAATGGCATCTGGTGGCAGCGCAATTCGAGGCTCTCGCGTCGGAGCAGGCCCCATGGGCGAGCAGGACCGTGGTTTCCACGCAGACCGGATCAAGGTGTCGTACTGGGATGCTCTCGGCAACGAGACAGTCCGTTACTTCGCGGCGAACCTGCCTGACGAGGAAATCCCCGAGACGATCGACAGCCCCTCTTCTGGACTGCCCGCAGGTCGCGACAAGGAGAACCCGCCGTCGGTGGCCAAGCTCGAGCCGTACAAGACGCACCTGGCTTACGTCAAGGAACGTCGTACAGAGGAAGAGGCTGACTCGCTTCTCGCGGATGCCCTTGAGCAGCTTCGCATTCGACGTGGCAAGTTGACCCCCACGAACTAAGCATCACCACTACGAAAGGCCCAGCTGGATATCCAGCTGGGCCTTTCGTAGTGAACAGGGTGAAGCGTCAGTAGCTCGGAGTGATGAGGTTCTCCGGGACTTCGGCTGCTGCTTCCTTGTCAACGAAGAACACGGTGCGACGACGGCCCTTGATGCCGGCGACAGGAACTTCGTCCCTGCTGGCGCCGGCCAGCGCCAGGCCGAGTGCCGAAGCCTTGTCTGGACCGGCCAGAACCAGCCAGATCCGCTCAGAGCTGTTCAGCACTGGCCTGGTCAGTGACAACCGTTCCGCCGGCGGCTTCGGGGAGTTGTGCACCGCGATGACCGCGGATTCCGATTCCCTGATGCCACTCTGGTGCGGAAACAGTGACGCAATGTGGCCGTCAGGTCCGACACCGAGGAACGTGATGTCGAAACGGGGGAGCGGGTCTTCGTACGGCGCGGCAGCGGCGAGCTCACGTGCGTAGCTCTCCGCTGCCTCGTCGAGACTGAGTCCCTCATCTGACGCCGGGAACGGATGAATGTTCTCGGCGGGAACCTCGATGTGGTCGAGAAGTGCTTCCCGTGCCTGCAACTCGTTGCGATCGGCGTGTGCCTTAGGCACCCAGCGCTCATCGCCCCACCAGAAGCTCACCTTCGACCAGTCGACGGTGTCCCTGGCAGAAGATGAGTTGATCTCTGCCAGCACCGCGATGCCAACAGACCCTCCGGTGAGTACAACGTTGGCGCTGCCGTGCTCATCGAGGATGTCAACGGTCTTCGTAATGAAGCGCGCTGCGACTGAGCCGGCGAGAGCCTGCTTGTCCGGGTGAATGAGCACTCGTCGTTCGTTGGTCACGTTAGGCTCCGGCCTGCTCTGCGATGGCGGTGTCCAACATGGGCAAACCGCGGGTGATGACCTCACCGTACAGCTCGTCGGGGTCGAGGCGGCGCAATTCGTCCGACAGGCAGTCGCGCAGGTTTCGACGGTTGAGCGTCAAGTCCTGGGTCGGCTGGCCTGGCTGGCTCAGCGTGGCCAGTCCTGGGACTTCCCGCTGCAACGAAATAACACCGGATGCCCTGGTGAGGTGCACGCCATGGATGCCCTGCGCGTGCGGTCCACGAGTGAGCTCGTACTCCACCGGAACCTGCAGCGCCATCTGCAGCCAGGCTGCGAGCAGCGTGGTCGATGGCGAGTCTGCGGCACCCGACACCGAAATGGCGGTGACGGGCTCGTACGGCGGCTGGTCGAGCACCGCAGCGAGCTGCGTGCGCCACAGGGTCAGCCTGGTCCAGGCGAAGTCCGTGTCGCCCGGACGGTACGAGGTGCGCAAGTTGTGAATCGCAGCCTGCGGGTCGCGCTGCGCAGAGGCATCCGTGATCCGTCGGTATGCGATGCGTCCGATGGGGGAGTCTGCGGGTACCGCGGGAGCCTCATCGGGCCACCAGGCGACAACGGGAGCGTCAGAGAGCAGCAGTCCAGTGACCATGCTTTCCGGGTCACTCGCGGCCGCACCGTACGCGCGAAGAACAATGACCTCGCTCGCGCCGGCGTCTCCACCGACACGAATCTCAGCGTCGACACGGGGCACGACTGTGGGGTCGTGCGCGTCTTCCTCTGCAGCCGTCGAGATCACGATGACGCGCATCGGGTGCTCGCGTGAGGCATCGTTCGCCGCCTCGATCGCTTCTTCCTCGCGCCCAAGAGAACAGGCGATGACCAGCGTGAGAACGCGGCCGAGGGCTACAGCCCCGCCTTCCTCACGCAGGCTGACGAGTGCCTTGGAGATCTTGGCAGTCGTTGTGTTGGGCAGATCGACGATCATGGTCGCCTCCAGACGCGGCCGTCGCGGGCCAGTAGATCGTTGGCAGATGACGGACCCCAGGTGCCTGGACGGTACTGCTCAGGCTGTCCCTGTGTCGCCCAGAACTCCTCGATCGGGTCGAGGATCTTCCAGGAGAGTTCCACCTCTTCGTGACGGGGGAACAGGGGAGGGTCGCCGAGCAGAACGTCGAGGATGAGTCGCTCGTATGCCTCTGGGCTTGCCTCTGTGAACGCGTGACCATAACCGAAGTCCATGGTGACGTCGCGCACCTGCATGCCGGCGCCCGGAACCTTTGACCCGAAACGGATCGTGACTCCTTCATCCGGCTGCACGCGAATGACGAGTGCGTTCTGGCCGAGTTCAGCCGTCTGGCTGGCTTCGAACAGGTACTGCGGAGCGCGCTTGAACACAACGGCGATCTCAGTGACGCGGCGGCCGAGGCGCTTGCCCGCACGCAGGTAGAACGGAACCCCAGACCAGCGGCGCGTGTCAACCGTCAACCGCAATGCGGCGTACGTCTCCGTGACGGATTCAGGGTTCATGCCGTCTTCCTGCAGGAAGCCGAGCACCTCTTCACCGCCCTGCCATCCGCCGGCGTACTGGCCGCGAGCGGTTCCGGTTGCCAGGTCTTCCGGCAGCCGCACTGAGGCGAGCACCTTCTCCTTTTCCGTCCGCAGGTCTGCAGCGTCGAAGGAAATGGGTTCCTCCATCGCCGTCAGCGCCAGCAGCTGGAGCAGGTGGTTCTGGATGACGTCGCGAGCCGCACCGATACCGTCGTAGTATCCGGCACGACCGCCGACGCCGATGTCTTCTGCCATCGTGATCTGCACGTGGTCGACGTAGTTCGCGTTCCAGATCGGTTCGTACAACTGGTTGGCGAACCGCAGCGCCAGGATGTTCTGCACTGTCTCTTTACCGAGATAGTGGTCGATCCTGAAGACGGAGTCAGCCGGGAAGACCGACTCAACAACCGCGTTCAGTTCCCGCGCCGTCTTCAGGTCGCTTCCGAACGGCTTCTCAATGACGACACGTCGCCACTGGCCTTCGACCTGCTCTGCAAGGCCCGAACGGCGCAGCTGTTCGGTGACGACGGGGAAGGCCTTCGGCGGGATCGACAGGTAGAACGCATGGTTGCCCATGGTTCCGCGCACCTCGTCGAGCTCGTCGATGGTCTCCTTGAGACGCGTGAACGCGTCGTCATCGTCGAAGGTACCCGAAACGAAACGGATGCCTTCGGCCAGCTGAGCCCAGACCTCTTCCACGAACTCGGTTCGTGAGTTCTCCTTGACGGCGTCATAGACGACCTTCATGAAGTCCTGGTCGTCCCAGTCTCGACGGGCGAAACCAACGAGGGCGAAGCCCGGGGGCAGGAGCCCCCGGTTGGCGAGGTCGTAAACGGCCGGCATGAGTTTTTTACGCGACAGGTCGCCGGTGACACCGAAAATAACAAGGCTGGACGGACCAGCGATGCGATTCAGGCGGTAGTCATTCGGCGCACGCAGCGGGTTGAACTCCGGGGTAATTTCCACCGGGGACATGCAACTCCTTTGAGTTTGTTACTAAGACGGTGATCTAGCGCAGCGCGTCGAACAGGGTAATGACGTTGGCTGCGGGATTGGTCAGCGTCAGGGTGAGCACAGGGCGTCCCTGGCCGGCGAGAACGCTGGCGTCTCCGCTTGCCTGGGCTTCGATGAGCTCACCGAAGGTGAACGGGCGACCCGGGATATCGAGGTCTTCCGTCGGGGTGGCCAGAATCTGCAGGAAGACTCCGTTAGCGGGGCCGCCCTTGTGGAACTGGCCGGTGGAGTGCAGGAATCGCGGACCCCACCCGAAGGTGACAGGCCGCTTGGCGAGCGTGGCGAGCAGCGGACGGATCTCGGCCAGTTCTGGCAGTGCCAGACGGTCGACATACGCCTGCACCGACACGTAGCCGTCAGGCCCGAGTTCTTCCAGCAATGCGTCAATGGCAGAAGCGAGATCGCTTGCAGCACCGATCACATGAGGCGTACCGCGAACTTCGATGCCGTCAGAGACGAATGACGCCGGCTGCGGCTCAGGGCGAGCGTCAAGCAGGCCCCTGGTCGCAATCTTTGCCGACTCGACATCGGGCTGGTCGAACGGGTTGATGCCAAGCAGGCGACCCGCAACGACGGTGGCGTATTCCCAGACCAGGAACTGCGCACCGAGGGTTCCGCTGACGCGGATCTCGTCGGTGTCGTCGTGGCGGGGGAAGATGTTCTCCCCAGCGTCGTCAACGATGCGCACCAACTGCACGTCGGAGAGGTTCTCCGTCAGCTCTGGGGCATTCTTCTCCAGCACGACGGGCAGGATGCCCGTGCCAAGCTTCCCGGTTGACTCAGCGATCAGCTGTTCTGCCCAGTCGGGGAAGCCGACGATGTGTGTACCGTCTGACACCAGTGCGAGCTTGTCGCGACGAGGAGCCGTCGCGGCGATTGCGGCACCCAGCACGAGGCCGGGATTCTCGGGGGAGTCGATGGCCAACGAGAGGGAGATGGACTCCGCCTCGTCGAGGAGCTCGGCGATGTCTACACCGGCGAGTCCGGACGGGACAAGTCCGAAGGCCGTGAGGGCAGAGTAACGGCCGCCAACGGTCGGGTCAGCGTTGAAGACACGGTAGCCGGCTTCCGTAGCGGATGCCTCGAGCGGAGAACCAGGGTCGGTGACGACGATGATGCGCTCTGCGGGGTTGATGCCGGCCTCGCGGTATGCGCGCTCGAAGACGCGGCGCTGGCTGTCGGTCTCGACAGTCGAGCCTGACTTCGACGACACGACGAGGGCGGTCGCTTCGAGGCGGTCCTTCAGCGCGGCGAGCACCTGGCCGGGCGCCGTGGCGTCCAGAACGGTGAGCTCGACGCCGGCCGTAGCCGTGATGACCTCAGGGGCGAGTGATGACCCGCCCATGCCCGCGAGGGCAATGTGGGTCACGCCGCCTGCGTGAAGTGATTCACGCAGCGCGACGATCTCAGCGACGAGGGGACGCGAAACCGCGACGGATTCTGTCCAGCCGAGGCGCTTCGACGCCTCAGCTTCGGCGTCAGGTCCCCACAGGGCGGGGTCGAGCGCTGTGATGCCGGAGGCGACGAGGTCGTCAACCAGCGTGGGCACAGTGGCGCGAACGGCGTCTGCCGCTTTGCCGGTTACCGCGATGCGGAAGCTCACTTGGCACCGTCAAGGGCAGCGGTGACGGTCTCGAGCAGTTCGCCCCACGACACGATGAACTTGGCGACGCCTTCTTCTTCAAGAAGCAGCGTGATCTCGTCGTACGAGACGCCAAGGCCGGCGAGTGAGTCGAGCACAGCGTTGGCTTCGGCGTATGCGCCGGTGACAGAGTCAGCGGGGATGACGCCGTGGTCGAACGTCGCCTCCATGGTCTTCTCCGGCATGGTGTTGACGACGCCGGGTGCGACGAGCTCGGTGATGTAGAGCGTGTCGGGCAGCGTCGGGTCCTTGACACCGGTGGAAGCCCAGAGGGGGCGCTGCTTGTTGGCGCCGGCGGCGATGAGGCCGAGGGCACGCTCGCTTGCGAACTCCTGCTCGTAGACCTGGTAGGCGAGCTGCGCGTTTGCGATGCCGGCCTTGCTCTTCAGCGCGATGGCTTCCTCGGTGCCGATGGCGTCCAGGCGGTTGTTGATCTCGGTGTCGACGCGCGACACGAAGAAGGAAGCAACCGAGTGGATCGCCCTGATGTCGATGCCGGCAGCCTTGGCCTTCTCCAGCCCGGCCAGGTACGCGTTGATGACCTGGCGGTGACGCTCGAGGCTGAAGATCAGGGTGACGTTGACGCTGATGCCCTGTGCGATCGTCTCTGTGATGGCGACGAGGCCCTCAAGGGTTGCCGGGATCTTGATCATGGCGTTCGGGCGGTTGACCTTGGCCCAGAGCTGTTCTGCCTGTGCAACGGTGCCGGCTGCATCGTGTGCAAGGCCGGGCTCGACCTCGATCGACACGCGGCCGTCGAGACCGTTCGTGCGGTCGTAGACCGGGCGGAAGATGTCGCTGGCTGCAGCAACGTCATCGGTCGTGATCTCAAAGACAGCGTCGTGAACGCTGGTGCCTGCTGCGGCGAGGGCTGCAACCTGCTCTGCGTACGCCTCACCCTTGGCGAGTGCGCTGGCGAAGATTGTCGGGTTCGTGGTGACACCGACGACGTTCTTCTCGTCGATGAGCTTCTGCAGGCCACCGGAGGCAATGCGCTGGCGGGACAGGTCATCGAGCCAGATGCTGACGCCGGCTGCGGAGAGCTGGGCGAGGGGGGATGTTTCAGTCATGTTCTTTGTTTCTCCTAGAAAATCCTGCGGGGGCTGGGATCCAGCCCCCGCTAAACCAGTTGGCAATTAGTGCGCTGCGAGCGATTCCTTGGCGGCGGCGACCACAGCTTCTGTGGTGATGCCGAATTCGCGGAACAGGGTCTTGTAGTCGGCCGATGCACCGAAGTGCTCGATCGAGACGCTGCGTCCCTTGTCGCCTACATAGCTCTTCCATGTCAACGCGATTCCGGCCTCAACCGATACCCGCGCGGTGATGGCGGCCGGCAGAACCGACTCGCGGTACTCGGCGCTCTGCTCTTCGAACCACTCCAGGCTTGGGGCGGACACGACGCGAGCGTTGATGCCGTCTGCCTTGAGAGCTTCGCGAGCCTCAACGGCAAGCTGAACCTCTGAACCGGTGGCGATCAGGATGACGTCCGGCGTGCCGTTTGCGGCCTCTGCCAGAACGTATGCGCCGTGGGCGACGTTGCTGGCCGAGGCGAAGACGTCACCGGATGCTGCGCCTTCTCCACGCTCGTACACGGGGATGTTCTGGCGGGTCAGCGCGATGCCGGCTGGTCCGTTGCGACGCTCAAGCATGGTCTTCCATGCCCAGGCGGTCTCGTTCGCGTCGCCGGGGCGAACAACGTCAAGACCCGGGATCGCGCGGAGCGTTGCGAGCTGCTCGATCGGCTGGTGTGTCGGGCCATCTTCGCCGAGTGCGACGGAGTCGTGGGTCCAGACGAAGATCGACGGCGCCTTCATGAGGGCGGCAAGACGAACGGCCGGACGCATGTAGTCGCTGAAGATCAGGAAGGTTCCGCCGAACGGGCGGGTGTTTCCGTGCAGGACGATGCCGTTCAGGATCGCGGCCATGGCGTGCTCGCGGATTCCGAAGTGCAGCACGCGGCCGTACTCGTTGCCCGTCCATGCGCCGGTGGAGTGCTCCGCAGGCACGAAGGATGCTGCGCCCTCGATGGTGGTGTTGTTCGACTCTGCGAGGTCAGCTGAGCCGCCCCACAGCTCGGGGATGACCGGGCCGAGTGCGTTCAGTACCTTGCCGGATGCCGCGCGAGTCGAGACTTCCTTGCCACCTTCGAAGACGGGCAGTGCCTCTTCGACGCCATCCGGCAGGTCGCCAGTGAGGATGCGGTCAAGCAGGACCTTCTTGTCGGGGTTGGCCGTTGCCCATGCCTCGAAGGAGACATTCCACTCTGCGTGCTGCTCTGCGCCACGGACGAGGGCCTTGCGGGTGTGGGCGATGACCTCGTCAGCGACCTCGAAGCTCTGCTCTGGGTCGAAGCCCAGAACCGTCTTCACTGCGGCGAGTTCCTCTGCACCGAGGGCTGAACCGTGGATCTTGCCAGAGTTCTGCTTCTTCGGGCTCGGCCATCCGATGATGGTCTTGAGGATGATGAGCGACGGCTTGTCCGTGACGGCCTTGGCTGCCTCGATGGCGTCGTTCAGTGCCTGGATGTCTTCGACGTATTCGCCGGTCTTCTTCCAGTCAACGACCTGGACGTCCCAGTGGTACGCCTCGTAACGAGCCTTGACGTCTTCGGTGAAGGCGATGTTGGTGTCGTCTTCAATGGAGATCTGGTTGCTGTCGTAGATCGCGATCAGGTTGCCGAGCTTCTGGTGGCCGGCGAGCGATGATGCCTCGCTGGTGACACCTTCCTGCAGGTCGCCATCACCGGCGATGACGTAGGTGAAGTGATCGAACGGGCTGGTGCCCGCCGGTGCTTCGGGGTCGAACAGTCCACGCTCGAAGCGTGCGGCGTATGCGAAGCCGACAGCGGATGCCAGGCCCTGGCCCAGCGGGCCCGTCGTGATCTCGACACCATCGGTGTGTCCGTACTCCGGGTGTCCCGGAGTCTTGGAGCCCCACGTGCGGAGCGCCTTCAGGTCGTCGAGCTCGAGGCCGTAGCCACCGAAGTAAAGCTGTACGTACTGGGTCAGCGAGCTGTGACCGACGGAGAGGATGAAGCGGTCGCGACCGATCCACTCGTTGTCGGCCGGGTCGCGCCGCATGACCTTCTGGAACAACAGATAGGCGGCGGGTGCGAGGCTCATGGCTGTGCCAGGGTGCCCATTTCCAACCTTCTCCACGGCGTCTGCCGCAAGGATGCGCGCCGTGTCTACTGCCTTGCTGTCAATGGAATCCCACTGCAATGCTGCCACTTGAAATCGACCCTTCTGAGTACAAAGAGGGCAGGTGGTCAATGACCCGCGCTCCGAATAGAGGTGTAGCGCGCCGGTAGACATCTTCGGCATCTCAGCGGCGCTGAACCGAGCGCTCACAAGGGCGCATTGATCCAGTCGCGTTGATTGGCGAGCACATTCAGTATAGGGAACCCTGAGAAGTTCGTGTCAGAATCGGCCGTCTCTCAGCGACACTTTGAGCAATTCGGAGCGCACACACAAGGTGCCGAGATGACTTAGGATTAGTGAAAATGCAATACGTAAGAGGAGCAATGGACGTCGCTGTAGAGACCCGGACCACAAGCGGATCGACAAGCGTCCGGCAGACTTTCAAGGCCTATCTGTCCCTGACGAAGCCGCGTGTTGTCGAACTGCTACTCGTTGTCACCGCACCCACCATGATTCTGGCGGAGCGGGGCATCCCGAACCTGTGGCTCATGCTTGCCACTCTCATCGGTGGTTCGCTGAGTGCCGGGTCTGCAGGTGCCTTCAACTGCTACATCGACCGCGATATCGACCGCATCATGAAGCGGACCAAAGATCGTCCGTTGGTGACGGGAGAGCTGACCGACCGCCAGGCACTCGTCTTCGCGTGGGTGCTCGGAATCGCATCCATCGTGTGGCTGCTTGTCTTCACAAATTGGCAGGCCGCAGCGCTGTCACTCGGCGCCATCCTGCTGTACGTGGTCTTCTACACGATTATCCTCAAGCGCCGCACCGCGCAGAACATCATCTGGGGCGGAGTGGCCGGCTGCATGCCGGTACTCATCGGCTGGGCTGCCGTGACCGGCGATCTGTCGTGGCCGCCGTTCATCCTCTTCGCGATCATCTTCCTCTGGACCCCGCCGCACTACTGGCCGCTGTCCATGAAGTACCGCGACGACTACCAGGCAGCCGGCGTGCCGATGTTGGCCGTCGTCCGCGGGCGCACCCAGGTCGGACTGCAGGTCATCCTGTACGCATGGGCGACTGTCGCGTGCTCGTTGCTGCTGACTCCGATCGCGCAGATGGGCGTGGTCTACACCGTCGTCGCTCTCGCGAGCGGTGGCTGGTTCATCTACGAGACGCACCGCCTGTACAACCTGGCCATTCGTCACGAGCACGTTTCACCGATGCGTGTGTTCCACGGCTCGATCACCTACCTCACGCTGGTGTTCCTCGCGGTGGCCATCGACCCACTGCTGCCTTTCTAGAAAGCACCGTGAGTCCGGGCTAGAGTCCGGGCATGGGAATCACTCAGTACTTCGTCGCGTCGACGATTGACGGTTTCATCGCCGACGAGAATGACCGCATCGAGTGGCTGCTGCAGTTCGGCTTCGAGCCTTTTCAGGCCGGCTATGACGACTTCATGCGCTGGGTCGGCGCGATCGTTATGGGCGCCACGACCTACGAATACCTCCTTGGTGCCGACGAGTCGTGGGCATATGGCGTGCTGCCAGTGTGGGTGCTCACGTCACGCACGCTGCCTGCGGTACCCGGCGCCGACATCCGCTTTCACCACGGTGATGTGACGGCCGTGCACTCTGCCTCGCTCGAGGCGGCGGCCGGCAAGAACGTCTGGGTGATGGGCGGCGGCAACGTCGCTGCGCAGTTCGCGGATGCCGGCCTGCTCGACGAGCTGCTGCTCAGCATCGTTCCGATCCTGCTTGGCGCCGGAAAGCGCCTGCTGCCGCTCTCAGGCCCAACGAGTCCGCTCACGCTGCAGCGGACCAGGGCGCTGTCGAACGGCGCCCTGGAACTCGCATACAGCCTGTCAGGCAGCCACAGCTAGCGGGCGGCCGACTCCAAGCGCTCTGAGGTGGCGTCCGGCACGGAAGCGACAGGCTGCTTCAGGTTCAGGATCACGGCCACCATCGCAGCGACGAGCGCGCTGGCCAGTACCATGTGGGTGCCGACGAGCATGGCGGGGAGGCCAAGGTTTGCCTGCAGGAGTCCGACGGCAATCTGGACCAGCTCGATGGCCAGCAGCAGGATCGCCCACAGCCTGGTGGGGAGCTGCAAGCGGATCGCGGCGACGACGAGCACGATGGTGAGCACGAAGGTCGCGTATGCGGGCCAGGCGTGGAAGTGCTGCATCAGCTCGGAGTTCAGGCCGTTGCGAGGAGCGTCCGCATCACCGGCGTGCGGGCCTGAGCCGGTCGTCATGATGCCGACGAGCACGGTGATGGCCACCACGAAGCTCGTGATGTGAGTGACGATCAGGTACCAGCGGGGGACCGCGGCAGCACGTGGGCCGGGCGTCGTGTACGTGCGCTGCAGGAACGTGGTGCAGAGGCCGACGAGCACAGCAGAGACGACGAAGTGCAGCCCGACGACGTACGGGTTCAGTTGCGTCAGTACGCTGATGCCGCCGATGACGGCCTGTGCAGGGATGCCGAGGCCGGCGAGCAGGGTGAGCCAGAACAGGTCGGGGCGAGACTTCCGCACGCGCAGGATGGCAATGAACGCAAGAATCGCAAGCAGGCCGAGTGCAACGCCGAGCAGGCGGTTTCCGAACTCGATGATGCCGTGGATGCCCATTTCAGGGGTGTTCACGATCGATTCGTCCGTGCACTTCGGCCAGGTGGGGCAGCCGAGCCCAGAACTGGTCAGTCGTACAAGTCCGCCAGTGCCGATCAAGAGGATCTGAGCGGCGAGGTACACCCACGCGATCACACGCAGTCGTACATCAACCCGATCGGGTACCAGTGCCCAGATCCGCTTCAACTGTTTTACTCCTTGTTCGTCAAGACTTGTGAAATCGCCGTGTGACCACTACTAAACCCACATTCAACCTGTAGAATTAGGTGTTTCATGGATCGTGCAAGTGATGTGCCCGGCGGGCAACACGCGCGAATAGTCCATGAACATCTTAGGTACGCAATGTAGCCGTCCACACAATCCGTTCCCGCGCAGGGTCTCCTTCTGGAGTGCTGTCCGGGAATGACCGGACTGATATCCGGGTTGTTGTGGATAGGAGAAGAGGTAAGTATGTCGGATGTCCTGCTTGACCGCCCCGAACTTGAGGGGCTGGGTACCTACGAATTCGGTTGGTCAGACCCTGACGCCGCTGGCGCATCTGCGCGGCGCGGAATTTCGCCGGAGGTTGTTGCCGACATTTCGGCGCTGAAGAGCGAGCCAGAATGGATGCTGAACCGCCGCCAGAAGGCCCTGCAGCTTTTTGAGCGCAAGCCAATGCCGACGTGGGGCGCAGACCTCTCTGAGATTGACTTCGACAACATCAAGTATTTCGTCCGCTCGACGGAGAAGCAGGCCCAGACCTGGGACGACCTTCCTGACGACATCAAGAACACGTACGAGAAACTCGGCATCCCAGAGGCAGAGCGCCAGCGCCTCGTCTCCGGTGTCGCAGCCCAGTACGAGTCAGAGGTTGTCTACCACCAGATCAACGAAGAACTCGAAGCCCAGGGCGTCATCTTCATGGACACCGACACGGCGCTCAAGGAGCACCCGGAGTTCTTCGAAGAGTACTTCGGCACGGTCATCCCCTCCGGCGACAACAAGTTCGCCGCCCTCAACACGGCCGTGTGGTCGGGCGGATCCTTCGTCTACGTGCCGCCTGGCGTGCACGTCGAGATCCCGCTTCAGGCCTACTTCCGCATCAACACCGAGAACATGGGCCAGTTCGAGCGCACGCTCATCATCGCCGACGAGGGCAGCTACGTTCACTACATCGAGGGCTGCACCGCCCCGATCTACAAGTCGGACTCCCTGCACTCCGCCGTCGTCGAGATCATCGTGAAGAAGAACGCCCGCGTTCGCTACACGACAATCCAGAACTGGTCGAACAACGTCTACAACCTGGTCACCAAGCGTGCGACGGCTGCTGAAGGCGCGACCATGGAGTGGATCGACGGCAACATCGGCTCAAAGGTCACCATGAAGTACCCGTCGATCTACCTGATGGGTGAGCACGCCAAGGGTGAGACCCTGTCCGTCGCATTCGCCGGCCCCGGCCAGCACCAGGATGCCGGCGCCAAGATGATCCACATGGCTCCGTACACGCAGTCATCCATCGTCTCCAAGTCGATCGCCCGTGGCGGCGGCCGCGCCGGATACCGCGGTGAGGTGCGAGTGGATGCCGCTGCGCACCACTCAGCGAACACCGTGCGCTGCGACGCGCTGCTGGTCGACACCAAGTCGCGTTCAGACACGTACCCGGCCATCGACATCCGTGTTGACGACGTGCAGCTCGGCCACGAGGCCACGGTCTCGCGGGTCAGCGAAGAGCAGCTCTTCTACCTGATGAGCCGCGGCATGCCTGAAGACGAGGCCATGGCCATGATCGTGCGTGGCTTCATCGAACCAATCGCCAGGGAGCTCCCGATGGAGTACGCCCTCGAACTCAATAAGCTCATCGAAATGGGCATGGAAGGATCCGTCGGCTAAATGACCGCCGCCTCTGCGCCAGCATCAAGCGCTTCAACAGCTATGCCCACGAACGAACAGCACGGTATCAAAGAGCATTCAGACGGTCGGTTCGGGTTCGTTCCCGTTCAGACACGGTCAGATCGCTTCAAGAGCGTCAACGTCACCGATTTCGAGGCCGTCACCGGCCGCGAAGCGGTGTGGAAGCTCTCTCCCGTCGGCAAGTTCACCGACCTCACTGGGGGAGACCTCGACGGCTCGCCGTACCAGATCCAGTCAACGGATGCCCCCGGCATCTCCGTTGAGTGGGTCGGTCGCGACGACGTCAGGATCGGCACTGCCGGCACCCCTGAAGAGCGCGCATCCGCCAACGCCTGGACCAACTTCGAGCAGGCCATGGCCATCACCGTCAGCGGTGAAGAGGCCAAGGAGATCACGATCACTCGTGCCCAGCTTGGCGACGCTCCTCGTGCAGCCCACACGATCATCGAGGCCAAGCCGTTCAGCCAGGCCGTTGTGATCCTGCAGAACACCGGATCTGCCCGCCTCACGGAGAACGTCGAGATCATCCTCGGCGAATCGGCGAACCTCACCGTCGTCACGCTCCAGGAGTGGGATGGCGCGGCCGTGCAGCTCGCGAACCACTTCGCCTCCGTCGGCCGCGACGCCAGGCTCAAGCACGTTGTCGTATCCCTCGGCGGCAGCATCGTTCGGGTCAACCCGTCGATTCACCTCGCCGGCGCAGGCTCCGACATCGAGGCGCTCGGCCTCTACTTCGCGGATGCCGGCCAGCACCTCGAGCAGCAGGTGTACGTCAACCACGACGCACCCCACAGCCGCAGCCGTGTGACGTACAAGGGTGCGCTGCAGGGCGACGGTGCGCGCACCGTGTGGATCGGCGATGTGCTCATCGGCAATTCAGCTCCTGGCACCGACAGCTACGAGCAGAACCGCAACCTGGTTCTCACCGAGGGCACGCGCGCAGACTCGATCCCGAACCTCGAGATCGAAACCGGCGACATCCTCGGGGCTGGCCACGCGAGTGCGACCGGCCGTTTTGATGACGAGCAGTTGTTTTACCTGCAGTCCCGTGGAATCTCGGAGGACGAGGCCCGGCGCCTGGTCGTGCGTGGATTCCTCACCGAAATCGTGCAGCAGATCGGTTCGCCGGCGCTCGAAGAGCGCTTGCAGAAGGCGATCGAAGCAGAACTCCGCGGAACGGATGTGAAGTAGATCATGGCATCCGTCAAGATTTGTGCCCTCGACGACCTGACGCCGAACGAAGCTGTCAAGGTCGAGATCGACGGGCTGCCCATTGCGGTCGTCCGCGACTCAGCCGGCGACGTCTTCGCCATCGGTGACACGTGCACACACGGTGATATCTCGCTGTCTGAGGGTTTCGTCGAAGACGACACCCTTGAGTGCTGGGCCCACGGGTCCAAGTTCTCGCTGCGCACCGGTAAGCCGATCACGCTCCCAGCCTACGAACCGGTGCCGGTGTACCAGGTGTCGCTGGTCGACGGCGATGTCTACATCGACCCCGCCGTCACCATTCCCGTCTGAGAACCAGACCTGCACCTGTCCGCTGCACAGCATCCGGCGTCCAGACGCCAATTTTTATACGAAGAAAGTGAATTTCATGTCTGTTCTTGAGATCAAAGACCTGCACGTCAGTGTCGAGACCGACCAGGGCACCAAGCAGATCCTGCGGGGCGTCAACCTCACCATCAACGAGGGCGAGATCCACGCGATCATGGGCCCCAATGGCTCAGGTAAGTCAACACTGGCGTACACGATCGCCGGTCACCCGAAGTACCACGTCGAGAGCGGATCCATCCTGCTCGACGGCGCAGAGGTGCTGACGATGACCGTCGACGAGCGTGCACGCGCCGGTCTGTTCCTGGCCATGCAGTACCCGGTCGAGATCCCCGGTGTGTCCGTCACCAACTTCCTGCGCACCGCGAAGACCGCGATCGACGGCGAAGCTCCCGCGATCCGCAGCTGGATCAAGGAAGTCCGCGAGGCAATGACCAAGCTGCGCATGGATAAGTCCTTCGCAGAGCGCAACGTGAACGAGGGCTTCTCCGGTGGAGAGAAGAAGCGTCACGAGATTCTGCAGCTCGAGCTTCTGAAGCCGAAGTTCGCCGTGCTCGACGAGACCGACTCTGGCCTCGACGTCGACGCGCTGAAGATCGTGTCTGAGGGCGTCAACCGTGCCAAGGAGAACTCCGACCTCGGTATTCTCCTCATCACGCACTACACGCGCATCCTGCGTTACATCAAGCCGGACTTCGTGCACGTGTTCGTTAACGGACGCGTCGCAGAGCAGGGTGGCTCTGAGCTGGCCGACCGTCTTGAAGATGAGGGATACGATCGCTATCTCGAAGCGTCGAACGTAGGCTAGTCGCATGGTTTCAACGCTCAGTCCCACGCGCTACGACGAAATCGAAGAAGCGCTCAAAGACGTCATGGATCCAGAGCTCGGCATCAACGTCGTCGACCTCGGTCTGATCTATGACCTTGGTTGGGATGACGAGAACGACGCTCTCATCATCCACATGACCCTGACCTCCGCTGGCTGCCCTCTCACCGATGTGCTCGAAGAGCAGACGGCTGAGGCGCTCGATGGCGTTGTCGATCAATTCCGCATCAACTGGGTGTGGATGCCGCCGTGGGGTCCTGAAAAGATCACCGATGACGGCCGTGACATGATGCGTGCCCTCGGGTTCGCCATCTAACACTCGTTCTGTGAGCGGGCGGATGTCCGTTGTTTCACCAATTCGGCGTGCGCGCCGTTTCCATAAGTTTCATACTTGTGGAAACGGCGCACACGCCGTTTTGTGCGAAATGGGGAATTGTGCGGCATCGTCGACGTGTGACGCCCAGCGTGATGGTCGTGCTCGTGCTTGCGCTGGCCACACTGTCTGCCTGTTCGTTATCGACGGACAGGCGTCTCGTCGAGGGCGAAGCAGAACAGCTGACCGATGCGTCGTTCTATGAACTTGCTGAGCCTGTAGCCCCAGGGGAACCGGGCGACATCGTGCGCACTGAACCCATTGAGAGTGCGCCTGACGGCACCAAGGCGTGGCGCGTGCTCTATCACTCGCGGGATGTTCACGGGTCTGACATCGTGGTCTCCGGCACGGTGCTGGCCCCTGATGTGTCTGGCGCGGTGTCGGACCGGGCAATCGTGTCCTGGGCGCATCCAACGACCGGTGCGGCCGAGCATTGTGCGCCGTCACGAGGCGTTGATCCGTTCCTCCTGGTCGAAGGGGCACGTGCCATGGTGAAGGCCGGGTACGTCGTTGTCTCCACCGACTACCCGGGCCTCGGGGTGGCCGGCCCCGATTCATACCTCATCGGTACAAGTGAGGGGAACAGCGTGCTTGACGTGGCACGCGCGGCTCGGCTTATTCCAGACGCACACGCCGGAGCCGATCTTCTGCTGTGGGGACACTCGCAGGGTGGCCAGGCCGCGCTCTTCGCCGGGCAGGATGCGGCGTCGTACGCTCCAGAGCTGAACCTCACAGCCGTCGCTGTCGCGGCACCGGCGGCAAACCTTGCTCAGCTATTCGCCGATCATCTCAGCGATGCCTCAGGCGTCACGATCGGCTCCTATGCATTCTCGGCCTACGTCTCTGTATACGCGGCTGAGTATCCAGGCCTCTCGCTGACGTCGATTCTCACGGAGGCCGGCGCGAAAGCGACTCCGGCTATGGCGCAGCTGTGCCTGATCAGTCAGCACCCCTGGCTGCACGCCGATGCCGAGAAGCTGGTGGGGAATTACACCACGGTGAACCCGACCTCAATCGAACCGTGGGCAACGCTGCTCGCTCTGAACACTCCAGGGGGAAAACCGCTTGGCGTTCCCTTGCTCGTCGCGCAGGGGGAGAAGGACACTCTCGTTCTTCCCGCTGCCACTGCAGCATTCGTCGCTGCAGAGTGTGCGTCGGGGGAGCATGTGATCTACGACACGATTCCGAAGGCCACGCACGGCACGGTTGCTCTTGATGCTGTGACGACGGTCGTGGAGTTCTTTGCGGCCGCCAGCGCTGGAGCGCCGCCAGCCTCGACCTGTCCCTGATGTGTTGCCTGCCTGCTATGCCGGCCGCCTGGCTATGCCGTGAGCCGTGCGCCGGATCGGTGCACGATGTGGTCAGCGACATAGGCTGCGTCGCGACCGACCCCGCCCATGAGCGCAGAGGTCAACGCGTACTGGAACGGAATCCCCACGAAGTAGAGACCAGGCAGGTCGGGCAGCACGCCGCGATCCTGGTCTGGCCAACCGTCCTGGCGAAGCGGCAGCCCGTCGATGAAGCGGAAGTCAGGGCGATATCCCGTCGCCCAGATCACGGTGGTGGGAGTCAGGCGCTGGCCGTCCTCTGTGACGGGCCGGCCGTCATCCACTCTCTCGATCCTGCCGACCCTGGTCACGCCGGCGGCATCGATATCACGTGTTGAAATGCCAATCAGCGGGGCACCCTTCTGGGTGAAGCCGACCGCGGCGCGACGGCCAATGGGCGTGCTGCGGGTGAGCACGGAGTTGATGAAGCGCCAGTACGCGCCACTCGCATACCGCAGCGCTGCTTCGGGAACATGGGGTGTCGGGCGACCGGCCAGCGTGACCGGATGTGTGTGGGCCAGCTCGCGTGCGATCTCTGAGCCTGAGGTTCCAGCGCCGATGACCAACACAGGACCGTCCGGGAGCTGCGACGGTCGACGATAATCCGTTGTGTGCAGTTGGGCGATCGAGGGATCCAGCTCACCCGCTAGTGCTGGAATGTGTGGAACAGTATGGGAGCCGGTCGCGACGACGACGTTCTCTGTGACAAATTCCGCTGGACCGGCGATCGGCCCAGCTGCTGGTCCTGCAATGCTCACCTGCCACCCTTCGGGCGTCATGGTCACCTTGCTCACGACGGTGCCCGTGCGAATATTCAGGCCCCACCGATCCGCATAGGACTGGTGATACGCCGCAACAGCGTCTTTGCCTGGCAGGCTGTCTGGTGGGGCGGGGAACCTGAGTCCGGGGAGGCCATCATGCCTGGCCGGTGTGAAGAGCGCCAGCGAGTCCCATCGATCGCGCCACACGTCGCCGACCCTGTCCCGCGCCTCGAGCACGAGCGGCTCTGCGGGGAGCAGCGACGCCTCTGTGCGCATCCACGCCGTCGGCAGCATGGACGTGTCGCTGGCATGAACACGCGCGGCGACGAGCTGCCTCTGTAGTGCGTGGGCAACGGCGAGGCCTGCCTGGCCGCCGCCGATAATAATGGTGTGGAGCAGACGCGGTGCGTGATCGTCGTGCATGATGCCCTCCAGCCGGTGGACCGATTCGTGGCACACAGTATCTGGCACGGCGCTCAGGGGACAGCCATCAACAGCAGTCCGGTGCCGCGTCATCAGTGATTAGAATACCACTCCATTCACTGGAACGGTATGCTAATCAAGTGATGACAACCGCGGAATCCCGGCCGACTCGACCGTCAAGGCGCGATCTGCAGAGCGCGGCGACGAGGGATGCTGTGGTCAGGGCAGCCAGTGCGCTGATGCTCGAGCGCGGGTACATCCCGACATCCATCACCGCTATCGCACGGGAAGCGAACGTTGCGGTGCAGACCATTTACAACTCGATCGGCGGCAAAGCGGAGCTGCTGGCCGCGGTGCTCGACCACCTCGCAGCTGGTCCAGATGCTCCTGCCCTCGTTCCGGATGTCATGCGCGCGAGGGTCAGTGAGGCGCGCACACCGGCCGACGTGGTGACGATCATGACCAACTGGTTCGTTGACGTCAACCAGCGCACGGCTCGCATCAACCAGGTCATCAGCCAGGCGGCATCCGTTGACCCCGATGTGGCAGAGCTGGAGCAGCGACGTTCTGCGCGGCGGCTGCACAACTATGGGGAAGCCGCCTCACGCCTCCGTGCGCTGCGTGGGTTGCGGAGCGGCCTGAGCGACCACGAGGCGGCTGCAGCGCTCTGGTCCATCGGACATCCGCAGATTTATCGGTCTCTAGTCGGCGACATCGGCTGGTCAGCGGATGCGTATCGCCAGTGGGTCAGAACGTCCCTGACGGCACTGTTGGCATAGTGCGCGTACTCGGGCAGCCGCGCGAGGAAATATACTAGAGAGTTGGTCCAGTCGGACCCGAACCTCACCATCACCTTCGAACGGACTATTGCTGTGCTCAGTGTGCAAGATCTCGAAATCCGAGTTGGAGCACGCGTGCTCATGGAGGGCGTGAATTTCCGCGTCTCCGCAGGCGACAAAATCGGTCTGGTCGGGCGTAACGGTGCGGGTAAGACCACACTGACCAAGACGCTTGCGGGGGAGACCCTGCCCACCAAGGGCAAGATCGATCGCATCGGTGAGATCGGCTACCTGCCGCAGGACCCGCGCTCAGGCGACCCGGAGATGCTCGCCCGCACGCGCATCCTCGACGCGCGTGGCCTCGGCACGATCGCGCTCGGAATGCATGAGTCGAGCCTGCTTATGGGCGATTCGGATGAATCTGTCAGCTCAGCCGCCATGCGCAAGTACTCCCGATTGACCGACCAGTTCAACGCGCTCGGTGGCTACTCAGCCGAGGCGGAAGCTGCGTCGATTGCCAGCAACCTGAGCCTCCCAGACCACATCCTCGACCAGCAGCTGAAGACGCTCTCCGGTGGACAGCGTCGACGCATCGAACTCGCACGCATCCTGTTCTCTGCCGCAGAGACGATGATCCTCGATGAGCCCACCAACCACCTCGACGCCGATTCAGTGGTCTGGTTGCGCGAATACGTCAAGAACTACCGCGGCGGATGCATCATGATCAGCCACGACATCGAGCTCGTCGGTGAGTCGGTCAACCGCGTCTTCTACCTCGACGCGAACCGCACCGTCATCGACGTGTACAACATGGGCTGGAAGCACTACCTGCGCCAGCGTGCATCTGACGAGGAGCGTCGCCGCAAGGAGCGCACGAACGTCGAAAAGAAGGCCTCGACCCTGCAGCTGCAGGCTGCCAAGTTCGGCGCCAAGGCCAGCAAGGCTGCCTCAGCGCACCAGATGGTTGCTCGCGCTGAGAAGATGCTCTCCGGACTGGAAGAAGTGCGCGCTGTCGACCGCGTGGCCAAGCTGCGCTTCCCAGAGCCTGCTCCCTGTGGGCGCACGCCGCTTATGGCGACCAACCTGTCGAAGAGCTACGGTTCCCTCGAGATCTTCACGGCCGTCGACCTCGCGATCGACCGTGGCTCCAAGGTCGTCATCCTGGGCCTGAACGGTGCCGGAAAGACCACCCTCTTGCGCATGCTCGCCGGCGTCGACAAATCGGACACCGGTGAGATCCTGCCCGGCCACGGCCTGCGTATCGGCTACTACGCCCAGGAGCACGAGACGATCGACGTCAAGCGCTCCGTGTTGCAGAACATGGTGTCGTCGTCGCCCAACATCACTGAGATGGAAGCCAGGCGCGTGCTCGGCTCGTTCCTGTTCACCGGTGATGACTCCAACAAGCTGGCCGGCGTGCTGTCTGGTGGCGAGAAGACCAGGCTCGCCCTGGCCATGATCGTTGTCTCCGGCGCCAACGTGTTGCTGCTTGACGAACCGACTAACAACCTCGACCCAGCCAGCCGCGAGGAAATCCTCGACGCCCTGGCGAACTATGCCGGCGCTGTTGTCCTGGTCAGCCACGACGAGGGTGCCGTCGAGGCGCTGAACCCCGAGCGCGTCCTCATCCTGCCTGACGGTGTTGAAGACCACTGGAACAAGGACTACCTCGACCTGATCACGCTTGCGTAGCAGGGTGTAGCAACACGAAGGGCCGGGAATCTGATTCCCGGCCCTTTCTGTCATGATGGCGCCATGCGTTATACCCCCGACTACATCGTCACAGACCCTGAGGAAGTCAAGCGGTTGATCCGCGAGAACCCCTGGGCAACCATCGTCTCCAGTACCGCAAAAGGACTGGTGGCGTCGCATTATCCGGTCATTCTGGAAGAGGATAGCGACGGCATCAGCATCGTCAGTCATGTCGGTCGTCCAGACGACCGCGCCCTTGAGCTGGGGGAGCACGAGGTCATGATCATCATCCAGGGCCCGCACGGCTACGTGTCGCCTGGCTGGTACGACGGCAAGCCGGCTGTGCCGACGTGGAACCACGTCACGGCGCACCTCTACGGCACGCCAGAGGTGCTGAGCGATGAGGAGAACTGGCGGATGCTCAGCACGCTCGTGCAGCACTTCGAACACAAGCTGCCAGAGCCCAACCTGCTCGAGGACAACGAAGAGTACGGCCGCCGCATCGTGTCTGGCACTGTCGGGTTCCGGCTGCTCGTCGACAGGTTCGAGGCTCGTGCAAAGCTCAGCCAGGACAAGACAGACGAGATCGTCGGCCATGTTGTTGCCGAGCTCGAACACGGCGAGAACTACGCTCACCCCGACCTCGCAGCGGAGATGCGCCGGGTGCACGACAAGTGAGCGCGTTTTGTTGAGACTGACCCGATGGCAGCGCCTGCGGATGACCGGCGCAGGTTATCAGCAGGTGCAAGCCCGTATTCTTGGGGACTTCGCGGTCATGCCGATGTCCGGCAATCGCTACACAGTCACACGAGTACAAAGGAACACCAGCACCAGTGGAATCATCTGCGACTGTGAGTCGTGACATCCAGGTCGGTTCGCCGGACGACATTCTCCGGCGGGTCAGCTTGGTCCCCGATCGAACGTATTTCCCCACCATGGACGAGCTCACCGCTCGCTTCGAGAAGCTGCACGCTGACAATCCGGAGTTGATCACAGCCCAGCGCATCGGAACCAGCCGTCTGGGAGAGGGCCTGTGGATGTACTCGATCGGGAATGGCAGCCTGTCGCACCTCGTCGTCGGCGGAGTGCACCCGAATGAGCCGGTCGGCGCCTGGACAGCCGTGCACCTGCTTGAGCAGCTCGTCACCGATGAGGAGCTCCGTGCCGGTCTCGATGCGCGCTGGAACATCGTGCCGTGCATCGATCCCGACGGCGCCAGGCTCAACGAAGGCTGGTTCAACGAACCAGGCGATCGTGGCAGCTACGCGCGGGCGTTCTACCGACCTGCACCCAACGAACAGGTCGAATGGACCTTCCCATGGGCCTATAAGAAGGCCTACTTCGACGCCATGCTCCCAGAGACGCAGGCGCTCGCTCGCGCCATCGACCTCACCAGGCCAGACCTCTACGTCCCGCTGCACAACGCGGAAATGGGCGGCGTCTACTACTACCTCACCCGCGACGTGCCGGAAATCTATGACCTGCTGGCCGCTGTGCCCGCGAGCCTTGGACTTCCCCTCGACAAGGGAGAGCCGGAAGGCGGGCATCTCAAGGAGCTCGCACCGGCCATCTTCATCACGGGCGCCCTGGAGGAGGTGTACGACTGGATCGAGTCCCTCGGCGGTGACCCGTTCCCGGCCGGCTCCGGCGGCAATGCCTCCAGCGACTACGCCCTGCGCTACGGCACGCTGTCGATGATCGCCGAGCTTCCCTACTGGAAGCATGCCGACGCCGACAACACCGTGCCGATCGAGGAGACGTATTCGTCGCTTCTCGCACGCACCGGTGAGACATTCGTTGACTTCGGGACAGAGCTGAACTCGCTGCTTGACCAGGCAGAGCCGATGCTCAGCCTCGACACCCCGTTCATCCGCGCATCCCGCGCCTTCGTGCCGATGATGACGTCGACAGGTGAGTCGAACATTGCTCGTTCGAAGCAGTCGGAATCCCAGCGCCCCGCAACTGTCGCCGAACGCTTCGGCTGCGAAGACCTGATTCACATGTTCCGGCTCCGATTCGGCGGAATGCTCCTGCGCGCGTTCGAGGCAGAAGTGAACGCGGGCACGGCGCCGGCAGAGCTGCGCCGCATTTCAGAGCGGATGCGTGACCTCTACACCCGGTGGCAGGCAGAGGCCGCGGCCGACAACGATGCTGATGATATTCCGATCGCCTCGCTCGTCGGAGTGCAGTACGGGGCGATCCTCACCGGCGCTGCGTATTTCGCTGGCACCCTGTAACGAGATTCGGGCGCGCGGGCCGTCTCGCTCAGCCCTGCCATCCCGCGGCACATTGCCGGTGAATCAGCGGTTGTGGCCGAGGAGCTCGTCTTCGATCTCGGCGTCGCTTCGCGGCTTGGCCGCCTGCTTGCGCGCCCGCTCAGCGGCACGATCCTGCTCGTCAGGGTCGAGCGCGTTGATCGTGCGGAACTCCTGCCTGGCTGCCCAGCCGAGACCCACGAATCCCATCAGGGCGAACACGAACCACTGGAACGCGTACGACAGGTGTGGGCCTTCGTCCCTGACCGGTCTCGTCACGGCCACCGGACGTTCGTCGGGCGCCGGGTCTTCGCTGGCCATCAGGCCGTATGCGCCGGTGTAGGTCGGCTTGTCGACGCGACCGGCGATGTCCTCAAGATTGATGGTGGCGATCTGGTTCCCGCTCGCGGTTCGGCCGGCAAGCGTCGGCTCGCCGGCTTTCAACCGGACGACGACGGTGACGGGGCCCGTCGGAGCCGCGGGGACGACATCCGGTGCGTCCTGTGCTTCACCGGTCGGAAGCCAGCCACGGTCGACGACAAAAACCGTGCCGTCGTCGAGCAGTAGCGGGGTGAGTACTTCAAAGCCCGGGTTGATATTCAGCGGACGGTTGCGTGCCAGAAGTTCCTGGTCAACCAGGTACGTCCCGGTCATTTCGACCTGGAGCCATTTCTGGGACTCGTCGAAGGAATCAAGGGCCGGCAGCGCCTCATCGAGCGCCACGGGGGTTGAGTCAAAGTTCGCGTCAACCCTGGCGATTTCTGCCTGGGCCTCCGCGCGCCGGGACAACTGCCAGGCGCCGAGCGCGCAACACACGAGCGCAAACACGATAGTGAGCGCCAGGTAGCCGGCCCATCGCCGGGAAACGAGGAATGACCAGCCCTTCACGCGTTGGTCACCTCTGTTGCGGCAGCGGATGCGGCGTCGCCGTGCAGCGGAGTCACGCGCAGCGGGAAGTCACGGGCGCTGATGAACTCGCGCAGGTAATCGACGTGTTCGTCGCAGGCTAGCCAGGTCTTCACTCTGTCCTCAGTGTGTATGCGGGGGTTGCGCCAGTCGAGTCGCCACGATGCCGGCTCGCGGCAACCTGCTCGCGAGCAGGTGTCGTGGTCAAGGTCCATGCCCTGCAGGATCACTGTCGCTTGCCTTCTGTTGAATCGCGGGGGTCATCCGCAGGCTGTCGTGGGCGCACGGGAAGGATTCCACCTGGCCGCTCCACCTGGCCGCCTCGCGGATCGGAGTGGACATTGGCCAGCACAACGGCAAAGTACGGCAGCACGATCGCGGCGGTTGCGAATACCAGCAGCCACCAGCCCTGCACGAAGAGCATCATCACGATGCAGACAACGCGCACACCCATCGCGATCGAATACTTGATCATTCGATTGCGTCGTTCGACCTCTGGGGAGAGGGGAAGGGATGTGATCGCCTGCTGCTTCATTCCAACTGTCGCTTCATCAAGGTGCTGCGGTTCGTACCGGTGCCTCTTAAGACTACGTCTCGCGGGAGTGTTCGAGCGCACGCCCTAAGCTGAACTCAGGTATGCGCGGCTGTGAATTCGCCGTGCCCAGATTGGATACAGGCATGACGACCCCCAGGACAGTACTCGTAACCGGTGGAAACCGCGGTATCGGCTTCGCAATAGCCGAAGAATTCGTGGCCCAGGGCCACAGGGTCGCCGTGACCGCTCGCTCCGGCGAGGGCCCGGCAGGAACCATTACCGTGCGTGCAGACGTGACGGATGCCGCATCCGTTGATGCCGCATTCACCCAGATCGAGGCCGAACTCGGCCCGGTCGAGGTTGTCGTCGCCAACGCCGGCATCACCAAGGACACCCTGCTCATGCGGATGTCTGAAGAGGACTTCACCTCCGTCATCGACACGAACCTCTCCGGTGCGTTCCGCGTGGTCAAGCGTGCATCAAAGGGCATGCTCAAGGCACGCTTCGGTCGCATCGTGCTGATCTCCAGCGTCGTCGGACTGTACGGCTCTGCCGGCCAGGTCAACTACTCAGCGTCGAAGAGCGGTCTGGTCGGAATGGCCAGGTCGGTGACCCGCGAACTCGGGTCGCGTGGCATCACCGCCAACGTGGTCGCGCCCGGCTTCATTGAAACGGATATGACGGCAGAGCTGCCTGAAGCGCAGCAGGCCGAGTACAAGCGCAACATCCCGGCCGGCCGCTTCGCCACGCCGACAGAGGTCGCGCGCGTTGTCACCTGGGTGGCGGGCGACGACGCCGGCTACATCTCCGGCGCCGTCATCCCCGTTGATGGTGGACTGGGCATGGGCCACTAGGCCCGCCAGTCGCTTCAGGCCCGTAGGCGCTTCCGCAGTTAGCCGCGGAGCCCGAGCACGGGAAGCAGCTGGCTCAGGTCACACACGTTCATGACCAGGTCGGCTTCGTCCTTCACGCGCGGCTTGGCGTTGAACGCCACGGAGAGACCGGCAACGGCCATCATCTCCAGGTCGTTCGCGCCATCGCCGACGGCGATCGTCTGGGGGAGTGCAATGCCGTCTTGCGCCGCCCACTCCCGGAGTGCGGCGGCCTTGGCGGCCGCGTCGATGATGGGGCCGACGAGGCCGCCGGTGAGGCGACCGTTGTCGACCTCGAGGCGATTGGCGCGCCAGTGGTCGAGGCCGAGCGATGCGCCGAGTGGGTCGAGCAGTTCGTGGAAGCCTCCTGAGACAACGCCGACGATGCTGCCGTGCTCGTGAAGTCCCGCGATCATGTCGTGCACGCCAGGCGTCGGCCGGATCTGGGCGCTGACGTCCGCGAAGACCGACGTGGGAAGGCCCGCCAGCGTGGCGACCCTGGCCCGCAGGCTCTCTGCGAAGTCCAGCTCGCCGCGCATGGCGCGTTCTGTCACGTCGGCAACCAGTTCACGTGAGCCAGCGGCATCCGCTAACAGCTCAATGACTTCGTCTTCGATCAGGGTCGAATCCGCGTCGAGAACGACGAGGAACCGGGAGGAATTGTGGGGGATGGGGCGATGAAGGGTGGAGCGGGTCACGGGTGTACTCGAACTCCCTTGCCAACGACGGTGATGCCGGAATCGGTCACACTGAACCCCCTGGCCAGGTCGCGCTGACGGTCGATACCGACCTGTGCTCCTTCTTCAATGACAACTTCCTTATCCAGAATTGCGCGATGCACGGTGGCATCGGGGTGAACCTGGACGCGATCGAAAATGATCGAGTCGACGATTTTTGCACCAGAACCAATTGTCACCCAGGGGCCGAGCACGCTGCGCTCAATGTGGGCGCCGGAGATGACGCATCCGAGCGACACCACTGAATCGATCATCGTGCCGAGCGCACCGCGTGCGTCGCGCACGAACTTCGCCGGCGGTGAGTTGAGCTGGCGGCTGAAGATCGGCCATGACTGGTTGTACAGGTTGAACACGGGCAGGGCGGAGATGAGGTCCTGGTGGGCTTCGAAGAACGAATCGATCGTTCCGACGTCGCGCCAGTAATAGCGATCCCTGTCCGTCGAACCCGGCACGTCATTGCGCTTGAGGTCATACACGCCGGCCTGGCCGCGTGCGACGAAATCAGGGACGATGTCGCCGCCCATGTCGTGGCTGGAGTCTGTCCGTTCGCCATCGCGGAGAACTGCTTCGATGAGGGCGTCCGTGTTGAAGACGTAGTTGCCCATCGAAGCGAATACCTCGTGCGGCGCGTCGGCGAGACCAACGGCATCCGTCGGCTTCTCGCGGAATTCTCGAATGCGATCCGGAGTGGCCGCGTCGACCTCGATGACTCCGAACTGGTCGGCCAGGCCGATCGGCTGGCGAATAGCAGCGACGGTGGCCTGGGCGCCAGAGGCCACATGGGCCTCAACCATCTGGCTGAAGTCCATGCGATAGACGTGGTCAGCACCGACCACGACCACGATGTCAGGTTTCTCATCGTGGATGAGATTGAGGCTCTGCAGGATGGCATCCGCTGAACCGCTGAACCAGCGTTTGCCGAGGCGCTGCTGGGCGGGGACTGACGCGATGTATGAGTTGACGAGGCCGGAGACATGCCAGGTCTGCGACACATGACGGTCGAGGCTGTGCGACTTGTACTGCGTCAACACCACGATCTGACTCAGCCCTGAGTTGATGAGGTTTGACAGTGCGAAGTCGATCAATCGATAGTGGCCACCAAAAGGCACCGCTGGTTTGGCTCGGTCTTCCGTCAGCGGCATTAGCCGCTTTCCCTCGCCACCCGCTAAGACAATGCCAAAGATCTTCAAAGGCTTCATGCCTTTACAGTAGGGCCAACCAGGCCATCTGAGGCATATGACTAACGTATGTGTCGGGCTTCGGCTGCGCTAGCTTTACTCCATGCGAGTAGACCTGCTGACGAAAGAGTATCCGCCGGAGATTTACGGCGGTGCTGGGGTGCACGTGACGGAGCTGGTGCGGGCGCTCCGCACCGAGATGGACGTGACAGTGCGGTGCTTCGGCGCCCCGCGAACTGACGCGCACACTGTTGCATACCCGGTGCCGGCGGAGCTTCGCGAGTCAAACGGTGCGCTTGCCACGCTGGGTGTCGACCTGCAGATGGCGGATGCCGTCGGGGGAGCCGACCTCGTCCACTCTCACACCTGGTACGCGAACGGCGCAGGCCACCTGGCCAAGTTGCTGCACGGCATCCCTCACGTCGTCACGGCACACAGCCTCGAGCCGCTCCGGCCGTGGAAGGCCGAACAGCTGGGCGGTGGATACCGTGTCTCCAGCTGGATCGAGAAGACGGCATTCGAAGCAGCGGATGCCGTCATCGCCGTCAGCGGCGGCATGCGTCGCGACATCCTCCGCTGCTACCCAGATCTCGACGAGTCGCGTGTGCACGTGGTCTACAACGGTATCGATCTCGATCGGTGGAAGCCGGTGCACGACCCTGAGCTGGTACGTTCCCTCGGCATCGACCCAGATCGCCCCGCTGTTGTCTTCGTCGGCAGAATCACTCGGCAGAAGGGCCTTCCGTACCTGCTGCGCGCTGCCGCGCTGCTGCCGCCTGACGTGCAGCTCGTTCTGTGCGCCGGTGCGCCAGACACGCCGGGGATCATGGCTGAGGTCACCGCAGGTGTCGAGCAGCTGCAGCGTGAACGCGACGGCGTCGTCTGGATCGACAGGCTGCTGCCGCACCACGAGCTCTCTGCTGTGTTGACCGCTGGCACCGTTTTCGTCTGCCCGTCGGTCTATGAACCGCTCGGCATCGTGAATCTCGAGGCAATGGCATGCGGGTTGCCGGTCGTCGGAACAGCAACCGGTGGCATCCCAGAGGTCGTCGTCGATGGCGTCACTGGACGACTGGTCCCCATCGAACAGATGGAGGACGGCACCGGAACCCCGATCCATCCAGACCGATTCGTGGCCGATCTTGCGGCGGCTTTGACCGACGTGCTCAGCGATCAGGCGAGGGCGGCCGAGATGGGCGCCGCAGGGCGAAAGCGGGCGGAGGTCGAGTTCAGCTGGACCAAGATCGCCACCAGGACACGGGAAATCTACCGGTCTCTCCGGTAGCGGGGTGCCGCGACGGACGACCAGCTGAAGCCCGATAACATGGCTGTATGGTCAACGTTCTTGAGCTCTCCGACGTGTCTGTCGTTCGCGGCGGCACCCCAATCCTGGATTCAGTGAGCTGGAGCGTCGACGACGATCAGCGCTGGGTGATTCTCGGTCCGAATGGCGCCGGGAAGACGACGATGCTGCAGATCGCTGCAGCTCTCGGCTACCCGACCAGCGGTACCGCTGAGGTTCTCGGCGAGCCGCTGGGTGGAACGGATGTCTTCGAGCTGCGTCCGCGCATCGGCTTCGCGTCGACCGCGCTGGCACGCAAGGTTCCGGGTGCAGAGCGAGTGCTCGACGTGGTGATGACCGCCGCGTACTCCGTGACCGGCCGCTGGAACGAAGAGTACGAAGAGATCGACGAACGTCGTGCACAGCGCGTGCTGTCAGAGTGGAAGCTCGATCACCTGGGCGAACGCACGTTCGGCACCCTGAGTGATGGTGAACAGAAGCGGGTGCAGATTGCCCGCGCGGTCATGACAGACCCTGAGCTCCTCCTGCTCGACGAACCGGCCGCAAGCCTTGACCTGGGCGCACGGGAAGAGCTGTTGCAGCTGCTGGGCGGCTACGCCAGTTCGCCCAACGCCCCCGCCATCGTCATGGTCACTCATCACGTCGAAGAAATTCCTCGCGGCTTCACCCATGTGCTTCTGCTCAAGGCCGGTCGTATCGTCGCTGCAGGCCCGCTGGCGGATGCGCTGACCTCCGAGACGCTGAGCGACACCTTCGGCATGACCATCGAGCTCTCAGAGGCCGATGGCCGCTACACGGCTCGCGCTCACGAATAGTCCGCTCAATGTCGGCCGAATCAATCGGCTTCTGCTAAACTCAGTAGCTGGCCCTGTGGCCGGACAACTTTTTCGCCGTGTTTGGCGAGACAGAACTCACCAATCGCAGTTTTCATTCATCAAATCGCAACAAGGAAGTCTTCATGAAGTCTGACATTCACCCCGAGTACGCTCCCGTGGTTTTCCGCGACCTCGCGTCGGGCGCGACGTTCCTGACCCGTTCGACGGTCTCCAGCTCGAAGACCATCGAGTGGGAAGACGGAACCACGTACCCCGTGATCGACGTTGAAATCTCTTCGGAGTCACACCCGTTCTACACGGGCAAGCAGCGCATCATGGACTCCGCCGGACGCGTTGAGAAGTTCAACTCGCGCTACGCGGGTTTCGGTAAGTAACTCTTCCGCACGCGAACACCGCGTACGAGAAAGGGCGACCAGCTTCGGCTGGTCGCCCTTTTTGCGTGTCTCGCCGGTAGCGAGCCGAGTTGACTCCCTGGGGGAGCCAACTCAACCGGGGGAGCGCTAGCTCAACGCTCCGGCCAGCCGCCGTGTGCAATGAACTCTGGGTCGCGGGCGCGACGCATGTACTCCTGGAAGCTTGCGGCCTGCTCGGCAGACCACGTCACCTGCAGGGCGTGCAGTTCGGCGGCTGTAGCCGGCAACAGGGCTCCATGCGTGCGAGCGATGGCCTGGGCGACGCGGCCGGCGGCAATGGCATCCGCCCCTGAGTCGTGAGCATCCTCGAGGATAACCCCGTAGAACTCGGACGTGACCGTCAGCGTGCGCTTGCCCTTGCGGTAGCGGTCGACAGCCTTGTCGATCACCAGCGGGTCGATGACGGGTGACGGCGTGACCAGCGGGCGGATGCCGTGACGCATCGCCTCCCGGTTGAGCAGGGTGAGGTCGTATGGCGCGTTGTACGCCACCAGGGGCAGAGAACGATCCAGGGCGGACTTCAGGGCGGCGACGATCTCTGCAACGCCTGTGGCAGCATCCTGGCCGTGCTGCCTGGCGTGCTCCGTGGTGATGCCATGCACGTTCGTGGCCTGTTCGGGAATGTCGATCACAGGGTCGAGCAACCAGTCGGTGCGCTCAAGCACCACGCCGTCGGCGTTGATGACCGCCACGGTCGCCGTGACGATCCGACTCGTCTCCACGTCTATGCCCGTGGTCTCGAGGTCGAAAACGGCCAGTGTGTCGCTCCATGTGCTCATACCCAAAGCCTACGGGCGACCCCTGACAGAACCGGCCAGGCACACACGAGGATCGTGTGGTACCTGGCCGGTGTAAAACGTCGGCTGGTTAGCCGCCGTGCCCGTTAACCGCAGTGCAGCCAGTAGAAGCTCTGCGCGCCCAGCGTCAGGGTCAGAGACCCGTCGTCATCGAAGCTGGGGAACACGGCGCCGCCAAAGAGGTCGTACAGGCGGGTGCCCGCCATGTCCGCGTCTTCGATCTTGAACGCCACCGGGTTGTGGGCGAAGCTGAACACGCAGAGCACGGTCTCCGGCTGGTCGCCGTAGCGAGTGCCCGTGCCGTCGTACTCGCGGATGAACGCCAGTACTGACTCATGGTTGGTGTTCAGCACCCTGATCGTGCCCAGACCGAATACCGGGTGCGCCTTCCGCACGTGAATCACGTTGCGCACCCAGTGCAGCAGCGAACCCGACTGTGCCAGCTGGGTCTCGACGTTGGTCTGCGTGTAGTTGTAGACCAGCGACTGTACGACAGGCAGGTAGAGCTTGCCTGGATCGGCGGCCGAGAAGCCGGCGTTGCGGTCGGGCGTCCACTGCATGGGCGTACGCGAACTGTCGCGGTCGGGGAGCCAGATGTTGTCTCCCATGCCGATCTCATCGCCGTAGTACAGGAACGGGCTGCCAGGCAGGGCGAACAGCAGGGCGTGGGCGAGTTCGAGTTCAGCGCGCGAGTTGTCGAGCAAGGGAGCGAGGCGACGACGGATGCCGATGTTGGCGCGCATCCGCGGGTCGTATGCATACCAGCCGTACATTGCCTGGCGGTACTCCTCGCTGACCATCTCAAGGGTCAGCTCGTCGTGGTTGCGCAGGAAGACGCCCCAGCCGGCGCCCTCTGGGATGTCTGTGGTCTCAGAGAGCACTCGCACCAGTTCTGCGGCCTGCTGGGAGCGCAGCGAGTAGAAGATGCGCGGCATGACGGGGAAGTCGAATGCCATGTGGCACTCCGGTTCTTCCTCTGTGCCGAAGAACGCGGCAACTTCACGTGGCCACTGGTTCGCCTCTGCGATCATGATGCGGCCCGGGTAGTCCCGGTCGACCATTGCGCGCAGTTTCTTGATGAATTCGTGCGTCGGCGGCTCGCCCTCGCCGTTTCCCTCTTCTGACTCGTACAGGTATGGAATGGCGTCGAGACGGAATCCGTCAACACCGAGGTCAAGCCAGAACCTGACGATTTCGAACAGCGCGTCGTGCACAGCCGGGTTGTCGAAGTTGAGGTCTGGCTGGTGCGAGAAGAAGCGGTGGAAGAAGAACTGGCGGCGCACCGGATCGAACGCCCAGTTCGATTCTTCGGTGTCGGTGAAGATGATGCGGATGTTCGGGTACTTCTCGTCGTCGTCGTTCCAGACGTAGAAGTCGCCGTACGGGCCCTCTGGGTCTTCCCGAGACTGCTGGAACCACTCGTGCTGGTCTGACGTGTGGTTCAGCGGCAGGTCGATCACGACGCGCATGTTGCGCTCGTGGGCCTTCGTGACGAGGTCCTTGAATTCGTCGAGGGTGCCGAACTCTGGCAGGATCGCGCGGTAGTCGGCAACGTCGTATCCGCCGTCTTTCAACGGGGAGTTGAAGAAGGGGGGAATCCAGAGGGCATCGATGCCCAGCCACTGCAGGTAGTCGAGCTTGGAGACGAGGCCGGCCAGGTCTCCAGAACCATCCGAATTGCTGTCTACGAATGACCGCACCATCACCTCATAGAACACGGCGCGTCGGAACCATTGCGGGTCGAAGGCCAGTCCGGGAAGTTGGATGGGTGCGGTAAAGCTCACGTCGATCCTTTCGGCCCGATTACGGGCGCAGGCTGAGAGAAAGTGTTGGGACGAGTCTAGGTCGCTGAATGTGGCGTTTGTACAGTTCCAGCCGTGTCTGCATGCCTAAACTTAGGCGTGATGATCGTACCTTCGCCATTTGCAGGGCAACTAGCCCAGATTCCCGTACGGACGGGCTCAGCATCCGTCTTGGGCAGCAGTACCCACTTCTGGGATTACGGTGACCCTGCCGCAGCGACGACGATCGTGATGGTTCACGGTTTTCGTGGTGATCACCATGGGTTGGAGCCGGTCGTCGCCCAGCTGTCCGGGTACCGGATCATCTCGCCCGACCTGCCTGGGTTTGGCGAATCGACGCCCCTGACGGCGGTCGCCCATGACATTCCCGGCTACAGCGCGTGGCTCGGCGAATTCATCGCACAGCTTCAGCTCACCGGCCCCGTCGTCATTCTCGGCCACTCGTTCGGCTCGATCATTGTCTCTGGCGCGGTCGCTGGCGGGTTGCCCGCTGACCGCGTGATCCTGGTCAACCCGATTGCGGCCCCCGCCCTGTCAGGGCCGCGCGGCATCCTGACCCGACTGGCCGTCTTCTACTACTGGGCCGCCGCCGCGCTGCCGGAGCGGGCAGGCTTTGCGCTGCTCCGCAATCCGCTCATCGTGCGCATCACGAGCCTGGCCATGGTGAAAACCAAGGACAAGTCGCTCAGGCGTTGGATCCACAACCAGCACGACAGGTACTTCTCTGCATTCTCAGACCGACGCGTCGTGATGGAAGCCTTCACGGCATCCGTGGGAAACGACGTCAGCGAATTCGCTGCCCGCATCGCGCAGCCGACCCTGTTGATTGCTGCCGAAAAAGACGACATCACCGCGGTGCCAGCCCAGTACCGTCTGCAGAAGCTGTTTCCGAACGCAGAGCTGCGCGTGATTTCTGATGTCGGCCATCTCATCCACTACGAGGTTCCGGCCCAGGCGGCCGCCCACGTACAGAGCTTCCTGGCGGTGACCCCAGAATGAGGATCGTTTTCGACTGCCGGTACACCCGCTTCGACCAGCACGACGGCATCAGCCGGTATACAGCCGGCATCGTCTCAGAGCTGGCGAAGCTGCATCCCGTCACCATGCTGATCAGCGACCACCGCCAGCTTGACCTGCTGCCTGCGCTGCCGTGGGAGATCGTCAGGCCGCCGACGAGTGTGATGGAACCATTCATGGCGCGCACTCTCAACCGGCTGAAGCCCGACGTGGTGTTCAGCCCCATGCAGACCATGGGTTCGTGGGGTCGCACATACACGCTGCTGCTGACGGTGCACGACCTCATCTACTACACCAATCGCACACCACCGCGAAACCTGCCGTGGCCGATCAGGGGCTTGTGGCGCCTGTATCACCTGTCGTGGTGGCCACAGCGGATGCTGCTGAATCGCGCCGACGCCGTCGTCACTGTTTCGGAGACAACCAAGAAGCTCATTGAGCAGCACAACCTCACGAGCAAGCCCATCACCGTCGTGTCGAACGCGGCCACGCCACCGGCCGGTTCGAGTGGCTCGAGCCTTGACCGCACGATGCCGGCGTCGGGGATTCTCGTGTACATGGGCTCGTTCATGCCGTACAAGAACGTGGACGCGCTCGTGCGCGCCGCCGCAGCGTTGCCCGGCTACACGCTGCACCTCATGAGCAGGGTCGACGATGCAGAGCGCACGCGCCTGACGGCTCTCGCCCCGCAGGCAAACCTGGTGTTCCACAATGGCGCAACGGATGCCGAATACCTCGAGTTGTTGCAAGAGGCCACTGCCCTCGTCACGGCATCACGCGATGAAGGATTCGGGATCCCGCTCGTCGAAGCGATGAACGTCGGCACGCCCGTGATTACCAGCGACATCGCGATCTTCCGCGAAATCGGGGGAGAGGCCGCGCTCTACTTCAATCCGGATTCTCCCGACGAGCTCGCCGCCAGGGTGCTGCAGCTGAGCACACCAAGCGAATGGGAGACTCGCTCGAAGCGATCTGTCACCCAGGCGTCACAGTTCACCTGGGCGCGTTCGGCGAAGACGCTGCTGGCTGCACTGACGGACACTGTGGCCGCGCGCCGTGGTGCGGGCTCCGCCGCCGCCGCGGTAGCCGCGTCACCAACGACGGCAACTGCCGCGACAACCGACTAGTCGCTGGCGCCGGCCTGTGCCCGCGATCTGCGCGCGAGGTCCCAAGACGTCCGCCAGCGCTCGCTCCTCGAGCCGCGGCCAGGTTCAGGCGGAGAAAATGCGACACGCCGCATGCGGGTGGCGTGTGAACACGGCGTGTCGCAAAAACTCCGTCTGAGTTGCGCGACGGCTCGAGCGAGTATCAGCAGGGCGTCTTGGACGACCTTGTGGTCGACGAATCCGAGTACCGGCTTGCCGTCGATGACTGGTGGAGCTGCGTGCAGGAGACCGGTGCAGAACCGACTGAGATCGCAGCCAACGGTAGCGAGCTCGGTTTCAGCTACGCCATAGAAGCTGAAACTCAAGCGGATGTCGAAACGATCGAGCGCGTGGCTGACGCCTGCGTGGTTGAGTACTACGAGGCAATCGGGAGAGTGTGGATCTCCCAGGGCACCGAGCTCAGCTGAGGATGAGGGCGGACGCCGCAGGTCATCCCAGGCGGCGCGCCCGGATGACCACGTCCTCGGTGTGATGCGCTCCTGCGCCACCATTCACGTGGCGAGGCCGCGTCTCATCCACTTCGATCTGCCAGCTGTCATCCAACAGGTCAGCGACTCCGGCGGGGCTGACGTAGTCGTCTGGACTGAATCCGTGCGCATTGGCCTCCGCCGCGGTGGGTGCGGGGTGGTGCACGATGAGCAGCACGCCACCGGGAGCAACCGCATCGATCAGTGCTCGCTCGGCAACGTTGTCGTCAGTGCGAAGCAGCGCCGGGTATTGCGCGGAGACCAGATCGAAGCCGCCGAGTGGCAGCTCCGCTTCAACGAGGCCGGCGTGCAGCCACCGCACGTCGACGCCCAGTCGCTCAGCCTGGTCGGCTGCCCTGTCGAGTGCCACCTTCGAGACGTCCAACGCGGTGACATCCCAGCCTTGTTGTGCGAGCCAGATGGCATCGGCGCCCTCGCCGCAGCCGACGTCCAGTGCCCGCCCAGGGCGCAGCCCGTTCGTCTCGCTCACGAGGCAGGCGTTGGGCTTGCCGCTCCACAGCTTGTCCATGCCGGCATAGCGCTGGTCCCACAGGTCTTCGACGGCAGCTGGTTCCCGTGGCGTGTGAATGGTGGGAACGTCCGACGTGCCGTTGATCTTGTCCATTACTGCAGCATGCATCGTGCCACGCCCACCACCAAATTCTCGTGCCGAAATGGCAATACGAGCGACGCTCTCGTGTCTGATTCCCGCCAGACGTGGCGCGCATCCGCTGGTGGAATGTACCTATGAACACCACGCTCGCCGCTCAGGCTCTTCGCTTCCATTCTCTCCATGACCGCTCCCAGCCGCTCGCTCTTGTGAACGCCTGGGATGTCGCCAGCGCCCTGATTGTCGAAGCCGCGGGCGCCCGGGCCGTCGCGACCACGAGCGCCGGCCTCGCATGGTCGCTGGGCATGCCAGACGGCGACCGCCTCGGCCGCGAGCAGGCTCTGGACGTCATCGCTCGGATTGCCGCCGCTGTCACAGTGCCCGTCACCGCTGATATCGAGAGCGGATACGCCACTAAAACAGCGGATGTTGCGGCGACCGTTGAGGGGCTTCTCACGGCGGGCGCCGTGGGAATCAACATCGAAGACGGAATGTGCGGGGTCGATGAGTTGGCCGCACGCATCACCGTTGCCCGCACCGAGGCTGATCGGGCCGGGGTACGGCTGTTCATCAACGCGCGCACCGATGTTTTCCTGCGCGGCATTGGAGCCCCGGAACAGCGCGTGACGGAGACCATCGCCAGGGCAGCTCGTTATCTGGACGCAGGGGCAGACGGGATCTTTGTGCCCGGTGTTGTGGATGCCGAGACGATCGCCGCGCTGACTGCTGGAATCGGAGCGCCGGTGAACGTGATGGCAAACCCCGGCTCGCTCAGCGTCCCAGAGCTTGCCCGTCTGGGGGTTGCTCGTGTCAGCCTGGGGTCCAGTGTGGTGCAGGCGGCCTACGCCGTCGTGCATCGTGCGACCGAGGAACTCCTTACCGCCGGAACCTACGAGTCGGTTGCTGGCGGGCTCGAGTACGGCGAGCTCAACGGCCTGCTGGACCGATAGCGCACTGAGTTAGGCACGCACTGAGTAAGCAACGCACTGATCAGACGGAGAGCGAGAATAGAGTCGTGATTACCGAGGAGCATGCGGCGCAGACAATCGTCGCGAGCGCAGCTGATGACGCGCAGGGGTCGCAGCACGATCCGCTGTTTGCAGAGCGGTACCGGGCGATTGACGCCCGCGATACCCGGTTTGACGGGCAGTTCTTCACCGCGGTGTCGTCAACGGGAATCTACTGTCGCCCATCGTGCCCGGCTCGCACACCGAAAGCGCAGAACGTCACCTTCTACCTCACGTCTGCGGGCGCGCACGAGGCCGGGTATCGGGCGTGCAAACGCTGTCTGCCAGAGGCCGCACCCGGCACCCCGGAGTGGGATCTGCGTCGGGATCTGGCTGGCAGGGCCATGCGGTTGATCGTCGATGGAGTCGTGGACCGCGAGGGCGTGAACGGTTTGGCTGCCCACCTGGGGTACAGCGAGCGCCAGGTGAACCGCCTGCTCGTGGCCGAGCTCGGCGCCGGACCACTTGCGCTGGCTCGTGCGCGGCGAGCGCAGACAGCTCGGAGCCTGCTGGTCGGCACCGACCTTCAACTGGCTGACATCGCGTTCGCCGCCGGCTTCGGATCGGTTCGGCAGTTCAACGACACTTTTCTGCAGGTGTTCGCCGCCCGCCCTGGCGAGGTGCGGGCGCGGCATCGCACTGCCAACGCCGGGCCAGCCTCCGCACACATCGAATCACCCGAAGACGGGGCGGAGATGACCGGCGCCGCACCGGTGCGCCTCAGTCTCGCTCTCCCCGTGCGGCAGCCGTTCGATGCTCCAGGCCTCTTTCGATTCCTTGCGGCACGCGCGATCACGGGTGTGGAGGCCGCCGAGCTTCCCGTCGACGGTCCACTACGGTACGCGCGCAGCCTGTCGCTCCCGCACGGCCCGGGCGCCGTCGAGATCGTCGCGACACAGGTGGGGGACTCTGAGTGGCGCCTCCAAGCGGAGTTGGAGCTCGCGTCGCTCGCCAACGTCGCCACCGCCGTGGCTCGCGTGCGGCGGATGCTGGACTTGGATGCTGACCCTATCGCTGTCGACGCCGCACTCAGTGCAGATCCCGCCTTGGCGCCGCTTGTCAGTAGAACCCGCGGAATACGGGTGCCCGGTGCGATAGACCCCCACGAGCTCGTCATCCGCGCCATTGTCGGGCAACAAATATCGGTTGCCGCAGCGCGAGGACACCTGGGTCGCCTCACGGCGATGCTCGGCACGCGCTACACGTCATCCTTTGCCGGCATTGATCGGCTGTTCCCTGCACCCGGCCAGATCGCAATCGGGCTGCCGGAGGCGGTGCCCGGCGATCCGCTCGATCCTGATCGCCCGCTCAGGCTGCCCGGCCGCTCCGTACGCACCGTCGTCGCAACTGCCCGTGCCCTCGCCGACGGCGAGCTCGTCGTCGATGTGGGCGCAGACCCAGAATCATTGCGAGAACGACTTGTGGCCCGGCCGGGGATCGGGCCGTGGACTGCCGCGTACATCTCGATGCGAGTACTGGGGGACCCTGATGCCTGGTTGCACGGCGATGTCGCCTTGGTCGCCGGCGCGATCGCGGTGGGCACGCTCGAGCCCAACCTGCCGAAGGCGGCTGCGCACCGCGCCTTGGGCAACAAGGCCGCCGCGTGGGCGCCGTGGCGCTCCTATGCGGCCCTACACCTGTGGCAGGCAGCGACCGCCGCCACTCAGCGCCCCAGAGACAGCGGCTCTTCGCGGTTCGCGGTGACTTGACACTTCTTTGCCTACCGCCAGATCGGTTATCGGCGCACCCGATACCGCAGGTGAAGCACTCGGTTTCCCTGAATCACCACGTCAGGATCCTCCAGCATGTTCTGCGCATGGACCGACCCGAAGTAGCGCTTGCCTGACCCGAACACGACGGGTACGACGTCCATGCGCACCTCGTCGATCAGGCCAGCGGCAAGCACCTGCCCGCCGACGTCGCCAGCGGCGACCTCGACCACGCGGTCACCCGCAAGCTCCTGCGCCTTGGCCACGGCTGCCTCGATGCCGTCGACGAAGTGAAACGGCGCCTCGGGGTCCCAGCCCTCTGGCTCCGGGCGGTGCGTCACGACGACCACGTGGTCGATCCCGCCCGGAGGCTTCCCATCCCAGCCGTCCGTCATGTCGAAAACGTGGCGGCCGACGACGGTCGCCCCGATCTGGTCCCAGTACGGCCGGGTGTAGTCGTAGGACGTCTGCGACACCGTCAACGCGCCGCTCTCGTCCAACGGCACGTCACCGCTGGTCAACCAGTCGAACAGCGGTCCGGGCTGGTCATTCTCGTCCGCGATGAAGCCGTCCACCGACACCGAGCTGTACATGACTACTGTGCCCATGGGGCGCTCCTCTGCCTTGGTATGCCCCCAAAATAGCCGCACTTCACGGTTCGTGGCGGATTGACCTTCTCAATCCGGCAGGCCTTTGACCTGTACGTTCTCGCCGACCATCGACCACCCGGCTTCGAGCTCAGTCGAGTCAGGCACCACCCTGGCCGACACACCTGCCCCATCCACCGTTACGCTATTGCCACAGCCGGCGAGCCAATCGGGCGTGTCGCGATAGATGAGCACGCAGATCTCACCATCCGTCGCTCTGGCGAGGTAGAAGCGGACCCCTGCATCGTCGCCGACGAGCCGGATTGAATCGGTCACCAGCCAATCCGCCGCATCGTCTTTCAACGTCGCCGGAAGCACGTCGGAATCCTCGGCCTCCCGATCGAGATCCGAGTAAGTGAATGTCGTGACACACCCCGTGAGGGTTGCTGCGGCAATAAGGGCGAGCGGAACGAGCACGATTCGAATCCCCACGAGCTGTTGCATGACCGCAGCCTACCTATGCCGCAGATAATTCCACCAGCAACGGCCGGCAAGCCAACTACAGGGGTTCGGACAGGTGCATCGAACGTCGGACTCGGGTTTCTCTGACGGGCTGAGAACTGGGGGCTGATCCATTGCTGCGCTGGATGCGATCGTTGACGAGGGGGACTGACGCATGACGGGCATGCGGAGCCTGAGACTACGCTCTTGCTCATGGAAGACCAGGATCAATCGTTTTTCGGGTTCGCGTCTGCTCTACCTGTGCCGATATCGCGTGGTTCAGCGCTTTATGTGGCGGGCAGCAGTGAACCCAAGCACGTGAGGCACGCCTCCGGCTACTCCGAGTTCGCCACCTTTGTCGAGAATCACGGTGAGGATGCTGCCAACTTAGCCGCGAGCATCCCTCAGCTCATTAGTTTCGTTCAGTCCCACGCGCCCGACATTGCGACCGATGCGACTCTGACGACGTCAGCCGCTCGGTTTCTCAGCAACGCACTAGTTCAACATCACCCGGATGCTCACTGGCGCGCGTACGAGGGCAGTGGGACGACGGTGGGGGATTCTCGGCTGGAGTTCGACGTAGATGCAGTCCTCGAGCGGCTAATCAACAGTGACCGTGACGAGGGCCAGCGCATAGCGGGTCTCGTCCTCGCGTGGGGCAATGCGTAGGCGGCTCAACGGCTGTGACGCCGATAGTCGCCATCATGGTGCGACTGTGCGCACCTTCCTCAGCGAAAGCACGGCGCCAACAAGGGCAGTCGCCACACAAGCGAGGACAGTGATCGTGCCTGCCCAGGCAGGACTCGCGGTGATGAGCCCTTGACCATCTGCACGCACCCAATCGCAGGCCCGCCCAAGCGGCCACAGTTCGAAGTGCCCGTGCACTGGCGCTGCCTCCGACATCGTTGCAAAGGGAGCGAATTCAGGGCGAGGTCCTTCGACGAAGCATTTGTAGTCAAGGCCACCATAGATGGCGGCCAGCCATGCCGACGCGACCACGCCGAGAGCAGCCACGACGCCAACCACCAGCAGGGCTATGCCGACCAACCGCATCATCTCAGGGGCCGACCGCCGTCGACCATCGTCGCTGGGTGTGTACAACGATGTCGCGTTATCGTGGTCGAACGTCTTGATGCCGGTCATCCCACCGATGGTCTTCGCGGCGGTAGTCATGAGGTGTCCGAGCACCCGTCCGACCAATCGCAATGCCTTCATCACGCCACCCCCTCCGGGGAGCGTAGCTCGTGGGGGCGCAGATGTCTCGTAAGTGACACCCCGTCAAACAGGCCAGATGAGTTCCCATAGAGTGCATTTATGACTCAAGCGCGTTGGCAGAAGATCACCGACATCCCGCTCACGATCGCCGCCGTCATCTTCCTCATCGCGTATGCATGGCAGATCATTGGCAATCTGAGCGGCGCAGCCGGTGCGATTGCGGAGCTGGTCATCTGGGCCACCTGGGCGGCCTTCGTTCTGGACTACGTCGTCAACCTTGTGCTTGCACCTCGCCGGTGGGTGTGGTTTCGCACCCACATCTTCGACTTCCTCATCGTGGTCCTCCCCGTCATTCGACCGCTCCGCTTGCTGCGGCTTGTCACGATCCTGAGCGTGCTACAGCGAACGGCCGGTGCTGCCTTCCGCGAGCGCGTCGTCACGTACGTGATCGGCGCATCCGTGCTTCTTGTCTTCGTCGCGTCGTTGGCCGTTCTCGACGCAGAGCGGTCAGCCGCTGGCTCAACCATCACGACCTTCTGGGATGCACTGTGGTGGGCGTTCGTCACCATCACCACTGTCGGCTACGGTGATTTCTCGCCCGTGACGGGGCTGGGGCGCATCATCGCGGGCGGACTCATGCTCGGGGGTGTAGCCCTCCTTGGTGTCGTGACCGCGACCCTCGCATCCTGGATCGTCGAGCGGGTTGCGAAGCAGGAAGAGGACGATCGGGCAGCCACCCGCGGCGAGATCAAGGCCTTGGCTCACCAGATCGCGCAGCTACAGGACAGTCTTGACAGCAGGGCTCCCTGAAGCCTCCTGCGCAAGTACCGGTCTACGGGCAAACCCCTAGCGGTACCACTCCTCATCAATGGTCGCGAGGCGCGAGGGCTCCAGTTCTTGGCTCAACCCATAGAACCTCTGGAAGCTCATGATCAGCGGCCGCCACTTGTCAGGATCGATACGGTTCAGTCGGCCCTCCTGTTGAACCGCCGGGTGCACGTGCACGCGTGTCACTTTGACCTCGAAAATGAGTACAGTGCCCGCGTCGGCCGGATCGCCCTTCCCCAGCGGATGCATGCCCGTCACACGCCCCTCCATCGTGACTGGGCACTCTGCCGCTCGTGCGGGCCGAACAGTGGTGGAGGGAACCGCTGTCAAACCTGAGTGGGCGAACTTCTCGCCTACGTGCCGGTAACCCACAGTCTCCTTGGCGGCAGGCACGGGGTCTCTGCCTGTCGTCAGCGCCAATCTGTTGACGACGTGCACCTGATCAACGGACGGAAGGTTGACGACCACTTCCTTCGTGGCACGCAGGTTCATCGCCGTTTGGCTACGGGCACCCATGCCAAGAACGGCGGTCTGTCCGAGCCAGAAGATCGAGGACATGGGGGCGAGATTCAGACGGCCAGCACTGTCCACCGTGCTCAGGAGCGCGACGGGCGTGCCGAAGTAGAGAATCGCCGGATCGATGGATACGTGGGAAGCAGACATCTGTCGTCCAACCGGTAGAGACGGCGACTGCACTCATTGCGGTCGCTCATATCAGGTAGACGCTCCCGCTCTCAGAAACGTGAGATCGGCCTCAGCGCACCCAGCGATACGGCGTCGTGGTCGAGACCCTGACGAGACCGGATCGCTCGAGGATGGGGCGTGAGAACTCTGTCGAGTCGCTGTTGATGAGCGTCTTGCCCATGCGGATTGCCGAGCGGGCGCGAGCGGATGTCAGTGCTCGATAGATTCCCCTGCCTCGCCATTCCTCGAGGGTTGCGCCGCCCCAGATGCCGGCGAACTGGGTGCCGGGGACTGGCTCCAGCCGGCCGGCGCTGATGATGCGCCCATCCGTTTCTGCAATCCACAGCTCCATCCCGTCATTGAGGGACAACCGGCGCAGAAGCGCGTTTGCCATGTCGTCCGAGGGGAGGTCACCGAAGGCCTCATCGGCCATCGCGCTCATTGCGCGCACGTCTGCCTCCGCTGTGACTCGACGCAATGTCACGCCTTCCGGCAGTGAGACATCTACGGCAAGGGCGTGCGCATCGCCAATCATGATCGACTCCTGCTCATCCGGTGCAAAGCCGTTCGCTACCAACGCCTCGTGCAATCCAGGTGCGTCGTCATGTCCGCGTGTCTTCCACTCCACCCTGGTGATGTCTGGGTTGGCGCGGTAGTGGTCAAGCGCTTCTGGAACCAGACGCGTGATGGTGTCGGCATTCGCCCCGCCGAGGTCCTTGTAGGTGATGAACCCACGCCCGCCTGCGAACGTCACGAGGCGTAGTGGGCCGTGCTGGACGAACGACAGCGCACTGGGTGTTTCAGCGTCCGTGCGCAGCTGTTCGTCGTAAGCGGCAAGGAGCAGCGAGGAGTCGGTCATGGCCTCATGCTAGCGCCGACCTACATTGTCCTCAGCGGATCGCGCGGCCGCACGCGCAGATGCGAGAGGCCTCACGCTATGGTGCACGCATGGGGAATCGTCTTTGATCGCGGCAAGACGTGGTGTGAGAACGTGAAGCCGCTCGACCAGGCCTCGATAGCTGTCGACTCGATCGGAAGCACGATAGAGGGCCCGCATGGAGCTATACCGGTGCGATGGTATTCGCCCAGCGGCACTGCTCCTATCAGATCCACACCGATCGTGTGGATTCACGGGGGCGGGTTCTTCAAAGGCGACCTCGACCTGCCGGAGTCGCATGACGTCGCGCGAGCGCTAGCGGCAGCGGGATTCCGGGTCGTGACTGTTGCCTATCGATTGGCGACCGTATCGATGCTTCGTCGGACTTCGAGGGGGTTTCGGTGGACCCCGTCCGTCCACTATCCGGTACCGGTTGATGATGTCGTCGCCGTGGTGCGGGAGGTGCAGCGCGAGGCACCCAATGGGGTGATTCTGGGCGGTGCAAGCGCCGGCGCGTGTCTATCAGCCGGCGCAGTACTTCGTCTGGCCGACAACGGGGCTGACGATCTCGCAGGCGCCTTCTTCGCCTATGGACTGTTCCACGCGGCGCTGCCGAAACGGTCGGCCCATTTACGGGGCCGCCTCCGTGGCCGTCGCCGCTTCGTCCACACTCCGATGCTCCTCAACCTGACGAATCTCCACTACGCAGGCACGCGAGCCGCGCTGTCTGAAAGCCATGCTTTTCCCGGTGATCACCCCCTGCACGGCTTTCCGCCGACGCTCATGCTCGACGCTGATCGCGACTCAATGCGCGCGTCCGGCGGTCAGTTCGCCCAGGAACTTTCTGCCGCTGGGGTCGCAGTGGACTACCGCGTGTTGCCCGGGACCTTCCACGCCTTCCTCAACCGACCCCAAGAACCGAGCTTCGCGGAGGGCTTGCGTCTCATCATCGAGTGGGCCTGCCGGATACAGGCGTAGGACGCGTGATCTGTGACGAGCGGTTCCAGAAGCGGTCCGATATGGTGTCGTTTATCTGTGAGCCCTGGGGAGGCCCCAACGAGTCGACGGATGGCCGGCCCAGAAACAACAAGGCTGGTACCGACTTGCCACGCGTGTACTGGATGGCGTGCCGACCCGCGGAGAGGGCGCGGTCAGTGAGGCAGCTGTCTCACTGAAGGACGCTGCTCCTGCGATCGCCCTGGGCGCCATGGGAACGACCGGAATCGGGTCCGCGGAGTGGGACACTGGCCTCCAGGACTTGTCGGACGCCTGCGCCGAGGCAGATGTCGAGGCAGCCATTGAGATGTTCACCGGCGGCTGATCTGCCGATTGGCGATCTGAGCGATTGCGCGCAGGAGGTCTCTACGTGCCGCGGGGGGATAGTTCGACAGCCCGGAAGCGGATGCCGCGCGATCTACTGACAGTCCAGACGAGTGCGCCAGCGGCGATGATAGCTGCGAGCAGCCCGACGATGTGGACGGTGAGCGAGACGACGCCGTGTTCCGGAAGGAGGAACCCGTAGGGAACCCAGCCATCGGTTACGCCGCGGATCAGGACCGTGGTCAGCCACAGGACTGGGTAGGGGAGCAGTATCCAAAACTTTCGCCAGGGTAAGCGGGGGCGGTCGCCGATGAGTAGCCAGTCGAGTGCAACGAGGGCCGGGAAGACGAGGTGGAGGATGACGCTCACCCAGGGCGGTGCAGTCCCTGTTCCCGGCACGAGAACGTTGTAAATCACTGCGACGACGAGCAAGTATGCCGTCGCGATTCCCCGCATGAGGGTGAGCGAGGGAGGGACGTGTCGGCCGAGAACGATGAGCGCCCCGGTCGCGATGAGAATGAGGCTCGTGATCAGGCTTGTCTGGTTGGTGAAGTATCCGAAGTAATCGAACGGGTTGCCGTCTCCGACAGCGATGCGGAGGGCGTAGACATACACGAGAACCGCTGTGATCAGCAGGCCGCTGCCCAAACGGCAGATCCCCACCACGACAGCTCTTGGTTGGATCGCTGCGTCAGACATCACAAGCGACAGCCTATCGAGCACGGCCTGAACAGCATGGACTGAGCCGGGGCTCGGGCGCACTATGGACCCTGGCTCATGGACCAGAAGCATTCGGGATGTAGCGGGATGCCGCTAAAGCGCAGCGGGACAGTCGCGGTCGATCCTCTAGCATGAGCCTGTGACCTACACCGATGCGGCACCCATGGCGAACGCCCCCGTGCCGGGAGTTTCGTTGCCGCAGGCCATGAGTCGGTTGATGAGCGGTACTTTTCGCCTCCGAGGCCGGGCGAGCCGCAGCGAGTACTGGTGGTGGATGCTCGTCAACATCGTCGTGCTGGCGATTGCGCAGCTTCTCGTTCCTGCACTGATCTCGGGGCGCACCCCACAACCGACCCTGCTGTTGGGGCCCTTTGGCTCGTGGTTATTCGCGAACATTAAGTTGTTCAACGGGCATCAGACCGACGCACCGAGTTCACCGGTTGCGGCGTTCTTCTTGCTCTGCGCCGCGCTCTGGTTGATCTTCACCGTCATCCCCGGCTTCACCGTCGCAGTTCGTCGCCTTCACGACTCGAACCTCTCTGGGTGGTGGACGCTGCTTGCGCTCGTTCCGCCCGGCTCATTCGTTTTGCTCCTGCTCGCGACCCGACGATCCCGGTCAGAGGGCGCCCGTTTCGACGTCTAGCTCCCTCGATCCGCTGTTTCGCGTTGCCATATTCCCTGCGAATGTTCCGCAACTGACAAGATCAACCCATGACCGAACCAGTAGTGCGGGTAACGCTTCTTGAACAACCACTCGCCGACAAGACCACCGCAGCAGTGGAAGTTCGTCGCATCACATTGCAACCGGGCGTCGTAGGTGGCCCGCACCACCACAACGGTCCGGTCTTCGGATCACTTGAAGCTGGATCGGTCTACTTCCAGGTGGATGGTGGACCGGAGGTGATTCTGCGGGCGGGGGACGTGTTCTATGAGCCTGCTGGCGTCCTGATCAATCGGTTCGATGCGACGGCTGAAGGCGTCACCTTTCTCGGCTATTTCTTGACGGGTCCAGGCGAGAAGCCTGAGCTCGTCCCGGGGCGCCCGAGCTGAGTCCGTTGCACTAACGCTAGTCAGTTTCACTAACACTGTTGTGGGTGTCGTGGCGAGCGGATAGCGTTCCCATCGTCCTGGTCGCCTCGATTCGTTGGGAAGCACAGATGAGAATCTTCGCCTTCGTCATGTCGGTCGTCGTAACGACGCTGATCCTGATGGGTGGGATCGTGCTGCTCGTCGTGTCGTCGCCTCACGTCGCTCCCGGCGCGCTCCTGATCGTGTCTATCGGCCTCAGCCTGATAGTGATGGCGCCGATGGTGATTGGCTCATACCTCGCGTACTGGGGCGCGCATCCGTCGGACGAAGCGGCCCAGCGCTACCAGCGCCGCGGATTCGGAATCGTTCTCGCGGTGGAGGTCCTCGGGCTCATTGCGCTCGTGGCCGGGGCGATCGTCGGGCACGTTGTGATCTGGTACGCACCAGTAATGATTGTGCTCGCGATCGTGTTGACGGTGCTGGCGGTCGTGATCGGCGGTGCGCTCCACGGCTACGACGTGCGGCATCCACAACCGCTGGCGTCCGACGTTGATCTGAGTCGTGCGGCACACGCGAAGCGCATTCGGACGATTGCGATTGTCTTCTTTTCCACGTTGATCACATGGATTGTGCTTGTGCTTGTGCTCCTCGTGCAGCAGACCGACCCCCTTTTCTCCCGCGAGCTGTGGGTGGCCGTCCTGTACGCGATTATCGTGGCCTGCTTCGCGGGCGCATTCGCCACGATCGTCACCAGTCTCCGGCTGGCCCGTCGGATGCGCGACGCGGCGGGCGGGGATTTCGCGTCCGCTCGGCGGATCTCTCGCGTCGTGGTCAGGGGCAAAGATGAGCCCCTGAGTGACAGTGACCTGGCCGCGGCGGCAGACTACGCTCTATTCGCCTCCGCCTACTTCCGCTACCAGCTCGCGTACTTCGCTCTCCTCTACGTAGGCATCATCGGCCAGGGGCTCACGCAATATGCGCAGGGCATCAGCACCTTCGGTCTCTACATGGGCGTGGCCCTCGTGCTGGTGTTTCTCGTGCTGCTACCGATCCTGCTCCGGCAGGCGCGGCGCACAAGCCTCTATGCCGCCGAACATCTGGCGCCAGCCGACCGGGCTACACCGCGCGCAGCCAGCTCCTAGCGGATGGTGTGGAACGCGTCCCCGACCTTGCGGATCGTCGCATCGAAGTGGGTGAGCACGAGCTGCCCGTCTTCCCAATCGAAGTCGTGCACCGATCCATTGGCGATGATCTCGTCGTGCCGCGGGCGTTCACCATCCGTGATGTGACGGATGAGGGTGCCGATCACCCCGCCGTGACTGACGACGAGCACCGAACCGCCATCGTGTTCTTCTGCGATACGACCGAGAGCCGGAATCACCCGGTCAAGCACCTCTTGCCTGGTTTCGAGGCCAGGAACGGCCACCCCGTCAGGGAAGCGTGCCATCCGCTCATCGAAGGTGAGCCCCTCGATCTCGCCGTGGTGGCGTTCGGTCAGCTCCGGGATCACCTGCGGGGGAGTGAGGCCGACCTCGCCCGCGATGATGCGAGCCGTCTCCTCGGCTCGCGCGAGCGGGCTTGCCACGACGGCATCCCACTCGCGCTCGCGCAACGCTGCGCCCACTTCTGCGGCCTCTGAACGCCCCGTCGAGTTCAGGGGGATGTCGGTGCTGCCCTGAATCTTCTTGTGCAGGTTCCAGTCGGTCTGGCCGTGACGCACGATCGACAGTCTCGTCATAGAAGTGATGTCCCTTGAAATGTCGGTGTGGTGGGCCTGGGTGGTGTGGGTGGCAGTGAAGCGAGCGGGCAATGAAGCCAGCAGCCTACGCGCCCAGGCGGAGCGCCAGTCCGGCGAGCGCCTCAGAAGCGCCAGCCTCCAGCCTAATCAGCGCCCGGCCATCGCCCTTGGTCGGCCCGCGGTTGATGATCACGATCGGCAGCTTGCGACGCCTGGCTGCTTCCAGCAAACGGATGCCGGAATTCACGGCCAGCGACGAGCCGGCAACCAGCAGCGCATCCGCTGTCTCGACGAGTGCCAGGGCCTCAGCGAAGCGTTCGGTGGGAACGAACTCCCCGAAGAACACCACGTTGGGCTTCAACATGCCCCCGCATACCGTGCACTCAGGGATGCGGAAGTCGTCAATGTCGGTGACCTCGACGTCGCCGTCAGGGTTCACCGTCACTCCCTCTGGCGTGAGGATGCCTGGGTTCTCAGCCTCCAGGCGACTGCCAACGCTCTCACGGCTGAAGGCCTGCCCGCAGTTGAGGCAGATGACCCTGTCCATCGACCCGTGCAACTCGACGAGGCGGCGTGAGCCGGCGCGGGTGTGCAGGCCGTCGACGTTCTGCGTCACGACACCGGTGAGTGCTCCCTGCTCTTCCAGCATGGCCAGCGACAGGTGACCGAGGTTCGGCTCTGCGCTGCTGAACCGACGCCACCCGAGGTGGCTGCCCGCCCAGTAGCGTTTGCGTGCCCGCTCGTCGGCGGTGAACGTCTGGAAGGTCATCGGCGTGCGCACGGGGGCGCCCTCTCCGCGGTAGTCGGGAATCCCGGAGTCCGTACTCAACCCGGCGCCGGTCAGAACCGCCGTCCGCCCGCCACGAAGCAGATCGGCAACGGCGTCAAGCGACGCATCCGGTGCCATCTGGGCGAGTCCTGCGGTATCAGCGGTCATTCGTTCCTCTTCATACGAGCATGGTGTGACCTGATTCTAAAACAACCCTGATTCTCCGTTTGTTTCCGCAGGTGGCAGTCTTGAGTGGCCCCTCCATCGAAAGGCTCCACCGCTGTGCACCTGATCCGTATTGACGACCTCGACCTGGCCGGCTTGTCTGACTACTCCCGACTGACGGATGTCGCCCTGCGCCGCGTGATGGAGCCGGAGGGCGGGCTGTACATCGCAGAGTCGAGCAAGGTGATCTCCCGCGCCCTGGCGGCCGGGCACCAGCCTCGCTCCGTACTCCTGCAAGAACAGTGGTTGCCAGACATCGAGCCGCTGCTGGCCGACTGGCCAGACGTTCCCGTCTATGTGGGGGAGCCAGCCGTGCTGGAGAAACTCACCGGCTACAACCTGCACCGTGGGGCCATGGCCGCCATGCACCGACCGCCGCTTTCCTCGGTAGAAGACCTCATTCGGGATGCCCGTCGCATCGTCATCCTCGAAGACATCGTTGATCACACCAACGTTGGTGCGATTTTCCGGTCCGTCGCAGGCCTCGGCGCCGACGCGGTGCTCATCACGCCGCGCTGCGCGGACCCGTTGTACCGTCGGAGCGTCAGGGTGAGCATGGGCACGGTGCTCCAGGTGCCCTGGACGCGACTGCCTGAGTGGTCTGAGGCCGTGCCGATCCTGCACGGCGCCGGATTCCACCTCGCTGCCCTTGCCCTCTCAGATGACGCGGTGACGCTTGACGAGTTCGCAGCAGACCAGCCGGAGCGCATCGCCATCGTGCTGGGCGCCGAAGGAGACGGCCTCAGCGCCTCAGCGATGGCCGCGGCCGACACGGTGGTCACGATTCCGATGCTGCACGGCGTCGACTCGCTGAACGTCGCATCCGCCAGCGCCGTCGCGCTGTACACACTCCGATGACGGTCGCCGGGAATCGGGTGCCGCGCAAGGCGGTTCCCCAGTCGGTCGCCGATAGAATCGACGGATGCAATTGACTAGGCGCCAGATCTACCGACGTCGACGTATCGCGGTACTGAGCGGCGCTGCCGTCGTACTCATCGCGGTCATATACGGATTCAGCACTGGACTGGCCCCGCTGCGGGCCAACTCAGCCGAACTGACGCCGTCAGCGACCCTCACTCAGGCGGCAGCGACCCCTGACTGGCCCGGCTACGGAACCAGTGCGCTCGGCGCCGTCGGCTTCGACGGTGTCCTGGCGACAGAGGGCGACCAGTCACAGGTGCCGATCGCCAGTATCACCAAGATGATCACGGCATTGGTACTGCTTGAGGCGAAGCCGCTTGCAGCCGGTGACGAGGGTCCAGACATCACATTCACGGATGCCGATGTCGACATCTACTACGACACCATCGCCGAAGACGGATCGTCGGCGCCGGTCTCTGTGGGCCAGGTGCTCTCGCAGCGTGAAGCCCTCGAAGTCATGCTGCTGCCCTCAGCCAATAACTACGCATTGACGCTGGCCAACTGGGCCTTCGGTTCAGAGGACGCCTATCTGAGCGCCGCTGCCTCCTGGCTCGACGCGCACGGCCTGGCCGACACGCACGTTGTCGATACCAGCGGCCTGTCCGCGAACAGCGTCAGCACGCCAGCCGACCTCATCGAACTCGGAAAACTCGTGGTTGCCGACCCGACGGTGTCCGCCATCGTCGCGATGCCGACCGCCACGGTTCCCACAGTCGGCGAGGTGACCAACACCAACAAGCTGCTCGGCACCCACGGCGTCGACGGAATCAAGACGGGCACAACGGATGAGGCTGGCGCCTGCCTGCTCTTCTCCGCAGACTTCACCGTTGGCAACCACACGGTCACCCTCATCGGTGTTGTCCTCGGCGGCGATACTCACTCTGAGCTCAACGACTCGATCGCAAACCTCATCGAGAGCGTGAAGTCCGGCTTCCAGGAGGTGCAGCTCACCGAACAGGGAGCTGCGTTCGGGTCATACACGACCGAGTGGGGACAGACCGCCCAGGCAGTGGCAGCTGACTCCGCGTCTGCACTCGTCTGGTCAGACACCCCCATCACCGCGGCCGCATCAGCCAAGGACATCACGACAGGTGCTGCGGGGGACTCTGTGGGCTCCGTTGACTACACCGTCGGCAGCCAGGTCATCACTGTTCCGCTGGTGCTCGACACGGAGCTGAGCGACCCAGGCTTCGGCTGGCGCCTCACGAACCCGACCAAGCTCGGCTAGAACCGACGGGCGACTCAGCTCTTGTTGCCTGCCTCTGGCTCTTCTGGGGAATGCCGTTCGCCGGCAAACGGGCCGGCATCAGGACGCTTGGGCAGCAGGTTGTCGCCAGACGACTGATGCCTCAAGCGCCGCAGCACCCACGGCATCAGGTGCTCCCTGGCCCACACGAAGTCACTCGTGCGCGCCTGGCGCCACGATGCCGCTGGAAGCGGCTCAGGGCGCATCGGCTCGAGCGAGTTCGGAACGTTGAGCGCTGCAAGCACCATGCGAGCGACGGTGTGATGTCCGAGCGCGTTCAGGTGCAGTCGATCAGGAGCCCACATCCGCGAATCCTTGATCTCGGTGAGCGCCCACAGATCGGCGACGATGCAGTCATACCGCGCGGCGATCGCCCGCACATTCTCGTTGTAGATCGCCACCTTGCCGCGGATGCCGCGAAAGACCGGGGAGAAGCCGAGATCCGCTCCGGTGAAGATCACGATCGTCGCCCCGTCGCGGCTCAGTCGAGCAATAGCGTCATCGAACTGGGCAGCGATCGCGTCGGGGTCGGACCCCGGGCGAATGACGTCGTTGCCTCCGGCTGAAATCGTGATCAGGTCGGGACGCAACGCCAAAGCCGGTTCGATCTGTTCGTCCATGATCTGACGGATCAGTTTTCCGCGCACAGCAAGATTGGCGTAGGAGAAGTCGGCTGTGCCCTGGCACAGTACTTCGGCCACCCGATCGGCCCACCCTCGATAGCCTCCGGGCACGGACGGCTCTGGGTCACCGATTCCCTCTGTGAACGAATCTCCCAGCGCGACGTACCGTGACCACGGATGCAGTTGTTCAGGCATGGTTTCATTCTGCACGGTCAGGCAAAGGACAGCGCAACTTGATAGGTTTGTTCGAAGTGAATACTCCGCCCGTCTTCGGCCCAGCTCAGGGCACATCAGCAGCAGAGCATCTCTCTCCGTCATTCCCGGAACGTGCAGCATGGGGTACTGCAAACAAGCTCCGCGCGTGGCAGGCAGAGGCTCTCGACGCCTACTTCCTTACCGAACCCCGCGACTTCCTCGCTGCCGCAACGCCCGGGGCAGGAAAGACCACGTTCGCGCTGCGTTTGGCGGCAGAACTGCGGGCAAGGCGCGTCATCGACCGCATTACCGTCGTCGCGCCGACCGAGCATCTGAAGCGCCAGTGGGCGGAGGCTGCGGCTCGGGCCGGCATCCGTCTCGACCCGTACTTCAAGAACAGCGACAGCCGTTACGGAAGCCACTATCACGGCATCGCCGTCACCTATGCGCAGGTCGCGACACGCGCGGCCCTGCACCGCGACCTCACTTTGTCACATCGAACTCTCGTCATTCTTGACGAGGTCCACCACGGTGGAGATGCCCTCAGCTGGGGAGACGCGATCCGCGAGGCCTATGAGCCGGCGACGCGTCGACTCTCGCTGACGGGAACGCCGTTCAGGTCTGACACCTCTCCGATCCCGTTCGTGAACTACCTGCCAGACAAGCACGGCATCCGTCTCTCGCAGAGCGACTACAGCTACGGCTACGGGCGTGCGCTCGAAGACGGCGTCGTCCGCCCTGTCATGTTCATGGTCTACGCAGGCCACATGACGTGGCGCACCAAGGCCGGCGACGAGATGGAGGCGAAACTCGGTGAGGGAAACACCAAGGACATCACCTCCCAGGCCTGGCGCACGGCGCTTGACCCAGGTGGCTCCTGGATTCCCGCCGTCCTCAGGGCGGCCGATCTTCGACTGAGCGAAGTGCGCAACGGCATACCGGATGCCGGCGGCCTGGTCATTGCCACCGACCAGACGAGCGCGCGTGCGTACGCAGCCATGCTCGAAGACATCTGTGGCGAATCGGTCACCGTCGTGCTCTCCGACGAGAAAGAGGCCAGCGACCGGATCGAAGAGTTCTCGCACAACACCAAGCGGTGGATGGTCGCGGTGCGCATGGTGTCTGAAGGCGTCGACGTTCCGCGTCTCGCCGTTGGTGTGTACGCAACGAGCGCATCCACCCCCCTGTTCTTCGCGCAGGCCATCGGACGTTTCGTGCGCGCCAGGCGACGCGGTGAGACGGCGTCGATCTTCCTGCCAGACGTTCCGAGCCTCACCAACCTCGCCCACGCGCTGGAGATGGAGCGCGACCACGCCCTCGACCGCCGTAATCGCGACGATGAGGGCGACGGGATGTACAACCCCGAAGACGCCATGGTCGCCGACGCGAACCGGCAGGAGAAGGGCTCTGACTCCCTTCTTGAGGAGTTCAGCTGGCAGGCGATTGATTCGCAGGCCACCTTCGACCGTGTTGTGTTTGACGGTGACGAGTTCGGCCAGCTCGCAGAGCCTGGTACCGACGAGGAACTCGACTTCATCGGCATCCCAGGGCTGCTGGAACCAGAGCAGGTGTCTGAGCTGTTGCGACAGCGCCAGGCCAAGCAATCGAAGCGTGTCGACGATCGTCGCAAGAACATGACCGAGGAAGAAAAGAGCGAGGAAGACATCCCGCTTTACCGCACGCTGAAGGAGCAGCGCACGCTGCTGAACAGCCTGGTCGGCATGTGGTCCAAGCTTGCGGGCGAGCCGCACGGCATGGTGCACGCTGAGCTCAGGCAGCTCTGCGGTGGCCCGGCCGTCGCGCAGGCGAGCGTCACCCAGCTGCAAAAGCGGATCGACCTGCTGCGGCGCCGTCTCGGTCGCAGCTAGTTCATCTCATCCGTATCGTGGCGTAGACGCTTTCACCGACGTCCCTCAAATCGCATAAACCCTGCAGGAAATCGCATAAACTCGGAGGGTGAAAGACACCGCTCAGCCTGATACGAAGAAGTCCGATCTCGACAGAGTCGATCGGGCACTTCTCAAAGCGCTGTCGGTCAACGCGCGCGCCTCTGGTGCGGCCCTGGCCGCCGAGATCGGTGTCGCTGAGTCGACGGTCTCTCTCCGGCTCCGCCGGTTGCAACAGCTGGGGCACATTCGCGGTTACCGCGCCAACATCGACCTCGCGGCGCTCGGCGCCTCGCTGCAGGCACTCATTGCGGTGCGCCTCGCCAAGCACGCCAGGGCGCAGATCGACGACTTCACCAGCGCCGCCCCGCACTGGCCTGGCGTGATCGGCATGTTCCACGTTGCCGGCGCAGACGACTACCTGTTGCATGTGGCCGCAGCGGATGCCTCCTCACTCCGCGACTTCGTGCTTGAGCACCTGGCGGAGCACCCGGCTGTCGCCCACACAGAGACCAACCTGATCTTCGAGTACGTCGACGGCGACGGCTGGCAGGACCTGGTCCAGTAACACCACTGCCGCCCGGTCTGCAGAGCGGGCGTACGCTGGCGACGTGACCGCAGAGCACGCACACTGGAGTCCCCTCAGGACCTGGATGTTGAAGGGCCTGGTCGATGCGCGCGGCGCGCACGTCGGCCCACTGGCACAGCACGTTGAGAAGACACATTCCTGGTGGCGTGTGATGTGCCTGACCGGCGTGGACTACTTCTCCACGCTGGGCTACCAACCCGCCATTGCCGCGCTGGCCGCCGGACTCCTGTCGCCGCTGGCAACGATCGTGCTGGTCGCCCTGACACTGGCCGGTGCGCTGCCCGTGTATCGCAGGGTTGCTGCGGAGAGTTTTCAAGGTTCCGGCTCGATTCACATGCTCGAGCGCCTGCTGCCATGGTGGGGCGGCAAGCTCTTCGTGCTCGTGTTACTCGGCTTCGCTGCCACCGATTTCATGATCACGATCACGCTGTCAGCGGCGGATGCCTCAGCTCACGCCATCCAGAATCCGCTGGCGCCTGCCTGGATGCACGATGGCCAGGTCGTGGTGACCCTCGTGCTCATTGGGCTGCTGGGGGCGGTCTTCCTGCGCGGGTTCACCGAAGCGATCGGCATTGCCGTTGTTCTGGTCGCCGTCTATCTGGCGCTGAACCTGGTGGTGATTGGTGTGAGCATCGCCCACGTCGCCGAGAACGCCGTCGTCGTCACCGATTGGTGGAGCGCATTGAACGCCGAGCACGGCAACCCGTGGGTCATGGTGGGCATTGCCTTGATCGTCTTCCCGAAGCTCGCGCTCGGGCTGTCAGGATTCGAGACCGGCGTTGCGGTGATGCCCCAGATCACCGGTGATGCAACGGATGCGCCCAGCCGCCCCCTCGGACGGATCAGGGGCGCCAGGCGGCTGCTCACCACAGCGGCGATTATCATGAGCTGTTTCCTCATCACGTCGAGCATCGTGACGACGTTCCTGATTCCACAGGACGAGTTCCTGCCGGGAGGCGAAGCCAACGGCCGTGCGCTGGCGTACCTCGCGCACGCGTACCTCGGACCGGTCTTCGGAACCATCTACGACATCAGCACCATCTGTATCCTGTGGTTCGCCGGAGCATCCGCTTTGGCCGGCCTCCTGAACCTCGTGCCCCGCTACCTGCCTCGCTACGGCATGGCGCCCCAGTGGACACGGGCCGTGCGCCCGCTGGTGCTGGTGTTCATCGCCATCGCGTTCCTGATCACCATCGAGTTCCAGGCCAGTGTCGACGCACAGGGAGGCGCGTACGCGACCGGCGTGCTCGTGGTGATCACGTCGGCGTCAGTCGCCGTCACCCTCTCGGCCAGGCATCACCGCCAGCACAAGGCCACGATCGGGTTCGCGCTCGTGTCGGTGATCTTCCTCTACACGACCATCGCCAACGTGATCGAACGGCCAGACGGCGTACGGATCGCCGGACTGTTCATCCTGGGGATCGTGGCGGTCTCGATCATTTCCCGGCTGCGCAGGTCATTCCAGCTGCGGGCAACGTCTGTCACATTCGATCCGGTCGCTCTGGACTTCATCAAAGCGGATGCCGAGGAGTACGGCGTCATCCGTGTCGTCTCCCACGAGCCGGGCGTTGATACGGCGGAGGAGTACCGGCAGAAGAGCAGGGACGAGCATCGTTTCGGCAACTTGCCGCATCGGTCACCGATGCTCTTTCTGGAGGTGCACGTTTCCGACTCGTCGGACTTTGAGGAAGACCTCGTCGTGCGCGGCGTGGCCAAGCACGGCTACAGGGTGATGGAGGTGAGCAGTGCGAACGTTCCGAACACCATCGCCGCCGTGCTCCTGGAGATCCGCGATGTCGCGGGACTTGTGCCGGAGATCTACATCGAGTGGACCGAAGGGAACCCGATTTCGAACATGTTCCGCTATTTGATCACCGGGGTAGGCGAGGTGGCTCCCGTCACCAGGGAGGTGTTGCGGGAAGCCGAAAAGGATGCAGCGCGCAGACCGCGCGTACACGTCAGCTAGCCGAGGATGCCCATGTTTCCGTAAGCAGTCAGCCGCCAGCAGAGAGTGCAGTTTTGAACGAGGCGAGATCTAACGCAGGCACAGGAAGAGCTGGCCGGTCGGAGGCACGGAGGCCGTCGAGCATGAGAACCAGATACCGTCGCCACAGGTCTGGACTTTCGTCGCTCATTCGGTAGACACCGTTGAGCATGGCGAAGATCGGGCCGATATCCGTGACGGATACTCCTTCGCGGAGAACTCCAGCCTTGCTGGCTCGGTCGAACAAAGGAGATAGAACAGTAACGAGATTCTCGGCGATGCGCTCGTTGGGCCCGATGCCGTCGTATCCGAGGAACGTCTCACACAAACCGCGATCCTGCGCCTGATTAGCCGCAGTGATCTCAAAGAAGGTCACGATTGCTCGCCACGGGTCTTCGATCTCCAATGCGATTTGCACGTCGGCCAGGGCAGAGTCAACTGCCGCTTCGTACAAGGCTTCGATGATTTCTCGTTTGCTGGCGAAATTTCGGTACACGGTTCCAACCCCAACTCCCGCGTGCTGAGCGATGTCCTCCAGCGTTGCAGAAAGGCCCCGCCGCGCAAACACCTCACGCGCCGCCTGCACCAGACGCTCGTTGTTCAGGGCCGCGTCTTTCCGCTTGGCGCGCGTGAGGGATTCGTCGATTGGCATGAATCCATTATCGTCTCGGATGAGTCACCACCGTCGGGTTCTCACCCGTCGACGGGAATGCCGTCTAACGTCCGCTCGCAAAAGCGCGCACCTGCTCGGCCATCCGGTCGAGTTCGGCGGACACCGCAGGCGACGCGGTGGCGAGGGGCGCAGCCGCCGTGCTGCGCAAAAACCGCCCGAACAGGGTCACGAGTACACCTTCGGGCACAGTGCGTAACGCGTTGAAGCCACGCGGGACCGGCCGAGTCGGCAGGGCCTCGAGGTTCTGCTTCATGCGCCGGACCATATTGCGTATCGCGTCTGGGTTACGGGCGAGAGACGTCGGACCGCCCGCAGCGTGCACGGCCTGCCCGAGCGGCACCTCGAACGCAGCGTGTGTCTTGAGCCAGGCGTCAATCCGGGGTTCAGCCTTGGCGTTGATTCCTGCGGAGCGGAACGTCTGCACGATTCGTTCCAGTCGCGGAGTGGTGCGGCCATCGGGTTCGCCGATCGGCATTGTGACCAGCCGGGTCATCAGTGAGGCCGCCCTGTAGCGAACCACCTCTCCATCCATGGTGCCGGCCTCTGGAGGAAAGCCGAGCAGCACACGCTCGCGGCCGATTACCGCGCCCAGTGGCTCCGGACCGCTCGCCCAGTTCAGCAGGAACAGTACGTCGCCGGTGTGCCCGGCAATTGACTCGAGCACCGCGTCCACCTGATGGGTGCGGACGAAGACGACTGTCAGGTCGTAGAGGCCGTCCGGGCGCTCGACTACGGGAACCCGGACGTGCTTGATGGCTGGACTGTCGCCCTCAGCGAGAAGCACGCCGTGCTCGCGCAGGGCTGCCAGTCGCTCGCCTCGGGCGAGGAGCGCAACGTCGTGCCCGGCCTCATGCAGGCGGACGGAGAACAGGCTCCCGGTGACACCGGCACCGTATACGAGAATCTTCATGGCAGCTCCCTCAGGTCGCTAAGCGGAATTAGATATTCCGCAACGAATTTACACTAAACGGAATAACTAATTCCGATTAGCGATCCGGAGTTAAGTGTGATTTCACCCGTGTGAGTCCTGGCGACATCCTTCGCGGGTTAACGAAGCAACGCCCCTGCCGAAGCAGGGGCGTTGCGATTAGTTCCGAAGAACTATGCGGTTCTAGAAGATCCGCGCGGCTCTATTTAGAGGCCGCGGATGTTCTCAGCCTGGGGACCCTTGGGGCCCTGGGTGACCTCGAACTCAACCTTCTGGTTCTCGTCGAGGGACTTGTAGCCGCTCGAAGCAATTGCCGAGTAGTGTGCGAACACGTCAGCGCTTCCGTCATCGGGTGCAATAAAGCCGAAGCCCTTTTCAGCGTTGAACCATTTCACGGTACCTGTTGCCATTATGAAACTCCTCCAGGAGTGTTAGATCGGTTCCGACTGTCGGAACCGTTCGTCGCGGTATTCGTCGTCCGCTTCCGAAAGGAATGTGGCGCATCAACCGAGATCGATGCGTTTTAAGACGTGCAAGCACTACAACTTCTTTATAGACACTAGCCCACGAACCTGACTTTTCACCGGTTTCTCTCAAGAATGTGTTCCAAAGCGTTATGAACGGATTTTCTCAGCCGTTACAAAATCGATCAATTGCTCCACGCGGCCCAGCAATTCAGGCTCCAAATCCATGAACGAACGCACCTGCCCAAGAATGCGTTTCCAGGCCATCGCAATGTCGGCTTGTTCGTCATGCGGCCAGCCGAGGGCGTCGCAGATGCCGTGCTTCCACTCGATAGAGCGGGGAATCGTCGGCCAGGTCGTGAGTCCAAGGCGCTTCGGTTTGACCGATTGCCAGACATCAACGTACGGATGTCCCACGACGAGAACGTGTTTTCCGTACGGTCCGCGCGCCACGGCATCGGCGATTCGGCTCTCCTTCGATCCGGGAACCAAATGGTCGACGAGAACACCGACTCGGCGTGTCGCATCTGGTCGGAACTCGTCGAGCAGTTCCGCCAGATTGTCGACACCCTCGATGTACTCGACGACGACGCCCTCGATGCGGAGGTCGGCGCCCCACACCTTTTCGACGAGTTCTGCATCGTGTCGTCCCTCGACGAAGATGCGGCTGGCCCTCGCCACTCTGGCGGGGGCGTTGGCGACGGCGAGCGATCCTGACGCCGTACGCGCCTTCCCCTGTGGGGCCGCTGCTGCCGGCCTGACGAGCACGACGGGTTCTCCGTCGAGGAGGAAGCCGGCTCCGAGCGGAAACAGCCGCAGTTTGCCGTGCCGGTCTTCGAGGGTGACGATGTTCTTCTCAATGCGAATCACCGCACCGCAGAAGCCCGTCACCACCTCTTCGACGACGAGGTCGCGGGTTGCTTCCTGGGTTCGGGTGTTCTTCTTGCCGGCGTCTCTCCACCCGGGGGAGAGCACATCGGAGCCGTATCGATCGTCCATCATCACCTCATCGACGTTAGTCGAACTCGGTTGGCCGAACGTGCTGCATGGCAGGTGTGCGCTGGCACTCAGCGGAAATCTCGTGAGCGCGTCTGGGCGCCCAGTGCGAGGCTTTCGAACTTGTCGGCGATCAGATTGGTGATGCCCTCCGGAGAGCGTTCCAGGATGCCGCGCACCACCAATGCTGGCGATTCCCTCGCGACCCGGCGATACCGATTCCACACGCCGACGCCGGCGATCACGTTGAGCGTCCCTGTCTCATCTTCCAGGTTGATGAACGTGACACCGCCGGCTGTTGAGGGTCGTTGGCGGTGGGTTACCACGCCGCCAACCTCGACACGTCGGCCGGATTCGTGTGTGGCCAGCTGGTCGACGCGCAGGGCGCCCCTGGCCTCCAGTTGGGACCTGGCGTGGCGCACAGGGTGGTCGTCGGTTGAGATGCCCGTTGCCCACAGGTCGTAGACCACCTGCTCTGCCTCGCTCAACATGGGCAGCAGCGGCGGCTGCACGAAGACCACGGAGTCACGCAGGTAGCTCGCCTTGTCTTGCGCGGCGTCACCGGCGTTCCACAGCGCTTCGCGGCGCTCGAGGCCGAACGACTCGAAGGCACCGGCCGCGGCGAGCGCCTCCAGCTGCTCAGTCGAGAGCCCGACCCTGCGTGACACGTCTGCCATCGACAGGTAGGGTCCGGCAGCGTCCCGCTCCGCGACGATGGCCTCGGCGAGCGCACCCCCGATGCCGCTCACCTCTGCCAGGCCGAGCCGCACCGCGAATGCGCCGTCCCTCCGGTGTTCTGCCGTCTGCGAGCCCCGTGACCGCTCAAACGGCGGCACAGGAGGCTGCTCTGCGGCGAGGCAGCTGTCGAGCGTGTCGGCAAGGGCTGTCGCCCCATCGACCAATTCCAGCCCGGCCTCAGCGCCAGAGCGAGTGATGTCTGGACGACGTACCTCGACGCCGTGCCGCCTGGCATCCGCTACCAGGGTCTGTGGCGAATAGAAGCCCATGGGCTGGGCGCGGAGCAACGCGGCCAGGAATGCGCCGGGGTAGTGCAGCTTCAGCCAGGCGCTCGCGTACACCAGCAGGGCGAAGCTGATCGAGTGGCTCTCGGCGAACCCGAAGTTCGCGAACGCCTCGATCTTCTCGTAGATGGAGTCTGCGACATCTCCTGTGATGCCGTTTTCTGCCATGCCGGCGTAGAGCTTGGCCTTCAGCGACGAGATCTTCTCGATGCCGCGCTTGGACCCCATGGCTCGCCGGAGCAGGTCGGCGTCCTCCCCAGTGCAACCGCCGACGGCCATCGCCATCTGCATGAGCTGCTCCTGGAAGAGCGGAACGCCCAGGGTACGCTCGAGCACCGGCTCCAGCTTCGGGTGCAGGTAGGTGACCTCTTCCTGTCCCGTCCTGCGGCGAATATAGGGGTGCACAGCCCCACCCTGGATCGGGCCGGGCCGAATGAGGGCGATCTCAACGACGAGGTCGTAGAAGCGTCGCGGCTGCAGGCGGGGGAGGGTGCCCATCTGGGCGCGACTCTCCACCTGGAACACGCCGATCGAGTCGGCGACGCAGAGCATGTCGTACACGCCCTGCTCTTCACGCGGGATGGTGTCGAGTCCCCACCGTTCCCCGGTCTGCTCTGCGATGAGGTCGAAGGCGTACTGCAGGGCGGCGAGCATCCCGAGCCCCAGCAGGTCGAACTTGACCAGGCCCATCCAGGCGCAGTCGTCCTTGTCCCATTGCAGGACGGTGCGATTCTCTTTCCTGGCGTGCTCGATCGGGCAGACCTCCCCGACGGGCCTGTCGGTCAGCACCATGCCCCCTGAGTGGATGCCCAGGTGCCGGGGAAACTTCAGCACCTGCTCTGCGAGTTCGATAACGGATGCCGGGATGTCGTTGTCTTCCCCGCCAACTACGCTGCCCCAGCGCTCGATCTGCTTCGACCAGGCATCCTGCGCGCCAGGACTGTAGCCGAGCGCCTTGGCCATGTCCCGCACCGCGAACTTGGGGCGATAGGTGATCACGTTGGCGACCTGGGCGGCATTCAGCCTCCCGTACCGGCGGTAGACGTACTGGATGACCTCTTCACGGCGGTCGGAGTCGAAGTCGACGTCGATGTCTGGCTCTTCCTCGCGCAGGCTGGAGAGGAAGCGTTCGAACGGCAGGCGGTAGAAGATCGAGTCGACGGCGGTGATGCCCAGCACGTAACAGACAGCAGAGTTGGCGGCGGATCCGCGCCCCTGGCACAGGATGCCCTTGCTGCGTGCGTACTGCACGATGTCGTGCACGATCAGGAAGTAGCCGGGGAAGTCCTTGGCCTCGATCACGGCGAGTTCCTTCTCGATCCGCTCCCGCACCAGGTCGTTGTACTGCGGATACTTCTCGGCCGCGCCGGCCCACGCCAGCTCCCGCAGCCAGCTCATGGGGGTGTGCCCATCCGGCACATCCTGCCTGGGCAGCTTGGGTCGTGCCCGTCGTAGCGAGAAGGCTAGCTCGTCGGCCAGCGGCACCGTGTTGCTCACTGCGGTGGGGAACCGCGCGAACAACGCCGCCATCTCAGCGCCGCTTCGCAGGTGCGCACTCGGGCTGGCTGGCAGCCAGCCGTCCATCTCGTCGAGACTTCGCCTGGCACGAACGGCAGAGAGCGCCGCAGCCAGTCGGTGCTCTGCTGGGCTCGCATAGTGCACGTTGTTGGTGGCGACGAGGGGGAGCCCAGCCTCCTCGGCGAGCACGGCCAGCGTGTCGTTGACGGCGCTGTCTTCCGGATGCCCGTGGTCGAACACTTCGACATACACGTTGCCATGACCGAACAGGGTCACGAGGCGATCGAGCTCAGCGGCGGCAGCGGCGGGGCCACCGATGGCGAGGGCCTGCCGAACGGCGCCCTTCCGGCATCCGCTCAACACGACCCAGTGTCCGGCCGCCTGCTCGGCCAACTCGTCAAGGTCGTAGAGCGGCTTGCCCTTCTCGTCACCGGCCAGCTGGGCATGGGTCAGCGCGGAGGCGAGGCGGTGATAGCCCTCTTCGCGGCGCGCCAACACCACCAGGTGGGTGCCCTCAGGGTCGGCAATGCCGTTCTGCGGGGTGTTCAGGCCCAGCGAGAGCTCTGCGCCGAAGACCGTCTTCATCTCTGGGTAGCTCTCTGCCGTCTCCGCCAGGCGCACCACGCCGTAGAAGCCGTCGTGGTCGGTCAGGGCAAGTGCATGCAGGCCCAGCCGTGCCGCTTCCTCCAGCAGCTGCTCAGGAGAGCTGGCCCCGTCGAGAAAGCTGAAGTTGGAGTGCGCGTGCAGCTCCGCGTATGGGACGACGGATCCGGGCGTCGGGCGCGGTGGCTCCGGTGGCTCATACTTCTCGCGCTTCCTCGAGAACGCTGGACTGTCGCCGCCGTCCGCGGGTGGCGGGCTGGGGCTACGACGGTCGGAGAGCTTGCGTTCCAGTTCAGACCAGGGGATCGGTGGGTTGTTCCAGCCCATCAGCGTGTCCCTGTTCTCGTCATAGCTGCCCTAGTCATAGCGGGCCTCCGCCCACCAGCGGTGGTCGTCGAGGGCAAGCAGCCAGGCGTTTCCTTCGATGTCAACCACTTGAAAACGGTGCAGTGCGGTTGCACGTGCCGGGTCCCACCAGCGTTCGGTGATCGGCCATGGGCCTGCCCAGGCTTCGACCTGGCGATATTCGGCGGCTAGGCCGGTGGGAGAAAACCACTCCGGTTCACCGTTCAGTGCCCCGCGCTCATCGACGTCAACGTTCTCTCCGGCCGTGGTCACCACGCCGACAGGGCGCCTGGTCTGGAAGACGGTCGCGGGGGCAGTGCCGCGCAGGCTGCCTGGCCATGGTTGCGCCTGGGCGCGTTCCAGCGCCGCGCCGTCGCCGTCGGGCGTGTCTCCCCACGGCACCAGAATCTGGCGGTCGGCCAGCAGTCGCCCGCCACCGATGACCGCCGTCAGCACACCCTCGTGGCCGAGCATGCCCTGCACGCGCGTCAGCCCGTGATGGATGCGTTCGTCTGGCCCCTGGCCCCACAATCCCTGCTCGTGGTTGCTGGCGCCGTCGACGCGGTCTGGCGACAGGCGCACCATGACGATGCCGGAACTGAGGCCGCTGTCAATCGCCTGCGAGCCCTGAAGCTGCCAGCGCACCCGGTCGACCACATCACTGGCGCTGAACCAGCGAGGGTGCAGCCAACCACGCTCGGAGATCTCTCCCGATTCGGTCTTCACCTCGATGCGGAGCGCCGTGCACACCAGGTTGGCCGTGGTGAAGGCTGCGATGAATTCTTCAGCCGATGCGCGGATCGCGAACGTCACCTGGTCGGTACGATCGAGGGCCGGTTCGAACTCTGACACCGTGTCGAACAGCTTCGGTGGCACGCGTGCCACCACTGCCGCACGTTCGTATCCGCTCGCTTTCTCGTGGGCCTGCGCGCCTGCTCCGCCGAATCTACGTACGACGTCGAGCGCCGGCAACGCCGCGAAGCTCCCCAGCGTGTGCACGCCGAGCCGGTGCAACAGGGTGCCGAGCCGGTCGTCGACGAGAATGTCGATGGGCAGCGGGGCAAGGAATCCGGGGGTCTCGCCCAGGGGCACGATACGTACCGCGTCTCCTGGCCTGCCGCTGGTGCTTCTGGCCACCTGTTCTGCGGCGAACGGCCCGTCGGCGATCCCGACACGTGCGTCAGTGATGCCGATCTCGGCGAGGCCGGTGAGCAAAGCGGATGCCGCCTGCTCCTCACTGCCGTAGTACCGTTCAGGCCCCCTGGCACGCACGGCCGAGGTTCCCGGTCGGATCAACTGGACGCCGGGAACCATCTCTTCGATGCGGATGATCACCGGTTCGAATGCGCGGCTGTCGTGCACCGGATTGTAGGGGAGCGCCAGCAGGTCTGTGCAGCGGTGTTGCGCCTCGCGAAGCTTCAAGCCCCGTTTCACGCCTTCACGTCTGGCCTCTGCAGAGCAGGCGAAAACCAGGCCCTTGTCGATGAGGGCGAGGGGAGCATCCGCTGGAATGTCTTCGCTTCGACGTGCGGCGCTGATGGGCCAGTCTGGGCACCACAGCACGATCGTGCGGGTGAGGGGTGTTGACATGGTTAGCCGACCAGCTCCCGCAGCGGGGGAAAGTGGTGTTGGGGGAACGGATGTTCGGGAACGACCGGCTGAAAACCGTCGGTGCCGTCTGGCAGCCACACCCTGGCATTTCGCCCCCTGGCCGCAAAAGACCGGCCAGACGAACTGATCGTGACCTCACGCCCGGTGAGCGACCCGTGCCCGCGGCCGAGCCCACTCCAGGTGCTGGTCTCAATGCGTAGTTCGGCCTCGCACTGCGGCCAGTCGCCGATCACGATGAGTGTGCAGCCGCGCTGGCGGAGACGTGCGCCAAGACGGGCCACATCGGTGTCGCTGGTGCGCAGCGGCGGACGCATGACCACCACGGCGAGCACGTCCACGAGAGCCGCTGTCACAGCCAGCCACTGGTCTCCGGGGGAGGGAACGAAGACGAGCCGTTCGAGGTCGATGCCGAAACGGCTGGCCGCTTCGGCTCCGAAATCAGGCATGCCGACCACGCCGCACCACGCGCCACTCTGCGAGGGGCCGGCCAGCATGGCCATGACCAGGGTGGTTGAGCCGTCGACCGAATATGCCGCTCCCTGCTTCAGGGCGCCACCGGGCAATACCTCAGCGAGCGCCGAGAGGGTCGGCAACGTTTTTGTCTCAAGTTTTGTTGCCTGCATGCTCGAAATTCGCTGCTGCAGCGCTTGGATCTGCTCCCGCGCCGAGGCGGGGGGAGGAGTAACCATAGCTGACAAGGACATACCTTCATGATCGAACAAGTGTTCTAATTAGTCAACCCGGGTGGCGTCGCCGCGGCGTGTCGTTTTCGACGTATTCCACTCAGGCGGATGCAGCGGCGGAGACCTACACTGGCACCGTCACCCGACGCGGCCCAGGGGGTTCGGTCGGTTCGGTCGGTTCCGTCTGTTCGGTCGGCTCTGTCGATTCCCGTGGCCCTCGCGGCTCAGAACCCGGTTCATTCGTTCCGCTGGCGGCGCTTTCCCGAGCGAGGAACGTGCCGAGTTCACCGATCGTGCTCATCAGGGGAGCGGGGAAGACCACGATGGTGTTCTTGTCGACGCCGATCTCCACCAGGGACTGTAGATTGCGCAGCTGCAGGGCGATCGGGTGAGCCATCATGGTGTCAGAGGCCTCGCCCAGCGCGGCCGCGGCCAGCGATTCGCCCTCGGCGTTGATGATCTTGGCTCGCTTCTCCCGCTCGGCCTCTGCCTGCCTGGCCATCGCTCTCTTCATCGAGTCGGGCAGCAGGATGTCCTTGAGCTCAACGAGGGTCACTTCGACGCCCCAGTCGAGCGTCTGGCCGTCGAGAATCTCCCGGATGTTCACGTTGAGGATGTCGGTCTCCGCCAGCGTTTCATCCAGGGAGTGCTGCCCGACCACCTTGCGCAGCGTGGTCTGGGCGATCTGGTCGATGGCCGCAGGCGCATTCTCGATGGCGACCACAGACTTGACCGGGTCAACCACTCGGTAATAGGCGACGGCAGACACCCCAACGCTGACGTTGTCGCGCGTGATGATGCCCTGCGACTGGATGGGCAGGGTCACGATCCGCAACGACACCCGATGCATCACGTCGACGAACGGGATGATGAATCGCAGCCCTGGCCTACGGAGGCCGATCAACCGGCCGAACCTGAATACGACGCCCTGTTCATATTGCTTCACGACCCTGATGGACGCGATGAGCAAGATGATTGCCACAACCAGGACGATCACCGAAACGACAATGAGAGTAGTCATGAGGTTCATCTCCACCGGCACGTATAGCTGATGTGCCTCTTCAATTGTCTCTCCGAACGGGCGGTCAATCCAGCGGTTGCGGCACACTGTCGGTCTCGTGGCTATCCGCCACAGACGGGCTCGTCGTACGATCTCTTCATGTGCGGCAGATTTGCAATGGACAGTACGGTCAACGACTTGATCACCGAGTTCGTGGAAGCGACAGGTCGACCCCCTGAGCAATGGCAGCTCGACTGGAAGCCGTCGTACAACGTGCGCCCCACCGATCCCGTGCCCGTGTTGCTGGAGACGCTCGTCGACAAGAAAGACCCAGACGGACCGACACAGCGTCGCGCAGAACTTGCGGAATGGTGGTTCGCCCCGTCGTTCGCGAAGGAACTCAGGGGGCGCCATCCCACCTTCAACGCCCGCAGCGAGACGGTGACCACCCTGGCCTCGTTCAAGGGCGCCGTGCCCAGGCAACGCGCTGTGATTCCCGCCATCGGGTACTACGAGACCAAAACGGATGGCTCGAGCAAGGTCCCATACTTCATCCGACCAGAAGAAGGCCTGCTCTACTTCGCCGGCCTCTATTCGTGGTGGGTCGATCCGACGCTCGAGCGCAGCGATCCAGCGCGCTGGCATCTGACGACCACCATCTTGACGCGTCCGGCGGTTGGCCAGGTCGCGACGATCCACGACCGCACCCCTGTCACTCTTCCCGCCGAGATGCTCGACACCTGGATCGATCCCAAAATCACGGGAGACAAGCACCTCGTCGATGCAGCAGTGTCTGCGGCGACACCGGTCGCAGAGGGACTTGAGTTCCATCGGATCGCCTCTCCGATCAGGGGAGACTCGCCAGAGATGATCCAGCCGGTTTAAACACGCACAGGCTGCACCCGAGCATCCGCTCGTGTGCAGCCTGTGCGTTGTGCGATCTAGCTGCTGGTGATCTAGCTGCCGCTTGGCTTGCGGTTCTCGGCACCGACCATCCAGGAGTACTGCTCCAGGCTCAGAAGGATGCCGTGCAGCAGGTCAGCACTGGCGGGATCTTCCTCGTCGACGTCGTCGTGAACGGCCCGAACGTTGTCCGTTGTGGCGTCGAGGAGTCCGACGACCAGGTCGACTGCGGCGGTAGTGCTCAGCTCACCGTACGGAAGTTTCGGCAGCTTCGTGGTCGCTGCCACGGTCTCTGCTCGGCCATCCGGGATGCTGTGGAGTGCGCGCATCCGCTCGGCGATCTCGTCGGAATGCTCGCGAGCTGCATCGATGATTTCGTCGAGTTGCAGGTGCAGATCGCGGAAGTTCTTACCGACGATGTTCCAGTGAACCTGTTTGCCCTGGACGTGCAATTCGATCAAATCGACCAGAACTGACTGCAGGTTGTTACTGAGCTTTTTTGAGGCTTTCATGTTTTCCCCTCGCGCATTTTCTGGGGCGTGGTGCGGCCTGAAAAGCGAGCCGAACGCCCCTCTAACTGGTGCCAAGACACTAGCATGTGGGCATGAATATGCCAGAATCAGCGTCGGCTGCGCACGATGCCGTGCCGGGCGGTGGCCGCTCTGAGACGGAAACTGAGCGGCTGGATCGCAACTGGAATTCGTTGCTCCAGGAACTGCGGGTGACGCAAACCGGTACGCAGATCCTGAGCGGATTCTTACTCACCGTGGCCTTCCAGGCTCGCTTCAGTGAGCTCGATCAGTACCAGGTGACGGTGTACCTGGTGCTGGTCAGCCTTGCTGCCCTGACGACAGCGATCGGGTTGGGGCCGGTGAGCCTGCATCGCGCTTTGTTCCGTCGGCATGCCATGGCGCAGGTCGTCCAGATCGCCAACATCCTGGTGCGGGCGACCCTCATCGGTGTCGCTCTCGTGTTGACCGGAACAGTTCTGCTCATCTTCGACGTGGTCGTCGGTCGCGAAGCCGGTTTTATCAGCGGCGGCGCCGTGCTGGTGTTCACTGTTCTGGTGTGGAACGTGGTTCCGCGCATGGTGCATCTCAATTCGAAGGACACGTAGCCGCCGCAGCCGCTGGTACGCGGATTAGGCTCAGAACAGCGGTGGCGCACACCGTTGATGCTTGGGTGCTTCACCTCAAGAAAAGGACTCCGTCATGCACGTCGTCATGTTCATAATCGCATTCGCCATCATGCTGTTCGGCTTCTGGCTGTTCGGCGCCGCGTTCACCATCACTGAGTTCCAGGCCCCTGTCTTTTTCGGCGGAATCTTGTGTGTTGCGGTGGCGATCGCGATCCCCACGCAGATCATGCGCGATTAGCTGTACTGCCCAGACAGGTGTGTTCGGCAGGTCAGTTCATCGTGTCTCTACGAGGGCAGCCCCGCCAGCAGGTTGATGAGTGAGGCCAGAATGACCGAGCCGAACAGGTAAGACAGCAGCGAATGCTTGAGTGCCGTGATCCGAATATCGTGCGTTTGAAGACTGGTGTCTGAGACCTGGAAGGTCATGCCGAGGGTGAACGACAGGTAGGCGAAATCGCTGTACATGGGCGGGTCATCTTGATTGAAGTCGACACCGCCGTCCTCTCCGGAGTAGTAGAGCCGGGCATAACGCAGCGTGAACAGCGTGTGCACCAAGAACCAGGAGAGGGCGACGCTGGCGACCGCCAGCACGGCAGTCCACACCTGTTCGGTGTTCGACGCGTGGGACTGCGTCGCGATGAGCAGCACGACGACGGCGCCCAGGCTGGCGAGGCTGGACAACAGGACCAGGAAGTCAGTCGAGCGTCTGGTGGGGTCTTCGCGGGTCGAATGACGAGCTGTGGTTTCCGCATCCATGGGAATGATCAGCGTCCACACCAAAGCCAGGTACGCGATGCAGGAGCAGCCCCATCCGACGATGGGAGCCAACGCCCAATGCCCGCTCGCACCCGTGATGAGCGCCGCAATGATGCCAATGACGAACATGATTGCGACCCGAAAAGCGGAGTGATGGCGCGGGGCGTTTGCATCAAAACTCTTCACACGGCGATCGTTGCACAGAAACGACCGGTATCTTGATGTACTGCATTTATTGATCACCTATGTCGAGAGATTTTGATGACAGACAGCCCGGCTGCGTCCACCCCGTACGAGATTCTGGGCGTGACGGCTTCCGTCAGCGACGATGAGCTGAAGCGCGCCTATCGGCGGCTGTTGCGGCAGACACATCCGGATGCCGGCGGCAGCGCGACAGAGTTCCACGCCGTGCAATTGGCATGGGAGCGAATCGGAACGCCAGCCCTGCGCGCCGCGTATGATCGCTCGCGATTCACCGGTGCGGAGCCCGTGTCGGAATCGACATTCTCGACGGGTAGAACAGGAACCCGCCGTGGGCCGTCGGGGCCGCGAGCCAGGATGCATGGGCACCCCGGCGGCTGGTCGAGGCAACGCTACCTTGAGCTGATGCGGGAGTGGTCAGGCAGGGGCAGGTCGCTCGACGACCCCTATGATCCCGAACTGATTCGGTCTGCACCCAGAGAGATTCGGCACCTGCTCGCTAAGGCAGGCGCTGAGGAAGCGACGGCGCAGCTGGTTTCGGGGCTCGGAATCGGGTACACCGCGTGGCATGACGTGGAGACGGGCGGTGGAACGGACAAGCTTGATCACATCGTGCTCGGTCCTGCTGGCCTGTTCGGCATCATGTCGGAGGACTGGGGCTGCATGATCGAGGTGCGAAAGGGTGAACTCGTCGGGGATTTGCTCGCACCGGGGGAGGAGCCCATCGACGCCCTCCAGGCGAGCGCCAGAAGCCTGACGAAGTCGCTGCGGGTGCGCTTCACCGCACTCGTCGTTGTCGTGCCTGATGGCGCGATCTCCGAGCCGGCAGTTCTTCCGCCGAAAGGTCGGCGTCCGAGTGTGGTCGTGCTCACACGGTCGAGGCTGATCGGTCTTCTGCGCGATGGTATGCCCGGCTTGCAGCGCGGCAGTTTCGAAAAGGTCTTTGAGCTGCGTAGCCAACTGCAGAACGGTATCCGCTTCGTTGCTGACTAACGATCGCCGTGATTACGGATGCTCCGTTGTGCGTTCATCAAGCCAGTTGCCTTCATCAAACGGGTCGAACATAGAGTTCATGTAGTGTGAGAAATCCTCTTGTTTCTTTCGAACGTTTGATCTAGAATTGGGGCATGGATCCAGCGCTGGAACACCCCGAACGGCCGGTGAACACTCCCGCCACTTCACACTCCACGCGCTCGGTCTCATCCCTTCCCGCGGCCTCGCTTCCTGCTGCCTCAGTTCCCAATGCCTCCACTTCCGCAGCTTCAGTTCCTACGGCTTCGACTCTTCCCTCGTCCTCCTTCGCCGACCGCGCCCTCGCGACTGTCGTTCAGCTCGCCGCGGCGCAGCGCGGACCCGTGGACTTTAATTGGTCCAATGCCGAGAAACAGCTCTCGCGGTGGGTCTTCGAATGGGACGTGCAGCAGGCCGCGGAAGAGGCCGCAGAGCAGGCCGCGGAAGAGGCCGCGGAAGAGGCCGCGGAACAAGTGGCCGCCACGCAAGCCGCAGAGCGGGCTGCTGAGGAGGCGGTCGCTGAGCAGATGGCTGCGGCGCAGGTCCTGATCGGTGATGTCGGTGGCCCGGGAACAGAGTCCGCACATGGCGCGATCAACCTCGCGCTCCGAAAAGCGGAGACCGCGCAGTCCATGACTGCCCGGTCGATGGCCGTTGAGGTCGCGGCGGCGGCCGAGGTAATCCGCCTGGCCCGTAACAACCTCAGCATCTATTTGACGCCGGGCGGGATGAGTGAGCCCGACGCTTTGGACCTGGCCGAACGGACCGCGGCCACCGACCTGAGCCTCCGTTTGCATCGCTCGCCCGATCAGGTGCGGACCATGGCCCACGAAGGACTGGTGCTCGCCGAGTCGCTGCCGCAGCTCTGGGCACTGTTCCAGGCCGGTCACACCGGATACGCGCAGGCCCGCGCCGCCGTCAACCATCTCACCGGGTTGACCGACCCGGAGGTCATCGCCCATTACGACACCGAACTCGCCCAGAAGGCCGCGGAGCTCACGCCGGAAGCATTCCAACGGAAGGCCCGCGTCCTGCAGCAACGCCTTCTCGCCGAACCCCCTGAACTCCGCCACGCCCGCGCGATGGCTGACCGGCGCGTCCTGATTGAACCCGCGAACGATGGCATGTGCACGGTGTTCGCGGTGATCAGCGCCGCGGACGGCATCCGGATCAACGCCCGACTCGATGCCACAGCCAAGCGGATTGCGAAGAAGGAAGCGGAAGAAGCCAAGGCTGCCGGCACGGGCCGGGACCGGTGCCGTACCCGGGCGCAGATCCGTACCGACTTGTTCGCCGGGTGGCTCGCGGGCGATGGCACCCCGACTGCCGCGAAGGTACGGCCGGCCGCTGCTGTTCGTCCCCATCCATGGGCTCCTCGGTGGCACCAAGTCCGCCGAGCAGCCCAGCCGTGCTGGGCAGGCCAGCAGCGCCGGGCAGGCCGACCACTCTGGGCACCGCGGGCACTCGGGTCACGAGGGCCACGCCAGTGCTACTGATCCAGCTGGTCAGCCTGGTCAGGCCGGCCAGCCGGTTCCCTTCGAGCAGCCCGCAGTATTGCAGGGCTACGGCCCTATAGACCCTGTCACCGCCGCGCAACTCTTCATCGATGCCCCGGCGTTCCGCCGGGTGGGCACCGACCCGTTCACCGGCGAGGTTCTCAGCTTCGACCGGACCCGCTACCGGCCCACGAAAGCGCAACGCGAATGGCTCGCCGTGAAGTACGGTACCTGCGCACGGACCGGCTGCAGCCGGCTCGCCGTCAGTTCAGACGTCGACCACCTCAAAGAATGGGTTCGAGACCACGGGCTCACCAACGAAGACAACCTGATCCCGCTCTGCCCATCCGATCACCGGTTGAAGACGCTGACGAAGATCCGATACAAACGAGATTCCGACGGCAGCGTCACCGTGACCACGCCCACCGGCTACGTCGGGATCAACGAACCACCCGATCCACTGCCCCGGCATCCGCTGCCCACGAATTCACTGCTCACGAATTCACTGACACGTTCGCCACTTCTCCGAAAGCTGCGGGAATCCCGCACACCACTGCCAGAGAACCCGCCGTTCTGAGCAGAACAGATCTGAACAGAGCAGAACAGATCAGAGCAGCGCGTTCGTCGAATGGCTTAGGCGCGAGCGATACCGAGCTTGTCGACCCAGTAGTCCAGGAACGTCGAACCGGCTTCGTCGTGAATCTCTTCACCGATCACAATGACCGGGTACGGCCGCTCAAGTACTCCATCGGCGGGACGCACATCGACGTGGGCCACGTCGTAGCCGGCAGCATGCAGGTGATCAGCCATGAGGTAGTCACTGCGGGAATCGCCGACGGATCGCCACAGGGTGGGCAGTTCGCCCGAGCTGGCGAAGAAGGCCAATGCGCGTTCGGCGGCGTGATCCTTGTCGAGGTTCACGGACTCAATGTCGGTGGAGATAATGGTGGGGTCGATGCGGAATGGCACGTCTCCGGCGCTATTCGCCGATTCACGGTTTCCGAACCGCACTCCGACTCCGGACTCGACCAGGATGTCGTAAGCGGTCTCATTGAAGGACCGCTGGGCGGCCTGGAAGTCGGCGTTGCTCACATCCGTGCGCTGTTCGACGGACACCATGGCCAGCTTCGTCTCGTCGAAGAACATCGTGTCGCTGTAGTCAGAAGCGATGAGCTGTCTGAATCGCTCAACGAGGTCAGCAGGAAGTGCCACAGAGTCGTCAACAACGACATCGCCCATTCCGGTCGCGGTGATCGGGAACCAGACGGCGCCCTTCTCGCAGACCCCATACATGCGCATCTCAGCGGGCAGACCCTGCTTCACGAGCGGTCCGACCACCTGTTCGCGAATGAAATCGGCACTTCGCCCGGTGATGAACGCGATCGGCACATTGGCCGATGCCAGCGCAATCAGGTCAGTGATGATGCTGGGCGTGGAAATCGTACGGGTGACCGGGCTGGCGATGGGTCCGTCGACATCGAGCATGAGGCCGAGGGGCGATGCGTTTTCTGACATGGTTCATTGTTTCACGGGGCGGAATGTCGTACTGAACAGCCACAGCCACAGCCGGCCGAGGCGCTGCTCGTGTACGCAACGAACGGCCGAGGCGAATCACTTCGCCCCGGCCGTCCGGTTTACTCGTTCGTGCTCGCTCTTAGCTCTAGCTCACAGGGGCGGCGGTGTGGGCCAGCGCCTGTGCCTTGAGGTGCTCGAACTCCTGCTGTGAAATGGTGCCGGCATCGAGCAGCGATTTTGCCTTGGCGATTTCGTCGGCCGCGCTGTGCCCGGCCACGCTCTGTATGTACGTGGCGGTTTCCTTCTGCGCCTGCTGCACGACCTGCGCCTGGCGCTCGGCCATTCCCCCGCCTCTGGCAATGAGGTAGACAAGCACGGTAAGGAACGGCAGGAAGATCAGGAAGATGATCCAGAGCGCCTTCCACCAGCCATTGAGTTTGCGATCACGGAAAAGATCACCGATCACCGCGAAGAGCGCAAAGAGATAGGCGATAAAGGCGAAACTCCAGAAGAACAGCCAGATGACGTTCCACACATTGCTCCAAAAATCCATGATTGCCTCCCCAGAACAGCGGCGAGGTGCCCCTGTGTGAATGAACTTAGTGGGGAGTGCCCCGTCTCGGCTAGATCTGGCGTAATAGTGCGCCCACCGGGCAGAACGTTCCCTCGCCGAACGCGCGCAGCGGAGGTACCGTGAAAATCGATCATGACCAGAGAGAAGGCGTGAGCTGGTGGATACCGTGTCGTGGAAGCCGAAGCGGATGCCGAAGCGGATGCCGAAGCGGATGCCGTGATGAGCCATCCGACCGCGCCTGCCGCGCCGAAACCGCGCTGGTTCCTCCCGACGCTCGTCGGATACCAGCGAGCGTGGCTCCCCGCCGACCTGATCGCTGGACTGTCCGCTGGCGCCGTGGTGGTGCCCCAGGCCATGGCATACGCCACCATCGCCGATCTCCCCGTGCAGATCGGTCTGTACACCTGCATCGTGCCGATGCTGATCTACGCGTTGCTCGGCGGCTCCCGTGCCATGAGCGTGTCGACGACATCCACCATTGCCACGCTGACGGCAGCAACTCTGGTGAGCTCAGGAGTGGCGGCGGGTTCTGATGACGCTGTCAGAGACCTCGTCACACTCACCCTGCTCGTGGGCGCGATACTGCTCCTTGCGCGGCTGCTTCGCATCGGGGCGCTCGTCGAGTACATCAGCAATTCAACGCTGATCGGCATCAAGGCCGCCGTCGGGATCACCGTCGCTGTCGGGCAGATCCCGCGCCTGCTTGGGGCGGATGTCACCTCATCAGGCCACGAGTTCATCCCATCGGTCATAGCCGCCGTCAAGGCGATCCCGCAGTTCAACCTGCCCACCGTGATCCTCTCGCTGTGCTCGATCGCAGTGTTGGTCGTCTGTGGGCGCTTCTTCCCGCGGATACCGGCATCTCTCCTCGTCGCTGTGGGCGGCATCCTGCTCACGTCATTCACCGACATCACGAAACTCGGCGTCACACTCATCTCCGCGGTGCCTGAAGGCTTCCCCGCGCCGACACTGCCGGCGTTCGAGAATGTGACGTCGCTGGTGCCAGGCGCGTTCGGCATTGCAGTGCTCGCCTTCCTCGAGACTGCAGCCGTTGCACGGAGCGTCCGTGCAGCCGGCGAACCGCGTATTGACAACAACCGGGAGCTTTTCGCCACAGGCGCCGCGAGCTTCGTGGGTGCGATCTTCCACACCATGCCGGCGGCCGGCGGCTTCTCCCAAAGCGCGGTCACGCGCGCGGCCGGTGCCAAGTCGCAGCTGGCGACCGTGGTGACGGCAGTCCTGGCGACGATCGTTGCGTTGTTCCTCGGTCGCGTTATCAGTCAGTTGCCGGCGGCCACCCTCGCCTCAATGGTTCTGATCGCCGTGCTGTCACTGATCGACGTACGAGGATTCGTGCGGCTGGCACGACTGAGCCCGGCCGAGTTCTCCGTCGCGGTCGTCACGACGGCGCTCGGATTGACTGCCGGCCTCCTGCCGGCGCTTGCGGTGGGCGTTGTGCTCACACTCTTCATCGTGCTGTCTGAGCTCAACCGGCCACGCGTGAGCGTGTCGCGCTCCGGAGACGGTTATATGGTCATCCGTCTGGAAGAACCGCTGTACACGGCAAACGTCGTCGGCACGATTCAAGTGATTGAAGCGGATGTCGCGGATGCCGGGCGACCCCGACTGGTCATCCTCGACACGACGGCGCTGGAGTTCATCTCGGTGACGGTGATCGACAACCTCGTGGAGCTCGATAACGAACTGGCGGGATTGGGGAGCACCCTGTACCTCGCGGCGCTGCCAGACGAAGCGCATGCCCTCGTGCAGAAGACCGACTGGTTTGCATCGCTGGAAGCGTCTGGCCGGGCCTTTTCGACAGTCGACGACGCCGTGGCAGCCGCAACGAAACACACGGACTGAACCAGACCGGATTTACCCCGACGCTTGACCGTTTATCGTTAATGACGATGATTACGCGACGAGAAGCAGCACTACGACTGGACATCCCACTTGAGATGGCCACACGCCACGGGATTCCCACGCGTATGACACCTGAAGAGTTCACCGAATTTGAGCAGAACCCGCCCGCATGGCTGCTGCAGTCCAGGGCGAATCGCACCGGCAAAAAGGTGATCTGGGTGCATTTGACGTGCGACGTGTGCGGATTCACCGAGGCAACCAGGCCCAAGAAATGGTGGCCGGAATTCACCTACATCACGTGTGAGTACCATGACGCCGACGAACTCCCAGAGCCCGCAGAAGGAATGCGACGCTCAGAGGTCGACGGCATCGGCAGCAGGTTCATCGGCATCGTCGACGAACCGGTTTCATAAGAGGCTGATATGTAGCAAGGCTGAAGGCCCATGACAGTGATGTCATGGGCCTTCAGTGCACTGTCTCAACCAGTGCTCGTCCGAACCCTGAAGGTCCGGAAGTCTTCCACAATCATACCGTCACCGTTCCAGCACTGGGTCACGGCAGATTCTCGGCAGCAGGAGGTGCGTGCGCTGGGCTCGAAGCGTAGTCTCAACACCAACACGTGAGATTCACGGAGCACCACGGGGGTGTGGCTGAGATGAACAATCGCAAGTGGACGCGCTGGCTTCCGGCGATGATCGTTCCTGTCGTCGTTGTCGCAGGGGTGGCCGTCGGCCAATCGCAGGCCAACGCAGCAGTCGACCTGCCGGACAAGAGCCCGGCAGAAGTCCTGGCGCTGGTCGCAGACAGCGATGTCGCCGCACTATCCGGAACCATGGAGCAAACGTCTGAGCTGGGGCTTCCTGAGCTCGACATGGGTGGATCGATGGGCGGCTCAGCTGCCGAATCGCCCCTCAGCCTGCTCACGGGCTCGCACACCATCCGTGTGTATCTTGACGGTCCAACGAACGCCAGGCTGCAGGTTCTCGACCAGCTGTCTGAGACCGACTTGGTCGTCAACGGAGACCAGGTCTGGCTCTACAGCTCCGAAGACAACACCGCGACCACCCTCACCGTGCCTGCAGACGAAAAGGAACAAGCAGCTGCCCCCGGCGCGACGAGCGCGACGATGACGCCCGCTGAACTTGCCCAGCGCCTGGTCGATTCCATTGAGCCCAGCACACAGGTGACCGTCGGCACCGACGCCGTCGTTGCCGGCCGAGAGGCCTACGAACTGATCCTGACGCCTCAGACGCCCGAGACGCTGGTCGGATCGGCATCCATCTCCGTTGACGCTGAGACCGGCCTTCCTCTCGCGGTCAACATCAAGGCGCGAGCACAGGACGAGCCCGCGTTCCAGCTTGCTTTCACCGAGCTGTCCCTCGATACACCGGATGCCGCCCTCTTCGACTTCACGCCACCTCCTGGCGCGACGGTGGAGAACCAGGCACTGCCGAGCTGGACGGATGAGCAGGGGAAGCAGAGCGCAGACCACTCCGACGATGTCACCACCAGCGGTTCTGGCTGGGCGACTGTCGTTGAGCTTCCCGCTGCCACGGTGCCTGCTGACATCACAAGTTCCCCCGTTTTCGCCCAGGCGACCACGCCAGTGAGCGGCGGACGGCTGCTATCGACGGCGCTCGTGAATGTGTACGTCACCGATGACGGTCGTGTCTTCGCCGGCTCTGTTCCCTTCGAGACGCTGCAGGCCGCAGCCAACGCTTCGTGACGGGGCCTTCCCCTGCGCAAGACCGGGCGTTTAATCCTGTACCGGGCCTGGCAATTGAGACGCGGGGACTCACCAAACGGTTTGGTCACCAGAGCGCCGTAGCCGACCTCGATCTGGCGGTGCCTCGAGGGTCGGTATTCGGTTTCCTCGGCCCCAACGGCTCTGGCAAGACCACGACCATCAGGATGCTGCTCGGGCTCGCGTCGGCAACGAGCGGCTCGATCAACGTACTGGGTATGGCCATGCCGGCTGGCCTGCGTGACGTCTTGCCACGCGTGGGCGCGCTCGTTGAAGGGCCGGCCTTCTATCCGTTCCTGTCGGGTGCCGACAATCTGCGCCGGCTCGATACTGCAGACGGCCACGCACCCGGCAGCACCCGCAGTGCCAGGGTGCAACGTGCGCTGGATCGTGTGGGGCTGACCCACGCGTCGAACAAGAAGGTGCGCGCATATTCGCTGGGCATGAAACAACGCCTGGGTATCGCCAACGCCTTGTTGGTGCCCCGCGAGCTGCTCGTACTCGACGAGCCCACAAACGGTCTCGATCCCCAGGGAACCAGGGAAGTGCGGTCGCTGGTGCGCACGCTCGCATCGGAGGGAACCACAGTCTTCCTCTCAAGCCATCTACTCGCCGAAGTCGAACAGATCTGCACCCACGCCGCAGTCATGAGCGCCGGCCGGCTGGTGGCCCAGGGCACCCTGGACGACCTGCGTTCAGGTAGGGCAGAGGTGCGGGTACACACGCCAGATGCAGTGGCAGCGGGTCAGGTGCTCAGTGCGCTGGGTTTGGTGCCGGCCACCGTGCCGGCCGATGCGCCTGCCACTGTGCATACCGATGGGCCTGAGGACGTCGTTGTGATCGCCCCACTGGGTGACTACCGTGGCGAACCGGAATCGATCGTCGCCGCGCTCGTCGCCGCCGGGGTTCGGGTGCGCGGTTTCGCCGTCGAAAGCAGCACCCTCGAAGACCGTTTCGTGGCATTGACGGGAGAGGGGTTCAATGTTGTCCAGTGACGCACCAGCTCGGTTGTCCAGTGACGCACCAATTCGCACGCGGCCCTCGTTCGGTTGGGCGCTGATGGGGTCTGAGCTGTCGGTGCTCTTTCGGCGCAGGCGCACGTGGGCCATGTTGCTTGCCCTGGCCGCGATCCCCGTCTTGATCGCGATCGCGGTGCGGGTGACGACCAGTGAACCTGAAGCCGGCCGGGGCCCGCCGTTCCTTGACCGCATCACGCAGAATGGCCTCTTTGTCGGCATCACCTCCCTTGTGGTGTCTATTCCGTTGTTCCTTCCACTGACCATCGGAGTGGTGGCGGGGGACACCATCGCGGGAGAAGCCGGCCACGGCACGCTGCGGTACCTGTTGCTGGCACCGGCCGGGCGTGCGCGACTCCTGGTCATCAAGTACGCCGGAGCGGCCGTCTTCTGTGCGGCGGCTACGCTGACCGTCGTGGTCGCCGGTGCGGTCTCCGGCGCCATCCTGTTCCCCATCGGCCCTGTCACGCTGTTGTCTGGAGACACCATCAGCGTCGGCGAATCCGTGGTGCGGTCCTTGCTCCTGGCTGCATACGTCATCGTGTCACTGCTCGGGCTCGCGGCGATCGGCCTGTTCATCTCAACACTGACCGACGTCCCGGTCGGAGCCATGGCAGCCACCATCGTGCTCTCCGTTGTCTCCCAGGTGCTGGACGCGTTGCCTCAGCTGGACTGGCTGCATCCGTGGCTCTTCAGCCACTACTGGCTGGACTTTGCCGATCTCCTCAGGCAACCCATCGACTGGACATCGTTCGGCGACAACGCGCTACTCCAGGCCGGCTATGCCCTCGTCTTCGGTGCCATGGCCTTCGGCCGCTTCCTAACGAAGGACATACTCTCATAGCGATCTCGCTGGTCGTTGAACAAGCGCCAACGAGCGTCTCGAGACCCGCTACGCCTGTCCGAGAAACCAGATCGCGGATTCGCGAAAAGGCCGCGACGTCGGCGCGTTGAAGTGATTCCGCCCTGGGATCTCGAAGAAACTGCCATGCGGCGCGGCGGCGGCCAGAGCCCGCGATTCCTCGAGGACGCCATCCTCGCTTCCGGTGGCGAACAACAGTTGCTGTTCTGGCGCGTTCTCAGGACCGGGTTGAGGGCCACCCCGCAAGCCCTCGACCAGCGCGACCAGAGCGGTGAGGTCGTTGCCTGGCACGCTTCGGGCCATCGTGAGATAGACGCCGGTGAGGCGATCGGTGACATCGACGCCGCGCTCAATGTGCTCCCGCGCGTCGTCAACCTGGAATCGTTCAAGAGGATCACCGTCAGGGATCCCGCCGAGCACTGCCCGGCGAATCCGCTCCGGGAAGTGGCCGGCAGCTTGCCATCCCACCCGCGCGCCCAGCGAATATCCGACGTAGAGAACCTCGTCGAGCAGATAGGTGTCGAGCACCCGCAGCAGGTCGTCGGTCAACGCATCCATCGAATAGGCAGCGGGGGAGTGCGGCTTGTCGCTCGCACCGTGCCCGCGCTGATCAATCGCGATGACGCGGTAACCGGCACGCGTCAGATCGCGCGTCCATCCGGTCATGTGCCAGTTCGCCAGTGCACTCGATGCGAACCCGTGCATCGCAAGCACGGTCGGGGCGGCCGGATCACCGAATTCATAGGTGGCCAGCTTCAGCCCGTCGGAGGAGTAGACGGAACGCGGGGTGGGAGTGGAGAGAGAGGACATCATTACTATTCGATCACGACCTGGCGTGGAGTGGCATCCTGCACCCGAAAAGGTCTGCACATTCCGACTGCGCCACATTTCGGTTTTTCATACATGCCGAAATTGGAATCAATATTTTTTCCGCAGAAAAATCTTTCACGCGTTAACGAGAAAACCCCCGCACTGCCGAAGCAATGCGGGGGTTTTATCTTGTGTCCGAAGGGGGACTTGAACCCCCACGCCCTTACGGGCACTAGCACCTCAAGCTAGCGCGTCTGCCAATTCCGCCACCCGGACCGGATGTTGTCTGCGTTGTTCTTTCCTGCTGACGAGGTAATAATCTAGCACGGTTTTTTGACATGGTTTTACACACGCGGCCGATCAACCGTTTGACCGATAGCGTGAACACCATGGCACACACAGAAGATACGCCTCTTTACGGGGCTCAGCTGGATCTGACAGCCACGTTGGCGCGGGATTTAATTCGTTTTGACACCACCAATTACGGTGAGGGTAAATCCAACGGTGAAGCGGATGCCGCCGAGTATGTCGCCGAAAATCTTCGTGGGCTCGGATTGTCGCCACAGATCTTCGAAGCGGCGCCAGGCCGCACGAGCGTCGTCACCCGTGTCAAGGGGAAAGACAGCACCAAGGGTGCACTCGTCGTGCACGGCCACCTCGATGTCGTGCCGGCTGATCCAGAGAACTGGAGCGTCGATCCGTTCGGCGGCGTCATCAAAGACGGACTGCTGTGGGGACGCGGTGCCGTCGACATGAAAAACATGGATGCGATGATCCTCGCGTCCCTCCACGACATCATCGGTGCCGGTGATGCACCAGAGCGAGATCTCATCATTGGCTTCTTCGCCGACGAAGAGGCAGGGGGAGTGCTCGGCTCGCACTTCCTGGTGGACACCCAGCCCCAGCTCTTCGCGGGGGCAACCGACGCCATCAGTGAAGTCGGCGGATACTCGATCACTCTCGGCGGCACGCGTGCCTACCTCCTGCAAACGGGTGAGAAAGCTCTCATCTGGGTCAAGCTCGTCGCCAGGGGCGATGCAGCCCACGGCTCACGCCTGATCCACAACAACGCGATCACCAAGCTCGCTGAGGCCGTTGCGAAGGTCGGCAGGCGTGAATGGCCGATCAGGCTCACCAACACCACGAGCGCGCTGCTGGCCGAACTTGCCCGCATCCTCGACGTCGACCCTCAGCAGGTCGGCCCTGACGAACTGGCGCTGGCCACTGGGACGGCGTCCGGCTTCATCCAGGCCAGCCTCCGCACCACCACCAACCCGACGCTCCTGAGCGCCGGCTACAAGCACAACGTCATCCCAGACATGGCTGAGGCGCTCATCGACATCCGTTCGCTGCCCGGAGAAGAAGACGCCGTTCTCGCCGAACTCGCCGAGTTGGTCGGCCCCGACATCGAGATCGTGATCATGCACCGCGACATCGGGCTGGAGACCGACTTCTCCGGCGACCTCATCGACGCCGTCACCACAACCCTTGAGCGGCACGACCCCGGCGCACCCGTATTGCCGTACATGCTCTCCGGTGGCACAGACAACAAGGCGCTCAGCAAGCTGGGCATCAGAGGATACGGCTTCGCCCCGTTGAAACTCCCAGCAGATTTGAATTTCCCGGCGATGTTCCATGGCGTTGATGAGCGCGTACCGCTTGACGCATTAGTGTTTGGCAGACGGGTCCTGACCGACCTGTTGACCACTTACTGACCTGCAGTCCCAGACACAGCACCAACCAGCGGAGACAATCGCGTGGATTTTCTGAATGCCATCATCCTGGGCCTCGTCCAGGGCCTCACCGAGTTTCTTCCGGTGTCATCGAGCGCCCACATTCGCATCGTTGGGGAGTTCCTGGGCACCGGCGGCGACCCTGGGGCGCAGTTCACCGCGATCACCCAGATCGGTACAGAGCTCGCCGTCGTGCTCTACTTCTGGCACGACATCACCCGCATCATCGGGCACTGGTGCCGGTCGCTCGTCGGCAAGGTGCCCAGGGATGACCCTGATGCCCGCATGGGCTGGCTGATCATTCTCGGCTCGCTGCCCATCATCGTGCTCGGACTGCTGTTCCAGGACCAGATTGAGACCGTGCTCCGCTCGCTCTGGATCACCGCGACCATGCTGATCGTGTTCGGCATCCTGCTCGGTGTCGCTGATTACGTTGGCGCCAAGAAGCGTCGCCTGAAAGACCTCACTGTCGGCCATGGCATCATCTACGGCTTCGCGCAGGCCCTCGCACTCATCCCCGGCGTCTCCCGCTCAGGTGGAACCATCACCGCTGGACTGTTCATGGGCTACGAGCGCAAGGCTGCCGCGCGCTACGCGTTCCTGCTCGCCATTCCTGCCGTTCTGGGAAGCGGTTTCTACCAGGTCTACAAGTCCATCGCGAAGCCGTGCCTCGAAGGCGACCTCGGCTGCCTGCCAGAGGTATTCGGCCCCGCAGAGACCTTGGTCGCCACAGTGGTGGCGTTCGTCGTCGGGCTCGTCGTCATCGCGTTCTTCATGAGCTACATCTCGAAGCGGAGTTTCCTGCCGTTCGTGATCTACCGCATCGCGCTGGGCGTCGTGCTCTACATCCTGCTGGCGACAAACACCATCGCCGCATAGCTAGGCTGGATACATGCGCGCCTGGCACCGTCCCGAAATCCCTGCTCTTCCCGGCCATGCCGACGTACCCCGTCTGTATGACACTGCGACAGAACAGCTGGTAGAGGCCAGACCGACGGATGTCGCCAGGCTGTACGTCTGCGGAATCACGCCGTATGACGCGACCCACCTCGGACATGCCACGACCTACCTGGCCTATGACACGCTGCAGCGCATCTGGCTTGATGCCGGCTACAGCGTGCACTACGCCCAGAACGTCACCGACATCGACGACCCGCTGCTCGAACGAGCAGCGGCCACCGGCGTCGACTGGAAAGAGCTCGCACTCTCCCAGGTAGAGCTTTTCCGCGAGGATATGACGGCGCTCGGCATCATTCCGCCCGACGAGTATGTCGCCGTGACCGAGGTCATCGACGAGATAGCCGAGGCGGTCTGTCAGCTCAGCGACTCAGGCATCGCCTACCACGTCGACACTCCGGATGCCCTTGTTGACGCAGACGGCCAGCGCGGCCGCGACCTGTACTTCGACATTGCCGCTGCAGAGCGCACGGCCCCCTGGCGTCTCGGCGACGAGAGCAATCTCGACAGGCAGGGCATGCTCACGCTGTTCGCTGAGCGCGGGGGAGACCCTGACCGTGCGGGAAAGCGTGACCAGCTGGATCCGCTCCTCTGGCGCGCAGCGCGTGCAGGAGAGCCGTCCTGGCCATCGCGCATCGGCAATGGCCGGCCAGGCTGGCACATCGAATGCTCGGTCATCGCGCTCATGGAGCTCGGCACCGACTTCACCGTGCAGGGCGGCGGCTCAGACCTCATCTTCCCGCACCACGACATGAGTGCGGGTCACGCAGCTGCGCTGTCCGGGCATCCGCTCGCTGGCGTCTTCAGCCACACCGGCATGGTTGCATACCAGGGCGAGAAAATGAGCAAGTCACTGGGCAACCTCGTGCTGGTGTCCCGACTGCGCGCAGACGGGATCGATCCGCGTGCGATCCGGCTGGCGCTTCTGTCACAGCACTACCGATCCGATTGGGAATGGACTGGTGCACAACTCGATACCGCCGTCCTGCGCCTCACGCGCTGGGGAGCCGCATTCGGCAGCGGAATCGCTCCGGGCAACTCCAGTACGGCTGCCCTCATCGAGGCCATACGCGCGGCGATCGCCACCGACCTCGATACGTCGCGTGCGCTAAGCATGATCGACGACGCAGTGTCGGCCGGTGTGGACGACCCAGCCACGCTGCGGGACGCCATCGACGCCCTGCTCGGTATCAAGCTCTAACGCGGCCCCTCGGGGCCAGGGCGGCCGTCTGCCCAGCCCTCACGGCCATCCCTGCCGTCATTGCGCTTTCGCAAATACTGTTCGAACTCCTGGGCGATGGCCTCGCCGCTGGCCTCTGGAGAGTCGACGGTGTCCCTGGCCTGCTCCAGCTGCGCGATGTAGGCGGCCATCTCGTCGTCCTCTGCGGCAAGCGCGTCGATCCCTGTCTCCCACTCGGCAGCCTCTGCAACGAGGTCTCCGCGCGGTATGACAACGTCGATGATTTCTTCGAGCTTGTCGATCAGGGCCAGCATCGCCTTGGGCGACGGCGCGTTGTGCACGTAGTGCGGAACGGATGCCCAAATTGCGAGTGTCGGAATGCCGACCTGCTCTGCAGAGTGGGCGAGCACGCTCAGGATTCCAACAGGGCCCTCGTAGTTGCTGCGCTCGATGCTGAGCTCGGCGCGCACCCGTGGGTTGTCGCTCGTGGCCATGACTGAAATCGGGCGGGTGTGCGGCACGTCAGCGAGCATCGCGCCCATGAAGACGATGCCGCTGATGTCGGCGGCAAGCGCTGCATCAAGTATCTCGGCGGCGAAGCTCTTCCAGCTGCGTGACGGCTCAGTGCCGATGAGCATGTAGATATTGCCTGCATTGGCGCCGCTGACGCGCAGCTGCGCATCTTCGGCAAGCGGTTCGCCGACGACATCGGGGAATTCCGGTCCGTACAACACGACATCCGGCCATTCCAGCTGTCGGCGACCATCTTCATCCGTTGAAATCGTCGGGCGGTTAAACTGGTAGTCGAAGTACATCTCAGGGTCGACGCTCGTGATCTCGGCGACAGCAAGCATGTCTTTCAGCGTGCGAACGGCCCCGGTCGCCGCCTCTCCGGCGTCGTTCCAGCCTTCGAACGCCACCACGAGTAGACGCCCACCCAGAAACCCATTGCCGTCAGTCACTACCTAGAACCTCGATCATTCCGGGCTGTCTGGTCGACATGCCCTCAGTCAAGGATAGGCGGTGCCCCTAGACTTGGACCCCGTGACTACCAGCCAAACCGAGATTCATCTGCCCGCTGCCGTTCTGTGGGACATGGACGGCACGTTGGTCGACACCGAACCGTACTGGATGCAGTCAGAAATCGAGCTCGTCGAATCATTCGGCGGCGTCTGGACCCACGACGATTGCATGAAGCTCGTCGGGAGCGGCCTGTGGGCCTCAGCGACAATCCTGCAGGATGCCGGCGTCGATATGGATGCTGACGCGATCGTCGATTGGTTGACCAACCGCGTGCAGGAGCAGCTCAGCGACACCGGTGTGCCCTGGCGCCCTGGCGCGCGCGAGTTGTTGGCAGAGGTGAAGAGCGCCGGCATCCCCATGGCCCTCGTCACGATGTCGATGCGGAGCATGGCAGAACAGGTGTCCGGCCTGATCGGTTTCCCGGCATTCGACGTCATCGTCGCCGGCGACATGGTCACCCACAGCAAACCGCACCCAGAGGCATACCTGGCCGCGGCTATCGCGCTCGGCGTCGACCCTGAACACTGCATCGCCATTGAGGATTCAGTGCCAGGCGTTGCTGCCGGCGTGGCCTCCGGTGCAATCGTGATCGGCGTTCCGCACCAGATTCCGTTGGCCGAGAGCGGCCTGTATACGCTCTGGGATACGCTCCACGGGCGCATGGTCGGCGACCTTGCCGCCCTCTACTCTGATCGACATGGCGCGCACGAGCGCGCCAATGCAGCCATCTCGCACCGAGTGCAGACAACCACCGAAAGCGCAACACAATGAGCGACAACCAGGTCATCCAAAACAGCGGTCCGTTTCGCGCGGGCGATCGGGTGCAGCTGACCGGCCCCAAGGGCAAGCTGAACACCATCACCCTCGAGCCTGGCAAGGGTTTCCACACCCACCGCGGCATCCTGGAGCACGATGAGATCATCGGGCGCCCCGATGGCTCCGTCGTCACCAACAATGTGGGCGTCGAGCACCTCGCGCTGCGCCCGCTCCTCAATGATTTCGTGATGTCGATGCCACGCGGCGCTGCCATCATCTATCCGAAGGATGCCGCCCAGATCCTGGCCCAGGCCGACATCTTCCCCGGCGCAACCGTCGTCGAGGCCGGCGTTGGCTCTGGCGCGCTGTCGCTGTGGCTGCTGCGGGCAATCGGGGCGGAAGGGCGCCTGGCGTCCTTCGAACGCCGCGAGGACTTCGCTGACGTGGCACGCGGCAACATCGCGACGTTCCTCGGGCACGACCCCGATAACTGGACCATCACCCTCGGCGACTTGGCCGACACCCTGCCGGACACCATGCCGGACGGCTCGGTTGACCGCGTCGTGCTCGACATGCTCGCCCCATGGGAATGCCTGGGCGTTGTCTCCGCAGCCCTGAAGCCAGGCGGAGTGCTGCTCTGCTACGTCGCCACGGTGACGCAGCTGTCGAGGGTCGCAGAGGCGATCAGGGGCTCAGGTCACTACACGAACCCGGATTCGAACGAGACCATGGTTCGTGGCTGGCACGTCGAAGGACTTGCTGTTCGCCCTGACCACCGCATGATCGGCCACACCGGTTTCCTCATCACGGCCCGCCGCCTGGCGCCGGACACCGTGCTGCCTGAGCTGAAGCGCCGTCCGTCAAAGACCGACTTTGACGACGCTGACTTCGAGGCCTGGACCCCCGGTGCACTGGGGGAGCGCGGCGTCAGCCCGAAGAGCCTCCGCAAGCGTGCCCGCGCCGCCGGCCAAAGCGCGGAGCTCTCCAAGGCGCGTGACCTTGACGGCAGTTAGGATGGGCTCCGGCCTGCCACACGCAAATCAGCCAGGCAAAACCCCTGTATCGAAACGAGGAATTGTGCGTAAACCATTCGCACTCATTGCAACCGCCGCACTGGCCATGGTTGCACTAACCGGCTGCTCGAACGCCAGCTCGGATTCTGCCGCTGACTGCACGTCGGTCGTCACGGACGGCGCCGCATCAGAGCTCGTGAGTGTCTCCGGCGAGTTCGGCGAAGCACCGACCGTCAACTTCCCCACGCCTCTGAAGACAGACACCACCGAGCGTGTCGAGGTCATCGAAGGCACAGGCCCCGGCCTGGTTGAAGGACAGAAGGTGGCCGTCGACCTGAGCGTCTACAACGGCACCACCGGCAAGCTCATCGAGCAGAGCTCGTACGACGGCTCATCGCGCGCAAACTTCGTGCTCAACGACCAGACAATCGCCGGCCTCACCGACGGACTCACCTGCGCGCAGGTCGGTTCGCGAATCGTCGTCGTTGTCTCACCTGAGGACGGCTTCGGGCCGCAGGGCGGCAATGAACAGCTGGGCGTCGCGGCAGACGACACCCTCGTCTTCGTCCTCGACGTCGTCGACGCCTCTCTGCCTCGCGCCAACGGCGCAGACCAGCAGGTCTCCTCAGATCTCCCGGCCGTCGTCCTCGATGAGAACGGCGTCCCAGGCATCACGATCCCCTCAGAGGCGCCGCCGACCACGCTTGAGGTCGGTGTCCTGAAGAAGGGCACGGGAGCAACGGTCAAGGAGGGTGACACCGTCACCGTCAACTACACCGGTGTGCTGTGGGACACCAAGAAGGTCTTCGATTCCAGCTGGGCAAGCGGCAGCCCCGTTTCGCTGCTGGTTGCTGACGGCACAACGACGAACGGTGGATTGATCCCCGGCTTCGCCCAGGCTCTCATCGGCCAGACCGTCGGCTCGCAGATCATCGCGGTCATCCCCCCAGACCAGGCATACGGCGACACTGTCTCCGGCAGTATCCCCGCCGGATCGACGCTGGTGTTCGTCGTGGACATCCTCGGCATCGGCTAACCAACGCATGTGAGGCAGAAGGACTTGGCTGGCGGTATCCGCTTGCCAAGTCCTTCTGCTTTCCCCCCTTAGAATCGCAGTGTGCCGACCACTCCTGAATCGCCCAGCCGTGTCACGGTTGAAGAACGCCTGTTCAGCCTCGTTCTTGCGTTGCTTGCGACGGAGGGCGGCTTGTCGAAGGCCGAGATTCTCTCGACGGTCCAGGGCTACCGGCAGCGCTACGTCGTCGGCGGCGACAATGCCAGCCTTGAGCGACAGTTCGAACGTGACAAAGACGACATCCGTGAACTGGGCATTCCGCTTGAGACCATTGAGCCGCTTGACGACCCTGGCAGCAATCACAACCTTCGTTACCTGATCCCGAAGAGCCTGTACGACCTTCCCACCGACCTGTCATTCTCCCCGGACGAGCTCATGCTGTTGAAGCTGGCCGCCACGGTGTGGCGCGAGGGATCCCTGTCGGCGGAGTCGCGCAGGGCACTGACCAAGCTCAATTCCCTCGGCATCGAATCGAGCGACCCGCTGCTCGGCTATGCACCGTACCTCCGTGCTCGGGAAACGTCGTTCGAGCCGCTCAGCAAGGCGATGGATCGCGGCCAGGTCGTCGCGTTCCCGTACCTCAAGCCAGGTGAGTCGGCTCCGCGCCGCCGTGTGGTTGCCCCGCATGCAGTCGTGCTTCACGAGGGGCGCTGGCACCTGTTCGCGACAGACCGGGACGTGAATGCCACCCGCACATTCCTGCTCTCGCGGATCGTTGGCCCCGTGACGGCCGTGCAGGGTGCGACCTTCCGCCCGGACGGTGAAGGCAAGGCCGCCCAGGCCCTCGCAGAGCTCGACGCGATCTGGAATCGCAACCTGGCCACGATCTCGGTCGAACCAGGAACGGATGCCGCAGTGCGGCTCAGCAAGCGGGACGCGGAGAACACACCAGCATCAGACGCTATCGTCCACCTGCACTACACAGACCTGAACATCCTGGCCGATGAACTCGCCGGCTACGGCCCGGAAGTCTTCGTGCATGGGCCTCCTGAGCTCCGGCAGGCTGTGTACGCGCGGCTTATCGGAGTGCGTGACGCCCACAGCGAAAGGAGTACCCGATGATCCGCAAGCAGCCGGCGCTCGGTGCGCCAGACAAGCTCACATTCCTGCTGTCGCTGGTTCCTTACCTCATGGACCACGACGAGATCACGGTCGCAGAGGTCGCTGCTCACTTCGGCATCAGCCCAGAGCGGGTGCGTGAAGCGGTCAACCTCATCGCGATGTCCGGCGTCCCCGGCGACACGCACCAGTACCTGCACGGAGATTTGTTCGACATCCAGTGGGATGAATTCGAGAACAACGACCGCATCATCCTCACCAATCTCGTGGCCATCGACGATTCGCCTCGATTCTCAGCGCGTGAGGCCGCTGCGCTCATCGCCGGGCTGCAGTATCTCTCCTCGCTGCCAGAGAACGCCGACCGCGACGCGATCGCGTCTCTGATGGCCAAACTCACCAGGGGAGCATCAGCAACGCCGAGCCAGCTTGCCGTTGCCCAGCCCGGCTCTGTCGATACGCTTGCCCTCATCCAGACCGCTGTGAAAGACAACCGCCAGCTCGAATTCGACTACCTCAATGCGCGGGGCGAACACGAACGGCGCCGGGTTGATCCGTTGCGCGTGCAATCGGTGGACAACGACTGGTACCTGCGCGGATGGTGCCACCTGCGCCAGGCCGTGCGCACGTTCCGACTTGACCGCATGAGCGAACCGCATGTCATCGACGAGGGCATCACGGAGCACGCCGGCGACGTCGACCTGCCCGATTCGCTGTTCGTGGGATCCTCAGACGACTTGACCGTTGACATCGAACTCCCCGCCTCCGCCGCAGCGCTCATCGCTGACTACGTGCCAGAGGGAGCGAAGGGAACGACAGACGGAGACCGGATGCGTGTCACCCTCCGTGTCGCCCACTATCACGGGCTCAAGCGACTGGTCACCGGCCTCGCGGGAGTGGTCACCGTCATCGAACCGGCTTCCGCACGTGCGATCGTCTCTGACTGGGCGGCCGCAGGCGCCGCTCGCTACGACGCGGCATCCGCTGAATCCACAGAGAAGGGGGTGTAGCCGATGCCGTGGTGGTCGTGGCTCCTGATTTGGGGCGCCCTCGGAATCGGGCTCGTCGGCATGCTCGTTTTCTTCGCGGTGACGCTCTTCCGCAAGCTCATGCGTGCCATGAACGCGCTCGGCACGCTGGGTGACCAGGTAGCTGCGCTCGACGCGACCGTCAGCGAACTCACACCGACCGCACCGCGTCCGGCCATCTTCGACGACAAGTATGAGTTGGCGTACGCAATCGAAGCCGACCGGTACGCCAGAACAGTGCGACGCCACCGTCGGCGGGATGCACTGGTGAACCGGGGTAAACTGTTGAAAACTGTTAGAGACAAAAGGATGGACCACAATGCTCGGTAACCTCACCGGATGGCACCTCCTGATCATCGTCTTTATCGTCTTGCTCCTCTTCGGTGCACCCAAGCTCCCCGGCTTGGCCCGCAGCCTTGGCCAGTCAATGAAGATCCTGAAGCACGAGATCAGGACCGACGACACCGCGAAGGTGGCTAACCCAGACGCTCCGAAGTCCGACACCACGGGTACGTCAGACACCACGGGTACGTCAGACACCACGGGTACGTCAGACCCGACGACTAAGTCGTAGCTCGCGTGGCAGTGCGCACCCCTCGGCGTACGAACAGCGAAGGGAAGATGCCCCTCGGGCAACATCTTCTTGAACTGCGGAAGCGTCTGTTCCTGGCCGCCGCAGGCATCGTCGTCGGCACAATCATTGGCTGGTTCCTTTCTGGTTTCGTTTGGGATGCGCTGCGTGAACCGATCTATGCCATCGCACATGCGCAAGATCGCAACGCCCAGATCAACTACCCGAACATCACGTCTGCCTTCGACCTGAAGCTGAAGATCTCGTTCTACGTTGGGATCATTGTGTCGAGCCCCATGTGGCTCTACCAGATCTTTGCTTTCCTGGTGCCTGGGCTCACCCGTAAGGAAAAGCAATACACCTTCGGCTTCTTCTTCTCCGCCGTGCCCCTGTTTCTCGCGGGTTGCGCCGCTGGGTGGTACGTGCTGCCACACATCGTGGAACTCATGACCGGCTTCGCCCCGCAACAGGATGCCGCTTTCATTGCCGCAACCGAGTACTTCGACTTCGTGCTGAAACTGGTCCTGGCCATCGGAATCGCGTTCGTGCTGCCGGTGTTCATCGTGCTGTTGAATTTCGCAGGCGTGATCAGCGCTGCGTCCGTCATCAAATCCTGGCGAATCGCCATCCTCGTGATCATTCTCTTCACGGCCATTGCCACCCCGTCAGCCGACGTTGTGTCGATGTTCGTACTGGCGATCCCCATGATCGCGCTGTACTTCATGGCCTGGGGCATCGCCTGGCTGCATGACCGCAGGGCAGCGAAGCGCAATCTCGCGTTCTCCGACGAGCTGGCGCTGTAGGCAGACAACATGACCGACACCGAATCCCTGTCTCCCGCCGAGCGGTACGCTGCTGCGCGCTCCCGCGCGACCTTCTCCCAGGTCGAGGCGTTCCGCGCCGGCCTGCGCTTCGATCTCGATCCCTTCCAGCGCGCTGCGTGCGAATCGCTTGAGCAGGACAACAGCGTGTTGGTCGCTGCGCCCACCGGGGCTGGCAAGACGATCGTTGCGGAGTTCGCCGTCTTCCTGGCCATGCGCCAGCGCTCAGCCAAGGTCTTCTACACCGCGCCCATGAAGGCGCTCAGCAATCAGAAGTACCAGGAGTTCGTTGCCGAGTACGGTGCAGAGAACGTCGGGCTGCTCACTGGGGACACGAATGTGAACTCCGGCGCCCGCATCGTGGTGATGACAACCGAAGTGCTGCGCAACATGCTGTACGCCGATTCCAGCCTGCTCACCAACCTCGCGTTCGTCATCATGGACGAAGTGCACTACCTCGCCGACCGCTTCAGGGGCGCTGTGTGGGAAGAAGTGATCATCCACCTGCCCCAAACCGTCAGGCTCGTCTCGCTCAGCGCAACAGTGTCGAACGCGGAAGAGTTTGGCGACTGGCTTCAGGTTGTACGCGGCGAAACCGACGTGATCGTCTCAGAGGAACGCCCCGTTCCCCTCGAGCAGCACGTCCTGGTCAAGAACAAGATGCTCGACCTGTTCGATTCGTCTGGCCTGGCAGCGACGCACCGCGTCAACCCAGAGTTGGTGCGCCTCGCCTCATCAGGAGGCCGCTCCATCGGCAGCAGGTCGACGGCCAGCCGACGCGGCAATGACCGCGGTAGCTACCACCAGCGCATGCAAGCGGATGCCGGCAAGATGCCGCGCGCAGAGATCGTCGAGCTGCTCGCCGGCAAGCATCTCCTGCCCGCGATCTTCTTCATCTTCAGCCGGGTGGGCTGTGACCAGGCCGTCAAACAGGTTCTCCGCGCCGGCGTCCGGTTGACGGATGCCGAAGAGCGGGAAGAGATCCGGCAGATCGTCGATGAGCGCTGCCGCACGCTGCTTGACGAAGATCTTGCGGTGCTTGGGTACTGGGAATGGCTCGACGGACTGGAGCGCGGCGTCGCCGCACACCACGCCGGCCTGCTTCCCGCCTTCAAAGAGGTCGTTGAGGAGCTCTTCCAGAAGAAGCTCGTCAAGGCCGTCTTTGCGACGGAGACCCTTGCGCTCGGTATCAACATGCCGGCCCGCACGGTAGTGCTGGAGAAGCTTGAGAAGTTCAACGGCGAAGCACGCGTTCCCATCACGCCGGGGGAGTACACCCAGATCACGGGCCGCGCCGGCCGCCGTGGCATCGACGTCGAGGGTCACTCCGTCATCCAGTGGCAGCAGGGTCTCGATCCCCAGGCCGTCGCATCTCTTGCCTCTCGTCGCACGTATCCGCTCAATTCCAGTTTCAAACCGACGTACAACATGGCAGTGAATCTCATCGACCAGTTCGGTCGAGCGCGCACCCGAGAGATCCTGGAGTCCTCGTTCGCCCAGTTCCAGGCCGACAGGGCCGTCGTTGACCTGGCCAGGAAAGTTCGTGCGCAACAGGAGTCCCTCGCCGGCTATGCCGCATCGATGACCTGTCATCTCGGCGATTTTGCCGAGTACTCCGCGATTCGCCGCGCGCTGACCGATCTGGAACGCGCGGGTAGCGCGGGGGACACCGGCTCCCGCGGACAGCGGGAGAAGCGCCAGCGCGAGCTGAACAGCCTCAGGAAGCGCATGCGCTCACACCCGTGCAACAGCTGCCCAGAGAAGGAGCAGCACGCGAGGTGGGCTGAGCGCTGGTGGAAGCTGAAGCGTCAGACGGATGCCCTGAACAGCCAGATCAATGCCCGCACCAACGCTGTGGCCCGCGTGTTCGACCGCGTCACCGACGTGCTGCTCGGTTTCGGCTACCTGGTACCGAATGAGCACGGCGCGCTCGAACTCAGTGAGAGCGGCCAGATTCTCCGCCGCATCTATGGTGAGCGCGACTTGCTCATCGCTGAGTCACTCCGCCGGGGCCTGTGGAACACCCTCGACGCGCCGAGCCTGGCTGCGATGGCCTGCGCCCTCGTCTTCGAACCACGCCGTGATGAAGGCATGATCGACGAACGATGGCTTCCGAAGGGCTCGTTCAGGCCGGCTCTCGACGCCACCCAGGATCTCTGGAGTCGACTCGACGACCTGGAGCGCGACAATAAACTGCCCGGCAGCAACCCGCTGTCCGTCGGACTGAGTCTGGCCATGTGGAAGTGGGCGAAGGGTGCATCGCTCGGCGATGTGCTCTACGAAGCTGACATGGCCGCTGGTGACTTCGTGCGCTGGACGAAGCAGACAATCGATCTGCTCGACCAGTTGTCCGTCGTCGCTGACGGGCAGGTGGCGCGCACGGCACGTTCCGCGATGGACGCCATCAGGCGTGGCATCGTGGCCTACAGTTCTGTCGCTTAGGCTATCGAGGTGAATCAACCAGACCGACGGCTGCTGAATATGCCGCTATGGGCATCCATTCTGTTGGCCGCGGGCGCCGGTGTCATCCTCGACGCCGGGTTCCCGGATCGTAACTGGTGGATTCTGGCACCGGTTGGCGTGTTCCTCATGCTGGTCGCCCTGCTGGGTAGAGGTGCGTGGACAGGGCTGCTGGTTGGTGCTGTCGCCGGCCTGTCATTCTGGCTCACCCACATCCACTGGATCACCCTCTATCTCGGCCCCGTGCCGTGGTTTGCGCTGGCCGGCCTCGAGAGCATCTTCTTCGCTGTCGGCATGAGCCTCATCGCCGTCGTGCTCAAGCACGGACCGCGTATCTGGCCCGCACCACTTGGCCGCATCGGGATGGTGCCGATCGTGGTGGCCGGCCTCTGGACCGCGCGCGAGGCAATCTCGGCCGTCTGGCCCTATGGCGGGTTTGCCTGGGGCAGAGTCGCCATCTCTCAGTCGGAGAGTCCCTTCAACTCGCTGGTGGCCTGGGTCGGTATGTCCGGCCTCAGCTTCGTGATGGTCTGGCTGTGTGCGTTGGTGCTCCAGCTCATCCGCTCAGGTGACGTCTCTGTGTCTGCACGCGCAGCGATCGCGATCGCATCCGTCGCCCTCCTGCTGGTCTTCCCTGCATGGCCGACGGTGCAGAGTGGCACGACCAGGCTTGCCGCCGTGCAGGGAGCATCAGACGCCGGGCTGTTTGCGAAGTACACGCCGGGGCAGATCCTGAACGACCACACCTCAGCGACGCTGCCCCTGGTGGGGGAAGACCTGGACTTCGTGGTGTGGCCGGAGAACGCGAGCGACATCGACCCGACCCGTTCGGCCACCGCTGCCCAGGTGCTCGACTATCTCAGCACCGAGCTCGACGTTCCCATCGTCGCCGGCACCATTACGCTGCGTGACGATGTCTACTACAACACGTCGCTGTTGTGGAAGGCGGGGGAGGGCGCGGTGAACTGGTACGACAAAGTGCATCCGGTTCCCTTCGCTGAGTACATGCCTGACCGCGCGTTCTGGCGCCCATTTGCGCCGGAGCTGATCGACCTGATCAGTCGCGACTACGGGATCGGCACGCGCAGCAACGTCTTTGACATCAACGGGATCCGGGCAGGGATCGCGATCTGCTTCGATATAGCGGATGACGAGCTGGTCCACTCCATGATCGACAACAAGGCCGAGATCATTCTCGCCCAGACCAACAATGCTGACTTCGGTCACACCGACGAGAGCGTGCAGCAACTGGCGATCGCCCGACTCCGTGCCATTGAAGCCGGACGTACAGTCGTGAATATCTCGACCGTGGGCTCCAGCGCCATCATCACGCCAGACGGATCGACACTCGACCAGCTGCCGACATGGGAAGCGGGGGCGATGGTTCAGACGGTGCCGCTCAGCCAGACCGTCACGCCGGCGATGTCGCTCGGTCGCGGCATCGAATGGCTGGTATCGGGAATCGGCATTGCCGGCTTCGCGCTGTGCGCATTCACCGCGCGTGCGGCGGGAACACAAAAGCGCCGAAACTCGTTCGGCGCTTAGGTGTGTGGGCAGCTGTGCTGCCAGAGAATCGGTCGGCTATGCGCCGATCTTCTGCTGTCCGCGGCGTTGGCGCAGGTACGTCAGTCGCTCTTCGAGAATCTCCTCGAGTTCGGCACGTGTGCGTCGCTCAAGCAGCATGTCCCAGTGGCTCCTGGCGATCTTCTCATCCGAGTGGTCGACAACCACCGGTACTGAGTCGACCAAGCGCGTCGCGACCTGGGAGCAGTACTTGCACTCCCACTCGTCGGGCGGCTCAGCTTCTGCAGAAAACACCATCACGGTGTCGCGACCGCACGTCGCACACTTATAGGTGTAGCTGGCTCGAGGCGAGAAGGTGACGCCCTCTTCACTCTGCAGGCTTTGTGCGCCCAATCTCATTCCACGCAAACTGCGATCTGCCATCGTGTGGTCTCCTCTCGATGCACTCCCAGTTCTAAACCATCAAGCTGGGCGTTATCTTTCCGTTATACGGATTCTCGGAGACTACTCTCAGACTCGGTCGGCGATCAGGGCAACCGCGAGGTCAGTTCTGTCAGTCACGAGGCCGTCGACGCCCATGTCCAGGAGCCTATTCATGTGGCGGGGATCGTTGATCGTCCACACGTGAACCTCGACGCCTGCGGCGTGCATCGCCGCGATCACTCGTGGGGTGACGAGTCGCACGCCCTTGGCGCGCTCAGGGATTTGCACGGCACGCAGGCCACGCAGTGCATGCCGGGTGGCCAGTGGCCACCCGAGCTTCGCGGAGAGCACAGCGCGGATGACACCGCTGCTGGATGCCGATGAGGCCACTCCTGGCAGGAGTTGCGCTGTGCGACGACGACGGTTCTCAGAAAAGGATGTCACGAGTACCCGGTTGGTGGCCCGCTGGCGCAGGATCGCCGCTGCGGTCGGACCGACAGCGTCATCTGATTTCACGTCGATGTTGAGTCGGGCGTTCGGGAAGGCTTCAAGCAGTTCGTCGAGCGAGATAAAACTCTGTCCCTGGCCGAGGTCGATACGCCGGAGCTCAGCAATCGTAAGCTGGCCAACCTGGATGTCTCGGCCGGCGACGCGAGAGAGATCTGCATCATGGCTGATGACTGCGACCCCATCGAGCGTCGCGTGGACATCGGTCTCGAGGTGCGTCGCTCCGGCATTCAGCGCTTTGAGAAAAGCGAGAAGGGTGTTCTCAGGGGCGTCAACGGCAAAGCCCCTGTGCGCGAATACGCGAGGTCGTGAGCCGACAAGGAAATCATGTCGCTGGCGTGATGCCATGGGGAACGGCTTTCTGAAAACGGGAAATGCGGTCATTGTCACGCGGTGGACTAAGCCTCTGGCGTGCCTGGCGTGCCTGGCGTGCTTGGGTTACCACTCTGTCCGAATGCACGGCCGATGCCCTTCAGCGCCTCCGTGAGTTCACTCGGTACGATCCACAGTTTATTCGCTGTTCCCTCTGCGAGCTTCGGCAGCGTCTGCAGGTACTGATAGGCGAGCAGCTTCGGATCGGCATCGCCGTCGTGAATAGCCCTGAACACCGTTTTGATTGCCTCGGCTTCACCCTGGGCTCGGAGCACGGCAGCTTTCGCGTCGCCCTCTGCCGACAGGATCGCTGCCTGCCGCGCACCTTCGGCGGTCAGGATGGCTGACTGCTTCGTACCTTCTGCGGTCAGGATGAGGGCACGGCGATCACGCTCGGCGCGCATCTGCTTTTCCATCGAGTCCTGGATGGAGAGGGGCGGGTCGATGGCCTTGAGCTCGACTCGCCCGACACGGATGCCCCACTTCCCCGTCGCCTCGTCCAGCACAACGCGCAATTGCCCATTGATGTTGTCGCGACTGGTGAGCGCCTCCTCCAGGTTCAGCCCACCGACGACGTTACGCAGGGTTGTGGTTGTGAGCTGTTCGACAGCGCCGAGATAGTTGGCGATCTCGTAGGTTGCGGCCCTGGCATCCGTCACCTGGAAATAGACGACGGTGTCAATTGACACCACGAGGTTGTCCTCAGTGATGACCGGCTGGGGAGGGAACGACACGACCTGCTCACGCATGTCGATCAGGGGACGCATCCGGTCGATGAACGGAACCAGGATGTTCAGGCCAGGCATCAAGGTCTTGTGGTAGCGGCCCAGACGTTCCACCACACCGGCGGAGGCCTGTGGCACGATTCTGATCGCCTTGAACAGCGTGACGATCACAAAGACCACGACGATCAGAATGATGACCGTCACGACTATGAAGGTCACAATTTGTGCTGCATCCATCAGTTTTCCCTCTCAGCGGGGAGCACGACAGCCGTCGCCCCGTCAATTGCGGTCACCAAAACGCGCTCGCCTGGCCCAATCACCCTCGCTGGTGCGCCGGGGGAGAGCCGCGCCGTCCAGATCTCGCCGTTGGCAAGGCGAACCTGTCCGCCACTGGAGCCGATCGACGAGACGACCCGGCCGTCAATGCCGAGAAGAGCGTCAATGTTGGTCGCACTGGGATCGCCTCCGCGCTTCAGAGCGCGCAATAACGGGGGCTTGATGCCGAAGAGCAAGACGACGGCGAGGATGGCGGCCAGAATGAGCTGCAGCCACCACGGTGCGCCGAGAAGGCCGGCCACCAGGCCGCCCAGGCTGCCGATGGCAATCATGAGGAACGTCAGTTCAAGCGTCACCATTTCGACGGTCATGAAGATCAGGATGAGCACCAGCCAGACAATCCAGCCGTAGTCTGCTACGAAAGCGTCCATGCCCTTTTCCCCTCGCTCATCTGCACTTCGACGCTAGCAGGTGCGCGCCGCCTTCCGTCGTTGCTTGTTGGTAATGTCGAGGTGCACAGATTGACGCATTACTAGAGGAGCACGCGTGACGAACCCACTTGCCGCAGGATCACTCGACGGACGACGAGCACTCGTCACTGGATCCTCGCGAGGTATCGGCGCCGACACCGTCGGCTATCTCGCCGAGGCGGGCGCCCAGGTAGTCATCAACTACCGCAACAAGGCTGCGCGGGCGCAGAAGCTGGCGGATGCCATCACAGCGGCCGGCGGAACGGCGATCACCGTTGGCGCTGACCTCACCGATCCGGAATCGCTCACCACACTGTTCGACACGATTCGTGCCTCATACGGCGGACTCGACATCCTGGTCATGAACGCCTCTGGCGGAATGGAAAGCGGCATGGCTGCTGACTACGCCATGCAGCTCAACCGCGACGCGCAGGTGCAGCTGCTTCAGGCCGCGCTTCCGCTGCTCGGCGAGGGCTCGCGCGTGGTCTTCGTCACGAGCCACCAGGCGCACTTCATCGCCACAACCCCGACGATGCCGGAATACCTGCCGGTCGCATTGAGCAAGCGTGCGGGGGAGGACGCGCTGCGCGCTCTCATCCCAGAACTCGAGGCGAGGGGCATCGAATTCGTCGTCGTCTCCGGCGACATGATTGAAGGCACCATCACGGCGACGCTGCTTGAGCGTGCGAACCCAGGCGCCCTGAGTGAGCGCAAGGAATCCGCCGGACGCCTCTACAACGTCAGCGAGTTCGCCGCAGAGGTGGCCCTGGCAGCCGTTGAACCCGTCCCAGCCGACCACACGCGCTACGTGGGCGACACCTCAGACTTCACAGCGAGCTAGCCGCTTCCGCACAATCGGGCAGCCGGACAGATGGAGACGCCATGAGTGATGTCCGTTCGACAAATACCCATGACCTGATTCGCGTACAGGGTGCGCGCGAAAACAATCTGAAGGACATCAGTCTCGAGATCCCGAAGCGCAAGCTGACGGTGTTCACGGGTGTGTCCGGCTCCGGCAAGAGTTCGCTCGTCTTCGGCACCATTGCCGCCGAATCGCAGCGACTGATCAACGAGACCTACAGCGCTTTCGTGCAGGGCTTCATGCCCTCGCAGGCCAGACCAGATGTCGACGTGCTCGAAGGGCTGACGACGGCGATCCTCGTCGACCAGGAGCGGATGGGCGCCAACGTTCGCTCTACGGTTGGCACAGCCACCGACGTCAATGCGCTGCTCAGGATTGTTTTCAGTCGACTCGGACAGCCGTATGTCGGTTCACCGCAGGCGTTCTCCTTCAACGTTGCCTCGGTGAGCGGAGCCGGTGCGATCACCATGGAGCGCGGGGGACAGACGGTAAAGGAACGCCGCAGCTTCTCGGTGACGGGTGGAATGTGTCCACGCTGTGAGGGTATGGGCAGCGTGACCGATCTTGACCTGACACAACTCTTTGACGACAGCAAGTCGCTCAACGACGACGCGCTCACCATTCCTGGCTACAACGCGGGCGGCTGGAACATGCGGCTTTACAAGGAGTCGGGCTTCGTTGACCCGGCTAAGCCGATTCGCGAGTACACGAAGAGAGAGCTTCAGGACTTCCTGTACAAAGAACCGGTCAGAATGAAGATCGCCGGCATCAACATGACCTATGAGGGCCTGATCCCCAGGATCCAGAAGTCAATGCTCTCCAAAGACAAAGAGTCGATGCAGCCGCACATCAGGGCATTCGTCGACCGTGCCGTTGCCTACACCACCTGTCCGGAATGCCGCGGAACCAGGCTCAATGAGGGAGCGCGGTCGTCGAGGATCGCCGGGCTGAACATTGCCGACACCTGCGCCATGCAGATCAGCGACCTGGCCGTGTGGGTCAGGGGCCTCTCTGAACCGTCCTTGACGCCGCTGCTCACCGCACTGGTCAAGACGCTCGACTCGTTCGTCGAGATCGGACTCGGCTACCTGTCGCTTGACCGTCCGGCGGGCACGCTGTCTGGGGGAGAGGCGCAGCGCACCAAGATGATTCGCCACCTCGGCTCGTCACTCACCGATGTCACCTATGTCTTTGACGAGCCCACCATCGGGCTGCACCCTCACGACATTCAGCGGATGAACGCGCTGTTGTTGCAGTTGCGTGACAAGGGCAACACTGTGCTGGTCGTAGAGCACAAACCGGAGACCATTGTGATCGCAGACCACGTCGTCGACCTGGGTCCTGGGGCCGGTGTCAGTGGTGGTGCCGTCTGTTTCGAAGGCACTGTGGAGCAGTTGCGCACCAGCGACACCCTGACCGGCCGCCATTTCGACGACAGGGCGCAGGTCAAAGACACCGTGCGAACGCATGCGGGCACGCTTGAGATCCGTGGGGCGACGGCCAACAACCTCCAGGACGTCGATGTCGACATCCCGCTCGGCGTGCTGACGGTCATCACGGGCGTGGCCGGCTCAGGCAAGAGTTCGCTCGTGCACGGCTCGGTGCCAGCGGGCGCTGGAGTGGTCTCGATCGATCAGACTGCAATCCGTGGCTCCCGACGGAGTAACCCGGCGACATACACCGGACTTCTTGAGCCGATCCGCAAGGCGTTCGCCAAGGCCAACGGCGTGAAGCCGGCACTGTTCAGCGCCAACTCGGAGGGTGCCTGCCCCAACTGCAACGGTGCGGGTGTCACCTTCACCGATCTCGGGATGATGGCCAGCGTCGCCACCACCTGTGAGGTGTGCGAAGGGAAGCGGTTCGAGGCATCCGTCCTTGACTACCACCTCGGCGGCCGAGACATCAGCGAGGTCCTCGAGATGAGCGTGGCAGACGCCACGGAATTCTTCGGCTCTGGCGAGGCGCGCACGCCGGTAGCGCACACGATTCTTGAGCGCCTCTCAGACGTTGGGCTGGGCTATCTCAGCCTGGGTCAGCCTCTCACGACGCTGTCCGGCGGTGAACGCCAGCGCCTGAAGCTGGCGACACAGATGGCGGAGAAGGGGAGTGTGTACGTCCTGGACGAGCCAACGACAGGCCTGCACCTCGCCGACGTGAAGAATCTCCTTGGGCTGCTCGATCGACTCGTCGACTCTGGCAAATCGGTCATCGTCGTCGAGCACCACCAGGCGGTCGTGGCGCACGCAGACTGGATCATCGACCTCGGGCCCGGTGCGGGTCACGATGGCGGCCGGATTGTCTTCGAGGGCACGCCTGCCGACCTCATCGCCGCTCGTTCAACGCTGACAGGCGAGCACCTTGCCGCTTACGTTGGCTCCTGAGCAACGAGGCAGACAGCGTACGCCATCTGCCAGCAGAATTGCCCGGCAAGTTTGTCGTTATGTCAAGTAGATTGATATTATGTCAACAAAATCGCTGATCGGAGCAGAAGTGTCAGGGAATAGCGATTGGGCACGATTTACCGGCGTCGACCAGGTGGCGTGAATGCCGCGATGCACTGGCGAGGTGCTCACTGACACGAGGCTCACTGACACGAGGCTCACGGCGCACTAAACGCATCAGCTTCTCCAGTGCACTCGTCGAACATGACGGAAACCGCAACTGACCAGCACAAAGAATTGGCATCGACGCATAGTTCTTCATATTGGATCGCCCCAATCAATACTCATATCAGGTGCGCCGATAATGCACATTATGTCAACAAGGAGAATGACTGCCCCTACTGCCGGCTGTCATCCTCGTCAGACTCCGGCGCGGGCGGCTTGGACGAGTTCGCTTCCAGCACGAGCTCCAGCAGCCCGGGAAAGCGTCGGTCGAGTTCCTCCCGGCGCAGCCAATTCCGGTGCCGATTGCCCTGCACTTCCTGCCTGATCACGCCGGACTCCCGGAGGATCCGCCAGTGCCGGGTCAGGGCGGACTTGGTGACGCCGAAGTCGGAGCTGCTGCACGCGGTGCCTGGATCGGCTGCGATGTAATGGACGATCGCGCGCCTCGTGGGATCAGTTAACGCGGACATGACCGCGAACAGGTCGAAGTCCTCTTCGTCGGGGATCGTCAACGGATTTGCCAGACGACTTGCCATGGCCCCTGCCTCGTTCTCTACGTTTGCGCAACACATTGATGTACATGTTTGGGTGTACATAAGTTACGCTTCATGTACACAAAGAAGTGTACATACTTCCGCACCCGCTGCGCCAGAACGAACGAACGAAGGAACGAACCATGAAGATCACAGTCATCGGCGCCGGAGCCATCGGCGGCAACCTCGCCCGCCGCCTTAGCGAGGCCGGCCATGACGTTCTCGTTGCCAACACCCGTGGCCCCGAAGTCGTCGCAGACACGGTCCTCGCCACCGGTGCACGCGCTGTGGAGCTGTCCGCGTCCGTCGCGGGGCGTGACGTTATCGTCCTGGCAATTCCGTTCTCGGCCCAGCCGGACCTCGCCGACCTGCTCGGCACCGTCCCCGCCGAGACAATCGTGGTCGATACCTCGAACTACTACCCGTTCATGAGGGGGCCGGTCGAGGACGTCGACGACGGCGAGGTCGAGAGCCTCTGGAGCCAGAAGAAGCTCGGTCGCCCGATCGTGAAGGCGTGGAACGCGGCGCTGGCCGGCACCCAGCAGACCAAGGGACTGCCGGCAGGCTCTCCAGGCCGCATCGCGATTCCAGTCGCCGCGGACTCAGCCGAGGCACGGACCACGGTGATGCAGCTCGTCGACGACACAGGCTTCGACGCCTTCGATGCGGGTGTGCTCGCCGACTCGTGGCGCCAGCAGCCCGGAACGCCTGCGTATTGCACCGAGCTTGGCCTTGACGACCTCGCCGCAGCCCTCGCAGCGGCCGACAAGGACAAGGCACCCGTTCAACGCGACCACCTCATGGAGCACTTCGGCTCTCTTGAAAACGCCCCGTCGCTCGACGAGATCGTCGCGATCAACCGTTCGGCCCACCAGTAGCACCCCACACGCCGGGATGCAGTCGGTGAGCGCTAGCCGATTTGTTCGGCCAGGGCGAGGATGATGCCGGCCGGTCCGCGGAGGTAGCAAAGCCGATAAGACGTCTCATATTGCGCAACCTCGCCAAGGAGTTCGGCGCCGTGGGCGCGTAGACGGGCAACGGTGTCGTCGATGTCATCGACGGTGAACATGACTCGATGGAGGCCGAGCGTGTTGGGCGGCAGGTTCTCCTGTCCGGCGGTGGACGCGGCGGGCGCACGGTACCTGGTTAGTTCCAGCCTGCTCTGGCCGTCTGGAGTCCGCATCATTGCGATATCGCTTCGGACACCGCTGAGACCGACCGTGCCGTCCACCCACGGGCCTTCGACCGACGTCCTGCCTTCCAGCTCCATACCCAGTTCGGCGAAGAATGCCACAGCCGCGTCCAAGTCGTCGACGACGATGGCCACATTGTCCATCCGCTGAATTGCCATCACTCCCCCATCGCGGCAGGCCTGGATGAGCCATGCCTGCTGGTATGCAACATACATACGAGATGGATAGTTGGCTATCGCACTTTGTGAATCGTGGGTCAATGTCTGCCGGTACCGACCCATAAAGAGGAGGATGATGACGATGCCATCCAACGCGGTGAACGGAGAGGTAGTGAACATCATGCATCACACCGACGCTAACGACCCGAAGACCAACCCAGAACACGCCAACCCAGAACACGTCAGCCCAGACCAGGTAGACCCGGAGACAGGAACCGGCCCAGACGGCATACCTGTCGACAACCCGTCCGGGTAGCGGCACGGGCCCGAGCGGGCCCGCAACCGAACGCCACTCCCCCGACAAGTCAGGACGGGACTCACGCGTGCCCTATGGTCGAGGAATGGATCTGACGGCAGTGCCAACGCTCAACGGCTCACGGGTGACCCTCGAGCCGCTCTCCCCCGAACATGTTCCGGCGCTCAGCGTCGCAGCGGCCGAGGGTGAGCTGTGGCGTACCTGGTACACCTCGATACCCCACCCCGACGCAATGGCAGACGAAGTCACTCGACGTCTTGACCTCCACGCGAGTGGTCGCATGGTTCCCTGGGCCACCAGACTCGTGGCGACAGGGCAGATTGTCGGCATGACGACGTTCATGAACCCCAGTAACGATGTCCAGCGCCTGGAAATCGGTTCGACGTGGCTTGCGCGAAGTGCCCAGGGCACAGGGGCGAATCGGGATGCGAAACTCCTGCAGCTGGGCTACGCGTTCGATGAGCTTCAGTGCATTGCTGTTGAGCTTCGAACCCATTGGCACAATCGTCAGTCGCGCACTGCGATAGCGGCCCTCGGCGCCAAGCAGGACGGTGTCCTGCGTAGTCACTCTGTCGGTCCAGACGGCGCCCTCCGCGACACCGTCGTCTTCTCGATACTCGATAGCGAATGGCCCGCCGTTCGAGCGGGTTTGCGCCACTCCCTCTCAATGGGAAGCTTGCGCCCCGAATAACGCCGTCTTCCAGCTTTCCGGCGCTGGAACACACGCGCATACTGGCGGGAGCGAGAGGAGCCTCGTCATGGCCGCACTGATCAGCTCGGCATTGATGTCACTCGACGGATATATAGCGGATGCCCAAGGCAACTTTGACTGGGCCGCCCCGACGGACGAAGTCCATGCTTTCGTCAACCAGCTCGAGCGCCCGATCGGAACCTATCTATACGGCCGCCGCATGTACGAAGTGATGTCGTTCTGGGAAACAGCCACAGATGAACTGACCCTGTCTGGCCCTGCTCTGGAATACAGCGATATCTGGCACTCCGCAGACAAGATCGTGTATTCCCGCACCCTTCCAGAAGCGCCAGGTGCACGCACGCGCATCGAACGATCCTTCGACGCGTCCGCAGTCAGGGCGTTGAAGGCGGCAGCATCGCGCGACATCTCCATTGGCGGCCCTGAGATCGCTGCCGAGGCTCTCGCGGCCGACCTCGTCGACGAGATTCACCTGTTCGTGACTCCAATACTGGTGGGTGATGGCACGCCATTCTTCCCGCATGGGTCGCGCGTGAACCTCACGTTACGTGACGAACACCGCTTCGATGACGGCACGATGCACCTGCACTATCTCGTCATCCACTGACGTCTGGGCAACGGGGATACTACCCACATTCGGGCACAGAGTGAACCCGTTTACGTTGCGGTTAAGGCCGCCTACTGTGAACTGGAGAGTCACTAGCTAGGTCAGGGGCGCGCCCATTGCGACCCCGCCATATCGCCGAAAGCGAGAGTGCAGAGATGAATCTGACCCCGAGGGAAATCGACAAGCTGTATATCTACCAGGTCGCGGATCTGGCACGAAAACGGCGCGAAAGAGGTACCAAACTCAACGTTTCCGAAGCCCAGGCCTTGATCAGCGAGGCCATTCTCGAAGCCGCCAGAGACGGTAAGAGCGTTGCCGAATGTATGGAGCTCGGCAAAGGCATCGTCAAGGAGAAGGAATGCATGGATGGCGTGCGTCCCCGCATCGCCCTGCTACAGGTCGAAGCCACGTTCGTTGACGGCACAAAACTCGTCTCTTGCCACGACCCAGTGGGGGTTTAGCGGATGACGCCCGGCCGGGATCCGTCGTGGATTGTGTTGGTCGGTGGGCACGAGAGTAACGATGGCGCTGACCTTGAGTTCATCAAGGCCGCACTGCCAAACGTGCTGTCCAGCCCCCCTGGACGTCCTCTGAACAACGTCGTTTCACGAGCACTCGATGCCACGGACGGCGTCGTAGCTGTGCTGCCGATGACGTTTGGGCGCAATCCGACGATGGTTGCCGATGCGGCCAAGACGATGCAGTGGCTCTCGACAGGACGAGAAGGTGGCCGACTCGCGTTGTGCGACCCATTCGGTTCCGCTGACCACCTCGTCGCCTGGCTGCGTACTGCGGCCACCAGGACGAGTGCGCGACGGCCCAATGCCGGCATCATCGTCGCAGCGCCTCGGTCGAATCCATTCGACGATGCCGAACTGTATCGACTGGCCCATCTGGTGCGCACACACGGTGCGGGAAACGACGTCGAGGTCTGCTGCTATGAATCCGACGGGGACGTCGTCCAGAGCATCCAACGCTTTCGAGCGTTAGGGCGGGGCGAGACCGAAATTGTTCCCGCTGGGTTCGCGCGAACGTCACCTGTTGACTTTTCAGCGACGGCGACAACCGGCACCGAATTCTACGGACCGCTGATGAGTGAGCAAGCGATCATCCGCGTCATCACTGAACGCGTTACGGAGGCCGAGCACAACCTCGGACACGGTCAAAACGGGATCGAGGATGGCCTGCTGGCTGACCACGATCACGGTTTTGCCCACTCCCACGCATTCGAAGAAGGGCAGGCCCCGCACACCCACTCACACGCCGGAGTCCCCCACACCCATGGCGGGCACGGCGAAGGACACAACCACGAAACGCACTCGGACCAGTCCGATGTACGTCCAGACGAATTCACGCACAGTCATTGACAGGTGGAGGAAAAATCATGCTTGGAAGCCCAAAGTACGAATTTGGCAGCGATCAACTGGAACTCAATGCGGGTCGAGCCCATGTCACCTTCAAGGTGAGCAACACCGGTGATCGTGCCGTTCAGGTCGGTTCGCATTTCCACTTCTTCGAAGCCAACAAGGCCCTCAAGTTCGATCGCGAGAAGGCATACGGGATGCACCTCGACATTCCGGCGGGGACAGCCGTCCGGCTGGAACCCGGAGACACGAAGGAAGTAACGCTCGTCGCGTACGCCGGGAATCGACACATCGTCGGTTTCAACAACCTCGTCGACGGTGGGCTCGATTCTGAACGCACCCGCATCCAGGCGATCGATCGCATGCGAGAACTCAAGTATGAGGACGGCACGCCAACCGCGCGTTCCACCGCCACGAAGGGGAAGAAATAATGGCTCTCATCTCACGCAAGGAATACTCGGACCTGTACGGACCGACCCGTGGCGACAAAGTCAAGCTGGCCGATACCAACCTCGTGATCGAGATTGAGAAGGACTACAGCGAAGGTCACTATGGCGATGAGATCGTCTATGGCGGTGGTAAGACCGCCCGTGACGGGATGGGTGCCGATCCACAGGCGACAGGCGCCAACGGGGTACTTGACCTTGTCATCACGAATGCGATTATTCTCGACCCGGTGCTCGGAGTCATCAAAGGTGACATCGGCATCAAGGACGGACTGATCGTTGGCGTCGGAAAGTCTGGCAATCCACAGCTCCAGAGCGGCGTCGACCCTCGGCTTGTCGTCGGTCCAGGCACAGAGCTACTGGCCGGCGAGCACCTCATCGCAACCGCGGGCGGAATCGACTCCCACGTGCACTACATCTCGCCGCAGCAGGCGCAAGCGTCGCTGTCCAATGGGATCACCACGCTCTTTGGCGGTGGTACCGGGCCGACAGATGGCACAAATGGCGTGACGACGACGCCTGGCGCCTGGAATATCCACCGCATGCTTGAAGCTGCCGAAGAGATGCCCGTCAACCTCGGGTTCCTTGGGAAGGGAAACGGCTCGCTCCCCGGCGCATTGATCGAACAGCTCGAAGCCGGAGCTGCTGGCCTCAAGGTGCACGAGGACTACGGCGCAACGCCGGCCGCGATCAGCAATGCGCTGGACGTCGCTGAACTGTACGACGTCCAGATTTCGGTGCACACGGACAGCCTCAACGAGTCCGGGTTCGTCGAGAACACGCTGGACGCGATCAACGGACGCACCATCCACACCTTCCACACAGAGGGTGCTGGTGGTGGACACGCCCCAGACATCCTGAAGGTTGCCGGCCACTCCAATGTGTTGCCGTCATCGACCAACCCAACGCTGCCGTACACCGTGAACTCGGTTGACGAGCTGCTTGACATGGTCATGGTCTGCCACCACCTCTCGCACGACATCCCAGAGGACGTCTCATTTGCGGACTCCCGGGTACGTGCGGAGACGATCTCGGCAGAGACGGTGCTGCACGACGAAGGCGTCATCTCGATGATCTCGTCTGACTCGCAGGCCATGGGGCGCGTGGGTGAATCATTCACCCGCACCTTCCAGGTGGCCCACCACAACAAGGACCAGCGCGGAAAGCTGCCGGAGGATGCCGAAGGCAACGATAACTTCCGCGTGCTGCGCTACCTGGCCAAGATCACGATCAACCCCGCCATCACCCAGGGCATTTCGGACTACGTCGGTTCGATCGAGCCCGGAAAGATCGCAGACATCGTGCTGTGGCCAACGGAGTCCTTCGCTGCAAAGCCGAAGCTCATCGTGAAGGGTGGCTTGATCAACTGGGCGCTCATGGGAGACCCGAACGCCTCGCTGCCGACTCCGCAGCCGGTGTATTACCGGCCGATGTTCGGAGGCATGGGCCGGGCGCAGCAGACCACCCGAGTCACCTTCATGTCGAAGGCAGGCATTGAGAATGGCATCCCGGAGAAGCTGGGGCTGGAAAGCAAGGTGCTTCCCGTGAAGCGGACCCGCAACATCGGTAAGGAGAGCATGGTCAGAAACAACGCCCTGCCGGTCATCGAAGTCGACCCTGAGACGTTCAAGGTGACGTATGACGGCAAGCCGGCGACGATCAAGCCAGCGAAGACACTTCCGTTGACCCAGTTGTTCTTCTTGGCATAGTCGATCATGCCTTCCTCTGATGTCCGGCGGCTGCTGGTCAGCCTGCAGCTGTCGGACTCGGCATTTCCGAGTGGTTTCTACACGCTCTCCCATGGCCTGGAAGGATTCAGCCAAGCGAGGTTGATCGCGCGTGGTGGCGTCGAGGCCCTGCTTGCCGAGATACTCATCCACTCGGTTGGTCCGGGTGACGGGACTGCGCTCGCTGCAGCTCATCGCGCCGCCCGGATAGGCGCCTGGGACGTCGTGAGAGAGGTCGATCAGCGCCTCTTTGCATCGAAGCTGAATGCGGAGATGCGCAAAGCCTCTGTACGAAGTGGTCGCCAGTTCACGGAGGTCGCCAGAGCGGCTTTCGGCGGGGCGGAGTTGGAAGAGTACAGCCGCATGGTCACGGATCGATCAACACCCGGTTGCCAGGCGGTCGCAACGGCCGTTGCCTATGCGGGCGCTGGCGTCGACACCGAACAAGCCGTCGCCTCTGACCTCTTCGCCTTTTCGGTGAGCTTCGTCGGCGCCGCGCTTCGGCTTCGGCTCACGGACCACCAGGACGCACAAGTGATATTGAACGCTGTTGCGCCCGCCATTGAGCGGGCAACTGTCGCCGCTATCAACCGGCACATCGAAGACTTGGGTGGCTGCGTGCCTATGGCCGACATCATGTCGGCCAGGCACGAGCGCGCAGAAGCTCGACTGTTTGCCAGTTGAGTGCGTCCGCTGGTTCGTTGAATCCACATCCCTACAGGAAAGAAAGAAATACACCATGAGTGAACACGTACTGCGTATTGGCATCGGCGGACCTGTCGGTTCTGGAAAGACCGCGCTCGCCGAGGCCTTAGTTCCCCTTTTCATCGCATCCGGGCACACGCCAGGCGTCATTACCAATGACATCTACACCCAGGAGGATGCGCACCACGTTCGCCGCGAACTCGCCGGAGTTCTCGATCCGGAGCGGGTTGTCGGCGTGGAGACGGGGGCATGTCCGCATACTGCAGTTCGAGACGACCCCACCATGAATCTGGCCGCCGGCGCCGAGATGCTTGAACGGTTCCCCGACATCGACACGCTCATCTACGAGTCGGGCGGCGACAATCTCACCCTGACCTTCTCCCCCGCGCTCGCTGACGTTTTCGTTTTCGTCCTCGATACCGCTGAGGGCGAGAAGATGCCGCGGAAGCGCGGTCCAGGCATCACGGAATCCGACATCCTCGTCATCAACAAGATCGATATCGCCCAATACGTGCGTTGCGACCTCGACGTGATGGAAAGTGACGCGCATCGCGTCCGTGACGGCAAGCCGGTCATCCTCACGAACGCGCTGACTGGGCATGGGGTGCAAGAGTTGCATGACCAGATCCTGGCCCAGTGGAGCAAGACGCGCGAGGAACAGCTGGCATGACGATCGAGCATGAAGTGATCAACGACGTTGGTAGTGAGCCGCCGGAATTTGCCGGCGGCTATCGCCTCCAGCGCGCACATTTCGAACCGGCTCGCGTGCCGGACGAGGTCCTGCGCTACGACGAGGCAATGGGCGACCTCGACGTGGGTAGCCCCGGCAAAGTCGGAATCATGCAGCTCGAGTTCGCGAGGGGCGAGCATCGCACAGAGCTCGCGCACCACTATCAGAAATCGCCACTGCAGATCATGCGACCGCTGTACTACGACGAACTGCGCCCAGACATGCCGTACACCTTCCTCATGTCCACCGGTGGCGGCGTCCTGCAGGGCGATCGTCTCCGGACTGACCTGACCTTTGGGCCTGGCAGCTCCGCACACGTCACGACTCAGGCCCACACCAGGGTGTACAAGATGGAGCGCAACTACGCCACGGCCATCATGAATCTGGTGGTCGGAGCCGGTGCCTATGTGGAATACATGCCAGACCCGGTCATCCCCTTCGCCAGCTCCAGGTACTACCAGCACACCAGGGTTGAACTCGATCCGACGGCCACCTTGGTCGTCAGCGAGACAGTGTATGCCGGGCGACTGGCCAGGGACGAACGGCACCACTACGACGTGTTTGCGTCTGATTTCGAGGTGTTCAGACCAGACGGATCACTCGTCGCGTTGGACAAGGTGCGGCTGGTGCCTGACGACAGCGGAGTCGAAGGGCTCGCCATGCTCGATGGGCGCGATGTGCTGTCGATGCTCTACGTGTTTACTCCGCTGGTACCCGCACAGGAGTTGGCCGACAACCTGCATGAGCTCCTCACCGGATCGACAGACGCGACAGCGCAGGACGATCCCCTTTTCGGTGTCAGTGTCCTGCCTGGCGACGTCGGCGTCTGGGTACGAGCACTCGGAAACGACACCATCGCCATGGCCAGGAGGACTACCGCGCTGTGGAGCTTCATTCATGAGCGCCTGACGGGGCTCGCAGCTCCGGCGATCAGAAAGACGTGATGAGGTATGAAGACTCAACCGTCGTACGTCCTGCAGCTCGTCAGGGTCTTCGTCCCTGTGGCGCTTATTCACGTCGTCGGATTCGGCATCTTCTTCGCGTTCGTGCAGCCCCAGCATCTGCAGCTCGGCTCTGCGGTGTTCGGGATCGGCATCGCGATCACGGCTTATCTCTTGGGCGTGAGGCACGCCTTCGACGCCGACCACATTGCAGCGATTGACAACACCACCCGCAAGCTTGTCGACATGAATAAGCCGGCGGCCGGCGTCGGACTCTTCTTCTCGTTGGGCCACTCCACCGTGGTGTTCATCATGGCAGTGCTGCTCGCCGGCGGCATCAGCTGGGCGGCTGGCCTGGCCTCCGATGGGAACCAGGCCCGAGACTGGCTAAGCGTCTTCGGCACCATGATCTCAGGGGTGTTCCTGATACTGATCGGTGTCATTAACGCCTTTGCGTTCTTCGGCATACTGCGCGTGTGGCGCGCTTCACGAGGGGGCGCCCTCAAGCAGGAGGATCTCGACCACCACCTCGAAGGCCGGGGCTTCATCAACAAGATCCTGCGACCGCTCGTGAAGTCCGTCGATCGCCCAGGGAAGATGTATTTTGTGGGGTTCCTTTTCGGTCTCGGCTTCGACACTGCGAGCGAGATCGCGTTGCTGGTCCTTGCCGGAACGGGCGCCGCGACAGGCTTGCCCTGGTACGCCGTGCTCTGCCTGCCACTCATTTTTGCGGCGGGTATGAGCCTGTTCGACACCCTGGATTCGGCAGTGATGGTGAAGGCGTACGGGTGGGCGACCATCAACCCGATTCGCAAGGTCTACTACAGCCTGACCATAACCGGAATCTCTGTGGTCATCGCGATCGTGATCGGCGGAATAGAGCTGCTCGGACTGCTCAATGAGAAGCTCGGTCTGACAGATCCGATCACATCGTGGATCGCCACTTTCGACCTGGAATACATCGGCTACGTCGTCGTTGGCACGCTCATCGGCGCCTGGCTGCTCTCGATGGCCTACTGGAAACTCGGCAAGGTCGAACAGCGTTGGAGCGCCAGTCACCCGGTGGTGGACGCTCCTGCCAAACCAGTGAAGGGCTCTGATTGACATGACTACCGCAAATGGAACTGAGCAGCACGCATCGGGATCTGCTGCGCAATGGGGCGAATCCCTCGGCCACGGCGTCTCGCAAATCTACTTTCAGGCAAACGTGTGGACGGGGTTGCTCATCCTCGCGGCCTTCGTCGTTGCAGACTGGCGGATGGCAATTCTGGCTCTTCTCGGCGCCATCGCGTCGACAGTCACCGCCGCCCTGTTCAAAGTGCCGAGGAAAGATATCGTCGCCGGCATGCACGGCTTCTGTGGAACGCTCGTCGGCGCCGCAGCCTTCGCGGCTATGGGAGGCGACCAGTGGCTGCCATACCTGATGGCGATCGTCGGCGGAATCATCTGCGCACCGATCACTCTGGGCGTGCTGTGGCTCTTCACGCATGGACCGCTGAAGCCGATCAACCTGCCGTACACCACTGCCCCGTTCTGCATCACCGCTGGCATCGTCTACGGCCTCACGATTCCCGCCCATGTCACGTCCGCGCCGCTGACGGCGCCTGACTCAGGCGGAATCGGCTTCCTGCAGTCCCTGCTGACCAATATCTCGCAGGTCGTCCTCGTCGACAGTGCCATCGGCGGTGCATTCATTCTGATCGGGCTGTTCATCGCGAACTGGAAAGTCGGTGTTGCCGCGATCCTCGGGAGCCTGATCGGCAGCCTCTGCGCTCTGGCCCTTGGCGATGATCCGGCCAAGATCTCCAACGGCCTTGCTGGCTACTCCGCCGTGTTGACGGCCATCGCCATGGCGGCCGTGTTCCTGAAGGGCGTGTGGGAGCCCTGGGTGATGGCGGTCATCGGCGCCGTGCTCACCGCACTCGTCCAATTCTGGATGGGCTTCCTCCCCGGCCCTATCTACACCTGGCCGTACATCCTCACGACGTGGGTCCTGCTGATCCTGACGTTTGTCATCCCCCGGCTCATTCGGCGGGAACACGGCGGTCACGGCGCAGAGGCCATGGCCACGGCCACGTAGTAGGCGCTCGCACGGCCAGCCTGCAGCCGCTCGCTAAGATGGGAACGAGCGAGGAGTGCCCCCTTTCCTCGCTTCACACCGCAGAATTGGAGCATTAATGGCCGAACAGTCCCGTCTCGATGCCGTCATCACCTTGGCGCAACACCGCGGATTCGTATTTCCGTCCGGCGAGATCTACGGCGGCACCAAGTCGGCCTGGGACTACGGACCGCTCGGTGTCGAACTCAAGGAAAACATCAAGCGCCAGTGGTGGAACGCGTTCGTGCGTGGCCGCGGCGACATGGTCGGCCTCGACTCCGCCATCATCCTGCCGACCGCCGTGTGGGAAGCCTCAGGTCACGTCAAGGTCTTCAGCGATCCGCTGACCGAGTCGCTGACCACCCACAAGCGCTACCGCGCCGACCACCTGTTCGAGGCGTACGAGGCGGAACATGGCCACCCGCCCGTCAATGGTCTCGCCGACATCCCTGACCCTGAGCACCCCAAGATCATCGGACAGTGGACAGAGGTTCGTGCATTCTCCGGCCTGATGAAGACCTACCTGGGTGCCGTCGATGACGAGTCCGGCATGCACTACATGCGCCCAGAGACCGCGCAGGGCATCTTCACCAACTTCCACAACGTGCTCCAGACGTCACGCAAGAAGCCACCGTTCGGCATCGGCCAGATCGGCAAGGCGTTCCGCAACGAGATCACACCGGGTAACTTCATCTTCCGCACCCGCGAGTTCGAGCAGATGGAGATTGAATTCTTCGTTGAACCGGGAACAGACGAGGCCTGGCAGCAGACCTGGATGGACCTGTGCTGGGAATGGTTCATCGACCTTGGGATGACGCCGGAGAACATCCGCTGGTTCGAGCACCCAGAAGAGAAGCTGGCGCACTACTCGAAGCGCACTGTCGACATCGAGTACCGCTTCCACTTCGCAGGCAGCGAGTGGGGCGAACTGATGGGCGTCGCCAACCGCACCGACTACGACGTCAAGGTGCACGCTGAAGCATCTGGCAAGGACCTCAGCTACTTCGACCAGAACAAGAACGAGCGTTACATCCCGTACGTGATCGAGCCGTCATTCGGCCTGACGCGTGCACTGATGGCGTTCCTGGTCGACGCATACGACGTCGAGGAAGTACCCAATGCCAAGGGCGGCATCGACAAGCGCACTGTGCTGCGCCTCGACCCGCGTCTGGCGCCCGTGAAGGTTGCCGTTCTCCCCCTGTCACGCAACGAGGCTCTCTCGCCGCTGGCACGCGGCGTTGGTGACGCGCTCCGCAAGCACTGGAACGTCGATTTCGACGACGCTGGTGCAATCGGCCGTCGCTACCGGCGCCAGGACGAGATCGGCACGCCGTTCTGCGTCACCGTTGACTTCGACTCCCTCGAGGACAACGCGGTCACCGTCCGTGACCGGGACACCATGCAGCAGGATCGCGTACCGCTTGACGAACTGCACGACTACCTCGCCGGTCGACTGAACGGCGCGTAGGCGACAGCCGCACACAGCACCCCTGGAAGGCTCCACCCACTACGCGGTGGGGCCTTCTGTGGTTGCGGCGATGATGCCCGGCGACTAGTTCGTGGCGGAGGAGTTTGACGCGTCATTCTGATGAATGACCATGCCGAACTCGTTCACTGGCTTGAACTCATCCGCGTCAACTCCCCGACGTGGCGGGGCCGGACAATTCAAGACGGTGTTGCTCAGTGAATGATCGATCGTGTGTTCGCTCATTGGCCGACCGCACACCGGACAATCTCTCAGATCGACCGTTTCATCTGCCGGATATTTGCCCACCGCTGGTGAGTCAAAGATGGGCAACAACTTGCCCTCGACCCACTCAAACAGGTGAGCGTATCTGTTGCCCCGCGGCGCATTCTCCTGGACCATGCCCCCACCCTACGCCGGGTGAGGCGCTTAGACATGAGGGATTCTCGGCCGGATTATTCTTCGCCGAACCCTGTTTCAACGAGGTCTGCGAGAGCGTCGACGGCCTCAGCGGCACCGGGACCTGAAGATGAGATTTCAGCCACGGCGCCCCTCGTCAGCCCAAGCGACATGATGCCGAGGAGGCTCTTGGCATCCTTGCCGTTCACCGTGACCGGCACAGGGAGAGTGCTGGCGAGCTTGACGAACTCGGCTGCTGGACGTGCGTGCAAACCGGCTTTGTTGCGCAGGGTGACTGACCGGGTGACCGTATCCGAAGCGTCAGGCACCGGCGCAGGACCCTGGGCTGGTGCACCGACTTCTGCCTCTGGAATGAATGCCGTCCCCGCAGAGTGCGCTGCCTCTGCGACCGCATCGAGGCTTCCGCCGATCTCTGCGGCGACGGCTGCGGCAACGCCACCTTCCACCAGAGGAGCGGAAACGATGCGCACACGTGCACGCACGTCGTCCTCCAGGAAATCGAGTGCGGTCTCCGCGGTGAGGATCGCGGAGCCGAGGTCGCACAGGATCACGACGCCGTCGCCGGCATCCGCCTCGCTGATGCCGGCCGACACCTTCTCAAAACTTGTTCCGATCCGGTCGTCATCGGTGCCGCCTGCTGCGTACAGGCTGACCTGTGGCGCCATCTGGCGAGCAAGCTCAACGAGCCCTTCAGCGATCTTCACACTGTGCGAGACGAAAACGACGCCAACGTGTTCTGACATACCGCTCACGCCTGCGCCTCTGCCGCAGTGTCTGCCGCAGCACGAAGCAACAAGGCCGTAGATTGGGCGCCAGGATCCCGGTGCCCGATGGCACGGTCGCCGAGATAGCTCGCGCGTCCCTTTCGTGCCACCAGGGGCTCCGTGGCCGCAGCGCCCGCCTCTGCCGCGTCTGCAGCAGCGGAGAGGACGCCGGCGGCATCCGCTCCCGCGGCCGCAGCGTGCTCAGCCGCGTCGACCGCGGGAGTCCAGGCGTCGATCATTGTCTTGTCGCCGATTTCTGCCTTGCCACGAAGCACGATGCCGTCGCGTGCGGCTGCGAGCAACGTGGCGATGGTCTGGCCATCGAGCTCAGGGGTGGCAACAGGGGCGGCTTTGAGATATGCCGTGCCGTATAGCGGCCCAGCGGCTCCGCCAACCGTGGAGATCAGAGTGGTTGCGACGAGTTTCAGGATGTCGCTCGGTGTGCGGTCGGCCGGCAGCGTATTCAGCTTCGGCACCACGGCCTGGAAGCCTCTGTCCATGTTCTCGCCATGGTCGCCATCCCCTATGTCACGATCCAGGGTGTTCAATGCGCTGCGATTGGTTGAGATGACCTCCGCGCTCCGGCGAAGCCATGCCTCAACCCAGGCGACATCCACGCTCATCCGTTTCCTCTACTTTCCCCACCGCAGGGCGATGGTCTGCACAGGGGCATCCCACAGTGCCGTCAGTTCTTCATCCAGCTTAAGCACCGTGATCGACGCTCCCTGCATTTCCAGGGAGGTCGTGTAGTTGCCGACGAGGGTTCTGGTGACCTTGATGCCCTTCGCAGCGAGAACCTCTGCTGCACGCCTGAACACGATGTAAAGCTCCACCAGCGGCGTACCGCCCATGCCATTCACGAACAACAGGACATTGTCGCCAGACACGAAGGGAACATCGTCAATGATCGGGCCGAGAATACGGTCGACAATGGCGTCTGCAGGCTCGAGCTTGATCCGCTCACGACCGGGTTCGCCATGGATGCCAATGCCAATCTCGATCTCATCGTCGGCGAGCACGAAACTTGGCTCCCCCGCGTGCGGCACAACGCACGGCGTCAGGGCCACCCCCAACGTCCGTACCTGCGAGTTCACTTTCTCCGCAACAGCCACGACGGCGTCCAGGTTGTCACCGCGTTCAGCAGCAGCACCCGCGATCTTCTCGACCAGGACAGTGCCTGCGACGCCTCTGCGGCCGGCCGTGTACAGCGAATCCTTGACTGCAACGTCGTCGTCGATGATGACCGAACGCACCTCGATGCCTTCAGCGGATGCCAGATCGGCCGCCGTCTCAAAGTTCAGCACATCCCCCGTGTAGTTCTTGACGATGTGCAGGACGCCCGCGCCGCCGTCAACCGCCTGTGTGGCGGCCAGGATGGGGTCGGGAGTCGGTGACGTGAATACCGGACCTGGCACAGCAGCATCCAGCATGCCGAAACCGACGAACCCACCGTGCAGCGGCTCATGCCCGCTGCCGCCTCCGCTGACAATGCCAACCTTGCCGGCGACAGGGGCATCTTTCCTCACGATGAAGATCGGGTCATGCGAGACCCTGACTACGTCACTGTGCGCCGCCTCGATGCCGGCGACCGCTTCGGCCACAACGTTCTTGGGGTCATTGATGAGCTTTTTCACGAGCGTCCCTTCGCCAGCCACCCAGGGCACCGTCATCGTCTTTGATGTCGGCTTCAACCCCACGTGTCGTTGCCCAACTTACGCGCTCCGGCGCCACGCAGTAAGTACCTGCAATACGCGCCCCGAAATTCCTCGCCGTAATTTACATTCCCTGAATTGCCCCACAGGGCTAAGGTTGTGCCAACCGCTCGTCGCCATGGGACACCTCCGGCGTTCCCCTGGCCTCATCTGAAAGGTCAACGTGGACAATTTAGGGGTCGTATTTCTTTCTGAGATCGTGGGCACGGCAATGTTGGTCCTGCTCGGCTGTGGTGTCGTAGCCAACGTCGCGCTGGCCAAGAACAAGGGCTTCAACGGCGGATTCCTAATGGTGAACATCGGCTGGGGCCTCGCGGTCTTCTGCGGTGTCATCGTGGCGTACAACTCAGGCGCCCACCTGAACCCGGCAGTGACATTGGGTTTGGTGGCCTCAGGAGCGACGGAGTTCGGTTTAGGAGTTCCGGTCAACTTCCTTTCCGTCATTGTGTACATCGCGGGTGAGATGATCGGTGCCTTCATCGGCGCCATCGTCGTCTGGCTCGCGTACAAGCAGCACTTTGACGCTGAGCCTGAACCGGCAAACAAGTTGGGCGTGTTCTCCACTGGTCCTGCCATCCGTTCATACGGCTGGAACCTGGCCACCGAGATCATCGGCACGTTCGTCCTGGTATTCGTCGTCATCGGCTTTGGTGGCGGACGACAGGGTGACGGGGGGCTGGCCGCTCTCGGCGCACTTCCGGTTGCACTGCTCGTGATCGTGATCGGTACGTCCCTCGGTGGACCAACCGGTTACGCCATCAACCCTGCTCGCGACCTTGGACCGCGTATCGCGCACTTCGTGCTGCCGATCAAGGGCAAGGGCGGTTCAGACTGGTCATACTCCTGGGTGCCGGTCGTAGGGCCGATCATCGGCGGTGTCCTCGCCGGCTGGGCCTCGCTCGTCCTGCTGCCGATCATCACGTAATTCCTGCACACGGGCCGGTTCACATCGTGAACCGGCCCGCTCAGTATGTGCGACGACACGTTTCAGACGACATTTTCAATGGAGAAAAACAATGAGTGACTACATTCTCGCAATCGATCAGGGCACGACCAGCAGCAGGGCCATCATCTTCGACAAGGCAGGGTCGATCATCTCAACCGGCCAGCTCGAGCACGAACAGATCTTCCCCCAGGCCGGCTGGGTCGAGCACGACCCCAAGGAAATCTGGAACAACATCCGTGAGGTCATTGGCCAAGCGCTGTCCAAGCCCAACCTGACCCGTCACGACATCGCAGCGGTCGGCATCACCAACCAGCGCGAGACCGCTGTTGTCTGGGACAAGACCACGGGAGAGCCCGTGTACAACGCCATCGTCTGGCAGGACACCCGCACGCAGCCCATCGTCGATCGCCTCGCAGCCGACGGCGGCGTTGAACGCTTCAAGCAGAAGGTCGGCCTTCCGCTGGCCACCTATTTCTCCGGCACCAAGATCGTGTGGATCCTGGAAAATGTTGAAGGCGCACGGGCCAAGGCAGAAGCGGGAGACCTGCTCTTCGGCACCACCGACAGCTGGGTGCTGTGGAACCTGACCGGCGGAGTGAACGGCGGCGTGCACGCCACGGACGTCACCAATGCGTCCCGAACCCTGTTCATGGACCTCGAGACCCTGCAGTGGGACGACGACATTCTCGCAGCGTTCAATGTGCCGAAGTCGATGCTTCCAGAGATCAAGTCCTCGTCGGAGGTGTACGGCATCGTCGAGGAGCACAGCCTGCTTCGGGAGGTGCCGATTGCCGGCATCCTGGGCGACCAGCAGGCAGCAACGTTCGGCCAGGCAGCGTTCGACAAGGGCGAGGCCAAGAACACATATGGCACGGGTAACTTCCTGATCTTCAACACCGGCGAAGAGATCGTGCACTCCAAGAACGGCCTGCTCACGACGCTCGGATACAAGCTCGGCGACGCCGCTCCGCACTACGCGCTCGAGGGAGCGATCGCCGTGACGGGCGCCCTCGTGCAGTGGTTGCGCGACAACCTCGGCATCATCAACTCGGCCTCCGACATCGAAGCGCTGGCCGCTTCGGTCGACGACAACGGTGGCGCGTACTTCGTCCCTGCATTCTCTGGCCTCTTCGCCCCGTACTGGCGCTCGGATGCCCGCGGCGCACTGGTGGGCCTCACCCGCTTCGTGAACAAGGGCCACATTGCCCGTGCAGTTCTCGAAGCGACGGCGTACCAGACCAGGGAAGTCATTGACGCCGTCAATGCAGACTCTGGTGTGCCATTGACCGAGATCAAGGTTGACGGTGGCATGATCGCCAACAACCTGCTGATGCAGTTCCAGGCCGATATTCTCGGTGTGCCCGTCGTTCGCCCCGTCGTTGCCGAAACCACGGCACTCGGCGCGGCATACGCTGCCGGGCTGGCCGTGGGCTTCTGGAGCGGGCTCGACGAGCTCAGGGCCAACTGGCAAGAAGACAGCCGTTGGACCCCGTCACTCCCCCAGGCTGAGAGCGACAGGTTGCTTCGTAACTGGAAGAAGGCCGTCACGAAGACCTTCGGCTGGGTCGACGAAGACGTCGTCTAAACCCGTCACGCTACCCAGGCATCACGCCTTGGTGGCATCAACCCACTGAGCCAACTTGGCCGTGGCCGCACCGGAGTCGATCGTCTCCGCGGCCACGGCCATCTTGCGTGCAAACCTGTCGATAATGGCCACCTGCGCCTGGGCGGGGTCCTGGGCCAGGTCATATGCCACCAAACCGGCCGCAGCATTCAGCAAGACGATGTCGCGCACCGGACCCTCTTCGCCAGCGAGCATCGCTCGGACAACAGCTGCATTGTGGGTGGCATCTCCCCCGACCAGATCGCTCATCCGTGCACGCTTGATGCCCAGATCCCTCGGTTCGATATCGTGCTCTGTCACAAGCCCACGGGAGACTTCCCATACGTGGCTGTGGCCGGTGGTCGTCAGCTCGTCGAGCCCATCGTCGCCACGGAACACCAGCGCTGTCGCTCCGCGAGTCTGAAAGACCCCGACGAACAGCGGGACACGGTCGAGACTGGCCACTCCAACGGCGGATGCCTCCGGCCGTGCTGGATTGCAGAGCGGGCCGAGGTAGTTGAACACAGTCGGCACCCCGAGATCTGCGCGCACACCGGCCGCGTGACGGAATCCGGGATGGAAAGCTGCGGCGTAGGCGAACGTGATTCCAGCCTGGTCGAGGATTGCCGCTACGCGCTCCGCCGACAAGGTCAAGTCAATGCCGAGGGCAGCCAGGACGTCGGATGACCCCGACGCGGAACTCGCCGCCCGGTTGCCGTGCTTGATCACAGGGACGCCCGCTGCCGCGCACACGATCGACGACATTGTCGACACGTTCACGGTGCCGAATCGGTCACCGCCGGTGCCGACGATATCGAGCGCCATGGAATTGACCTCAAGGGGAACAGCGTGCTCAAGAATGGCATCCCGGAAACCGACGATCTCATTGACGGTCTCCCCCTTGGCCTTCAGTGCAATAAGGAATGCCGCCAGCTGTGATGGCTTGGCGGCCCCAATCATCACCTGATCCATACACCACGCAGCGTCAGCGACGCTGAGATCCTCACCATCAAGGAGGGCATTCAGGATTTTGGGCCAAGTCTGCATTTCGAACATGATTCCGATCTTAAGTCAGAATGACCCAATCCCCCGACTTTACGGGCCGATCACGGGCTTTATTAGGCTGCCCTAACCGGCACTAATCCGGTGCGAGCATGCCAGATTGAGAAAAACCTGTGCGAATATCGGCCATAATGGAGGGGTGACGAGCACTTCAATTACTCCTATGGCAACTGCGCCCGTAGTGAACAGGCCCAACAGCGTGGCGGTGGGCACCATTGTCTGGCTAGGCAGTGAGGTTATGTTCTTCGCGGGTCTTTTCGCGATCTACTTCACTCTCCGGTCAACCTCCCCCGAATTGTGGGTCTCCCAGACAGAGAAACTCACGTTCCCCTTCGCATTGGGGAATACGTTGATCCTGGTGTTCTCCTCGGTGACATGCCAGTTCGGTGTGTTTGCCGCAGAGCGGATGCAGCCGCGTGCAACCGGTTGGAAACTGAGCCAGTGGGGCATGACCGAGTGGTTCTTCCTCACCTATGCGCTGGGGGCAATCTTCGTCTCCGGTCAGATCTTTGAGTACGCGACCCTCGTGTCAGAGGGCCTGTCGCTGTCAGCGAACGCATACGGATCAGCCTTCTACCTCACCACCGGGTTCCACGGTATTCACGTGATCGGCGGCTTGATCGCTTTCCTTCTAGTCATTGGCCGCGCATTCGCCGTCAAGAACTTCGGCCACAAAGAGGCAACCAGCGCCATCGTCGTGTCGTACTACTGGCACTTCGTCGATGTCGTTTGGATCGGGCTCTTCCTGGTCATTTACGTTCTCAAATAGAAATCAGGAGCGGACACCTCAGCATGCCCGAGAACACAACACCCAAGGTCCGTAAGGGCCGCAAGGCCGGTCGACGCAGCCCGTTGGCCAGCGTCGCACTCATTGCGATCGGCCTCCTCTTCACTGGTGGCGCGTACGTCGCTTTGAGCAGCAGCACAGCCTCTGCCGAAGCCGACGCGACGTCGCAGCAGACGATCGAGGAAGGCCAGAAGCTCTTCGCAGCCAACTGTGCGACATGCCACGGTATGAGTGCAGAAGGAACCGCGGAAGGCCCGACTCTTATTGGTGTCGGCGCCGCATCGGTCGACTTCCAGGTTGGCACCGGCCGTATGCCCCTCGAAATGCAGGGGCCGCAGGCATTGCAGAAGCCGGTGCAGTTCACCGAGGACCAGATCGCTGCCTTGTCGGCATACGTTGCCTCACTGGCACCTGGCCCTGGAATTCCTAGCGCCGATCTGCTCGACGCCGAGGGTGACGCGACCAACGGTGGAGAACTCTTCCGTATCAACTGCGCAATGTGCCACAACGTGGCCGGTGCAGGTGGAGCCCTTACCCAGGGTAAGTTCGCACCGCCGCTCACGGGAGTTCCCGCCAAGTACATCTACGAAGCCATGGTCACAGGACCGCAGAACATGCCGGTCTTCAACGACATGAACATCTCGCCAGAGAGCAAGCGCGACATCATCACGTACCTCAAGTACATCGAGAACAACCCGTCACCGGGTGGATTCGCACTTGGCTCGCTCGGACCGGTATCAGAGGGCCTGTTCCTCTGGATCTTCGGACTGGGCAGCATCGTGGCGTTGACCGTGTGGATCACGGCTAAGTCGAACTGACCGGCATCCGGTCACGAACAATAATTGAATCGACATTTGGTATGAAGGAGAACAATGGCCAAGGACGATAACGGCGGGAAGGATCTGACAGCTGCCGATTCGTCAGACGTTGTACACGTGGAGGAATCTGCGGGTATAGCTGTTGTCGCGCGGGATGGCCTGACCAATCCTGGTTTGCCCCCGCACCGTCCCCGCATCACTGACCTCAGCCCTAAGGCAGAGCGTCACGCAGAGCGAACGGTGTACACGCTCTTCTACCTGTCCATCGTGGGTAGCGTTTTCGCGATCGCCGCGTACATGGTCTTCCCGATCGTTCCTGAAGATCCGAGTTCAGTTCGCCTGAACACGCTCTTCATCGGTCTCGGACTGGCCCTGGCGCTGCTGGCTATCGGTATTGGCGCTGTGCACTGGGGCAAGGCCCTGATGGCAGACCACGAAGGTGTCGACCAGCGTCACCCCGTACGCGGTTCAGATGAGACGCGTGCCCGTGCTGTCGAGATCTTCGCCGAAGCAGGCGAGGAATCGGGACTTGGTCGCCGTACCCTCATCCGCAACAGCCTCATCGGCGCGCTCATTGCATTCCCGTTGCCGGCTGTCGTGCTCTTCCGTGGCCTCGGCCCGCAGGACGAAAACCCTGTCGAGCTGCTCAGCCACACCATGTGGAAGAAGGGCACTCGCCTCGCGATTGACCCGACCGGCCTTCCGATCAAGGCATCGGATGTCACGCTCGGTTCTGCTTTCCAGGTCATTCCAGAAGGTTTGAACGATCTCGAACACGGCAGGCTCGAAGCGAAGGCAAAAGCAGCAGTGCTGCTCGTACGCCTGAAGCCGGAAGACCTGCACGAGCTCCCTGAGCGCAAGGACTGGTCGTACAACGGCATCGTTGCTTACTCCAAGATCTGCACGCACGTTGGGTGCCCTGTGGCTCTGTACGAGCAGCAGACGCACAATCTGCTCTGCCCGTGCCACCAGTCGCAGTTCGACGTCACGAACCACTGTGAGGTCATCTTCGGACCGGCCGCGCGGCCACTGCCCCAACTACCTATCGCTGTTGACGCTGAGGGCTACCTCATCGCTCAGAGCGACTTCACCGAACCCGTCGGGCCGAGCTTCTGGGAGCGCCATTGAGTACGACAACCACCGAGATTGCACCGGCAGATACTCGCAAGTCCGGCGGCTTCACGGCTACCGCAGCGAACTATATTGACGAGCGCACGAGCATCTCAACCGCGGTCAAGGAGCTAGGTCGCAAGATCTTCCCTGACCACTGGTCGTTCCTCCTGGGTGAAGTAGCGCTGTACAGCTTCGTCATCATCCTGCTGTCCGGTTCATTCCTGACCTTCTTCTTCCAGGCATCCATGGCACCGGTCATCTACGACGGCTCGTACGTTCCCCTCAAGGGCGTCGAGATGTCTGTCGCCATGTCGTCGTCGCTCGATATCTCGTTCGACCTTCGCGGCGGTCTCCTCATGCGTCAGGTGCACCACTGGGCGGCTCTGCTGTTCGTGGCGTCCATCGGACTGCACATGCTGCGCATCTTCTTCACGGGTGCATTCCGCAAGCCGCGCGAGCTCAACTGGGTGATCGGCTTCGTCCTGTTCATCCTCGCGATGGCTGAGGGCTTCACCGGATACTCGCTCCCCGATGACCTGCTGTCCGGTAACGGCCTCCGAATCATCGACGGAATGGTCAAGGGCATCCCGCTGGTCGGCACCTGGATCTCGTTCCTCCTCTTCGGTGGAGAGTTCCCCGGCGAAGACATCGTCGGCCGCCTGTATTCGCTGCACATCCTGTTGCTGCCGGCGATCATCGTTGCGTTCATCGCCCTTCACCTCCTGTTCGTGGTTGTTCACAAGCACACGCAGTTCCCCGGTGCCGGCAAGACAAACCAAAACGTCGTCGGATTCCCGGTTCTCCCGGTCTACGCCGCCAAGGCTGGTGGATTCTTCTTCGTCGTGTTCGGTGTCGTGATGCTGATCGCATCGCTGTTCACCATCAACCCGATCTGGAACTATGGCCCGTACGACCCGTCACCGGTGTCTGCAGGTACCCAGCCAGACTGGTATATCGGTTTCGCCGATGGCGCTCTCCGATTGATTCCGCCGCACCTCGAGTTCGTGTGGCTCGCCCGCACCTGGTCGTTCAACATCCTGATTCCACTGATCGTGATCGGTATCTTCATCGTTACGGTGATGATCTACCCGTTCATCGAAGCCTGGATCACCGGCGACAAGCGTGAGCACCACCTGCTCGACCGTCCGCGCAACGCCCCGACCCGCACCGCCATCGGCGCTGCAGGCGTGACGTTCTACGCAGGCCTCTGGGCAGCTGCATCGTCCGACATCATCGCGACTCACTTCCACCTCACAATGGAAGGCGTGATCCATGCGCTGCAGGCGATTACCATCCTCGGACCGTTCGTTGCATACTTCATCGCCAAGCGCATGTGCCTGGCGCTGCAGAAGAAGGATCGTGAGATCGTTCTGCACGGCTTCGAATCCGGACGCATCGTTCGCCTCCCCGGTGGCGAGTTCATCGAGGTGCACCAGCCCGTCGATGAATACGAGCGCTGGAAGCTGGTCGACTACAAGGAATACGAGCCCCTGATGATCCGCCCCAACTCCAAGGGCAAGATCACCGGCGGTCAGCGTTTGCGCGCAGCATTGTCCCGCTGGTTCTTCGAAGACCGGATCGCTCCGGTCACCTCGAAGGAAATCGAACAGTCGCACGGAGACCACCACTAAGTCCGCACCGCGGACCTGATACACACAGATCGGGCATCGATGTCCCTCCACACATTGTCGGAGTGGCTTCGGTGCCCGATTTGTTTAACCCCGCTCGCGTCGCGTGAGCCGCTGGCGCTGTCCTGCACGAATGGCCACGCGTTCGACGTGAACAAGCGTGGCTTCGTCACGCTCCTGCGCTCCCATGGGCTGATCGGCGACAGCGCAGCCATGCTCGACGCACGGGACAGCTTTCTGGGCGCCGGCTGGTACCAGCCGCTTCGCGATGCCGTCAGCGAGCTGGCCGCCGCACAGGATCCCGCCACCGTCCTCGACATTGGCTGCGGCACCGGCTACTACCTGGGTGGCGTACTCGATCGGGCGCCCGCAGCACGCGCACTCGCCCTCGACCTCTCCCCCGCCGCTGTCGCTCGCACCGTGCGTTCGCGGGAGAACATCGACGGTCTGGTAGCCGACGTGTGGTCACCGCTGCCGATCCGCGATCACGCAGCCGATGTCATCCTTAATGTCTTCGCTCCGCGGAATGCAGCCGAATTCGCTCGCATACTGCGGCAGGACGGCTTGCTCATCGTCGCAATCCCCCAGGAGACGCACCTCCAGGAACTTCGCGATGCCGGCCTCGCCCTTGGCGTGCAGGAAGACAAGGCGAACCAGCTCATCGATGGCATGGCCGGCTACTTCACTCTTGACTCCCGAGTGGCCCTGTCCCAGACCCTCAGCCTGACCGATGCGGAGATCTCGGCACTCGTCGGCATGGGCCCATCCGCTCACCACCACTCAGGTGCGGTCGACGGCAGCGACGCAGATGCCGATCGTCGACAGGACGTGACTTCGGCATTCGAAGTACTGAGCTTCAGGCGTACAGGGAACGCACTCTAGAGCGCACTGATCCGCCTTCTGGTGCGCAGCATGATCGCCAGCAGGATCGGCAGTGCGATCAGCAACCCTGCTAGCCCGAAGTCCGTGACCGCAGTCACGACGGCGACGACCGCGAGAACCGCGACGAGCACAGCGTCTGACAGCCAGGCAGTGATGACGATGCTGGAGAGATCGCCAAGAGGACTGGGCACCGGAGCCATGACCTCAAGTGGAAGCGGCCCTTTGGCCGCGTCGCACAGGCGCACCGCGACGAGCACACTCGCGCAGGCAACAGCCGCGGCAAGACCGACCGCCGGCGCGCCGACAGCCACGGCCACGAGGGCACCGAGAGCGGCGCAGAGTGCGCCGGCCAGCACCGGAAGGGTCGTGTGCAGTGCGAACAGCGCGGTCGGCGACACGCCATACAACGTCGGAGCTGTTGCTGATTCCACACTGTGCCGGAAGCCATCCGACCACACCCCCAGTGCGAGAAACCCCACGACTGCCGCTGCCGCCGCCGGAATCCAGGCCACATCTGTGGATCCGGCCAGGGAGAATGCAACGAGGAAACCGCAACTCGCAGCGCCAAGGCACGCTGTCACAAAGCGGGCAGGCGTGCGCATCGCCCCGAACAGATCGCGCCGCAGAAAGACGAGGATGAGGGGTCCTGAACCGATTGCGGGCAGCCCCCTGCCCATGCGCGGGACCGGTCTGAACTCCCCCGCGGCCAGGCTGAGTTCCCCCGTGAATGCGAAGGTACCCGCTCTGTCCCAGCGCTGGGCCTGCCTGAGCAGCTGAGGTCCGCCCAGGCCGTCGAGCAGAACCGGCGCAACACAAGCCGTCGCGACGGCGCCCGCAACCAGTGCCAGCAACGCCGGCCACACGACATCCGTCTGGGCGGGGAAGACGGCTGCGAGCCAGGTCCATGGGAACACCGCCTGAATCGCCGGCAGCTGAGACGAGAGTGCTGTGGCCCCGACTAGTGCGAGAGCAAGGACAGCGCGGGACGTGTCAGCAAGTCGCTGCCCAACGAGCCAGAATCCACCGCATATGACTCCGGCGGACACGGCGCCGAGTGCGAAGGCGCCAGCGCTGGAGGGGGTCGCGGCGCCCGACGACGCCAGCACGAGCCCCGTCAGCAGCGAACCGGCAGCAGCCCCAAGCGAGAGAAGGAAGACTGACCTCATGGCGGGGTGCTGCAAGGTACGACTACGCGGCAGGTCGTTGCCCGCGAGAGCCATGCTCAGGAACGGGGTGAGGTGGACCGGCCCGCGGATACCACCGAGCACAACGAAGGCCGCGAGGAGAACACCCATCCCACTGGCTGCTCTCGCTGCACCCGACGCGACGAGGATGGTGAGGATCTGCGGCTGGGCCAGCCAGAGCAGAAGGGTGCGCAGGAGAGGAAGGCCGAGAACCGCGCACAGCATGACGGCAGCGTATGCCGCGTATGCACGATCGGGTGTGGACGCAGCTCCCCTGCGCGAGCTCAGCACTGAACGAACGTCGCGGAGTGTTTGTCGAGAGCTCACGCCGCGGCGCCAGCCAGCGCGATGGATCTCCCTGCCACGGCGTCTGTCAGCAACGGACTGTGCGTGGCGAAGACGATGGTGCGCCCGGTTGCCTGTTCTTCGGCCAGCACTGCGATAACGGCCTGCAGCCGTTCAGGGTCGAGGCGCTGTTCAGGCTCGTCAAGCAGCAGCACGTCATAGGGGCGCACGGTCGCCAGGGCGAGAGCGAACAGCTGTGATTGGCCGGATGAGAGCTCGTGCGGGAATCTCTGGCGGAGTGGTTCAAGCTGCCACCGACGGAGATGCTGCTGCCCTCGTTGACCCGCCTCGTGTCGAGGGAGGCCCCAGGACGCAGCCACGAGCGTGAGGTGCTCCTCGAGCGTGAGGTCACGCGCGACCGGCGGCCTGCCTATGGCGGCGCTCACCGCGCGCCTGAATAGTGGAGACCGCTCGTTGGTCGAATTCCCCCCAATGCGCGCTGTTCCGAATGTCGGTCGCAGCTGACCAGCCAGAACCCGCAGCAGGGTCGTCTTCCCTGTGCCGTTCGCACCCGTCACGGCGAGGGACTCCCCCGCGCTCAAAGAAAAAGACGTGTGCCCCAGGAGTTCCGTTCCATCCATGGCCACGGACAGCTGCTCGACCTCGACAAGAATCCCCACCGCTCCAGTATCTACTGTCGATGCTCATCCTGCTCAGGATCCTCAGCCCGGTCCTTCCGGGAACGCAGTGCCTCCCATTGCGCCAGGCGCTCACCGATGCGTTGTTCGTACCCGTTGCTGCTGGGTTCATAGAACCGGTGCCGCTCCATGCCGTCTGGGAAGTAGTTCGCGCCGGAGAACCCGTCGGTCGTGTCGGGATCGTATTGATAGTCCTTGCCGTAGCCGAGGTTCTTCATCAGCTTGGTGGGGGCATTCAGGATGTGTAGCGGCGGGGGAAGCGAACCGGTCTCTTTCGCCGCACGGACGGCACGGTTGAAGCCTCGATAGACGGCGATGGATTTCGGAGCGGTCGCGAGATACACCACGGCCTGCGCGATCGCCAGCTCCCCCTCTGGGGACCCGAGCCGGTCGAACACGTCCCACGCAGTCACAGCTTGGTGGGTGGCTTCAGGGTCAGCGATGCCGATATCCTCGTTCGCGAACCGGACGAGGCGCCGTGCGATGTAGAGCGGGTCCTCGCCGCCGTCCAGCATGCGGGCGAGCCAGTACAGCGCGGCGTCGGGGTCGGAGCCGCGCATGGCTTTGTGGAGGGCGGAGATCAGGTTGTAGTGCGATTCCTGCGTCTTGTCATACAGGGGCGCCCGTTTTTGGACGACCGCGGCAAGCCCGGCAGCATCGAGTTGTGTGCCGGTATCGGGGAGGGTGAGGAGTTGCTCGGTCATGTTCAGCAGGTAACGGCCGTCACCGTCGGCCATCGCGAGCAGCGCCTGCCGTGCTCCCGCGTCGACCGGCAGGCTGTGGCCGATGAGGTGTTCGGCCCGAGCGATGAGAGTATCCAAGGCGTGCTCGTCGAGGCGTTTCAGCACGAACACCTGGCAGCGCGACAGGAGCGCGCCGTTGAGTTCGAAGCTGGGGTTCTCCGTGGTTGCGCCAACCAGGGTGATCGTGCCGTCTTCGACATAGGGCAGGAAGCTGTCTTGCTGGGCGCGGTTGAAGCGGTGGATCTCATCAACGAACAGCAAGGTGCCCTGCCCAATCTCGCGGCGCTTTGCCGCCACAGAGAACACGCGGCGCAGGTCCGCGACACCGGAGAAGGTGGCGGAGAGCGGTTCGAAGACGAGATTGGTGCGCTCGGCGAGGAGCCGGGCGATCGTGGTCTTCCCCGATCCGGGGGGCCCCCACAAGATGATTGACACCAGCCGATGCGCTGCGACCATGCGCCCGAGCGGGCCGTCCGAGCTAAGCAGGTGGTCCTGTCCGACCACATCCTCGAGCGTGGTCGGACGGAGTCTGTCGGCGAGGGGCCGGGAGGCATCATCGACCTCGAACAGTGACGGTGGCTCAGCTGCCATGCGACGACACCTGCTTCCTTCTCATTCGTGTCCCGGCTACGTATGGTCTTCAGTGGTGGGGCATGTGGGCTACAACGAGCTCGTAGGAGTTCGTGACCAGATCCTCCACCAGGTCATCCGTGATGCTGTCCCCTGCACCGATGGAGATCCAGTGCCGCTTGTCCAGGTACCGGCCAGGGGTGATCGTCTCGAATGACCGCACCAACGCTTTACCATGGTCCGGTTCGGCCTTAACGGTGATGATTTGCTCTGCCGGGTCCTCAGTGACAATCAGGAACACCTTCCCGCCCACCTTGTACACATCCAGCGCTGGCGTGAAAGGGTGCCCATGCGTCACGTCGGGAAGTGCGGACGCGACCTCCCGGGCAACGTTCTGCAGTTGCGTACCGGTGATCGTCATGACTCGTGCCGCCCGAAGGTGTTCGCATCCACTGGCTGCTTGGCCTTCGGGAGGTTCTCGACGACGAGGAGGTAGGACTCTGTGACCAGTTCGTCAACCAAGCCAGAGTCGATCGTGCCACCCGGAGACAGAGTGATCCAGTGCTGCTTGTTCATGTGATACCCCGGAGTGATGTCCTCGTGCGCGGTTCGCAGCGCCTGGCCATCGGAGGGGGAAGCTTTGAGGATCACGATCTTCTCCCCCGTGATCTCGGTGAGCAGCATAAACACCTTCCCGCGGACCTTGTACACCTCCCACTCCTCACCGAACGGATGCTCCAACCCTGCGCCAGGTAACTCCTCCGTACGGGCTGCAGCCCGCGCCTGCAGAGCGTCGCCATCCATGAATGGGTCTCCCTCACAATAGGCAGCCTGTGTACGGTCTCCACCCTACCTACCCTGCGAGTTCGAAGCCGACACCCTCAATGCGCTATGCCGGACGATACTGAAACCATGACCGAAACAATGCACGCGATCGTGCTGACAGCGCCCGGCGGGATCGACCAGCTCGTCGTCACCGAGGTCCCCAAACCTGAGGTGAGACCAGGGTGGGTGCGCATCCGGGTGAAAGCGTTCGGGGTGAACGAGTCCGAAGTAACCAGCCGCAAGGGTGAATCCGACCCGGACTTCACCTTCCCCCGCATCCTGGGGATCGAAGGCGTCGGCATCATCGACGCCGTTCCCGAAGGCAGCGCGCTGAAGTCAGGCCAACAGGTCGCGACGATGATGGGCGGCATGGGCCGCTCCTTCGACGGTAGCTACGCCGAATACACCCTCGTACCCGAATCCCAGATCATCCCCTTCACGTCCGACCTGCCCTGGGAAACCCTCGGCGCCCTCCCGGAGATGTATCAAACCGCCTACGGATCCCTCACCACCGGCCTGAACCTCCAGCCCGGCCAGACCCTCCTCATCCGCGGTGGGACGTCAACGGTTGGGCTGTCGGCGGCGACCCTCGCCCACCACCTCGGAGCGACCGTCATCTCCACGACCCGCAACCCCGACCGCATCAAACTGCTTGCCAGCAACGGCGTCACTCACGCGATCGTCGACACCGGGACCATCGTCGACACCGTCCGCGGCCTCGCGCCGGACGGTGTCGACGCCGCACTCGAACTCGTTGGCACCGTCACCCTCGGCGACACCATACGGACAGTCCGCCGAGGCGGAACCGCGTGTTTCACCGGGGCTCTCGGCGGACAATGGACCATTCAGGACTTCTCTCCGTTCGGGTTCATCCCCTCAGGGGTACGTCTGACCACCTACGGCGGAGGCGCCTCCGACCTGCCAGCCAAGGAATTCGCCAAACAACTTGCTGCGATCAAGGACGGACAACTCACTGTCCCCGTCGGGGGTGTCTACCACGGCCTCGACCAAGCCGGGAAAGCCCAGGCCGACCTCGAAGCCGGCGGCACCCCAGGAAAACACGTCGTCGTACTCGACTAACCTCACCGCTTCAGTGTGGACTTAACGCATACAGCGCCCTCCCGGAGGAGAGCGCTGTATGTGACGTGCGTGGATGAGTGCTTAGCGGGCGAAGAGACCGCGGTAGTACTCGTATACCCAGCCGACGAGGCTGATTACGCCGATGCCGACTGCGATGAAGCAGATCCAGAAGCCAACGGCGAGGCCCAGGAAGAGCAACGCAGCGCTGGCGGCGAGCATGATCGGCCACCAGCTCCACGGGCTGTAGAAGCCAAGCTCAGGGTCGCCGTCGTCGATGTTGGCATCGAGACGGTCCTCTGGAAGCTCCCCACCCTGTGCCGTGTGTACACGGCCCAGGTAGAAGGCGATGAAGCTTGCGAGGATCGTCGAGAGTCCGAGGGCGAACGTTCCGGCCCACTCAATGTGGCCGAACAGTGGGTCCAGGAGGCTCCACACGACGTAGACAACTGTCGAGAGACCGAAGAACGCGGCCAGGATCCACAGGAGGTTGACGTTTACTTTCATTTTTACTTGACCTTCTCGGAAGCCGCGTCGTACGTAGGAGCGTCGGGTGCGTCCTTCGCCGGGCCGATGCCAACGGGGATTTCGACCTCGGGGTGATTGAGGTCAAACGCGGGCCGTTCTGAACGAATGCGCGGGATGGACGTGAAGTTGTGGCGCGGCGGCGGGCAGGAGGTCGCCCACTCGAGTGATCCGCCGTAACCCCACGGGTCGTTGACGGTGACCTTCGGAGCCTTGCGAGCCGTGATGTACACGTTCAGCAGGAACGGGATCATCGAGACCGCGAGGATCATCGAGCCGACAGTCGACAGCTGGTTCATCCAGGTGAATCCGTCATCGGGCGAGTACGTGGCGTATCGACGCGGCATGCCGACGACTCCGAGCCAGTGCTGCACGAGGAACGTGGTGTGGAAGCCGATGAAGAGAAGCCAGAAGTGCCACTTGCCGAGGCGCTCGTTGAGCATCTTGCCCGTCCACTTCGGCCACCAGAAGTAGAAGCCACTGAACATGGCGAATACAACAGTTCCGAAGACGACGTAGTGGAAGTGCGCAACAACGAAGTACGTGTCAGACACGTGGAAGTCGAGCGGCGGTGAAGCCAGGATGACACCGGTCAGACCACCGAACGTGAAGGTGATGAGGAAGCCGATGGCCCAGAGCATGGGTGTTTCGAAGGTCAGCGACCCTCGCCACATCGTGCCGATCCAGTTGAAGATCTTCACACCCGTTGGCACTGCGATGAGCATTGTCATCAGGGAGAAGAACGGCAAGAGCACGGAACCCGTCACGTACATGTGGTGAGCCCACACGGTCACCGACAGTGCGGCGATGGCGATGGTTGCGTAGATGAGTGTCTTGTAACCGAAGATCGGCTTGCGACTGAATACCGGGAACACTTCAGAGACGATGCCGAAGAACGGCAGGGCGATGATGTAAACCTCTGGGTGACCGAAGAACCAGAACAAGTGCTGCCACAGGATGGCGCCACCGTTTGCCGGGTCGTAGATGTGCATGTCGAAGATGCGGTCGCCAGCGGCAGCCAGGAGGGCAGCAGCCAGAACCGGGAACGCCATCAGGATCAGCAGCGAGGTGACAAGCGCGTTCCACGTGAAGATCGGCATGCGGAACATCGTCATACCAGGGGCACGCATCGTGATGATCGTCGTGATGAAGTTCACACCACCGAGGATGGTACCGAAGCCCGACAGGCCTAGCCCCACCATCCACAAGTTCCCGCCAACGCCGGGTGAGAACGTCGTGCTGGCAAGCGGTTGATAGGCGAACCAGCCGAAGGATGCTGCACCCTGCGGGGTGAGGAATCCGGCGACGGCGATCAAGCTACCGAAGAAGAACAACCAGAAGGAGAAAGCGTTCAGACGCGGGAAGGCAACGTCTGGTGCACCGATCTGGAGCGGCATCAGGGCATTCGCGAATCCGAAGAACAGCGGGGTTGCGAACATGAGCAGCATGATTGTGCCGTGCATGGTGAAGAGCTGGTTGTACTGCTCTTTCGTCGCGACGACCTGAAGGCCCGGTTCGAAGAGCTGGGCGCGGATGACCAAGGCCATCACGCCACCGATGCAGAAGTAGATGAAGGACGTGATCAGGTACATGTACCCGATGACCTTGTGGTCGGTGGATGTGATCCACCGAACCAGGATGTTGCCCTTTTTCTCAGCACCTGGGCTGATGACGGGGGGCGCGGTGCGCACCGACGCCGGCGTTGTAAGTGTCGTGCTCATGGGTTAGTTACCCTCCTCCTGCGCCACCGGAGCGCTGGTGCCCGGAAGATTTTGGTTGCGGTCGTACTCGGTACCGAGCTGACCCTCGTTGCCCGCTGCGCGGAGCCCGTCGGTGTATGCCAGATAATCAGCCTCTGACACGACCTTCACCTTGAACAGCATGAGGGAGTGGTATTCGCCACACAGCTCGGCGCACTTTCCGTCGTAGGTGCCGATTCGTTCCGGGATAACAGACATGTAGTTGACCTTGCCGGGAATCATGTCCTTCTTGTAGAGGAAGTCGATGACCCAGAAGGAGTGAATGACGTCGCGGGACTGAAGAGCGATCTCGATCTTCTTGCCGACAGGCAGAACCAGCGTGGGGAGCTCGGATTCGATGATCGAACCAGGAGCGGCGTCAGGGTCGTCCTGGGCCTGGATACCGGCCGAGTAGACATCTTCATTGACGTAGTTGAAGTCCCACGCCCACTGCTTGCCCAAAACCTGGATCTTGACTTCTGGCTGATCGAAGCGAGCCTCGATGGCCTGCTGGTCCCTGGCCGTGAAGGCGAAGAATCCGAGCACGAGGATGAGCGGCACGATCGTGTAGAAGATCTCGATCGGCATGTTGTATCGCAGCTGTACCGGCAGGCCGGTCTGGCCCTTGCGGCGTCGGTAGACGACGACTGCCCACAGTGTGAGGCCCCAGGTGATGACACCCACAATGAGGAGCACGATCCAGGAGGTGGTCCACAAGCCGGAGACGCGCTCTGTGTGGTTTGTAACCGCAGGCTGCCCCTCCTCGAATCCGGGGAGGAACCCGTTGAGCTGGGCTTGTGTACACCCCGCGAGAGCAATGGTTAACGACGCTGCGATTGGAATTGCAGCCCATCGAAGACGGCGGTAATTGCGCACCGGTGACCTTTCGGGAGACTCGTGGTCACTTCTCAGGAAGTGAATTGATCGTTTCCCAGCCTACTCCGAGAGCGGCCGTCACATGTGCACTCCCGGTGCCGCGTCACCGTAAAAATCAAGGAATTGCTGGATTTTTTTGCCGAAAATAGGGCTGGGAGACCATCGATTCGATGATCTCCCAGCCCTGAAACAGCTTTATCGACTAGTGGAAGGAATCTCCACAGGCACAGCTTCCGCCGGCATTCGGGTTGTCAATCGTGAAACCCTGCTTTTCGATGGTGTCTTCGAAGTCAATCGACGCGCCGTCAAGGTAAGGAACGCTCATCTTGTCGACGATCACCTCAACGCCATCGAAGTCGACAACAGCGTCGCCGTCGAGCGTTCGCTCGTCGAAGTACAGCTGGTAAATCAAGCCAGAGCATCCGCCGGGCTGGACGGCAACACGCAAGCGCAGGTCTTCGCGGCCTTCCTGCGCAAGCAGGCTGCGCACCTTGGCTGCGGCCGCATCGCTGATGCCGACACGGTGAGCGGCGGTCTCTGCAGGTGCAGTGCTTTCGGTGATGGTGTCAGTCATGGTGCTCCTTGAGACGTTGTACAGCGCGAAATCTATTGAGGATTCTATAGCGGCCAACCGGGAACGAGCAGTGAACATTCCCAGTTGGCCATGCCGGGTGACCTAACCGGCTGAGCGTTCATTGAGCCTGGCCAGCAACAGCGCTTCGCTCAGCACGGCGCGCTTGAACACGCCGAGGTGCAGCGATTCGTTGGGGCTGTGCGCCCGTGAATCAGGATCTTCTACGCCGGTGACCAGGATCTGGGCCTCTGGAAAGACGCGTGCAAGGTCTGCGATGAACGGAATGGATCCGCCGACGCCGATATCGACAGGTTCGACGCCCCAGGCATCCCGCATCGCCGTGCGCGTCTCTGCCACGGCCCAGCCGCTGGTGTCAACGAGGAAGGCCTCCCCTGTGTCGACGTCATCGATCTCGAGGTGGGCGCCGAAGGGGGCGTTGGCACGGAGGTGCGCCTCGAGTGCCGCGTATGCCTCAGCTGCCGGCTGCCCAGGGGCGATCCTGGCGCTGAGTCGCACGCTGATGGAGGGTGAGAGCGTATTGGAGGCGTTTGCGACGCTGGGCGCGTCGATACCGGTCACGGTGATCGCCGGCTGTGCCCAGATGCGGCTGAGAATCGATCCGTTGCCGATCGGCGACACCCCATCCAACAGGCCGGTTTCGAGTCTGAGCTGTTCGGCCGAGTACTCGGGAGTGTCCTGCGGGTGACTGGTGAGACCGGCGACGGCCACCGATCCGTCATCCGCATACAGGGTCGCGAGCAGCTTGATCGTCGCGAGCATGGCATCCGGTACCGCTCCCCCGAACATTCCGGAGTGCGATGCGTGAGACAGCGTGCGGACAGTCAGGCGGAACGTCACATTGCCGCGCAGGCCGATGGTGAGCGCGGGAGTGTCGATATCCCAGTTGTTGGAGTCAGCAACCACGATCGCGTCTGCGCGCAGGGCATCTTCGTTCTGTTCGAGGAATGTGGCGAACGAGCGGCTGCCGAACTCCTCCTCACCCTCGATGAAGAGGGCAAGGCCGAGGTCGAAGTCGGGTCCGACAGCCTCGACGAGCGCGCGGATGGAGGCGATGTGCGCCATCACGCCGGCCTTGTCGTCAGCGGCGCCACGGCCGTAGAGGCGGTCGCCGCGCACGGTGGGCTCGAACGGGTTGGATTCCCATTCCTCATCTCGCCCAGGAGGCTGCACATCGTGGTGGGCGTAGAGCAGGATCGTCGGCTTTCCGTTTCTGGCGGCCCGCGTCGCGAGCACTGCCGGCTGGCCCAGCTCATCCGTCCCAGGGATACCGGCCTGCTTGACCTCAACGCTGTCGAAAACACCGAGGTCACGCGCGAGTGCCGCGACGGCATCCGCGCTTGCGGCGACATGGCTGGGATCGAACGCGGCCCACGCCACCGACGGAATACGCACGAGTGCGCTCAAATCGGCGATGGTACTGGGCAGTCCCTGCTCGACTGCGAGGCGAACGTCGGCCTCAACTTTCGCGTTTGCTGGAGATGTGTGTTGGCTATCCGTCATGCAGGTAATCTTAAGGCAACTAAATTCAAGGACATGATGTGGCAAAGCAACCTCTGACCCCCGACGCGGAACCATCGATCGAAACCGCTGAGGAGACCGCAGCGCGGCTCGCAGCGACAACGACCGGCAAGGGCGCCCCGACCCCCACTCGCAAGCAGCAGGAGGCCGCGCGGAAGCGTCCCCTGGTGCCAGACGACCGCAAGCTGGCTGCGAAGCAGGCACGCGTGCAGTCTGCCGACGCCCGCGAGCGTGCACGCCTCGGCATGGCAGCCGGCGACGACAAGTACCTCCCGCAGCGTGAACGCGGCCCACAGAAGCGATTCGTGCGCGACTACGTCGACGCCCGCTTCAACGTCGGCGAGTTCATGATCCCGGTGATGTTCCTCGTGATCATCCTCACCTTCTTCCCCAACCCCGCTGTGCAGACATACGGGATCCTGGCGCTCTGGGCTTTCTTCCTGATTGCGGTTGTCGACTGCGTGATCCTCGGCTTCACGTTGAAGCGCAAGGTCGCGGCCAAGTTCGGCGCCGACAAGGCTGAGCGTGTGCGCTGGTACGCGGCGATGCGCGCCCTGCAGCTGCGCGTCATGCGGCTTCCGAAGCCCCAGGTCAAGCGCGGGCAGTACCCCAGCTAGACCTGAACAGACGACGAAAGGCCCCGGCATTGCCGGGGCCTTTCGCGTTTCAGCGGATGGCGCTCAGATCAGGCCAGGTGGAATGCGCCCGCCCTGACCAGGGGAATTCTGGTTTCGTCTTCGGTCAGTGAACCGTGCTGGCCGACCATCTTCCTGGCTGACTGGTTCGGCTCGCGGGAGTCGTAGTACGCGACCAGCTTTCGCGCCGCGACGATGACATCTCCGATTCGGGGCGCGACCTCTGCATCGACCTCGCCGAAGTAGCCGGCTGCGATCGCCTCGTCGCGCGTCATGACCCAGGCACGTTCACCTTCGAGAGCGCGCCAGGCCTCAGCCAGCGAGTCCGCGGTGACGTCTGTGTTCGCGTCGAGGTACAGGTGGAGGCACCGTGGGTCTCCCCCGATGTGCCTGACGCCCTCCACGAGCTCTGGCACGGTGTCGAACAGGATGTGGCGCTCTGCCGGCACGTCAATGATTCCGTGGTCAGCCGTGACGATCAGTCCTTCGTCGGCGCGGAGCGTCGCCGCGAACCGTGCAAGCTCTGAATCCAGCACTTCAAGCTCTGTCAACCACTTGGCCGATTCCCAGCCATTCGCGTGGGCGGCGATGTCGAGTTCAGCCACATACAGGTAGACCAGCGCACGCGGTTCCTCATCAAGGATGCGCTTCGCGGCCGCGAAGCGATCCGCTATCCGCTCAGCTGACACGTACGTCGCGCCACGCAATACCGCCTGGGTGAAGCCCGACGCGTCGTAGCGTGCTGGGCCGACGGTGAAACTGGGGATACCAACATCCGCTGCCTGCTCGAACACGGTGCGCACGCGCTGCCAGGTCGCCGGATCCATGTCGGCGTCCCAGCCGGTCAGCTGGTTCACGACTCGGTCATGGGCCTCGTCGCGCACGCGGTAGCCGACCAGGCCGTGCTGGCCTGGCGCAACACCTGTTGTCAACGTGGCGATGCCGGCCGCCGTTGTCGCGGGGAACACCCCATCGATCACGCTGCGCTTGCCCAGCCTGCTGGCCAGGAACCTGGCATGGCCCGCACGGCTCTTGATGGCGCTGGCGCCGAGACCGTCGACCAAGACGACCACGGCTTTGGCCGCTGGCGGGAGGCCAAGCACGTTCGGTGTGCCCTGGAGGGCGTGCAGGCAACTTGGGAGAACATCGGCAAGGCGAATCGTGCTGAATTGGCGGGCCGGTAGCATAAGGGACATCGGGGTAAGTCTTTCACAGTCCCTCACACCCGCCATGAACCACTCGTGCCCAGACGCACGTCCTAAGCAGAATTCACGAATGAGCCGCTCAGACAGCACAGCAGACGCATCCTTTACCGAGCGCATCGAAGATGTCGACGTATCGACAGAGATGCAGGGGTCGTTCCTGGAGTACGCGTACTCCGTGATCTACTCGCGCGCGCTTCCCGACGCCAGGGATGGGCTCAAGCCGGTACAGCGACGCATTCTCTACCAGATGAGCGAGATGGGCCTCCGCCCCGATCGCGGGCACGTCAAGTCAGCTCGCGTTGTCGGCGAGGTGATGGGAAAGCTGCACCCGCACGGCGATACAGCCATCTACGACGCCATGGTGCGCATGGCCCAGGCGTTCACGCTGCGCGTGCCCCTCATCGACGGACACGGCAACTTCGGCTCACTCGACGATGGCCCCGCTGCCCCTCGCTACACAGAGGCGCGCCTGGCGGCATCCGCGCTGTCGATGACGGAAAACCTCGACGAGGACGTCGTCGACTTCGTACCCAACTACGACAACCAGCTGACCCAGCCCGACGTGCTGCCCGCCGCGTATCCGAACCTGCTCGTCAACGGGGCGAGCGGTATCGCCGTTGGCATGGCCACCAACATGGCACCCCACAACCTCATCGAGGTCGTCGGCGCTGCCAGGCACCTGCTCGCCCACCCGGACGCCACCCTCGATGAGCTGATGGAGTACGTGCCTGGCCCCGACCTGCCCACGGGCGGCACCATCGTTGGCCTCGCCGGCATCAAGGACGCATACGCGACAGGGCGCGGCAGCTTCAAGACCAGGGCCCGCGTGTCCGTCGAGGCGATCACGGCCAGGAAGACCGGCCTCGTCGTCACGGAGCTGCCATACCTTGTCGGGCCTGAGAAGGTCATCGAGAAGATCAAGGACGGCGTCAACTCCAAGAAGCTCTCCGGCATCTCGGACGTGACAGATCTCACGGACCGCACCAAGGGCCTGCGCCTGGTCATCGGCATCAAGACGGGCTTCAGCCCTGAAGCTGTGCTCGAGCAGCTGTACCGGGTGACCCCACTCGAGGACTCGTTCAACATCAACGCCGTGGCGCTCGTCAACGGCGGCCCCCAGACGCTCGGCCTCCGCGAGCTGCTGCTCGTTTACGTGAACCACCGCATCGAGGTTGTCACGAGACGAAGCGCGTATCGTCTTGCCCGCCGCAAGGAACGACTCCACCTCGTCGAGGGGCTCCTCCTTGCCATCCTTGACATCGATGAGGTCATCCAGGTGATCAGGGCCAGCGATGACAGCGAGCAGGCACGCACGCGACTGATCGACGTCTTCGAGCTGAGCCAGATCCAGGCCGAGTACATTCTCGAACTCAGGTTGCGACGACTCACGAAGTTCTCGCGCATCGAGCTGGAAGCCGAGCGTGACAAATTGCTCGCGGAGATTGCAGCGCTCGAACTGCTGCTCGCGAGCAAGCAGGCCATTCGCACCCTCGTCTCCGACGAACTCGCCGAGGTCGCTGAGCGCTTCGGCACTCCGCGCCGCACGGTACTCACCGAGGCCAGGCCCAGCATCGCCGGCGCGGCTGCGAAGCGTCAGGCGGCGATCCTCGAGGTGCAGGACAACGCCACACGCGTCTACCTCAGCGCCACAGGACGCATCGCCAGGGTCGATGTACAGGACGCGGACGCAGAAGCCGCTGAGTCGCGTGCTGTGCCCGTACAGCGCCGCAGCAAGCACGACGCCATCCGCTCTGTGCTCGACACCACCAGCCGGACCGAAATCGGCGCAGTGACCAACCTCGGTCGGCTCATCCGCTTCTCGCCCGTCGACCTGCCCGTCATGCCGACATCGTCGATCCAGCTGGCAGCGGGTGTACGCGTCAACGACTACCTGGCACTGGCCAACCGCAGCGAGAAGGTGCTCGCCCTGGTTTCCCTCGACGCCGACACGTCGATTGCACTCGGCACGAAGCAGGGAGTCGTGAAGCGGGTCACGGCGAAGGACTGGGCCAACAAGCCTGACTTTGAGATCATCGCGCTGAAGCCCAAGGACGAAGTCATCGGCGCCGTGCAGGGCGATGACGACGACGAGCTGGTCTTCGTGGCCTCCGATTCACAGCTGCTGCGTTTCCCTGCGAACTCGGTGCGTCCACAGGGCCGAACTGCGGGAGGCATGGCCGGCATCAAGCTGGCCACCGACTCCACCGTGATCTTCTTCGGGGCGGTCTCCCCAGAGGACGCAGAGACGGCAGTGGTCGCCACGATCGCCGTCGGCAGCCAAACGTTAACGGGCACAGATCCCGGCAGCGCCAAGGTGTCTGACTTCTCCGAGTACCCGGTCAAGGGACGCGCAACCGGTGGCGTGCGCTCACAGCGCTTCCTGAAGGGCGAGGACGCACTTGCCATTGCCTGGGTCGGCCCAGCGCCCGCACGTGCTGTCGGTCCTGATGGCACGCCACGTGCTCTGCCGGAATCCGGTTCACGGCGGGATGCGTCTGGCACACTTCTCGACACTGTCGTCGGAGCCATCGGCGCCAGCATCAGCTGACCTGCACGATGAATCGCAGAAGGGGGCGGTGCCTGCGCACCGCCCCCTTCTGCGTACCAACACCGCTGCAGCTACACGCTGCAGCTACACGCTGCAGCTAAACATCGATGCGATCACGGCTGAGCTTGTCAGAGCTGTCGATGATGAACTCCTTGCGCGGGGCGACATCGTTACCCATGAGCAGTTCGAAGATCTTCCCCGCCTGCTCTGCGTCGGCCACCTGCACGCGGCGCAGCGTGCGGTGGGCACGGTCCATCGTGGTCGTTGCGAGCTGGTCGGCATCCATCTCGCCGAGTCCCTTGTACCGCTGGATGGGGTCCTGGTACTTCTTCCCGGTGCGCTTGAGACCGGCCAGAACGCCCTGCAGCTCGGCTTCTGAGTATGTGTAGATGGTTTCGTTCGGCTTGGTTCCCGGGTTCATGACGACCACCCGGTGCAGCGGCGGCACTGCGGCGAACACGCGGCCGCCCTCGATCATCGGACGCATGTAACGGAAGAACAGGGTGAGGAGCAGTGTGCGGATGTGGGCGCCGTCAACGTCGGCGTCACTCATGATGATCACCTTGCCGTATCGGGCGGCGGACAGGTCGAAGCTGCGGCCTGACCCAGCTCCGATCACCTGGATGATTGACGCGCACTCCGCGTTGGAGAGCATGTCGGACACTGAGGCCTTCTGCACATTCAGGATCTTGCCGCGAATCGGCAGCAGCGCCTGGTGCTCGCTGTCCCTGGCGAGTTTCGCGGTGCCGAGTGCCGAGTCGCCCTCGACGATGAACAGTTCACTCGTGAGAACATCGTTGCTGCGGCAGTCGACGAGCTTGGCCGGGAGCGACGAGCTCTCCAGCGCATTCTTCCGACGCTGGGTCTCCTTGTGAGCCCTGGCCGAGATGCGCGACTTCATCTCAGCGACGACCTTGTCGAGAACCAGAGCGGTCTGGGCCTTGTCGTCACGCTTCGAGGATGCGAATCGCTCTGCGAGGCTCTTGGCCACAACGGATGCCACAATTGCGCGCACCGCAGGCGTGCCGAGGATCTCCTTGGTCTGGCCCTCGAACTGCGGCTCGGGCAGGCGCACCGTGAGCACAACCGTGAGCCCGGCGAGGATGTCATCCTTCTCGAGCTTGTCGTTGCCGACCTTGAGTCGCCGCGCGTTCTGCTCAACCTGCGACCGCATGAACTTCAGCAGGCCGGCTTCGAACCCGGCCTGGTGCGTGCCGCCCTTCGGAGTGGCAATGATGTTGACGAAGCTGCGGATGACCGTGTCGTAGCCGGTCCCCCAGCGGAGGGCGATGTCGACCGCACAGTCTCGCTGCAGTTCGGTGGGAACCATGGCGCCCTTGTCGGTCAGTACCGGCACCGTCTCGGTGAATGTGCCGTTGCCGGTGAGCCGCCAGGTGTCGGTGATGGGGGCATCCGTTGCCAGGTGCTCCACGAACTCTGAGATGCCACCCTCGAACGAGAATGACTCTTCGATGTGCTCAGCAGAGCGCTGGTCGCTGACTTCGAGGGTCAGGCCTGGCACGAGGAACGCAGTCTGCCGTGCCCTGCCCAGCAATTCGTCAGTCTGGAACGTCGCACCCTTGGTGAAGATCTGGCGGTCTGCCCAGTAGCGGATGCGGGTTCCGGTGACACCCTTTTTGACCTTGCCGATCACGCGCAGTTCGCTCTTCTTCTCGAAGGGCGTGAACGGTGCGTCAGGGCTCTTCTCGCCACCCTCGTCAGCGAAGATTCCGGGCTCGCCGCGGTGGAACGACATCGCCCACGTCTTGCCGTCGCGGTCAACCTCGACATCGAGCCGTTCGGAGAGTGCATTGACGACGGATGCGCCAACACCGTGGAGCCCGCCGGATGCGGCGTATGACCCACCGCCGAACTTGCCGCCGGCGTGCAGCTTGGTAAAGACGACCTCGACGCCTGACAGGCCGGTCTTCGGCTCAATGTCGACGGGGATGCCGCGCGCTGCGTCCCTGACCTCGACGCTCTGGTCGGGGTGCAGGATCACGCCGATGAAGTTGCCATGCCCGCCGAGCGCCTCGTCGACTGAGTTGTCGATGATCTCCCACAGGCAGTGCATGAGTCCCCGAGAGTCAGTCGAACCGATATACATGCCGGGGCGTTTCCGCACAGCCTCCAATCCTTCAAGGACGGAAAGGTGGCGGGCGGAATAGTCAGAACTCACAACTGTTAAGACTAGTGACCGAAGGCGACAGTCGCCTGACCGACACCCGACGCCCACCGCTACGCGGTGAGCGAAATACTTCGCAAGTGGCCTTCAAAGTCGCCTCAGGCGTGTTTACATTGAGTATCAGGTTTTATTGGTCCCAGTCTGGAGGAGGAGCACATGTCCCAGATCGCCACCGAAAACGGTGCCGTCGAGGAACTCGACGCCCCCCACCAGCTCACCGCAGCCGACCGCTGCGACGCGTGTGGAGCTCAGGCGTACATCCGTGTTGTCGTGAACAACAGTGAACTGCTGTTCTGCGCCCACCACGGTCGCAAGCACCAGGAGAAGCTGGCCGCCGTTGCGCAGAGCTGGCATGACGAGTCGAGTCGGTTGTTCGAAGACCAGCGTTCGTAACAGAACGTACGACGCATCAAGGTGCGAAGAGCCCCCAGACCACAGTCTGGGGGCTCTTCTCGTGTGTGCTGCGGGTGTTACTCGGCGTCGAGACCGAGTCTGGACGCAATCTGATTGCGGGCAGCCAGCGCGATCTCGTCTGCGAGGTCACTCTGTGCTGACGGGGCGTAGTCCGCGCCGTGCCTGGCCAGCGCGATCCGGAGCAAGTGATCGGCCAACCCGGGGTTGCGAGCGAGCACAGGGCCGTGCAGGTGCGTACAGAACAGGTCACCCATCACGAGGCCCTCTTGCCCAGCTCCGTTGCCGTTTCCGGTACCGCTGATCACTCGGCCGAGCGGTGATGCTTCGGCGCCGACATAAGCGCGTGCGTGATTCTCAAAGCCGCTCAGGCGGCCGTACTTGGTCTTGACCACGATGTCGTCGGTGATCCTCGCCGGCGCGGGGACCGCTCGTCCGGCAACCAGGCCGAGGCCATCGATGACCGTGCCATCCAGCTGGATGCCACCGCTGAGGAGTTCCCACCCCGTGCCGATGGCAAGGATCGGAACGTGGGCAGCGCACCACTCACGCATATGGCCGACAAACGGCCTGAGGAGATCGCGAACGCGTTCCAGGTCAGAGTCAGTGCCAGAACCGATAACGACGAGGTCAACCGATGCCGGCAGATCGGCCAGAGAGGCGACCGGCACGATCGTGACAGTGTGGCCTGCCCATTCTGCGCGTCTAGCCAGGACTCTGGCGTTCTCTGCGTCTCCGTTGGTGTTGAGCAGCTCTGGAAGGATCGAGACGATGGTGAGTTCGGTCATATTACTTCTACCTCAACGGCCGGGTCGGGATCATTGCTGGCGAGGCCGAGGTGCGCCCGCGTGCGGCGCATGGAATCAGCAGAGAAGACGATTGTCTTCAGCCCATGACCGGGATCCGGAAGAGCGATGAAGTCATCGAGTGCGCGTCCGAGATCGGTTTCAATCCGATCGATTTCGACATTGTCGTATGCGAGCTGCAGCGCAATGTCATGGGCCTTCGACCCTGATACGAGCAGCACACGGCCGAGGTTGGAGGTGTCCACCGGCCAGAAATAGGACGGGTCGCGCACATCGGAGCCGACAGCGACCAGGATCTGCTCAGTGCCGGGTTCGAGGCTGTCGACGTTCAGTTGGAAGCTAGCCGGGTTCTGCACGAGAACGAACTCGACCTGCTTGCCGCGCACCGTGACGATCTCGCCACGGCCGAACACAGGGGGAATCGTTGAAACGGCAGCGACGGCGCGCTCAGGAATGAACCGCTCCCCGAGAATTGCGCGGGCAGTGGCCAGCGCAGTCGCGGCATCCACGGCATAGTGCGTTCCGCGGGCTGGCAAGCCGACGGTGTAGCCCTGTCCGGATGACATGGCAATCTGAGCCTCACGGCCAGACACCTGCGTGACGATTGTTCCCTCGCCTGCAGCCAACCGTTCGTGTGCGGTCTGCGTGTAGCCGAGCCCGCGGGGATTCTGCGCCAGAACGGTGGCGCTGACGCCATACCGCTCAACGTGAACGCCTTCGCCGAGGGATTCAGCCAACGAGACGAGGTACTGGTCGTCGGCGTTGATCACGACTGATTCGGTCGCACGCGCCGCGATGGTGCGCAGCATGGCTGAGACCATCTCTGAGTCGTGGAACCTGTCGATCTGGTCGACCATCACATTCGTGAGGGCCACGACGCGCGGGGTGAGGCCACCGGCGATGAGAGCGCCGTGCCCCTCATCCATTTCAAGCACGGCGATTTCACCGTCGATACGACCGGACAGGCTGACCTGCTCGAGCAGCGCAGACGTGAGGCCCTGGCTGATGTTCGCCGTCGACGGATTGGTGAAAACGGAGAGCTGGTGGGCGCGCAGGATCGCGACCAGCATTTTGGTGGTGGTCGACTTTCCGCTCGATCCCGTCACGATGACCAGGCCAAGCGGAAAGCTGTTGAGCGTGGTCGTCAGGAAGCCAGGGGCAATCTTATTGACGACAAGGCCGGGGACGGCAGAGCCGCCCCCTGGCTTGCGCCATCTCGCGAGAATCCGAACGACCCTGCCAATGAGGATCGCCGGCGCATACCGCACTCAGTGACCTTTACTCGAGGTAGTCGCGCAGCGACTGTGAGCGCGACGGGTGACGCAGCTTGGCCATCGTCTTGGACTCGATCTGGCGAATACGCTCACGCGTGACGCCGAAGGTGTCGCCGATCTGGTCCAGTGTCTTCGGCATACCGTCTCCGAGGCCGAAGCGCATCCGGATGACGCCGGCTTCGCGCTCAGACAACGAATCGAGCAGGCTTTCCAGCTGCTTCTGCAGCATGGTGAAGCCCACTGCATCTGCAGGAACGACTGCCTCGGTGTCTTCGATCAGGTCACCGAACTCGCTGTCGCCGTCTTCACCAAGCGGGGTGTGCAGCGAAATGGGCTCGCGACCATACTTCTGGACCTCGACGACCTTCTCAGGCGTCATGTCGAGCTCGCGGCTCAGCTCTTCTGGCGTCGGTTCGCGACCGAGGTCCTGCAACATCTGGCGCTGCACACGGGCGAGCTTGTTGATGACCTCAACCATGTGAACGGGGATACGGATGGTGCGGGCCTGGTCGGCCATGGCGCGGGTGATGGCCTGGCGGATCCACCAGGTGGCGTAGGTGGAGAACTTGAAGCCCTTGGTGTAGTCGAACTTCTCAACTGCACGAATGAGGCCCAGGTTTCCCTCCTGGATCAGGTCGAGGAACTGCATGCCGCGGCCGGTGTATCGCTTGGCCAGTGAAACAACAAGGCGGAGGTTCGCTCCGAGCAGGTGGCTCTTGGCGCGTGCGCCATCCTTGGCCACCCACTGCAGTTCACGACCGTTGGCCGTACGCTTCTCTGCGTCCGTCATGTGGGCGAGCTTGTCCTCAGCGAACAGGCCGGCCTCGATGCGCATGGCAAGCTCGACCTCTTCGGCCGCGTTCAGAAGCGCGACCTTTCCGATCTGCTTCAGGTAGTCCTTGACCGGGTCAGCGGTCGCGCCGGTGATTGCGCTGGAGTAAACGGGCACTTCGTCGTCGTCGTCAACAAGTGACAGCACGAGAGCGCCGGCGGGAAGCGGCTCAGCAGGAGCGGTGCGCTTGACGCCCTCTTCGTCTGACTCGTCGTCGTCAGCCTTGTCGACATCGATGACAACGGCACCTTCATCGCCGTGGTCAACCTCATCGTCAGGTCCGTTTCCGGACTTCGCAGCCTTCGTGGCAGCGCGCTTGCGCGGCGCGGCCTTCTCAGCTGCTGGGTCAGCTGCAGCTGCAGCAGCCTTCTTCGCGGCATTTGCGGCCCGCGTGGCAGCAGCCTTAGCGGCCTTTGCCGCCTTGGCCTCGCTCGCGGTGGTCTCTTCGGTCACCTCGGTCTTTACTGGGGTTGCCATTCGAACACCTCTCATGCGTCAAGTTTTGCGCGTACAGCGCCCCGCTTTTTTCGCAGTGTGAAACCGTTGCTACGAGAAATTGGGCAGTACTAAGACCCATGTCAAGTCCTGGGGCATCGCGCGGATGACATCTGCACCAACATTTCGATTGGTACTCCCAGAACCCGAACGGGTCCTATTGACAATTATTGCATGGTTTGGATATACGTCGAGCCATAGGCCAAAAGAGTCTGCCTGCGTTCTACGGGTGCGTCCCGTCGCCCTTCCGCGTGCGTCGCTTCCATGCTTGAGATAGTGCAACCCACAGCGGGGCTACTTCTATTCCCTCATCCGCTGACATCTGTGCCCTCGTGCGCCGCCTCGCGCGCAGCAGGAAGACAACCCCGGTTCCAATGACGAGGTACTGCACCGCAAAAGCGACCCGGAACGAGTCCGCCGAATACAGGTCGCTCGCCTCTCCCCCGCTCACCCGCCAGCCGTCCTGTACGTCAAGCAGCAGACCGATGAGGAACATCATCACGAAGCTGGCGGAGAACCCACCGACATTCACGACTCCGTTCGCAGACCCGAGGCTCCGCTGCGGGTTGAATGAGCGGGCGAAATCGAAGCCGATCAACGAGCCTGGGCCGCCGGTGCCAATGACAATCAGGAGCAGCACGATGAGCCACACGGGCTGCGGTCCTGGCCACAACAGCACGATTGTCCACATGATGCCTATCGCCGTGACTATTCCGAGCACGATGGAGCTGCGCCGAAGCGGGAAACGGCCAGTCAGGATGCCGAGAATGGGACCTATGACGAGTCCAGCGCCCACGAGGATGGTGAGCAGGCTGGCCGCCAGGCTGGGCGAATAGCCGAGGCCGTAGACCATGAACGGGAACCCCCACAGCAGGCTGAAGACCGTGCTCGACGATTGCGTCACGAAGTGCGACCAGAACCCAAGTTGCGTGCCGGGTCGCGCGAGACTGTGACGCAACTGCACCAGCGCCGCCCGCCAGGTGGCCGACGCGCCCATGTCGACGGCGTCAGCGGGCCGGTCTCTGATGAAGATCACGATCACGATCAGTGCGATGACTGCGACAGATCCGGCCGAGATGAACGCAGACGTCCATCCCCACATGTGCAGGACCCAGGCGAGGGGCACAGCCGAGAGCACCTGCCCAAGCTGGCCGAAATTGCCCATCCACTGCGACACCTGCGGGACAACGCGCGGCGTGAACCACGAGGAGACGAGACGGATCACCGAAATGAAGATCGTTGCGTCTCCGGCGCCGACCAGGATACGGCCGACGACGGCAACCGTGATGGTTGGGGAGAATGCCAGCGTGAACTGGCCGACGATCATCAGCGCGGTGCCCGCGAGCATCAGCACCCGAGGACCGTAGCGATCGATCAGGATGCCGACAGGAATCTGAGCCGACGCATACACGATCAGCTGCACGACGGCGAGGCTGGACAGCACGGCCGCTGAACCGCCAAAACGTTCAGCCGCGTCAACGCCGGCAACACCGAGCGACGTCCGCTGCAGGATCGCGCTGACATAGGCGAACGATCCAACGACGAAAATCAACCAGGACCGACGAGAATTCACTCCCCTACGTTACCCCTGGGTCAGCGCTGCCCGGGGACCTAGCCGCCTAAGCCGTCATCCCTGGTGCGGCGGATGCTGAGGAACTTCTCCAACTCCGCGGCGATTTCGTCAGCACTTGGCAGCTCACCGTCTTCGTCCGTGAGCGGCGAACGAAGCGTGCTGCCTTCCATATAGGAGTCGTAACGCTGTTCCAGCGTTCCGACGAGCTTGGAGAGCTCCCCGTTCTCGTTCACCTGGTCGTCAATGCGGGCGACGAACTCCCGATTCTGCTCCCGCAGCCGGTCGGTTGGGAAGATAAGACCGGTGGCCGCGCTCGTACTCTCCAGTGCGGAGAGCGCCGCAGACGGGTATTCAGTGTCAGCCAGGTAGTGCGGAATCAACAGCACAAACCCGACAGCGGATGCCCCTGACTGCTGCAGTCGGTATTCGACGAGATGCAGGGCATTGGCCGGCACCTGGGTGTGCGGACGCCACACCGACATGGTCTCGATGAGATCTGACCGGCTGCCACTCACCGTCACACCGATCGGTCGCGTGTGCGGCACGGGCATCGGGATGGCATGGACCCAGGTGGTGGACGCGACCTTGAAGTGCTCAATGAGCTCCAGAACGGCTGCGGTGAACTGTTCCCAGCGGAAGTCCGGCTCGAAGCCGGCAAGCAACAGGAATTGCTGACCGATCTCATCCGTCGTCAGGTACAGCTGGAGTGTGGCCGGCTGGTAATCGGTCAGGTGGTCCTGGTTGAAGTAAATGATGGGACGACGGGCGCGGTAGTCCAACAACGCATCCGCGTCGAACGTGGCGACCACCGTGTGTTCCAGCGTTCCGACGATGTACTCCGTGAATTGCGAAACGGCACCGCCGGCATCTGCAAATCCAGTGAGGCCGGCGACCAGATGCAGGCCCTCAGGGACCACAGCTTCATCAGCCGTCAGTTCGTATAGTTCACCCGGATCGCGCATGCATTAACTCTAAGCTGCCCCGTTCGCGCGGCTCACGGATTCGCCAGCATGCCTTGATGCCGAGAGCGAACAGCGCACGCCCCTACCATTGAGGTATGACAGTTCCGCAGCTTTCCGTGTCCAACCAGCCCGCACTCGAGTCCACGTCCGATGTCGTCGTCATTGGCGCCATCGCCTCTCCAGGGGGCGCAACACTGTTCGCGGATGCAGCGTATGGGAGCATCGCAGACGAACTCACCGCGCTGGGCGTGACCGGCGCTGCCGACCAGGTGACACGCATTCCCGCCAGTGTCGGCGCCAGCCGCAGCATCGCCATCGTCGGGCTGGGCAGCGACGCGTCAGAACTCGCACTGCGAAACGCCGCAGGCACGGCAGTCCGCCAGCTCGTCGGCATCGATTCACTCTCATTTGCGCTGCCACTTGGCACTGAGGCAGATCTTTCGGCCGTGCTCGAGGGCGCGGCACTCGGCGGTTACAGTTTCACCGCGTACCGCTCAAACCCGGCAGCACTGAAGCTCCCGGCCGAGACGATCACCGTGCATACCGATGTCGACGCTCCCGACGTGCTTGAGCGTGCACGCGTCGTGGCTGACGCGACAGCTCTGGTCAAGGACCTCGTCAACACACCGCCAGCCGACCTTTATCCCGCGTCCTTCGCGGATCTCGCTGCACAGGCGGCCGAAGGCCTCCCCGTCACGCTGACCGTCTGGGACGAGAACCAGCTGGAAGCCGACGGCTTCGGTGGAATCCTCGGCGTCGGCAAGGGTTCGTCCCGCCCGCCGCGACTGGTCAAGGTGGAATACTCCCCCGCAGGAGCGACACGCCACATTGCCATCGTTGGCAAGGGAATCACCTTCGACACCGGCGGACTCTCCCTGAAGCCCGCCGCATCAATGGTCGGCATGAAATACGACATGGCAGGCGCTGCGACCGCCCTGGCCGCCACATTGGCTGCCGTCCGCCTGCAGCTCCCGCTGCGCGTCACCGCTTGGTTGTGCATGGCAGAGAACATGCCGTCTGGAACGGCCACTCGCCCAGAAGACGTACTCCGCATCAGGGGTGGCAAGACAGTCGAGGTTCTCAACACCGACGCTGAGGGCCGCCTGGTACTCGCCGACGGACTCGTTGCTGCCAGCGAAGAGCACCCCGACGCCATCATCGACGTCGCCACGCTGACCGGTGCGGCGACCGTCGCACTCGGCACGCGGTACTTCGCCGCGATGGGGGACGACGAACTGGTGGCACGCGTCTTGTCTGCCAGCGCAGCGGCTGGCGAATCGGCATGGCCGATGCCGCTCCCGGCAGAGCTCCGCCCCGTCCTCAAGTCGGACGTGGCCGACATCGCCAATGCCAAGATCGGCAACAAGGCCGCAGGGATGCTGCTGGCCGGCGTATTCCTGCAGGAGTTCATCGGAACGACTGACGACGGAGAGGGTTCACCGACAATCCCCTGGGCACACCTCGACATCGCCGGATCCGCCCAGAACGAGGGCCGCGGCTGGGGATTCACCGCGGCAGGCCCGACTGCCGTATCCCTTCGCACCCTCATCAAACTGGCCGAGGACTTTTGCCGCCCGTAGTAAGGTCATATGGGCAAGAGATGCTTGCCGATTAACGCCTGCCCGAGACCAAATCGTGGTGTCGGGCAGTACGTGGCGGAGTTCGTAACGCGCGAAGGAGTCTGGGTGTCCGAGCAGAATTTTGACATTGTCGTTCTCGGTGGAGGAAGCGGTGGATACGCAGCAGCATTGCGCGCAGTCCAGCTTGGCTTCACTGTTGGTCTGATCGAGAAGGGCAAATTGGGCGGAACGTGCCTGCACCGCGGCTGCATTCCAACCAAAGCGCTTCTCCACTCGGCCGAGGTCGCTGATGTCACCCGCGAGTCAGAGAAGTACGGCGTGGCCGCGACGTTCCAGGGCATCGACATCCAGGCTGTCACCGCTTACCGCGAAGGAATCGTCGCGAGCAAGTTCAAGGGTCTCCAGGGCCTGATCAAGGCACGCGGCATCACGGTGATCGAAGGCGAAGGCCGTCTCATCTCCCCCACGACCGTTCAGGTCGGCACCGACACCATCGTGGGCAAGAACGTCATCCTGGCCACCGGCTCGTACTCACGTTCACTGCCTGGCCTTGAGCTCGGTGGCCGCGTGATCACGAGCGAGCAGGCTCTCGAACTGAACTTCGTACCCAAGAAGGTCGCGGTCCTCGGTGGCGGCGTCATTGGCGTCGAGTTCGCCAGCGTGTGGAAGTCATTCGGAGCTGATGTCACCATCATCGAGGCGCTCCCCCACCTCGTTCCGAACGAAGAAGAGTCGATCTCCAAGCAGCTCGAGCGCGCGTTCCGCAAGCGCGGCATCGAGTACTCGCTCGGCGTGCGCTTCCAGAGCGTTGTCCAGAACGAGAGCGGCGTCGTCGTCACCCTCGAAGACGGCAAGACGATCGAAGCTGAACTTCTCCTGGTTGCCGTCGGTCGCGGACCGGCGACGGCAGGTCTCGGCTTCGAAGAGGTCGGCGTCACCGTCGACCGCGGATTCGTCATCACCGACGAGCGCCTCGCCACGAACATCCCCGGCGTCTACGCCGTTGGCGACATCGTGCCAGGCCTCCAGCTCGCGCACCGCGGTTTCCAGCAGGGCATCTTCGTTGCAGAGGAAATCGCCGGCCTCAACCCGATCGTCGTTGAAGACGTGAACATTCCCAAGGTCACCTACTGCGACCCAGAGGTTGCGTCCGTCGGATACACCGAGGCCAAGGCAGGCGAGAAGTTCGGCGCCGACCAGGTTTCCAGCTACGAATACAGCCTCGGCGGCAACGGCAAGAGTGCGATCATCGGCACCACAGGTTCGATCAAGGTCGTTCGCGTCAACGACGGCCCCATCGTCGGTGTGCACATGATCGGCGCACGCGTCGGCGAACTCATCGGTGAAGGCCAGCTCGTCGTGAACTGGGACGCATACCCCGAAGACATCGCACCGTTCATCCACGCTCACCCGACGCAGAACGAAGCGCTCGGTGAAGCCTTCCTCGCACTGGCTGGCAAGCCACTGCACGCGATGTAGCCCCGGCCGCTACTCACACTCTCAGTAAGCTACGAATACAAATGGTTTTGAATATGGTTTTGAAGGAGACAAGCGCATGAGCGAATCCGTCAGCCTCCCGGCACTCGGTGAGAGTGTCACAGAGGGAACGGTTACCCGCTGGCTCAAGAACGTGGGAGACCGCGTCGAGGTCGACGAGCCCCTACTCGAAGTATCGACCGACAAGGTCGACACGGAGATTCCGTCGCCAGTAGCCGGTGTTATCGAGGAAATCCTCGTCCAGGAAGACGAGACGGTCGAGGTGGGTACGGTTCTTGTCAAGATTGGCGACGGATCGACACCCGCAGCCGCACCGGCAGCTCCCGCTGAGCCCGTAGCAGCGGCGGCAGAGCCGGCTCCTGCAGCTCCTGTTGCCGCAGAGCCTGTCGCACCGGCAGCTCCGGTTGCCGCAGAGCCTGCCGCACCGGCAGCTCCTGTTGCCGCGCCGGTCGCTCCTGTTGCCGCACCCGCAGCTCCTGTTGCCGCGCCGGTCGCTGCTGCTCCCGCTCCGGTTGCTGCACCGGTTGCTGCTCCCGCTGCTCCGGTTGCCGCGGCCGCACCAGTTGCTGAAGCTGCACCAGCTCGCGGTTCGCACGCTGGGACCTCCGGATACGTCACGCCTATCGTCCGCAAGCTCGCGAACGAGGCCGGCGTTGACCTGTCGACGATCACCGGCACCGGTGTTGGTGGACGCATCCGCAAGGAAGACGTCGTCTCGGCGAAGCCGGCGACCGGCGCTGCTGCGGCACCCGCCGTCACCGTCTCGCCGTTGCGTGGAACGACTGTGCCGATGACGCGCCTCCGCAAGGTTGTCGCGGAGCGTGCCGTCATCTCCATGCAGACGTCAGCACAGCTGACCACTGTCGTCGAGGTTGACGTGACCCGCGTAGCGATGCTTCGCGACAAGGTGAAGGCCGACTTCGTAGCGAAGACCGGCAACAAGCTCTCCTTCCTGCCGTTCTTCGCGGTGGCCGCTGCCGAGGCGCTCCAGGCGTACCCGATCATCAACGCCACCATCGACGCAGACAGCAACATCGTCTACCCGCCGCACGAAAACATCAGCATTGCTGTCGAGACCGACCGTGGCCTGCTCACGCCGGTCGTGCGCAACGCTGCTGAGCTCGACATCGCCGGCTTTGCCGCACAGATCGCAGATCTGGCAGAGCGCACGCGCGACAACAAGCTGAAGCCAGACGAGCTGTCAGGTGGAACGTTCACGCTGACCAACACCGGGTCACGTGGCGCCCTCTTCGACACCCCCGTGGTGTTCCTGCCGCAGAGCGCGATCCTCGGCACCGGCATCGTGTACAAGAAGCCGGTCGTTGTCACCAACGACGGACTCGACTCGATCGCCATCCGTTCGAGCGTGTACCTCGCGCTGTCGTACGACCACCGCATCATCGACGGAGCGGACGCCGCCGGCTTCCTCACCACGATGAAGCGTCGCCTCGAAGCTGGCGCGTTCGAGGGCAACCTCGGCCTCTAGCCCAGACAGCGGTTCGTTAGTCGAACAGCTCACGTAGTCGCCAACCGGCCTCGCCCCTGATTACCAGGAGCGAGGCCGGTTTCCGTTCTGGAGCGCCAGCGGGTGGAGAAAGCGCGATGATCGCGGCATTTCCCGTTCGCTCCACCAGAGTCATGGCGCTGTCTGCGAGCAGCGCTGCCTCGTCGGAGCTGCCGCCCTGCTGCCCATGACGAATGCCATAGCTGTCTGATTCCCAGAGCGCAGAGCCGGCTTGGTCCACGCCGGCCAGGCACTCCAGCGACGCTTCCTGAATGCAGTGCGCGCGACGACGCACGAGAGCCGCAGCGGCCGCGGCCGGCTCATCGGCCAGGATCGCATCGGTTTCGGCATTCGCACGCGCATCGGCATTTGAATGGGCATCTATTGGCACGCCCAGTGTCGTGGCCGGCGTCGGCACCGCTACGCGAGGCTCTGCTGCCGTCTTACTCTCGGTCGGCAGAAGCGTGAGCAGCAGGATCGTGGCGGCCACCGACAGCGCGCCGGCCACAATGAGCGGACGGCGCCGTGCACGTAACCCAGCTCGCACCCGTTCACGCAGCCGCGCTGCCCATCCCGGCATCGCGAAGGCGAGCCAGCCACGCCGGCTGCCGTCACCATCACCATCACTGCCACCCACCTCCGGGAGCAGGTCAGCGAACACCCCGCCGAGGCCGCCCCACCGCTCGCGTCGCGCGCCTGCGCGCACGCTGGTGGCCGGATCGTCCCGCACCTGCGGCGTCGAGGCGTGCACCAGTCGGAGTGGCGCTCCCTTCGACCACACAAACAGGCGCTGCTCGAGTTCATCGAGACACGGACGAAACGGAATCGCAGTAGTCGCCATCTCGAACCAGGCGGCAATCGGCTCAGAACGGCGATGAAGCTGCACGTCGTTGTCCAGATGTGTGAATACCGCACGCATCACGTTCGTCAGCCTGGTGTAGTCGTCTCTCTGCAGATCGAACCTGTGCGCACGGTCGCGCTCAGGTTCTGGCTGCCCTCGTGTGGGCGGAAGGTCTGCCAGGGAGCCGAGGCCCATCAGGACGGGGCGACCGGCAGCGGTCAACGCCATGGTGCCAAGGCTCAGAGTCGTGTGCACCAGGCCTGACTCGTGCAGCGCTGCCAGCGCAGCGACGAGTGGCGCGATGAGGGTGACGGCCTCGCCTGCCGAGATGTTCCGGCAGCCGAGCAGCATGGCACCGACCGATTCGCTCGACACGCGCTCCTCGACGAGCACCACACGGCCGTCCGGCAGCGTCGCCACATCGAACAGAGCTGGCACGTGACCGGCAGGAGCGCCCGAATGCGCCCCAATCTCGCGTGAGATGGAGAGGGCGTCTGCGTGGGCATCGAACACCTTGATGGCCACACACCCTGCGTCTGAGTGCACAGCGCTCCCCAGGTACACCGTTGACCGCGAGCCGACGCCCAGCCTTCGCAGGATGCGATAGCCGGCGATCATCGCTGGGGTAGAGGTGGCTGGATAGACGGCGCTCATACAGGGAGCGTGGCTCACAGCATCCGTTCACCCCGGAAAAACGATGAAGTGTGGAATCTGCTCCCCCAGAATGCGGGGAGGAGGAGTCGCTGTGACGGGCCAGACTGTCACTAAGTAATCCGGCGACTCGATAGTCTTAGAGACATGGCTCGCAGCAAGGATAAAACTCCCCGCACCCCGAAAGAACCCGGCCGCCTGAAGCAAATGTGGCAGGTGTTCCAGATGACGAGGCGATACGACTCGAAAATCGTCTTGTACCTGGTGCTCGGCTTCTTGGTTCCCGTCGTCATCGGCGTGGCTCTCGCACTCATCTTCTCGCCTGGCAACTGGCTGACCATGACGCTGTGGATCATCGCCGGCGTGCTCGGCGGCATCCTCACGATGCTGATCCTGCTCGGCCGTCGTGCAGAGAAGGCCGCATACTCACAGATCGAGGGGCAGCCAGGTGCCGTCGGCGCCGTTCTGCGCAGCTCACTCAAGCGTGGCTGGGTCGGCAGCGAAATGCCCGTAGCCGTCAACGGCAAGACTCAGGATGCCGTTTACCGCGCCGTCGGTCGCGGCGGCGTCGTGCTGATCAGTGAAGGCCCCAAGAGCCGCACGACCCGCATGGTCGAGGACGAGCGTCGCAAGATCAGCAAGGTGCTCGGCAATGTGAACGTCACCGTCATCTCCGTTGGACCCGATGCAGACGCCGTGCCGCTGCACAAGCTCCCGAGCCGACTGACCAAGATCAAGAAGTCTGTGACCAAGGCGGAGGTACTCGCGATGAACAACCGCCTCAACTCGATGCGCACCTCCATGCCGATCCCCAAGGGTGTCGACCCGATGAAGGCTCGACCGCAGCGCGGAAAATAGCCGCGCCAGGCGCGAACAGTTTTACCTCACTTTTGATCCGTGCCGCTTAGGCACGGATCAAAACTGTTCCAGCCACCTTGTCGTGAAAACCACGCTGGTCTGAATCCCACACGAGTGCCGGGATGACAACAGCCAGCAGCAGAGTCCGGACGATCGGACGCCACAGTCCGACACGCTCCCCGTTCAGCGCTATCAGTCGCATGCCGAGGAGGCGGTGACCGACTCCGCCTCCCATGATCGGAATGAGCACGATCTGCATGACGACGAAGATCAGGGTCGTCGCGAATCCGCTGTAGTTCGCGAAGTTAGCCCCGAAGACTCCGTAGCCCACGGCGATGGCGATGGCCCAGTCAATGGCCAGTGCGCCAATTCGGCGCCCAGCCCGAGCAACGGACGTGGGGCCGGTCTCCGGCAGACCCAGTCGTTCCCCCGGCCATTTGCTGGGCGCGAGTTGACCGAATGACGTGGGGTTGGAATCTGGTTGAGGCACCCATCAAGTGTACCGATCAGGCTCCGCGTAACATGCCGGAAACATTTGCGACACTGTCGAGAAACGACGAGCTACTACGGTCGTAGGAGGTCGTAGTGCGCGACCGTTTTGGATCCACGCCGTTTGGAGTTAACCCGCATGTTCCGCGATTCGTCAGAAGTGCTTAAGTTCATCAAGGACACCGACGTCAAGTTCCTTGACATCCGTTTTACCGACCTGCCAGGTGTGCAGCAGCACTTCAACATTCCTGCTTCCACCGTCGATGAGGAGTTCTTCACCGTCGGCCAGCTCTTCGATGGTTCTTCGATTCGCGGCTTCGCGAACATCCACGAATCCGACATGCAGCTCATTCCTGACGTCACCACCGCGTACATCGATGCTTTCCGCACCGAGCGCACGCTCATCATGCTGTTCGACATCTACAACCCGCGCAACGGCGAGATCTACGCCAAGGACCCGCGTCAGGTCGCCAAGAAGGCTGAGAAGTACCTCGCCTCCACCGGCATCGCCGACACCGCGTTCTTTGCCCCCGAAGCCGAGTTCTACATCTTTGATGACGTTCGCTACGAAGTGAACCAGCACTCCAGCTTCTACTCCGTTGACTCCAGCGAAGGCGCCTGGAACTCAGCACGCAAGGAAGAAGGCGGAAACCTCGCCAACAAGACTGCGTACAAGGGTGGATACTTCCCCGTCAGCCCTGTGGACCAGCACGCAGACCTGCGCGACGACATCTGCCTCAAGCTCATTGATGCAGGCCTCATTCTCGAGCGCAGCCACCACGAGGTCGGCACCGGCGGCCAGGGCGAGATCAACTACCGCTTCGACACCATGGTCGCTGCAGCGGATGACATCCTCAAGTTCAAGTACATCGTCAAGAACACCGCTCACGAGTGGGGCAAGACGGCCACGTTCATGCCGAAGCCGCTGTTCGGCGACAACGGTTCAGGCATGCACACCCACCAGTCCCTCTGGGCAGACGGCGTACCGCTGTTCTACGATGAGGCCGGCTACGGCGGACTGTCCGACCTGGCTCGCTGGTACATCGGTGGCCTGCTGAAGCACGCTCCGGCTGTGCTCGCGTTCACCAACCCCAGCGTGAACTCGTTCCACCGCCTGGTTCCGGGCTTCGAAGCTCCGGTCAACCTGGTCTACTCGGCCGGCAACCGCTCAGCCTGCATCCGCATCCCGATCACGGGCACCAACCCGAAGGCGAAGCGCATCGAGTTCCGCGTTCCTGACGCCTCTGGCAACCCGTACCTCGCATTCGCGGCACAGCTGATGGCTGGCCTCGACGGCATCAAGAACCGCATCGAGCCGCACGAGCCCGTCGACAAGGACCTGTACGAGCTGCCGCCAGAAGAGGCGAAGAACATCCCGCAGCTTCCGGCATCCCTCGAAGAGGCGCTCTCCGCTCTCGAGGCAGACCACGACTTCCTGCTCGCAGGCAACGTGTTCACCCCTGAGCTCATCGAGACGTGGATCGACTACAAGCGCGAGAAGGAAATCAAGCCCCTCGCCCAGCGTCCGCACCCGTTCGAGTTCGAGCTGTACTACGGCGTCTAAGCCATAGCCTGAACACAATCGTGGCCGTCCCTCTTCGTGAGGGGCGGCCACGATTGCGTTACCGGCGCGCCCCGCACATGCGGGATAGGATGCGAATTGTTCCCGACGGGAGGAGAGCACCGTGTCAGAGGACTATCCATATGCGCCGAGTGGTTCGATCGTTGTTGGACATGACGGCTCAGAGCATTCAGCTCGCGCGCTTCAGCAGGCCATCACACTCGCGAAGGCCTTCGCCGCCCCGCTCGTCATCGTCCGGTGCTGGCAGTTGGAGAAGCACACTCCCGAGTACACCCAAATTCTCTCTGGCCCCGGTTCTTTCCCAGAGCTGACGGCCGCCGTCCGCTCCACGCTGGAGAAGGAATGCTCGCCGACACTGAGTGAGCATCCGTCCGTGACAGTCAGCTATGAGGCCGAGTTGGGCGCACCGGCTGAAGCCCTGACGGCTATCTCCGCCGAGGCGCTGGCGCTCGTCCTCGGGTCGCGAGGCCTCGGCGGCGTTGCCGGCCTGCTGCTGGGCTCCGTCGCCGATCGATGCGTGCACCAGGCGGTGTGCCCAGTGCTGATCGTTCGCCCACCTGCCGTGGCTGCGTCGGACAGTGAGGCTGCGCCGGGTGGCGGGGACCGGTCAGATAGCGCTGTGTTGCTCGACATAGCGCCAGGATCAGTCGTTGTCGCCCACGATGGCTCTATGAACAGCGATCATGCCCTCGAGGCTGGGCTCACGTTTGCACAGGCACTTGGCCTCCCCCTCGCCGCGGTTCGAACCTGGAGCATCGACCATGTGCCGCACGGACTGCTGTGGAGGGATGGCTACGTGGCGAGCTTCGAGGAAGTCTCTGTGGGGGTGCGGGAACAGCTGATCAGAGACGTTGCCCCCGTTTCGCAGCGGTATGGCACTGTTCCCGTCAGCTATTTCGGCGTGCTGGGCGATCCGGGTGAATCTTTGGTCAACGCGTCGAAGCTGGCAGGGTTCCTTGTTGTCGGTAGCCGCGGCCGTGGCGGTTTCACGAGCCTGCTGCTCGGATCCGTCAGCGCGTACTGCGCGCACCGCGCAGAGTGCCCCACACTCATCGTTCCGCGGGCCAGACACTAGGGGCGGATAAGCAAACACTGGCCGCACCCCGGATAGGGATGCGGCCAGTGTTCATGTCACGCCGTCGAGGTTCTTCTCGGCGACCGCGCTCAGGGGGCGAACGTGTTCATCAGGCGAACGCGTATGCACCCTGGTCGGCAGGTGCGGACGCGTTTACGCTGCGCACGGGAGCCCGGCCGATCGTGCGAACGTTCCAGCCGGCGGCAGCCCAGGCTTCACCGTCGAGGCAGTTGCGGCCATCGACGATGTTCTGGGACTTGACGAGCTGTCCGAATTCGCGCGGATCGGCCTGGATGAATTCCGGCCACTCGGTGAGGACGAGTACCACGTCGGCATCCTGGATTGCTGCCGTGGCAGAGTCGGCGTAACCGAGCGCCGGAAAAATGCGGGACGCGCTGGTGGTGGCCTGTGGGTCGAAGACGGTCACCTGGGCACCCTTCAGCTGGAGTGCCGCTGCAACATTCAATGCGGGCGAGTCGCGGACATCGTCGGTGTCCGGCTTGAAGGCCGCGCCAAGCACGCCGATGCGGCGGTTGAGAACGGATCCTCCGCAGGCTGCCAACGCGTGGTCGATGACCAGCTGACGCTGTCGCATGTTGATCTCGTCGACCTGCTGCAGCAGGTCGGAGGCCGAGTGCGCACCCAGCTCGCTTGAGCGGTGCATCAGCGCCCGGATATCCTTCGGCAGGCAACCGCCGCCGAAGCCGAGGCCGGCGTTCAGGAACTGGCGGCCGATGCGGACGTCGTGACCCAGGGCATCCGCGAGCAATGTGACATCCGCGCCGACAGCGGCGCAGACCTCAGAGATCGCATTGATGAAGGAGATCTTGGTGGCGAGGAAGGCGTTCGCGCTCACCTTCACCAGCTCTGCGGTCGGCAGGTCCATGACCAGCACCGGCGTGCCGTTTGCGATCGGCTCCGCGTACACGGTGCGGAGCAGTGCCTCAGATGCTTCAGTCGTGCCCCCCAGAACGAGGCGGTCAGGCGCGAGCGTGTCCTGCACAGCCTTGCCCTCACGCAGGAACTCGGGGTTCCAGACCAGCTCGGCCTGCACGCCGGCAGGAAGGTTCTCCCGCACAATGCCACGGAGGCGTGCTGCGGTGCCGACGGGAACCGTTGACTTGCCAACGATCAGGCCGTCGTGGGTGAGGTGCTTGGTCACCTGCCTGGTCGCGTCCTCGACGTAGCTGAGGTTCGCGGCGAAGCTCGTGGCCTGCTGGGGCGTGCCGACGCAGACGAAGTGCACATCGGCGAAGTCCGTCGCGGCTGCGATGTCGGTGGTGAACCGAAGGCGTCCACTACCGACATGCTTGCGGAGCAGCTCGGGGAGCCCAGGCTCGTAGAAGGGCACGATTCCCTGGCTGAGGGCGTCGACCTTGTTCGGATCGGTGTCGACTCCGACGACCTCGAATCCCATTTCGGCCATGGCAGCAGCATGCGTTGCGCCCAAATAGCCGGTGCCGATAACACTGATCCGTGGTGCTCGTTGCTCTACGTTGTCGTTCGTCATTGGTTTCTCCTTAGTCCTGAAAAGTGGTGAAGTGTGGGGTTGCCGTTCGGACGCGTTCGGTCAGCTTGCGGGCAACAGGGTGAATCGACCCAGTGGATCCGTCAGACCAGTGATGAACGCAGAGAGGCTGTCGCCCCGTGAGTTGATGCGCCAGTCGTTCGTGGAACGCTCGCCCTCGACGTAGGTGGTGATGGCCAGGTTGAACCACGCGAAACCGATGATGTCGTCGTTCTTCGGCTCAGCCAGCGCGGAGAAGAAGCTCGTGACCCACGGCTCCTTGTGCCCACCGGTCTCAGAGGCGCCGACTTCCGCCAGCAGAATCGGCTTCTTCGTCAGTGCTCGGAGCTGGTCAAGGCTCTGATCGAACGTGCTCTGGAACGTGAACTCCTGCTTCGCCACGTATGGCGGACGCAGGTACCCGGAGAGACCAACCATGTCGACGTACTCATCACCGGGGTACAGCGATGCCAGGAATTCCGGCGTCTTGTTCGCGGCAGGCAGCTTGGTGATGACGTTCGGGGCCCATACCCAGAAGACGAGCTCATTGGCTCCCTCTGCCTCGAAGATGTCGTGCACGTGCTGCCAGACCTTGACGTAGTCACCGGGGCGGTTGCCATTGATGGACTCGCCCTTGCCGTTTGTCTCGTTCCAGGGATACCAGATGCCGTTCATCTCGTGATTGAACCGGATGCCGAGCGGGAGGCCCGTCGCGACGATGTCGCGGGCGTACTGGTGGATGTACTCGTCAAATGCGCCGGGAACGCCTGCTGCAGGGTCGCCGAGGATCACGGGCAACGAGTACGCCGGCTCTTCAATCACGTCGTTGCCGGCCTTGATCGGCCGGGACTCCCACGTCATGAGCGGGACCTTCCCGCGTTCCCATGCTCGCGTCACGGCGTTGGCCCTGAACGTTTCGTCCCAGCCGCTGAAGTAGCCGACCATATCGGGCTGCACTCCGATGGCACTGCTTGTCGCGTCCAGCGTTGACCAGTTGAACGGCGCCTGTTCCGTGTACATGCCGAAGTAACGCGCGGTGGGGTTCACGATGTCCTGCAGGGCAGGGGCCGTGATGGTCGTCTCTGGAACTCCAGGCTTGGCCGGCGTGGTTTTGACGACGACCTTCGGCTTGGCAGCTGCGGCCTTCGCCTCTGCTGCACGGCGCTCGGCGGCCACAACTTGCTGCTGAACCTGGGCCAGCTTCTTGGCTGTCGCAGCCTGCTGCGCCAGCAGCGTCTTCTTCTGCGCAGTCAGCTCACTCGACGTCTTCGCGAGCTTTGCTTCAATGGACGCAAGCTTCATCTTCAGCTTGGTGTTCTCAGCCGCGAGCGGGTTCAGTGTCGTCTGAGCACCGGAGACGGCCGCCTCAACGCTTTGGCGAATCGGGCTGCTCGGAGACGACCACACGATCATCGAGAGGATGGCGAGCGTTGCGGCCATGGCGACGAGCGCAATCACCGAGCGACGGGTGTTCTTCTTTCCCGTTGACCACCAGGTTTTGTTAGACAATGAGGAATCCTTCCAGGGCGAAGATGGCGATTCCGATCAGGTAAGGAATCGCAGCTTTCGGGTTCAGGCGGCGTCTGGCCGGCTTCTGTCGGCGCGACGTGACCGTCACCGGCTCTACGGCGGGGTACTCTCGCACCGCTGTGGCCGTGAGGGCAGAGTCGGCCTGGTGCGCACCCTGGGTAGCGGATGACTCCGACCAGGTCGCGGGGAAGCCGAGCGACTCGAGGGTGCCGAATTCTGCCTCATCGCGGAGGCTGCCAACGGAGTCGACTCCGGTGCCCTCGCTGGTCTGGGTGTCGCCACCGGCATAGGCGCCAACGCGGGTACCCCATCCGCTGGCGTGAGCCATCCGGAAGAATCCGATGAGACGAATCGGCATCAGGAAGAATGTCGAGACGATGATGAAAACCGGGAGACGGAAGAAGTCGCTGGGCTTTTCTGACAGGTGGCGCATCTGGCGGATGGCCATGCTGATCACGGACGACAGGAGCATCAGGATTGCGACGGTCACGATACCGGTGCCCATGCCGTACTCGTTGAGGAAGCCTTCGTAGAAGTTGTATCCCTGGCCCGTGAATGAGCGGTAGACCCAGCCGAGCATCACGCCGGCGAGAAGGAAGGGCAACAGGATGTCCATGAGGAAGAAGAACGCGAGAAGCGGTGCGTGGCCGAGCATCCATGGCAACATCCGGAGAGTGTTGTACTGGCTGCCGCGAGCCCAACGCAGCTGCTGCTTCCAGAGCTTCTTCACCTGCAGGGGCGCATCCGTGTACACGAGGCTCGTGTGCTGGTACACGGTGCGGTAGCCCTCTTTGAGGGTGAGGTTGGTCAACGTGCGGTCGTCGGACACTTCGAGGAACACGCCCATGAACTTCTCTGTCATGAACTTGTCCATCACGCGAATCAAGATGGAGCGACGGAAGGCGATCGTGCGGCCGGGGAGGCAACCGATCTGACCCAACACGCTCTGCGCGGGCATCGAGTACAGCGCACGGGAGTTCTCGAGCCAGTCGGCCCAGCGCGTGATCCAGCTGCGCGTGGGCTCCAGGATTCGCTGACGGGTCGTAACGCCGCCGACTTTGTCGTCAGCGAAAGGCTTGACGAGTTCGGCGAGGGCATTCGGCATCCAGACCGTGTCGGAGTCGACGAGCACCGTGATGTCTCCGGTGGAAAGCTCCGTGCCGATCTTGACGGCATTTCGCTTTCCGGGGATCGGGGTGTGGACCCAGCGCACGAGCGGGGCGAATTCGTCACACACGCTGACGAGGCCGGGGTTCTCAGGGCCGTTGATGACAACGATGATCTCGCCAGGACCCTGCTCCACCATGCGCCCGAGCACATCGCGGAAGAGGTCAAGCGGCTCGTCGAGCACCGGAACCACGACACTGGTCGTGCCGTCGTACTCGCCCGTGAACGGGCGGTAACGCGCGGACAGGAATACTTTGATTGCCCAGAGGATCCAGACCAGGGCGGAGTACACGGAGAACATGTATAGCTCTGCGTGACCCTCCGTCATGTGTCGGATTTGCAGGATGAAAATGAACAAGGCTGTACCCCGGCGATCGTAGTTGTGGTGAGATCCGCGCCGCTGGGGATCATCGATGATTCGAACAAAAAGCGATTGTGGTCTGAGTATGGTGGGTGGAAGTCATCGTGCGCAAACGTGCCGTCTACCCCCGGACGTGGTACGCGATGTCCCCCCTTTGACCGACATGTGTCCCCCCTTGTGTGGACATAGACATGGCTATTTTCCCGGCCGAATCTGAGGTGGTTTTCACTGCCTGAGTGCGGGTTCGACGAGAGCTGGCGCGACGAATCTGCGTGCGTAATGGCTGATCAGGGCGATTTGCATCCATGGGACAGCGAGCGAGATGCTGGGCGCGTTGCAATGGTTGGCCGCGGCGAAACACTGCCGACTGAGCGCCGCTCAGCTTCCTCAGAACGGCAAAACGGAGGTCGAATTCCGGTAAAAAATTCTTACGGAAGTTTACGGCGCTGTAACAAATGGGGGCGGCGACGGGCGCCATCGAAGACGTGCCCACTCCACGCGGGCACCGCAAAACTGTGGGTTAGCCCGTGAGCGGACGCGTGCCCTCGACGGGGCCGTAGAAGAGTCGCTCGAAAACGGCCCGCGCACGGCGCGTGACGCCCAGGTAATCCTCTTCCAGCTGGTTCGCAGAGCCAGGGGGATAGCGCATGATGCGCGCAATTCCCTCAAGCTGCTGCCGGTCAGCCGGCAGCACATCGGACGTCTTGTTGGTCCAGAGCGTGATCGCAGACCGAGCACGTGAGGCGAAGATCCAAGCGGCGCGCAGCGTCTCAGCGTCGTCTTCGCTGACGAGGTTGGCCTCGCTCGCCACGGTCAGCGCGATCATCGTCGACGTCGTCTGCAACTCCGGAAGCGCTGCAGCGTGCTGCAGCTGAAGCAACTGTACAAACCATTCGACATCGCTCAGTGAGCCGCGGCCGAGTTTGAGATGGCGCTGAGGGTCGGCCCCCTGCGGCAGCCGTTCACTCTCAACCCTGGCCTTGATGCGTTTCACCTCGCGTACATCCTGCTCAGCGATGGTGTTCGGGTAGCGCACGGAGTCTGCCACGGTGGTGAAGTCGGCGAGGAGCGCGGTATCCCCTGCCACGCCGGATGCGCGGAGCAGCGCCTGTGCTTCCCACGTCAGCGACCAGCGCCGGTAGTACGCGGCATACGAGTCGAGGGAGCGCACGACAGTGCCGTTCTTTCCTTCTGGACGCAACCCGATGTCGAGGTCGAGCGGCAGGGCATTGTCTTCGGTGAGCCGCGTGAGTTCACGCACGATAAACGTGGCGCGCGCGTGGGCGGCTTCATGGTCGATGGTCACCGGACGGAACACGTACATCACGTCAGCATCGGAACCGAACCCGAGTTCCGCTCCACCGAACCGGCCCATGCCGATCACCGCAAACTCAATGCCGTCATCCTCATCAGGGCGGGGTACGAGAGAGGTGCCACGCACGGAGGCGACGACGGCCTGGATATACGTGGCCGTGATGTCAGTGAGGCCGAGAGCGAGCTCTGCCACCGTGATCTCGCCCAGGATGGCGGAGAAAGCAAGCCGCAACACCTCACGACGCCTGGCGGTGCGCAGGATTCCTGCCACGGCGTCCGGGCTCTCGTGGCGTGCGATGACGGCGCTCGCCTCATCCTGCAAGACGGCAAGTGTGCGGGGCCGAAGATCGGCCTCGTCTTCCAGCCACGCGACCGCCTCCGGAATCTTCTCGAGCAGTTCTCCGACGAAGCGGGAACTCGACAACACGCGGGTCAAGCGCTCAGCGGCCCCTGACGAATCCCTGAGCATCCGCAAGAACCAGTAGGTCGAGCCGAGGCTGTCGCTCAGCCGCCGGAATGCGAGCAGTCCGTAGTCGGGATCAGCTCCCTCTGAGATCCACTGGAGGATGACGGGAAGCAGATGCCGCTGGATCGTGGCGCGACGCGAGACTCCCCCGGTCAATGCCGCGATGTGGCCGAGCGCGCCCCTGGTGTTGCGGAAACCGATCGCGGCGAGGCGGGCCTCCGCCTGCTCGCTGGTGAGGTTGAGTCCGTCAGCGGGGAGCGACGCGACGGCCGACAGCAACGGGCGGTAGAAGAGGCGCTCGTGCAGCCCCCGCACCCTCTGCTTGGTCTCTGCCCAGCGTTCGACGAGAGCAGCGGCGCTCGTCGCCAGGCCCGTCGCTCTCGCCAGTGTTCTGAGCGCCTGCTCGTCGCGCGGGACGAGGTGCGTGCGACGGAGCTTCTCCAGCTGGATGCGGTGCTCCATCAGGCGGAGCACCCGGTAATCCTGGGCGAACTCTGCTGCTTCGACCCTGCCGATGTAGCCATTGTCTGCGAGAGCAGTCAGGGCCGGCAGCGTGCCGGCCTGGCGCACCCCCTCGTCGGCTTGTCCGTGAACGAGCTGCAGCAACTGCACAGTGAACTCGATGTCGCGCAGGCCGCCGGGGCCCAGCTTCAGCTGGTACTCGGCCTCGGCCTCTGGAATGTTGTCCCTGACGCGCTCCCGCATCCGCTGCACCGATTCAACGAAATTCTCGCGACTGGCGCTGCTCCAGACGCCGGGTGCAACTGCCGTCACGTATCGCAGGCCCAGCTCCAGATCGCCGGCGAGTGGCCTCGCCTTGAGCAGCGCCTGGAACTCCCAGCTCTTCGCCCACCGGTCGTAGTAGGCGAGATGTGACTCCAGGGTGCGCACCAGGGCGCCGTCCTTGCCCTCTGGCCGGAGGTTGGGGTCGACTTCCCACAGCTCTGGTTCGACGGCTGGCTGGTTGAGCCCGCGCATCGTGAGCATGGCCAGCCGGGTGGCGATGTCGACGGCGCGCTGGTTGTCGAGCCCCGCGCTCTCGTCGCCTTCCGCGACGAAGATCACATCGACATCGCTCACATAGTTGAGTTCTCGAGCGCCGGCCTTGCCCATGCCGATCACGGCGAGCCTGGTTGCCCGCACCTCGTTTGTCGGGAAGGTGCCATGCCCTGGCACGTCGCTCGCCACCATGCTGCGCGCGACGGCCAGCGCAGCATCGAGGGCAGCGGATGCCAGATCGGCCAGGCAGTGCGCTACGGCGTCCACGCCACGAACCTGGTCTGCCTGGCCAAGGTCGAAGGCTGCAACCTCTGCCAGCCGTCGGCGATAGCGCACGCGCAGGGCCACCCAGGCTTCGTCGTCGACCAGTTGCGCAAATCCGGCTGTTGCCCCGACAGCGTCGAGAAAGTCGGCGTCGAGGTCCGCGGCGTCCGGCAGCTCGTCCCGCCCATCAGCGAGGACATCGAGTTCCTCTGGGTGACGCAGGAAGAACTCAGCCAGGCCACTGGATGCGCCGATCACGCGCAGGAGGCGCTCAGCGGATTCCGGGTGGTCGAGCAACGCCGTCGTCTCGCCCGGCGCCCGGCGAATCAGCTCGAGCAGTGCACCGAGTGCGGCATCAGGACTGGCTGTGCGCCCCAGCAGCGGGAGCAGCTCCGCGGCAGGCGGGGCTCCCAGCCGCTCGGCATCCATCAGGCGCTCGCGAACAACCCCGAGTTCGACAAAACCAACGCGGGCGAGTTCTGTGAGGGTGAGTTGTCCGCGCGCCATGATGGTGAAGCGGTATCGCTTAGAGCATCTCGAGGTTCTTGCGAAGCTCGAATGGCGTTACCTGCGAACGGTATTCCTTCCACTCCTGCCGCTTGTTGAGCAGCACGAAGTTGAAGACCTGCTCCCCCAGCGTCTCGGCAACGAGCTCTGAGCGCTCCATCAATTCGATGGCGTGATCGAGGCTGGCAGGCAGCGGGCTGTAGCCCAGTGCGCGACGCTCTGTGTCGCTCAGGCTCCAGACGTTGTCCTCTGCCTCTGGCGGAAGCTCGTAGCCTTCTTCGATTCCCTTGAGACCAGCGGCCAACATGAGGGAGTACGCCAGGTACGGGTTTGCCGCAGAGTCGATCGCGCGGTATTCGATGCGCGAGCTCTGGCCCTTGTTGGGCTTATAGAGAGGAACTCGAATGAGCGCGGACCGGTTGTTGTGGCCCCAGCAGACGAAGCTCGGCGCTTCGTCGCCACCCCAGAGGCGCTTGTATGAGTTCACGAACTGGTTGGTCACCGCCGTGATCTCAGGAGCGTGCTTGAGCAGGCCTGCAATGAACTGGCGACCCGTCTTTGAGAGCTGGTACTGGGCACCGGCCTCATAGAAGGCATTGGTGTCACCCTCGAACAGCGAGACATGTGTGTGCATGCCGGAACCAGGGTGATCTGACATCGGCTTGGGCATGAACGTTGCGTACACGCCCTGCTCGATGGCGACTTCCTTGATCACGGTGCGGAACGTCATGATGTTGTCTGCCGTTGTGAGGGCATCCGCATACCGGAGGTCGATCTCGTTCTGACCTGGGCCGGCCTCGTGGTGGCTGAATTCCACCGAGATGCCCAAATCTTCGAGCATCCGCACAGAGCGGCGACGGAAGTCGTGGGCCGTGCCACCTGGCACGTTGTCGAAGTAGCCGGCCGAGTCAACGGGCACGGGACCCTCTGGGCCGTACTTTGACGACTTGAGCAGGTAGAACTCGATCTCGGGGTGCGTGTAGAACGTGAACCCGCGCTCGGCCGCCTTCTCCAGCGTGCGCTTCAGCACGTTGCGGGGGTCTGCGACGGCAGGCTGGCCGTCCGGCGTCGTGATGTCACAGAACATCCGCGCTGTCGGGTCAATTTCACCGCGCCACGGGAGGATCTGGAAAGTCGTGGGATCCGGGTGCGCCAGCACATCCGCTTCGAACGAACGGGTGAGTCCCTCGATGGCAGAACCATCGAATCCGAGGCCTTCAGCGAAGGCACCCTCGACCTCTGCCGGGGCGATCGCCACCGATTTCAGAGTGCCGACGACGTCGGTGAACCATAGGCGAACGAACTTGATCCCTCGCTCCTCGATGGTACGAAGAACGAAGTCACGCTGCTTATCCATTCAGGCCCTCTCTTTTCCATCTCTAGGGTAGTGGCTAGAGGCGCTATCAGGGCAGAGGGACCCACCAGCGGCGCGCCCAAATCATGCTGGCTACACTGGAGCCATGCCTGACCTGAACAGCTCTTCCGTCACCGCTGCCGCCGACGAACAGAAGCCATACGGCGCTGCTCCCGCTGGACAGAAGCGCGTGCGCACCCGTCACTTCCAGAACGCCAAGCAGCAGGGCATCCCGATCACGGGCCTGACCAGCTACGACATGCTCACGGCGCAGATCTTCGACCAGGCCGGAATCGACTTCCTGCTCGTTGGCGATTCAGCCGGCAACAACGTCTTCGGCTACGAAACGACACTGCCGGTTACCGTTGACGAGCTGATTCCGCTCACGCGTGCCGTATCTGATGCCGTCACGCGGGCACTCGTCGTCGCAGACATGCCGTTCGGCTCGTACGAGGGCGGCCCAGAAGAGGCGCTGCACACTGCCGTGCGGTTCATGAAGGAATCACGCGCGCACGCCGTGAAGCTCGAGGGTGGCAAGCGCAGTCGCAAGCAGATCAAGCGCATCGTCTCTGCCGGCATTCCAGTCATGGCGCACATCGGCTTCACCCCGCAGAGTGAGCACGGGCTCGGCGGGCACATCATCCAGGGCAGGGGCGCCGCAGCCGAACGCCTGCTGGAAGACGCGCTTGCAGTACAGAAGGCCGGCGCGTTTGCCGTGGTGCTCGAAATGGTGCCGTCATCCGTTGCAGCGATGATCACTGAGCGGCTCGACATCCCCACAATCGGCGTGGGCGCAGGGCCAGACGTCGACGGCCAGCTTCTCGTCTGGACCGACTTCGCCGGCATGACAGAGGGCAGGGTGCCGCGCTTCGTCCGCCAGTACGCGAACGTGCGCTCAGTCTTGACGGATGCCGTGACCCAGTTCAGGGCCGATGTCGAGTCGGGGGCGTACCCGGCGCCAGAACACGGCTACGAATAGGACAGCTCACGGCTACGAATAGCCACGGCAGCGCGTGGGTCTAGCGGTTGTCTTCCGCGTCTTCTTCAGCCCACTTGGCGCTGTTCTCGCGCAGCTTGTCGAGGGCATGCTCCGCTTCAGACTTCGTCTGGAATGGACCGACACGGTCGTTTGAGGGCGATTGGAAGCCCTGCTCGACGGCGCCGGTGCGCATGTTGTACCAAAACAGGTGTTCGCGATCTTCGGCCATAAGCTTGATCTTATGCCTCATGATTCTGCCGGTCACCTGATTCCGGGGAGAGTATCTCCCCCTCGCGCTGTTCCGTCGCATATTGCGCGACCCGAGTACGTCGGCAAGAAGGCACCGGCTCCCTACTCCGGCAACAACATCTACGCTCCGGCGCAGATCGAACTGATCAGGGAATCCGGTCGCATCGCTGCGCAGGCGGTTGAGGCCGTTGCGGCAGCCATCGTCCCCGGCGTGACAACGGACGAACTCGACGCGATCGGACACGAGTTCCTGATCAGCCACGACGCGTACCCGTCGACACTCGGCTACCGCGGCTACGCGAAGTCATTGTGCAGCTCTGTCAACGAAGTCATCTGCCACGGCATCCCCGACGACACCGTGCTGCGCGATGGCGACATCATCAATATCGACATCACCGCGTACAAGAACGGGATGCACGGCGACCTCAACGCGACGTTCATCGTTGGCAATGCCAGCGACGAGGCGACGCTTCTCGTCGAGCGCACCAGGGAAGCACTCGCGCGCGGCATCAAAGCCGTAGCCCCCGGCCGACAGGTGAATGTGATCGGCCGCACCATCGAGTCGTACGCCAAGCGTTTCGGCTACGGCGTCGTGCGTGACTTCACCGGGCACGGGGTCGGCGAAGCGTTCCACTCCGGCCTGATCATCCCGCACTACGACTCAGCCCCCGACTACAACACGGTCATGGAAGTCGGCATGGTCTTCACGATCGAACCGATGCTGACGCTCGGGACGCACGAGTGGGACATCTGGGCGGATGACTGGACGGTCACCACGAAGGACAAGAGCCTGACGGCCCAGTTCGAGCACACCCTGGTCGTCACCGAACGCGGCGCAGACATCCTGACTCTGCCGTAATTCGCCGGCGTCGGCACGCACGTCGACCGGCGAACGGGTCCAGCAGCGGGTAAGTTGGCAGGATGAATGCAACGGGCACGGCTGCCACGACGGCCATCGGGATTGACATCGGCGGCACCGGCATCAAGGGGGCCATTGTCGACCTCTCCACAGGTGAACTGCTCTCTGACCGAGTCAAGTTGGCAACGCCCAAGGGCGGAAAGCCGAAGGACATCGTCGAGACAACCCGGCAGTTGCTCAGCACGCTCTCCCCCGACGACGCACAGCTGCCCATTGGCGTGTGCTTTCCAGCTGTGGTGAAGAACGGTCGCACCATGTCGGCAGCGAACGTCTCGAAGGACTGGATCGGCCTTGCCGCAGAGGAGCTCTTTGAGCAGACGCTTGGCCAGCGCATTCACTTCGTCAACGACGCGGATGCCGCGGGCTACGCCGAATCAGAGTTCGGCGCGGCCAAGGACGTTCCCGGCGTTGTCCTGTTGACCACGCTCGGCACCGGTATCGGATCCGCACTCCTGAACGACGGCGTGCTTGTACCGAACACCGAGCTCGGCCACATCGAAATCGACGGCAAGGACTACGAGACCAAGGCTGCGTATTCCGCCAAGGAACGCGACGACTTGAGTTGGGAAGCCTGGGCCAAGCGGCTGCAGAAGTACTACTCAACGCTCGAGAGGTTGTTCTCCCCCGACCTCTTCATCGTCGGCGGTGGAGTCTCGAAGCACCACGAGGAATTCCTGCCGCTGCTCAGCCTGCAGACGCCGATCGTGCCGGCTGTGCACCGCAACAATGCCGGCATCCTCGGCTCGGCCGCGCTTGCGGTCAAGTTTCCCGGCTGATGACCACGAGCACCGCACCCGTTCTCACTCAGGCACATCGACGTGATGTCGACCGCTCGTTCATTGAGCATCACGCCAGGGGCGCTGCCCCGAGCGTTGTCTGGGGCGTCTTCGACGAGACTCGTCTCGCCCACTCCGACGCGCGCGGCCGGCTCAGCGACGGTTCCGTCCCAGGACCCGATACGGCCTATCGCATCGCATCGTGCACCAAGAGCTTCACAGCCGCGGCAATCCTTGCGCTCCGCGATGAGGGACTGGTGCACCTCGACGACCCCATCACGAGATTCGTCCCCGCCTTTGATGCAGTGGCGCTTCCCAGCGCTGACTCTCCCGTTCCCACGATCAGGATGCTGCTGACCATGTCGGCTGGTTTGCCCACCGACGACCCATGGGCCGACCGGCAGGAATCGATGACGGCCGTTGACCTTGACAGCCTGCTCGCTCGCGGCCTCAGCTTCGAGTCGGTGCCTGGAACGCGATTCGCGTACTCCAACCTCGGCTACGCTCTGCTCGGCCGGGTCATCGAACAGGCAAGCGGCACCGACTATCGGGCTTTCATCACGCAAAGATTCCTCCTTCCGCTGGGGCTTGGCGCCACGGGGTTCGACACGTCGGTGCCGGCCAGACAGGGCATTGCCGTCGGCGCCCGCTGGCTCGACAACACCTGGGACTATCTGCCGTTCTCGCAGCCTGGGGCTTTCTCCCCGATCGGCGGCTTGTTCAGCACGCTGCGCGACCTCAGCTCGTGGGCGCGCTGGCTGGTCAGCGCCTTCGACGACGCGCCCGGCGCCCAGCACACGGATGCCGTGTTGTCGCGCTCCTCCCGCCGTGAGATGCAGCAGGTCCAGCGATTCACCGCAGGCCTGCCCTCGCACCCAGGTGGCTACGGCTACGGGTTGTTCGTACAGCACTACGCAGACGACGAGACAGTGGTGTCCCATTCCGGCGGATACCCGGGCTTCTCGGCCCATATGCGCTGGTCGACGCGTTCCAGGCGCGGCATTGTCGCCTACGAGAACGGAACGTATTCCCGCGTCTCCGTTCCCACAACAGAGGCGTTCGATCGCGTCATCGCCGGCCAGGACACTACGGTCGGCCCGCCTACCGCCTTGCCTGTCTCCCTCTGGCCGGCAACCCGCGCCGCGCAGGCTGCCATCACCGCGCTCGCACACGACTGGAACCCGGATGCCGTAGCGGCGCTCTGTGCAGACAACGTCCCGCTCGACGAGCCACTCGATCATCGCCACGCCACGCTCGCTGCGGCGATTACGGCAATCGGCGGGCTCGTGCAGCACGACGGTGACGTAGACGGTGACGTAGATGGTGACGTAGGCGAGCACAAAGCCGTTGAGGAAAGCTCCGTCTCACCGGCTCATCTGGCCTGGTATCTGCCCGGTGCAGCAGGCCGCCTGCGGATCGAGATCCAGCTGACGCCAGAGAATCCCCCGCGCGTGCAGACGCTGAAGTTCTCACCGGACCGCGTCGGTCGGTAGGCGCCGACCAGAGCAGATTCTCCTCCCGTCTGCCACACACCCGAGTAGTCTGAAGCCACTCGGGCAATGGCGATCGGAGGCATGGTGGACCGTTCATCACGCCGCGTCGTCGAGAAGGCCCATGTGCAGTCGATGGCCGGGATATCACTGGCCGATCCGTTCGCACCGTCGGGGGTCCGCAGGCTGGTGTTGGAGTCCTGGCAGCGGTCGCTCCACCTGTCGCTCGACCCAGACAAGCCATTGGCCGCCCTCAGTCTCGACGATGACGAGCTGCGGGAGTATCGCCGCGAGCATCCGCTTGCCCTCGTGTTGCCCACGATTCACAACCTGCTCATTCGGCACACCTTTGATTCAGGGTTGATCGTCGCCATCGGCGACCAGTCGGGGCGCCTGCTGTGGATTGACGGCGATCGCAGCCTTCGACACAAGGCGGAGTCGATGCTCTTCGTCGAGGGCGCCGACTGGTCAGAGAACGCGGTCGGCACCAGCGCGCCAGGCACCGCCCTGGCCCTCGATCGCAGCATGCAGATCGACGGAGCAGAGCATTTCAACCGGATCGTGCACCCGTGGAGCTGTTCGGCCGTCCCCGTGCATGATCCGTCGAGTGGCGCGATTCTCGGCGTGATCGACATCACAGGCGAAGCGGATGCCGTCGATCCGGCGACCCTGTCGCTCATCGAGGCGACCGTGGCCGCTGTCGAGGCGGAGCTCAGGGTGACGCAGCGGGACCGGCTCGCCGCATCGCCTACGCGTCCGCACCCGCACGCGAGCGCTCATGCTCTCGGTGCCACGCAGTCCACCGCGTCCACCGCGTCCACCGCACGGCTGACGGCGCTCGGAGTCGACGGAGGCAGGCTCGAGGTTGGCGGCGGTTCCATTTTCCTCAGCCAGCGGCACGCCGAGATTCTCACCCTCCTGGCCTGGCACGGTGCCGGTCTCACGGCCGGAGCCCTGGCGGAGCTGCTCTACGGGACCGACGCGGCGATCGTGACCGTGCGCGCTGAAATGGTGCGGTTGCGGCGTCAGCTCCAGAAGGCCGCCCCCATGCTGGTCCTGGAGTCAAAGCCGTATCGGCTCGGCGTCCCTCTGGAGTTGGACGCCCAGCGGGTCATGGCGTTCCTCACCCGTGGAGCGCACAAGGTGGCGCTGGCCGCCTATGCCGGGCCGCTGCTTCGCCACTCTGAGGCACCAGGCATCGTGGCCATCCGGTCTGAGGTCAGCACAGCGCTCAGGACAGCCATCCTGACGGATGCTTCTGCAGAGACGCTGCTTGCCTACGCGCGCACAGCCGATGCGGCTCTCGACACCGAGGTGTGGCGAACCTGCCTGCAGTTGTTGCCCCTGCGTTCACCGAAGCGGGCGGCCGTCGTCGCGCGGCTCGAAATGATCGAAAAGGAACTCGCACCACTTCCTGCGCACCACTGAGTCCGCTGAACAACTGAGATCGCTGAACCACTACAGTGCGACTCGGGCACGACTTCCATACAAGGAGTGCGAGGCGCCGCCTGCGACCCGTGCAACCTGGCTGCAACCCCCACGCTCCTATGCTCGCGACAGAGGACACACCCGGTCCTCCACCTCAGACAGAGTCGTCGAACAGGAGCGTTATGACTATCTACGCCGCCCCGGGAACACCCGATGCGAAAGTCACCTTCAAGCCACGGTACGAGAATTGGATCGGCGGTGAGTGGGTGAAACCGGTGGGAGGCGAGTACTTCGAGGACTACTCCCCCGTCATCGGAAAGCCATTCGCAGAGGTCGCCCGCAGCACAGCCGCCGATATCGAGCTCGCGCTCGATGCCGCTCACCGCGCAGCGCCGGCCTGGGGCAGGACAAGCCCCACAGAGCGCGCCGCGGTCCTGAACCGCATCGCAGACGTCATCGATGACAACCTCGAGCTGCTCGCTGTTGCAGAGACGTGGGACAACGGCAAGGCGATTCGCGAACCGCTGAACGCCGACCTGCCGCTGGCCAGCGACCACTTCCGCTACTTCGCCGCCGCCATCCGGGCACAGGATGGCGACCACGCAGAGCTCGACGGTGACATGGTGTCGTACCAGTTCCACGAGCCCCTTGGCGTAGTCGGGCAGATCATTCCCTGGAACTTCCCGATCCTAATGGCCGTGTGGAAACTGGCGCCGGCCCTCGCCGCCGGAAACGCAATCGTCCTGAAGCCGGCGGAACAGACACCGGTGTCGATCCTCGTGCTCATCGAGCTGATCGGCGACATCCTGCCGCCCGGCGTGGTCAATATTGTCAACGGCTTCGGCATCGAGGCGGGCAAGCCACTCGCCTCCAGCCCCCGCATCCGCAAGATTGCTTTCACCGGTGAAACGACAACAGGGCGCCTCATCCTGCAGTACGCCAGCGCCAACCTCATCCCGAGCACCGTTGAGCTCGGCGGCAAGAGCCCCAACATCTTCTTCAAGGATGTCGCAGACCACGACGACGCGTTCTACAACAAGGCCCAGGAAGGTTTCGTGCTCTTCGCCTTCAACCAGGGCGAAGTCTGCACCTGCCCGAGCAGGGCGCTGGTAGAGAGATCGATTTACGACTCGTTCCTCGGCGCCGGCGTCGAACGCACCAAGAAAGCCATCCAGGGCAATCCGCTCGACACAGACACCCAGGTCGGCGCCCAGGCCTCCAACGATCAGCTGGAGAAGATCCTCAGCTACATCGACATCGGCAAGCAGGAGGGTGCCAGGCTCATCCTGGGCGGGGAGCGCGTTGACCTCGGCGGCGACCTCACCGACGGATACTACGTGGCCCCGACCATCTTCGAAGGCGAGAACTCCATGCGGATCTTCCAGGAGGAGATCTTCGGCCCTGTCGTCGCCGTGACCAGCTTCACCGACTACGACGACGCCATCCAGCAGGCGAACGACACGCTCTACGGCCTTGGAGCAGGCGTGTGGTCACGCAACGGCAACGTGGCATACCGGGCTGGACGCGACATCAAGGCCGGGCGCATCTGGGTGAACAACTATCACGCCTACCCGGCAGGGGCCGCGTTCGGAGGCTACAAGAGCTCCGGCATCGGCCGCGAGAACAACAAACTGGCGCTCGGGCACTACCAGCAGACCAAGAACCTGCTGGTGTCGTACTCGGAGGACCAGCTCGGCTACTTCTAAGCCGGTTCACTACACGCGCGTTCACCGCGAGGCGGTCGGTCTGTTCCTGCAGAACGAGCGGACCGACCGCCCTGACGATTGGAGCCAGCATGATGGAGGCATCCGTCACCCTGCCGGGCGAACGGCTCTCGCGAGTCGCCCTCGCCGGCGCGAGCATTGAACTGCTCGGCCGACTCTGGGACAGGCACGGCCCGCTGATGTTCCACCAGTCGGGCGGATGCTGCGATGGCAGCTCACCCATGTGTTACCCGGCGGGTGATTTCATCACCTCTGACCAGGATGTGCGGCTCGGCCAGTTCGATATCGGCACCCAGGAAGCACCGAAACTCATCGACTTTTGGATGTCGCGCGAACAGTTCGAGTACTGGAGTCACACCCATCTCACCGTCGACGTGGTGAAGGGACGTGGCAGCGGATTCTCAGCCGAGGCGCCAGAGGGCGTGCGTTTCCTCATCCGCTCACGACTGATGGAGACCGCAACGCCGTTCACCTGATCGGCGTATGACGCCAGCGGAGGAGACGCGGGAAATGAAATGGGCCGGCTATTACGCCGGGTTTTGTCCAGGTGTCGCATCGAAACACGACACCGTCGACGGTCATCTATCTACGAACTACGTTGCCGCAGCCCTCTAGCGGCCTACCCGAAAACTCGGCGAGCAGCCTTAGCGTTTTCTGTCTGACCTTGCTCCGGGCGAGGTTTACCGAGCCGACCAGGTCACCCTGGCCTCTGGTGGTCTCTTACACCACCGTTTCACCCTTACCGAGAGCCGAAGCTCCAGGCGGTCTACTTTCTGTGGCACTATCTCGCGGGTTACCCCGGGTGGGTGTTACCCACCGCCCTGCTCTATGGAGCCCGGACGTTCCTCGGCATCCTGATCCGAAGATCCGGATGACGCGACCGTCTTGCCGACCCATTCCAAACGTCAAGCCTACTGGCTCAGTGGAGTTCGTGCTGCCGTTCGAGGGCTGCGCCTTCGACATCCACATTGGGCAGGATACGGTCGAGCCAGCGCGGGATCCACCAGGCAGACGTGCCGAGCAGATGCATGATCGCCGGCATCAGCAGCATCCGCACGAGGAACGCATCGACGAGCACGCCGAAGGCCAGACCGAATCCGATCGACTTGATCATGCTGGAATCCGAACTGATGAAGCCGGAGAACACCGCAACCATGATCAGGGCAGCCGCGATGACCACCGCCCGGCCGGCTCGGAATCCCTGGGCGACGGCGAGGCGCGCTGGGGCTCCGTGCACGTACGCTTCTCGCATTCCCGTTGCGAGGAAGAGCTGGTAGTCCATTGCGAGCCCGAAGAGGATGCCGACAAGGATCACGGGAAGGAAGCTCAGGATCGGACCTGCGCTGTGAATACCGAGAATCTCGGCAAACCAGCCCCACTGGAAGACAGCAACGATCGCACCGAAGGTGGCGAAGAGGGACAGGATGAATCCACCTGTCGCGATCAGCGGCACGAGCAACGAGCGGAACACCAGAATCATGATGAGGAACGACAGGCCGACCACAACGGTGAGGTACAGCGGCAGCACATCCGCCAGTGCCTCTGAGATATCGATGTTGATCGCGGCCTGACCGGCAACCCCGAGTGTGATGTCGCCGTCTATGGCCGTCAGGCCGCGCAGGTCGCGCACCAACTGCTCTGTGGAGGCGCTGTTCGGCCCCTCAGCAGGCAGGACCTGGAATGCAGCGAGGCGACCGTTGTCCGAAACGGCGATCGGCGCGACGGCGACAACGTCGTCCTGCTCAGCGATTGCCTGAGCAACTGACACCTGCGCTGCGAGCAGGCCCTCTTCGTCGAGGCCGGGCGGCAGAGCTGCCGTGACCAGAAGAGGGCCGTTTGCGCCCTCGCCGAATGACTCCCCCACGACGGTGAAGGCTTGATACGACGCTGAACCCACCGGCTCTGACGACCCGTCTGGCAGGCCCAAGCGCATCGAAAGCGACGGGAGCGCAATGACCAGCAGCACGCCGATCGTGAGGACAGCAGTGACGACGGCACGGAGTGTGCCCATGGGCTTCACCGCGCGAGACGATACGTCTGGGCTGCCAACGGATGCCGTGGCCTTCTTCCCAAGCACCCGTGTTCCCGCGAGGCCGAGCAGTGCGGGGGTGAGGCTGATGGCGATCAGGACAGCGATCAACACGCTCAGGGCGCCTGCAGTGCCCATCAGCCCCAGGAACGGCACACCCGTGATGTTGAGCGCGAGCAGGGCGATGATGACCGTCGTACCAGCGAACAACACGGCATTACCGGCGGTTCCGTTGGCCAGCCCGATGGATTCATGCACCTCGGCACCCCGCAGCAGCTGCTTACGGTGCCTATTGATGATGAACAGGGAGTAGTCGATTCCCACTGCAAGTCCGAGCATGACCCCCAGGATCGGCGTCACGCTCGTCATGTCGATGACGCCGGAGAATGCGAGGGTTCCCAGTGCGCCAATGCCGACGCCGACGAGTGCCGTGACGATGGGGAATGCGGCTGCGATGAAGGAGCCGAGCACAATGACGAGAACGACCCCAGCCAGGACGACGCCGATCGCCTCGCCTACTCCGACAAGCTGAGGCACACTCTGGGCGATGTCGGAGGAGAACGACACCTCGACGCCCTCGATTGGGGTGGATTCGAAGTAGTCGATGGTCGCCGACTTGGAGCTTTCCGGCAGCTCCAGGCGTGGCACCGTGTATGCAACGTTCACGATCGCTGTCGCGTCGTCTGCCGAGACCATTCGAATGCCTTGCGCGAGCGAGAGCAATTCAGCCCCACGCTCCAGCTTGGTGCTCTGGGCATTCAGGGTGGCGAGGGACTCGGCCAGCGCGGCCTGCTGTTGGTCGAGTTGCGCCTGCTGCGCAGTCAGCTGTGCTTGCGCGGCATCGAGCTCCACCGTCGAGGCTCCAGCCGCTTCGGCCTGAGCCCTGCTCGCGTCGAGCTGTTCCTGCCCGGCAGTGAGCTGTGCCTGGGCTGCGTCGAGCTGCTCCTGCCCTGCGTCAAGCTGAGCGCGTGCGGCGGCGATCTCCGTGCGCCCGGCCTCGATCTGGGCCGCCTGGTCAGCGCGTTCCGCCTCAGTGGCGAACGGGTCAACAACGTTTGCGACATCCGGCAGGGCGGTGGCACCCGCCACGAGCTCGCTGATTGCGGCCTTCTGCTCGCTCAAGAGAGCAGATCCATCCTCGGTGGTGAAGACCACCGTTCCTGAAGCGCCGCTGAAATCGGGAAGCTGCTCTGAGAGCTCGTCGGTGACGGCACCGGACGCAGTGCCGGGGATGTCAAAACTTGAACTGAGTCCCTTGAATCCGATCAGGAACGCGCCGATGGCCAGAACCAGGATCACGGCCCAGGCGGCAATGACCAGCCAGGCGCGACGCGCAGAGAATTTGCCCAAACGGTATAACAGCTCAGCCATGATGTCCTTTCGCGAGACATCTTGATGATACGCACCGTCTCGCGCACCGGATCACCGGTATCGCAAAACGCAGAAGGGGGCACCGCCTCACGACGGTGCCCCCTTCTGCATCAGGTGCTTAGATGCTCAGGTACTTAGATGCCCGACTCTTCGGTGCGCACGAGGATCGCACCGCAGTCTGGGCAGAACACTACGTCGTCGGCCGGAGCTGAACGCACGGCCTGCAGGTCATTGCCGGTGAGCGTCATCGTGCAGGCACTGCAGGTACGCGCACGCAGCAGGGCTGCTCCGTGGCCGTGGCCGGCCACACGGCGCTTCTCGTAGAGAGCACTGAGCTCATCGGGGATGCCGGCGGCGATGGCATCGCGATCGCGCACCAGGTCGCTCAGTTCCTTGTTGACCTCGACCAGTTCGGCGTCGCGCTCCACCGAGAGTTCTGCAATACGGGCGGCGATCTCTTCGCGTTCACCGGTGACCTGCGCGAGTGCCCTCTCGTGCTCTTCGAGGCGCTCCATCACGGTGATCTCGATCTCCTCGAGGTCAAACTGGCGCTTCGTGAGAGCGGCAAGCTCGGTTTCGAGAGCCTGCACGTCCTTGACGGATGACGTGTGCTGCATCCGTTCGGAGTCGCGCGCGATCCGCTTTTCCACGACCTCGACATCGGATTCGATGCGCGACAGTTCAGTGCGCACGTCGTCGAGTTCACCGAGGCGGGCAACGTAGCGAACCTTCACCGCGTCATCCGTTGCGACGAGGGCGGCGATCTCCGCGTGCTGCGCAAGGGCCTTTGCCTTGTGTTCAAGCTGCTGGACCTTGGTGTCGAGCGCCTGGAGCCTAAGGAGCTCTTTCTGGGCTACGGGGGTTGCCTTCACTGTTTCCTGACCTTTACGAGTGTTGAGTTACAAAATTGTGGAGCCACTGTATTGTCACGCGAGGTGGCTGGTGCCGAACCTCTACTGCGTGACGGCGAAATCCCAGGGATCGGTGCGCAGGTCGCTGACACTCACACGCACTCCAGGCAGTGCTGCCCTGAGCTGTTCTGCTGCCGTGTCGAGCCACAACCATTCGCTTGCCCAGTGTGACACGTCGATGAGCGCGGGACCTGAGCCGGAGATCCGCGCCTGCTCCCTGGACTCCGACGCCGGGTGGTGTCGCAGGTCTGCCGTGATGTAGACATCGGACCCCAGAACCGCAGGGTGATTGAGGAGCGAATCACCCGCTCCGCCACACAGCGAAATGGTTTCTACCAGCGTGCCATATTCTCCCGCAACGCGAACACCGGATGCCGTTGCAGGCAGAATTCCGGCCAGGTCACGGGCGAGCTGGCCGAGCGGTGTCGGTGCAGCGAGCCGGCCGACTCGACCGATGCCGACACCCGGCGTTGCCCCTGGTGCAATGGGCCGTATTCCTCCCAGGCCGAGCTTCTGGGCGATCACATCTGACACGCCGTCTTCGACGACGTCGGCATTGGTGTGTGCGGCAATCAGCGCGCAGTTCGCGCGAATGAGCCTGGCCAGCAATGCGCCCTTGTACCGGTCTTCTGCCACAGAGGTCACGCCGCGCAACAACAGCGGGTGGTGCACCAGCAGCAGGTCGGCATCGACGGCAACGGCTTCGTCGACCGTGTCGGCCACGGCATCGACGGCGAGCAGGATGGAGGTGATCTCCTGTGCGGGGTCACCGCTCAGGAGGCCAGGGGCATCCCATGGCTCTGCGCCGGACAACGGCCACAGTTCATGGATGATCTGGGTTGCGTTGGCGAGCGTAATTGACACCTGGTCAGCTTACCGGTCGCGCCCTGTCCGCCGTGGGGAATTGCCTTCGTGGCCACACCAGCACGACGACGCCGACCATGATGAGGGCGAGGCCCAGCCAGCCGAGCGGATCGAGCTGTTCACCGACCACCAGGATCGCAAGGAGAGTGGCGACCAGCGGCTCGACGAGCGTGATTGTCGTTGCCGTGGTGCTGGTTACCGTACGAAGACCGGCGCCGAACAGGATGTATGCCAGAAACATGGGGCCGAGTGCCAGGTACGCCGTGATCCCGATGCTCGACGTCGACTGCAGCAGCGGCGCTCCGGTAAGAAGCAAGACAGGGACGAGACAGAGCGCACCGAGGCCGAACAGTGCGCCCATGGTGGCGTTCGACCCGTGGCCGGCCGCCAGGACGCGACGAGAGGCATCCGTGTAGAGCGCGTAGCTAAGGCCGGCAAGCAGTCCGAGCAGCACACCAAGCAAGCTCTGGTCTGAGGTGGAATCGCCCTGTGCCGGGCTGCCAACCACCAACATGACGGTACCGGCGACGGCGATGACGGTGCAGAGCGCCCACCGGGCGGAGATCCCTCGCCTGTCAACCAGATACTCGATCGCTGCCGCGAAGATCGGGGCAGAGCCCAGCGAGACCACCGTGCCGATGGCGACACCGGCCAGATTCATCGAGCTGTAGAAGGCCAGTGGGTAGACGAAGATACCGGCGACGCCAGCGACGAGCCAGCCCCGCACTGAGCGATCTGCCATGGCACGCAGCGCGCCCCGCATGGAGAGCAGAAACAGGAGTCCACCGCCGATGGCCATGGTCGCGGCCCCCGTCGCGAGCGGACTGACGTTTGCCGGGAGGAAGTGGGCGGCCGTGCCGGTTGTGCCCCAGAGCAGCGCCGCGATCAGGATGGGAACGACACCGCGATTGCTCTGCCCCACTGGCATCCGCTCTCTCTGATTTCTCTCGCACCACTCACTGACCACGCCGCGCGAATGCTGGCTGATTCCGACAGTGTATGGGCAGGATGCGCGCGGGCCGTATCCACATGGCGCCGTGTCGAACTGGCACGATGGCTATGCGTTGAGAAGCGCGCCGCCCACAGATTGGACATGACAATGACGCAGCCGAGACCTCTGACCATCGTGACGGGCGGAAGCCGCGGTATCGGTGCGGCGATCTGTCGGCGGCTGGCACACGACGGCCACGATGTCATCGTCGGCTACGTTCAGGACGAGGCCGCCGCGGAAGCCGTGGCGGGAGATGTACAGCGAATCGGGCGCCGCGCCCTGACAGTGCAGGTCGACACGACAGACGAGGCGTCTGTCGCGACTCTGTTCACACGCGCACGCGATCTCGGAACGGTGACGGGACTGGTGAACAATGCCGGCTCGGCCGGGGCCGTCGGCACGCTGGCTGAGAACGATATCGCAGCCATCCGGCGCGACATCGACGTCAACTTTGTGGGCGTCATACTGTGCTCCCAGTACGCCGTTCGCGAGTTCACGACGTCTGGAGGCGGCGCGATCGTCAACATCTCATCGGCGGCAGCCACGCTCGGTGGCGCGGGAACCTATGTGCACTACGCGGCCTCGAAGGCGGCCGTTGACGGGCTGACCGTTGGACTGTCCCGGGAGGTTGGGCCACTCGGCATCCGCGTCAACGCCGTCGCTCCCGGCACGATCTGGACTGAGTTCCACCGCGACCCAACCAGACCGGCGCAGGTTGCGAAGACAGTCCCGCTCGGACGAGCAGGTGAACCAGATGACATCTCTGGCGCCGTGGCCTGGCTTCTCTCCGACGACGCCCGATACGCAACCGGCACGATTATCCGAGTCGCCGGCGGGCTATAGGCACGCGGCCCTATTTCGGCCGGAGTCCGCCGGCGTCAGGCGCCGGCTGCGTCAGCCAGTCGCTGCAGCAGTGCCGCAATCTGCGCTTGCTCTGCGTCACTCAGTGCGGCCGTGATGGCGCGCTCCGTGGCCAGGTGGTCTGGCAATGCGGCCTCGATCAGTTGCTTGCCGGCTGTGGTGAGCGCCACCACTGTCCCGCGGCCGTCGGCGGGATTCGCTTCCCTCGACACGAGTCCCCTCGTCTCCAGCTTGTTCAATCGCTGGGCCACCGCACTGGTCGTCACCATTGAATCGCGGGCGAGGATGGCCGGCGTCAGTCGGTATGGCGATCCGCTCCGCAGCAAGGTGGCCAACACGTCGAACGACGACGAATCGAGCCCGTGCCTCGCGAAGGTCTCCCCCAGGCGCACGTTCACGGCCGCCGACGCGCGACTGAGCCGGCCAATCACGTTCATGGGTGACACGTCGAGTGCGGGTTTCTCCGCATGCCACTGCGCAAGAATGTGATCGACGTGGTCTTGGTCTGTCATGGATCCACCCTAGCCTTTCGCTAAGTGCTTAGCTATTATGGCTAAGTGCTTAGCAATCGAGTGTCTCTCGTCCTCATGACAGCCGTCGCCCCCATACTATGGGGAACCACGTATCTGACCACGACGGAGCTCCTACCCGAGGATCGACCCCTGCTCGCCGCAACAATTCGGGCGCTGCCGGCCGGACTGTTGCTTCTGGCACTCGCCAGACGGATGCCGCGCGGCTCGTGGTGGTGGAAGTCCTGGGTGCTCGGCGTGCTCAACATCGGCGCGTTCTTCGCCCTCCTCTTTATTGCCGCGTACCGACTGCCGGGCGGCGTTGCGGCTGTCGTCGGCGGACTCCAGCCGCTGGTCGTCGCGGTACTCGCCAGTCGCGTGCTGCACGAGCGCCTCCGCGCACGGACGGTGATCGGCGGAGCGGCGGGCGTCTTCGGCGTCACCCTCATCGTGCTGCAGGCGCAGGCCAGGCTTGACTCCGTCGGGTTGCTGGCGGCCGCCTTGGGCACGCTCTCCATGGCATCCGGAATCGTGCTCACGAAGAAGTGGGGCCAACCGGCCCCGCCGCTGGCGACCACGGCCTGGCAGCTCATCGCCGGCGGCCTGACCCTCGTGCCGCTGCTGTGGCTACTGGAGGGATTCCCGAGCACGCCGCTGACCCCGGTGAATCTCGCGGGGTACGCCTACTTGGCACTGGTCGGTACCGCTTTCGCGTATGTCGTGTGGTTTCGCGGCATCGCGCGCCTTCCCACGAAAATCCCGGCCATGCTCGTGCTCCTGAGCCCGGTCGTTGCGGTGCTGCTTGGGTGGCTGGTCGTGAATGAAACCCTCGCACCGACGCAAGTCATCGGCATGCTGGTTGTGCTCGGCTCAATTGCCCTTGTCACGGTGACGCGCCAGCCACAGGCTACGCACTCCGCTGTCACAGCCGAGCACCACGAGCACACCAAGCGAATAGGCAACCAGGTCGAGCGCGCTGAACGTCGTGCCGAGCAGGAGCCGGAACGGCGTGAAGCCCGATAACGCAGCGGGCACCCCGGTGAGCTGGAACAGCTCGATCGCCACGCACGTTACCCAGGCGATCAGCGCAACACGTCGTGGTCGCGCCCGCGGGACGGCGAATGCCAGCGCCAGGTAAGCGCACACGGCATAGAGGGCGTCTGCGACGAAATCGCCCAGTGGCCCGTCGGTCGCGACGTGCACGAGAAGGCCCAGTGCCACGACGGCCAGGGCGGCGGCTCCGACCACACTGCGACGGTGCCGGACGGATCGGCGAGCGATCACGTCAGCGCGTGCGGCGTGGGATGGGCCACTGGGGGCAGAAGCGGCAGAGGCGTTAAGTGACACGGGCAGAGGATACGCCACTGGGGTGCCAGCACCCAGAAGCTAGTCGTCTCGCGCCGCAGGGGTAGACGACGAGATCACCCCTAAAGTTGCGGCTCGCGACGGGTCTGGAACGACGCGAGAATATCTCACGATCTCTCATTCGAGAGTCGTGGTTGACCCGAACAACCACGCGGAACGGATGGCGCATTCCCCCGATTACGCCATCCGTTCCATTGTTTAACTACTGAAGGACGTCGTCGCGTGGCCGTACCGCGGGGTGACGCAAAAACCACACCTCGAGCGAGGATCCGCCATCGCTGACTACTGTTCAGCGCTTTCCGCAAAAACACCACTGAGTAGGACCGTGACGACATATACAGTCGCCGGGGCGATCAATATCGGCGACAACTGTTCAGTCGTCAAGACACCGGTTGCAATCAGTGTGATCGCAGCGGCGACAATTCCGAAACCAGTCCTCGCCTTGGACTTAGAAATTGGAATAAGCGCCGGAATCAGGTAGAGCGCGCAGAGAACAACGAGACCGATCTGCTTTCCGCCAGCGTCCCCAAGCATTGACGTTGATGTCCACCATGCCCAAATCACCCCGGCCCCATAGCCGATCCAACCGGCAACATGAGACACCCTGCGTGCGCTCTCCTCGTACCATGTCGATGGGGTCACGAGGAAACAGACGCCGAGGAAGATCGCTGCGAGCTGGATCAGAACCGTGACGATGAGAAGGAGTTGAACAGGGGCGCCGCCAAGGTACACATTTCGGTTCGGTGACGCGAACCACATAACGATCGGTATCCAAAGCGCTACGCTAGCGACTGAGAAGAGCGCCAGATATCCCATGCTGTTTCTCATCGTCTTCACGACAGCCACTATTGCAGAGCACTGGGCCAACTTTCGGCACAAGTATTTCTAGTCAGTCGACTGTTCAAGATTGATTTACGCCTAGGTCAAGTTGGGTTCACCCAACCCCTCAAGCCCATTCTTGACTCACAAAGCAACCCCCGAAACAAGAAAAACCCCCGATTTCTCGGGGGTTTTCACTGTGGGCCCTACCGGGATCGAACCGATGACATCCACGGTGTAAACGTGGCGCTCTACCAGCTGAGCTAAAGGCCCCGACGAACGCGTTACCGCGAATCAGGTCGTTTCACATCATACAGAAACCAGCGCCGGAGTCAGAAATCGAGGGGCTGGTTTGCTCCGCCCGGGCGCGTCGCATGCCGCGTCGAGCTGGCCGAGAGCAGACCGCTAGGCCGGCTGCAGCGCTAGGCCGGCTGCAGCGCTAGGCCGGCTGCAACTCCGAGAGCGCAGCCCGGTAGGCCTCGATCGCACGCGGTTCACCTGGGGCGGTGATGAAGCTTGCACGGATGATGCCGCAGCTGTCGATGAGGAACGTCGCGCGATTTGCGAATCCCTTGACGTCGAGAAACACGCCGTATTCCTTCGCGACAGAGCCGTGCGGCCAGAAGTCGGAGACGAGGTTGAAGCCGTAGCCTTCCTGCTCGCCCCAGGCACGCAGCGCGTGACGAGAGTCCACAGAGATGCCGATCAGTTCAACGTTGCTGTCGGCGAAGAGGGCGAGGTTATCGCGCAATTCACACAGCTCGCTGCTGCAGATTCCCGAGAAAGCGAGAGGGAAGAAAACAAGAGCAACTGACTTCTCACCCCTGAACTGGCTGAGCTGGATCGTCTCACCGAATTGATTGATGAGAGCGAAATCAGGCGCCTGGGTGTCATTCTCCAAAGCCATGGTGCATGTCCTTTCCGTGCCGCAATACCTAGCCTGAGCACGGTGAGCCACTCTAGCCCTGCTGCCTGCAGGAACCAAGAATCCGCACAACCAGCCGTGGTCGCCACGGCGGGGCGGGGCGCATGCAGACCCATTACTTACTCACTAGGCTGGGGTCGGTGCCAATGGTCGTAATCCGACCCGTTTTTGTCTCCGGCACGAATAATCAGGCTTGATCTGCTCATCCCACGGTCAGCCCAACAGAGAGAGGTCGAGTGTGACTGTCAACGACCAGGACCCGTACTCGATGAATAACATCGACACAGATCCAGAAGAAACCGCCGAATGGTCGGAGTCACTGGATTCGCTTGTTGCCGCCGAGGGACACCAGCGTGGTCGGGAGATCATGCTCAGCCTGCTGAAGCGCTCCAAGGAACTTCACCTCGGTGTTCCGATGGTTCCGACCACGGACTACATCAACACCATCGCCGCAGAGAACGAGCCAGAGTTCCCCGGTGATGAAGAAGTTGAACGTCGCTACCGCGCGTGGATCCGCTGGAACGCAGCCGTTCTGGTGCACCGCGCCCAGCGCCCCGGCATCGCCGTCGGTGGGCACATCTCGACCTACGCCTCGTCAGCCGCGCTCTATGAAGTCGGCTTCAACCACTTCTTCCGCGGCCAGAACCACCCAGGTGGTGGTGACCAGGTCTTCGTCCAGGGCCACGCCTCCCCCGGAACCTACGCTCGCGCCTTCCTCGAAGGACGCCTCAGCACCGACCAGCTCGACGGCTTCCGCCAGGAGAAGTCCCACGCAGGCGGAGGACTCTCCTCGTACCCGCACCCTCGCCTCATGCCGGAGTTCTGGCAGTTCCCGACGGTGTCGATGGGCCTTGGCCCGATCAACGCGATCTACCAGGCACAGGCCAACCGCTACCTGACGAACCGTGGCATCAAGGACGCCAGCGACCAGCAGGTCTGGGCGTTCCTTGGCGACGGTGAGATGGACGAGGTTGAAAGCCGCGGCCAGCTCCAGGTCGCTGCCAACGAAGGCCTCGACAACCTCAACTTCGTCATCAACTGCAACCTGCAGCGCCTCGACGGCCCTGTGCGCGGTAACGGCAAGATCATCCAGGAGCTCGAGAGCTTCTTCCGCGGTGCCGGCTGGAACGTCATCAAGGTTGTCTGGGGTCGCGAGTGGGACGACCTGCTCAAGGCCGACACCGACGGTGCACTGCTGAACCTGATGAACGTCACACCGGATGGCGACTACCAGACCTACAAGGCTGAGAGCGGCGCATACGTGCGCGAGAACTTCTTCGGCCGCGACCCGCGCGCCCTTCAGCTCGTCGACGGATACACCGACGACGAGATCTGGAACCTCAAGCGCGGTGGCCACGACTACCGCAAGGTGTACGCAGCATTCAAGGCCGCATCTGAGCACAAGGGCCAGCCGACCGTCATCCTGGCGAAGACCGTCAAGGGCTACGGCCTCGGACCGAGCTTCGAGGGCCGCAACGCGACCCACCAGATGAAGAAGATGACGCTCGACAACCTCAAGACGTTCCGAGACAGCATGCACGTGCCGATCACGGATGCCCAGCTCGAGGAAAACCCGTACCTGCCGCCGTACTACACGCCAGGCGATTCGGACCCGGCCATCCAGTACATGCACGAGCGTCGCCGCGAACTCGGCGGCTACGTGCCGGAGCGTCGCGCCAAGTACACGCAGCTCAACCTGCCTGACGACTCCACGTACGCGATCTCGAAGAAGGGCTCCGGCTCGCAGGAGATTGCCACCACCATGGCATTCGTGCGTCTGCTCAAGGACCTGTTGCGGTCAAAGGACTTCGGCAACCGCATCGTTCCGATCATCCCGGACGAGGCCCGCACCTTCGGCATCGACGCGTTCTTCCCGAACGCCAAGATCTACAACCCGAATGGGCAGAACTACACCTCCGTCGACCGCGAGCTCCTGCTGGCGTACAAGGAGAGCCCGCAGGGCCAGATCGACCACGTCGGCATCAACGAAGCCGGCGCCATGGCCGCGTTCACGAACATGGGAACCACGTATTCCACCCAGGGTGAGCCGCTCATCCCGATCTACGTGTTCTACTCGATGTTCGGTTTCCAGCGCACCGGCGACGCCATGTGGGCTGCCGGCGACCAGATGGCCCGTGGGTTCATCATGGGAGCAACGGCCGGCCGCACCACGCTGACCGGTGAAGGCCTGCAGCACGCAGACGGCCACTCGCACCTGCTGGCTTCGACCAACCCGGCGATCGTGTCGTACGACCCGGCATACGGTTACGAGATCGGGCACATCATGCGCTCAGGCCTCGACCGCATGTACGGCGGAACCCACACGGATCCGAACGTCATGTACTACATCACTCTCTACAACGAGCCGTACGTGCAGCCGGCCCAGCCGGAAGGCGTTGACGTCGATGGCATCGTTCGCGGCATCCACCAGCTGAACCGGTCGACCGTTGCCGGCCCGAAGGCCCAGCTGCTGGCATCCGGTGTCGGTGTGCAGTGGGCGCTTGAAGCCCAGCAGCTTCTCGCTGCCGACTGGGGCGTATCGGCTGACGTTTGGTCCGTCACCTCCTGGACTGAGCTGCGTCGTGACGGCCTTGCGGCAGAAGAGCACAACTTCCTCTACCCGGAAGACGAGGAGCACGTCCCGTACGTGACGGCAAAGCTTGCCGGCGCAGAGGGACCGTTCGTGGCTGTTTCCGACCACATGCACGCCGTGCCTGACCAGATTCGCCAGTTTGTTCCCGGCGAGTTCGCAACGCTCGGTGCTGACGACTTCGGTTTCTCTGACACCCGCGCAGCTGCTCGTCGCTACTTCAAGATCGACGGCCCTTCCATGGTCGTTCGCACGCTCCAGCTGCTCGCCCGTCAGGGCAAGGTTGATCGCAGCCTGGTCAGTGCAGCGATCGAGAAGTACCGTCTGCACGACGTGAGCGCTGGAACCACCGGCTCTGCCGGGGGCGAAAGCTAACCACACCGTGGCACCGGCGCCCAGAACGAAAGAGCAGACGCTCGCCTGGCTTCGAACGATTTCAGGCGAGCTCTCCACGGCGACTCTCAAGCGCCTCGAGGACACGCTGCCCTGGTATGGCGATATGCCACCAGGGCGGCGGTCCGCCGTCGGCCTCGTCGCGCAAGCCGGCATCACGTCGTTCATCTCCTGGTTCGACGACCCCACCTCGACACCCTGGATCGCGGCTGACGTGTTCGGGGCCGCTCCGCGCGAGCTGCTCCGATCTGTCAGCCTGCAGCAGACGCTGCAGCTCATCCGGATCACGGTTGAAGTCGTCGAGGAACGCGTCAAGGACGGCAGCGAATCACTCCGCGAAGCGATCCTGCTCTACTCGCGTGAAATCGCCTTCGGCGCAGCGGATGTCTACGCCAGGGCCGCCGAAGCTCGCGGTCTCTGGGACGCCAGGCTCGAAGCCCTCGTCGTCGACTCCATCCTCAGCGGCGAATATGACGACGAGCTGCCGAGCCGCATTGCTGCCCTCGGCTGGCACGGCCACGGCGAAGTCTGCGTACTCGTCGGCACGACGCCGAAGATGCTCGACGTCGACCACCTCAGGCGCGCAGCCAGGCACATGGCAGCGGATGTCCTGATCGGAGTGCAGGGAAACAGGCTCGTTCTGGTCATTGGTCGCGCCCACCCCACCCCAGCGGAGGGCGACGACGCCACGGGCACTGCCCCGCAGCTCAGCTTCATGGAAATCGCCGTGCAGCTGGAAGAGAGCTTCGGCCCTGGCCACCTCGTACTCGGACACGAGGTGCCGAACCTGGTTGACGCCTCCAAGAGCGCCAAGGCTGCCCTCGCCGGCTTCGCCGTTGCGCGCGCCTGGCGAAACGCTCCCAGGCCCGTTCAGGCCGACGATCTGCTGCCTGAACGCGCACTGGCCGGCGATCCTCTCGCTCGCGCCACCCTCATCCATCGCGTCTATCGGCCGCTGCAGGCACACTCGACAGAGCTGCTCACCACGCTGTGGTGCTATCTCGACAACGGCCGGTCGCTTGAGGCGACGGCGCGCGAACTGTTTGTGCACCCGAACACCGTGCGCTACCGGCTCAAGCGCGTCTCCGAAGTCATCGGCTACGACGCAACAGGAGCCAGGGAAGCGTTGATTCTGCAGGCCGCGCTCATCATCGGTTCGATCAGCGACCACGACGGCTCTCGACGTCGTTGAGTCAGCCCGTGTAACGAATCCACCAAACGTTTCGGGAATACTTAGTACTTCTTCGACACACCCCGCCGATGTGAGATTGGGAAACTAGAAACGTGATTGTTGTCGTCTGCCCTGGACAGGGCTCGCAAACCCCCGGATTTCTTGAGCCATGGTTGGCCGACCCCGCGTTCGCGCAGGAGTTGCGTGAGATCTCAGACGCCGTCGAGCTCGATCTCGTGGCTCACGGCACGACCAGCGACGCAGACACCATCAGGGACACCGCGATCGCACAGCCGCTGATCGTTGCAGCAGGACTGCTGACGCTCAAGGCGCTTTTCGCCGACGGCCGCAAGGAGAAGATCGGCGGTATCGCCGGGCACTCCGTTGGTGAGATCACGGCGGCTGCCGGCGCTGGCATCCTGAGCAGCGCCGACGCGGTTCGCTTCGTGAAGGAGCGCGGCAGCGCCATGGCTGCGGCCGCGGCTGCAACGCCCACCGGCATGAGCGCCGTGCTCGGCGGAGACGAGGCAGAGCTGCTCGCCCGCCTGCAGGAACTCGGCCTCGAGCCCGCCAACTTCAACGGCGGCGGCCAGATCGTCGTTGCTGGCGCGTTGGACGCCCTGGCGTCCCTCGCGGAGAACCCGCCGGCCAAGTCCCGCGTCATCCCGCTTCAGGTCGCCGGCGCATTCCACACCCGGTATATGACTCCTGCCGTCGAACACCTCTCCGCCGTCGCGGCATCGTTGGCACCGGCAGACCCCACCCTTCCCATCTGGACCAATAAGGATGGCTCACGCGTCACCAGCGGCGCGCAGTTCGTCGATCTTTTGGTCGGCCAGGTGTCGTCCCCGGTACGGTGGGACCTGTGCATGGAGTCCTTCACGGACGCCGGTGTCACCGGAATCATCGAGGTTGCGCCAGCCGGCGCCCTCGTCGGACTCGCAAAACGTGCCCTCAGGGGCGTGCCGAGCGTCGCGATCAAGTCACCAGACGACCTGCCCGCCGCGTTCGAGCTCATCAACCAGGCCTCCTGAGTCCTACCGAAAGAACAGAATGATCAAGCCAACCCTCCAGCAGTCGCACGGCGCGCAGTTCACCCGCATCCTTTCCGTTGGTGCAGCACGCGGCGACCTGGACGTCACGAACAACGATCTGATCGAGCCCATCAACTCTTCAGACGAGTGGATTCAGCAGCGCACCGGCATCATCTCCCGCACGAGGGCGAGCGCAGACCTGCAGGCCGTCGACCTCGCAACGGATGCCGCTCGCGAAGCCATCGAACGCTCAGGCATCTCCCCAGAGCTCATTGACGCCGTCATCATCGCCACGATCAGCAACATCCAGCAGACGCCGTCCATGGCTGCCGTCGTTGCCGACCGCGTTGGAGCAAACCCGGCCGCCGCCTACGACGTCAACGCGGCTTGCGCCGGGTACAGCTACGCCATCGCGCAGGCTGATGCCCTGATCCGCGCCGGTGCCGCCCACTACGCACTCGTCATCGGCGCTGAGAAGCTGTCAGACGTCGTCGACCCGACCGATCGCTCCATCTCGTTCCTGCTGGGCGACGGCGCAGGAGCTGTGGTCATCGGCCCGAGCGAGTTCCCCGGCATCTCGGCGACAATCTGGGGCTCAGACGGTTCCAAAGCGGATGCCGTCGGCATGAACCACACGCTGCAGGAGTACCGCCGCGGTGACGCACCGTGGCCGACGCTCCGCCAGGAGGGCCAGACGGTCTTCCGCTGGGCGGTCTGGGACATGGCCAAGGTTGCCAAGCAGGCGCTCGATGCCGCCGGCATCACGGGCGACCAGCTCGCCGCGTTCATCCCCCACCAGGCGAACATGCGCATCATCGACGAATTCGCCAAGCAGTTGAAGCTGCCGGAATCCGTCGTCATTGCCCGTGACATCGCCACGACCGGCAACACATCTGCCGCGTCGATCCCCCTAGCCACACACCGGTTGCTCGAGGAGCACCCGGAGTTGAGCGGCGGCCTCGCGCTCCAGATCGGCTTCGGCGCCGGACTGGTATTCGGCGCGCAGGTCGTGGTTCTGCCCTAGTCTCACCCACTCACCCCTAAACTAAGTCTCGGTCAAACGAGACACCCCCAAGGAGAAAACAATGGCATTGTCCACCGAAGAAGTTCTTGCCGGCCTGGCCGAGCTCATCAACGACGAGACTGGCATCGCGACCGACACGGTTGAGCTGGGCAAGTCGTTCACCGACGACCTCGACATCGACTCCATCTCGATGATGACCATTGTCGTCAACGCAGAAGAGAAGTTCGACGTCAAGATCCCCGACGAAGAGGTAAAGAACCTCAAGACCGTCGGCGACGCTGTCGAGTTCATCGTCAAGGCCCAGGGCTAAGCACACCAGTCGGGCAGGTCGGGCGACTCTGGTCGGTCGGCCTGCCCGTTGTGGCATGCCCCCTCGCTTTTCCCCTCCACGAGAGTTGACGTTATGACCAAGAAAATCGTGATCACCGGTATCGGTGCGACTTCGCCTCTCGGCGGAGATGCTTCGTCCACCTGGTCGGCCCTCCTGGCCGGCGAGTCGGGTGCCAGCACGCTTGAACAAGCCTGGGTCGCCGAGACCCAGCTCCCCATTACTTTTGCCGCGCAGGCCAAGGTGTCGCCGTCGAGCGTCCTTGAGCGATTCGAGACCAAGCGTCTCGACCCGTCGAGCCAGTTCGCCCTGATCGCCGGGCGTGAAGCCTGGGCAGATGCCGGCTCCCCTGAGGTTGAGCCAGAGCGCCTCGCCGTTGACTGGTCCACCGGTATCGGTGGCGTGTGGACGCTGCTCGACGCGTGGGACACTCTGCGCGAACGCGGACCCCGCCGAGTACTGCCCATGACCGTGCCCATGCTGATGCCGAACGGTCCAGGAGCCGCAATCGGAATGGACCTGCACGCTCGTGCCGGCATCCGTACCGTCGTTTCTGCCTGCGCGTCAAGCACCGAAGCACTCGTCAACGCCTACAACCACCTGCAGGCCGGCCTGGCCGATGTCATCATCGCCGGTGGCTCTGAGGCAGCGATCCACCCGCTGCCCATCGCGTCCTTCGCCGCCATGCAGGCGCTGTCGAAGCGCAACGACGACCCGGCAACGGCATCACGTCCCTACGACGTGACCCGCGACGGCTTCGTTCTCGGTGAGGGTGCCGCGGCACTTGTCGTCGAGACAGAGGAGCACGCCAAGGCCCGCGGCGCGAAGATCTACGCCGAGCTCCTTGGCGGTTCGGTCACCAGCGACGCGTACCACATCACGGCTCCGGACCCTGAGGGTTCTGCCGCAGCTCGCGCCATGATCGAGACCATCCAGAACGCCGGCGCCAGCCTGGCCGACGTCGCACACATCAACGCTCACGCAACGTCAACACCGGTGGGTGACATCGCGGAGTACAACGCACTGCGTCGTGTCTTCGGCGATCTGCTCGACGGCATCCCCGTCTCGGCAACGAAGGCATCCACTGGTCACCTGCTAGGTGGCGCCGGCGCGATCGAAGCGCTCTTCACCGTCATGGCGTTGAAAGAGCGTCTCGCTCCCCCGACGATCAACCTCACGCAGCAGGATCCTGCTATCCCGCTCGACGTTGTCACATCGCCGCGCGCGCTGCCGGCCGGCGACCTGTTGGCTATCAGCAACTCGTTCGGCTTCGGCGGGCACAACGCCGTCGTCGCGTTCCGCAGCGTCTAGCGAACACTCGCACCACGCACGAGACCCCGACCGGGCAACCGGTCGGGGTCTCGTGTATGCAGCAGGATGTTTCGCTCTCGCGTCGATCGGGTATGTCACCGACCAGCGCGCCCGGCGCCACATCCCTCCGCAGGTGTGTGCGTGCTCTATCCGACCTTGTGCAGCCAGACGACAGCACTCATGTCACTGGCATGGCGGAATGGTTCGAGTTCGTCGTCCCATGCCTGGCCGAGGGCCAGTCGCAGCTCGCGGTGCAGCTCGACGGCATTCGCGCCGGCGACCTCCATCGCGTACCTCACCCGATCCTCTGGAATGACCACATTGCCGACGGTGTCGGTCTGGGCGTAGAAGACTCCGAGGTCAGGCGTATGCAGCCAGCGACCGCCATCGGTGCCGAGACCGGCGTCTTCCGTCACCTCGAAGCGCAAGTGCTCCCAGCCACGAAGAGCGGATGCCAGGACAGCGCCGGTTCCTCGCGCGCCCTCCCAATAGAATTCGGCCCTCTGGGCACCCTTCAAGACGGGCTGTTCAGCCCAGTCAAAGTTCACCGCTTCGCCAAGGGCGGTACCGGCCGCCCACTCGATATGGGGACACAGCGCTCGAGGCGAAGAGTGCACATAAAGTACTCCCCGTGCAGCAGGTGCCTGACGGGTTTCTGTTGCCGTCATCCTTTTCTCCGTTCAGTGAGGTGCGTCTTCCCCAACGACCTCTGAACCGACTGATGCGCGGCGTGCGTATGAAATTAGAAAATAGACGACATTGCTGCCGTACGTGAATTATGCCGCAGGCGTGTCGGAATACACAACACCCTGCCGCGCGTCGCACTCGTGGGAGCGTTACGCCGTTCCATACGCAAGACTGTGTGGACGACAAGCAATTCACAGGAGAATCATGCGCATCGGAATGGCAATCAACTACGCCGACGGATTCCGCGAGGCCGTCGCAGAGGTCAGGGAACTCGAGCAGGCAGGCCTCGACGTGATCTCGGTGCCAGAGGCCTATTCGTTCGATGCGGTCAGCCAGCTCGGGTTCATTGCGGCGCAGACGCAGACGATCAGCCTGGCGTCTGGCATCCTGCAGATCTATACCCGCACACCGACGCTCACGGCGATGACGGCCGCCGGACTCGATTACGTGTCGGATGGCCGCTTCATCCTGGGCATCGGCGCCTCTGGCCCGCAGGTCATCGAGGGGTTTCACGGCGTTCCCTATGACGCGCCCGTCGCGCGCATCAAGGAAATCGTCGACATCTGCCGGATGGTCTGGCGCAGGGACAAGCTCGAGTACCAGGGCGCGCACTACGCAATCCCGCTCCCAGCTAACCAGGGCACCGGCCTCGGAAAGCCGCTGAAGCTCGTCAATCACCCGGTGCGTGACCGGATTCCGATCGTGATTGCGGCACTCGGCCCGCGGAGCGTCGCCCAGGCTGCTGAAATTGCCGAGGGATGGCAGCCCATCTTCTTCCACCCGGAGAAGGCGGCTTCAGTGTGGGGTGATTCGCTCGCCCGCGGGGCGAGTCGTCGTGACAGCGCGCTCGGCCCGCTCGAGGTCTACGCGACACCCGCACTGGCCATTGGTGCTGACGCCGAGAAGTACCTTGCGGCCGTCAAGCCGCACCTCGCGCTGTACATCGGTGGCATGGGAGCCAGGGGCGCGAACTTCTATAACGACCTCGTGCGCTCATACGGTTATGAGGCGGAGGCCGAACAGATCCAGGATCTGTACCTGGCCGGCCAGAAGATCGAAGCGGCTGCGGTCGTGCCAGACGAATTGGTGCGGGCTATCTCGTTGATCGGTACCGAAGCTGAGGTTGCGGCGCGGCTGGCCGCCTTCGCGTCCGCCGGGGTGACCGGGCTGAACGTTGCGACGGTGTCGCCGGCCCCCGGGGAACGAGTGCGCCAGGTTGGCCTCCTCAAGGGGCTGCTGCAGGACAGCGCCGTCTGAACCCCGGCGGCACCCGTTCGGTGTGGGAGCCGGAAATCAATTGTGTAGTGGGTATGGTTTTAGCTGTCAGGGTCGCTCGCAGTACGAGTTCGGAGGCACGGTGTCGGTACGCAGCATGTTGCTCGCGATTCTCACGATCGGCCCGGCGTACGGATTCCAGCTCCACGGTGAGATCCAGTCGCGCACCGCACATCGCAGGGCGATCAACGTCGGACAGATTTATTCCACGCTCGAACGCGCCATCGACCAGGGCGCTGTGCGTTCGGCCGGCCTCACCATCGATGGCCTGCCGCTCTATGAGCTGACCGACCGTGGGCGCGCAGAGGCCGCAGCCTGGTTGACGAGCACGACGAGCACGACCAGCGCGGCCGGCGACGCTTGGGATGACATGATCGACCGCGTGCTGCTGTCGTCGTCCCTTCCCGGAAACAATCCTGCATCCCTGATCGCCGAGTACCGCGCGTTCTGGACCGCCACCCCTGCCGCGCAGGCTGCGCCGGAGAGCGGCGATCCCTCCGGACAGGTGCTTCTCGCCGCCGCCGGAACGGTGACCATTGCTGCGGCAGCCCTTGACTGGCTGGCACAGGCTGAATCGCTGATCGACACCACGGGGCCTGGATCATTCCAACGGCCGTTGAGCTCCACTCGGCCCAAACGCGGTCGACGCCCCGCAGCCGCAGGACACACCATCAGTGCAGCGGCTCACCCCGTGAGTTCAGCACGTTCCGCTCACCAGCATTGATCGCCAGGCTGAACCTGTTCTGGGGCGGCGGGATCGGGCAGTTGAAGCTGTAGCTGAAGGCACACGGCGGAAGATACGCGCGGTTGAAGTCCAGCGTGATGGTGCCGTCATCTGACGGTGTCACGCGAAGAAAGCGCCCCACGCTGTAGGTGCTGACACCGTTCGTCGCATCGCCGAAGACCAGCAGCAGTGTGGGCCCGTCCGTGAAGGCTGCAAGCTCATGTGACTGGCCATCCTTGTCGAAGCGGATGACGCCAGGCAGCGATTTCTGGCGGGTCTTGCCGCCGTCGGCCAGGTGGGCGACGCTCACTTCTCCCCCGCCATCGATCGGCGTGAAACTCGCCTCGATCACCCAGTCGGGGTTGTACGGGAAGGCCTCGATCGAGCCGAAGTCGCGGATGGCGTCGGACGCCGCGTTCCAGACGCGCAGCGCGTTCTCGCCGAACTCGTTCACGATGACCGTGCCGGACAGCGTGTCAGAGAACGAGATGGCAGAGGGCGCAATCGCGTCGATGCCCGCGAGAATCACCGTTCCGTCGACAACGTCACCATCGACCCTGATGCCGTCGTTGGCGCTCGCACTCAGGCGCAGCCCTGAGACGCCGTCTGGCAGGGGCGACCACAGGCCAGGCACACCCCAGACGGGCACAGCGACCGCCGGGTCGCCCGTGATCCATTGCGTGGTCACGAGGGCGAGAACGCCGTGCGGTGACAGCGCCGTCTCGACCCGCTGGGCCCTGATCGCATCGAGCTGCTCTGCTGCGGGCGACCTGCGAGTGTCCTCGTGGGGCGTCAGCGTATTGGGCAGCGCGTCGGGCAGTGCATCGGGCAGTGCGTCTGGCATATCTCTCTCATTTCGCGTCTGCATAGCTGTCGACCGTGGCAACGGTCAGCAGGAAATCTACCGGGAACTCACCGAAAAGCAGGCGCCCGGCAGCGGTGGCGGCATCGATGATGATGCGCTCCACCGTCGGGGCGAGTTCCGCAGGGGCATGAACCATGACTTCGTCGTGGAGGAAGAACACGAGGTGCGGGGCCGACTGGAACGGAGATGCACCCTCGCTGGTCTCAGGAGACTCACGAGCCTCAGCAGTCTCAGCAGTCTCAGCAACATCAAGCGCCTGCAGGGCCTTCCGCACCTCAGCCATCCAGCAGAGCGCCCATTCTGCGGCGCTGCCCTGCACGACAAAGTTGCGGGTGAAGCGACCCCAGTCACGTGCGCGACTGCGAGCCACTTTCTCATCGGCGCTGGACGCATCCGGTGAATAGGCATTGGCCTGCGTCTCGAACCACTCCTCGCTGGGGCGGGGTGACGAGCGGCCGAGCCGCGTTGTCACGACTCCCCCGCGTTCACCGGCCCGTGCTGCAGCTTCGGTCAGCTCGAGCGCCCGCGGGTACGCGCGCGCCAGCTTCGGAAGCAACCGACCGCTCTCTCCCGTCGTCGCACCGTACATGGCACCGAGCATCGCCACCTTGGCGTGCTCACGGGTCTCGACGACACCGCTGGCGACAATGCCGGCGTAGAGATCGGTGCCCCGACCGGCATCGGCCATGGCCAGGTCGGTGGAGAGAGCCGCCAGGATTCGAGGCTCGAGCTGCGACGCGTCGGCGACGACCAGCTTCCACCCCTCGTCGGCGCGCACGGCACCGCGCACCTGCTTGGGCAGCTGGAGGGCGCCGCCACCCCTGGCAGCCCATCGACCTGTGACAACGCCGCCCGGCAGGTAGTCGGGGCGGAATCGGCCGTCGGCGATCCAGGTGTCCATCCAGTACCAGCCGTTGGCGGTGAGCAGCCGGGATAGTTTCTTGTATTCCATCAGGGGAACGAGCGCAGGATGCGAGTGCTCCTTCAGCTCCCAGGCCCTCGTCGAACGCACCGGCAGGCCAACGCGCTTGAGCGCGCGCAACAGGTCGGCCTGCGAATCGGGGTTGAGCGTCGCGTCTTCAAGCAGAACACGGATGCGCCCGGCTAACTCCTCAAGTCGAGCAGGGCGCGTGCCATACGGCACCCGCGGACCGAGCTCGGCAGCGAGCAGCGCCTCGTGGACATCGGTGCGCCACGGCAACCCGGCGAACTGCATCTCTGCGGCGATCAATGCCCCCGCAGACTCTGCGGCGAGGAGCAGGCGTAGCTTCCCGCTCTCTGTCGACGCAGCCAGTGCGCGAAGCTGACGCTTGTACTCGGCGCGATCATCGTCGCTCCCCGTGCCCGACGTCGGGGCAACGGACACAAAATCGAACAGCGTCGCCCCTGCCTCCGCGCTCGGAGCGGAGGCCGCGACCCCGTCGTCCCATCGGTGCGGAGCGCCAGTCGCCAGTTCGCTGTCTGCGGTGAAGGCCGAATTGCACAGGATCACATGGCTGAGACGCAGGTCGTGGCACCGGCCCACCCTGATGCCGGCACGGAGCAGCTGCGGATACCAGACGGCGGTGTCATCCCACACCCAGCGCGTTGACGCGGTCTCCCGCTCCCTGACATACGACGGGAAGTCGGCACTGGCCAGTTCGTGTGCGGGCGAGACGGGTGCACCCGTCTCGTCGAGTTCGGTGACGAGGATGACGCCATCGCTTCGGCTGGCCAGGATATGCACCGTTCTATTCTGTCGCGCTCCACTGACATTTCGGACGGGGCTGGCATTTCTGACGGGGCTGGCAATCCTGGCGACGGGCTGGCATTTCTGACGGCGGGCTGGCAATCCCGACGGCGACAGCGGCGCGAGCCCGGTCGGGGATGGCCAGCACACTCGCCTGCGGGTTACCGTGGTAGGCATGACGCCTGCCGATGAGCACGAGTCCCCGTTGCCCGACAACGGCAGCCCCCGCGAAAACCGTGCGCTGCACGACAAGGTCGCGCCAGAGAGTGGCACCGTGTCATCCGTTCAGAATGGCGGGAGCCCGCTGAACCACGGCAGCCCCCACGAACACGGCAGCATGGCTGGGCACGACATGGCCGGGCACGACATGACTGGGCACGATATGGCCGGCCACAACATAGCTGGCCACGCTGGCCACGGTGGCCACGCCGACCACGTTGCGCAGTTCCGACGGTTGTTCTGGATCATGCTGGTCATCGCGATCCCCGTTGTGGCGTTCAGCCCCATGTTCGCGATGCTCTTCGGGTACTCGGTGCCGCAAGGACTCGGCATCATCTCCCCCCTTCTCGGCACCGTGATGTACGTGTGGGGCGGCCGGCCATTCCTCACCGGTGCCGTGAGTGAACTGCGTGCACGCGCACCGGGGATGATGCTCCTGATCGCCCTGGCCATCACCGTCGCGTTCCTTGCGTCGTGGGGCGCCAGCCTCGGCATCCTCGATCACCAGCTTGATTTCTGGTGGGAGCTCGCGCTGCTGATCGTCATCATGCTGCTGGGCCACTGGATAGAAATGCGTTCTCTCGCCCAGACGTCGACCGCACTGGAATCATTGGCCGCGCTGCTGCCGGATGTCGCCGAACGGGTGAGGGGCGACGACATCGAACAGATCTCTCCCGCTGAACTGCAGGTCGGCGACACCGTTGTCGTGCGCCCCGGCGGCCGTATCCCTGCCGACGGCGTCGTGCTCACGGGCACGGCAGACGTCGACGAATCCATGATCACCGGCGAATCCCGTGCGGTGGGCAGAAGCCCTGGCGATCGCGTGGTGGCCGGAACCGTCGCAACCGACAATGCTCTGCGCGTACAGGTCAGCGCCGTCGGAGACGACACGGCGCTGGCCGGCATCCAGAAGCTGGTGGCTGAGGCGCAGGCATCGAGTTCGCGCGCACAGCGCCTGGCCGACAAGGCAGCTGGGTGGCTGTTCTGGTTCGCGCTCGGCTCCGCCGTGCTCACGGCCATCATCTGGACCGCCATCGGCAAGCCGGACGACGCCGTCGTCCGCACGATAACCGTGCTCGTGATCGCGTGCCCGCACGCCCTCGGGCTGGCCATCCCCCTCGTGGTCTCCATCGCCACCGAACGTGCGGCCAGCGCCGGCATCCTCATCAAGGACCGCCTGGCCCTTGAAAGCATGCGCACCGTGACAACAGTGCTCTTCGACAAGACCGGAACACTGACCACAGGGCGTCCGGCTGTTGCCGGCAGCAAGCTATACGCCACCGACGTGACCGAGGACGAACTCCTTCGACTGGCGGCCAGCGTTGAAGCCGACAGCGAGCATCCGCTTGCCCGCGCCATCGTGACGGCAGCAGCCGAACGCGGGCTCAATGCGCGAGCCGCCACCGATTTCTCAGCCTCTGCGGCGATCGGCGTCAGTGGCACCGTCGACGGGCGCACGGTCAGCGTCGGCGGCCCGCACCTGTTGTCCCGTGACGGCATCGACGCCCCGACCGACACCCAACGGTGGGCGGCCGACGGGGCAACCATCCTCTACGTCGTCAGGGACGGCGTGCTTCTCGGCTCGCTGGCACTCACCGATCTGGTTCGCCCTGAGTCATTCGACGCGGTCGCCGCCCTGCACGAGCGCGGCATCGAGGTTGTCATGATCACCGGTGATGCCGACGCCGTGGCCCAGTTCGTCGGGTCTGAGCTGAACATTGACAGGGTCTACGCCGGCGTTCGCCCCGAAGACAAGGCTGCGCGCGTCACCGAGTTGCAGAACGAAGGGCGTTCGGTCGCCATGGTCGGCGACGGCGTCAACGACGCACCTGCCCTCGCCAAGGCCGACGTTGGCATCGCCATTGGCGCTGGCACGGATGTCGCCATTGCGTCGGCCGGCGTCATCCTCGCCAGCGACAACCCGGCATCCGTCCTGTCGGTCATCGACCTCTCCACCGCGACGTATCGCAAGATGAAGCAGAACCTCTGGTGGGCCGCCGGCTACAACCTGATCGCGGTTCCGCTCGCGGCCGGCGTGCTGGCTCCCATCGGTTTCGTGTTGCCGATGGCCGTCGGCGCACTGCTCATGTCGGCATCCACTGTGGTCGTCGCTCTCAACGCACAGCTGCTGCGTCGGCTCGACCTCACGCCTGCGGCCCCGCGCACCCTGGGATGACTACTGCTGGGATGACTACAGTTGGGTGGTAGTTGGCGGCGACAGAGGGCCGTGACTGAGCTTCGGCTGAACCGGCCCGTGCAGAGATGGATCACTAACGCATGAAACGTGGGCGCCTTCGGGTTCTCCTTGGCGCCGCCCCCGGTGTCGGCAAGACATACGCAATGCTCGAAGAGGGCAGACGACTGCGTGACGACGGCGCAGACGTGGTGGTGGCATTCGTGGAAACCCACGGACGCCACGCAACGGCCGCGCTGCTTGACGGTCTCGAGGTGATACCGCGCCACACCGTCGAGTATCGAGGGGTCACCCTGTCTGAGCTGGATCTGGCGGCCGTGCTCGCCCGGCGGCCAGGAATCGCACTCGTCGACGAACTCGCACACACCAATGTCCCCGGCACCCCGCATGAGAAACGCTGGCAGGATGTCGACACCCTGCTTGCCGCGGGGATCGATGTCATCTCCACCGTGAATATCCAGCACATCGACTCACTGAACGACGTCGTGCAGCAGATCACCGGAGCGGTGCAACGCGAGAGCATTCCGGATGCCGTCCTGCGGGCTGCCGACCAGATCGAGGTCATCGACCTCGCGCCCCAGTCGCTGCGAGACCGCCTGGCGGAGGGCAACGTCTACCCCGCTGAACGTATCGATGCGGCGCTGTCCAACTACTTTCGGCTCGGAAATCTCACAGCGCTCCGCGAACTTGCGCTGCTGTGGCTCGCCGACGAGGTGGACAGCGCGCTCACGACCTATCGCGCTGAGCACGGGATCAATGCCACCTGGGCGGCACGGGAACGCGTCGTCGTGGCGCTCACCGGCGGGCCTGAAGGCGAGACGCTGCTGCGCCGCGGCGCCCGCATCGCTGCGCGCTCGTCTGGGGGCGAACTGCTCGCTGTCCACGTCACGAGCCACGACGGCCTGCGCGAAGCGCACCCAGGGGCGCTCGCGGAACAGCGACGCCTCGTCGATACCCTGGGCGGCACATATCACCAGGTGATCGGAGACGATGTGCCTCGCGCACTTGTCGACTTCGCCGTCGCCGCGAATGCCACCCAGCTGGTCATCGGTGTCAGCCGTCGCAGCAGGTTCGCTGCGGCGCTCACCGGGCCAGGCATCGGCACCGCCATCATCCGTGAATCCGGCGACATCGACGTTCACATCGTCACGCACTCCGCGGCAGGCGGCGGGTTCCGGCTGCCACGCTTCGGCGGCGCGCTCTCTGCGAGGCGCCGGTTCCTCGGATTCGCACTGGCATTGCTCGGCGGGCCGCTCACCACCTGGCTGCTCGTTCAATTCCGAAGTGACGCATCGATCACGTCGGATGTGCTGAGCTACCAGTTGCTCGTCGTGCTCGTCGCCCTGGTCGGCGGCATCTGGCCGGCACTGTTCGCCGCGCTCTTGTCGAGCCTCACGCTCGACTACTTCTTCGTGCAACCCCTGTACACGATTTCGGTGGCAGAACCCCTGCACCTGCTCGCACTTGCCCTGTACCTGCTGAATGCCCTGCTGGTGAGCTACGTCGTCGACCAGGCTGCCCGGCGAGCCAGGAGCGCCCACCGGTCGGCCGCGGAGTCGGAATTGCTGGCCACGGCTGCCGGAAGCGTTTTGCGCGGCCAGGACGCCATCCAAGCGCTGGTGACACGCACGCGGGAGGCGTTCAGTCTCGACGGAGTGCGACTCCTCGACGGAGACACCGTGCTCTACGCCGATGGCGAGCCGTCGCCTGACGACCATGTCACGCTCGTGCCCGTCGGCACACGTGCCACCCTTGAGTTGCACGGTTCAGACCTCGCCGCCTCTGAGCGACGGTTGCTCGCGGTGCTCGCCACGCAGATCGACGCGGCACTTGAGCACAGCGACCTGGCCAAGTCTGCACAGGAGCTCGGACCGCTCGAAGAAGCCGATCGGGTGCGCAGCGCGCTGCTGGCCGCCGTCGGCCACGACCTGCGTCGGCCACTCAGCGCGGCAACAGCCGCTGTCAGCGGGCTGCGCGCCCGCGATGTCGAGCTGAGCGGATCAGATCGCGACGAGTTGCTCACCACCGCAGCCGAGAGTCTCGACTCGCTGGCGGCCCTCGTCACCAACCTCCTCGATGTCAGCCGCCTGCAGGCTGGTGCCCTAGCGGTCACCCTCGACGACGTCGACCTCATCGACCTCATCCTTCCGGCCATCGATGAGCTCGGTCTTGGTCCGAACGAGGTGGATGTCGACGTATCGCCGGACATTCCCCTCGTACGAGCGGATGCCGGGCTGCTGGAACGCGTGTTGGTCAATGTGCTGGCCAACGCCATCCGCTTCTCGCCACCGGGCATTCGGGTACGCGTGTCGGCCAGCCAGTTCGCCGGCACTGTGCAGCTGCGCATTGTCGACCACGGACCGGGTATCAGTGCCGAGCGACGCGACGAGGTCTTTGTGCCGTTCCAGCGCCTCGGCGATACCGACAACCTCACGGGACTCGGCCTTGGACTTGCCCTGTCGAAGGGGTTCATCGACGGCATGGCCGGTACGCTCGAAGCCGACGACACCCCCGGCGGCGGGCTCACCATGGTGGTGTCGCTGCCCGCGGTGGATGCTGCGGCATCTGCAGAGCCAGAACGTGGAGCCACATCGTGAAGATCCTGATCGCAGACGACGATCCGCAACTGCTGCGAGCGCTGCGCATCACCCTGGGGGCGCGCGGGTATGAGATCCTGACGGCAGCGGATGGCGTCGGTGCGCTCGACGCGGCAATTGAACACCACCCAGACCTGGTCATGCTTGATCTCGGCATGCCACAGCTTGACGGTATCGCGGTCATCGAAGGGTTGCGCGGGTGGTCACAGGTACCCGTGCTCGTGGTGTCCGGTCGCACCGGTTCAGCTGACAAGGTCGAAGCCCTCGACGCGGGAGCCGACGACTACGTGACCAAGCCATTCTCGATCGATGAACTGTTGGCACGCATCCGTGCGCTCACCCGCCGTGTCGTCACGGTCGACGAGGAGCCCGTCATCGCCATGGGAGACGTGTCGGTCGATCTCTCGGCTAAGAGCGTCTCCCGACAGGTAGACGGCGAGCGCACCCCTGTTCGGCTGACCCCGACGGAGTGGCGCATCCTGGAGACCCTGCTTCGGAGTCCAGGCCGACTGGTGACGCGCGAGGCGCTGCTCACCGAGGTGTGGGGTCCCCATCACACCGGTGACAGCGGATACCTACGGCTGTACCTCGCACAGTTGCGGAAGAAGCTCGAGGCAGACCCTTCTCGGCCGCGATACCTGCAGACCGAAGCCGGCATGGGGTATCGCTTCACCCCGTGATCCCTGTGATCCCTGGATCCTGTGATCCCTGTGCCTCGTAGCCCCCTGTGTTCCCTCTCACCTGGATACAGGTAAAGCCCCGGTCACCCCCTGCTCCCTGCCATCCGCTTCACAGGAGCCTCCACAGTCACCCGCCTATGGTGAAGCAATGGAGTTGACGCGATTGGTGATGGAACCGGTGGATGCCTATTCACCGGACCAATTGACGATTCTGGGGCAGCTTCAGTTTCTCGACCCCGACTACGTCATCATCTCCGTCGTTCCGGAGTCCTACGAGGAACGACCGAACTGGCGAGGGCTTGAGCGCCTGATCATGACCTTGGCGAGCAGGGGCGGCGATCGCTGCGCGAAGCTGCCGTTCTCCGAGTGGATCGCTATCAGGAAAGATCACCTCGGCACCATTGCCGGGATCTTCCTGGACATGAACCTGGTGGAACGCATCCGCGTGAAGCGACTGCCGGGAGCGGATGCCGTGACCGTGTCGCTGGACGACCGCGAACGCGCCTGATCCCTGCACCCCTGTCGCCAGAGGGCACTCCGGTCTGCGAAGCTTGAACTTTCGTCTCTGGGCAACTCTGTGCCCGGCGCACTGCAGAAAGTAACGCACCACCATGATGGGCACGCACCACGCAATCTCAGGAGCGGCAGCCTGGGTTGCCATTACCTCTACCGCCGCTTCCCTCCCTACCTTCGCCCTCTACCCGCTCGGCCCCGTCGGTGTCGCCCTTGGTGCACTCGTCTGCGCTGGAGCGGCGCTCCTCCCCGATGCCGACCACCACAGCGCAACGATCGCGCACTCGTTGCCGGGAGTCGGGCGGGCTGCCACGGCGGCCGTCTCCCTGGCAGCCGGCGGTCATCGACACGGCACGCACTCTGCACTCTCGGCCATTGCAGTGCTCTGGGGAGCCCTCTGGCTCTCCTCCATCGGCTGGTCTACGGCCGAGTACGGGAGCGCAGCCAGCGTTGCCTCCGCCGTGGTCGTCGCCATCCTGCTGGCCTTCTCACTCAAGGTGCTGAAGATCGTCAAGCACTGGAGCCTGGCCTGGGTCGTTGGCACAGCGGTGTCGCTGCTCGTCAGTTGGCTGGCCCCCACGCAGTGGGGATGGCTGCCCCTGTGCATCGCCGTCGGTTGGATCATCCATCTGGCCGGTGATCTCCTCACCACGGGTGGCCTCCCCATCTTCTGGCCGTTCAAGCCGAAGGCACCGCGAGTCGTCACCCGTATCCCGGTGATCCGCCTCGTGTGGTTGCGAAGCGGTAACCTCGCGCTCCCGATCCTCGGGAACACGGGGTCATGGCGGGAGTGGTACCTGATGGTGCCGCTGGCGCTCTACGCCATCACGGGCGTGAGCCTGGCCATGTTCGAACTCCTTCGCTAGCCACCCGTCAGCGGCACCCGCCATCAGTATCCGCCATCAGTATCCGCTTGGCGCTGTCGTCATCGCCGTCGAGATCTTGCTCCCGTCGGGCGCGACAACCCACCAGATGCCTTGAACGCCCTGGCCTTTGACATCACCGGCCGCGGCGTCATTCACGAAGTAGTACAACGGGAGCCCGTTCAGGGTGACCTGGTTTTTGCCATCACTCGTCTGGATCGTCGACACGGTTCCCGTCACGCCTGAGACGGTCGGCGTGACTGAGGTCGTCGTGACGGCCGGCCAGTTGTCTGCGCAGGTTCCTGTGCACGTGCTCGTACCGGAGTTCGCGGTGTCGTTGTCAAAGACGTAGACGGTCAAACCAGCGCCGTCGACCACGATGGTGCCGAGCGACGAGGACGCCGTCGACAGTGAAGCGGATGTCGCGGCATCCGCTGATGAGGACGGTGACGAGGAGGACGATGTCCCTCCCTGCCCGTATCCCCCGGACGATGGGTTCGACGAACACCCGGCGAAGCCGACGACGGCGAGCGCAGTGACGGCGAACGCAACAAGGATCTTTGTACGCACGATGGTTCCTCACTTCGATTTCAGGACGCGCGTTGTGTGTCACGCGGTAAGCGTCACGCGTCTCTAGAGAGCACGATGCGAAGGCCCGCCGAGTTCAGCGGTATTCGATTGCTACCCGAAGGAATGCGAGAGCAGCACGCTGCCACTATCCACGGAGCGCAACTCCACGGCCTTGATGTGGGTCACCGGAGTATCGATCGATCCCTGGGCGTCGACGGTGTCGCCGGGCCCCGCGGTCCAGCTGGCCACCCGTGTGGTCGTGCCGGCCATGTCCGTGACCTCGAGCGCGTAACGGCCACTGTCACCCGCACCATAGGCCCGCGTGCTCGCGTCGCTGTAGTGGCAGCTCACCTCAATGCTTGTTCCCCACGATGTTTCGGTCATGCTTACACTCGCCGTGATCGGTGACTGCACGACCTCCTGCAGCGACGCGGCCACGACGGGAGGGGTCGGAGCATCCATCACGGCGGGGAGAACCAGCCCAGCGGCCACCGCCCCGGTGAGCAGGCCGATGACACCGATGGTCACGCCCCGTGCGCGCCGACGACGACGTGTCACCCGTCTCGCGACCCGGTCAAGAAGGCCCGTGGGTAGCTGGGCCTGCCCGATGTCTGCGTCGATACCGTTCTCAACGTCTTCATCAACACCGGCCAGTGCCGCCGCATCGCTGGCCGGCACCAACGACAGCAGCGCTGGCATCGCGGCCAGATCGGCGACAGCAGCGGCGCAGCGATCGCACTCTGCGCGATGCGCCTCGAACTCGCGACGTTCAGCGGGCGACAGGGCACCAAGAACGTATGCTGCGTCCCACTGGGCGTACAGCTCGTGCGCCCTTCCGTACCCGCTGGCTCCTGCTCCGACTCCTGTCAGCGCATCATCGTGTCCGGTCACCGGGTCACCCCCATTTCCTGCAACCCGAGGCGCAAGGCCCGCAACCCATAGTGCAGGCGCGACTTGACCGTGCCCTCCGGAATATCCAGCTCCTGGGCGATCTCTGCCGCCGATCGCCCACCGTAATACGCGTGCACGATCACAGCGCGGTGCTCAGCAGAGAGAGCCGCCAGCGCGTCTGCCACCAGCCAGGAATCGAGCAGCGCATCCGTTTCGTCGGCGTTCAGCTGTTCCGGTACCGCATCGGTGCCGATTTCGTGGCGACTGTGCGCGCTGCGCTTGTCGTCGATGACCAGGTTGCGTGCCACCGTGAACAGCCAGGCCCGAGCGGATGCGTCGCGCTGCTCAAGCACGGACGGCTTCCGCCAGGCGCGCAACAGTGTCTCCTGCACAATGTCCTCCGCCTGGGCCCTGTCGCCTGTGAGGTGAACGACGTAGCGCCACAGCGGTCCAGCGTGCTGCTCATAGAGGACTCTGAGCAGGGCGGCTTCGTCATCTGGCATCCGCGCACTCCCATCAGCGCACTCCCCGACTATCTGGGTATTCCTGTTACCGGTAATACGACACCGGCGCCCCAGAAGTTCAATTCAACAGAGTTCAGTGCAACTGAGTTCTGTTCAACAGAGTTCAGCGCAACAGAAACCGGCGGAGGCCGCAAGGCTCCCCGCCGGATCACTGCGCTCACATGGATGCGTGAACGATTGTCACTGGGCTCACTCAGCGATGTCCTCCCCAGGACGAGTTGCTGGCGTGGCCGCTCTTCCCATGATTCCCGCTCTTCCCATGATTCCCGGAGTCACCATGGTTCCCCGAGTCACTATGGTCGCCGCGGTCTCCGTGATTGTGACCGTCGCCGCCGTTACCACCCTCAAGCGGAACCACGGTGATCTTTCCGATCGACTGCGGGTTTCCCGTCGCGTCTGGTACGAAGGTATCCGTTGTCACGTACAGGCTGTCCCCCTGCAGGTCGATAGCTGCCGGTGACGTCAGTGCGATGAACGGAGTTGGAGTGTCTTCTCCCGCCGGTACAACCGAAACCTGCCCTGTTGCATCGTCGCCGCCGAACATCTCGGCCACGTAAATCTCGCCAGACCGCGACACCGCCAGTCCTGTCGCGCCGACAAATCCGGTCGCGTACAGTTCGACGTCGCCGGAGTCAGGGTCAACCGTGTAGATCGCCCCACGCGCGCCGAGGCTCGCGTCCTCAGGCCCACCGGGCAATGACGTCACATACAGCAGCCCGTCTGGGCCGAGTGCGACATCCGTCGGTACGGGTTCGAAGGTGGCGTAGTGGTCGGCGGCACAGGCAGGCAAGCCGTTCGCAGCGGCGATCTCAGCGGTGACCAGGACAGGCTCTGTCGGCGGCAACACGGCCGTCGTTGACACCGTGCCGTCGTAGTCGACCTTCAGGATCGCGTTGGCACCGGCATCCGCAATATAGATCCCGTCCTCAAGCGGAAGCGACGCATACGGGTGCGAGTCCACTCGCCCGGTGTACAGACCCGGATTCGACATCGGGCCGGTCTCAAATTGGTCGAGGCAGGCCTGATCGAGCCCCTCGAAGCCGTACTCATTGACCTGGTCCGGGTTCTCCGATTCCTCCCAGGCACGGATGTTGGCGAGCTCAGTCGGCGAGCCGCCCTCTGGCAGGCTCATCAGCGTCGTGGTCGAGAGGTCCGTTGCGTTTTGCGCGAAATAGATGGTCCCGTCTCGTTGGGAAACCGCGCCAATCTCGCTGCCGGGCGCGCTCACGACCTCTGAGGCCGCACCCGCACTGTCAACGCTGGTGAGCAGTCCCGCAAAGTTCTGGCTGACCAGTGCGGTTCCCTCCCTGTTGACGGAGAGGCTGAGTGGAGTGGTGAGGTCACCCACCAGAGTTGTGGGGGTGCCCGGAGTGACGGGCGTGTCTGGGGATGATGGATGCCCCCTGTCGCCCGCTATCGCAGGCGCGGCTATGGCCAGGGATGCGACGACAGCCGCGCAGGTCACAGCAGTGATGATCGGTTTCTTCACGATGGGTCTCCTTGCACTAACGGGAATGCACTGGACAAGTACCGGAGAAGGACGTGAGGGTGCCGCGGTCGCAATCGACCGCCGTGGAAGGGGAACTGCACTCCAGAACACCGCTTGCGAATCGGTCCGTTCCTTCGCCGGGTCAGCGAACAGATGCGCTGACCTTGGCAACCTAACCCCGAAGGCTGGCATGGGCTAGGCGGCGAGCAAACTGCGTCGCAAACCGCGCACACGCGGCGGAAATGACCGAAATATTGGGTTCTTCTACGTCCGGTTTCTCACCTCATTCGGGTGAACCGTAGACGCGGTGAGCGTCGTGGCTACTATCGGCTATGAAACGTCACCGTCGCGGCAGTCACAGCGGGAGGCACAGTGCTAGCGAGTCGACCAACCCGGGCGAATCGGCCATACCGACTGAACGAATCGATCGTGCTGGCGGTGCCGCCGGTGTCGCCGTTGGTGCAGAGGCGACCCCGACTGGCGATGGCCGAGGACCGCGCCGTCATCACCGAGATCTGGGCGGGGGCAGGCGCAGGCAAAACGACCCTGCTCTCGCTCTGGGCCCGTGATGTGCAGGCCCGCGGCGAAGTCGTCGCCTGGGTGGGCCTTGGTCCCGGCTACGGATACCGCCCATCGCTCTCCGCGCTCGTTCAGGATGCCGTGCGGCGCGCTGCCAGTGCCACTACCGCTGCCGCTACCCAGAGTGGGCGGAGCGGGCAGCTTCGCAGCGACCACCAGCCACTCACCCTCATCTTCGACGACCTGCACCAGCTGCGGAGCCGTCACGACAGTGAATGGCTGCTGGCTCTCATCCGGGAGCGAGGCCCCGAGGTGCGAATCGTGATGGCCGGGCGGTATCCCCCAGCGACCATCGCCAGGCGACGCTTGTATCCCGAAACAGTCGAGTACCGCTCGACGCATCTCGCGTTCACCCGAGATGAGGCCAGGGAGTACTTCGTTGTGCACGGCACCGCGCTCGCCGAGGCCGACCTGGACGCCGCGTGCGAGCGAACGCGCGGCTGGGCTGCAGCCCTGGCGCTTCTCGCCGGGTGGATGCACGGGGCGAGATCACCGCAGCCGCGCTCCGCTAACTCACAGCCCGCTAACTCACAGCCCGCTAACTCACAGCCCGCTAATTCACGGCCCGCTGATTCACGCCTTCCCCGCAACTTCAGTGGCGACCATCGCGCCGTTGCCGACTACCTGGTGAGCGAAGTGCTCGACCAGCTGCCACCCCGTCATCGAGCGTTCCTGCTCACGACCTCCATCGTCGACTCGCTCACCGTGCCGTGTGCGGTGCGCCTGTCGGGCCGTGACGACGCCGGAGACATCTTGGCTCAGCTGGAGAACATCACATCGCTCGTGAGTCATCATGGCAGCGCCGATGCCGTTGAACACGCAGACAACGCAAGCAACGGCGTCGGGCGCACCTACGACTATCACCCCACTCTCCTGACATATCTGCGCGCGGAGCTGCGCCGACGCGATTTCGATGGTTTTACACGTGGTATCTCTGTTGCATCTGAGTGGTATCTCAGTCACGGGCGCGCCGATCTCGCCCTGGAACTCTGCCTCCGCACGGACAACGCGGGGGCGCTGCTGCCCGCTGTCGATGAGGCCGGGGCCTCCCTGATCTTCGACGGCCACGCCACCATCGTCGCGCGGGCGCTCGTCGCGCTGGAGCACGCAGGCCGACACTCCACGACGACACACGTCGTGGCCGCGCTACTGTCAGCGCCGGCATTCGTCGACTCCGTTCGGGTTGATCACCACCTTGCCGCTGCAGCCCTCACCATCGGCACGGCGTCGGTGAGCATCCAGCTGATCCACGCAACCCTCACGATTCTGCGGGCGCCGGCATCCGCGCTACCTGCGCAGATGGAAACACGTGAACGCCTCACGAACTGGCCAACAGCGGATGCCGCTGGCACGGCACACAGCCTCACCTACGCCGCCGTGCTCTTCTCCCAGCTTGCCTACGCCAGGAGCTCCGAGGCGCACGGTGACGGAAACGGTGCCATCCGCGTGTTGCGCGCAGCCGTCGACAGCTCGCGTTTCGGCGCGCACGCCTGGCTCCATCTCCTCATGCTTGATGCCGCGGCATCCGCTGCAGCCCGACATGGCGCCTGGTCTGAGAGCGTCGCCGTGCACCACACCATCGCGGCGTTGGCCAGCACAAGCGACCAGCAGACGACCATGGTCAGGGCTCACCTGCAGCTTGCGGCGTGTGCGGCAGAATTCGAGTGGCTCGGCGACGATGCTCTGTCTGTAGAGCACTTCGAACCGCAGCTCGACGCGCTCCTGGGGATGCTGAGCGTCGATCTGGTACCCGGCGACACCGTGCGGGCACAGGCACTCCGCCACTTGAACCGACTGGACGTTCACTCCGACCCCCGAACCGCTCTCGATTCCCTCGATCGCTTGCTCAGGGAGCACGGTCATGCGCATCCAGACACCGTGGCGCTCAGTTCGTTTCGGTACATCGGGGCCATGCTGCAACTGCACGACAAGCATCAGGCGAAACAGACTGTCGACCTCATCGCGAACCCACCTGGGCGATGATTCGCTCGAGACTGCACTGGCGCGAGCTCAGCTCACCTCGGCTACGAGCGGTAGCGCAGCCACGAGTCTCGACCTCGAAACTGCGCTCTCCTCCTCACGTCGCACCTGGAACGGTACGACTCCGATCTACGCCTGGCTTCTGCTGGCCGAGTGGGCAGAGCGCTCCGGCCGCTCATCCCGCGCCGACGAGTTCACCGCAACGGCGCTGGAACTCGCCGACATGATGCACGCTCGGCGGCCCTTCATCGCGGCAGACCAGCGTGGTGTACGGCTACTGCGCCCGCGCATCGGGCGGTTGGGGCCGCACGACGAGCTCGCCAGGTCGATCGTCGACGCCGCGCCATCCGCTATTCAGCCAGGGCAACCGCAGCCCATGCATGGCGTCTATTTCACACCGAAGGAACGGGAGATCCTGCGGGAACTGCCCCGTCACCAGAGCGTCGGCGACATTGCGGCAAAGCATCAGCTCAGCCCCAACACGATCAAGACGCACATGCGATCGATCTACCAGAAGCTCGGTGTGACAGGGCGAGCGGATGCCGTGGAGCGAGCAGAGGCACACGGATTGCTCTGAGCGTGTTGCTCTCAGCGTGTTGCCCTCAGTGTGTTCCTCACGTCGATTGCGTACACGCTGCAATGAAGTCGGCAATGAAGTCGGCAATGAAGTCGCCCGGATCAGGGGATGCGCGATGGCGCACGGCGGCGCACAGTGGCGAGACAGGACCACTCTGAAGCAGGAGCACCACCATGTCCACCCGGTACGAGATCAGGATCGCCTGCGCGCTTTCGGACACGATCCGCGAAGCGTTCTACGAGCTGCATGCCGTTGAACTGGCTGCAGACAGCACACTCCTGACCGGCGATATTCGCGACCAGGCACAACTGCATGAGCTTCTCGCGCGCGTGGCCGATCTCGGAATCGACATCACGGAGGTTCGCGCGCAGCCCTGAAACCGCGAAGCCGTTAGTTGAGTTGGTTGAGGAGACAGCGAGGAAGGAGCCGTCGTCTCGAAGGCGATGACGGTCGCGATTTAAGCTGGGCGCGGGGTTTTCCCTCAGGCGCGCGATAAAGCGCGCGCCTGAGGGAAAACCGCGCGCCCAGACTCGACGGCTAGTCGAAATTGGAGTTTGTGCATCCACCATGATGTCGCGCAGCGGTGCCACTGCTCGAAACCAGTATCGAAAGCATGACGAATCGGCGATATGTCGTCGAATACAGGACGAATTCGCTCATTTCGTATCGCCCATCCTGTATTGGCGACACGTGCTGTATTCACGACACGTCGCGCAATGGTGACACGCGTCTGGACGGCCAATACGCGCTGTGCTCCCAGGAAGGCGCGCAGGCACGCGAAAGGGATGACCGCCGGTGGCTCGGTCATCCCTTTCAAGCGCACGTTCGTGTTCACGTCAAGCGTGAAGCGTGGTGCGTGTTGAGCGCCGTCGCTAGGTGGAGAGCATCTTGCTCTTCGCGGCAGCGAACTCCTCGTCGCTCAGGATTCCCTGCTGGTGCATGGTCGCGAGTCGCTGGATCTCCTCGACCATGGTGGAACCCGGCGCTCCGCCCGCGTCAGCCGCCGGCTGCGCTTGAGCTTGCTGGGCTTGAGCCTGCTGGGCTTGAGCCTGCTGGGCGGCCTGGGCCTGCGCCTGCTCTGCCTGGGCCTGCGCCGCTTCTGCCTGTTGCTGCTGCTCGTACTGCTGAGCCTCTGCCTGCTCGTTCGCCTTGTTCTGTTGGTGCCGGGATACCCCTCCGGCAACGGCGGTCGCTGTGCCGGCAACCACCGCGGTGCGCGCGGCCATTCCGATGAGGCCTGGCCGGCCCCCTCTCCTGAAGATTGGCATCAGTGGGTCCTTTCAGAATCGGCTTCGGCCTCGGCCAGTGCCGCATTGACGATGGGGGCGGGAATGCGCTTGGCGTCGATCACGAAGCCACCGGCATCCGCCAGACGCGACGCGAGCTTCTTTGCCCACGTCAGTTCAACCACGAGAAGCAGCGCAGATGTGCCAGGCGGCAGCGATTCACCCAGTTCAGCCACGTCTTCGTCCCCGGCCATCCCGCGCGCAGAGAGTTCGATGCCGGCCACGCCAAACGTCGCCGGCGCTTCGTCGACCTCGACGAAGGTGAGATCGCCTGCCTCCGATCGCGCTATAAAGACCAGGTCAAGGAGTCGGACGGTTCCGGCTTCGACGAGATCCATCACCGCACTTATGACACCGGGGTTCGGTTCATCACCCTCGAAGCCCGCAAGCACCAGCTCGACAGGCCCGTATTCAAAATCAGTCATTGCTGCCACCCATCACAGTCTTGAACCCGTCGACACCGATGTCGACGATTTTTTCGCACAGTACACCCGGCTCACGAAGGCGGGGATGTTTTTGGCGCGTCCAGCCCCGCTCGTTCACGCGGCCCTTTCGCAACTGCAATTGCCTGGCATAGGTTGCTACTGCAGGTCGACGTTTCTCAGCCAGCCACAGCCAACTGCACGCTGGCAAACGCCCGGCCGTCCCGGCGGAGCGTGCTGTACCACTCGGTCTTGTCGGCCATAAGAGTGGCGCCGTCGGGAAGCGCGGCAATCCTCAGCTCAATCCCGCGATCGGACAGCTCCCTGTCTAGGTCTGCAAGCGCGTCAAGAACCATGAGCGACGTGGCCATCATCCGGGAGAGATCGAGCACCACGGTGGCGATCCCGGCATCCGCTTCAACCAGGGCTATGACGGCCTGCTCATTCTCCAAAACGTTCGCCGTGTAAACAGAGCCCTCGATCACCACGACCTGGGTGGAGCCGCGACGCTCACCGGCAACGACCCGCACGCGGTTCAGCTCGTGGAGCACAAGCGCGAAGGTCGTGGCCACCCCAACGGCCACGGCGGCCAGCAACCCGACGGTCAGCCCCATGAAGGCCGTCAGCGCCGCGACCCAGAACTCCGGGCGGCTGATGCGCGCATATCTCACCAGCGCACGAACGTCGATCAGCCCAATGACCGCGACGAACACCATGGCCGCGAGTGTCGCCTGTGGCAGCAGGCTGAGCACAGGGCCGAGAAAGAGGGCAACGAGCACGGCAAGCGCAACCGTCACCAGTGTCGCCAGCTGCGACTTGGCGCCGGCTGACTGGTTCACCGCGCTTTGCGAGAAGCCGCCCGCCGCCGGAAGCGTCTGGAAGAACGAGCCGGCAACGCTGGCCGCGCCGGCCGCCAATAGTTCCCGGTTGCTGTCGATCTGGGTGTCCCCCGGCGAGCGGATGCCGCGCGCGACGGCCGCCGTCTCGAGGAACGCCATGATGGCGATGGCCAGCGCGCCGGGTATCAGCTGCGCGATGCCGTCGAGCGACGGCAGTGCTGGCAGCGGCAGCCCGGCCGGAATCGGATCGATGAGATCGACGCCTGCGGCATCCAGCCCGGTGAAGGCGACCAGCAGGATACCGACGGCGACGACAATCAGCTGGGCCGGAATCCGCGGCAGGTATCTCTTGCCGGCAACGAGAATCAACAAGGTGGCCACCGACAGCAGCGTGGTCGCCCAGTTGATTCCCGGCAGTGCCTCCACCACCGCAACGATGGAGCGGATGAACCCGTGCCCGGTGAAGTTGGTGTCGACCCCGAGCATCTTCGGGAGTTGACCGACGGCGACAGTGGAACCGACGCCGATCTGGATCCCGACGATGGTGGCCCTGCTGATGTTCTCGACGAGCGCGCCGAGCTTCAGCGCCCTGGCGATCACGAGGATCAGGCCGACCAGCAGGGTGAGCGTCGTCACGCTGCCAATGGGATCGTCAGAGTCGGCGGCCACGCTGCCGGTCACCAGCGTCGTTGCCGTGAGCGTGGCGATCGTCGATGTCGTCGACACGCTCATCGCGCGGGAGCCGCCGAGCATGGCGTAGACGATCATCGGCACCATGCACGTATACAGGCCGACCTGCACCGGCAGGTTCGCGATGGTGGCATAGGCCATCGCCTGGGGAATGATCACCGCTCCTGCCGCGATTCCGGCGGTGATGTCGGGCCGCAGCCACGCGCGCTGGTAGGTGCTCAGCGTGGGGAAGAACCAGGCGCGTCTCGCCACGGTTCCCGTTCGCGCCATGGTGCCCCCGACCCCGGTCAATCCACCGTCACCACCTCGGACCTTGCCAGATACCTTGCTGCAGTGCAATTATCATGCTCACCAGCGGGTCTACCTGACAAGTGTTAGTCAGATCCAACGCTGGTCGCTCGCGTCCCCCACAGCTTGATTTCCACCCAGCTTGATTCCCACACAGAACGGGGAGCACGTGCAGCGACCTCTCGCCGGCTTGAATCGCCGGAATCTGGTGCGCGAAACGACAGCCGGGGTCACCTTGCTGGCCATCGCGATTCCCCTCAACATCGGCTACTCGCAGATTGCGGGACTCCCGCCAACGGCCGGTTTGTATGCGCTCATCGTTCCGGCGATCGTCTATGCGCTCACCGTGTCGTCGCGACAGTTGGTGGCATCACCGGATGCCGCGGCAGCCGCACTCGTGGCATCGTCGATCGGCGGCCTCGCCGTGGCCGGCAGTGCCGATTACCTCACCCTCGCACTCGCCCAGGCCATCATCTGCGGCGTGCTGTTTCTGTTGTGCGCGTTCTTCAAGCTCGGATTCCTGGCGAACTTTCTCTCCCGTCCAATCCTGATCGGGTTCGTGGGAGGCCTTGCCCTCGACATCCTGGTCAGCCAGGTCGCGAAGATGCTGGGCGTGAAGATCGATTCGGGAGGTGAGTTCGTCGCGAAGGTCACTGCCCTTGTCACCGGTCTCACCACGGCCAACGGCTTCTCCATCGTCATCGCCGCAGCGGCGGTCGCCGTTCTTCTCCTCGGACGGCGCATTGCCAGAGCCATACCGTGGGCACTTGTCGTGCTCATCGTCGCTACCGTCGTGGTCGTGACGACCGGCCTGGAGGATGAGGGCGTCGCCGTACTCGGACCGGTGGACGCCGGCCCGCCCACCTTCGGCTGGCCGGTGCTTGAGTGGTCCATGTGGCTCGCACTCATCCCGTCGGCCATCGCACTCACACTCGTGGCGACGGCAGAGGGCCTGCTCGTCTCCCGCAGCTACGGCGACAAGCGCGGCTACCACACCAGCCCGAACCGCGACCTGTTCGCCTTTGGCGTTGCGAACGTCGCGGCCGGGGCCTCCGGCGGCTTCGCTGTCGGGTCATCGACGTCGCGCACGGCGGCGATGGACCAGGCGGGCTCCCGCACCCAGCTGCCCGCCATCATCACTGCGGTCGGCACTCTCCTGCTGCTGCTCTTCGGCACCGCCCTGCTGGAAGACATTCCCTCCCCCGCCATCGGCGCCATCGTCGCCGTCGCCATCGTGCCGCTGCTCGGGATCGCAGAGTTCCGTCGACTCTGGCACCTCGACAAGTTCGAATTCGTCATCGGCCTCGTCTGCTTCCTGGTCACGCTGTTCGTCGGGTCTATCCCCGGCATCCTCGTCGCGTTCGTGCTCGCGCTGATTAATCTCGCGAAACGTGCAGCCAACCCGGCCATCGACGTGTTGGCCGCCAACGACAATCCGACGGATTCGCTGCTGGTCGAAGCGCCGCGGGGAACGCTGACCGCGCCAGGGATCATCGTCATCCGCTTGGCTGCGCCGTTGTTCTTCGCGAACGGCTCTGTCTTCGCATCCGCTGTAAAGAAGTCGGTCACTGCGGTACCCGCCAACCAGGTACGACATATCGTCATCGACATGGAGGCCATCACCGATGTGGATGTCACCGGGGCCGAGAGCTTCACGACCCTGCTGGAGTGGCTGCGCGACCGCGACATCGAGGTGAGCTTCAGCCGAATGAGAGCGGACGCGCGCGACCGTATGACTGCGCTCGGCGTTCTGGGCGACGAACGCGTCTTTGACACCAATCGAGAGGCGGTCGCGGCTCTCGGCGCTCCGGTTCCCAGCCCTGTTCTCGACACCACAGACCCTGGAAAGGGATAAAACATGGCCGCAGTCATCGGAGACATCCTGAGCCTGGCCCTCGGTATCACCATCAGCCCGATCCCGATCATCGCGGCGATCCTGATGCTGCTCTCACCGCGAGCGAAGCGAACGAGCGTCGGGTTCATGATCGGCTGGGTTGTGGGCATCGTCGTTGCGGTAACGATTTTCACGCTGCTCTCGTCGGTACTGCCTGAGCCTGACAGTGGCTCGAAGCCGGTGGCAGGGACGATCAAAATCATCCTGGGCCTGCTGCTCCTCCTGCTCGCCGTCAGGCAGTGGAGAGGGCGCCCGAAGCGGGACGAAGCGCCGAAGCTGCCGGGCTGGATGAAAGCCATCGACACGATGACTCCGGCAAGGGGCCTCGGACTCGGCTTCGCACTCGCTGCGATCAACCCCAAGAACCTGTTGATGAGCATTGGCGCCGGCGTCATCATCGGCGGGAGCGGCCTGGCCGTGGGCGAGGCCACCATCGTCATCGTCGTCTTCACGGCCATTGCCGCGGCATCCGTTGCCGTGCCGGTGATCGCCTATCTGGTGGCGTCCAAGCAAATGGCGGGCCCGCTGGACGCGATGCGCACGTGGCTCACGCGAGAGAACGCGGTCGTGATGGCACTGCTGCTGCTGGTGCTCGGCGTGGTGCTGATCGGCAAGGGCCTCGGCAGCTTCTGAACTGAAGCGGCAGCAGAAAACCCAACCCGACTTGCAGATCAGTAGCCGAGTCTCACGGCAGTTGATCCTCGGTCACTTACTGGAGGGTGTAGGTCTTGACTGATTCCCTGATTCTCGCAGCGTGCTGATAGATGTCGTCAAGGTTCTCGATCGGATGCCGAGTCTCGACTTTTTGGTCATCAAACAGACCGAGATACTTCTGCTTCTTCCCGTTGAAGTGAAGGCGCGCTATCGGCTTGCGATTGTTGTCGTCCAAGAGAATCGCAAAATACGACTTGGAATCACGGTGAACGACCCGCTGGGGTTTAACTTCGCTGCAGGCGATTGCCTTGACGATCTGGTAGCCCTCCAGCTCTTCAAGAGTCGTGTCGAGTTCGGTATCTCTGTCCAGGTCGTCTTCGGCTGCTGCCTGACTCGTGACGCCACCCGATTCAGTTTCAACGTCATCGATCGCAAAATTCGTCCCGCCGAGGGCCGTCTTCAACCGGTCGTTAACCTGATCGTTGAGGAACTGGCTGGTTGCCTTAGTGACGAGCGGAGCGAACTGCTCTCTCACCTTTTGCGTGAGCGAACCTTCGTATACCCGTGAAGTGAAGAATCGGATCCATTCGTCTTCCGGTTCCTTGAACTGGGCCGCGATTGTTCGCTTGATCTGACCAACGTACTTCAGCTCACCGGCGGCGTTGATGATGGAGTCGAGGTCAAAAACATCCTTCGTAAGCTTGCGCAACTCGGGGATGAGAGTGTCGTCAATATCGAGCAGGTCCAAAACGAGGAAAGGCTTAGCGTCCATACGATTGGGCGCATCTAAGTCCGTGTAGAACTGATAAACCTGGCCATTAGTCAGTACGGCAATTCGAGCGTTCGTGACTGCGAAATACCGGTACAGCTGTGACGCATTCTCGATTTTCAGAGGTTCCGTCGACTTCTTGCATTCCATCAACATCTGCACTTCACCATCGCGCATGATGGCGTAGTCGATCTTTTCACCCTTTTTGATGCCAACATCGGCGGTGAATTCTGGCACTACTTCGAGCGGGTTGAAGACGTCGTAACCAAGGATGGTCGAGATGAACGGCATCACGAACGCGTTCTTGGTTCCCTCTTCGGTTTGAATGGCGTCGCGCTGGTTTCGCACCTTGAGCGACATTGCCGACAGTAGTTCCGCAAATTCCATGATTCCCCTAATCTGAATGTCCTGTTCGCACAATACTTGAACGCGGACTCGCTACCTGGACGACGCGCGTCACCGCGCCTCAGTTGTTGCGCGGCAGGAATCCACCACACCCCCACCATCGGTCATCTGCACGCGCTGATACCGTTACGATCGGGGCGTGCTCAACGATGCCGCTCCTGCCAACTTCCAAATCCACCCTGACGGCGCCTGGTATGAGCGCCTCCCGTCAAAGTCCGGCTCCTCCTTGTTGCAGAGTCAGCACCTAATCCAATCGCGACCGAGGCGGAACGACGATTCTTCTATGCACCAACGGTCAGCCGCGCCGACAACCTATTCCGCGGAGTCGCCCTCGGACTCTACGGCGAGAAGCTTCACACTGGCCAAGATCGCGCCCCGCTCCTCAGTCGACTTCGGGACGACGGTGTTTGGCTTATCGACCTAGCGCCTTTCCCGGTAAACCATCTGAGCTCCGGTGACCGGCGCCGAGCACTCAAAATCAGCGCCCCGTCACGGGTGCGTGAAATCCTCGAACTCAACCCTGACGGCATCGTCATTTGCCACACGCCATCGTTTAAGGTTCTCGCCCCCGAACTCACCGCGGCGGCAGCGCCCCTCCTCCACGAGCAGCCGATCCCTTTCCCCCTCGGCAACTACAGAGAGGCCTTCGCCACGGCCCTCCGAATCGCTGCCTCAGAGCTCGACTTCGGTTCTGAGATAACCACGAACTAGGAATTCCACGGGCGTTGACATGCCACGGCCCCATGACCCAGCCCGAAGAAGTACGTCGTCACGAGGCCTGCGACGGTGACACCAAGATGGTCGAAACGTCGTTTCCGTTGGATAAGGGGATGAGGGTCAGACTGTGGCGGTGATGCCGCGCCCGAACGTGAACGCGCGGACGATCTGCACGATGCCCAAGATGATCAGCGCAATACCGGTCAGCAGGAAGAGCAGTTGAGCGCCCCACACCGGCGCGAACAGCAGCACGATGCCGGCGAGGATGCTGATGATCGCAAAGAAGAGATTCCAGCCTCTCGATGCCGAGTCGCCGAGCTGCACAAGAGTCGCCACGCCCTCGACGATCCACAGAATGCCGACCAGGATTCCGAGGAAGACGGCGAGGAACACCACCGTGCCAGACAGGTTGGCGAATGCCAGGACTGCACCAATAACGAAGAGGACACCGAGGATGATGTTCAGCGCCCTGGTCCCCCCAGAGATCCCCCGCGAGAAAATGCCGAGGCCGATGTACGCGAGACCGGCGACGATGAAGTAGATGCCCAACAGCACGGCGATAGTCGCGGCCGCCGTCTGCGGCTGGAATGTGATCAAGAGGCCAATGATGAGGGCGACAACCCCACTGACGCCCAGCGCAATACGGATGCTGTTGACAGCGGACTTAGTGAGTTCAGCTGCGTCGAGCGAGAAGCCGCCGAGCGTCGAACCGGATGATGTGGACATCTGTTACCTCCTGCAGCAACGGTGATCAAGTGTGCACTCAGGCTATTCCCAGATTGGCTCCCGCGCCACAACACTTTTGAGACAACTCACTGATCGCAGGCATTTTGGTGGCGAATCACTGCCTACGGCGCGCGGACGCGAGGAGGATACCCACCGACGTGCTGACAGAATCTCGCTGATCTCGTAGGCTTCCGGCAGGAGGCGACCTGGCCTGGCCGCCGTGAAACTCGGGAGTGTCAATGTCGACTTATCCGCAGCGTTCCAGTCTTCCCATCCCTGACCTTGCCTACACCGGCACGGTCACTTACGATGCCACCGATCCTGACACTCATTACCCGCCGATTCAGCCGATCCGGCCGCCTGCGGGAGCGCCCAACGTCCTGGTCGTTCTGATTGATGACACCGGATTCGGAGCCTCAAGCGCTTTCGGCGGTCCGGTGCAGACGCCGAATTTCGAGCGTGTGGCGGCGGCGGGCCTGAAGTACACGCGGTTCCACACCACGGCTCTGTGCTCGCCGACCCGTGCGGCCCTGTTAAGCGGCCGCAATCACCACACGGTGGGGATGGGCGGTATCACCGAGATCGCAACGTCCGCGCCCGGCTACAACTCGCTACGGCCGAACAGTTGCGCTCCTTTGGCAGAGACGCTGAAGCTCAACGGGTACAACACCTCGCAGTTCGGCAAATGCCATGAAGTGCCGGTCTGGCAGGCAAGTGAGATCGGCCCGTTCGGCGGTTGGCCGAGCCCCGGCAATGGGTTCGAGTACTTCTACGGATTCATCGGTGGCGAGACCAACCAGTGGTATCCCGCACTGTATGAGAACACCGTGCCCGTCGAGCCATGGGGTACGCCTGAAGAGGGTTACCACTTCATGGGCGACATGACCGACAAGGCCATCGCGTGGACGCGGGCGCAAAAGTCGCTCGTTCCCGACGTGCCGTTCTTCACCTACTTCGCGCCGGGCGCTACTCACGCACCGCACCACGTACCCACGGAGTGGGCCGACAAGTACAAAGGACAGTTCGATCAAGGCTGGGATGAGGTACGCAAGGAGACCTTCGCCCGCCAGCTCAAGCTCGGGGTAATCGCGCCCGACTCCGTGCTCACCGAACGCAGTGCGGGTATTCCCGCTTGGGACGAGATGAGCGATCTCATCAAACCCGCCCTGGCCCGCCAGATGGAGGTCTACGCAGGGTTCCTCGCGTACGCCGACCATCACGTTGGACGCCTACTTGACGCGTACGAAGAACTTGGCATTCTCGATGACACCCTCGTCTATGTGATCATCGGCGACAACGGCGCCAGCGCCGAAGGGTCGATGCACGGTACGACCAACGAGGGCTTCACGATCAACCACATGAACGACATCGAGACCGAGCAGTATGTCGCCGACCACATCAATGACATCGGCACGCCCCGCTCGTACAACCACTACGCGGTTGGGTGGGCTCACGCCATGGACACCCCGTATCAGTGGACGAAGCAGGTCGCCAGCCACTGGGGCGGTACCCGCAACGGCACCATCGTTAGCTGGCCGAACGGCGGCGTGGAGAAAGGCGGCATCCGAAATCAGTTCAGCCACGTCATCGACGTCGCTCCAACGGTGCTCGAAGCAGCCGGTATCCCAGAGCCTTCCGCGGTGAACGGCGTAACGCAACGTCCATACGAGGGCACACCGATGAACTACACATTCGCCGAGACCGGCGCGGATGCCGATGAACGGCACACCACCCAGTACTTCGAGATGCTTGGGAACCGCGCGATCTTCCACAAGGGGTGGACGGCCGTCGCCAAGCACAAAAACCCGTGGGAGGGGTCAACCCATGGACTCGACGGCGACGTCTGGGAGCTCTACAACGTCGACGAGGACTGGACGCAGTCCAACGACCTCGCTGCCGCGGAGCCGGAAAAGCTAGCCCACCTGCAGCAGCTCTTCCTGATTCAGGCCGCCCGGTTCAACGTGTTGCCACTGGACATTCGCTCCGCAGAGCGGATGAACCCCGACATCGCGGGGCGGCCGCAACTGATCGTCAGCGACAGCCAGAAGTTCTACCCGGGCATGAAACGGCTCAGCGAGAACACCACGATCAACATTAAGAACAAGTCGTGGACCGTCACCGCGAGTACCACAGTCCCGGACGCAGGCGCCGACGGTGTGCTCATCGCCCAGGGCGGCGCGTACGGTGGCTGGTCGTTCTACGCACACGAAGGAAAGCTCGCCTTCGCCTACAGCCTGCTCGGTATTGACGTGACGGTGATCCATTCGGACGTAGATGTGCCGACCGGCGAGCAGGAACTGCGCGCACACTTCGCCTACGACGGTGGCGGAGTCGCGAAGGGCGGACTGGTCACCCTCTTCGCCGGCGACCAGCAGCTCGGTGAGGGGCGCATAGAGAAGACGATCCCGTACCAGTTCAGTTTCGACGAGACCGTCGACGTCGGAGCCGACCTCGCCTCTCCAGTCTCACCCGATTACGCTGCCACCGGCAACGGTTTCACCGGAACACTCGACTGGGTGCGCATCGACCTCGGCGAGGACGACCACTCCCATCTCATCGAGGACGAACACAAACTTGCAGTCGCCATGCTCAAGCAATAGCCGTTATCACTGCAAGAATCCCTCGGAGCGCTGCTCTTCAGGTACTCGCGGCTTCGCGTCATGAGTTCCTGCTCGGAGGCGCTGTCGGGATCGGCGTCGAGCACCGCGAGGTGTTCGACGCCGATCTGTTCGCCATTCCGGCGTCCGGCTCAGTAGCCGGGAACAACAAGAACCAGCTTGCAGCGCGGGCAACGATGACAGGACTCAAGCCCCTCAACGGTGTCGACACCATCGGGTTGCATCTCCACACCACACGCCGGGCACGGCGGGCCATCACACAGGTCGGTGCTGTCCAGGTTCTCGTCAATCACACCCTCAGTCTGCGGTACTTACCCGGTGACATGTGTCCCAGCCCCAGATAGATCGGACTGGGTCGTGCACCACGTCGGCGGAGCCATGTGCGTCTTCTCGGCGCTGGCGGCTCTGCGGGTGCGCCCCTAAGCTCGAAGCGTGAGCGAGACAAGCGCGATGGTCAAGATTGCCGGTGGCACTTTTCGAATGGGGTCGACCGACTTCTACCCCGAAGAAGGGCCAGTTCACGCGCGAACGGTCGCTCCGTTCGAGCTCGACCTGCATCCGGTGACCAACGCTCAGTTCGCTGCATTCGTTGAGGCAACGGGGTACGTGACGGTGGCCGAGCGCCCACTCGACCCTGCAGACTTTCCCGGCGCAGACATCAGCGGCTACTCCCCCGGCGGGCTCGTTTTCACTCCGACGCGCGGCCCCGTGAACCTGGGCGACTGGCGCCAATGGTGGGCGTGGGGCGAGGGGGCCAGTTGGCGTCACCCCTTCGGCCAGAACTCCTCAATCGACGGCCGCGACGAGCATCCAGTCGTTCAGGTTTCGTTCGAAGATGCCAGCGCCTACGCGGCGTGGGTCGGCAAACGCCTGCCCACCGAGGCCGAGTGGGAGTTCGCTGCCCGCGGCGGACTCGACGGCGCCACCTTCGCCTGGGGTAGCGAGGTGCGTCCTGACGGCGTGCTCATGGCCGACACCTGGCAGGGCAATTTTCCCTACAACAACACGGGCGCGGCTGGTTGGGTGGGCACGGCGCCCGTCGGCACCTTTCCGCCGAACGGCTACGGCCTGCTCGACTGCATCGGCAACGTGTGGGAGTGGACGAGCGACATATACACCGAAAGGCATGTGCCACCGGCATCCGCTCGCCCCAATCTTTTGCAGGTTCCGGATGCCGCGGCCACTGGCTGCGGAGATGCCTGCGCCTGTGGCCCGAGCTCCTCCGGCCGCACGAGCACCAGCGGCGCGGAGGAGGCCGCTAGGGCAGCGCAAGCGGCCGCGTCTGCCGAGCCCGGATCCGCGATCCCCCGCCGCGTACTCAAAGGCGGTTCGCACCTGTGCGCGCCCGAATATTGCCTGCGTTACCGCCCAGCAGCACGCTCGCCGCAGGCCGACGACACCGCCACGACGCACATCGGTTTTCGCTGCGCGCGCTAGCTCATCGGCGCAGTGTCCCCGCTCAGCGCACGCAGGTTCTTGGCGTGCGGGTCGGGTTCCAGCAGCAAGGCCCGCACCAGCAGCGTCAGCGGAATGCAGAGGATCGAGCCGATCGGGCCGATCGGGCCGATCACGAGTGTCCAGAACACCACACTGAAGAAGGTCAGCGTCATGCTCAGGCCAACGGCGTCGCTCACGAACTTGGGCTGCACCATCACCTGCAGCACCACGTTCACAACGCTGTAGGCGAGAACCACGAGCAGCGCGAGCGGCCAACCGCCGATCACGAGCGCGAACAACGCCGGCGGGATCACGCCGATCACGAAGCCGATGTTGGGGATGAAGTTGGTGACGAACGCGAGCACCGCCCACACGATGGGAATGGGAATACCCAGCCACCAGAGCAGCAGGCCGTCGACCACAGCGACGACGAGTCCGAAGCTCGCATTCACCACGTAGTAGCGGCGCACTCCACCGAAGTAACGCTCGGCAATCACGCCGGCGCGCGGGGCAAAGCCGATTCCACGACGGCCGAGCGACGCCGCATCCGCTGCCATGAAAATGACGTAGGCCAGCACGAAAAAGAACGCGGTTGCCAGGCCAAGCACCGAGTCCGCGACAGCGTAGGCCGCGTTGATCAGCACCTCAGGCGTGAGCCAACTGAAGGCGCCGGCGGCGGTGTCGGGATGGAAGCCGATCGAGCCGAGCGCGGCAACGAGATCGTCGGCCACTCCCGTGAACTCGTCGACGTAATCGGGCAACAATTTGATGAATTGAGCGGATGCCACGATGAGCAGCATCGCACGGCGAACCCGCCACAGCCGAGCACAACGGAACACGGCGCCCCCGAAATTCATCGGGGGCGCCGTGTTGTGTGAGGACTGCGCTGCTACGGACGGTGGCTGTTAGCCGAGCGCGGTCAGGGTGAGTGTCGCCCGGTAGGTGCCGCCGGCGACATCGATCGGGAATCGCAGATCAAGATCTGCGCCCAGCTTTGCTGAGCCGACTGCATGGCCCGACGAGGCATATCCGAGTGTCGAGGAGACCGAGAGGCCGTTGCCCCCTCCGAACCCGGAGGCCACCGCTGCTCCGGCCACCGCATCGCCGCCCGCCTCGACAAGCTTCGGCGTCCAGCCGAGGTACTTGCCCGAGAACGATGGCTTCTGGCTGCCGAAGGTAAAGTCAGTCGTCTGCGCTGAGATCGACCACCCTGCCGTCCGCGCCCGAGTGTCGGTGACTCGAATCGGGTTGATCGCGCCCGTGGCGGCGAAGTGGTCGCCGTTCGCGACCGCGGTGCCGAAGTCGACCAGGGAGTTGTTCCCGTCGACGTTCCAGATGAACTCGCCCGGCTCGCCGGGATCCACCTGCGACAGCACCACCTGGAGCCCCTGTGAGATCGCGGACACCGGAGGCTCCGGAGCTTCTGGAGTCTCCGACACTGCTCTCAGCACCGGTCGGCCACGCTCAGCATCAAAGCTCCAGATCGCTGCGAAGTCCCAACCGATAGCGTCGTAGGTCACCTGCTGCGCGAGCTCGGCCGCAGTACGGTTGGCACCGTTTCTGTTCGTGGAGGTGCCGTCGGTGATGGCAGCCCCGTTCACGGTGGCAGTGTCTAGCGACAGGTTGTCGGTGTAGGTCGGTGTGCTATTTTCCCGCGCCACGATGCGGCCTCGCGGCGAGTTGACGGTCTGCACCGAACCGCTGACCACCACGTTGCCGATGAACTTTGTGCCGGTATAGCCGTATCCGGTGAGGATGCCACCGTTCTGCACGTCCGCCTTCACTGTGGCACCGGCCACGTAGTTGTTGCGGAGAACACTCGCCGCGGAGTTCCAACCGGTGAGAGCGCCGGCCTCCCAGTTGGACGTGACCTTCGCATCAACGGTGTAGCTGTTGGTGACCTGGCCGTTGTTCTCCGCCGCGATGGGCGCCGTGCGCCAACCGCCGGAGACCACCGCACCGGAGACAAACACCTCGTCGATGAGACCGTTGTTCGTGACGGTCACCACGGCAACCCGGGTCGTCTGCGCGTAGGGCCCGGTGACCTCCGAGGTGGCGTCAAGGAATCCGAGCTGACGGATCGTGCCTGAGTTGTTCATGATGAACGCCTTCGACGCAGAACCTTCGACCGTGAGGCCGATGATCTTGTGCCCCCGGCCCTCGATGGTTCCCTCGAAAGTCGGGACCGGGGTCCAGGGCTTCGTCAGGGTGATGTCCTCCGTGAGGGTGAAGGTGGCAGACGGATGCTGCCCAATGAGCGCCAGGTCGGCCTCGGTCGCGATCGCAAACGGCCCGTTGGAGCCGTCGTTCATCGGGTTGTTGATCGCCTCAGTGGTGATCCGAACGAGGAAGCCTCCACCAGAGGTGAGTGCAGGCGTCAACACCGTCGATCCGTCCACCGTTGTGGTGGTTCGGGTCATTGTGGTTCCCACAGCCTTGTCGGTGTAGACGTCGGCGTTGTAGGTCGTGCCAGCGGGCAGGAAGTCCAGCGGAATCGAGAGCGTGCCCGGAGCGGTCGTGCCAGCGGCCACCGCGATCCAGTACTCGCCGTCTGCGGTCTGCCGCACTACCCCGGCGAGGCTGCCGATCGTGCTCTGCGGCAGAATCCAGCTGCGCTGCCACGTGGTGGGCAGGTTTCGCACCACGTCGCCGACGAGGTTGTGGTACTGCCCCCCAGGAGCGAGGTAGGACGGGCGCTCCGACAACTGCAGGAACGGCATCGAGTAGATGACCGTCGAGGCGAGCTGGTGCGACCAGGTGACGTTGCCGCCCGAGCCTGAGAGGAGGAACGGTGTGTAGTCGGCCGGCCCAGCCACAAGGCGGGTGAATGGTGCGATCACGTCCTGGTTCGCGTTGTACCCGGACTGCAGGCCCTTGATGGCCTCACGGCCGAGCTCGTTCGGGTAGGTGCGGTTCAAGCCGGTGGGCTCGAGGGGGTTGTGGTAGATCACCATCAGCTTGAGAGCCGCCGCGTCTTTCGCCGCGTCACCGAAGAAGTTGACCTTGGTCTCGGTCTCGTCGAAGGTGTGGTCGATCTTGAGTCCCGCGATTCCGCTGGCCGCCGACAGTTCCAGGTAGGCCGCGCGGAAATCAGGGTTCTGCAGGCTGCGCTGCGGGTAGGGGCTCCCACTGGTGTAGCGGATGCCGTCGATGAAGCTGGAGTCAGCGCCTGCGCCACTGTCGAAATCAGTCCACAGCCAGACGTCGACAGGGAAGGCCTTCGCCTTGCCCCGTGCTGCCAGTTCCGCGATCTTCGCAAAACGCTCGGTCGTGGTGGAACCCCATGACGCGTTCGACAGGTTGCCCTCGATGAGAACACCCGAGATGCCGGCCTCCGACGCAGAGTCGATCAGCGACTGGATGCCGGTGAAAGTCTGGTCGCCGGTCGAAAGGGTCGACCAGGAGTTGGTACCAGGGCGGATCCAGCTGGTATCGCCGCCCGGGAACACACTCTGATCGATGGGCGCGTTCACCGAGGTGATGATGTCGGAGTTGGTCAGACCCGTGAGGTCGGCCGCGATCGTGATGACACGGAACGGCGAGTGCAGGGTCGCCGGGTTCACTGCGAAGGTGCCCTGACCGTTGTCGGTAGCCCAGTAGTAGGTCGACAGATCGCCGCCGCTGGTGGTGCGGAGGGCGATCGCCGGCCAGTCGCGGATGTCCGCTTCGGTGACGTTGGCGAATCCGCCGCCGGCGATTTCGACCGTGGGCAGTACGGTGATGCTCTGCGAGCCGGCCTGAGCGAAGGTGTTGCGGCTGAAAGAGTTCTGCAGGTCGTCGATGGTGCTCGGAGTCGTGACCTGATAGTTGAGCACGGAGGCTGGATCGAACGAGAACGTTGTATTCTCCCTGGTCACCATTTTGCCGGCGAGCGAGGGGTCGAGAACGTATCGAACGGCGATACCGGTATCGAAGACGCGGAACTCGACCGAGACCAGGCTCTGGCCGGTGTTGCCCCTGGGAACGATCGGGATCACGCTGGCGTTGTGGTGGTCGCGGCCGGTGTCATGGAAGCCCATCAACGGGTACGACTCATCAACGGATGAGGTGACCGCGGTTCCGAGCGTGACGCCGGCGCCCCAGTCGGTACCGTCGACCACAAGCCCAAGCGCGGAGTCGCGCACGGCGATCGTGCCACCCTGGGAGATCGTGTAGCCGAGGGTGCCAGAGGCATCGGTTGACACGGTGGCGACGGTCTGGCCATCAGGGCTCGAGATCTGGGTGTGCGAGCTGAGGTCGCTGGATCCGGGGTCGCCCGGCTCGCCCGGCTCGGTCGGCTCAGTCGGCTCGGTCGGCGCGTCGGGGACGGTCTTCTCCGTGACAGCGGTGAGCTGGGGACGCTGAGCCGTCGTATTCATGGTCCAGGTATTCGCGAAGTCCCAGCCGATACCCTCGTAGGTGGCCTGCTGCGTGAGTTCCGCGGCCGTTGCGTCGAGTCCTTGCCGGTTGTTGCCCGCACCGCCCGTGACCGTTGCTCCGCTGAGCAACATGGTGTTGAGCGCGAGGTTATTGGAGTACGTGGCGCCACGGCCGGCGACGGTCGTGTTGTTCTGGCCGTTGACCCGGCCGATGTTGCTGGCGGACTGGCCGCTCGGCTGTGTCACCGAGCCGTTGAGTGCCACCGCGCCGGTGATGGTCGCGGTGCTGTAGCTGTAGCCGCTGATCAGACCGATGTTGCGGTTCAAGGTCGTCACGGTGGCGTCGGCGTAGACGTTCGTGATGCGCTGAGTGCCGGTGTTGTCGTTGCGGGCAGCAATGCCGCCGGTCTCCCACCCTCCGGACACCGATCCGAGAAAGTAGCTGTTCTGGATGGTTCCCCCGGAGAGGTTGTCGGCCACAATACCGCCGGTGCGCCAGCCGCCGGCGATCGAACCGTTCACATAGACCTGGTCGATGGTGCCTCGGTTGTTCGCCACCACCGCGGCCTTCTTGGTCTTCGTCGTTTCCGACTCAGACGCCGCGGTGCCGGTGATGCTGACACTGCTGAATCCGATCTTCGTGACCGTGCCGCTGTTGGCATTGATGAGCGCTGCGGACTTGTCCTTGCCAGCTGAACTGGCGTACGCCTTCGATCCCGCGAAATCGACCGAGAGGCCGAACACGGTGTGTCCGCCTCCGTCGAGCGTTCCCGCGAAACTGTCGATCATCTTCACCGGGGCGGTGAGTTCGATATCCGAGGTGAGCGTGTAGCGCGCCGATGCCGCGCCGGTGCCGGCCGTGTCGGCGTTGGCGGCCGCGATGAAGGCGGAGAACTCCTCTGTCGAGCCGATGAGGTAGGGCTCAGCCTCGGTACCTGCCCCGGCCAGAGGCGTCTCGGCGTGGGCCAGGAAACCGCTGCCGACGGCCCCCGCGACCAAGGCGACAACGACGGCCGCCGCCGAGGCGCTGCCGATCGGTATCCCTCGTCGTCGTTTGGTTGGTTGATGTGCCACTGGAATGTCCTCTCGCCGTGAATAGGAAGGTTCGACGAAAAGGCTGGTCAGCGGGCATGAAGCCGCAACGACCCGGCGCTAAAGCAGTCCACTCTGCGGGATGAACAGTCGGCGTCGAGAGGGAGAATGACGTCACACGGCTGAAGGATGAGGCGATGACGCCTGATACCCGTTCACATTCCGATCAAGGGCAGGCTGATGAGCGGTGAGATCCTCTCACCAGCCTGCGCGTCATCCGACTAGCAGAGCACCTGCGAGGTGGTGCTGATGCAGACGGTCAGACTGAACGTGCTCGCGAGCTGGTTGCGGTGCTGGCTGCTGGAGTTCTCGTCGAGCTTCTGGAGCGTGAGGAGGTAGCGCATGTGGTTTCACCTCCTCCGCTGCGACGTCGGGTCGGAAACTGCGTGGAGGTTCGCAGTCAGGCTGAGTAACGGCAGCAGATGCGGCCAGCCGTCGCGGTCGCCGTCGTAGACGCTCAGGCCATAGGCCTGAAGCGCGGTCAGGATGCCGGCTGCGCCGGTGGCCAGGTCGCACGACAACCGCAGCAGGCCCTGGCCAGGGAAGGCAATACCGGTGCTGTGTCGGATGGCGTGCAGTTGCAGGGCTGAGACGTGGTTGGCGAGTGCCGTATCGGACTCGGCGGTGGACAGCCCAGCGCGCGATATCGCGACCAAGAAGTGGATGAGTCCCGCGCGTCCGTAGAACAGTCCCGGCTCGATCGCGAACGGCGCGCACGCGGCGGCCGTGATGCCGTCGAGCGCGTCCAGGTAGCGCTGGGGCTCGGCAACGTGGGAAACGAGCGCGGCCGCGACGAGACCGATGCCCGTTGAGCCGGTGGCCAGGTACGGCATCAGCCGCCATCCTTCGTTTACCTGCAGTGAACCGTCTGCGGCGAAGGTGCAGTGCGCCAGATCGTAGTCGAGCGCGTCTTCGGCCAGCTGCAGGTGTTCAGGATTGGCCGTGCGCTGATAGAGCCGCAAGGCGAACAGCGCCGTACCGGTCGCTCCCCACATCAGACCGCCGCGACCCGCGCGCACACTCGGCTCCGCATCGTCGGCCCGCAACGGCGGGCGACGGTCGTGATGCCCACGCAGCAGCACGGCGACGCGGGCAAGCTCGTGATCGAGCTCGTGATTAAGGTCGTGATCGAACGAGTCGCCCTGCTCTGCCTCGCTGAGCAGGTAGAGACCGATGCCTGCAAGCCCGCCGTAGAGGTCGGGGCCGAGCTGATCGAAATCGACGGCGAGAATCCGTTCGATCAGAGCATCCGCCAGGTTGTCGTTTCCGATCCGCCTGTTCAGCCAGGCAGCTCCTGCGAGGCCGTCGTAAAGTCCGGGCCGCGCCTTCGGCGAGTCGACTGCCGCGCGCAGCCAGTCGACCGCCTGCGGATCGACGGCGAGACTGGTCGACTCGAGCGCGTGAATCACTCCGGCTGCGCCGTGGGCAAGCCCGTAGCCGTTCTCCGCAAACTGACGCGGATCGCCTGGCCAGGCGCGGTCGCCGCGAGAGAAATCGGCGCTCGCGTCGAGTGACCGGCCGATCATCACCTGCAGCGCGAGGATGGCGTCTTCACTGTCGGTGCGCCAGTCGCGGATCGCCGTGTCGGCGTCTCGTACCAGCACGCTGCGGCCGGCAAGCGACTCCCGTCCCGGCATCCCCAGATCTTGCCGGATCTCATCGATCCACGCCTCGTCGAGCGCGTACCCGTCGAGCGCGAACTCCAGCAGCTCGTCCGCCTTGAGTGGGTCGAGTGCGAGCAGCGACGTGAGAGGAACAAAGAGGAACAGCTTGAGGCAGGCAAGCGCGTACCTGTCGGCGCCGACGCCCCCACGTGTTGAGGGATCGGCGTGCGACGGCGCGACGAAACCCGGAGCTCCGATGAGCACGCGCCCGGCGTCGGCGACCCGCTGGGCCATCTCGAAGTCGAGCAGCACAACGCGGCCCTCACCTGTCACCAACACATTGCCGGGGTGAACGTCGCCGTGCACGTACCCCGCCGCGTGCACCCCCTCGAGCGCCTGCTGCGTCTGCGCGGCCACGTCGAGCGCCCACTGCCGATATTCGAGGTAGTCGGCCGCTGTCGCGTTCGCCCGGATCGCAGGGCACCGCCTCACAACCGCGCTGTTGAGGCTGTCGCCGTCGACGAGGTCGAGAGCAAGAAAGCGATGGCCATGCAGGTCGACGGATGCGCGGACGCCGACAACTGACGGACCGGCTAGTGCGCGCAGGCGGTCCTCCTCGTCTGCAAGACGGGTGACGGCGTCCCGGCCGTCGGGGGTGAGACCCGAGTGCGGTCGCGCCTCCTTCAGAATGACCGTGTCACCCGTGGCATCCGTAGCCTCGTACACGCCGCCCGCGTTGGAGAAGTGCAGCACGCGGGTGATGTTGAACGGGAACCCGTCTGGGGCGTCCTCCGCGCCGAGTGCCTCGAGCTGCTCGGCGAGAAACGGCGGCAGCTCGACCCAGGGCGGTGGCGTGAACCCCGCCGAGCGCTGGTCTTCCACGAGCGATCCCTTTGGGGTGCGGATGGCGAGCACGTCCTCACCGTCTTCGCCGCGCGTGTAGAGACGGGCAAAGGCGCCGTAGCGCACGTAGAGAGGGCCTTCGTTGTACCGCAGGTCGGAGAGGATGTATGGGCCGGGCATTCCGCCCACGAGATCGTCAAGGCCGAGCAGCGTTTCGCGCAACTGGCGCTCGTCCCGCGGGTAGACCGTGATGAATTTGCCCGATCCTGCGCGGTCGGCGTCTTTCGAGTTGCGTCCGACGAGGGCGTCGGCTGAAGGTGCGTATTTAAAGGTAAGAGAGTGTGCGTTGCAGTAGCCCGTTACGAGCCGCAGGATTTCGGCTGCCCCTGCGGGTGTCGCCGCCACGTGGATCTTCCAGCCCTGCTCGGGAAGTGCCGAATGGTGAGGGCGCCAACCCGACCAGTCATTGTCGACGTCGCGGCGCCATCCGTTCCAGTCGCTCTGTGCGTCTGGCATAAAGGTGTCGTGTCGTTGCTCCACAGAACCGCGGGCAGGCGTCTCGTAGAAGTACGGGTCGATTCGGGCAAAGCGCAGGTAGGTCGTATCCACGTAGGGAGCCTCTCGACGGTGCCTCAGCCCCCGGCTCGCCCGAATCGGCCGGCGCAGCTTCGCGTTACAAGTCTCCGAATTGCAGAGGTGCAGCGCGCCTGCCGAAAGTTACTATTCGCCCTATGTCGTTCGGCACGCCCTTATGACGAGATGCCGTTGCGGAAGGCCCAGATCACGAGTTGCACGCGGCTCTGCACGACGAGCTTGCCCATGATGCGCGACAGGTGCGCCTTCACTGTTCCCGACTCGAGGTGTAGCAGCTCGCCGATCTGCGCATTGGTATTTCCGTGTCCAAGGGCTCGGACAATGTCCAGTTCGCGCGCGGTGAGCACGCCGGTGACGGCATCGGTGGCAACGGGCGAGCGTCGGCGCCGGGCAAACTCGGCGAGCACGCGCCGGGTGACGGCGGGCGAGACCAGGCCGTCGCCGCGGGCGGCAGCGCGCACGGCGGCGGCAAGTTCTTCGGGTCCGGTGTTCTTCAGGAGGAAGCCGACGGCCCCAGCTTCGAGCGCACCGAACACGTAGTCGTCGAGGTCAAAGGTCGTGATCACGATTACCGGCACCGGCTCTGGGCTGGTTGCGATTGCACGGGTAGCCGCGATTCCGTCGCCCTCTGGCATGCGGATGTCCATAATCACCACGTCGGGCTTCACGTCGTTCACCAGCTGGATCGCCTCAGGGCCAGACGCGGCTTCGGCCACCACCTCGATGCCTGGGAAGTCGTCAAGCAATACGCGCAGGCCGCGCCGCACGAGAAGTTGGTCGTCGACGATGAGAACTCGAATCATACGATGGAGCGCCGTTCTATAGGGATGACGGCGCGGGTCTGCCAACCGCCGTCGAGGGTGAGGCCGCTGTCGAGGCTACCGCCGAGCATGGTGGCGCGCTCGCGCATGCCGACCATTCCATAGCCGGGATCGGCGGTTGGAGCGGAGGCGAGCGCGGGCGCCGAGTTGGACACCCTGACTACGACATCGCGCGCGGTGCGATCGATGTGGATGGTCACGTAGGCGCCCGACGCATGTTTGCGCGCGTTGGTCAACGACTCCTGGATAATCCGGTAGCAGGCCAGCGACGTCGCGGGCGAGAGGTCATCGATGTCTCCTTCGACGACGAGATCGATCGTCGGGTGCAGGGCGCGCACCGATTCGATGAGGTCGGGCAAGCGACTGAGGGTCGGCTCTGGCACGGTGCCGATCTCTCTTTCTTCTCGAAGTACGCCGACGACCTCGCGAAGGTTCTGAAGGGTGAGCTCACCCTCGCTGTTGATCGACTCGAGCAACTCCGCGGTTGTAACCGGGTCTGATGTCTGCACCCGGATCGCCGCTTTCGTCTGCAGCAGGATGCCGGACAGGTGGTGCGCCGCCACGTCGTGGAGTTCCCGCGCCATGCGGTTGCGTTCTTCGGCGACGGCCGCGGCAAGCTGCCCGTCGCGGGCCTTGGTTATGGCGGAGCCCGCCTGGGCGGCAAGCTCGGCCCGCCGGCGCTGCGATCCGTAGAGCAGACCGGCAAGAATCGCCGTCACGTACGACGGCACTATACGGATGAGCGTCGCCAGAATCGCAACGGGCGGCAGCGCCCCGATGCTCACCCAAGCGAGGGTGAGATGGATGGTGAAATCGACGACGAATGCGGCGCCCAGCACAACACTCCAGGTTCGCCACGAGGTGAGAGCCGTGACATTGAACATCGCGAAGAGGAGTGTCGGGGTGACGGTGAGGTTACGGTCGATCGAAATTGCGATCGCGATTAAGAAACACGTGAACACGAGCACAAAGCTCAGCACCGGCAACCAGCTGCGCCAGATGAGCGGCACTGCCTGCAGGCCGAAGACGGCGACGCTCCCCCACACGCTCTCTGCGCTGACGGTAGGCCCGCCGTTCGCCTCGAAGAAGCTCGTTCCTGTCGCGATGGTGATCAGGAAATAGCCGATGGATGTGACGCCGAAGATCATTGCCCACGCCCAGTCGGGCAGAGGCAGGCGTTGGATCATTGGGCCCGAGGTGCGGGAAGCCATAGAGTCTCGTGTCTGTGTAGGGATGCTCCTGGCGGTGAGCGTCACAAGTTGGGGATTGCTCTTTCAGGCTATCCAAGCGGTGCCCGCGGCAGACGAACGGGAGTTTAATCCTCTCCAAACGACGTGCGGCACGGAAGCACCCCGAGTGCCCACTGTTATCCCGCGCCGTGCACGAACGGCATAGGCCTAATGGCCTACCCTGAGTGAATGGAGCAGACGCGATGATCCGGCGTGAACAGGCCAAACGCACGCGTGACGCACTGCTCGACGCCGCAGCGGAAGAGTTCTGGCTGCACGGCCTCGAAGGCACCCGTATTCAAGACGTGCTCGACCGCGCCGATATGACCAAGGGCGGGCTGTACCACCACTTCACGAACAAAGTGCAGATGGCCGAAGCAATCGTTGAGCTCGAGGCCGAGCGCTGGCCAGAGCTGGTCGCCCTGGTAGAAGGCTCTGGGCTTCGCGGACTCGCCGCACTCGAAGCGTTTTCCATCGCCGTCGCCGAGCGTATCGACGGTGATGTGCGCGCACGCGCGATCATGCGCATCGCCGAAGAACTCGACCCACCGGCCGTCGCGGCATTCGAGCTCTGGCATGACTTCGTGATCCTCGCTCTGCAGCAGGCCATCGCCGACGGCGACGTCTCCGACTCGATCCCGATCCGCGAACTCGCGCAGACGGTCGTTGAGTGCATCTACGGGGCCAGCATCTGCCCCTTCCCGATCAGCCGTCAAGTGGTCGTGAGCGAACGCCTCGCGAGGCTCTGGATGATCCTGGGTGCGGGCCTGCGCACGACCGCCCGCTGAATCTCGACACGGCACATTTGAGCGATTCGCCACAAATTAAAGTGATTCACCTGCCGGACATACGCGACTAACCGTATTCACCGACCCTTTCGCCCGTGAACTAGCGGGTTCGGATGACCGAACTCCGCCTCCTCCTGTGCTTCGGACGTGCGGCGTTAACCTAGTGTTCATCTTCGAACGCGGCGTACCGGGCCCCCTGGCGGGGTTTTACCGACGAATAGGTTTGCGAAATTTCGTCGGGTATTGCATGATTGCCGAGCCAGCCACCGTGGGCCCCCGAGAAGCGGAACTCTGGCACGCACACGCCACACAAGCGCCAGAGCATCCGACCGACCGTCGGGTCTGTGAGCGCGCTCACCACTAGGGGGAACCGATGGAGATTCGCGACACAGAGCGAACCTCTCACGAGGGCGCAGTGCTCGAAGGCACACCGCTCGACGACACGCCGCTCGACGAGCAGGCGCACGTCAAAGACAAACCCCGCCAACTGACGACGGTGCGCGGCATCTCCGACAACGCCTTCCGATTCACGGCGCACGGCGGCGGTGTCGTTGTGCTCAGCATCATGACCCTCGTCGGCGTGTTCCTCGCGGTGCGCGGTGCAGAGGCGATCGCCGCCGCAGGCCCCAACTTCTTGACCGAGCAAGACTGGGAGCCCAACTCTGGCAGGTTCGGCATCGCCGCCGTTCTCTTCGGCACGGTGACCATCGCGCTCATAGCAATCAGCGTGGCACTGCCACTCGCCGTTGGCACGGCAACCTACATCTCGGAGTACGCGCCCGCCGCCATCAAGCGCTTCCTGGTGGGCATCGTCGACCTGATGGCCGCGATCCCCTCTGTGGTCTACGGCCTGTGGGGCATGTTCTGGCTCGAGGGGTCGATCCTGCCGATCGCCCAGTGGATATCCACCTACTTCGGCTGGATCCCGATCTTCGCTGTGCCGAACTTCGAACCGGGCGACCCGCTCGCCACGCCGACGGTGTTCACCGCCAGCGCCTTCCTGGCCGGGCTGGTCGTGGCCATGATGGTGGCTCCGGTCGCGGCATCCATCATGCGCGAGGTATTCGCCCAGGCGCCCGTCGGTGAACGCGAGGGCGCATTGGCGCTCGGGTCGACCAAGTGGGGCATGATCCGCTCGGTCGTCTACCCGTTCGGCCTCGGCGGCATGATCGGCGGCGCGATGCTCGGCCTCGGCCGCGCGCTCGGCGAGACCATCGCGGTCTACCTGGTGATCTCGCCGGTGTTCGTCATCCAGCCGCACATTCTGCAGACCGGCACCAACTCCATCTCGTCGCTCATCGCTCTGCGGTACGGCGAGGCGAGCCCGTTCGAGCTGTCGGCCCTGATGGCTGCCGGGCTTGTTCTGTTTCTGATCACGATGGTCGTCAACTTCGGTGCCGGCATCATCATCCAGCGTTCCCGTTCGGGCGCGGCGAGCTGAGAGACCCATGACCACGATCGAATCCCCCCGCACTCAGCGCCGCGTCCAGCGCCCGGCGCGCATCACGCGCACCCACCTGCCCGGCCGCGACGGTCGCAGCACACACCCCACCCGTCCGGAGACGCGGCGCAACCTCGCGCGCATCCGCCGCGATGACGTGCTGCGCGTCGTCGGCGCCGCGGTCGCCGCGATCGCGACCACGGCCTGGCTGTACACGCAGGTGTTCCCCTTCGAGGGGCCGGTCACCTTCGTCGTGGTCGCCTACCTGCTCTTCGTCGGCTTCTTCGTCACCCTGATCAGCTTCGACGACAACCGGGTGACGATCGTCGACAGAGTGATCGCAGTGGTCATCCACTCCCTCGCTATCGTGCTGATCCTGGCTCTCGCCGTGGTCGTCGTCTTCACCCTCGGCCGAGGCACCGAGGCGTTTCTCAACTGGAACTTCTGGGTGCAAGACCTGTCGCTCGCCGGCCCGCTCGACCCGCTGACGGTCGGCGGCATGGCCCATGCAGCGGTCGGCACGCTCATCATGATCGCCATCGCACTCGCGATCGCCATCCCCCTCGGGCTGCTATGCGCGGTCTTCCTCGCCGAGTTCCCCAGCCCATTCGCCCGCATCGTGCGCACCGTGGTCGAGGCGATGACCGCGCTGCCGTCAATCGTCTGCGGCCTGTTCATCTACGCCACCTACATCCTGCTGTTCGGCTTCGACAAGTCGGGATTCGCCGCCAGCCTCGCCATCACGATCATGATCCTGCCGATCATCATCCGCTCGGCCGACGTGGTGCTGCGGCTCGTGCCCGGCACGCTCAAGGAGGCCTCGCTCGCCCTCGGCACCAGCCAGTGGCGCACGATCTGGCACGTGGTGCTGCCCACCAGCAAGTCGGGGCTGATGACCGCGATCATCCTCGGCACCGCCCGCGGCATCGGCGAGACATCACCCGTGCTGCTCACCGCCGGCTACACCACGTTCTACAACTTCAACCCGTTCTCGGGCCCGATGGTGTCGCTGCCGTTCGCCACGTTCACCCTGGTGAAGAGCCCGGAGCCCACGCAGATCGCCCGCGGTTTCGGCGCCGCAGCTGTGCTGATGGTGCTGGTCTTCGTGCTCTTCCTCGTCGCCCGCATCATCGGCGGCCGCGGCGCAGGGCTCCTGTCGCCGCGCGGCCAGGCCCGCGCTCTCGCCGCATCACACCGCGACGCCGAACGCTTCGAACACCGTCTCGCGCCGGTCGCGAGCGGGGCGATGGCCGCGAAACCCGCGATCACAGAAACATCGACAACAGGCACGGAGGCCAGCGAATGAGCATAACGCGGATGTCACGGTGGAGCTCAGCTCGCGCGGTTGCAGCGCTGCTCGGCCTCGTGCTGATCGGCACGGGTGTGCTCGGCTTCGTCGGCGCCCCGCAGGCCCTCGCCGTTGGCTCCGTTCACGCGCCGATCGTCGGCTCGGGTTCCACCTGGTCGGCTAACGCGCTGCAGGCCTGGATCCGCAACGTGTGGGCCAACTACCAGTGGAAGATCACCTTCTCGGAGTCGGGATCGACCCAGGGCCGCAATGACTTCGGCAACGGGACATCCGATTTCGGCGTCTCCGAGATCCCCTACGGCATCGCCAACAGCAACGAGGCCGATGTTCGCCCCGAGCGCCCCTTCGCGTACATGCCCATCGTCGCGGGCGGCACCGCGTTTATGTACAACCTCGACATTGGCGGCCACCGGGTCACCAACCTTCGGCTCTCGGGCGAGACGATCGCCAAGATCTTCACCGGCACCGTGACCCGCTGGGACGACGCCCTGATCAAGGCCGACAACCCCGAGCTCGCGCTGCCGTCGATTCCGATCGTGCCCGTGGTGCGCTCCGACGGATCGGGAGCGACCGCGCAGGTGTCGATCTGGCTGCGGCAGGAACACGCGGCCGAGTGGGACGCCTACTGCCCCCAGGTCGGCCGGCCCCTTGTCAACGGACACTGCGGCGTCACCAGCAACTACCCGGTCGTGCCCGGCACCGGTTTCGTCGCGCGGTCGGGATCCAACGGCGTCGCGGGATACGTGGCACAGTCGCATGCGGTGGGCGCGATCACCTTCGTCGAGTACTCGTACGCCCTCAACTCCGGGTTCCCGGTGGCGAAGGTGCTGAACAACGCGGGTTACTACACCGAACCCACGGCGCAGAACGTGGCGGTGGCGCTGCTCAGCGCGCGCATCAACGAAGACATGACCTCTCCCGACTACCTCACGCAAGACCTGTCTGGCGTCTACACTTCGGGCGACGCACGCACCTATCCGCTGTCGTCGTACTCGTACAGCATTCTGCCCACCGCGCTCGGTTCGGGATTCACCGAAGACAAGGGTCTCACCCTCGCCGACTTCGGTGCCTATTTTCTCTGCGAAGGGCAGATGAGCGCCGAGACACTCGGCTACTCGCCGCTGCCGATCAACCTGGTGCAGGCCGGCCAGAAGCAGATTCAGAAGATTCCCGGCGGCGACCCGCTGATCAAGGGCATCAACGACTGCAACAACCCCACCTTCTCGCCCGACGGGTCGAACAAGCTCGCCAACGAGGCGCCCCAGCCGCCCGACTGTGACAAAAAGGGCGTAACCCAGTGCACCACCGGCACCGGCGGGGCGAAGGATACGCCCACCACGCCGACGGGGGGCGGCGCGGCGGCGGGCGGAACCACCAACACCGACGGCACCACCTCGGGCGGCGCCTCTGGTGATGCGGTTCGCGACACGGGCACCGGCTCGTCCGGCGGTGGCGGAAACTCGTCGGTCATCGACGCCGACGCGAGCCCGGTGATCGTCGCAGCAACCCCGCAGTCGATTCCCCCGGCCGGCGTGGGCCTTCTTCCCTCGGCGGCCATGCTTGGCGCGGGTGGCGGTCTGCTCGCCTTCGCCGCCGTGCCGCCGCTGCTCGGCAAGCGCGGCCGCAAGACACTCTTTCCCACTCCCACCCGCGGCTCCCCCCCCCAGCTCAACCCCGAAGGACTGATGCTCTCGTGACATTCCCCGCCCCCCGCAGCGACTCCGCCCGGCTGCGCCTCGTGCGCGGCCTGAGTCTGGCGCTCGTCGCATTCTCTGCCCTCGGTCTCGCCGCCGTCTCCACCCCGCCGAGCGCCCAGGCGGTCGTTGACGACTCGTCGGTCACCGTGGCGTGGGCGGGCGGCAATGACCCCGCGCTGCAGAAGTTTCAGCCGGCTCACCCCGACGCGACGGATAAAAGCGGCGACTACGAGGACTTCAAAGACCTCACGGTGACGGTCGATCGCACGCGGAACCTCGCCGACGGCGGGGTGCGGGTGACGTACGACGGGATGGGGGGGACGCAGCGTGGCACAGGGACTGGGTCGGGGGCGGTCAGTTACAACTTCCTCAGCGTCATGCAGTGCTGGGGGCCCAACCCACTCGCTGATAATTTCGCAGAGACGTGCCAATGGGGAGGGGTGTGGAACTCCGACCACGTGCTGCCCAGTAACGATGGCTCGGCAGGAAAGTACATCGACAGCGCGGGCCTCGCGACGACGGTCGTCGAACGTGGAGCGACAGCCTTCCGCTCCGCGGCAGGCGGAGGGTATGGGGAGAGCGACCCACAGTCGAAAAAGTTGGAGTACTTCGGTGAAACGACGACCAACGAAGTTTCTATAGCTCGTGTGGGAGCCGACGGGCACGGCGAAGTCACTTTTGAGACGCAGAACGCCGTCGGCGCGCCTCACTTGGGTTGCGGCGCCGACGACGACTCGGGCGCAGTCCGACGCTGCTGGCTCGTGGTGGTTCCCTATGGAAGTCACACGCAGATAGTCGACGTAGCAGACCCGAAGTACGGTGCAACGTTGACCGATATCGGGAGCACCGGGAGCCCGTTCGACCCACAGTATTCGCGGTGGAGTGAACGAATGGTCATCCCGCTCGACTTCACTCCCGTCGGCGCTGCGTGTTCGTCGGGAACCGAAGAAATTCGCGCCACCGGTTCGGCCCTGATGTCAAAGGCGATGGGGTCGTGGCAGCGCGAACTATGCGACAAGGGCCTGTACTCGATGGTGACCAACGGCGACGACGTCACCCGGGGGCAGATGCTCTCTGGATCCACCCCGTTCATCTACACCTCTCAGCCGGTGGATGCAGAAGCAGCATCGACAGCGGGCGCCGACATCGTGTACGCACCCGTGGCCGCGACGGGCGTCGTAATCGGCTACAAGTTCACGACCTTCGCGGGCACCGTGACTACCGCAGACATATCGCCACGGCTGCTCGCGAAGCTATTGACGCAGTCATACCCGCATCAGATCACCGGCAGGATCTCAAACATGGGCCCTTCCGAGACCACGACCAGCGAGCACCTCGCCTGGTGGAACGCAATCGATACTTCACCAGCGTTCTGGCAAGACCCCGACGTCGTGCGGGCATTTCACCTCGACGATCCAGACAACCCTTCCTCACGGAAGACCCCCTACCCGCCGCTGCCTCAGGTGCTTGGGCCGCAGACCGCGGATGCTTTTGCACAAGTCTGGGCGTGGATCCAGGCCGACGACGAGGCGCGCGCATTCCTCGAAGGCCGGCCCGATGCCGACAATCACGGCATGACAGTGAACCCGTATTACCTGCCTGTCGGCCACCCAGGAGCCGTCGTATCACCTGTCTATTGCGTGAACGGCCTCCCCGCGCTGAGCAGCGGGGCCCCTTGTGTCGACGGCGATAAGGTGCTCGGTCCGAACGGGGACCCGATCAGCAAGGCCGTCGGCCTCGATGTGAATCTCGCAACGGACACGATCAACTACTTTCCGAAGGCGGACGAGACCCAGGCTCCCTACTCTCACCCAACGGTTGTAGGGCAAGCCGGCTATTCCACGGAGGGCACGGTCCGCATTGACGCGCAATCGTACCCCAGCTACGCCGGGAGCTTCGAGAACGTAGCGCAGCGGATAGGTCGAGGCGACACCGGCCGACTCACCGCGTGGGACTACCAACTCAAGGCGTTCAAGGCTGAGCAGCCCTCATACCCGATTGCCACATTTGTAATAGGTATTCTCGACGCCCCCACGGCAGAGGCCTTCGCGCTGCGCACGGCGCGCCTTCAGCTGCCGAATAGGCCCGGCGTATTTGCCGGCGCGGATGCCGAGGCGCAGGCGCGAACGCTCGACGCGCAGAAGGCGACGAGCGTTGCGGGGGTGACAACCACCGACTTCGCCGCCCTGCCCGACGACGCCTACCCCCTCACCTCGATCGTCTATGCGGCGGCCGACCTCAACGACCCCGCGATGGGCGCCGACGCGCGCGGCAAGTACGCCGAGCTCATCCGCTATGCGGCGCAGGGGGGAAATGAACTCGGCTTCGGTCCGGGGCAGCTCCCGCCCGGATACGCGCCCCTGAACGCCGCGCTCGTGACTCAGGCGCTGACAGCGGCCGACGTGCTCGAGGCCGGACCCCAACCGGCGCCCGCCGCAGCACCGACCACGCCACCTGCCGCTTCCAGCGCCATCGTGACGGTCCCCTCGAAGACGTCCACCACCAGTGCGGCTCCCGCCGCGCCCGGAACCACCGCGACCTCGACCCGCGCGTCGACCACGGTAACCGCCGCGGAGCCGACGAGCAGCGTTGTCGGGTCAACGGCCCTTGGGGGCTCTCTCATCGCCGGCCTGGCCGGACTGGTGGGAGCGCCGTTCCTCCTGCGACGGAAACCGCAATGAGTCGCCCTTAAAGCTTCTTGCCACACTAACGTCCGGTGGCATGAAGAAGCCCCCACCAAGGCTTCAAAACGTGGTGAGGGCTTCCGCGCAACAGCGCATGTAACAAGTGGACATCATAACCGAAAGGTTGCACAAAGTGAAACTCATCAAGAAAATGACGGTTTCGGCGCTCAGCGTCGCCACCATCGCGGCCCTCGCTCTCGGTGGAGCTACCGCCGCGAACGCGGACCCGATCGGCGACACCGCCGACCGCTCACTGCGCGGCGTCGGCTCCGACACCACGCAGGACCTGTACAACGGTCTCTCGCAGGTACTGCTCAACGGCATGGGCGACCAGTACATCGCCTCGTTCAACGCCACCCCGCTCGCCAGCACCATCAAGACCTGGAGCGGTGGAACCACGTTCAACCGTCCCGACGGTTCGAGTGCTGGCGTGAAGGCGCTGCGTTCGGCGATCGACGACACCACCACCCTGTTCAACGGTACGACGAGCGTCAACCTCAACCACAATGACGTCAACTTTGCCCGCTCCTCGAGTGGCGCGAAGTGGCTGACCAGCGGTACCGGCGCGCTCACCTACCTGCCCTACGCGGCTGACGGCGTGACGTGGGCGACCACCGAGGACAGCATCCTGCCGACCACCATCCCGGTGGGCGAAACGACGGATGCGTCCACCCTGCTGACCCTGCGCAACATCTACGCGGGCAACGTGACCACTTACACCTCGGGCGGAACGACCATCACCCTGCACCCCCTGCTTCCGCAGGATGGTTCGGGAACGCGCAAGTACTTCACCGACACCGTTCTCGCCGGCACAACAATCAGTCCCACCATCCCGGCAACCTATGGACCGGCGAACACCCAGGTGCAGGAGAACAGCGGCGCGCCGCTGCTCGACGGCAGCTACATTGTGCCGTTCTCGATCGGCGCGTTCATCGAGCAGAGCAACGCGGCAACCCTCAACGCCAACTACGCAGCCGGCGTAGTCGACCGTCGTGGAGCCGCAGAACTGCAGCAGGTCGATGCTAGCGTGCCCGTCTCGGGCGGCGTGCTGAACTCGGCATTCCCCCTCAAGCGCGTGGTCTTCACCGTCGTCGAGACGGCAGCGATCACCACGGGCGACCTCTACAACGCCGACCTCGCCTCGACCTTCGTCGGAGCAGCCGGCTCGGCATACACGCAAGACAGCCCGTACAGCGGAAACAAGGTCTTTGAAGACTTCGGCTTCAACGCCCTCCCGCTGACCATCGGGGTAGACGCCTACACCGCCGGATCCACGGCGTTCACCATCAACTAGCACCACCAGCAACACCCTGCGGGGCGGACCCCGGTCCGCCCCGCAGGCGCACGTTTCTCACCTGCTCGCCTACCGAAAAGAGACAGACAGATGCACACCATCCCCCGCACGCGGCGCCAACGGCTGGTCGCCGCACTGCTCGTGGGTGCCGGTCTGCTCGCCAGCATCGTTCTCGCGGGCACAGCAGCGCACGCCGCAGACGTCGACATCCCACCGGTGTACGGCACCTACGTTGGCCCCCTGCACGTCGAGCCCAGCTCCGGCGGGTGGGACGACAAGCTCACCCGCGTCTGGACCGACACCGCATTCGACGCCTCGATCACCCCGGAGAGCCACCCGTATGTCTGGCTCATGATGCAGAAGGGCAACTTCGCGGGCACACTCGGCACGCTGAATAGCATCGCGCTTTACACAGGCCCGCTGTATGGCCCCTACAACTTTGGCTCCGGCTCCGGCGCCACTGGCGGCGACGTCATCACTCGGGCGTTCTCCGGGCGACTGAGCATTGTATCAACAATCGACACCACGGCTGTCGGCTCGACCTTTTCGACGATTCTCGCCGCGAAAGCGACCACGTCCAACCCTTCGGGCGGCAACCCCTACTTCCGCGCCGACTTCGAGGTCACCGCCACCGGCTGGAAACTCGTCGAAACGGCGCCCGTGGTCAAGGCCGATACCGTGACGACCCTCGGCGCCACCGCGCTCAAGACCGGCGCGGTGCGGCTCTCCGCCACGGTGACTCCGGCGGCGGAGACAGGAACGGTGACGTTCAAAGACGCCACCGGCGCCGAGCTCGCCCAGGTGACCCCCGTGCGCGGCGTCGCCACGTGGACATCCGCGGTCCTGTCCCCGGCCACCGAGTACACCTATTCGGCCGATTACTCGGGCAGCGACCTCTACAACCCGTCAACGGCCGCTGCCGTCACAGTCACCACGGTCGCCGATCCCATCGCGCCCGCGAACACGAACATCACCGTGGCGATCCCGACAGCCCCCAGCGCCTTGAAGTTCACGATCACCCCCGGCGGCGTTTCGCTCAACAAGGCCCTTCTCGAAGGCGACGCTCTCGTCGCGACCGGCCAACTCAACAGGGTGACGGTGAGTGACCAGCGCCGCACTCGAACCGCGTGGACGCTCAACGGCAAAGCAACCGACTTCGTGAACGTGGCCGACTCGACCAAGACGATCGCGGCCTCGGGTCTCGGGTGGGTGCCCGCACTGGTAGGCCAGCAAGCGGACAGCGCCGGCAGCCCCGGCGCGATCGTCACCGCGGGCGTAGGAGGCGGGCTGTCTTCCGCAAAGCCGCTAGCGCAAGCAACGAGCGGCGCGACCAATGTGCAGACGAGAGTGATCGCCAACGTCATCTTCAGAGCGCCCGCCGACACCACTCCCGGCACCTACACGTCTACTCTCACGCTCACCCTTATCTAACTTCTTCCATCCGCACCCGACCGCACACAACCTAGAGAAAGAGACACCCGCATGCCTACCCAGCCCACCACCCGCTCGCCGCGGCGGTTCGCCGCGCTGCTCATTGGCGCCGGCCTCGTCGCCGGTGCCGTGCTCGCCGGCACACCCGCCCACGCCGCAGACCTCGACATCCCGCCCGCCTACGGCACCTACGTTGGCGAGCTGCACGTCGAGCCCAGCTCGGGCACATGGGACGACAAGCTCACCCGTGTCTGGACCGACACCGCCTTCGATCCTGCTGTCACGGCTACCACCCACCCGTACGTGTGGCTCTCGCTACAGAAGGGCAACTTCGCGGGCACACTCGGCACGCTGAACAGCAACGCCGCCTACACGGGTCCGCTCCACGGCCCCTACAACTTCGGCTCCGACCCCGCGGCCACCGGCGGCGACATGATTGCCCGTACGTTCTCGGGCCGCCTCAACTCGGTCACAACCATCGACACCACGGCAGTCGGATCCACCTTCTCAGTCGTGCTGCACGCTAAAGCCACCACGTCGAATCTGTCGGCCGGCAACCCCTACTTCCGCGCCGACTTCGAGGTCACCGCCACCGGCTGGAAGCTCGTCGGCGACGCGCCCGTCGTCAAGACCGACACCGTCACGACCCTCGCCGCCAGCGCCCTCAACACGGGCGCGGTCACCCTCACGGCCACGGTTGCCCCCGCGGCCGCCACCGGAACGGTGTCGTTCAAAGACAGCGCCGGCGCCGAAGTTGCTAATGTCGCGCCCGTCAACGGTGTCGCGTCGTGGACATCGGGCGTGCTGACCGAAGGCACTACCTACAGCTACACCGCCGCCTACTCGGGCGACGCGTTGTACAACACCTCCACGTCGAACGCAGTGACCGTGACCACGGTCGCCGAGCCCGCCCCGCCGCAGGACACGAACATCACCGTGACCATTCCGGCATCCGCAACCGGCCTGCAGTTCACGATCACCCCCGGCGACGCGGCGCTCGGCCAGCCGACGCTCGACGGAACCAACTACGTCGCCACGGGCGCACTCGGCACGGTGACGGTCTCTGACAGCCGTGCCGCGCGCACTGCGTGGACGCTGAACGGCAAGGCCGGCGACTTCGTCGGTCTCACCGACGCCACCAAGACGATCGCAGCGAGCAACCTCGGTTGGGTTCCGGCCGCGGTCGGCACTACGAACGCCGGGACCGCTGGTGCCGCCGTTGTCGCGGGTGTCAGCGGCGGCCTGTCGAGCGACAAGCCGCTCGCCCAGGCAGCGGCCGGAGTCACCACGGCGCAGACCACCGTCAACGCCGCCTTCACGCTGAAGGCTCCCGTCGACACGGCTGCCGGCAACTACACGGCGAAGCTCACGCTGACGCTGATCTAGCACGGTGTCGGGGGGGGGAGGACCTTCTCGTTCTGCCCCATCTCAACCACACCCCCCCCCCCTCTCGCCCCAAAAAAAAAACCGAAGAACCCAACTCTTA
>NZ_JBYHFS010000001.1:0-721265 GCF_057669685.1 Leifsonia sp. Y878 | reverse complement strand
GGTTTTGGTGGGGTTTCTCCCCTCCCTGCCCCCCCACGCGACACACCCGCTCACTCTCCGCTCAACCCGAAAGACCCCGATGACCACTCACTTTACGGCCGCCACTGTGGCCGCCGCCCTGCTCGCGGCCGCGCTCGTCACGGCCGCCGCCACCCCGGCGCACGCCGAGGGCGAGAGCGACGTCACCTGGAGCGTGCAGCCCTCTTCACCGCAGGGTCCCGATGCGCGTTCCGAATTCGACTTCACCGTGGCACCCGGCACCACGATCAGCGACTGGGTCGCCGTCTCCAACTTCTCCGCAGGGCCGGCCACCTTCCGCGTGTACGGCTCCGACGCCACCACCGACTACAACACCGCGGCCTTCACCCTCATCGGCGCCGACGAGGCCTCCACCGACGTCGGATCCTGGACCACCATCGACTCGTCGTCACCCGCCTGCGCCGACAGCAACGACGCCGGCGAAGCGGCCTGCGCGGCGACGATCGGCAAGACGATCACGCTCGAGCCGGGAACGCGCGCCGACATTCCGTTCACCATCACCGTGCCCGCCGACGCCACACCGGGCGACCACGCCGCCGGCATCGTGGCATCCTTCCAGTCCGCGGCCACCGACGCCACCGGCTCGGCCGTGCAGGTGGAGCAGCGCGTCGGCACCCGGATCTACCTGCGGGTCGACGGCCCGCTCGAACCGAAGCTCGCCGTCACCGGCGTCGTCTCCGGGTTTGACGGAACCCTCAACCCCTTCGGCCCTGGCACCGGCCGCGCCGGATTCGACATCACGAACCAGGGCAACGTGCGCGTCTCGGCGGTGCCCACCGTGCACCTCACCGGCCCGTTCGGCATCGACTTCGGCTCGGTCACCCTCGACCCGGTCGAGAACATCGTGCCCGGCGGGGTGGCCCACGTGGAGGCGAGCTTCCCCAACGTCGCGCCGTTGTTGCTGCTCTTCGCCGACATCACCCTCGACCCGGTGCCGTCTGCCGGCGCCGCAGCGGCCGACCCCCTGCCGGCCGTGCAGACCGCGAGCACCATGGCGTGGGCCGTGCCCTGGTCGCTGCTCGGCCTCGTGGCCGCGATCGTGGGTGGCGTCTGGTTCACCCTCTGGTGGCGGCGCCGGTCGCGCGAGCTGCTGGGCTCCGAACTCGCCGCCTACGCAGAACAGATCCGCACCGAAGAACGCACCAACCTCGGGCACAGCGCCCCCGCACACGAAAGCGAGACCGTTCGATGAACGTTTACACCCAGACCCCAGGTCGACGAGCGGTGCGGATGCTGGTTTCCGCCGCCCTGCTCGGTGCGGCGTTCTCCGCGGTCAGCTTCGGCGCTGTCGCGGCCCACGCCGAAGACCAAGACACCGGCTTCACGGTGGTCATCCCGACGACGGCCCCCACTCCCACGCTAACTCCGACTCCGACTCCGACACCGACACCGACACCGCCTCCTGTCACCGCGCCGGCCACGACGAACACGACGACGAAGACCACGACCACCGTCAAGGCTCCGGTGAAAGCGGCAGCCACGTCGCCCACCGCACCGGCCGCTGCCGCCGAGTGCACGCCGGCCGAGCCGCCGGTACCCACGGCCCCCGCGTCGAACGGTTCGAACGCGTCGGTCGACAAGGAGTTCTACGAGCCCGGCCAGAACGTCACCGCCACCGCCACCGGCTTCGCAGCGGGCGAGCAGGTGCAGCTCGTGCTGTTCTCCGAGCCAACGCTCATCGGCACGTTCAGCGCCGACGCCGCCGGGCAGGTTGAGGCCGTATTCCCGATCGACAAGAAGACCACGCCAGGAACCCACACCGTGCAGTTCACCGGCTGGTGCAAGAAGATCGCGACCGCCGACGTGCTGGTCGGCAGCGGACCGCTCGTCGCGGCCAGCTTCGACATCCCCGTGGGCGTCTGGGTCGCCGGCGGCGTCGGCGGCGCCGCGGTTCTCGGCGTCGCCGCCTGGCAGCTGCTCGGCCTGATGCGCGCACCCGTTCTCGGCAAGCTGGGCGTCTGATGACGATCGACACCCGACCTCCCTCAGCCCCGACGCCACCAGCGCCATCGCGGTTCGCGGTGACCGAGAAGATTCGGATGCGCGTCGCCCGGGCCCACCGCCCGGTCCCCGCGGGCGGCGGTCGGCCGCCCACGCGCGGCGGCAAGCCCCGACCGCGGCTGCGCCTGCCCGACGCTCCCCGCCCGCTCGCACCGCGCGACACCCGCTGGTGGGCGGGCGCCGCGATCCTCACCGTGTCACTGCTGCTCGTCGGCTTCGTCGCGCACGTCGGCCTGTTCTCGGTGTTCCAGCACAACCGCGCCCAAGACCTGAGCTACCACGAGCTGCGCACCAGCCTCGCGAAAGCCGAGACCCCCGTGGGGCAGCTCAACCTCGACGCCGAGCTGGTGCCAGCCGGAACGCCCGTCGCGCTGCTGCAGATCGACGCCATCGGCCTGAGCGAGGTCGTCGCCGAGGGCACCACGGGCGAGGTTCTGCGCACCGGCATCGGCCACCGCCGCGACTCGGTGATGCCAGGGCAGGCCGGAACATCCGTGATCCTCGGCCGACAGACCACCTACGGCGGGCCGTTCGGCGGTCTCAGCCGACTGAAACCCGGCGACGACATTACGATCACCACCGGGCAGGGCACCAGCACTTTCCAGGTGTTCGCACTGCGCCGTGCCGGCGACCCGCTGCCCGAACCGCTGCGCGCCACGGAGGGCCGGCTCGAGCTGATGACCGCCGACGGACTCGCGCTGTTCCCCTCCGGCGTGCTGCACGTCGACGCCCAACTCACCTCGAAGGTGCAGACCACCCCCACCAAGGTGCTCGCCTACCCCGCCCTGCCTCCGGCCGAACGCGCCATGGGCCAGAACGCGAGCGGATGGTTCAGCTCGTTCTTCATACTCTTCTTCTTCGTGGCATCCGCCATCGGTCTCTGGTGGCTCTGGACCCGCTGGGGCCGCTGGCAGGCCTGGCTCATCGGCGTTCCGGTGATGCTCGTTCTCGGCGTCACCGCGGCCGACTCCGTGATGAACGCCCTTCCCAACCTCCTCTGACCACCCGCTAGCCCCAAGGAAACCATGACAGCCCCTTCTGCTCAGCCCACGCCGAGCCACAACGACATCACCACCGTGCACCTCACCGCGGCCGACGCCGCCGAGCTCGCCGAGCTCGCCGCGGAACGCGTGCCGCTGCACAATGACGACGTCACCTCTGTGCTGCCCTCGCTCAGGATCTCGACCCGCCCGGCACCTCCTGCGCCGCCCGAGACCATCCACGACGCCGACGCAGAGATCGCCGACTCCGTGGTCCTCCCGACGGTGTCCGCCGCCCCGCTCTCCGGCCTCGAGGCGCGCGACGTCTCGGCCTGGTTCGGCGAGCACAAGGTGCTCGAACGGGTGTCGCTCTCGATGGGCGCCGGCGAGGTGACCGCGCTCATCGGGCCGTCGGGCTGCGGCAAGAGCACGTTTTTGCGCATCCTCAACCGCATGCACGAGCTGGTGCCCTCAGCCGCCCTCGCCGGCGAGGTGATTCTCGACGGCGTCGACATCTACGACCGCGAACGCAAGCTCACCGACGCCCGCCGGCACATCGGCATGGTGTTCCAGAAGCCCAACCCCTTCCCGGCCATGTCGATCTACGACAACGTGATCGCCGGCCTGAAGCTCACCGGCGTGCGTGCCTCGCGCGACACGAAAGACGAGATCGTCGAGCGCAGCCTCACCAGCGCCGGCCTCTGGCGCGAGGTGAAAGACCGCTTGCGCCAGCCCGGCGGCGGACTCTCGGGCGGCCAGCAGCAGCGCCTCTGCATCGCGCGGTCGCTCGCGGTGAAGCCGAAGGTTCTCTTGATGGATGAACCGTGCTCGGCCCTCGACCCCACGTCGACCCGTGTCATCGAAGAGACCATGGGCGAACTGCAGAAAGAGGTGACGATCGTGATCGTGACCCACAACATGCAGCAGGCGCAGCGGGTGTCGCAGAAGTGCGCGTTCTTCCTCGCATCGCAGGGCACCCCCGGCGGCATCGTGGAACATGGCGACACCGATGCGATGTTCTCCGAGCCGCAAGACGAGCGCACGTTCGACTACGTGAACGGTCGATTCGGATAATCATGCACCTCGACGACCACCCCGAGAACCTCATCGGCGGCCGGTTCCGGCTGGCCGAGCTGCTCGGGGTGGGCGGTTCCGCCTCGGTGTTCGCCGCGGATGACACGCTAAACCCTGGTTTGCGCGTGGCACTCAAGCTGCTGCATCCGCACCTCTGTGCCACCGAGGAATCGCGCGACGCGTTTCTGCGCGAGGCGCGGCAGGCCGAGGCTTTGCGTCACCCGAACGTCGCCGCCATACACGCCAACGGGCTGCACGAGGCCGGCGGCATGATTCAGGCCTGGATCGCGCTCGATCTCGTTGACGGCGAGAGCCTGGGTGAACGGGTGGCGCGCGGAGGGCCGCTGCCGGCCGCCGAGGCCGCGGCCGTGCTCGACGGCGTGCTCGCCGGGCTCGGCGCCGCTCACGCCGCCGGGCTCGTGCATCGAGACGTGTCGCCCGCAAACGTGCTGATCACCACGCATGGCGGTCCGTTGGTCGCCTCGCACGTGCGGCTGGTCGACTTCGGGCTCGCCGATGCGACCGGACATTCGGTCGTCGGCCGCGACGTGCTGCTCACCACAAATGCTCCGGATGTCGCGGCCAGCGATATTGGCGTGATCGGCAACGCTGCCTTCATGTCACCAGAGCACGCGCAGGGCAGACCCGTGCGCGCAGCGAGCGACCTCTATCAGGCCGGCGCGCTGCTCTACTTTCTCCTGACAGGTCACCCGCCCTACCTGCGCGACAGCACCGCTCAGGTGCTCGAGGCGCACGTGTCAGCGCCGCCGCCCGTTCCGTCGGTGCTCGCGCCCGCCGCCCGCCCACTCGACCGCGTCGTGACACGCGCGCTGACCAAGACGCCGGCCAGACGGTTTCGCGACACCACCGAGTTTCGCGCCGCGCTGACCGACGCGCTGCCCGCGCTGCCCGACGCGGCGGATGCGCCCGCGGAGGCAGGCGCCACTATCGACCCTGCGACCCGCGTGCTGGGCTCGAGCACCGCGGGCCAGCTGGCCTATCTCTCCCCCGCGGCCCTGGCCCCCGCGACCCCGTCTGGCGTCGACGCCGGACAGCCGCAGCGAACTCCGGCAACGCCCGCCGGTCTCGCCGCGCTCGTGGTGGCCGCACTCATCTGCGGCCTCGCCGTCTGGGGAGTTGTGGCGGCCGCGGCAGTGCCCGAACCCGACGCCCACAAGACACCGATGGCGAGCGACACGTCCACGCCGACGGCCACGGCATCGGCGACGGCTGCGGAGACCCAACCCTTCGCATCCGCCCCGCCCAGCGAGTCGCCCGTCGCGACCGACGTCTCGGTGCCCACGCTCTACGGCACCCTCGCCGACGCCGAACGGGCCCTCGCCGCGCTGGGACTCGCGCTCGGCACCGTGTCACGCATCGACTCGGCCGAGAAGGCCGAGCGCGTGCTCGCTCAATACCCCCAGCCAGGGCAAACCGTGCCCGCGGCATCGGCCGTCGACGTGAGCGTTGCCTCTGGCACCAACACCGTCCCGGCAGTGGCCGCGCTCAGCGTCGGGGCGGCCACCGCCCTGGTCGAATCGGCCGGGTTTGTCGTGAACGTTCACGGCACCGTCTCGCCGGCCGCGATCGTGAGCGGCACCCTGCCGGCGCAGGGGGCCGTGCTGCGGGTGGGCGTGACCGTGGTGCTCGTCGTCGAGCCCCAACCGACACCGCCCCCCGCAGAACCGACGCCCGAACCAACGGAGGAACAATGACGTACCTGACTCTCGAAGGCTGGGCAATTGAGGTGCCCCTATCCGGCATCGACCCTTACCTGGCGGCCGCGATCTGGCTGATCGATCGGCGGGATGGGGCGCTTATCCTCGACCAGTCTGGTCACGGCAATTCCATTCATGCCCGAGTCCTGATCGAGACAGTGCCGGTAGTGGATCTGCGCCCACGTGCGGCCTTCGCTCACTCCGAAGGGCTGGGAATCGTGCTGGTCACCCCGACCCCGAAGACTTTGGAATTGCTCGACAGAAACGAGTTCTCCGCATCCGCTCAATGGTTGTTGATCCCCTCAGACGGCTCCAGCGTCGACCGTCCGTTCCAAGACGCCTGGCTCTGGGCGCAGCAACGGCCCGCGACGATTACCCTGGCCGGCACGACAATGCCCGATTACGATCTCTCGTACATTCTCACGCCGCACGAAACGTGGGCGCTGGCCGTGCGATCGGGTCTGTCGCGCTCTCAGATCGCAGACCTACGCGGAGCCGCGTTAGCCGCCTGACCCTCACCGAGCGCTGGCGGTAGCGCGCGGCACAGAAGATCATCGCGCGGAATCCTTCACCTGCCGTCGTCGTCGTGGGAGAGACGTCCGCGGTGCCGATCGCTGGAACGGCTTCACCAGCTGTTCACCGGCCGTTCTATTGCGAGTACCACGGTCTCGTAATTCCCGCTTACCTTCGCGAGTTTGAATACATGTGTTCTCGTAATCGTCGAGACCCGCACTCCGAAAGGTCACCATGCGTCGCTTTACCCTTCCAGCGGTGGGCTTGCTCACCATCTCCGCGCTTGCGCTTACCGGCTGCCAGGCATCCGGAGCAGACGCGGCGGCCGTGGCAAACGCTCCGATCACGATCGCTACCATTCCCGTCTCCGACGACCCGACGGCTGAGAACCCGATCGAGGTTCTTGCCGAACTGCTCGAGAAAGAGACCGGCCGCGCCGTCGAGATTACCGACGTGCCGGACTACCTCAGCGTCGTCGAGGCCATCCGCTCTGACCACGTGGACATTGGGATCATGAGCGGCTTCCCCTCCGCCCTCGCCCTCAATACCGGTGAAGTAGATGCATTGCTCGCGTGGAAAGGCAGCGACGAGCCTGTCTCGACATGCGTGGTGCTCGATGACTCGCCCATTGAGACTGTTAAGGATTTGAAGGGCACAACTGTCGCCTTTGCCGATCAAGCGTCGAGCTCGGGGTATTTCATGCCCGTGTACATGCTCCACGAAGCCGGGCTCGAACAGGGCGAGGACTATGAGTCCATCTTTGCGGGCGGCCATGAAGGAAGCTTCGCGGCGCTGCAGCAAGGCCAGGTGGATGCCGCATGTACAGCCTTCGCCATCACCGAGATGGGAGCGCCGATGTTCCCCTTCGCCGACGATGAGTGGAGAGCAGTTGGCGAAAGCCCGTCGATGGATGTCATCGGCACGGTTCTCGCACGCCAGTCGCTCGATGACGGGACCCGAAAGCTCCTTGAGGAGGCACTGCCGAAGGTGTTCTCGGAAGAGAACAAAGAAGCGCTCTCGGCATACAGCGCCTTTGTTGGTCGAGATGTCATCATCGAACCAAGCCCAAGCATCTTCGCGTCGTTTGCCAAAATCGCGGAGGTCGCGGGCGTGAAGCTCGAGGACCTCAAGTGAGTATGCCGGTTCGTTCTGTGCCACCAGGCACCACCCGTGCAACCTCTTCCAGGGACGTGGCTACATCGGAATTGCGCGCAGCTCTTCCCCTCGTCACGGTGCGTGGTCTCCGCGTCGCCTACGACGATCAGCTCGTTCTTGACGGCGTCGATCTCGACCTGTTTCCTGGGGAAATGGTCGCGCTCCTCGGCGCATCCGGGTCTGGCAAATCCACTCTCATGAAGAGTCTCACGGGCTTCGCGCCTGTTTCGGGCGGCACCGTCCGAGTGGCCGGCCACGACGTCACCAACCTCGGGCGGGGCGAGCTCCGCGGTCTCAGGTCTGAGGTGGGACAGGTATTCCAGCAGTTCAACTTGATCCCACGAATGAGCGTGCTCACCAACGTGCTCACCGGAGCGCTCCATGAAGCGGGCCCCATCAATATTCTTGGCGGGTTCTCCAGCGTCCACCGGAAACGGGCCATGCATCTTCTTGACCGGGTTGGAATCGCCCACAAGGCGAAGGACGCGGCGCGGGAGCTGAGCGGTGGCCAGCAGCAACGCGTCGCCATCGCTCGTGCACTCATGCAGGAACCGAAGGTGATCCTCGCGGACGAGCCCGTTGCATCGCTCGATCCGAAACTTGCTCATTCCGTTCTCGAGTTGCTTCGTGAGATCGCAACCGAGGATGGCATCCCCGTACTGGTGAGCCTGCATGTGCTTCCTTTGGCCCTCGCGCACAGCGACCGCATTGTCGGACTCCGGCACGGCGAGATGCTCGTTTCCGCACCCACCTCCGAGCTAAGCGCTGCGAAGCTTGCGGTGCTCTACGACGAAGAAGAGGATGCTGCCGATGACCACCACAGCTGAAAATCGCACCCGAAACACGGCTGCGCCCGCGCTGTCGAGGTCAGAGCGTGCGCGTCTCGAGCGCGCGGTCTCTGCACCTCGAACACGGTTTCTCGTTGCTATCCCTCTTGCACTCGTGTTGCTGGTCTGGTCATTCAATGGCGCGGAGTTCAACTTCGCGAAGTTGGGACAGGGCACTGTCAACATGGGCGAATTTTTATCCAGACTGTTCCCGCCCGACTTCGGCAAGTTCGAAACTATCCTGACGTTGCTCATCGAGACGTTCCAAATGGCAATCGTTGGCACTGTCCTTGGCGCGGTGCTTTCTCTGTTCGTTGCATTTGCTGCGGCGTCCAACATTGCACCGAGATGGCTGTATTTCCCGGCGCGCTGGACGATGAACATCATCCGCTCCGTGCCCGACCTTGTATTCGCTCTCATGTTCGTCTCGGCCGTCGGACTCGGCCCGTTCGCGGGAATCCTTGCCATGACCCTCGGCTCTTTGGGATCCATCGGCAAAATCTTCGCTGAGGCCATGGAATCCGTCGACCGAGGCCCGATTGATGCCATGCAAGCGGTCGGCGCATCGAAACGGCAGGTCGTGCAATACGGAGTCCTTCCCCAGGCGGCTCCGCTGCTGGTGTCATACACGTTGCTCCTGTTCGAGGGCAACGTCCGCGGAGCGACAATCCTCGGCCTCGTCGGCGCTGGCGGGATCGGCCTCGAACTCACCACAGCGATGCGGATGTACGACTACGGACACCTCAGCGCCATCATCATCTGCATCATCGTGCTCGTCACAGCGATAGACCAGGGCAGCGCCCTCATCAGAAAGAGAATCACATGACCATCTCCACCCTGGATATCCAGCTCAGCGCCCCGGCCAACATCCGTGACTTTGGCGGCATTCCCGTCGCAGGAGGCACCGTGCGCGAAGGATTCGCCATCCGCGCCGATGACCTCTCCACGATCACATCCGACGTGGCCAGCTCCCTCGCCAAGAACGGATTGGCGGCGGTGATCGACCTGCGCACCTCACACGAGGTAGCGATCACCGGGCGCGGACCGCTCGCAGAGCACCCGGTCGCGTACCACCACCTGCCACTCATCGCGAGCGTGGCCGACTCGATGTCAAAGGACGCACCGTTCATGGTCCATCAGGCGATGGGAGAGATGTACGCCGACATGGTCGAGAACGCAGCTCCCCAGCTGGTCACCGCACTGAACATCATCGCTCACGCCCCTGGGGCAACGGCATTCCATTGCTCAGCAGGCCGCGACCGCACTGGCATCCTCGCAGCAGTGCTCCTGCTCGCTCTCGGGGCGCACGACGACGACATCGTCACCGACTACGCACGAACCGGTCCCAACATGGCAGCGATCAGGGAACGCACCAAAGCCGTGATGGGTGCGCTATTTGCAGGCCTCGGTATCGACTCTGACCAAATCCGAGCGGCCACCATCTCGGACGGGCCCATGGAGGCGTCGATGCTCCTCCTCCTCGAACGCCTCCGCGAACGACACCGGGACGCGCTTACCCCGCTGCGCAATGCGGGCCTCAGCGAGAGCACGATCGCTCGCCTGAGGGAGAAAGCACTCATCGCGTGACGTCGAACGCGATTCAGGACGCCGGGACTGCGGTCCATCGCGGTCCCGGCCGTCCGCGCGACGAAGATCTCGACAACCAGATCATCGAGGCGACGCTCGCGCTCATCGATGCTGAGGAAGACATCACCGTCTCCCGAGTGATTGAACGCAGTGGCGTAAGCCGAGCGGCGCTCTACCGCCGCTGGCCATCACTCACGGCGCTCATCGCGGCTGCTTTAGATGTCGGACGGACAATCCCATCGTCCATCTCCACGGACGGCGACCTTCGCGAGGCGATCTTCACCGCAATCCTCGGTGGCCCAATCTCCGTGACCGCAGCCGGATACTCGAACGCGCGGTTCCGGCAACGGATCCGACTCGTGATGGCGGACCGCCAACTGCAACAGGCGTATTGGTCCTCCCATGTGGTGCGGCGGCGTGTTCCAGTCGAGAAAGCGCTTCGGGTCGGCGTTGAGCGCGGGATCCTTCGCGCCGACCTCGACGTCGAAGCATGCTTCGACGCGATAGCCGGCGTTCTGTACTACCAACTTGTGGTCCGTGGAGATGCGCTCGACTCCCCGGCCACTCAGTCACGACTACGCTCTGCAGTCGAAACGGTATGGCGCGGAATGCTGGCTGACAGTTCACCGACCGCTGAACAATCAACGCCGACATCCGCATGGGGCTGAGTTGAAAAAGGGTCGTGAGCGCGTCGGAGTGACGCTGTAGTGTCGTCGGAATGAGCATGAGCGCGAGCACGAGCACACAAGAGACAAGGGCGGCTGGACCGCGATCGGGCTGGGAAGTCGCCGCGTTCGTTATCCTCGGGTTGCTTCTGGGGTTCGCGACGATCTTTGCGAGCTTCATTGGCAGCTTTCTCGGCTTCGCCGGGATCACCGACCCGTCTGCCCCGTCGACACTGCCGGACGGGGTGAAGGTGGCAATCCTGTATGTTGCCATCGGTGGCCCGTGGGTGATCACAGCTGTCGTTCTGCTGTGGGGATTCCTGCGCCTCATGAAGGGCAAGGCGTCCTGGCCGCTTCCCCTGGCCGGTGGCGTCCTGCTCATCGTCAACTTCTACGTCTGCGGGGGCCTCATCACTTCATGAGCTGAGGAGGCGCTTGAGGTGCATGACTGAGCGCACTCACCTGGCGCTTTCCCCAATCGCAAAAACCGTCGACCCGACCGGTACGTGCAAGCTTCGTTCTAAAGGGCGATACGCGTACCAGGCGCGGTGCACCCGCATGTATGCCTCGTCGTTGCCCTCGTTGAGCCAGTCCAATGCGTCGCGACCATGAGCGACTAGGTCGTGATCGAAGTCGTCGGGCTCATCGAGCCGAAACGGCATGCGCCACAGTCAGGGACGCTCGACCGGCTCAGCGTCGTCGAGCCACTCGACTGGGCGGCCTGAGAGTCCAGCAGCGATCGCGGTTGCCGTCTCGCGCCAGGAGGTGAGCTCGGCGATGGCGAGGTGTGGCTGCCCCGTAGCGAACGACGCTCGAGCGGCGTTGACGAGATCCTGCGCGCACTGTGCCTGATCCTTCGCTGACAACGCAAGCATCCATTGGAACCGGTCAGCCATTCTCGATGCGAGAGTGCCCTTGTCATCGAGTGTGACCGTGATGAGGTCTGCTGCGAATTGCAGCAGGGCCGCGCGGGCGTCCGCCTCGCGCTGGGACATCAGCACCAGTGGCTCGCCATCGCGGCGCGTGATCTGGACAGTGTGGTCCTCGGCCTCGGCGAACACATCGGCCTGTTTGCTCAGCTCCCGCCTCCGATCACGTTGATGCCGATGATGATGACGATGGCAAGGAACGCGAGAACCCCACCCAGCACTGCGAAGAGATTCCACTGCGGCGTCGCCTTCGGACGGCGGAACGTTATCTGCGACTGGAGAAGCCCCTGGCTCTGGCTGACGAACTCCCAGCCGTCGTCCTGCCACTTCGCCGTCGTCTTGGCTTCGGTACCGCGGATCGCCTGCACCGTCGTCAGTTCGTATTTCACTGCATCGTCAGCCATAAGGCTCCCGACCCCCAATCGGACTTATGACTCGTGGAGCACTCGTGAGCATAACAGAGGAGTGCCCGCATACCGCGCCTTCCGCCAACGCTGGCGGTTCATCGATGACAGTGATGTCGAATTCCGGCCTACCGCCGAAGGTGCCCACAGGCAGGCGAGGCCGGCCGGGCATCAGCGCACCCCCTCACGGAGCGACAGATCAGCCGAGGGCTCGTGCAGTCCGTCCAGCCAGCCGACTAACTACGTCGGAGACGCGGTAACGAATCTCGCGCCCCACCCGAATGCCGGAGGGGCCGCGTCCGTCGGCGCGCAGATCGTAGATGGCTTGCACGTGCACGCCGAGATACTCGGCAAGTTCGCTCGTAGTGAGAACCGGCTCAAGGCTGAGCCCGGAGAGGCGTTCGGTGTTCATAACACCAAGGTGCTCGAGGCCATCCCAGATGAACCGAGGCGGGCCGAACACCACTCCGCGAAGGTGCCGCAGGAGGGTGGAATTTTCGAATAAGTGTTGAATAAACGTTGAGTCTATCAAGTTTCTGCCTTTTCACTAAGACAAGAAACCCTGATCAGACCAATCTTCCAGTAGGGCGGACGGGACTTGAACCCGTGACCGACGGATTATGAGTCCGCTGCTCTAACCAGCTGAGCTACCACCCCGAGTCCTGCCTACTCCGGGGAGTGTGCAGAAGCTTCGTCGGTGACAAGATCTGCCACCGGCTCACCACGATACAGGCTTTCGAAAGTGCTCAGTGTGCGGTTGATGTCGTGAGCCTCAATCATCTTCAGCGACTCCCGCTTCAGCAGGTCGAGGTTGTCGGGTGACGCCGTCAGAACCGTCGTGAGCTTCTCCGCGAGGTCTGTCGCGCTGCCCGGCTCGAACAGGTAGCCGTTCTTGCCGTCGTGCACGAGGTGCGGCAGCGCCATGGCATCCGCTGCAACGATCGGCAAACCGGATGCCATCGCCTCCATCGTCGCGATACTCTGCAGTTCTGCAATCGACGGCATGGCAAAGACGGAGGCACGCGAGTATGCCGCGCGCAGCTCGTCATCCGTCACATAGCCGGTGAAGGTCACGCGGTCCTTGATGCCGAGGGTCTCAGCGAGGTGCTCCAGGTTGCGCTTCTGGTCACCGCCGCCCACGATCTCGACCTGCGCGTTGAGGTCTGCGCCGAGCAGCGCCACAGCCTGCAACAGCACATCAATCTGCTTCTCACCGGTAACCCGGCCAACGAAGAGAATGCGGTTCTCGGTGCGCGGCTCGAAGCTCGGCGAATAGTTGTCTGCGTTGATGCCGCAGGAGATGGCTCGCACGCCGGTCAGCCCGGTGTACTTCTCCAGGAACTCGGCAGCACGCCGCGTCGGAGTCGTGACGGCCTCTGCGCGCTGGAACGTGCGCCTGGCAGCCTTCCACGCCATCTTGATCCCGCGATCCTGCAAGCCCTTGGGGATGAGCGTGAACTCAAGCATGTTCTCCGGCATGAAATGGTTGGTGCCAATCATGCGGATGCCACGCTTCTCAGCTTCAATCGTCAGGCCGTGGCCGACGTTGATGTGCGACTGGAAGTGCACGACGTCGGGCTTGAAGTCGTCGAGAATCCGTCGACTGACCGGACGGATGACCCAGGGCAGAGCGAAGCGCAGCCAGTCGTGTGGGTACCAGCGCCAGCTGTGCAGGCGGTGCACAACCATCTGCTGGCCCTCGTGGGTCTCTGTCCATGAGCCGTGCTTGCGCGACGCTGCGGGGGCCATCACGTGAACCACATGCCCACGGGCCACAAGGCCGGCAGCAAGCCGTTCGGCGAAGCGCGCCGCACCATTCACATCTGGAGCAAACGTGTCCGCAGCGATGAGCACGCGGATCGGCGTCTTCGCCTGTGCGGGATCGCCGGCAACCGCGCCGCGTGGGTGGGTCGAATCTGACAAGTGGCTTGGTCCCTACGTTGGTGTGCCGGGAATCATCATCCGACAGGAAGTCTGGGAAGCGAAATAATAAGCGCTGATACGCACGTCACTCCGCACCCTATTCTAAACAGTCAGTCTGCGAGTGACCTTGCGCCCCGGCGCGTCATGACTCGACACTCTGTCTCAACTGCCGGATTCTGCGGACTGCGGGTGGTATTTCGACAACCGGAAAACGCCCCAGATTGCGATCGCACCCGCAACGATGAAGACGACAGCCGCCCACGGAGGCGCCTGCGAGGCCTCCCCCAGCACGATGATTCCAATGGCCACCGCAACGAGCGGGTCGACAACGGTGAGCCCGGCGATGACGAGGTCTGGCGGCCCGGACGAGTACGCATTCTGCACGAAGTATCCGCCGAGTCCGGCAGCGAGCAGCAAGCCGAGCAGGCACACGAAGGTCAGTCCTTCAAAGTTCTCGTGCTGCACCCGGTTAATGATGACCTTGGCCAGGGTCGCAACGAACCCGTAGAGCACGCCGGCCCCGATGATGTAGAAGATCGCCTTGAACCGCTTGCGCAACAGCACGAACGAGATGCCGGCGAGAACCAGTACAACGCCGAGAATGATGAGGATTGTCACCAGGTTCTGGTCGGTGACGGGCTTGTCGACTGCTGTGAATGCCGCAACTGTGACGAACAGACCAACGCCACCCACACACATGCAGATGGCAATGATCGACGCGCGATTCAGCCGCACGTGGCTGATCCTGGCGTTCAGGATCGCCGTGACGACCAGCGCGAACGCCCCGAGGGGCTGCACGACGATCAGCGGAGCAAAGAAGAGGCTCGTGAGTTGCAGCACGATCGCCAGGCCCAGCATGATCGTGCCGAACACCCACGACGGGCGGGAGAGCAGCAACAACAGCTGGCGAGGGTTGAGACCGCCCGTCACCTCGACGGTGTTTGCTTCCACCTTGTTGACGCCCCGGTGCTGGAACTGGGCACCGAGAGACAAGAACACGGCACCGATCAGCGCGAGCGGAATTCCGATGGCCTGTCTGGGGTCAATCGTGATATCCGCTGCGAGTTCGGTCAGGTCGGGGGTCACCATTCGACAATATCGAGAAGACGCCCGATATTCTTGCTGAATGGCCGTACGCTCAATAGTTATTTCTGGTGACCCTGTTCTGCACTCCCCCGCCGCACCCGTCGTCGACTTCGACGATGACTTGCGCACGTTGGTTGCCGATATGTACGAGACGATGGATGCCGCGCCAGGCGTCGGTCTTGCCGGCCCACAGGTCGGCGTTGGCCTCCGCTTGTTCACCTTCGGCTACACCGACGATGCCGACGTTCTGTGGCGCGGCGTCGCCATCAACCCCGAGTTGTGGATCACTCCTGTTCCCGCTGGATTCGCCGACGACGATGAAGACGTCGAAGGCTGCCTGTCCTTCCCCGGCGAGCGTTTCCCGCTGCTGCGCGCCCAGTCCGCGATCCTCCGCGCTGTTGACCTCGACCAGAAGCCATTTGAGATTCGAGCGGATGGCTGGCTGGCGCGCATTTTCCAGCACGAGTTCGACCACCTGGACGGCACGCTGTACGTTGACCGCCTTGAGCACCCATACGCCAAGATGGCCGCGAAGATCACTCGCAAGCGCAGCTGGGGCGTACCGGGCCTCTCCTGGCTCCCCGGCGTGGACGACCTCGACAGCTAGACGACCTCGACAGCTAGCTGAACGCGCGGATTGCGGCGGCGACCACCGCCGCAACCACGACCACCACGATGAATGGCACGCGGAGCGCGAAGAGCAGGACAGCCACGATCACGGCCGGCACCCGCGCGTCGATGACGACGGCCTGGCCCTGCCCGAGCGTCTGCACAGCGATCAGCGCGGCGAGCAGCGCCACGGTCAGCAGGTCGGCGATGCGGAGGGCGGCGGGTTTCTCCAACACGCGCGCCGGCACCAGGAAGCCCAGCATTTTGAGTACGACGCAGGCGATCGACGCCAGGATGATGATCTGCCAGAGCGTCATGCGGCATCCTCTCGTTCTCGTCTGGGCGCGAACCAGTTGAACGCGCCCACCACGATCGCGACCACGGCAGCAACCAGGATGGGGATGCCGGGCATCAGCACGGGCGTGAGCAACGTCGCCACGGCAGCTGCTGCAACGGCCACAGCACCGGTCTGAAGGTTTTTCAGGCGCGGCCAGAGCAGGCCGACAAAGGCAGCCGCAGCTGCTGCGTCCAGCCCGTATGCGCGCGTGTCCCCCAGAGCGTCCCCCAGCAACGCACCGGCCAGTGTGGTGATGTTCCAGCCGATGAAGATTGCGACGCCGGTGACCCAGAAACCGATGCGGCTGCTGCGCTGTGTCGGCTGCGCCAGCGCCACAGCCGTGGATTCGTCGATGGTGAGCCAGGCGCCAGCAATCCGCTTCCACCATCCGCTGCCCACAATGGGCGACGTACGGATGCCGTAGATGCTGTTTCGGGTACCGAGCAACGCGGCACTCGCGATGGCCGCAGGCCCCGCGGAGAGTCCCCCACCTGCCAGCACACCGACGAGCGCGAACTGGGATCCGCCTGAGAACAACACCAGGCTTAGGAAACACGCCTGCCAGATGGACAGACCGGACGCCACGGCCAGCGCACCGAAGGACACACCATAAGCCGCTGTGGCCAGCCCAACAGCCACGCCAGACCGCACAGCAGTCCGGCCTGCTAGCACCTCAGCTTCGGGAAGCCCCTCGTCGTCCGCGGCGGCGGGCGTGCTCACGAGCGGGCCAGATCCACTCCGTGAACGCCGTTGTGGAAGCGCAGGGACGGGAAGACCGCAGACACGGAGAAGCCAACGCCGGGAACGGTTCCGGCATTGAACACGCCGCCGAACAGCTGGGTGCGTTCGCGCATCTGGGTGAGTCCTGCTCCGGCGATTGTCTCGCTCAGTGCCTTGAGATCGTCTTCGATCGTGTACCCCGTGCTCGCAGCCTGCTCGTCAGGGCTGGCGTGCGCGCGGCGTGCTGCGGCACGAATGCCGTCGTCGTCGATCAGGAGCTGCAGCCCGTCATGGCTCCAACTGAAGGAGACACGCGCTTCAGTGCCGATGCCACCGTGCTTGAGGGCGTTGGCCAACGCGCTCTGCAGGATTCGGAAAACGGCCAGTTCTGCGCCGGGCTTCAGCGGGAACCGGTCACCGGTCTCCGTGAAGCTGATGACGAGGCCGGCATCACGCATCACACGGAAGAGATCTCGAGCAGACTGCAGGCCGGGCTGCATGGTGGCGACCGATTCGCCTTCGCGTGCGATCGTGAGAACGCGTCGCATATCCGCCAACGCGTAACGCCCATCCTCAACGAGGGCCGTCATCACCCGCACCGCACTCGACGGGTCGCTCTCCGCCGTGTAGCGGGAACCCTCTGCACGCGTGATCAGCTTGGAGACGGCCAACACCGCGACATCCTGAAGCTCGCGGATGATGCCGAGCCGACCCTGCTGTTCTGCGAGCGAGAGCTCGAGGTCGATCCGCGTGCGGTCAGCGGTTGTGCGGTCGAATCGCGTGCGGCGAGAACGGACCAGGGTTGTCACCCAGAGGACTGCAAACACCACGGTGAGAACGCCGAGTATCGCAGTGAGGACCAGCCAGAAGTCCATCGCGTGCCTTTCGTTGTACGTGCTGCATCACAGTTGATTGACTATGTCACCATCTGGGCAGTACGAGGGAATAAAAAAGGCCACCAGGGGTGGAGCCCTTGGTGGCCTTTCGCTCCCCGAGTTGGAGTCGAACCAACAACGATCCGCATGGAACGGTCGATGCCCTGCTTTATCCGGGGTGAGCTGAAGTTCTTTGTTCACGCTGATCTTCCAGCACTAGCTCTGAGACAACTATACCGGGCATGTCGTCTGCACCGCCGCCACTCGGCACATCCGGACGGTGCAGGCGTATCGTGCGACGAGAAGAGCGTCAGGGCGTTCAACGCGGGCGACCAGAGGACGCACACACGTAGAACGAGGGAGATAAGGCTATGAAGGCATGGCAATTCACCGGCACGAACAAGCCGCTGGCATTCAACGACGTTGCAGAGCCAACGGCAGGCCCAGGTCAGGTCGTCGTCGAGGTCAAGGCAGCCGGAGTGTGCCACTCCGACGTCTCAGCACTTGATGACGCCGGATGGATGGCACTCTTTCCCGTACTCCCCCGCACCATGGGACACGAGAACGCCGGCGTGATCACCGAAGTCGGCGACGGCATGGACGAGTGGAAAGTCGGCGACCGCGTCGGTCTGGCCCCCGTGATGAGTGACGGCGACGCCCTGGGCTATGGCCAGTGGGACGGCGGCTTCGGCCCCAAGCTCCTCGCCACCAATGACAACCTCGTCAAGCTCCCCGACGAGGTTTCATTCGAACTCGGCGCCATGGCAACAGACGCAGGCCTCACCGCCTACCACGCCATCATGGCCGTCGGCGGTGCCAAGGCCGGCATGAAGGTCGGCGTGATCGGCCTCGGCGGACTCGGCTACATCGGTGCCCGCGTTGCGGCGCTGTCTGGTGCTGAGGTCTACGGCGCAGAGGTCAACCCCGAGACCCGAAAGCTGGCTGATGAGATCGGCCTGACCGATGTCGCGGATTCAATCGACGTGTTCAAGGATAAGAACCTCGACCTCATCGTCGACTACGCAGGCTTCGGAACCACCACCGCCACGGCGATCGAGACGCTCGCCGAGTTCGGCACCCTGGTGCAGGTGGGGATGGGGCGCCTTGAGTCGACCATCAACACCTACCCGATCATCATCAACCAGCTCACGATCAAAGGCTCGAAGTCAGGCACAAAGGAAGACCTGGAAGCCCTCTACGAGCTCATGAGGTCGGGCAAGCTGAACCCACCGATCAATCTGATCACCCAGGCGGAGATCCCTGACGCCATCGACAAGCTCCGCGCTGGCGGCGTAGTCGGTCGCTTCATCGCCCTGTACGAGTAGCCGCACTGTACGAGTAGCACAGCATGACACGGTGGGTCAGGTCGCTGAAGCGCCCGTCGAGCGCGCACGCAGATGCATGCGCTGACCCTGCTTGCCAAACAAACTCAAGATCTCGACCTGACCGCCCGCTGAGCCGAACCAGTGCGGATTCTGGGTATCGAATTCGCCGGCCTCACCTGGTCCGAGGATCACATCATGCTCGCCCAGCACGAGCCGCAGTCGGCCGGAGAGCACGTATACCCACTCGTATCCGCTGTGGGTGCGCAGCTCTGGGGTGCGCTCAGAACCGGCGATCGTGATCTTGTATGCCTGCAGATCGCCCGGATACTGGGACAGCGGAGTGAACGTTCGCCCGTCGGCGCGGGTGGAATTCAGCGACACCCGGGGATCCTCGATGGTGGGCGACGTGACGATGTCGTCCAGGGGCACGCGCAGGGCGGCCACAATTGGCAGGAGCAGTTCAAGGCTGGGCTTTCGCTGGCCGGATTCCAGCCGCGACAGCGTGCTCTTCGAAATACCGGTCTCGCGCGACAGGTCGTCAAGGGTCACGTTCTTCTTCTGACGGATGCGACGCAGCCGGGGCGCAATCTGGTCGAGTTCCGTGGCCATCCGTTGCGTTGAGCTCATGACTCCATCGATATCAGGTTGTTCCGGTTTCAGCAACGAAAGTTCCGATTGTCTCAACAGGGGCGTCATCGTGGCTGCGGAGGTAGTAACTATGACCAATTCAACAGATGCCGTTGCACAGCACGGCGACTCTCACCACGACGTGATCATTCTGGGGGCAGGGGCCGCTGGCCTGAGTGCAGGACTCGTGCTCGCGCGTGCGCAGGCCGATGTGCTCCTGATTGATTCCGGCACGCCGCGGAACGCGGCAGCTGATCACATGCACGGGTTCATCTCGCGGGACGGAGTGCCGCCCCTCGAGTTCCTGCGTATCGGCCGAGACGAAGTCCTCGGCTACGGCGGCGCGTTCGTCGCTGCATCTGTCACCGATGTCCGGCGTGATTCGGATGGCTGGTTCACCGTCGGACTGGCTGGTGGGCGCTCAGAGCATGCACGGGCCGTGCTGGTCACGACGGGATTGACCGATGAGTTGCCCGACCTGCCCGGCGTCAGGGAGCGGTGGGGAACATCCGTTCATCACTGCCCGTACTGCCATGGCTTCGAGGTGAGAGACCAAAACATAGTCGTCATCGGCGGGGCTGCTCGGGCGATGTCACTCAAACTAGCGTGCCTGCTCCGCCGCTACAGCGAACGCGTGACACTCGTGACGAACGGTGTCGACTTCAGCGACGTGGAGCTGCGCCGCCTCGAAGCATTCGGCGTGGTGATCGTTGACGCTGTGGTCGAGGCCCTCGTCGACCACGAGCATGGCGACACAGGAGCGCTCAACGGCATAGTCCTTTCAGACGGACGGACGCTGGGGTGCGAGGCCGCCTTCATCGCGCCGAGGCCGCACCCCAACGACGGCGTCCTTCGGTCGCTGGGCTGCGACATCGATCCCACGACGGGACTCGTCGCCGTCGACGCCACCGGACAAACCAGCGTTGCCGGCGTGTGGGCCGCTGGCAATGTCGTCACTCCGAGCGCACAGGTCATCAGCGCCGCAGGGGCAGGCAGCACGAGCGCCATTGCACTCAACGGATGGCTGCTTGAGAAGGACCTCGACAGTGCCGCTCCGTCCGTCGACCAGTCACCGGCGGCGCCGGCAGCGGCTCCGAAATCGGCATCCGCACCGGCACCGGTCAAACCACCGTCTGTCCATGCCAGAGCGGCGATCACATGGATCGCCATTTTCCCGCTCGTGTCGCTCGGCTTTTATGTCATAGCGCCATTTGCGGGCGACTGGCATCCGGTTGTGCGCGCCTTCGTGCTGACACTCATCGTGGTGCCGCTGGCCGTGTACCTGGTGGTGCCACAACTGATGCGCGCATACGGCAGGATCCGGCGAAGCCAGCGCTAAAGCGAGTTAGAAGCCGTACGCCACCGTCGAGGCGAGCGTACCCGCGCGCAGGTGTTCGAGCACGAAGAGCTCATGCGGAACGACGGGTGCCGGCAGCGCATCGAGCGGGAACCAGGCCAGCTCGGCGGCCTTCTCTTCCTGCAGGGCCGGTGTGCCGCTCCACTCGCGGCACGCGAAGAAGAAGTCGACTCGTTCATCGATCGCCCGGCCGTTGGCGTGGGTGCGGTGCATGGCGGTGAGCGGATGCAGCGCGGCCTCCGCGATCGCGATGCCGAGTTCTTCGGACGCCTCCCTGGCTGCGGCAGCGAAGACCGATTCGCCAGCCTCCACGTGACCCGCGGCGCCGGAGGCCCAGTGATCGTCGAAGTAGCCCGTACCTCGGCGCAACTGCAGGAGCACCTCGTCAGTGCCGGCGTCAGTGGCGGAGCCCGCGGCTGTGCCGGAACCCGGGCGAAGCAACAACACGTATGCTGCCGGAATCACCTGGAATCGGCTCATCACTGCGGCCGCGGCATCCGTGCGCTCGTGTCCACTCATAAGGCCAGTCCACTCATCAGGTCAGTCTATGGGCGAGCAGTAGATACAAAAAGGCCACCAGGGGTGGAGCCCTTGGTGGCCTTTTGCTCCCCGAGTTGAACTCGAACCAACAACCTGCCGGTTACCGCGAAAACTCGCGGATCTCCCCGAAATTAGCATCCATGCAATTCCAAGGGATTCCATCTAAAACGTGGACCTGCGCGATTGAAAACGTCGAGTAAACATGAACCTTGCCGCAGGCGCGGACATCGGCATTGCCGATGGCGCGCTCACTGCTGGCCAGGATCGGTTTCTGGGGTCACGATGCTGAAGTTGATTGACTGAGCTTTCGGAGGCGCTACCGTGTAAACCTCTACCGCGAGCGAGTACTGCCCGCGGGTGTAGCCACGCTCGAAGCTCTGTTTGCGCGGGGGGAACTCGCCGTCTTTGTTTCGAACCCAGCCCTGTTCCTCAAGCCAGGGCTCCAGATCATCGGCGAACTCGGTCGGCGTCCGGGGGCCGTCGGGATGAAGATCGACGCCTTGGTCCCAGTAGTAGTACTTCGGCCACTCTTCATAGTTGGCACCCGCCTGGCGACTACCACCCAGCTGCCCTGAGATGCTCTCGGCTTCGTCAGCCGGAACCTGAGCGATGAGGTCCGCACCCCACCCGGCAGCCTGATCAATGAATTCCCGTAGTTGGTCTTCCTGAGACGCAACCACTTCCGCCTTCCGCTGCTCCGACATTGCACACCCCGACAACAAACACAGCACGATCCCGGTCGTGAGGACCGCCAACGCGGCACGATTGAGTGGATTCCAGGTAAGAATCATCACAGCTCGAAGGTGTTGCTCACTGCGGGCCAGGATCGGTTTCTGGGGTCACGATGCTGAAGTTGATTGACTGAGCCTGCGGAGGCGACACGGTGTACACCTCCACCATGAGCAAATAACCCCCGCGGGTATATTTACGCTCGAAGCTTTCCTTGCCCGGGGAGAACTCACTGTCTTTGTTTCGCACCCAGCCCTGTTCCTCGAGCCAGGGCTCCAAGTCATCGGCGAGCTCGACTGGCGTCCGAGGGCCATCGGGGCGAAGATCAACGCCTTGGTCCCAGTAGTAGTATTTCGGCCACTCCTCGTAATTATCCGATGCTTGGCGACTGCCACCGAAGTTTTCGAAGATGGTCTCTGGTTCATCTGCGGGAACCTGCGCAATGATGTCCGCGCCCCAAGCGTCTGCCTGATCAATGAACTCTCGAAGTTGGACCTCCTGAGATGCCACCACTTCCGCCTTTCGCTGCTCCGACATCGCACACCCCGACAATAAACACAGCATGACTCCGGTCGTGAGGACCGCCAATGCGGCACGCGTATTGAGTTGCATCATTCCACCTTAGATAGGTCCAACGAAGAGATCTCCTCCGTCGGTTTTCCCGCACCGCTATCGGAGACTTCGACGCCCTGGACCCACCCTCCGCCGTGCACCCACTCAACATCGTTCGGGTGGTACAGCGAGACGGGATCCCCCTTGACGACACGCGTAATGTTTCCGAGAGAGGTGCTTCCCGGTGTGAACGGTGTTGAGTGGGATTCAATGATGCCACGGCTTTCAATTGTGCCGGAATCAGGATCGCGGGCATCGAGGTACCCCGTTTCGAGTCGAGTCACTCCGGGTGTCTTAAGCGGGTTCGTGCCGCCGTGACCGACGTCGAATAGGGATTTTCCCTGGTTCCATCCCACCACCTGGTCGTTGCGTGCCTGCAGCACGAAATGCGGCTTGTCTTTCGTGTGCGGGAAGTCCGCGATGCCTGTCACATCGTGACCGAGGCCGGCCGGTGCAACATAGACGATGCGATCCGCCCTGAGCCCTAACATCTCTGCGGTCCCGAGCGCTGCAGCGCCGTAGCTGTGCGCGATCGGGACGAGCTCTGTGCCCGAAGGGAGGTCGAGGCTATTCGCAAAGGATGCTAGCCGTGGTGCTGCGGTGTCGGCAAAGCCCTGTTCCGCGACATCGACGATGTGTGTCGAATCAAATTCAGGCATCGGCGCTCCGTGCCACGTGAAATACCCGGACTTTGTACCCGACCATCTGTGCAGGTTCTTGCCGCGATCGAGGTCTCCGGTGAATGTAGCGAGCTTCGAGTTCGTGCCGGGCACCACCACACCTACCTGCGCCATCCAGGACGGGATATTGCCCGTCTTCGGGTCGAGTGTGCCCTGGAACGTGATGATGCTGTCCCGAAGCGGATTGAATCCGACCAGCACGGCCCCACTTTGGAAGGATCTCTTACCGTTCTCGTCAAAAACAAGGTACTCGCCGAACGATTGACCGCTCGCGTCCGTTTCCTCGGAGTACTTCCCGTTCCGGTCTCCGAGGATCGCGTCCAAGCTCTTGACTTCGCCTTGCAAGCCAGAGATCTTGTCGGCAAAAAGCTGCTTGTCCCCGGATTGCTTCTCGATGAGTTGAAACATCTTGATCTGTTTCTCTAACTCGCTGCGGTACTCCTTAGCCGTGATCACGTTCGCGGTGTTGCGATCGCGCAAAGCGACGCCGTCAAGGTTGCCAATGAGCAGCGGAAAGTCAGCGATGAGCTGTTGACGTTGCTCCAGAGTCAGCGCCTCCCAGACTTCCGCGATGCGTGTGGGATCTTTTAGCATCGCAAGGTCGACTGCCGAGATCGTGCGTGTGGTGCCGTCTCGCATTCGCGCTGACACCCGCACCCCTGCCGAGATGGTCGGGGGGTTCGGCATTGCGTTCCGTGCGGAAACGTACTGCTGTCGATGTGTCAGGATGGAATTCGTCGCCGAGGAATTGGCGCCCTGACGCTCCTCGTCGAGTGATTGCAGACGTGATGTCGCTGCTGAGACACGCTCTGTCGCTTCGCTCACCGCTCTTACGAGCCTTCGCCGTTTTGCCCAATCAACGTCATCGCTCGATCGGTCAAATTCGTTCAGTCTCTGCCGCGCGATGTCTTCATCCCGACGTGCCGAGTCAAGATCACTGCGTGCCGAATTAGCTCTGCTCTCGATGTCGGTCATCTTCGCGCCATAGGCGGAGACCTCGCCACCCCAGGCCTGGTCTGCCATCTGGACCAGGTTCGCCGGGGCGGACGATGCCTGGATCATGGTGAGTATCCGCTCGACCGAGAGCGCGGAGCCTGACTGTCCACCCAAACTCGTCGCCGCCGATGAGAGGCTGTTGTAAGCGTTGGTGCCGACGGTGCGCCATCGCAGTCTTGACCCTGCTTGTCGGACCGTGTCAGGGTCACCTGCAAGCGCCGTGTCGCCTACGGTCATGCTCTCGGCCTCGCACACTTCATGGTTTAACCTGGGACGCGATCTGCGCGTCGAGCAGCTTGAACAGGGTGGTCATCTCTGCGCACGATTTGCTTTGCGCAGTCATGAGTTCGCTGAGCTTATGCAGGGTGGTTCGACGATCACTGGCCGCACTCGAATGGGCGTCGTTCGGCGCCGCGGCACCTGAGCCGAGCTCCCCAGATGCCGCTGGTTCAGCATTCACCTGCGAGGCAGCAGCCGCCAAACTTGTGGCTGCCCTATTCAGAGCGCTGTAATCAATTTCCATGAGTTATCCGTCAACCGTCACCAAGCAGTGCTGCAGCAACGCGTCGAGGACATCGCTGTCCTGCGGCCACAACAGCTCACCGCCTGGCGACGCTCTGAATGAAACGTGTCAGTTGATCTTCGAGGCGATTTGAGAATCGAGGTCGCGCATCGCGTTCGCGGTCCCGGTCAGGAACTGCTGGATTTCGTTCAACTGTGAGATCAGCGTGTTCGCGCTCGTGGTGTACTTCGTGTAAGCGTCGTTGAACTTGCCCGATGCCTGATCGGTGACGAAGCCCGAGGAAACGAGCTGGCCGATCTGGGTCTGCATGTTCTGTAGCTTCGTTGTGATCTCGTCACGACCCGCACCCAACTGGGTTGCGGCGGTCTCGATCTCGGCGTAGCTGACCTTGATATTCGACATAGAAGCGGGCCTCTTTCAATAAGCAGTAACTAGATAACGGTCAAAATGCATCCGGAATCATAGATCCCCCCGGAACTGCCAATCACAGCGCGCAAACTTACGGTCTATTCGCATTGGCCAATCGGCTACAACTTACAGGCGCCGTGTTCCTCTGCACAAGTTACCTGAACAGATGCGTCGCATCACAAACGTGCCGGCATAGAGCAAATGTAAGGCGACCAATGTGGGTACAAAAAAGGCCACCAGGGGTGGAGCCCTTGGTGGCCTTTTGCTCCCCGAGTTGGACTCGAACCAACAACCTGCCGGTTAACAGCCGGCTGCTCTGCCAATTGAGCTATCGAGGATTACTGCTTTAGCAGCGTTGCTACTTTATCAAAGGTTGCGTATTCACCAAATCCACACGGAGCAAATATGGCCTCCTCAATACCCCAGGTGGGGATCAACAACCCCGATAAATCGGGCATCTGAGAGGAATGCGGCCACATTCAACCGAATTCTTTCCGCCAGCAATGGAGCAGTCATCTCGGGCGTGTCGGCCATGTGTGGCGTGATCAGGCATCGGGGCTCTGTCCACAGCGGATGCCCGTCTGGCAATGGCTCCGGTTCGGTCACGTCGAGCGCGGCCCCCGCAATGCCTCCCGCGCGGAGTGCAGCGACCAGCGCATCGGTGTCAACGAGCGGTCCCCTGGCGATATTGACGAGATATGCCGATTCCGGCATGAGTGCCAACTCGGCTGCGCCAATCAGGTGCGTGGTGCCGGCGGTGAGGGCAGCAGCCACCACAACGACATCCGCTGTTGGGAGCACATCGTGGAGCGAGGATGTCTGCACCGTGGCGTCTGCGCCGGCAACAGCGTCTGGACTGCGACGCACGACGGTAATGCTCACCCTGAACGGCGCCAACAGGGCGATCAGCTCATGGGCGATGCCGCCAGCCCCGATGATGACCACATTGAGTCCATAGAGGGAGCGTCCCTCAGGCACCGAATTCCAGCTGGTCGCCCGCGCGCGCTTCGGAAGCAGCCGCAGCAGCGCCAGGGTCAGCGCAAGTGCGTGCTCTGCAACTGGCTGGGCATAGGCGCCCTTGGCACTCGTCCAGACGAGTCCTGGTCGGTCATGCGCCGCCATGACGCCGCTGAACGCGTCGACGCCAGCCCAGGGCAGCTGCACCCATCCAATCTCCGGATAGGCGGCGAGAGTGTCTCCCAGCTCCCCTGCGCGCGAGTACGAGAGCCAGACGAGGCCCCTCGTCTCCGAGGACAGCGGGGCAACGACTCCCCCGCCGGCCTCAACGGCCTGGGTGAAGACGAGCTCTGGGCTCGGCAGGACCGCGATGGGCCCTGGCGCCGGCGGCAGAGGAACCGGCTCTGTCCCTGTGGCATCTGCCGGAGTCACCGCGCAGTGCTGGGCCATTACTGTTGGCTACCTGAGTTCGGGTGGCTGTCCAATGCCGACGCCATGCTGGCGACGTACGGATGCCACGGGTCTCTGAACACGTCCTCGATCGTGCCGAGTCCCACGAGCACACCCTGGTGCATCACGGCAATCCGGTTCGCGAGGCGCCGCAACACCTGGAGGTCATGGCTGATGACGAGGGCGGAGAACGCACGCTCCTGCTGGAGTTCGACGATGAGGTCGATCACAGCATCCCGCACGCTCACGTCAACGCCGGCCGTCGGCTCGTCGGCAATGAGCACCGTCGGGCCGAGCACCAATGCCCGCGCCAGGGCCACGCGCTGGCGCTGTCCACTGCTCAATTCGTACGGGTACTGGGTGAGCACCGCCAGGGGCAGCCGCACCGCATCGATCATGGTGGCAACCAGCGTGTTGAGCGCAGCCGTGTTGTAGTGCCTGTCGCGATGAAGGATCGGCTCCGCAACAAGGTCTGCCACGGTCAGGTCGCCCTGCAGGCTCGCCGCAGCATCCTGCGCCAGGTAGCCGACCCCGAACGTGAGTCGCGCGAGCTTTCGTTTGCCGATGCCGCGAATGGGGATGCCCTGAACCGTCGCAGACCCGCCGGTGATCTGGGGCCTGAGCCCGCTGCCGGTCAGAGCCTCGCCGGCGAGAACCCTCGCCAGCGTGCTCTTCCCCGAACCGCTTTCGCCCAGCAGTCCCACGATCTCTCCCGGCGCGATCTGCAACGTCATCCCGTGCACTGCGACGAACGCCGGACTCGCTCCGTGCGGCGGATACTCGATCGTCAGGTCGTTCGTCGTAATCGGAAATTCTGATGCTGCGCCGCGAGTCATAGTACTTATCCTGCCGCACGCAGTCGGCGCAGCTCCTCCCGACGCAACGCTTGCTCCGCAGGATCCGGCACTGGAAGTGAGGCGAGCAGCCGTTGCGTATACGGATCCTTCGGTGCGCCGAGTACCTCTGCGCCCGTGCCTTCCTCCACCAGCTTGCCTTTGTACAGCACGGCAATCCGGTCAACGAGGATGTCGACGACAGCCAGGTCATGACTGATGAACAGGGCCGCAAAACCGAACTCGCGCTGCAGCTCAGCGAAGAGTTCGAGAACCCTCGCCTGCACGCTCACGTCTAGCGCAGAGGTTGGCTCATCGGCGATCAGCAGCTTCGGTTCGAGGGCAAGCGCCCGCGCGAGACTGGCACGCTGGCGTTGGCCACCACTCAGTTCGTGCGGGAATCGATCACCGTACGCACGCGGCAGCTGAACGGCCTCGAGCAGGTCATTCACCCTGGCCCTCGCCGCACTTGTGCTCGACGCGCGCCCGTGCACGATGAGTGGCTCTGCCACGCAGTCCGCAATCGTCAGCAGCGGGTTGAAGCTCGACGCCGGGTCCTGGAACACGAAGCCGATATCACTGCGCACCGGCTTGAAGTTGCGTTCCTTGAAGCCGTTCATCTCGTGGCCGAGCACCTGGAGCGAGCCCCCTGTGACACGGGTGAGCCCGGCGATTGCCCGCCCAATCGTGGTTTTGCCTGAACCGCTCTCGCCCACCAGTCCCACAACTTCACCGGCACGGATGCTGAGACTCACGCCATCAACGGCGACGAACCCCGGCTTGCCGAAACGGCCCGGATACTGGATGCGCAGGTTGTCAGCCACCACGACGGCCGGCTTCGACGCCCACTCCTCGTCGCGGGCTTCCGCGCGTTCCGCAGCCCGTTCGATGCCCTGGCCGACGTGCGGAACCGCCGCGAGCAGCCGCTTCGTGTACGGGTGCTTCGGGCTCGAGAACAACGTCTGGGCATCCGCTTCTTCAACGACCTTGCCCTGGTACATCACGACAACGCGATCTGCGAGATCGGCCACGACACCCATGTTGTGGGTGATCAACACGATCGCGGTACCGAATTCGTCGCGACAGCGCCGCAGGAGGTCGAGAATCTCGGCCTGCACCGTGACGTCAAGTGCCGTTGTCGGCTCGTCGGCGACGATGAGCCCAGGATCAAGCACGAGAGCCATCGCGATGACCACGCGTTGCTTCTGGCCGCCGGAGAACTGGTGCGGGTAATAGTTGATGCGGGTTTCGGGATCTGGAATGCCAACGCGCCCCAAGATCTCAATGGCCTTTGCCCGCGCCTCTGCCTTGGTGTACTCGCCGTGCGCGCGGATTCCCTCCGCGATCTGCCAGCCCACTGTATAGACGGGGTTCAGCGCGGTCGACGGCTCCTGGAACACCATGGAGACGTCAGTGCCTCTCACCTGCCGCAGCTGCGCCTTGCTCAGGGAGATGATGTCATTCTCGCTGCGGCCGTCTTTGCTTGACAGAACGACGGCGCCATTGGCTGTGGCCGTCTCAGGCAGCAGCCCGAGGATGGTCTTGGCGGTGACGGTCTTGCCGCTACCGCTCTCCCCCACGATGGCCACTACTTCACCAGGAGCGACGCTGAGCGAGACGCCATCGACGGCCTTCACCGCGCCGGCATCCGTTGAGAATGACACCCCGAGGTTCGTGATCTTCACGACATGTTTCACGGCTTGGTCTCCAATCCGTCTAGGTCTATTGTCGGATCACTTTCGAGTCCGTCAAGGCCTCCAGGGCCAGCGGTCAGCGTTCCGCCAGGAACGACGGATGTTTCAGCCACCAAACCGGCTGACTTTGCGACCTTGCGGCGTCCGCGGAGGCGCGGGTCGGCGAGGTCGTTGAGGCTTTCGCCCACGAGCGTGATACCCAGCACCACCAGCACAATCGCGAGGCCGGGGAACACGGATGTCCACCAGATACCGCTCGTGACGTCTGACAGCGACTTGTTGAGGTCGTAACCCCACTCTGCGGCCGCTGTCGGTTCGATACCGAAGCCGAGGAATCCGAGCCCGGCCAGGGTCAGGATCGCCTCTGAGGAGTTGAGCGTGAAGATGAGCGGCAGCGTTCGCGTGGCATTCCGGAACACGTGCTTGAACATGATCCGACTGTTGCTCGCACCGAGCACCCTGGCCGACTCGACGTAGGCCTCAGCTTTGATACGGACGGTCTCTGCCCTGATCACCCGGAAATATTGCGGGATGAACACCACGGTGATGGAGATGGCCGCGGCCATCACACCGCCGACGAGGTTCGACTTTCCGCCAGAGATCACGATCGACATGACGATGGCGAGCAGCAGCGTCGGGAAGGCGTAGACGGCATCGCAGACCACAACGAGTACGCGGTCGAGCCAGCCACCAAAGTAGCCAGAGACAAGACCAAGGAGCACGCCGGCGAAGATCGACAGGACGACGGCGACCACGATCACGAAGAGCGCGGTCTGTGAGCCCCAGATCACGCGCGACAGCACGTCATAGCCACCCACCGTCGTGCCAAGCGGATGCTCGCCACTCGGCGGCTGCTGAGCCCCGAACAGGCCGTCGGCGCCGCGCAGTTGGCTGAAGCCATACGGCGCGAGCAGCGGAGCGAAGATCGCGGTCAGCACGAAAAGGCCGGTGATGACGAGGCCGACGATGAGCATTCCGCGCTGCAGTCCGACGCTCTGCCTGAGCTGGTGAACGACAGGCAGCCGCGACCAAATGCTGCGCTTGGGGGCGGGAGAAACGACGGCGGAACTCGACGTGTCGAGCGCCTCAGGCTGCGTGGTCGGAAGCGTTTGTTCCGGTGGTGTCAGGGTTGACATGATCAGTACCTCACCCTTGGGTCGATGATGGCGGCAATGATGTCGACGATGAAGTTGGAGAGTGCAACGATCACTGCGAGCAGGGCAACGATTCCCTGCACGGCGACGAAGTCCCTGGCCTTCAAGAACTCGGAGAGCATGAAGCCAAGGCCCTTCCACTCGAAGGTGGTCTCCGTCAACACGGCGCCAGCGAGGAGCAGTGCAATCTGCAGGCCGATGACCGTGATGATCGGGATCAGGGCCGGGCGGTATGCGTGCTTGCGCACCAGGCGGAACTCGCTCACCCCACGCGAGCGGGCGGCATCGACGTAGTCGGTGCCGAGGGTTCCGATGACGTTAGTGCGCACAAGCCGGAGGAACACGCCTGCGGTGAGGAGCCCGAGGGCGAGAGCCGGGAGAACGGCGTGAGAGAGCACATCCGCTACCGCCGCAGGGTCGCCCGTCATGATGGCGTCGATCGTATAGAAACCAGTCTTGTTTGGCAGGAACTCCATTTGGAGTTCCGTGCCCGTTGAGGCACGGCCTGCAACGGGAAGCACCTTGAGCCAGACGGCGAAGACCAGCTTGAACAGCAGGCCGGAGAAGAAGACGGGAGTGGCGTAGCAGAGGATTGCGAACACGCGCAGGGAGGCATCGGGGGCCTTGTCACGCCAGTAGGCGGCGACCATGCCGAGCGGGATACCCACGATGAAGGCAACGAGCAGCGCGTAGAACGCCAGCTCTGCCGTGGCAGCGCCATAGGTGATCAAGATCTCGGTAACGGGCCGATTCGTGCTGATCGACGTGCCGAAGTTTCCGGTGAAGACGTGGCCGAGGTACTCGAAGTACTGCACGAGGATGGGCCGGTCGTACCCGGCGGCGTGGATGCGTTCGGCCAGTTGGTCTGCCGTGAGCCGGCCGCCCTGGGCTGCGGTGATCGGGTCGCCCGTCGCCCGCATCAACCAGAACACCATCGAAACCAGGATGAAGATTGTGGGGAAGATGAGCAGGAAGCGGATGAGGAGATACCGAGCCAGCCCACCCCCAGCTTTACGTGTGCGCTCTGCGGGCCGAGTGGAACTGGCCGGCGGCGTCGATGCCACTGTGGTCATTGTTACCTAACATGTGCAAAACGGGCCCGCCCGCAGAAGCGGGACGAGGCTGACAGACGGTTCTGACAAACGGTTCTTGAAACGGTAGTGCTTGAAACGGTGCAGGGGCACCCTGCTCAACACGCAAGCAAGATGCCCCCGGTAATCGCGCTAGAGCTTCATACCCTAGCGAAAGAACTACTAACCCTTGGCCAGCGCTCCGTAGCGGAACTTGAACGACGCGTCGAGCGTGGTGTCGGTTCCGGTGACGTCGGTGCCGGTCACGGCAACCTGTGCACCCTGGAGCAGGGGCAGGGTTGACAGCTGGGCAGCAACCTTGTCCTGGATCTCCTCGATCATTGCGGTGCGCTCTGCGACGTCAGGCGTCACGGCCTGCTTGAGAATCAAATCGTTGACCTCAGGGTCGTCGAAGTGGTTGCTCAGGAAGTTCTCCGTGAGGAAGAACGGCGTGAGGTAGTTGTCGGCGTCTGAGTAGTCAGGGAACCAACCGAGCTGGTACAGCGGGTACAGGTCTTCCGTGCGGTCCTTCGAGTACTGAACCCACTCTGTGGTCTGCAGGTTGACCGTGAACAGGCCGGTTGATTCCAGCTGGTCCTTGATCAGGGCGTACTCGTCACCCGACGACGGGCCGTAGTGGTCGTTGCTGTACTGGATGTTCAGCGTGACCGGCTCGGTGATCCCGGCAGCGGTCAGCGTTGCCTTAGCCTTCTCGGCGTCAGCGCCACCGTTGCCGTCGCCGTAGAGGGGCTTCAGCGACTCCGTGGCACCGGTCAGACCGGCGGGCACGTAGGAGTAGAGCGGAGTGTAGGTGTCCTTGTAGACCTGCGTCGCGATTTCTTCGCGGTCGATGGAGTCTGCAACGGCCTGGCGAACAGCCAGGGCCTTTGCCTCATCGGCTTCAGCGGTCGTAGCGCCGAACGGCTGCGTGTTGAAGTTGAAGACGATGTAGCGGATCTCTCCACCAGGACCATCGACGACCTTGACCTTGTCGTTGCCGCGCAGGTCTTCGATGTCGGTCGCAGACAGGCTGCGGAACGCGACGTCGATGTTACCTTCCTGCACGTCGAGCTTGAGGTTGGAGGAATCGGCGTAGTACTTCACGTTGACGACGTCGGTCTTTGGGGCGCCAAGGACGCCCGCATAGTCTGCGTATGCCTTGTAGCCGACGAGTTCGTTGAACTTGTAGCTCGTGATCGTGTACTGGCCTGCGAATGCGTCGCCCTTGACGATGTCGTCGTCTGAGGTGAGCTCGTCTGCAGCGAAGACCTCTTCATCAACGATCGGGCCTGCGGGGCTCGACAGGATCTGCGGGAAGATCTGGTCGTTGGCCTGCTTGAGGTGGAACACGACGGTGGTGTCATCCGTTGCCTCAACGCTGTCGAGGTTGTACAGCAGTGACGACGGGCCGTTTTCGTCAGCGATCTTGACCTGGCGGTCGAAGCTGAACTTCACGTCTGACGACGTGAGGTCGTTGCCGTTGGCCCACTTGAGGTCTGGCTTCAGCGTGACGGTGTACTCGGTGGGAGAGGTGAACTCTGCCTTCGTTGCGATGTCTGGCTCGACGTCGGGGCTGCCATACGGCGTGTTCATGAGGAACGGGAACACCTGGTTGGCGACCTGGAACGAGCCATTGTCGTAGGCGCCGGCGGGGTCGAGGGTAGTGACCTTGTCGGTCGTACCGATGGTGAGGGATGCCCCACCTGAACTGTTGGAACCGGCAGAGCAGCCGGCAAGCACGATCGCTGCCGCAGCGAATGCTGCGGTTGCGGCGATGGCGCGCTTACCGTTGGTGGTTGCGGATGTCATATCCGTATACCTCTTCCTGTTGGTGTCTGTACATCGAAGGCACGCGAACGTGCTTCAACGCAGTGCTGTACAGACAGAATTAGCACAGAAAGAGGGCAAAACCTGCGGATTACGCAGCTTCTTTACATACCTGCAATGTTGGGGGCTATTCCGCCCTGAGATTGCGCCGTTCAGCTTCGACGCGAACAAGCTCACGCTGGATGGCCGAATAGATCTCTCGATCTGTCGGGTCAGCGCGCTGGAGACGGCCCATGAGATCTGCTTTCAGCCGGAGCAGTTCGCGGTCGATCAGCGCGGTCGTGATGTCCTTCACGTAGGGGCCAACCTCACGCTCAGACCGTTCTGGCAACGGGGCGACGGCCAGTTCCTGTGCGAGGTTCGCGAGCGTCGCCGGCACTTCACCGATGACGTGATCGAGCCAGCCAGGGCTGTCGGTGTGATCAAGACTGGCCGCAATGCCGTCACGAACGACGGCGAGCGATGGGTGGGTGAACATGGTCTGTGTCGCCCTGGCAATGAGGTCGGCGCCGACAAGGGCTGGACGCTGCAACATGGCCATGAGCGCATCGCGCTCGAGCCTCGTTGCCGGATCAGTTGGAAGCTCGACCAGTGAGAACGGCTTCTCGCGTGGAGCCTCCTGCGTCTCATCAGAGTGGCGCTGCTGGGTCTTCTCTGACTTCTCAGACTTCTCGCCTGCACGTGCTCGTGCTGCTGCGGCGGAGACGGCCTTGGACACCTCGCTCATGTCGAGACCGAGCATGCGGGCAAGCTCACGGGAGTAGCCGGGCCGGAGCGCGGGGTCACGGATCTCGCTCACGATGGGAGCGGCAGAGCGCAGCGCCGCGATCCGACCCTCAACGGTCTCGAGGTTGTACTGGCTGAGTTGCTGCTTGATCACGAACTCGAACATCGGCTTCTTCGAGTCGATCAGGCGGCGAACGGCGTCATCGCCCTTGTTCAGCCGAAGGTCGCAGGGGTCGAAGCCTTCAGGTGCCACCGCGACGAAGGTCTGCGCGGCGAATCGTTGTTCCTCTGTGAAGGCGCGCAGTGCTGCCTTCTGGCCTGCGGCATCGGGGTCGAAGGTGAAGACGACCTCTCCGAGGCGGGAATCGTCGCCGAGCACTCGGCGAAGCACCTTGATGTGGTCGACGCCGAACGAGGTTCCACAGGTGGCGACGGCCGTCGTGACACCGGCGAGGTGGCAGGCCATGACATCCGTGTAGCCCTCAACGACGACAACCTGGTGCGTACGGGAGATGTCGCGCTTGGCCAGGTCGAGCCCGTAGAGCACCTGTGCCTTGTGGTAAACCGGCGTCTCTGGAGTGTTGAGGTACTTCGGGCCCCTGTCGTCGTCGAGCAGCTTGCGCGCCCCGAAACCGATCGTCTGGCCGGTGATGTCGCGAATGGGCCAGACGAGCCGACCCCTGAACCTGTCGTAGACACCGCTCGCCCCCTCGCGGCTGGAGACCAGCCCGGCGAGGGTGATCTCCTCCGTGCTGAAGCCGCGCGAGCGCAGGTGGTTGGTGAGTTCGTCCCAGCTTTTCGGCGCGAAGCCGATGCCGAATCGTTCGGCGGCCATCGCATCGAAGCCGCGCTCACCGAGGAAGCGGCGGCCGACGTCGGCGCCTGGGCTGCTCAGCTGTTCGACGAAGAAGTCGGCAGCAGCCTGGTTGGCGGCGAGTAGGCGTGCTCGATTGGCATGGTCGGGGGCAGCGCCACCGTCTTCATAGTGCAGCTCGATGCCGACCCGGCCGGCCAGCCGTTCGACGGCCTCGCTGAAGCTGACGTGGTCCATTTTCTGCAGGAACGAATAGACGTCGCCGCTCTCTCCGCAGCCGAAGCAGTGGTAGAAACCCACCTGAGGGCGCACGTGGAAACTGGGGCTTCGCTCGTCGTGGAAGGGGCAGAGGCCCTTCATCGAACCGACACCCGCAGACTTCAAGCTGACGTAGTCGCCCACGATGTCTGCGATGTTCGTGCGGGCCTTGACCTCTTCGATGTCGCTCTGTCGAATTAGTCCAGCCATAGCTGAATTCTAGTGCAGCTCCCTTGGCGTAACCCGCTCGTGCGAGAGGTGCTCGTTGACGAGCCGCTCGTGCCAGGCCAAAGCCGACTGGTCGGTGAGGCTCGCGACCTGGTCGACGACAACGCGCTTGCGTGCGGCATCGTCAGCGGCGGCGTGCCAGTCGTCTCTGAAGCCTGGGTCGAGCTGTGAGGCCCCGGTGGCCAGCAGTGCGTCAGCGAGCTCAACGAGCACCTCGCGCTGCATGGTGTAAATCGGTTGCCTCGTGGTCTTCGACATGACGAAGGCGGCGACAACGCCCTTCAACACCGCAATCTCGGCCTGGATTTCGCGGGGCACCACAATCGAGCCTGCGAAGCGGATGAGGTTCTCCTGCGGGTACGCGGCCCGGGTTGCCTCGACGGCCGCACCACAGAATCGCCCGATCAGCTGGCTGGTGAGGTTCTTCAGCCTGCCCTGGTCCTGGCGGCTCGCCGTCCAGCTCTCCAGCCAGGCGTCGAGGGAGTCGAGTCGGTCGAAGGCTGCGATGAGTTCGTCGTGGCTGATCTCGCCGCCGATCCACTCGTACATCGAGGCGACCAGCTCGTCGTGGTTGACGCGGCTGCCGAGCTCTGCCACGTCGATGTAGCCGTTGACGACGGCATCCTCGAAGTCGTGCACGGAGTATGCGACGTCGTCGGAGAGGTCCATGACCTGGGCTTCGATGCACAGGCGACGCTCTGGTGCACCGTCGCGCATCCAGGTGAAGGCTGGGGCGTCATCCGGGTAGAAACCGAACTTTGCCCTGCCGCTCGGGTCGGCGACCGACGACGCGGTCGGCCACGGGTACTTGCAGCTGGCGTCGAGGCTGGCGCGGGTGAGGTTCAGTCCGTAACTGTGGCCGTCAGCGCCGAACACCTTCGGCTCAAGACGGGTGAGCAGGCGCAGGGTCTGCGCATTGCCCTCGAAACCGCCGATGTCGGCCGACCAGGCGTTCAGTGCCTTCTCGCCATTGTGGCCGAACGGCGGGTGGCCGATGTCGTGCGCGAGGCACGCGGTGTCGACGATGTCGGGGTCAAGGCCAAGGCGGAGCGCGAGCTCGCGGCCGACCTGGGCGACCTCGAGCGAGTGGGTGAGACGATTGCGGGCGAAGTCGAGCCCTGCGGTCGGACTCAGCACCTGGGTCTTGGCGGCGAGCCGGCGAAGCGCGCTGGAGTGCAGCAACCTGGCACGATCTCTGGCGAAATCACTGCGCCTGGAGCTGTGCGCCTCCGGCAGCGCGCGTTCCTCGTCGTGCGCGCTGTATCCCGTGCTGTTAGCCACCGCTGGTGTCCCCTTCGCCTTCGGTCAGATTCTCGCGCTGCACACCGTCGAGCTCGCGTGAGTCAAGCCAATTCTCCGGCAGTGCCGGCTTTTTTGGCGTTCCGGCGCGGCCACGGGGGCCTTCTGCGCCGATGCCTGGATACGGCTGGTCGGCATCAAGCTGTCCGAGCAGATCGTCGAGCTGTGCCAGCGACTGCACGGTGGCCATGCTGGCACGCAGGTCGCCGCCGACCGGGTAACCCTTGAAGTACCAGGCGACATGCTTGCGGATGTCGCGGCATCCGCGCTCTTCACTGTCGAAGAATTCGGTGAGCAGCTCTGCGTGGCGGCGGAACGTCTGGGCGACGGTCCCGAGGTTTGGCTGGATCAAGCCCTCCCCTGGATGCGCCTCAGGGTCGAACGCTGCGGCGAGGTCGCCGAACAGCCACGGGCGGCCCAGGCAGCCGCGGCCGACGACGACGCCGTCGCATCCGGTCTCGCTCATCATGCGCAGGGCATCGTCGGCCGACCAGATGTCGCCGTTGCCGAGCACAGGCACAGAGGTGATCGCGCTCTTCAGGGCCGCGATCGCAGACCAGTCGGCCTGGCCGGAGTAGAACTCGGCGGCCGTGCGGCCGTGCAGCGCGATGGCGGCGACGCCGGCGCCCTCAGCGGCCTTGCCGGCTTCGATGTAGGTGAGGTGATCTGAGTCGATGCCCTTGCGCATCTTGACCGTGAGCGGCAGCGGGCCGGCTGCCTTGACGGCGGCTTCGACGATCTGACGGAACAGGGTGCTCTTCCATGGCAGTGCTGAGCCGCCGCCCTTCCGGGTGACCTTGGGCACAGGGCAGCCGAAGTTCAGGTCGATGTGGTCGGCGCGATCCTCTGCGACCAGCAGGGTCACGGCATCCGCCACGGTCTTCGGGTCGACCCCGTAGAGCTGGATGGAGCGAGTCTTCTCGCTCTCGTGGTGGGTGATCAGGCGCATGGACTCCGGCGTGCGTTCGACGAGGGCCCGCGACGTGATCATTTCGCTCACGTAGAGTCCGGCACCGAATTCGCGGCAGAGCCTGCGGTAGGCCGTGTTCGTGATGCCGGCCATCGGCGCAAGCACGACGGGAACGTCGAGCTTCAGGGGTCCGATCGTCAACGGTGCTGGCTGGCTTATCGTGGATACAGGAGTCATTACCTTCAATTCTCCCAGAAAGACAGGGCGTTTCATGAATGCTGCCAATGAGAGCGCTGAGACCGGTGCTGAGATAGTCGGTCAAGAGCGCGTTCTGACGGATGCCGCAGCGCGCGGCCTCGACGTTCGTATCGTCGCGCGTCCTGCCGCCGGCAGCCTGGCGGAAGCCGCCGCGCTGATGGGAATCGAGCCGGGCGACATCGTCAAGACGCTCGTGGTGAAGCGTCACGACGGCGACTACGTGTTCGCGCTGATTCCGGGCGGCCGCAAGATCTCCTGGGCAAAGCTGCGCACCCTGGTTGGCGTGAACAAGCTCTCGCTCCCCCACGAATCTTTGGCGCTGGAGGCGACCGGATACGAGCGGGGAACAATCACTCCACTCGGGAGCACGACGGCGTGGCCGGTGTTCGCCGACGCCAGCCTGGTCGGTCGCGAGGTGGCGATGGGAGCCGGCGAACACGGCTACAGCGCATTCGTGGATGCCGATGCGCTGATCCGGGCCCTCGATGCGACAGTGGCCGACATCTCGGACGCTGAGTAGCGAGCTGGTCACGGAGGCTGATTTCGAGACGCGACCTCGTTCCTCTGGCGCTCCTCAACCAACGAAAAACCGGTGGTCGACGAGGCCCGCCAGGGCCGTCTCGAGACCCTAGACGCCGCAGGCGCCGCCACCGCAGCATCCGCCGGCCTCAGCCTGGCCGAGCAGTTCGATGGTCGGGCGTGCGCCAGCGTCGACGACGGTGGCTTCTTCGGTGGTGACGGTGTCGCTCATGTGGTCTACTCCTCGGTCGATGCGCTGGGGGTCGATGCGCTGGGGGTCAGCACTGCAGCTGACTCTGACTTCTCTGATCGTACTTGCTCAAGTACCTGGGCAAACGTTGACGCGTCCTGCGCGCCAGAGACGCCGTACTTACCGTCGATGACGAAGAACGGCACACCCTGGATGCCGTATTCCTGGGCCAGCGCGACATCCGCTTTCACGTCGGCTAGGAATTCGTTCTCGGTGAGGGCGCGCACCACGTCTGCACGGTCGAAACCGATCTCTGCTGCGAGGTCGGCGAGGTCTTCGATGCGTCCGACGTGGGCGCCATCAACGAAGTACGCCTTGAGCAGGCGCTCCTTCATGTCAAGCTGGCGGCCCTTCGACTTCGCGTAGTGAATGAGCTCGTGTGCCTTGACCGTGTTGGTCTGGTGCACAGAGCCGTAGTCGTAGTCGAGACCGACGCTCTTGGCGATGTCGGTCACGTTCTGGAGCATCTGCTCGACCTGCTCAAGGGGCATGCCCTTGCGCTGGCTGAGGTACTCGGTAGGGGTACCGGCGAAATCAACGGGGGTATCGGGCGAGAGTTCATAGCTGTGGTACTCCACCTCGACATCGCCGCCGAACTGGGCTGCGCCAGCTTCGAACTTGCGCTTGCCGATATAGCACCAGGGGCACTGGATGTCTGACCAGATGTCTACTTTGATAGTTTCACTCACGGTTGGCCAAACACGACACCCCTCCCCGGTATTCCCGATTCGCCGGTCTCCCGGCCGGCGGGCACGGCGACTACAGGCCGGCTGATTACAGGCCGGTTGACTCCGTCGGCTTGTCGATGGCTCCGCCGTAGCGCCGATTGCGCGACGCGTAGAGTTCGATGGCCCGCCACAGGTCGACGCGAGTGAAGTCCGGCCACAGCGTGTCGAGGAACACCATCTCCGCATAGGCGCTTTGCCACAGCATGAAGTTACTGGTGCGCTGCTCCCCTGAGCTCCGCACGAACAGGTCGACGTCAGGCAGGTCAGGAACGTAGAGGCGACGCTGGATCGACTTCTCCGAGACTGCCGACGGCTTCATCCGGCCGGCCGCGACGTCTTCTGCGATCTGGCGCACGGCATCCGTGATCTCGTTTCGCCCGCCGTAGTTGACGCACATGGTGAGGGTGAGGGTGCTGTTGTCCTTCGTCAGCTCCTCTGCATACTGCAGTTCGTTGATGACGGATGCCCAGAGCTTCGGCCGTCGTCCGGCCCAGCGCACGCGCACTCCCCACTCATTCAGCTGGTCGCGCCTGCGGTGCAGAACATCCCGGTTGAAGCCCATGAGAAAACGCACCTCGTCGGGAGAGCGCTTCCAGTTCTCGGTGGAGAACGCGTACACGCTCAGGTGCTTGACGCCGATCTGGATGGCGCCGGCGACGACATCCAGGAGCGACGCCTCCCCAGCCTTGTGCCCCTCGATTCGAGTGAGCCCACGCGCGTTCGCCCAACGACCGTTGCCGTCCATAACGACTGCGACGTGGTCTGGTACGACCTTGGCCGGCAGCGCAGGAGGGTAGAGCCCCGTCCAATCGAGTGGCTTGTACTCCACCGCGTCCTTGTGGGTGAACTGCTTCGGACTCATCGACTCTCTCTCACTTGCTGACGTGGCTCACTTGCTGACGTGGCTCACTTGCTGACGTGGCTCACTTGCTGACGTGTCTCACTTGCTGACGTGTGTCACTTGCTGACGTGTTGCAGGGATTTCAACGATCGTTCCAGGTGCCACTGCGTGTACGCGGCGACGACGCCGGTCGCCTGCCCCTGAGTTCGTGCCTCAGCAGCTTCGGCCTGCGCCCAGTCGCCCGTGAGCAGCGCGCCGAGCAGCGCAATGGTGGCGGCGTCGAGGCGCGCGGATCCGGGAGGAGCACAGTCGTCGCAGACGATGCCGCCCAGTTGCACCACCACAACGGAATGCTCGCCGACAGCTCCGCACCGGGAGCAGTCCTGGAAGCTTGGAGCCCAGCCCGCCATCGACAATGCACGCAGCAGGTAGGAATCGAGGGTGAGAGCCGCGCCGTGCTCGCGCTTGGAGAGGGAACGCAACGCCCCAACGAGCAGCAGGTACTGCTGCAGCGACCCCTCAGACTCCGTCAGTTTGTCGGCGGTCTCCACCATCGCACTAGCCGCGGTGTAGCTCGCGTAGTCGGAGGTGATGAGCGCGCCGTATGACCCGAGTGACTCTGCCTGGGTAATGATGTCGAGGCTTCTGCCCTCGTAGAGCTGCACGTCGGCGACCATGAATGGTTCGAGCCGTGCCCCGAACTTCGACGTTGTCCTGCGCACGCCCTTGGCTACTGCGCGAACCTTGCCATGTTCCCTGGTGAGCATCGTGACGATACGGTCGGCCTCGCCCAACTTGTGGGTACGCAGCACAACGGCTTCATCTCGGTAAACAGGCACTCTTCTATTATCGACCGTTTATATCGACAGTTGCCGCACAATGGATTCATGATGACAGGCCAGGAACCGTGACCACCGTGCTGGTCACCGGTGCAACCGGAACGCTCGGTACGCCCACCGTTGCCCAGTTGCGCAGCGGCGGATATGACGTGCGGGCTCTCAGCCGCAGCAGCGGGCCTGGGCTCACCACCGGAAATCTGTTGACGGGCATCGGGCTCGCGTCGGCGGTCGCCGGCGTCGACACTGTCGTGCACCTCGCGACGGGAAAAGACGACGTTGAAGCGGCATCCAACCTCGTGACAGCCGCACGCGCGGCTGGGGTGCGGCACGTCGTCCAAATCTCGATCGTGGGCATCGACAACATTCCGCTGCCGTACTACCGCGACAAGCTGGCCATTGAGACCCTGGTGTCGACATCCGCCATGCCGTTCACCATCCTGCGCTCCACCCAGTTCCACCAGCTCATCGAGCGAATCTGCACAGCGCAGCGTCTCTCCCCCGTGCTGTGGGCACCATCATTCAGGGCGCAGCCGATCCACCCCGTCGAGGTCGCCACCCGCCTGGTTGAGCTGGTGGGAGCGGATGCCGCCGGCCGGGTCGCAGACATCGGCGGGCCAGAGCGCCGCCCCGTCCGCGAATTCGAGGCGATCTGGGCCGCCTCAACCGGTACTCGACGCCCGATCTGGCCCCTCAGAATGCCCGGCAAGATCTTCACGGGCTTCGCAGCGGGCAACATCCTGGTTCCTGGAGAGCCGTATGGTCGCCGCACCTTTGCAGAGTTCATCGCCGAACGGGGTTCACGGGTCGGGTAGCGCGCACCGGCACCCTTCGCGTGGTACTAGTAGTAGGTGACCGAGACGCTTTTCACCATCCCCCTCTGGATCGACCTCGTAGCAGTCGCGATCGGTGCCATCCAGGGTGCGATGTTCGCCGGTCGCTTCAAAGACAGGCGCTTCGACCTGCTCGGCATCGCCCTGATCGGGATCGTCGTCGGACTCGGCGGCGGTATTCTGCGTGACATCCTGCTGGGTATCAGCCCCGCTGCCCTGCAGTCGAACTGGTACCTGCCGGTTGCGACGGTGTTCGCGCTGCTCGGCATGCTGCTGCAGAGTGCGTTCGACCGACTGGGTCCGCTCATCATCGTGCTCGACGCCGTCACCATCGGCTTGTTCGGCGTCATCGGAACCACCAAGGCGCTCGCCTTCGGGCTGCCTGAAATACCGGCCATGTTCGTGGGTGTGGTCTCTGCTGTCGGCGGGTCGATCATCCGTGACGTCATGCTGAACATCCCGATCGCCGTCATGCACGTCGGCTCGCTCTATGCGGTCGCCGCCGGCGTTGGCTGCGGCTTGATGGTCGTCTTCATCCGATTCGGCGTGCCGGTCATTGTGGCGGCAGTCATCTGCACGCTGGCGACGACGGTCATCCGGATCCTGGCCGCCAAGTTCGGCTGGAGCCTGCCCCAGCAGCGCGCACTCGGCAGCTGGCCGCGCTGGCGGCGACCCGCGATTGTGCTGAGGCGCCGCAAGCACGACTAGCGGGCGTGCGGCGCCTACCCCTGCGGTGTCGCGCACCTCACCCAGCGGATGTCGCGAAAACCGGAAAGGTCGCCGCAGAGAGCGCGATCCGTCCTGTATTCGGTGACAGTTGCTCGATTCATCCTGTTTTCGCTACAGGTTGGGCCGCTGCCGGCGCGACGGGCGCAACCGGCGCCCTGAGGCAGTGGATGCGGCATCCGTTCACCGAGAATCGCCGCTCCGACCAAGAATCGCCGTTGGAGCGGCGATTCTGGGCGGAAACGGCGATTCTCGGGTGCGACAGCTACAGGTGCGACGAATACAGGTGGCGACGAGCTAGGCGTTCGCGAACTCGCGGTCGCCCGTCTCAACGCGGATGCCACGGTTGACCGCTGAGACGACGGCCTTCAGCGACGCCGTCGAGATGTCGGCGTCGATGCCGACGCCCCAGTAGCGCTTGCCGTTGACGTCGAGGTCGACGTATGCAGCGGCGAACGCGTCGCCACCGGCCGACATCGCGTGCTCAACGTAGTCGTAGAGCGTCACGTCGATACCGCGATCCGCCATCACGCTGAGGAATGCGGCAATGGGACCGTTGCCGGATGCCGTCGCACCAGACACCGTGTCGCCGTCGCGCAGCTCGACCTCAAGGTTCACCGAACCAGCCAGGTCACTCGACGTGCGGGTGGAGAACAGCTCAAAGCGGCCCCACTTGGCTTCGGTGTTGTCGTGCTTGGCCGGCAGGTACTCGTCGTTGAAGATCTCCCAGATCTGCTCGCTGGTGACCTCGCCACCCTCGGCATCCGTTTTGGCCTGCACGACGCCGGAGAACTCGATCTGCAGCTTGCGCGGCAGGTCGAGGGCGTGGTCGGTCTTCAACAGGTACGCGACGCCGCCCTTGCCGGACTGTGAGTTCACGCGGATGACAGCCTCGTAGCTGCGACCGAGGTCCTTCGGGTCGATGGGCAGGTACGGCACAGCCCAGACCAGATCGTCGACGCTCTTACCCGCGGCCTCAGCCTCAACGGCCATGGCCTCGAAGCCCTTCTTGATGGCGTCCTGGTGCGAGCCGCTGAAGGCGGTGAAGACGAGGTCGCCGGCCCACGGGCTGCGCTCTGGGACGGGCAGCTGGTTGCAGTGCTCTGCTGTGCGCTTGACCTCGTCGATGTTACTGAAGTCGATCTGGGGGTCGATGCCCTGCGTGAACAGGTTGATGCCGAGTGCGACCAGGTCGACGTTTCCGGTGCGCTCTCCGTTGCCGAAGAGGCAGCCTTCGATGCGGTCTGCGCCGGCCAGGTAGCCGAGCTCAGCTGCGGCGATGGCTGTGCCGCGGTCGTTGTGCGGGTGCAGCGAGATGATGATGTTCTCGCGCTGGGCCAGGTTGCGACTCATCCACTCGATCGAGTCTGCGTAGATGTTCGGCGTCGACATTTCGACGGTGGACGGCAGGTTGATGATGACCTTGCGCTCCGGCGTCGGCTCGAAGATGGCAACGACCTGGTTGCAGATGTCGAGCGCAAACTCGAGCTCTGTACCGGTGTAGCTCTCCGGCGAGTACTCGTAGTAGATCGCGGTGTCTGGCAGCGTGGATTCCAGCGAACGGCAGATGCGGGCGCCGTTCAGGGCGAGGTCGATGATGCCCTGCTTGTCTTCGCGGAACACCACATCGCGCTGCAGCACGCTCGTGGAGTTGTAGAGGTGAACGATGGCCTGCTTGGCGCCGGCCAGCGATTCATACGTGCGACGGATGAGGTGCTCACGCGCCTGCGTCAAAACCTGGATGGTGACGTCATCGGGGATGGCGTTCTCTTCGATCAGGCTGCGCACGAAGTCGAAGTCCGTCTGGCTCGCCGACGGGAAGCCGACCTCGATCTCCTTGTAGCCCATGCGCACCAGCAGGTCGAACATGATGCGCTTGCGCTCAGGGCTCATCGGGTCGATCAGCGCCTGGTTGCCATCACGCAGGTCGACGGCGCACCAGCGCGGCGCGACGGTGATGCGGTTGTCTGGCCACGTGCGATCCGGCAGGTTGACAACGAACTGCTCGTGGTACGGACGGTACTTGTGCACGGGCATTGCCGATGCAGACTGGTTGTTTTTCATAATCTGGAATCTCCTCGCGAATGGTGATGAGCCAACGACAAACTCCGCGACGAGGGAGGCCTCAGATTAGGACTCGTCGCGGCAGCTAAGGAGAAGCGCACCGAACAACACAGATTCAGGCTAGCACCGTTTATCGCAGATCGTTTCACGAATCAACGGATGCCGGCCGATCCTCTGGCCGGGAGGGGTCACCGGCGTTCACGCACAACGGTGAGCACATCCCGCACCGATGCCGACGGCAGGTATGCCCTGGCCAGGGCGAGGCCGATCGCCGGGAGCGCGATCGGGTCGGGGTAGGCCAGAAACAGCGGCTGGAATTCCGGCTGGAATTTGCGTTTGAATGCCAGAAGCGATCGAAAGCCGTACACCGGCTCGAGAGCCGCGCCCAGGAATGCCAGGATTCGGTTCAGGAAACCGCTGTCGCCGGCCGCGGTGTCTACGCTCCCGTCTGAGCCTCGGTCCGTCACCGTCTGTGCGAGCGGGGCGGCGGAGAGACTGAGGAACTCGATCTCGGGCTGTTCCCGCAGCATGGTCGCCGTCTGCGCGATGAGAAACTCCATCACGCCATTCACGCTGTCTGGCCTGCGACGCATGAAGTCAAGCGTCCAGCCAATCACGACGCCGTCGCGATAGGTCGGCAGCCAGCTGGTGACGGCGTGCACATGGGAGCCACCATCGATGGCGAGCATGAGTCGCACAGCGGGGTCCGTGAGCTCTGTCAGTCCCCCGAGCGTGAAGCCGAGTTCCGGCAGGTCCTTCTCCTGCACCCATTGCTCCGAGATCTCGGCAATCTGCGCGGCACCGCCGGCTGGGAGTTCGTCGTAGCTCGACCAGATCGCTCTGACCCCTGCGCGATGGGCCCTGTTGATCGATGAGCGGATGTCTTGCCACTTCTTTCCCGACGTCTCCCATGATCCGGGCCGCAACACCGTCTCTTCCGCGACGGTCGTGCTCTGCCAGCCCATGCTCACAAAAACCGGCACCCACCGGGCATGCACGCTGTAGAAGACAGGAATCCAGCCGCGGTCGTCACACATGACGGCAAAATCGGCCACGGCCTTGACCGCTTCGCTGCCCACATCGTCGATCACCCCGCCGTCCACCCCGCCGTCCACCTCACCAGCGCGACTGTCGGCATCCGTTTCACCGATCGGATCGGCGGTCGTGATGGCAATGCCGTTCACGACGCGGTAGGCGATCGCGATGGTTCCCGCATCGTTGAACCACACGGTATTACCGTCCCACGTCGACATGAACGACAGCGATTCACCCCCGCTTCGTTCCAGCAGGGCACGAAGGCGCGCCTCGTCATCCGCCAGCGCGGGGTCCTGGGAACCTCGCAGGCACACGATGGCACCTGCGATCGCGATGATCCAGAACAGCGGCCCCACCCACTGATACAGCGCCGTCGTGAGCGGATCGGTTGGCAGGAACGCAACCCGCTCCAGCCGAAGGAACCCGACGGGAATGAATCGTTCTGGGATGTCGGTGATGAGCTCCCCCAGCGTGACCGCGGGGCTGAAACTGCCGCGCAGCAGCCAGCCGACTCCGACGTATAGCCCAGCCAGGGCGGCAAAATTCACGACCGTCGTGACGACAAAGCGCCTCAGCCGGCGCGGCGTGACCTTCACGGGAAAGTGACGCAGGTTGCCCAGGATGATCATGGCCGTCGCGAGCGGGACAAGTATTGACACCAGTAGCATGAGCGCGATCTCCCAGTACGGGGTCGCATGCCAGTGCCAGACAAACGGTTGACCGGAAGTCGGCAGGACTCCGTAGTACCAGGCGCCGAGGGCCGCCAGGCCGAGATTGACTGCAATGGCGAGCCACGCCGCAAATCGCTTGCCGCGCGCCAGCCCGAATGACGCGACGAGCAAGAGGATCAAGGGAAGCAGGCCTACCAGAAGCGGGCCGATCCCATCCACTCTCTCCAGGGTGAGCTCGTGCACGCACTGCCGGGTGATGTTGCCGACCAGGCACCGGTCTGCGACATCCGCCGCATCCGGGATGTTGTGGGTGAACAGTGTGCCAAGCGGTGCCAGAATGCCGAATCGTCCGCCCGAGACCAGCGATGCCACTGGTCCGACAGCCAGCACGCCGACCACGACTGCGAGCAGTGTCCGCGACTCATGGTCTGAGCTGCGGTGCCAGGTGAAATGGAACTGTACCGGCCGGAAAGCGAGGCCAAGCGCGAGCCCCGCACCGGCGGCAATCAGCCGATACACGTCGGACGGCTGTCCGGAATAGAGCAGCAGAGTCAGCAGCACCGTCAGGGTCACCACGCGTATTCGGCGCTTCCACAGTGGACTCGCGAACCAGCTGGCTGCCATGATGCAGCCGGCCATGGGGGTGAACGGGTCGAACGTGAAGAGTTCACGCACGCCGCGCGACCACATCTCACCGTCGGCGACACCCAGAGCCTGGACCAGGATTCCGAGCCCAGGGCCGACGAGGCTTGTCACGACGAAGGCTGTCGCCACGCGCCAGGTCCCCACGAGGCGTTCAGCGTAACCGAGGACGATGATCGCCCCCAGAAGCGCCAAGACGAGATCTAGGCCATTGTCCACACCGAACACGCTCGTGAATGGCGACCACCAACGGCCATGACCTACAACGGAGTCGTAGCCGGTTCCGAGAGCACCCCTGATGGATTGGCGCATTCCGAACAGGGGGCCTGCGACACACGCAACAACCAGGACGGCGGCTGCGTAACCCACTGAGAACGGCTGAGTTGCAAGAAATGAGACCAGGGCGCGGGCCCGCAGTCGCGGTCCGCGCTCTGGGCTGTATGTGGGCTGCGAACTGGTTGCAGCTTCGGCCGAACTCATGTTGCTCCCCCTATTCCTCCCCTGACCGCGATGAGCTGCAGGGCCTGTTTCCAGCCGTACTGCACGGTGTGCCAGTCATGGGCCGTTCCGGGGGATACGAAGACGTGGGTGGTCGCCCCGGCTGCACGTGCTGCTGCAGAGAGAGTCGTAGCCCACGGGAGATAGCGCGAATCGTCAGCTCCCACCGCAAAGATCGTCATCAGGTCCGCATACGGCGCGTGGGCGGAGAGGATCGCGGCCGGCGCCGCGGCGGCGTAGGCGTCGGCGCTGCCGGCGAACCCCGTCGCGATCGTGTTCTCCTGGGTACCGTTCGCCGGTACCAGCTCCCCCGAAATATCGAGGATGCTTCCAAATAGCTCAGGGTGCGCAGCTCCGAGTTGCACTGAGCACGTTCCACCCTGCGAAAAACCCGCGATCGTCCAGCCGTGTGCGTCAGCGACGACAGGGAGATGCGCCCTGATCCAGTTGGGGACGTCAACGGTGAGATAGGTCGCCGAGTTCCCGAGCGCCGAATCAACACACATCGGGTTCTTGTCGGCCGCGCCCAGTTGATCTGGCACAACGACAATCGGTGCCTGTCCGGCGTGGGTCCCTGCGAACGAGTCGAGGATCGCTGCGAGGCCCCCTGCTGTGAACACGTCTGCAGGGCTTCCCGGCTGACCAGAGAGCATCACAACAACGGGCAGCGGAGGCGGGTTGTGCACACGTGCCGCCGGTGGCAGGTAGATCAGAGCGTCGCGCGCCGTGAAACCCGAGTCGGTGGCAGGGATCGGCACGGTCCCAACTACCCCATGTGCAGAGTCGGGGGTGCCGCCGGCGGCGCTAAACCCCACGCCAGGGTCCGACAGGGCAGCTTCGAGAGGCTGGTAGGCCGGGAGACCAAGTGCTGTGCGAAGCGTTGGGAACTGGCCGAAGTCCACATTCACGCCGGCAGCTGCCGTCACGATGACCAGCGGGATGGCGACCACTGCAAGAATGCGCAGCCCCCAGTGGCCGACTATCGCAGCAAGAGTGACCAATCCAAGGCCAGCAAAGCCAGCGGCGACCCAGAGCCGCGTCACGGGTGTCAGCGACACCCCGAAGACATCCCAGACATCGTCCACCAGCCAGCACACGGCGTACCCGAGCGCGCCGGAGAGCAGAGCGACGGACACGCCGATGAGCACCATTCGCCTGTGCCCGCGTCGCGCCAGCCCCACGAACAGCGCAAGTACAACGACACCCGCACAGCTGTACAGAACAGCCGGCAACGGGCCGTCCACGATACTCACGTCGAGCAGCGAATCGGTCATCTGCGTCCTCCTCGACCACTCTCACACCTGGAGGTGAAAGCGGCCGTTGGGAACGCGTGTTCTGAGTGAGCCTTCAGCCCGCAGGCTGCTCACTCACAGCGGTCATTCGGCGCGGGGTGAGGTTGCCTACTCTGTAAGGCGGTGTTCGAACGCGAAGACGACGAGCTGCACTCGATCGCGGAGCGACAGCTTCGCCAGGATACGGCTGATGTGGGTCTTCACCGTCGCCTCAGAGAGGAACTCGGCGGCAGCGATCTCGCCGTTGCTGAGTCCCCTGGCAGCCAGCACAAAGATCTCGCGTTCACGAGCGGTGAGGGTGCCGAACGATTCCGGTACCTCAGGTGCTGCCGACTGTCGTGCGTCGAAGTGCTGGAACAGCTCACGGGTGGCGGAGGCCGCGATCACGGCGCTACCGGAGTGCACCGTGCGGATGGCAGCCAGCAGGAACTCAGGGTCTGCGTCCTTCAGTACGAAACCACTGGCCCCGCCCCTGATCGCCCTGGTCGCGCTCTCGTCAAGGTCGAAGGTCGTGAGCACAATGATGCGCGGCGCGTCGCCCGCACGGCCTTCCGCAGATGCCACAATCTGGCGGGTCGCTTCGATCCCGTCCATGACCGGCATTCGGATGTCCATCAGGATCACGTCTGGATGGGTCAGGGCGGCCATGCTCACCCCCTCTGCGCCGTTGCCGGCTTCACCGACGAACTCGAGGTCGGCCTGCGACGAGATGAGCATGCGGATGCCGGCACGAAACAGCGACTGGTCATCGACGAGGGCGACCCTGATGCGCTGGGGAGGGGTCGGTATTTCTGAGTTCATGGATTCCCGATCTGTCATGAGTGCTGCAGCCGCCCTGCCGGTATGCGCGCGGTCACGGTGAAGCGGCCGCCCTGCGCGTCGGTGTGCAGGGTTCCCCCGGCCAGAAGTGCGCGCTCACGCATGCCGGGGAGGCCGTGACCAACGCTCCCTGCCACCGTGGCGGTAGCCGTTGAGCTGTCACGAATCGCGTTCGACACGGTGACGCTCACACCCTCAGCGTCCCAATCGATGCAGAGGCTCACCTCGCCGCCAGGTTCACCATGGCGCAACGCGTTGGTCAGCGCCTCCTGGATGATCCGGTAGGTCGCCAGTTGGGCGCCGGAGCCCAGGGCGAGCACATCGCCGGTGACACTCCAGGTGATGACGAGACCGGCACTCCGCATCTGGTCGACGAGGCGGTCGAGGTCGGCCAACATGGGCTGCGGCCCAACGGCCTCGTCTTGCCTCAGCTGCGCCAGCAACAGCCGCACGTCGCCGAGGGCTTCCCGTGCGGTGCTTGAGATGGTGATGAGAGCGGCGTCGACGGCGGTGGGGTCGCTCGCCCGTGCATAGCGGGCGCCATCCGCTTGGGCAATGACGACAGCGAGAGAATGCGCGACGACGTCGTGCATGTCGCGGGCGATGCGGTTACGTTCCTGTTCGACGACAATCGTGCGTTCGGCGAGCTTCTGCTCCTGGAGCGCGACCGATGCCAGCCGTTTGCTGGCGCGCGCCGTCTGCCAGGTGCGAACCAGCAGTCCGAGCGTCCACGCGAGGCCCAGTACGCCGATGGATGCGATGAGGGTGGCCACGAGTTGGAGAACGCCACCAGCGATGTCAACCGCCGCACCGATGCCGCCTGGGTTCAGCAGGCTCCCCGACCGGAGCGACACGTAGCCTGTCGCCAGGAGCGCACCAACGCCAACGGATGCCAGGCCAGCCCATTTGGTGATGCGGCCGCCATACGCGGCGCTGGCAAAGAGCACGATCAGGATTGCAAAGTCTGCGGTGAGAACGTCGAGGCCGCACAGCATCTGCAGGATGGCTGCAACCCACGCCACCGTGAGCGAGACACCGGGTGCAAACCGACGGGAGGCGACGGCCACTGCCAGCGTGAGCAGAACGATAGTGCCCTGCACCGATGACCCGCTCGATGTCACCATGTCGAGCGCCACGAAGACCACCGCTATCGTGACGTCGACCATGAACTGCCGCGGGGTGAGTTCGCGTATGAAGCGGGATGACGCAATGACCGCTCGATCGTTGACCCCGTCACCGGTACCGAGCAGCCACGCCTCCACGGCGCTCTGCGACACGTGGCCGTTCAGGGCGCGGCGTCGGAGCAGGAGTCCGATCGCCCACGAGCCGCACAGCACTCCCGCCACCAGCTGAGCGCAGCCCAGGAACAGTGCCAGCTCACTCACTGCTCCGCTGATGCCCGGCATGAACCCGGAACCGGTCGATCCACCCAAGGGCAGGACCGTGACCGACACGATGATCGAGACGACGACGGCACCCGTGAGCCCGATCCAGCGGGACGTCCGACTGCCGTAGGCACTGGCGGCGAAGAAGACGACGGCGCTGGCGACAACCAATGCGCCGCTCCCCAGCGCCCCGGCATCCGCTGAGCCGGAAAAGAGCACCATGAGGGCGAGGACACCTGACGCGAGAGCGCCGCCTGGGCTGACGCGCGACACGGCGATCGCCATCGTCAGGAGCAGGACCCCGCTGGTCTCTGCGAGGGTACCCGTCAGTGCCGCCAGGATCAGCCAGAGCACGAAGAACACCAGGCCGAGCGCCGGCTCGAGCAACCAGCGAGAGCGTTGGGCGTTGCCGGGCACACTCCACCATCGACGCAGTAAATCAGTCAGGCCAGGCACCGTTCTACAGTAGGCCGAGATCATGGGGAGTTGCCGACCCTGCCGCTCATCTCCATCGCGCGGCGAGTGAAATCATCCTCTGGGTGTACACCAGAGGACCCATGCGTCTGAACGCATGGATCCTCTGGTGTGCTGGTGGTACTAAGCCGTTAGAAGCCCAACCCGTTAGAAGCCGAGGCGCCCCAGCTGCTTCGGGTCGCGCTGCCATTCCTTGGCCACCTTCACGCGAAGGGACAGGAAGACGCGCTTGCCGACGAGCGGTTCGATCTGCTTGCGGGCACGCATACCGACGTCCTTCAGGCGGCTGCCCGACTTGCCGATGATGATGCCCTTTTGGCTGTCGCGCTCGACGAAGAGGTTCGCGTAGATCTCAACGAGGTCCTGGTCGTCGCGCTCGATCATGTCGTCGATCGTCACGGCGATGGAGTGCGGCAGTTCATCGGTGACACCCTCAAGCGCAGCCTCGCGGATGTACTCGGAGATGCGGGATTCCAGACTTTCGTCGGTGATGGCATCCGCTGGGTACAACGGAGCCTCGGACTTCGGCAGCAGGCGCAGCAGCTCACCGGCGAGGGTGTCGAGCTGGATGTGGCTGGTGGACGAGATCGGCACGATGGCCTCCCAGTCGCGCAGCTGCGAAACGGCAAGCAGCTGGGCGGCAACACTCGTCTTTGAGGCGGCATCGATCTTGGTGACGATCGCCACCTTCTTGGCGCGCGGGAACGCGTCGAGCTGCTCGTTGATGAATTTGTCGCCCGGGCCGATCGGCTCGTTGGCCGGGATGCACAGTCCGATCACGTCGACGTCGCCGAGCGTGGCCTGCACCAGGCTGTTGAGGCGCTCCCCCAGCAGGGTGCGCGGGCGGTGGATGCCGGGGGTGTCGACCAGGATCAACTGGCCGTTCTTCTGGTGAACGATTCCTCGAATCGCACGCCTGGTGGTCTGCGGCTTCGACGAGGTGATCGCAACTTTTTCCCCCACCAGTGCGTTGGTAAGGGTGGATTTGCCCACGTTGGGGCGCCCCACGAATGATACGAATCCTGCTCGGTAGTCATCGTTAGCCACGACCATGTGCTCCTTCATCTTCAGGCTCTGTGACAAACGCGGTTTGCGCGTCGATCAAGGCCTTGTCACGCTCCACCAGCACCGTGCTGATGTGTTTTCGCCGACCCTCTGTTCGTTCGGCAGTCAAAACCAGTCCGCTCACGGTGGCAATCGAACCAGCTGCTGGCAGCCGACCCAATGCCTTGGCGAGCAATCCCCCGACGGAATCCACGTCATCGTCTTCCAGTTCAAGGCCGAAAAGCTCACCGAGCTCGTCGACAGGAAGACGGGCGCTGACCCGGTATTGCCCGGATCCCAGCTCCTCGACCTCGACGACATCGCGGTCGTACTCGTCTGAGATGTCACCGACGAGCTCTTCGATCAAGTCTTCCAGGCTGACGAGGCCGGCAATACCGCCGTACTCGTCGACGACCATGGCCAAGTGGTTGGACTCCAGCTGCATCTGCCGCAGCAGAGCGTCTGCCTTCTTCGATTCGGGCACGAAGACCGCTGGACGTGCCAATTCGGCCACCGTGAGCGAATCGACGTTGTCAGGGCGTTCGTAAATGAGCCTGGCGACGTCCCTGAGGTACAGGATGCCGGTGACGTCATCGACTTCACCGTCGACGACGGGCACCCGGGAGAAGCCCTTGCTCAGGAACAAACCCATGCCGGCGCCCACCGACGTATCCGCGTCGATCGTGACCATGTCTGTGCGCGGGATCATGACCTCGCGCACCACTGTCTCGTTGAACTCGAAAATCGAGTGGATGAGTTCACGATCGTCTTCTTCGAGGACGTCGAGTTCTGTGGCCTCGTCGACCATGCTGAGCAGCTGGTCTTCAGAGGTGAAGGTGTTCAGGCGGCCGCGCCCTGGCGTCACCCGGTTGCCGAGCGAGACGAGGGCGTTGGCGATGGGGCCGAGCAGCACACGCAGGAAGTGCACGAGCGGGGCAGTGGCCGTCACCAGGCCGGCCGGATGCGCGCGGCCAACGCTGCGAGGGCTCGCGCCGACAAGCACGAACGACACACCCGTCATGATCAGCGCTGAGAGCAACAGAGCGAGCCAGATTTGATCGATCGTCGTGGCGAACACCAGGGTCACGAGAACGGCCGCGGTGGTCTCTGCGATGATTCGCATGAAGTTGAGGGCGTTCAGGTGCGCGCCCGTTTCACCGGCGATCGCCAGGAGTGAGCGCTTCGCTCGGGAGTCCTCTGCGAGCTCGATGATGTCTGCCCTGGATTGGGCCGTGATGGCAGCGTCGACTGCCGCCATCAACCCGCCGAAGGCGACGAGGATGATGGCGAGAGCGACGAACCAGCCGATGAACATGATCAAACGCGCTTTTCCTGCAGGTTGAAGGCCAGGAGGATGTCGCGCTGAATGCCGAACATCTCCTTCTCTTCGTCTGGCTCTGCGTGGTCGAAGCCCAGCAGATGCAGGATGCCGTGGGTCGTGAGCAACAACAGTTCGTCGAGGGTGCTGTGATTGGCCGCAATGGCCTGTTCCTCTGCGACCTGCGGGCACAGCACGATGTCACCGAGCAGCCCCGGGGGCGTCTCAACCTCTGCGGTGCCAGGACGCAGCTCGTCCATGGGGAAGCTCAGGACGTCGGTGGGGCCAGGCTCATCCATCCACTGCACGTGCAGCTGCTCCATGGCGCCCTCGTCCACCAGGACGATGGCAAGGTCGGCATCCGCGTGCACGTGCATCGCATCGAGTGCGAATGCGGCCAACCGCAGGATGGCGGCCTCGTCGACGGGAATCGCCGACTCGTTGTTGATTTCGATGCTCAACTCTGTCTCCGTTTCGGGATGCGATCGCGCACAGAACCGGAGCGACGCTCGGCTCGGTTGGCGAAATCGCGGGCTTGTTCGCTTTCGTAGCGCTGCGCCTGCTTGTGGGCGTCGTACTCGGTGTACGCATCGACGATGCGGCCAACGAGCGAGTGACGCACAACGTCAGCACTGGTCAGGCGGGAAAAATGGATGTCATCGATGTTGTCGAGGACGCGGGTCACGAGACGCAGGCCGCTGGATCCGGCTGGGAGGTCGACCTGGGTGATGTCGCCGGTGACGACCATCTTCGACCCGAACCCGAGGCGGGTGAGGAACATCTTCATCTGCTCTGGCGTGGTGTTCTGCGCTTCATCGAGCACGACGAACGAGGAGTTCAGGGTGCGTCCGCGCATGTAGGCCAGCGGGGCGACCTCGATGGTTCCTGCCGCGAGAAGCTTGGGAACCAGCTCAGGGTCCATCATCTCGTTCAGTGCGTCGTAGAGGGGGCGCAGGTACGGGTCGATCTTGTCGGTGAGGGTTCCTGGCAGGAATCCGAGTCGCTCGCCGGCCTCGACGGCCGGTCGGGTGAGGATGATCCGTTCGACTTCTTTGCGCTGCAGTGCCTGGACGGCCTTGGCCATCGCGAGGTACGTCTTGCCGGTTCCGGCCGGTCCGATGCCGAACACGATCGTGTGCTCGTCGATCGCGTCGACGTAGTCCTTCTGGCCCAGGGTCTTTGGGCGGATGCTCTTGCCGCGCGACGTGAGAATCGCCTGGCCGAGCATCTCTGACGGGCTGCGTGTGCTGTCGTCGTTCAGGATCTTCGCCGAGGTCGTCACCTCGGTCTCCCCGAGGTCCTGGCCGTTGTGGATCATCAACTGCAACTCCTCCATCAGACGTCTGACGGCTTCCACCTGCACGGCGGGGCCGGTCAGCGTGATTTCGTTACCGCGCACATGCACGCTCACGCTGGGGTACTGCTTTTCAATGGTGGTCAGGAACCTGTCCTGCGGCCCCAGGAGGCGCACCATGGCGATACCGTCAATGTGGATTCGTGCCTCGGCCACATCCACGGGCGCCGGGTTCACGACCGCCGGGTTCACCGGCGCCGGATTCACTGCCGGATCCGCATTCACGGCCGGCCCCTCGTTAGCGTCCGCCAAGGGATCCCTCAGCGAGGTGGCCGCCGAGCAGGTGCGCGTGCACGTGGAATACCGTCTGACCGGCATCCGCCCCGGTATTGAACACCAGGCGGAACTGTCCGTTCGTGCGTTCGACAGCGATCTCGTTCGCGACAGCGACGAGTTCGGCAAGCAGTGCAGGATCACCGGCGGCAAGCTCAGCCACGTTTCGGTATGCCTCCGTCTTCACCGTGATCACGATGTGAACCGGTGCCTGTGGGGCGATGTCCTCGAACGCGATGACGCGATCGGTTTCGGCCACGATGGTGGCCGGGATCTCGCGCGCGATGATGCGGCTGAAGATCGACGGTGCTGCACTCTCGGTATGACCCGCGCTTGAAGAAGACATATCTCTATCTTAAGCGGCGCTTACCAACGGTGAAGCGTTGCGTTCAGGATCGCCAGGGCGGCCGGTCCTGCTGTCGACGTGCGGAGGACCGTCTCGCCCAGGCGAACCTGGGTTGCCCCTGCCGCCTCGAGCATCGACAGCTCAGAGGGGGCGATGCCGCCCTCTGGTCCGACGACGAGCACGATGTCCCTGTCGTCGGGTGCACTGCCGTCACTGGCACTGTCGTCACTGGCACTGTCGCCGACGCTGAATTCAGTGAGTCGGAGTGACGCGGTCGGCTCCAGCAGCAGCATCCGCGTCTCGGCCGCGAGTTTCACCAGCTGTTTGGTGGTCACGAGGTCGGCGACATCAGGCAGCCACGGGCGAATCGACTGCTTGCTCGCCTCGCGCACGATGGCGGCCCAGCGTTCCCTGCCCTTTGCGACCTTCGCGCCGTCCCAGCGCGAGATCGAGCGGGCGGCTGCCCACGGAATGACCCCGTCGACACCGAGCTCTGTCGCCGCCTGGATGGCCAGTTCGTCACGGTCACCCTTGGCGAGGGCCTGCACCAAACGGATGCGAGGGGTCGCCGCCGCGTGCAGCGTCGCTTCGTCGACGCGCAGCGTCAGCTCGCCGGACTCGGCCGTGACCACGGTGCCGGAGAGCACCAGGCCATGACCGTTTCCGAGCAGCAGCGACTCGCCGGGGCGAACCCGGCTGACCGTCACCGCGTGCTTGGCTTCGCTGCCGCCGATGCGCACGATGGCACCGGCGGAACAGTCTTCAGGGCGCAGCGATTCGTCCAGGTAGAAATGGGCCATCAGGATCTAGCCGAGGAAGCGATCGCGCAGCTTGGAGAACAGGCCCTGCTGGAACTGGCTGAGCTCTGGGGCGTGCCCCTTGTGCCTGGCCGCGAACTGCTGGATGAGTTCCTTCTCCTTGTGATCGAGCTTCGTCGGGGTGACGACCTGGATGCCGATCTTCAGGTCTCCTCGGCCGCTGCCGCGCAGCTTGGTGATGCCGCGGTCCTTGATGGTGAGGATCTCGGCGCTCTGGGTGCCGGGCTTCAGGTCGATCTCGATGTCGCCGTCGAGACCCTTGAGCGTCGTGGTCGTGCCGAGGATGGCATCCGCCATTTGCACTTCGAGCGTGCAGAGCAGGTCGTCGCCGTTGCGGCTGAAGATGTCGTGGTGACGTACCTTCATCTCGAGGTACAGGTCACCGTTCGGGCCGCCAGCGGGGCCGGCCTCTCCACTGCCTGGCATCTGCAGGCGGAGACCGGTGTCGACGCCGGCGGGGATGTCGACGGCCACGGTGCGACGGGCGCGAACACGGCCCTGTCCCTGGCAGGTGACGCACGGCGTTGCGATGATGGTGCCGTAGCCGCGGCAGGTGCCACAGGGGCTTGACGTCATCACGTTGCCGAGCAGGGAGCGCACTGCGCGCTGGATGCTTCCGGTGCCGTGGCAGATGTCGCAGGTGACGGGCGACGTGCCCGGCTGGCAGCAGCTGCCGTTGCAGGTCTCACAGACGATGGCCGTGTCGACCTCGAGGTCGCGGTGCGTGCCGAAGATGACCTCTTCGAGGTCAACCTCGACGCGGATGAGTGCATCCTGGCCGCGTTCACGACGTGAGCGGGGTCCGCGACTGCCGCCGCCACCGCCGCCACCGAAGAACGTCTCGAAGATGTCGCCGAAGTTTCCGAAGTTGCCGCCGTCGAATCCGCCACCGCCCTGGCCGCCCATGTCATATTGCTGGCGCTGCTTCGGGTCGCTCAGGACGTCGTAGGCGTGCGTGACGAGTTTGAACTGTTCCGATGCTTCAGCACCAGGATTCACATCGGGGTGGAGCTGCCTGGCAAGGCGACGGTACGCCTTCTTGATCTCATCGATCGTTGCGTCTTTGGAAACGCCCAGGACTTCGTAGTGGTCAGCCAAAAGCGGCTCTCCTTGTTGATCTGTGTGCGGGAAAGTGGATATAAAAGCTAGTTCTCACCGAGATGACGGGAGAGGTATCTGGCAACAGCGCGTACCGCAGCCATGTTGTTCGAGTAGTCCATGCGAGTCGGACCGAGCACACCCAGCCTGGCCAGGTCGCCGCCGGCTGAGGTGTATCCACTGGTGAGAACGGATGTCTCCCCCAGCCCGAATGACGCATTCTCACGTCCGATGCTCACCGAGACACCGTGCTGGTCGGCCACCATCTCACCGAAGAGGCGAAGCAGGACAACCTGCTCCTCAATCGCTTCGAGCACGGGGTAGATACTGCCACTGAAGTCTTCCTCAGTGCGCACCAGGTTCGCAGCTCCTGCCATCACCAGGCGGTCGTGGCGGTTCGCCCCGACCTGTTCGATGAGGGTGGACACGATCACGCCGAGCAGATCGGCTTCGACGGCAGGGCCGAAGTCGCCGGCATCCGTCAGCGTTTTGGCTGCCTCTGTCATGGTCGACCCACCGACAGACTGGTTGAGCCGGGCACGGATCGAGGCAAGCTGCTGCTCATCGACAGCACGGGGCAGGTCGATGACGCGCTGTTCAACCCGACCGGAGTCGGTGATCAGCACGGACAACACTCGGTGATCAGTCAGCGGCACGAGTTCGACGTGGCGAACGCGGGCTCGGGACAGTGACGGGTACTGCACGAGGGCAACCTGCTTCGTCAGCTGTGACAAAAGTCGTACGCTGCGAGCCAGCACCTCGTCGAGGTCGGAGGACTGACCGAGGAAGGTTTCGATCGCCTGGCGCGCAGCCGGAGTCAGCGGGCGCACATTGGCGAGGTGATCGACGAAAAGCCGGTAGCCCTTGTCGGTGGGGATGCGCCCCGACGAGGTGTGCGGGGCGGCGATCAGCTCTTCTTCTTCGAGCAGCGCCATGTCATTGCGAATCGTCGCGGCCGACACACCAAAGGAATGCCTGTCAACGATCGATTTCGATCCGACCGGCTCGCGAGAGGCGACGTAGTCCTGAACGATGACGCGCAAGACTTCAAGGCTGCGTTCGGAAACCATGCAGTTACAGTCCCCTCTTCACTCGGCGTTTAGGTCGGCGCCCGCATACTCTTCGCGTTAGCACTCGCATTGACTGAGTGCCAATCATATCGCGTCTACCTGTGCCTTCATTGATTGCCAACCGGAGTTTCACCGCAGTAGCGTTGGCATACAGAACGGCGCGCGAGATTGGCATGACCGCCTGGAGCGTGCAATCGTCTGAAAGGCGCGATCATGACTGATCCGGATGCACAGACTCCCCCAGAACCGCCAGACGGCGAGGAACAGCCGCCGCCCGGCTTCCGGCAGTCTTACGTTCCGCCGAACCCGAATGCCACCCTGTCGACAATGGACGACCGGCAGTGGGCCTCGCTGGCCCATCTGGGCGGTATTTTCGGGTTCCTTCCCTCGCTTATCATCTGGCTTGTCTTCAGACAGCGCGGTCCGTTCACCAACGTGGAAGCCAAGGAAGCACTCAACTTCCAGATCACCCTGTCGATCGGGTACGTGGTGATCTACGTCGTCAGCTTCATCGTCACCGTCGTGACCTTCGGCCTGATCTCGTTCATCGGCCTGTTGTTCTGGGTGCTCTGGATCCTCGGTGTCATCTTTTCCATCCTCGGCTTCATGAAGGCGAAGGATGGGTACCACTATCGCTACCCGTACGCCATCCGCTTCATCGGATAGCCGGCTTTACCAAATACGGGCTTGACCAATACGGGCTTGACCAATACGGGCTTGACCAAACAGTGGTCACGGAGCCCGCGGATGACGTAGCCACGCCAGACACGCGTATTCGTCCCCAATTGCGTCTCGCTCTGTCTGTACTGTATTGACTGGACATCACCGCGTTTTCCGCATGTCCGCGTTTCACCTCACGTCATCATTGCCCGCCCCGTGCGCGATCCAGCGCCATACGATCCCAGCGCCAAAGGAGACACCATGTCTGATGCACCTCCACCCCCTCCCGCCAACCCGTACCAGTCCCCCAGCCAGCTCAGCCCTGCTGACGAAAAGCTCTGGGCGACGCTCATCCACATCGGCGGAATCTTCTTCGAGCTGCTGCCCGCACTGATCGGTTACCTGGTCCTCAAGGATCGCGGCCCGTTCATTCGCCAGCACACCGCTGCGGCATTGAACTTCCAGCTCACCATGCTGATCGCGTACATCATCGGCGCCATCTTGACGGCTGTCTTCATCGGCATCCTGATCGTCTTCGCCGTCTGGGTCGTGACGATTGTCTTCAGCATCATGGCCGCAGTCGCTGCCAACAAGGGCGAGGCGTACGTGTACCCGCTGTCGATCAAGTTCGTCAGCTAGCTCGCACTCTCGTGTGAGGCCGCACCGGCGGTCACGCGAAAGAAGCCGCTCACCAGGTCACGATCTGGTGAGCGGCTTCTTCCGTTAAGCGGATGTCGGAGATCAATGCGAACCGTCGGCGCGCTAGTGTGCTCCGTCGGTTCAACCGGGTCGGTTCAAACGGTTCGGTTCAGCCTGTTCGCCGTTGATCACGTTGATCACGTTGATCACGTCTATTGGCGAGTTGATCTGCCATCCGCGTCGGTGACTTCGTGGCCACATGCCAGCGTTGCTGCCCGTCCATCCAGATCGGGGCTTTCACCTGCGGGACGCCACCGACCATCCGGATCTGCCAGCCGGATCGGTGAATCGTGCGGTGATGGAACCAACAGAGTGTCACGCCGTTGCTCACCTCGGTCGGCCCACCGAGCGCATCCGGGATCACATGGTGAATCTCGGCCCACGCCGCGGGGCTTTGGCAACCGGGGATGATGCAGCCGCCGTCACGGAGGGTGATCGCCCGGCGCTGCTGGCCAGTGAAGCACCGGTCGGTGACCCCCAACTCAATGATCTTGCCCTTCGCATTGATCGTCACCGGTTGCACTCCCCCGGCACACGCCATCTGCTCCACCGTCAGCATTGAGATGGGTGCCACCTGCCCATCAATGTGACCGGCACCCGTGCCGGCCAGGAAGTCTTCCTGCCGCACGCTGACCAGCACGGTCGGGGCGGCCCCGCCAATCGAGGGTGCTTCGGCACTTCGCGCGGCAGTGTCAACGATCATCGTGAAGAGGTCGTGGCGCAGCTGGTCGCGGGTCCGATCGTCGTGCTCGAGCACGTCCCGGTCGATCTCTTGCTCCTGCTCCTCCACAGTCAGGAACTTGACCTGCGCGGTCCGCGGCGACATGTATGCATCCATCAACCGTTGGAACTTCGCCGCCGTCTCCGGCATCAACGCTCCCGACACGGGGATGAGTCCGTCGCGCTCGGTCCCAAGCCGGAACCCGCGGTTCAACATCGCCCGCTTCTCATCGGGCTCCAGACCATCCGGGTCAATGAACGCCTTCCACACCTGCGCTTGCAGCAGCGTTTCATCCGCAGCCACCGGGGTCGTGGCCTCGTCGCCCGGCCCGATCGGTTGCCCCGTCGCCGCTGAGACGAGGGCTTCCTCGGCGAGTTGGATCTCACCGACCGCGATCCGGCCACGCAACGGGCTAAGTGCCGCAATGATCACTTCGGCACTGTCCCGACCGAGCAGCCCACTGGCCAGCCCGACCGCCACGGCCGGGAACTTCGCCGGGAACGCCGCCCCGTCCAACCCGTACTGGGTGCGGACGTGGTCGCCCAACCGGATGCGCTTGGCGATGGTCTTCGCCGACACGCCTGTGAGCCGCTCCAACAGTTCGGTGCCGCTGCGGCATCCGCGCTTAGACGACAGCCGATCCGAGACCTCCAGAGTCTTCCGCGACCGCTCGTCAATCTCGGCGGCCAACGACACTCGGTACGCGTCGATGATCCGCCCGGCCTGCTCCGCCTGGATGGCACGTTCGATCAGGTCATCATCACTGTCGACGCGCACCGTGGCGCAGGGCCTGGCCTCCGAAAACTCCGCCGTGAAATCCTGCAGCAGGTTCTTCACCGTGCGGGATTCCTCAACTGTGAGCATGCCTCAATACTACCAGCGTTAGAACTGAAAGGCGAGCTTTTCTCAGTCGCATCTAGACATTAGTCGGAAGTATGTTCGGGTAGATTTTCCGGAGGGCGGGCCGCTATCGGCCTTGAGGTGCGAGGTGCGAGGTGCGAGGTGCGAGGTGCGAGGTGCGAGGCGCGAGGCGCGAGGCGCGAGGCGCGAGGCGCGAGGCGCGAGGTGCGAGGTGCGAGGTGCGAGGTGCGAGCGAGAATAGGCGTTCGGTCACCGCGCCGAACTCTGGCGCGCGTTTTCCCGCCTGGCGCGCGGTTTATCGCGCGCCAGCCGCGTTTTCGCGCGCCCCGATGAAATCACGACGGCCCGTCGCCCAGTTGACTGTCGTGGGCCGCGCTACGTGCCGAGGTGACCGGTGGGACCCGCCGCGCGGGTCGAACGCAGCGGCGCGGTAGCTACAACATGCGCATTGCTGCGTTCGACCCGCGTACCCCGATGCCGATGCCGATGCCGGTGCCGGTGCCGGTGCCGATGCCGATGCCCCATTGGGCTGCGCGGTCGTCTGAGTCCGCCGTGCCGCTCCTGATTCGGCGAGAAGGGTCTCGAGACACTCGCTGGCGCTCGCTCCTCGACCAACGGATTCGACCAACGGAGACCTCGGACGACGGAGACCTCGGACGACGGAGACCTCGCTCCTCGACCACCGGGACCAAGCGCGAAGACTCACTTAACCTGCCGAGACGAAGCGCATGTCCGGCTCGATGAGCAGCGTATCCGGGAGCACGACGCTCAGCACGCGGTCACCGAGCACTGCGCCGTACGCCCGGTATCCACGGTGCTCAATTCGGATTCCGGCAACGGGGCTGCCGTCGATCTCGATCGAGTGCTCCAGAGCGAGGCTCGGATCGGTCGCATCCTGAGCCGAAAATGGATCCGCTACCAAACCATTAGCAGAGGCATTCCGCCCGACGTGATCGAGGTGCTGCGCGAGCGCCGCGGCATAGGAACCCCACGACAGCGCATCCGTGGTCGTCGAGGTGCGCACGGCTTCCCACAGCATCGGGTACCTGGAGCGCAGCATTCGCTCTCGCACCCAATCAGGCAGCCCATCCGCGCGCTCGGCAGACAGCAGATGCCCGCCGTTGTGTGCGTCATCGCGTCGAAGAAAGTTGGCGGGATCATCCCGATCGTCCGGATTGACAAGGACGCTGTAGTGCACCGCGATCGCGGAAATCCCGCTATTCGTGCGTTCCACGTTGACACCCGCATGTTCGAAGTGACGTTGCGGGGCAAAAGTGAACACGTGGCCGCCGAACTCTGCAACAGCGTCGTCAAACGACAACGGTGCCGGCGGCCATTCGATCGGTCCGGGAACGAACTGCATGAGGCGATCCTCTCGCTGGCGACTGTGTGGTCACACGGTATCGCGCTCCAGACAGAAATTAGCGGATGCCGCTGCGCACCACCACTAACGCTTTACGTTCGGCCCGCGGTGTGGTCGAGTGGAGCCAGGGGGCACCCGCAGCCCCACCCAGAACCGGTTCAACACGCAGAACCGGTTCAACACGCAGAACCGAATCAACCCGCAGAACAGTGTCAACAAAAGGAGTGCACCGCGATGGCTGAGAAGCAGAAGTCCACTGCAACATCCACGGCGAAAAGTGAGCCGGCCGAGGGATTCTCTGAGGAGGAACGGGCTGCCATCAAGGAGCGTGCCGCTGAGCTCAGAGCAGAGAAACGTCGCAGCAAGGACTCCGACAAGAAGGCGCAAGACGAGAAGGCCGTTCTCGCAGCGATCGCGGACATGCCGGACGCAGACCGTGCCCTCGCAGAGCGAGTCCATGCCGTCATCACGGAGAACGCACCAGACCTCGCACCCAAGCTCTGGTACGGGATGCCCGCGTATGCCATAGACGGCAAGATCGTCTGCTTCCTCCAGCCGGCAGAGAAGTTCAAGACGCGGTATGCGACCCTCGGCTTCAATGATGTGGCCACCCTCGACGACGGCACAATGTGGCCAACGGCCTTCGCCCTTGCGGAGCTGACCGCGGCAGACGAAAAGAAGATCGGCGCCCTCGTGAAGCGCGCAGTGAGCTGACATGCAACGCGTCGAGTGGCGCCACAAGCCACGATCAACGTGAAGCAGGCCACGATCGACGTGAAGCAGGGCACGATCAACGTGAAGCAGGGCACGACGGCAAACGCCGGGCTTGACCATTGCTGACGCCGGATGGATTCTGGGCCCATGGACACCCCAGGCAGCCAGACCACAGAGACCCTACCCACTGCGGTCCCCTTCCCCTTCGCACCACGCGGCCCACTCAGTGGGCGGCTTGCGGTCGCTCTCGCCGAACCGCCATCCGTCACTGACGATCTAGCGGATTTCCAGACGGAGCTGGAACGCGCGCTGGCGGACAGCACCGACCTCCTCCGCGACGACGACCTGCAGCTGACGCTCTTCGTGCTCTACGGCCTGTTTTATGGAGACGTCGGCGCTGTCGACGATGCCTGGGAATGGCATCCGGCAACACTCGCCGCCCGCGCCAGCATCGAGGCGACGTTCGAGCGGCAACTGCGGAATTCCGTGGTCATACCGCCGTTGCCGCCGGCGGACGCCGAGTCCGTTGCTGCCGCACTGTTTCGGCTGACGGGCAAGGAATCCGGGCCCAGCCTCGCGCGATTCGTTGCGCAGCGCGCATCGGCAGACCAGCTCGTGGAGTTCGTGATCTACCGCTCCATCTACACACTCAAGGAGGCCGACCCGCACTCGTGGGCCATTCCCCGCCTCACCGGCAAGGCGAAGGCTGCCTTGGTCGAGATTCAGGCCGACGAGTACGGAGGCGGGCGCCCGGAGCGGATGCACTCCGCAATCTTCGCCCGCACGATGACAGAGCTTGGGCTCGATGCTCGCTACGGCGCGTACGTCGACCAGGTTTCCGCGCTCACCCTGGCGTCGATGAACATGATGTCGATGTTCGGCCTCAACCGTCGACTGCGTGGCGCCATCGCTGGCCACCTGGCTGCGTTCGAGATGACCTCGTCAATCCCGAACCGGCTCATCGGCAATGGATTCCGCCGATTGGGTTTCGAGAAGAACGTCACGGACTATTTCGACGAGCACGTTGAAGCGGATGCCGTGCACGAACAAATCGCCGGTCGCGAACTCGCCGGTGGCCTCGCAGAGGACCAGCCGGCACTGCTGGCGGACATCTTCTTCGGTGCGAGCGCCTGCCTGACGGTAGACGGATTGGCTGGGCAAGAAGTTCTCGACGCATGGACCTCTGGGCGGTCCTCCCTGCGCACTCCGCTCGCCCCGCAAGCACGTCCCGCACCCTCGGCATCATGAGCTCGCCCCTGCCGGCCGACTACGTACTGCCGCTTCTCTGGCGAGATGATCGCGGCATAGACGAGCTCACCGACTACCTGCACACACTCAGCGGGTGGATCGACGTCACCGTCGTTGACGGGTCGCCCGGCGGCATGTTCGACGCCCACCACGACCGGTGGTCTGGGTTCGTTCGGCACGTTCGTCCGGATCCGTGGCCAGGCAACAATGGCAAGGTCGCCGGCGTCATGACCGGCCTCGGCCTCGCCGACACCAATCTGGCCGACGACAATCGCGTCGTCATCGCCGACGACGATGTTCGCTACGACCTGCCTGGCCTCACCCGAATCGTCACGGCGTTGGATCACGCCGACGTGGTGCGACCGCAGAACTTCTTCACCAGCCTCCCCTGGCACGCCCGCTGGGATACGGGGCGCACTCTCGTGAACCGCGCGCTCGGCGCCGACTACCCTGGCACCCTCGCCGTGCGGCGCGACCGCATTCTGTCAGTCGGCGGATACGCCGGTGACGTCCTCTTCGAGAACCTGGAACTGATCCGCACTGTGACCGCAGCAGGCGGCCGGGAGGCGCAGGTTGCCGACCTGTTCGTCGGCAGGATTCCGCCCACCGTTGGCCACTTCGCCGGCCAACGTATCCGCCAGGCCTATGACGACTTCGCCCAGCCGCTGCGTCTCGTTGCAGAGTTGTCCCTGCTACCGCTGACGCTGTGGGCGCTCAGACGACCCCAGCGGATGCTCGTTGGCGTCGTCCTGGCGTGTGCCGTGGGTGAGTGGGGCCGGCGGCGAGCCAACGGAGCATCCGTCTTTCCCTGGACGAGCGCCGTCTGGGTTCCCCTCTGGATGCTGGAGCGCGCCATCTGCGTGTGGCTGGCCGTTGGCCTTCGCGTGCTCGGCGGGCCCCGGTACGGAGCCGGACGGCTTCGCCGCGCCGCTACCCCGCTGCGGCAGCTGCGGGAACGCGTTGCCACACATACAGCAGGGACACATACAGCAGGGACACTGACGTGAACGACGAGATGCAGGACGCCGCTGCAGAACCGACGGGCGACGAGCGACGGGAGAGCCTGCATCCGCTCATCACTGTGTGCGCCGATGGCCCCCTTCTCATCCGCGGCAGCGTCGACATCGTTGGAGCTGGGGGAGCTCCTGTGCCCATCACACGCAAGACCATCGCCCTCTGCCGGTGCGGCGAATCGACCATCAAACCGTTCTGCGATGGCTCACACAAGCTCGTGGGATTTCACCCGGACCAGCCGCCTGCGGAGTGACTCACGCCCCTGAGAACTTATTCGGTTCGAGCCCGGCAATGCGATGCGCGTGCTCCTGGAGATCCGCTTCGCTGATCTGGTGCCCGCCGTTCGCGAATCTCTCACGCAGCGCTTCCAAGACTTTGGCCTCGTCGTGGCCGGCCAAATCAGCCTCCTGCTGCCTGATAATGCCCGCCACTTTGGCGCCTTCCGGCTGAGAATGCTGGGCCTGAATTGGTTCGTCCTGGGTGTTGTCGCGGTTCGTCATGCGTCCTCCGATCAGAGAGCTGCTTCGGGACTAGAGGTGCTTTCTGGCTATTGTGCCTCGTCTGCGGTGAGCTTTGGCTGTACGGATTCAGCTCGGTTCGCTCACGAAACCGATCTTGTTGCCGCCCAGGTCGGTCGACTCACGGATCGGTGACAGGGATGCCGACTGTCACGTCTTTGGTTCTCAGACCAGACGCAGACCAGACTCAGACCAGACCCTGGCGGGAACCGGATGCCCTAGTCGTCAGCGAGCAGGCGGCGCACCACGGCATCCGCGAGCAAGCGACCGGTGAGCGTCAGCTCAACCGTGCCAGAGAGTGCAGCACGCGGATCGACCAGCTGGTCTGCGATGAGTCCTGCGACCTCGAGCCTGCCTCGCTCCGACAGCGAGTCGATGCGAATACCCTCACGGATGCGGCTGGTCAGGAGAACCCGCTCGACCTCGCGGGTTGCGTCGTCGAGGGTCTCACGGCCGGCAGCTGGCGAGTGTCCGGCGAGCACCCGGTCTGCGTACGCTGCCGGGTGCTTGACGTTCCACCAGCGCAGTCCACCGACGTGGCTGTGGGCGCCGGGGCCAACGCCCCACCAGTCCTGGCTGCGCCAGTACGAGAGATTGTGGCGTGACCTGTGGTCGACATCCGTTGCCCAGTTGCTCACTTCGTACCAGCCGTAGCCGGCCTCCTCAAGCATCCTGTCGGCCATTTCGTACAGGTCGGCCTGGTGATCTTCGTCGACGGGAGCGATTTCGCCGCGCTTGATCTGCCGGGCGAGCTTGGTGCCGTCCTCGACGATGAGCGAATATGCGCTGATGTGGTCTGGGCGCTGCGCGATGGCGTGCGTAAGACTCGTGCGCCAGTCGTCGAGCGCCTCCCCCGGCGTGCCATAAATGAGGTCGAGACTCACATCGAGGCCGACATCCCTGGCCCACTGCACGACGAGTGGAATGCGCTCTGGATCGTGGGTGCGCTCCAGCGTGGCGAGCACGCGCGGCACCGCAGACTGCATGCCGAACGAGACACGGGTGAAGCCGGCCTCAGCGAGGGAAGCGAGGTAGGCGGCATCCACTGAGTCTGGGTTGGCTTCTGTCGTCACCTCTGCGCCGTCGGCGATTCCGAAATTGGAACGGATGGCGTTGAACATCTTGACCAGGTCAGTGACCGGCAGCAGCGTCGGCGTGCCACCGCCGAAGAAAACGGTCGCGGCCTCCCGAGGGGCGACACCGGACTCGGCGAGAATCCGGGCACCTGACTCGACTTCGATCACGGCCTGGCTGGCATAATCGCTCTGCTTGACGCCGCGCAGCTCGGTGGCCGTGTAGGTGTTGAAATCGCAGTAGCCACAGCGCACCCGGCAGAACGGCACGTGCAGGTAGACGCCGAAATCGCGTTCAGCGGATCCAACCGCGGCGGATGCCGGAAGGAGTCCGTCGAGAGGTGCGGGGTCGCCGAGGGGAAGTGCACTTGGCACGTGGTTTACGCTCCAGACGCGGGGTGCAACGCCCGCAAGTACTGCTTGGTGATTTTTGCCTGCTGGTACCGGAGGATCGGCGCCACCAGCTTGTACTTCAGCGTGCTGGGCTGCGAGAACGACCGGATGGTCAGCCAGACGGAGTCGTCTTCGAGCTTCTCAACGACGAATGACTCTTCGCCGCTCTCCGGGTGCCCGGCCATGGTTCCGTACGCAAAGCCGATCTTGTTGGCCTCGTCGATGACGTAGACCACGCGAACCGGTGCGACGACATTGAACGGGCCTGCCTTGATGGACAGCTTCGCCGTCATGCCGTTGGCGATGTATGGGGTGCCGTCATCGGCAAAGGTCGCTTCATTGACCGGATGCCGCTGGTCGCGCGAGGGAGAGCCATCTTCGTTGAACGCGATACCCGCATACTGCACGCCGGTGCCGACTTCAAGGTCGGTGACCTCCATGCCGCTTCCGCGCTGCACGCCCCAGGTCATGAGCGACGTCGCTGCCGCCCTGAATCGGTCGCTACCGCTACCGAGCTTCACCGTGCTTTCGGCCGGACGGTACCCGGCTGGCGGGAACGTCATGAGGTCGGCAGCCAGCGTTCCGCCGATCGCACCGTAGGTAACAGATGCATCGGTGAAGGTTGCGCGGCGCATCAGAGTACGTCCCGACCGTCTGTACGGGCGAGGCCCGACTGCGTGACGAACGACAACTGCTGATTCATGAAAAAACTCCCGCTTGCGCTTGAACTACTACGTCAAGGGTATGCGACGAACCCTTGGCGTTGGTCGCGTGTGCCGGCACGCAGCACAATGGGCTGCCTGGACCCAGTCCAGACAGCCCGCCGAAAACCAGCTGCTACTTCTTGTCCTTCTTCTCCGTGTCTCCGGTAAGAGCTGCCACGAAGGCCTCCTGCGGAACTTCCACGCGGCCGACCATCTTCATGCGCTTCTTGCCTTCCTTCTGCTTTTCAAGCAGCTTGCGCTTACGGCTGATGTCGCCGCCGTAGCACTTGGCAAGGACGTCCTTGCGGATGGCGCGAATGCTCTCGCGCGCGATGATGCGTGCGCCGATGGCAGCCTGGATCGGAACCTCGAACTGCTGGCGAGGGATGAGTTCGCGCAGGCGCGTAGTCATCAGCACGCCGTATGCGTATGCCTTGTCGCGGTGCACGATGGCGCTAAACGCGTCGACCTGCTCGCCCTGCAGCAGAATGTCGACCTTGACCAGGTCGGCTTCCTGCTGGCCGGTGGGCTCGTAGTCGAGCGAAGCGTAGCCAGCGGTACGGCTCTTCAGCTGGTCGAAGAAGTCGAAGACGATTTCACCGAGCGGCATCGTGTAGCGAATCTCGACGCGGTCCTCACCGAGAAACTCCATGCCGAGCAGAACGCCTCGGCGGCTCTGGCAGAGCTCCATGATGACGCCGACGTAGTCCTTCGGCGCGAGAATAGCGGCCTTGACGACCGGCTCCTCAACCTTGGAAATCTTGCCGCTCGGGAACTCGCTCGGGTTGGTGACCGTGACGGTGCGCTTGTCGTCGGTGGTGACCTCGTACGGCACGCTCGGCGCCGTGGCGATCAAGTCGAGGTCGAACTCGCGCTCAAGACGCTCCGTGATGATCTCGAGGTGCAGCAGACCGAGGAAGCCGCAGCGGAATCCGAACCCGAGGGCAACGGATGTCTCGGGCTCGTAGACGAGAGACGCATCAGACAGCTTGAGCTTGTCAAGCGCCTCGCGCAGGACGGGGAAGTCACTGCCCTCGATCGGGTAAAGACCGGAGAAGACCATGGGCTGCGGTTCGGTATAGCCGGGAAGGGCAACGGTCGCGGGCCTGGCCGCCGTCGTGACGGTGTCACCGACCTTCGACAGGCGCACGTCCTTCACACCGGTGATCAGGTAGCCGACCTCGCCGACGCCGAGTCCGTTGCTCTGGGTGGGCTCAGGCGAGCTCACACCGATCTCCAGGATCTCATGCGTGGAACGCGTCGACATCATCTGGATCTTCTCGCGCGGCTTCAGTTCACCGTCGATCATGCGCACATACGTCACCACGCCGCGGTAGCTGTCGTACACCGAGTCGAAAATCATGGCGCGAGCCGGTGCGTCAGGGTCGCCGACGGGAGCCGGGATCTGGCTGACGGCCAGGTCGAGTAGCTCGCTGACGCCCATGCCGGTCTTGCCTGACACGCGCAGCACGTCTTCTGGCTTGCCACCGATGAGGCTGGCCAGCTCTTTGGCGTACTTCTCAGGGTCGGCAGCCGGCAGGTCGATCTTGTTCAGCACCGGGATGATCGTGAGGTCGTTCTCGAGTGCCAGGTACAGGTTGGCCAGCGTCTGGGCTTCGATGCCCTGCGCTGCGTCAACGAGCAGGATGGCACCCTCGCAGGCCGCAAGGCTCCGCGAGACCTCGTAGCTGAAGTCGACGTGACCAGGGGTGTCGATCATGTTGAGCGCGTAGGTCTTGCCGTCGAGCTCCCAGGGCATGCGAACGGCCTGGCTCTTGATCGTGATGCCGCGCTCGCGCTCGATGTCCATGCGGTCCAGGTACTGGGCACGCATGGAACGGTCGTCGACGACACCCGTGATCTGCAGCATCCGGTCGGCAAGGGTGGACTTGCCGTGGTCGATGTGGGCAATGATGCAGAAGTTACGGATGAACTCGGGGGCAGTTGCGGCCGGTTCAAGCGCTGTGTGAGCTCTCGGTGACATGATCTGCCAATTGTCCCATGAGAGGGCGGCTCCCGGTGCCGCACCTCACTTCGAACTTTGCACGTGCGTCCGGCAACAGGGTTTCACTCTTTTGATGGATGCTCGCTCACACGTGCGCTGGTTAGGCTGATCGCGATGTCCACCTCAGATGCCATGCTCATCAGCAGGCTGCCGCATTCCGCCTTGACTCCCGTCTTGACGGGCCTGCGCATTGCGCTGCACATGCTGATCGTTGGGCTCACCGCATTCGTGATTCTGCGCGCGGCGTTCGGCGTCTGGCCGTATCCAGCGCTCGTCATCACGCTCGCAGTTGTCTTCCTCGCCACGTATGTCGGTGGCAATGTCCTCCTCACGGTGCGCGCCGACCGCTGGATCGTACCGGTGTGGCTGCTGGTTTTGATGATCGAATGGCTGGCGCTCACGTTGCTGGCCTCCGATGCCGCGTACATCGTCTTCCCCCTCTTCTTCCTGCAACTCCACGTTCTTCCGCTGCGCTGGGCGATCCCGGCCGTTGGCGTCAGCGTGATCCTGGCGATCTGGGCGCTCACCTGGCACCTGGGCTGGAACCTCGGTGCAACGCTCGGGCCTCTCATTGGCGCCGGTGCCGCGGTGGCGGTTGGCCTCGGCTATCGCGCCCTCCTGCACGAGGCCGTCGAGCGGCAAGCGCTCATTGCCGACCTCATCGATACACGGGCGGAGCTGGCCGCGACGGCCAGGGCATCAGGCACCGCCGCAGAGCGGGAGCGCCTGGCGCGGGAGATCCACGACACGGTGGCCCAGGGTCTGTCGAGCATCCAGCTGCTGTTGCACGCCGCTGAGCGTACGGTGACGGATGCCACGGCGCTCGAACACCTGCGACTTGCGCGGGAGACCGCGGCGATCAACTTGCGGGAGGCCCGCCGCTTCATCCGGGAACTCACGCCGCCAGCCCTCGACGCCCAGACGCTGCCCGCCGCCCTGGCGCGGCTGGCTGAGGGGGTGTCGGCATCCGCTGCAACCGTGAGCGGCGAGCCTGGAGCAGCCCGGGTGTCGGTCATCGTCCACGTCACCGGCGAACCGGTGCCGTTGCCGATGCGCCTCGAAGCCACGCTGCTGCGCATTGCCCAGGGCTCGCTCGCCAATGTGGCCCAGCATGCCCGTGCAGACAGGGCCGAGCTCACGCTCAGCTATATGCCTGACTCCATCGCCCTCGACATCGTCGACAACGGCGTCGGGTTCGATCCGGCAGGGCCGCAACTGGCCGGGCGGCCGGACTCATTCGGCCTGCGCGCGATTCGCGCCAGGGTCGAACAGCTCGGCGGCACCTTCGTGCTGGAGTCGGCACCGGGCAGCGGAACCGCCATCGCCGTCACGTTCCCGCTCGACGAGTCGATCCACACGCCACTCGCTGACGCGCCGCTCACTGACGCGCCGCTCACTGACGCGCCGGCCGACCTGTCCATGCCACCTGTCGACGCGCCACCAGCCGCCACCCCACTCAACACGGAGCCCTCATGATCCGCCTGCTCATCGCCGATGATCACCCTGTCGTGCGCGCCGGCCTGCGGGCGCTGTTCTCCGCCGAGCCCGACATGGACATCGTCGCCGAGGCATCGACAGCAGAACATGCCGTCGAACTGGCCGCAGAGCTCGACATCGACGTCGTGCTGATGGACCTACAGTTCGGCGGAACCCTACAGGGCGCTGAAGCCACCCGGCGCGTGCGGGCACTCCCCCAACCACCGCACGTGCTCGTGCTGACCAACTACGACACGGACGCCGACATCCTGGGCGCCGTCGAGGCCGGTGCCAGCGGATACCTGCTGAAGGACGCGCCCCCTGCCGAACTCGTCGCAGCCGTTCGCGCTGCCGCTGCCGGCGAGAGCGCACTCGCGCCCGCCATCGCCTCCCGGCTCGATCCGAGCACCAGGGAGCCGGAGACGCAGCTGACCCTGCGCGAAACGGAGGTGCTGACGCTGGTGGCGGGCGGGCTTTCAAACCGACAGATCGGGCAGGAACTGTTCCTCTCCGAAGCCACCGTCAAGTCGCACCTCGTACACATTTTCACCAAGCTCGGCGTGAGCTCGCGCACGGCCGCCGTCGTGCAGGCCAGGGCCCTCGGCACGATCAGGAACCCGCAGTAGCCTGCACAGAGGGTGCCACCTCGCCGGCACCTCATGACCACCGGCTGAAAGGTGTGCAGATGACAGACAGCATTCCGATTGTGCTCGTGCACGGCATCCGTGCCTCTTCGACCATGTGGCGGCACCAGGTCGACGCGCTGCACAAGGCCGGCTATCGCGTGCTGGCAATCGACCTGCCGGGCCACGGCATCAACCTCGAGGCTGAGTTCTCAGTGGATGCCGCCCTTGACGCCATCGATGCCGGCATCGACGCCGTCGCAGAGCCAGGCGAACCCGTGATGCTGGTGGGCCTCTCACTCGGCGGATACTTCTCCACGGCGTACGCCGCCACCCACCCTGAGCGCGTACGCGGGCTCGTCGCCGCGGACTGCGCCGCGTTGCCCCTTGGGTTGCCGCTCCGGGGTTACCTCGCGCTGGCCGATCTCATTCACCGGATGCCGGATAAGGGGCTCTGGCTGCACACCACGATCGTGAAACGCACGCTGCCCGCCGAAGCCGCGGCCGATGTGCTGGCCGGCGGGGTGGCCCTCGACGTGATGGCTGCAGGGCTGTCGGCGACCGGAGCGCTCGATCCGCTGGGTGATCTTGCCGCGTATCCAGGGCCGGTGTGGCTGCTCAACGGGCAATTCGACCACTTCCGGCTGCACGAGCGACGCTTCCTGGCGGCCAACCCCCGCGCGCGCCTGGTGATCGTCGACGGGGCGTCTCACCTGGCCAGCCTGTCGCAGCCGGAACGCTTCACGGCAGCCCTGCGCCGCATCGCGGCGGAACTCGACGTGTCGATCCGTCAGGATCCGGCGCCCTCGATTGTCGGCAAGGCCAAATAACTGATAACGTTGCTTGTTGACTTGCGTGATGGGTCCCACCCCACACGACTTTCGCCGCGAAACGCCCCTCTACCGTCTAGCGGCACATCCAATTAGAACCGAACGAGAGCGTATAAACGTGGCAAACATCAAGTCGCAGATCAAGCGTATTGGCACCAACAAGAAGGCCCAGGACCGCAACAAGGCCGTCAAGAGCGAGGTCAGGACCGCCGTCCGCACGACCCGCGCAGCTGTAACCGCAGGCGACAAGGACAAGGCTGTAGCCAGCCTGGCCCTCGCTTCGAAGAAGCTTGACAAGGCCGTCAGCAAGGGCGTCATTCACAAGAACCAGGCTGCTAACAAGAAGTCGGCAATTGCCAAGGCAGTTGCTTCCCTCTAAATAGCACTCTCGCCTTCGGGCGATTTCAATACCCCCGTCTTTCGAGGCGGGGGTTTTGTGCGTTATGGGGCGGGGCTTTGACGCGGCGGTCGGTGCGTAAACGGGCGGGGTTCGGTGCGGCGGGTTTTGCCACGCGGATTTTTGCGTACGACCGTCGCCAAAACAGGAAGTCCTCTCCCAGAGAGCGCGATCCGTCCTGTTTTCGATGACACGAGGACGATTCGTCCTGTTCTCGCGACCGCGCGGCATCCGTGACAGGTCGCCTCTCGGCATCCGCTGCTTCGCGACGCTCCGCATGCCTAGTCGAGCACGTGACGCCTCAACCGCGGGGCAACCATATGGTCGGTCACGGCCCTCTTTCCGCCTCATTCCCGCCGAGAGTCGCCGTTTCCGCCGAGAATCGCTGTTGCAACGGCGATTCTCGGTCGTAACGGCGATCTCAGCGAAGCGGATGCGTGGCCCAGGGGTTCTGAAGGACGGCCTGCGAGGTCTCGAGACGCTCGCTGGCGCTCGCTCCTCGACCACCGAGGTGGTGAATCGCGCAGGCCTACGGGAACCGGTTCGACCACAGACCGGGATGCGGCGGGGTGCGGCCGGGGCCCTAGCAAAGCGCGCAGGGGGCGGGTAGGAGTTAGCTGTCGCCGCGCTGGGCGATGACGCCGATCAGACGCTCGAGTGCGAAGACCGGGTCGCGTCCTGCACCCTTGATGCTGGCATCCGTTTCGGCCAGGACCTGGATGGAGCGGGCGAGACCTTCGTCGGTCCAGCCGCGCAGGTCGCGCTGGGCTCGTTCGACCTGCCACGGCGCGAGCCCGAATTGCGAGGCGAGCTGCCCGCTGCCGCCGCGCACGCCGTAGAGCTTCGCCATGGTGCGGATCTTGCTCGCGAACGCAGCGACGATCGGAACGGGATCGGCACCGGACGACAGGGCGTGACGCAGGGTGATGAGTGCCTCGCCGCGGCGGCCCGCGATCGCCGAATCTGCCACCTTGAACGCGTTCGTTTCGATGCGACCGCCGTAGTACCGGTCGACTGTGGTCTCGGTGATCTCTGACGTTGCATCCGCAATCAGCTGCTGGCAGGCGGCAGACAACTCGGCGAGGTCGTCGGAGAAGGCAGCGACGAGGGAGCGCAGCGCGCTGGCCGTGACCCGCTTGCCGGCGACCTTGAACTCCGTCGACGCGAACTCGTACTTCTCGGCGTCTTTCTTCAGTTCGGCGCAGACGACCTCGACAGCGCCGCCGACGCCGCTCCGCAGGGTGTCGAGCAACTTCTTGCCACGCACTCCCCCGCCGTGCCGAAGAATCACGTAGGTGTCTTCAGCCGGGTTCGTGATGTACTCGAGGATTTCCGCAAGGAACGTGTCGCTGCACTTCTCAACGGATGCCACGCGAATGAGCCGGGGCTCATTGAACAGCGACGGGCTCGCGAGAGTCAGGAGTTCGCCAGGCGCATAGCTGTCGGCCTGGATATCGCTGACTTCAATGCTGGGGTCTTCGAGCTTTAGGAAGTCGCGCAGTTGACGCGTCGCACGCTCGGCCAGGAAGGCCTCCGTACCCGATACAAGCACGATCGGGGCTGGGCGCACCTGATTCCAGCTGAGCTGCGGGATTGCCACTGAGGACTTTGCGCGGCTTGATGCTGCAGGTCGTGTCGCCACTCGGCTCCTCTTTCTCGTGCTTTCCAGCCTAGCCGTGACCACTGTCATCCATTCCCAGCTTGCCGTGCACAGCCAGCCCCGCCCAGCTAGCGACCGCTGCTGCTGCTACCTGCCAACCGCTCCGTCCAGATGGTGAGGGCATCGCCGTCCTCGTCGGGATCAGAGTCGGGATCGGGATCGGGATCGGGATCGGGATCGTCGGCGGGCGCGATCACGACCAACCCCCGCTCGTCCGTGCGGAACTCGGTGGTGCGCGTGCTCTCCAGCAGGTCAAGCAGGCGCGGCGTCGGATGCCCGTATCCGTTATCACGACCAACCGAGATCACCCCGACTCGCGCGCGCAGCCGCTGGTAGAGCAGGGCACTCTGGTCGCCGGAACCGTGGTGGGCGACCTTGACCACATCAACAGGGGCCGGGTGCGACGCCGTCCAGAGCGCATCCTGAGCCTCCTCTCCCAGGTCGCCAAGAAAGATTGAGCGGATGCCGCGCCCCTCGAACGTGACAACAACGCTTCCGTCGTTCCCCGTCTCAAACGACGAATCAGGCAGCGGCCAGAGCACCTCCCACCACAGTTCGCCGAGTTGGCCGGCGTCACCCTTCGCCGCCTCCCGCACGTCAGCCGCACCGGCGCGCAGGCGGGCTTGCACGCGCTCGTCGGTGGCTGAGGCCGGCTCGCCCACCAGCGCCGTGTCGACCATCCCGAGCACGGCGTCGAGCCCGCCGACGTGGTCCTGGTCGTAGTGGGTCAGCACCAGGAGGTCGATGCGCGTGATACCAAGTTCGACCAGGCAGTCGTCGAGCAGCGCAGGGTCTGGTCCAACGTCGACGAGCGCGATCTGGCTTCCGTCACGCACGAGTACGGCATCGCCCTGCCCGATGTCGCACGCAGCGATCTGCCAGTCAGCGGGGAAACTCGTCGTGCGCCCGATGAGCGAGCCGATGCCGGTTCCTGCGTACCCGGCGACGAAGGCGGCCAGCACGCAGAACCCCGCCGCCCTCGCTATCTGCGTCGTCCGACGCCCGACACCGGCAGTCCGTGTCAGGAGGAGCGCCAGCGCCAACGCCGTCAGAACTATCAGCGATATGACACCAACCACGCCGCCCACCCACGGCAGCCTGCTGCCCGGAAGCTCTGCCGTGAACCTGGCCGTCGCCGCAATCCACGACGACGGCCACCACGCAACATGCAACACCGCGTTGGCCACACCGGGCAGGAACGGCAGGAGCAGACAGGCGAGGAGACCGAGCATTGTGGCCACTGGAGCGGCCGGCGCCGCGAGCAGATTCGCCGGAACCCCATACAGGGCGACGGTGGGGCTGAGAAGAACGAGCACCGGCTGGCACGCCAGCTGCGCCGCCAGAGGCAGCGCAAGGAGTGCTGCCAGTCCCTGCGGCATCCAGCGCCCGAGCGCGTGTGCCAGCGGCGCTGCGAGCACCAACAGACCCGCGGTCGCCAGCACCGACAGCGCAAAGCCGTAGTTGCGGCTGAGCCAGGGGTCTGAGATGAGCAGGATGATGACGGCCAGGAGCAGGGCAGGCACTCCTCTGCCCGGCCGGCCGGCACCCAGTGAGAGCATCACGATCGTCGCCATGACCGCAGCCCGCAACACACTCGCCTCCGGTGTGACGAGGACAACGAACCCAACCAGCACCAGCAACGAGAGCGCGATGCGCAGCCCCCGACGCAGGCGCAGGTAGCCCCCGCAGACCATGATGATGGCGATCACCAATGCGCAATTCGCACCGGATACAGCCGTTAAATGACTGAGTGAACTCTGCTTCATGGCCGCGTCGAGGTCATCCGTCACCGCCGATGTATCCCCGATCGACAGACCGGGCAACAGCGCGCTACCGTCACCGCCCAGCGTTGCGGCGGCCGCGGAGAACCCGGAGCGCAGGCCGTTGGCCCACGCGAGCCACCAGGCTGGCGGCGCGCGCGCCTCTGGCGGGTTCGTACCGAAAAGCAACACAGCGGCTGCATCGCCCGGCGTGGTCGCCTTCAGGGTGCCGGTCAGCGAGAGGGTTGCCCCGAGCTCGTAGCGGGAAGCCGGTTCGCCCGCTTCGAAGAAGATCACCGCCGGCACGGCGACTGCGTGCACGCTGTGACCGTCGCCGCCCGCGCCGTGACCACCGTTCCGTGTCAGGCTGACGATCGTGCCCCGAGCTCTGAGTTGGACGCCACCTGCGCCAAACTGGCCGCCACCCATCGTGCCACTCGCCACGGGCACCGACTGAAGTACGATCTCCACGCTCGGGCTGCCATGAGTCTCGATCACCTGGGCCACCACGGCCGGCATACGAGTGGGTCCTCTCACAGCAACAACGGACGCCACGAGCCCCGCTCCCGCGAGGCTCACGCCGAGTACAGCGATCATGGCGAGTCCGCGAGCTGACCGCGTACCCGAGTGGCGGTGACGGCGGGATGGCCGCGGGAGGGCGCGCCGGGGTCCGCGCGCCGAGACTGCGAGCAGCGTGGCAGTCACTGCGGCCGCAGTCCCGAACGCGATCGCAGCAGACGCCGCCCCGCCGGGGAAGCCAATCAACAGCGCCGCCACCAGCCAGCACGCTGCCGCCGGGACAGCAAGCCGCGCGTCGACCCTGGCCGTCACAGGGACCCCGGGGCTTTCAGCGAATGGACCTTGTGACGTGCTGGGTGCACCATCTCAGCAGGCTAAGTCGAGGCGGGTACCGGCCCTCGACCGCGCAGACACCTGTGTAGACCTCGCGTCGAACACCGCATGTGGAGAAGCAGGAGGGTTCGAGGGTGGTGGATCCCAAACCGCTGCAGTTCAGCTTCCGCTCACTCTGACGGCTGGGACAGAAGCAGGCCGCGTTCGCCGAAGACCTTCTTGGCGACGAAAGTAGCGTTCAGAGCCTTCGGCATGCCGCAATAAACGGAAGCGTGAAGCACCGCTTCGACGATCTGATCTGGGCTGAGCCCGACATTGAGCGCTGCGTTGAGGTGCACCTCGAGTTGGGGTTCGCATCCGCCGTGCGCGGTGAGTATTCCGATTGTCACCAGTTGACGGTCACGTGGGGCAAGGACAGGTCGCTCGTACATCTCGCCTCGGTCAGTCGAGAAAGGCTCGGGCGCGGCCGCACTCGGGGCACGTGCGATACGCGTAGCTCGCTGGCCCGAAGTCGAAACTGCCATCCTCGCTCACAGCGCCACCTTTCACTTTAACGACACCTAAACGCCGACATCCGGACTTTGCTCGCTTCGGTCGCTTTCCGCACTCGATGCTAAGCCAACCGACCGTTCGGTTTTCCATCAAGGACCTGATGGATGAACTGGCCTCTAGACTGCCCAGCTGCTGTGAATTGTTCCCAGACGTCAGGCGGGCAAGCGGTATACCACCACTGGACGCCGCCCTTCGGGAACTCCACGTAAATAGTTTCTGTTTCCGCGTCGTACGCTTCAGCGACGATACGGGCTGATGCAACTGGTCGCCAGTCAATTGTCATTTTCTCTCCTGTTCATAAATGCCCCGCCACCGAGCCAACGCACCACTCACGTCTCGCGTTCCAGCGTTGGTGCGCCACGGCTCGAGAGAAGGATCCTCGGCCAGTGGGAGGGGATTCGGTCGGTCGAGGACAACGCGAGTTGGTAATACGAGTGCTTCGCCACTGATGATTGCCTCGCCCGTTCTAAGGGAAGGGAGTGTTTCCGCAAGCCCGGCGACACTGTCGGGTAGAGCTGTCCGAATTCTGCCTTGGTCAGCGCTGTTACTCAGACGCAGGGCAATGATGGTCCCACACTGCGCCAATGCCGTGTCTGGCAGGTCGGACGGCCGCTGAGTCACGAGCATAAGTCCGACACCGTACTTTCGGCCTTCCCGAGCTATTCGATTGGCGGCATCTCGTGCAATGGGTGCCGCCTTGTCGCCTAAGTAACGGTGGGCTTCCTCAAGCACGATGAGAATAGGACTTGGGCGACCGATACCCTCGATTCCACTTGGCGTTCGTATCGCGACGTCGAAAAGCAGTTTTAGAATGACGCCGATGGCCAATTCGGCGGCCGAATCAGGTACGCCATTGAAGTCGAGGACTGATACTGGCATTGTCCCCCCGATCCAGGAGTTGACAGCGTCGACGAGTGGGTCGGGCCCGTCGACAGTCCCAGCTGGCTCCAACATGAATGCCAAGCGAGGGTCAAGGAGACCGAGGCGGAGGAGTTCCGGGGTGCTCCCGTGTACACCGAAAAAAGGACCCTGCATGGGAGGACTTCCGGCGGGCCCGTGGGGGGTGTAAGTCGCCGACGTCAGGGTTGACGCGTCTCCCGCGACTTCCAAGCAGATTGAATCTGGATTTGCTTTGGCTTGCCGAGTTTCTTTGTTCTCAGAGTCCAGCTGCAGCCATGCCTCGCGGATATCAAACGGCACTGGTGTGTCTGCAGTAATGGCGTGTGGATCGAGGTGGAGCCAAGAAGCCGCATTCACGAATTTGCGTCGCTCTTCAGCGACCAGGGTCGCCCACGTTTTCTGCGTCGTCGGACCTCCGGTGGACCCGGTGAAGGCCCGCAAGATGTCCTCCGCTGGGAGCGCCCAGTACGGTACGTGTAGCCGGCCATTTTCTGGGCCAAGGACTGATCTAACGGACGCATGTCCATACAGCGCATGAGAGTATTCGCCATGGCTGTCGATGACCACGATGTTGGCTGCAGGCCAGTGCCCATTGGCAAAGCTCTGCAGGAGTGACGCGACTGCGCTTGTCTTTCCAGAACCTGTAGAGCCAACGACGGCCGAATGGCGAACGACGAGTTTGTTGACATCGAGGGCGATAGGAACTGTCTCCGCAGCTGACAACCGACCAATGCGAATGTGCGAGGTCGATGCAGGAGGATAAACGGCTTCCAGCTCCTCCCTCCGGGCGAAATGGACGGGATCGTCAAGACCTGGATAGGAACCTACGCCGCGTCGAAATTGCCTCGTTCCCCTATCGACCTCACCGAGGAGTTGCACTTGCAGCCATCTCTCGCCCGCCGAGGAACTCTCGCGAGGTCCTAGGCCAGCAGTCAGCTCTGATATGCCTACGAGGGTGACGGTGGCGATGAGATCTACCATTCCCTGAGGCATTCGAACAAGAGAACCGATTTGTCCGATTTGCTGCAGCTGCCCGCGGTAGATGGGCGCGATTCCGGCAAGGCCAGGATCCAGTTCCACTGTTATTTGCGAGCCAAGAACGTGTCTCACGCGACCGACATAGGTCTCGTCCCTATCCGGCATTCGAGACCCCAACTTGTCGACTCTGGCTGTCCAAGCTGGAGTCCGAGGAACTACGCGACAAGAAGCTGGCCAGGTTGCGGAAGTCTCCAAGCCCGCAAGCAGTCCCGTTCCAGATGTCATCGGGAAGAGTCACGCCCTCACCGGGACCTTCCCAGGGGGCACGAAGACCACCGATGATGGCCTCAGTTTGGGTGATCACCTGAAGATTCGGCGTCTGCATCGCCTTTTCTGCAAGGTTGCCTGGGATAGCCGAATAACAGAATGCAATGAACTCCGAACGCGGTCGGCGAGCCGCTGCATCGAAGAAGAGCTCGTTCAGGTGATCATCAGCCCACGAATAGCCCGATACGAGGAACAGACTTTCGGGTTCGTTGAGTGCGCGCCGGAGTCGGTCCTGAAGCACGACGAAGGGCATGCGGCGGGATTCCTCGTATTTTGCGTCTGAGGGAAAAATGGCAGCGACCTCATCGTGGGGAACGGTGGCACCCAGCCGCAGGACCTCACCCGCTGGATGAGTCTGATCCCAGGTCCAGTTCACCGAACCATGCAGCTTCCAGAGTCTTGCGAAGAAGGGCGGCAAGAGGACTTCTGAGTCGCTCTGGGTTGCCTCGACCATGTCTGTCCGGAACCGTGCTTTCCACGTCCCAACAAACCCGTCGAAGTAAGGAACGCCTCTCGCTTCCAACGCTGCCTCTAGCACGCAGTCGTAGTTGACGGTGAACAGCTCGATTGGCCGCAAGTAGTCCGCACGAGCGACCCAAGCCGCCAGCTTGTTGACGGGTTCCATATCAGCATCGACCGCGGATAACTCTTCGATGATCAGTCTGCAAATTGCCAGATCGAGCTCTTTCGCTTGCTCCAAAGTGAGGCCGTCAACCACGTCGTCTTCGTCAACGACCGCCTGGATCCGTCTCAGCCGGCTAAGGGCCTGCTCAAGATTGCGGGACGATGTGAGGCGCTCGAAGGATTCGAGCTGTTCGCCTTCCAGCCCGGCCGAGATGTTCGCCGTCAGCAGGACGACATCGGGCAGGCCGCACGCTTTAGAAGTGCCAGCTCCGAAGAACGTGCATACGTGCCGCGATCGTGTGGCGAGCTTCGCGCTCAGTCCTCCGGCGAAACTGGCGACGTTGTGAGTGAGCATGATTCTGAAGGTATCGGATGTTCAATGAAGATCCTGACGAAGGCCCACAACCTACAGATACACGACGCGGCTAAGCCGCTATCAGGACATTCTCCTGAACCTACGGCATCTCAAGGGATGCAGCTGCAGTTTTACGCCGATATTGGTGATGATTCGATTTCAGTTGGCTTGGTTAGTGTGAGCGCTCCGGCTCAGCGTGTGCCCTCCTTTGGGGGGAGGACGAAGCCAAGACCGCTCGCATGAGACGAGCGCCGAGCCATTGACTCAAACATTCGTGGTGTGGAATGGACATGTGAGACTCACCCCAGATGTTGACGTGCCAGAACTGCTCATTTCAGCCGCGCTTGATGGCACGCTTGTGCTCTTTGTGGGCGCCGGAGTCTCCTTGAACGCGCCGTCGAACCTTCCGCTCTTCAACGGGCTTGCAGAGAAACTCGCACGCTTGAACGGCGAAACCTACTTCGAGAAAGAGCCAGCGGACGCGTACCTCGGCCGACTCATAGACCGAGTGCCAGTGGTTCGCGAACAGGCTAAGAACATCATTGGATCACCCGGCTCACTGCCCAACGCGAACCACAATGCGATCGTGCGCCTTGCCCGTCATTCCGCCACGACAAGGCTTGTAACAACCAACTTCGATGAGCACCTCACCGCCGCCGCCGCTCTCGCTGGCATCACACTCGGCGATCGCTTCAATGGACCCGCTGTGCCACTAGCCAGAGATTTCTCGGGATTGGTCCACCTGCACGGCTCTACCTCTCGCCCAGCAACTGAACTAGTTCTGACCGACGGTGATTTTGGGCGGGCCTATCTCACCGATGGTTGGGCGCGCCGATTCGTTCAGGAACTCTTTCTAAATAGCGTCGTGCTGTTCGTCGGCTACTCACACGACGACACCGTAATGAAATACCTTGCCCGGGGCCTTCCAACCTCCACAAATCGGTTCGTTTTGACTCATATGCCCGACGAGACGAAGTGGTCTGACCTTCACATCACACCTGTGAGCTATCCGCCAGACAATAGCCACGCTGCGCTTACTGAGGTTCTTGACGAATGGGCGAACCGTCTCGCTATGGGACAGCTTGGCCACGGCGCGCGCGTGAAGTCCATTGTGCAGGGCGGACCCCCGAAGACCCCCGTCGACGATGACTACATTCGTCATGCAATAACAACGCCAGTTGGCGTGCGCGCATTCGCGGAAGTAGCTCGCGACCGAGAGTGGCTCGCGTGGGCTGAACAACAGCCCGCGTTCATCGCGATGTTCACGGCGGGAAGCCTCAACTCCGACTCGTCAATCCAGCTTGTCCAGTGGTTCGCCGAGTTCTATCTCCTAGACGACGATTCTGCGGATCTCGCCCTGGGCGTCATTGCCAGACTTGGACCCGTGGCGAGCCACGATTTGATGCGGGCGCTAGCGCGGGGAGCCTATCGTCTCCGATCCTCCAACCGAGAACTCTCAATCAAACTGGCGACGCTCATAGCGGCTTGTTTGCGATCCGATGCCGTCGAACCGGAAGAGGGGTGGATGATCCTGCATGGCTCGGCGATTGATGCTGCCTCGGTGATGCCATTTCTACGTCGTGTTGTTCGGCCTCGCCTCGTACTAAGCGCAAGCAAGCCCTGGTTCGCAGAAGAGGACGCAGAGATCCCGCCGAAAATCGACGCCAAAATTGCTTGGTCGGGCAGTGAATCTGATCTCGAGATGATGTGGAAGACCGCGCAAACCGGCTTAGCTTCGATTGCCGTCAGCGTCCTTCATACCTTCGAGCAAGCGCTTCGCGACGCGTACGAAATCCTTCATCGCTTCAATCCTGATTCGAAGTGGGACAGCTGGTCGTTTGGGCGGTCCGCCATCGAAGAACACGAGCAGGACAAATCTCGCACCTTTGAAAGCACCCTAGTTGATGGGCTACGGGACGCTAGCGTCTTGCTCAACTCCAGCGATCCGTCTGACACGCATCGGTGGCTAGCGGACCCATTCGCACTGTTCAGACGCCTGGCAATTCACGGCCTGACAGAGGACACAGAACGCGGGGCAAACTTGAAGATTGACCTGCTGCTTTCAACCGGGCACATCTACGACCACCGCACCAAACACGAGGTGTTCAGGCTCCTCGGCCAGACTGCGGCCGAGCTGGACGTCAACCGTCGAGCACGACTGCTCCAGCGCGTGCTTGAAGGTCCACCGGATTTTGACATCGTCACGGAACAACGTCTTCACCGCCGGTGCATATTCGACATCCTGGAATGGATGTCTCGGTTCGTCAAAGACTGGCCGGATCTCGATACTGCACTGGACAAAATCCGCGCCCAGGAATCGGATATGGGCACGCGTCCACACCCGGATTTTGACGTATACATGACATCAGGAGTGTGGGGCAGCAAGTTGCCATTCGAGGTCGAGGAGTTCGCCGAATTAATCCGGGCTCAAGGCGCAGGCAGAGCACTCAGCGATCTGAACAATCGAGACTACTCAGAGCGAGACTTCGATCAGCCCGTCTGGGACGATGCCTTGTCCCTGATCCGCCAGGTGGTCGAGGCTAACCCAGAGTTGGGCGAGGGACTTCTGGTGGTGGCCGATGGCGATGGACAGACCGACATCGTCTCTGCCGTCCTTCGAGGATGGGCTCAAAGCACTCTTAGTGACTCACTGCTCTCGACGATAACCGACCACGTTGTGCACCTGGTGGAGGACCCCAACCTCGTGCGGGCACTTGCCGAGCTTATGTTGGGCGCCGTGCATCGGAAAGTCGATTCCCGAACACCCGAGCAACTCGCACAACTTGACGGCATGGCACAACAGATATGGGATCGCCACGCTCCCGAGTTCAAGCACCCGGAGTCAGACGACTGGACATTCCTGGCTCTGAACACTTGGCCCGGATTCATTGCGCAGTACTGGATAAACCGTATCCGTCTCCGGTGGCGCGCCAGTCGGGACGATTGGCAGGGGCTTACGGGGAACGAGCAGAGAACGCTCAGCGTCATGCTCCACACGACGTCCACCGCCGGCCAAGGTCCACTCGCCGTCCTTGCAGGAGAGGTCTATTTTCTACACGCGGCAGATCCTGGATACGCGATCAAGGACGTATTCCCTCGTTTCAACAGCGAGATCGACGAACGCGCGTCTCAAGCTTGGACCAGCTTCCTTTACCGGCCACGCCTTGACGACCGCATGCTTGATGACGGCTTTTGGGACCTGTTGGTCAACGCAGACGTCACCGTTCAAGGCCGCGCCGGATCGATGGTCGACGGCCAACATTGGAACGTTCTTGCTTCGATTGTCGTTCATTCCACAGCTAGCTCAGTCAACAAACCAGGCCTCATCGCAAGATTAGCCAGCGACGCGAATTGTGGATTGGCGAGTTTTTTTGACGCGCTGGCCTACAACCTTGAGCAAGTCGAACCCGTAGAAGTACGACGGGTCTGGGACGGCTGGCTTCGCGACACGCTCATCCAACGGTCTCGACTCCTTCCGGGAGCCCTGTCAGACACCGAAAAGTCCTCCTGGGGAGACTTAGCGTTAAGGTCCGGACCGGTTCTTCGAGACGTCCTTGCACTAACCGCTGCCATTCCCGGACCCCTTGGTCCGAAGACTACGTTTCGCGACCTCTCTGACGAGCAGGTCAGAGAGAACTCGAATCTCATTGCCAGCGTCGTGACAGATCGCACCGTTCGAACAACGAGCGCGGATTGGCACGTCGCGTATCAGCTCGAAGCGCTTGTACAAAGGCTCAAGGCGCTCGAGACCGAACCCTCAGGGCTGCGCGCGTTGGTTGAGGCAGCGATAGGCATTGGGATCCACAATGCGGGCCAGTGGATCGACCTCTAACCCGCTGGCCAATCCTCGGGGATTCTGCCGGGGAGCGCAGCGGGCGCCGCCCAGTCAGGGAGGCCAACCAACAGCGCCGCGACCAGCCAGCATGCACACGCCGGGAGAGCCAGCCGCGCGTCAACCCTGGCGGACACAGCGACATTGGGTCTTTTGGCGAGACCTTGCGATGCCGGATGCTCCATCCCCGCAGGCTAAGTCGGGGCGCATACTCACCCCCGACCGCCAGAGACCTGTGCAGACCTCGCGTCGAACTCCGCCTGCGGAGAAGCAGGAGGCGGGAACCGGGGGACTCTGCGGTTCAGCTACCGCTGAGTGCAGGTACGACCCAGCTCGGCTACAACTCAGTCCGACCCCTGGGATCGGAGCAGGCCGCGTTCGCCGAAGACCTTCTTGGCGACGAAAGTGGCGTTCAACGCTTTGGGCATGCCGCAATAGACGGACGAGTGAAGCAGCGCTTCGACGATCTCATCTGGGCTGAGCCCGACATTGAGCGCTGCGTTGATGTGCACCTCGAGCTGGGGTTCGCATCCGCCGAGTGCAGTCAGCATTCCGAGTGTCACCAGTTGACGGTCACGTGGGGCAAGAGCCGGTCGCTCGTACATCTCGCCAAACGCCCACGCCACGACCTGATGACCGAGTTCGGGTGAAATATCTTGCAACGAATCGATGACGTTCTGCCCGGCTGCGCCGTCGATTGCCGTCAACGTTCGCATTCCGCGGGCGAACGCCGCCTCGCGGGCGGTTCGAGCTGCTGTCGTGCCGTGGTCTTGATTCATGATCGGTCCTCTGCTCCCTGTGCGTTCTGCAGTTGCTGTGCGTTCTGCACTTGCTCTGCGTTCTGCAGTTGCTCGTAGTGGGCGATCTTCTCGCCGAGAGCGAGCGCGTTCTGTTGGAGGATTCGGATGTGGTCGGCAAGCCCGTCCGCATGAGTTCGGAGCATCGCAATCCGCTCGGGGATCGACGGGTCGCCCGCCGCTCTCAGACGAGCGAAACGTTGCATATCAGCGATGGACATTCCGGTCTCGCGGAGGCGCAGCAAGAATTCCAGCCACGCTAGATCTGCGGATGAGTATCGGCGCTGATTGCCCGTCGTCCGTCCGACGCGCTCAATCAGGCCCGCCTTCTCGTAGTAGCGCAGCGTGTCTGCCGAGAGCCGAGTGAGCTCAGAGACCTGTGCGATGGTCAGGCTCGCTTCATGTCGTCCGAGCGTTTCATTTGCTGTCATGCCGCGAGCCTAAGACTTGGAGTGCGCTCCAAGTCAAGCCGACCTCGCGTCGTCGCAGCGCGTCACAGCATGACCAGGTCTTTCAGCGCTTCGAAGGTCTTGTCGCCGATACCCGTGATGTTCCGCAGGTCGTCGATGCTGGAGAAGCGGCCGTTGGCATCCCGATAGTCGATGATGCGTTGCGCCATGGCTTCACCGATGCGCGGCAACGTCTGCAGTTCAGTACTCGTCGCAGTGTTGAGATTGACCTTGCCGCCACTCGCGCCGCCCGTGCCTGCTGCGCCCGCTGCACCCGACCCGCCGGCTCCCCCGGCCTGGCCGGCCACTACTTCCCCGACTGCCGGGACGTACAGTTGTTCGCCGTCGGACACCAGGCGGGCGAGGTTGACGCCAGCCGGGTCCGCGTTCCCGGCGAGGCCGCCTGCCGCCGCGATGACATCGATCACCCGAGCGCCCTCGCCCAGTTCGAAGAGGCCCGGGTTCGCCACCGCGCCGAGGATGTGCACGAATACCTGCGGCTGGCCACCGGCATCCGTGCGCCCGCCATCTTCGCCAGCCTGACCCGTCGCATCCGCTTCCGCCTGCGCCGTCGACTCGTCGGTCGCCGGCATGATCGTTGAACGATTGCTCTGCGCACCGACGGCAGAGATCACCACTGACGCAGCGAGAGCGACCACCAACACCACGATCGCCGCGCCGATGCCCCAGCGCCACCGTGCACCATGGCTGGCACCCCGGCCGGGCGCCAGACGGGCGAATGGATCTTCCGGTGCCGCGGGGTGCTCCATTCCAGCAGGCTACGGTCGCCGAACCCGGTCCCCGCGCCGGTCGTCGCGCCTGTGGACTGCCGTCACCGGGCACATTCTGTGGAGGGGCGAGGGCACGCTCCCCGATTGGGGGGTGACCGATTCCTCGCGCCAGCCCGTGCTCCTCAGTACATTCAAGGGGCTCAGTACATTCCAGGGGCACTCACTCATTTAGCCGATGCGGAGTGTGCGTATCGGCGCCGTCGCCGAACCTGCGCACGTCACATGGCCGGTATTCGGGGGAATTCATGCAGAACGACGCATTCACGTCACCGCGCAGGTTAGCAGCAGGCGGAGGGGTTGCCGCGCTCTCGCTGGCGCTGGTTCTCATCGGCACATCGCTTACTCCAGCTTCGGCCGCGACGCTCGATGTACCCGCCGACTCCCCGGCCGTGGACTCCTCAACATCGGTGGACGTTGAAGGCACAATTGTCATCTACTCCGGTCGTGACCTGACGCCAGGTGCAGGAGCAGAATCCCTGCTGCCCGACATCATCAGGCTGCGCACCACAGACGGTCAGTCCGTCTTGATTGACGGCGCGCTGACCGATGGCGTCGTCAGCGGCAGCACATTCGTCGGCACCGTGGCGATCCCCGCCAGCGACGCACCGGAGATCGCAGACGCAGTGCGCCTTGAACTTCCCGATGCAGAGCTGAGTGAGGCTCCCGTCGAGAGCACCTCAGACCTCGGCCAGGAGATCCTGGCCGCAGCAGAAAGCCTGGAGACCACTCTCACCGTTACGGCCGGCAGCATTACAGCCCCGCTGGCCGCGGCCCTTGTTGCTCCGCTTGCCCACACCGTCGACGTCGCAATCGTCACCGAAGCCGGCGGAGACATCGTAGTTGCAGACTCCGTCGTCTCCACGCTCCTCCAGACGCTGAGCGGCTACTGGGCGACACAGTCAGCCGGTCAGGTTGCGAGCATTGCGAAGCCACTCCCCGTCAAGCGACTTGTCGATGCCGACGCCTGCGACCCCGATCTGGCGTGGGAGGTGGCCGCAACCGCATTCGGCGACCCCAGCCAGGACAGCTACTTCGCCGACACAGGTCGGCACCTCATGGTGATCGTGCCGGATTCCTGCGCAAACGGAGACGGTATCGGCTGGGGCACGGTCGGAACGCTGAACTCTGGCGGAGTCATCTGGGGCACATATGTCGACTACGCGGCAGCAGAGCTCCTGGCTCACGAATTCGGCCACAACCTCGGGCTGAACCACTCCAACGGCCACTTCTGCCCCGACATGACCGTTGAAGGCGCCAACCTGGGCAACGGCACGTTCTCCAACGGATGCTTCGACGAGGAGTACTTCGACCCATACGACGTCATGGGTGCAACCTTCGGTACCCCGGCGCTCTTCAACGCCCAGATAACGGCGTTGAACGTCACCCAGAAGAGCCAGCTGGGTGCGCTCAGCCCCAGCGAGCTGCCGACGGTGACCAGTGCGGTCGGCACAGGGACGAGCACGCAGTCCTTCGCGGTGAACCCCGCCTCTGCGACCTCCGGCCTGCGCGGGCTGCGCGTGATCGATCCACGCACCGGAGAGGCCTACTTCATCGAGTATCGCTCAGGCACCGGGATTGACGCCGGCTCGATCTATGCGTCATCCAGAACCATTCCGACGCTGCACACCGGCGTTCGAGTGCTCCGCCTGCGCGCTGACACCTCGTCGGCGGTGCTGACGGTGCCAAACAGCGCGGGCGTGGGCGGTCGCCACTTCGCGCTTCGCGCGTCCGAATCCCTGACGATGGCATCCGGTGGCCTGTCAATCAGTGTCACGTCGCTCGGGGCAACCGCGGCGGTGACGCTCTCGTTCGGCGCCTGGAAGCCGTCGGTCGATCGGCTCTGGGGCGACGACCGCTACACAACGGCCGTGAGCATTTCGAAAGCCGCATATCCCGGCACCGCGTCTGTCGTCTACATCGCGACGGGTGAGAACTATCCTGACGCTCTCGGAGCGGCACCGGCAGCAACGAAGGAGGGCGGCCCGCTGCTGCTGGTCCAGCCAGGCAAGCTCCCCGACGTCGTGGCCACCGAGATCCGACGACTGAAGCCGGGAAAGATCGTCGTGGTCGGTGGACCGAACGCAGTGTCAGACGTCGCCCTGTCCCAGATCAAAGCGCTGGTACCGAACACGATCCGGCTGTCAGGTGCCGACCGCTTCGAGACCTCACGGCTTGTCGTCGGGCACGCCTTCCCTGGCGCCGTCGGCGCAGCCTACGTTGCCACGGGATTGAACTTCCCCGATGCGCTGTCTGCCTCTGCTGCAGCAGGCACAGCGGGAATTCCCGTCGTCCTCGTTGATGGAGGCGCAGCATCCGTTGACAGCGCCACCACGACCATGCTGGCCGCCCGGAAGATCACCTCACTCACCATCGTCGGCGGCCCGAATGCCGTGTCAGACGGAGTCTCCCGGTCGCTGTCTGCCGTTGGGACGGTTGCCCGCATCAGTGGAACCGACAGATTCGACACGTCGCAGAAGCTGAACAAGGCTGCGTTCTCCAGCGCCAGCCACGTGTATCTCGCCACCGGGATTGCATTCCCCGACGCACTCGCTGGCGCGGCACTCGCCGGCGCACGGAAATCACCGCTCTACGTTGTGCAGCCCGGCTGCATTCCGCCGGCGATTCGCGCCGACCTGGTGGCGTACAGCACGCCGGCCGTGACGCTGCTCGGTGGCCCCAACGCACTCAGCGAGAACGTCGCAGCGATGAAGGGGTGCTAGGCCGTTCGAGCGGGTGAACGCCCCAACACAAACGCGCCCGCCCGACTGCATGACAGCAGCCGGGCGGGCGCGTTATCGCTGGGAGCGGGTGACTAGGCGGCGGGCGCCGTCACGATACTGACCATGCGGGGCTCCCGCACAATCACCTTCACGATGCTGCGGTCGCCGACAGAGCGGATGACGGATGCCGACTCACGGGCCAGCTTCTCCAGCTCGTCGCCGGAGATCTTCGGGGAGACCTCCAGGCGGTCACGAACCTTGCCGTCAACCTGGACCACTGCGGTCACGGATTCTTCGACGAGCAGGGTCTGGTCTGGCTTCCGCCACGGCACGAGTGCCACCGTCGCCTCGTAGCCGAGGTGCTCCCACATGTCTTCAGCCGCGTACGGCGCGAACAGGTTGAGGGTCATGGCCGTGACCTCAGCGGCTTCGCGCACCGCGGCATCCGCAGCACCTGCACCGGTGTCGATGACCTTGCGGGTCGCGTTGACGAGCTCCATGAGACGGGCAACCACCACGTTGAACTTGAAGGACTCTACGAGGCTCGGCGCGTCAGCGAGGAAGCGGTGGGTGACGCGGCGAAGCGACACATCTCCGGTCTTCCACTCGACGTCGGGAGCGCTTGTCACGTCACGCGCAACGCGCCAAGCGCGGGCGAGGAACTTCGCAGAGCCAACCGGGGACACGTCAGCCCAGTCGATGTCGTCCTCAGGCGGGCCGGCGAACGCCATGGTGAGGCGGATGGCGTCAACACCGTGACGGTCGACTTCCTCGGTGAAGTACACGAGGTTGCCCTTGCTCTTCGACATCTTGGCGCCGTCGAGGATGACCATGCCCTGGTTGAGCAGGGCGGTGAACGGCTCGGTGAAGGAGACGTAGCCGAGGTCGAACAGCACCTTTGTGATGAAGCGCGCGTAGAGCAGGTGCAGGATTGCGTGTTCAACGCCGCCCACGTACTGGTCGACGGGCGCCCACTTCTCGGCTTCCTTCGGGTCGAACGCCTTGGTGTCGTCCGTCGGGTTCAGGAAGCGCAGGAAGTACCACGAGCTGTCGACGAAGGTGTCCATCGTGTCGGCGTCGCGCTTGGCCGGGGTGCCATCGATCGGGTTGGTGACGTTGACCCAGTCGGTCGCGCCACCGAGCGGCGATGTACCCTTCGGCTTGAGGTCGAGACCTTCGGTCGGCGGCAGCAGCACGGGCAGCTGGTCTTCTGGAACCGGAATCTCGGTGCCGTCTTCGCCGTGGATGATCGGGATCGGGGTGCCCCAGTAACGCTGGCGGGAGATCAACCAGTCGCGCAGACGGTAGTTCTTGGCTGCGCGGCCGGTTCCGGCTGCCTCAAGCTGCTCAATGATGCGCTTGATCGCGGTGTTCTTGCTCATGCCGTTGAGCGCGCCTGAGTTGATCAGGCGGCCTTCGCCGGCCAAGGCGATGCCGGTGGATGCCGGGTCGAGCGGCGGCAGTTCTTCGTCGCCGGACAGCATGGCCTCGGTGACAACGGGGATGACCCCGGTGACCGGAGCCAGCGTGTCGACGACGACGCGAACGGGGAGGTCGAACTTACGGGCGAAGTCGAGGTCGCGCTGGTCGTGCGCAGGCACGGCCATGACGGCGCCGTGACCGTAGTCGGCCAGCACGTAGTCTGCGGCCCAGATCGGCAGGCGTTCGCCGTTGACCGGGTTGATGGCATAGCGGCCGAGGAAGACACCGGTCTTCTCACGGTCGGTGGCCTGGCGCTCGATCTCGGTGCTGTTCTGCACCTGGACGAGGTAGCTGGCGAATGCCGTCTTGATCTCGTCTGACGAGTCGGCGACGAGCTCAGCCGCGAGGTCGGCATCCGGTGCAACGACCATGAACGTGGCGCCGTGCAGGGTGTCTGGGCGGGTGGTGAAGACGCTGACGGGCTCGTCGCGGCCTTCGATGACGAAGTCGACGTCGGCTCCGATGGAACGGCCGATCCAGTTGCGCTGCATCTGCAGCACCTTGGTCGGCCAGCTGCCCTCAAGCTGGTTGAGGTCGTCGAGCAGGCGGTCGGCGTAGTCGGTGATCTTGAAGTACCACTGCGTGAGCTTCTTCTTCACGACAACGGCGCCGCTGCGCTCACTCGTGCCGTCGGCCAGCACCTGCTCGTTGGCGAGCACGGTCTGGTCTACCGGGTCCCAGTTGACCCAGCTGTCCTTGCGGTACGCCAGGCCCTTCTTGTACATCTGCAGGAACAGCCACTGGTTCCACTTGTAGTACTCAGGGTCGCTGGTGTGAATCTCTCGCGACCAGTCGAAGGAGGCCGCGTAGAGCTTCATGCTCTTCTTCTGCTGCGCGATGTTGTCGTAGGTCCAGCCGCGCGGGTCGATGCCGCGCTTGATGGCGGCGTTCTCAGCCGGCAGGCCGAAGGAGTCCCAGCCAATGGGGTGCAGCACGTTGAAGCCCTGGTGGCGCCAGTAACGGGCCACGATGTCACCGAGCGCGTAGACCTCTGCGTGGCCCATGTGCAGGTCGCCTGAGGGGTACGGGAACATGTCGAGCACGTACTTGCGCGGGCGGGTGTCGTCTGGGTTGTTCGTATTGAACGGGTCAAGCTCCTCCCAGATCGGCTGCCACTTGGCCTGGATGGCAGCGAAGTCGTAGACCTCTTCGTCGCTCTCAGGTCCGTTCGATGCGGTGTCGTGCTCGTGTGCCACGTGACTCTCATTCAGTGCGGTGATGGGGAAAGCACCCCAATGCAGCGCCAGCGTGGCGCCATCCAAGCTCCTAGGTTACTAAACCCTGACCCAATGCCGCGGCTAAGTCTGATTCGGGTACCCCAAGCACGACCGCCAGGGCTCGCGCCTTCACGAGAGTCTCCTCGATTTCATCGGCTGGATCCGACAGCGCCGTGATTCCCCCGCCCGTGCCAACGGATGCCCCGCTCGGGTCAAGCAGGATGCTGCGAATGACCATGGCCAGGTCTACAGAGCCGTCAACGCCGAGGTAGCCGAAGGCCCCTGCGTACACGCCGCGCGGCCCGGCCTCCAGTTCGTCGAGGATACTCATGGCGCGCATCTTGGGAGCCCCCGTCATAGACCCTGCCGGGAAAGCGGATGCGATGGCATCGAGCGCACTGAGGCCGTCGGCCAGGGTGGCGCTGACCGTGCTCACCAGCTGGTGCACATGTTCATAGCTTTCGACGGCCAGCAGATCAGTGACCTGCACAGACCCGAGCGCGGCAACCCTCCCCAGGTCGTTACGCATCAGATCGACGATCATCAGGTTCTCTGCCCGCTCCTTGTCGCTGGCCAGGAGTTCGGCAGCCAGTCGCGCGTCCTCAGCGGGATTCGCCGACCGCGGCCGGGTGCCCTTGATCGGCTTGGTTCGCATCCGGCCCTCCGGTGTCACCGTGAGGAACTGCTCCGGCGTCGCGCTGAGCAGCGAGTGGTCGCCGAACCTGAGGAGTCCGCCGTGATGGCTCGGACTCCCCCGCCGCAGTGTCAGGTACGCCGCCACCGGGTCTGGGGTGGCATCCACCCGGATTTCGTTGGTCAGGCACAGCTGGTAGGCGTTGCCGGCCCGAATCTCCTCCTGGCAGCGACGGAGGAGTTCGGCGTATTCGGTGGCGCTGTGGCGCCAGGCCAGGGTGGGGGTGGGTGTGGATGTGGGAGTGGGAGTGGATGCCGGTGGCACCGCAGGGTGGGCGTCAGCGGCATTGACATCGGCATCGGCATCGGCGTGGGCATTCATGGCGCGCAGCTGCGCCGCCGCCCAGGTGACCCAGTCGTCGAGTTCTGTAGGATCCTGCGTCTGTCCGGCATCGACGATCAGCGTGACGGTGCGTGCAGCGTGATCGAAGGCGAGAACGCGATCGGCCTGCAGCCAGGCGGCATCCGGAAACCGAGACCGGTGGGCTGGGAGCCCGAGCGTTCTGGCGCCGAGCTCGTAGCCGAACCAGCCCACCCAGCCGAGCGTCAGCTTTGGCATCCGCTCACTCTGCTGCAACGAGTGGGCTGCTGCTGCGTCCCGGTTGACCCCGTTGACCGCGTTGACCGCGTCGACACGCGGCAGCTCACGCGCCAGGAACTCGAAGATCGAGCCCTCGAAACGCTCATCACCGACCGTCGGGTCTGCCGGCCGGGTCACGGTGAGGGTTTCGCGGTCAGAAGCAGGGTCGACGGATGCCGTCACACACCGGGTGCCGAGGCTCGCGGCCCCGAGGTAACTCATCCCTGTCGTGGCGTTGACGCCTGCGTCGAGCCAGAATGCGTGTCCCGACTGGCCGAAAAGTGCCACGAATGCACGCTCTGGATCGCTCCATTCCCGGAGTGGAATACGTCGAATGGAGGAGGGCACCTGCCCAGCCTAGGGTGCACCGCTCTGACCGTTTAGGCTGAGTCGGATGAATGACATTCTCAGCTGGATACTCGACACCGTCTCAAGTGTCGATCCAGTGCTGCGCACGGTGCTCGCCGGCGTCGCAATCATGCTCGAGACGTCAATCCTGATTGGTCTGGTCGTCCCTGGGGACACAGTCCTCATCGTGGCAAGCACCGCCGTGGCGAACCCGGTCGAGTACGTCGCGCTCATCGTCGCCGCGATCCTCGGGGCGCTGATCGGTGAGACCATCGGCTTCGCCCTCGGTCGGGCGTTCGGGCCGGTGATCCGACGCAGCTGGTTCGGTCGCAAGATCGGCGAGAAGAACTGGCACAGGGCTGAGAATTACCTGCGTAAGCGCGGGGGCATCGCCGTATTCATCTCGCGGTTCCTGCCCGTGTTGCACTCACTGATCCCCTTGACCGTTGGTATGAGCCCGATGCGCTATCGCCGGTTCATCGCCTGGACTATCCCGGCGTGCGTGATCTGGGCGATCGCCTACGTGTCTGTGGCATCTGCCGCCGCTGGCAGCTACCGGGAGATGTCAGAGCGCCTGCACTTCGCCGGCTACATCTTCGTGGGAATCATCGCGGTTTTCCTGCTGCTCGTCTTCGTCGTGAAGAAGGTGATCTCGCACCGGGAGGAGCGTCACATGGCAGACGCGGCAGCGCCGGTGGAGCCCCTGCAGCCGGCAGAGCCGGAACACGGGACAGACTCGGAGACGCAGCGCGACTAACCACGCCCCCGTTGGTCGAGGAGGCCGCTCACGGCCGTCTCGAGACCCCTCCGCCAGGCCTGCAGAAACCGGTGAGGTGGTCTCGAGACACTCGCTGGCGCTCGCTCCTCGACCAGCGGGATTGTCGCGAATACGCGATGCGCGCCATGAGAGGGCAGCCAGGTGCGGTCGCTACAGCGCGAGGTGCGTGAACCGGCCGTTCAGCATCGTCGCGGCCACCGGCATCCGCCTGAGGTCTGCAACGGATGCCACGAACGGGTCGATCTCGCACACCGTTAGGTCTGCGACATCACCACTGGCAACCGTGTGTCTGCCGCGCGCGCTGGCGGCCAGAGCCGCCTGGCGTGAGATCGCCTGTTCGAGGTGCCACGGCTCCCGGCCATCCCTGGTGCGGCCGACAGCTGCGGCCATACTCACCCACGGGTCGAGGGGCGCGACGGGAGCATCGGATCCGAGGGCCAGCTCGACACCGGCTGCGCGCAGGCTGGCCAGCATGAATGCGTGGTCGGTGCGCCCAGCCCAGAATCGTTCGGCGACATCGCGGTCGTCCATGGCGTGTTCCGGCTGCATGCTCGCCACCACGCCGAGCTCTGCGAACCGGGCGATGTCGCGATCGGTGAGCAGTTGGGCGTGTTCGATGCTGCCGCGGCAGCCGACCTCGGCGAATGCATCGAGTGCGAGGCTGTTGGCGTGATCGCCGATGGCATGCACGGCGGGGCGGAGGCCGGCGGCATCCGCTTTCCGCATCCACTCGACCAGTTCCCCTTGCGGCACGGTCAACAGCCCGTGTGCGTTCGGCTGGCCGGCAAGGTCGGGATACTCGGCGAAGCAGAACGCCGTGCGCGTGTTGAGCGAGCCGTCGGTGATGACCTTGTACGGCCCGACGGATAGCAGGCCTTGCGTACCGTCAACGATCTGGTCGGTGCGGAGGCCGAGTCCGATCGCGCGATCGAGATCGTGTGTGTAGATACCGAAGTCAACCCGGAGGTCTGTGGCCCCTGCGGCAATGCGACGCATCCAGACGTCCAAATTCCAGTCCATCTCCAGGTCGACGATGCCGACGACTCCGCGCGCGGCGGCCTGTCGCGCGGCGTCGGCAGCCCAGACGTCCATCACATCGTCGTCGACCATCCCGATGGCCACCAGCACCGCGAACGCGTCGTCCTCGCGCAACAGGCCCGTCGGGTGGTCACCGTGGCCGTGCACGGCCAGCGCCGCCGAGTTCAGCCAGCAGCAATGCAGGTCACCGCTGACCAGCACCACGGGAACCGTGCCGGATGCCGCATCGAGCGTCGCTCGCGACGGCGCGTCTGGCCAAAGCCCGTCTCTGAACCCGAAACCGACCAGGGTCTCCCCCGGCAGCGACCTGCTGAGGCGATGCGCAACAAGCCCTGCAACGCCGAGAGCGGATGCCGCGTGCGACACGTCAAGGCGCCTGGACGTCTGCGCCCACTGCGTGAAGTGCACGTGGTTGTCCCAGAGCCCCGGCACCACGAAACGTCCACCGAGGTCGAGCTCGTCTGCAGCAGCCCGGCCCTCGGCGCGGCCGATGTAACCCATGCGCCCAACGGTGGCCGTGCCATCCGCTGTCTTAAGAATCTCAATATCGACGACATCGTCGCTACCCGGCAGGCGGGCGTCGCGCAGGATCAGGCTCACGGCGCCTCCCGCTACCGCTGGCAATTCGGGCACCAGTAGAGCTTTCTGGCGCCCATGTCTTCCAGCGTGATGTGCACGCCGCAGACACGACACGGCAGCCCCTCGCGCTTGTAGACCCAGTGTCGGTCGGCGCGACTGCCCATCGCCTTCACGTAGTCCTCCGGCGACAGCTGGTCCATGGTCATCATCTGGCCGGTGGTGACGCCGATCTCGAGCAGGTGCGCCCAATCGCGCCACAGTCCCCTGACGATCTCTTCTGGCACGAGCTTGCCGGGCGTGTGCGGATCGACCCTGGCCCGGTAGAGCATCTCTGCCCTGTACACATTGCCGATGCCGCTGACCACAGACTGGTCCATCAGCAACAAGCCGATCGATGTGGCCTTCTTCCGCACGACGGCGGTGAACCTGTCTTCGGCAGCCTTGCTGGAGTCGAGCAGCGGATCGGGTCCGAGCCGCGCCAACACGGCCTCAACCTCTTCCGGCTGCAGCACCTCGCACGCTGTCGGGCCGCGCAGGTCTGCGCACACGGTGTCGGTCAGCAGCCGCACCCGCACCTGGCCGACCGGCTCAGGCGGGAAGGTGTCGATCTCGCCCGTTTCCTTCTCCTGCTCAGACATCCGCACCCTGGTGCGCCTGGGCGCCCCGATGCTGTGCAGCGAGTTCTCGCCGTCCGCGTCGAAAATGGCAGCGCGAGTATCACCAGCGCCAGCAGCAACACCCTGGGAAGCGGATGCCGCATCCAGCACCGTCCCGCGCTGGTTCGTCTGACCCATTCGGCCGTTCGCAGAGGCGATCGTGGCATCCATCTGGATCTCACCGGCGAAGTCCCATGCCCCGTAGAGGCCGAGATGCACGCGCAGCCAGAGGCCGTTGTCGAATTCGAGGAACATCTGCTTGCCGACAGCCTTGGCATCGGTCATGACATGACCGTCAAGTTCGGCCGCGCCCGCGGCGAACCTGCCCTGCGGCGACGACAGCGAAACCCGCTTGCCCACAAAGTTGCGGGCGAATTGCCGGGCGATTCGATGAACGGAATGTCCCTCAGGCACGGCTAGTGGTCGATGCCTTTGCCGGCGATGTCGCCGGTGCGTTCGTACTCGGCGAGCTGCGCGATGCGGCGGGCGTGGCGCTCATCGCCGGAGAACGGCTCTGCGATGAATGCGTCGATGAAGCTTGTGGCTTCCTCGATCGAGTGCTGGCGCGCACCGATCGAAATGACGTTGGCATCGTTGTGCTCGCGGGCCAGCTTCGCGGTGCTCAGGTTCCAGACGAGGGCTGCGCGAACACCGGTCACCTTGTTGGCCGCGATCTGCTCCCCATTGCCAGAGCCACCGAAGACGACGCCGAGCGCCTGGATGCCCGCTGCCTGGTCATTGACGACAGCCTGCGCCGCGTTGATGCAGAACGCCGGGTAATCGTCGAGCGCGTCATAGCTCGTCGGTCCGTGGTCGATCACGTCGTGACCGCCTGCGGTGAGGTGAGAGATGAGGTGCTGGCTGAAATCCAGCCCCGCGTGGTCGGTGGCGATATGGATGCGCATGAAAACAGTCTATTGAGGATGTGCAGGGCCCCGCGCTCGAGGCCCCGCACATGCCACTGGTCAGCTGTCGTCGGTCAGCTGTCGTCGGTCAGCTGTCGTCACTGACGGGCGACCTGGCATCCCTAGTTGAAGACAGGTCCTCGGGTTCTGGTGCGCTTGATCTCGAAGAATCCGTCGTAGCTGGCGACGGCCACAACGCCGTCCCACAGTTTGACGGCTTCTTCGCCGGTCGGGGCCGGCGAGATGACAGGGCCGAAGAAGGCCACGCCGTTGACCGAGATAACCGGGGTGCCGACCTCCTGGCCAACGCGGTTGATGCCGTCGTTGTGGCTTGCCCGCATCTCAGCATCGAATTCGTCGCTGTCTGCATAGGCGGCCAGGCCCTCCGGCAAACCTGCTTCGGCGAGCGCCGCGGGAATCACCTCGTCCGGGTTCAGGTTGCCACCGGGGTGAATGCGCGTGCCCAGTGCGTCATAGAGCGGCTTGACGACTTCCTGGCCGTGCAGTTCGTTGGCCGCAGTCACCAGGCGGGTGTACTTCAGGGCGCGCGGGAAGAATGCCTTGTATTCGTCGCTCACGTCCTTGTCCTCGTTGAGCACGGCCAGGCTCATCACGTGCCAGGTGACGTCGAGGTCACGCTGGCGTGCTACCTCATCCACCCACCGGGAGGTCATCCAGGCCCAGGGGCACGACGGGTCAAACCAGAAGTCAACAGAATCAGTCATTCCCCCACCCTAAATGCGCCGCGCGTCCCATCTCGGCAGGCCTTCAGGCTGCTCAGCGTAGAATTCTCTGATGACCTCTGAGCTTTCCTCCCCTGAATCGGCGCCGCGCATTGACCCGAATGATCTCGAGGTCACACTCCGCGTCCTGGCCTCGCTCAGCACCATTGACCCAGATGACCCTGACTACACAACAGTTCGACAGGCCACGGCCAAGATGTTCAAGTCGGTAAAGGTCGTTCGCCGGGCAGAGAAGCGCCACGCCATCGCAGAGGCCGACCGCGACGTCATCGCCGCGACGGCTACAGGCGCCCCCACTCGTATCGACGACGAGACCCGCGGCGCACAGCTCACTCGGGGAACGGATGCCCCCACAGCCGGCGAATTGCTCGTCGCACGCCCCTGCTACATCTGTAAGCAGCGCTACACGCTCGTCGACGCCTTCTACCACCAGCTCTGCCCCAGCTGCGCAACCCTCAGCCACGAAAAGCGCGACGCCCGAACCGACCTCACCGGTAAGCGCGCCCTGCTCACCGGCGGTCGCGCGAAGATCGGCATGTACATTGCGCTTCGCCTCCTGCGCGATGGCGCACACACCACCATCACCACGCGCTTCCCCCGCGACGCTGTGCGCCGCTTTTCCGCCATGCCGGATTCAGCCGACTGGCTGCACCGCCTGCGCGTGGTCGGCATCGACCTCCGCGACCCCGCCCAGGTCATCGGCCTCGCTGACGATGTCGCAGCCCAGGGGCCCCTCGACATCCTGATCAACAACGCTGCGCAGACGGTTCGCCGCTCCGCTGGGTCGTACTCGCCCCTCGTCGAAGCTGAGTCCTCTCCGCTGCCTGACGGCCCGATGCCGGAGATCGTGAGCTTCGGGCACACGAACGACGCGCATCCGCTTGCCCTTGCCGCATCGGTGGCCAGCCACCCGATCCTGGCCGCTGCGGCTATCTCGGGGACCGGCGCACTCACGGCAGACGACCTCACGGCCCTTGCCCTTGCGCCCGGCTCCTCGTCGCTTGAGCGACTCGCGGCCGGAACAGCCATCGACGCCGGTGGCCTCGTGCCAGACCTGCACAAGGAGAACAGCTGGACGGCCAACGTCGAAGACGTCGATCCGCTGGAGATGCTGGAGGTGCAGCTCTGCAACACCACAGCGCCGTTCCTCCTCGTGAGCCGCCTCCGTGCCTCGATGGCGTCGTCCAGTGCGCGCCGCACCTATATCGTGAACGTGTCGGCCATGGAAGGCGTTTTCGGTCGCGGCTACAAGGGACCAGGGCACCCGCACACGAACATGGCCAAGGCCGCCGTCAACATGCTCACCCGCACGAGCGCGAAGGAGATGCTGTCTGACGGCATCCTCATGACCAGCGTTGACACCGGCTGGATCACCGACGAGCGCCCCCACCCCACCAAGGTGCGCCTGGCCGAAGAGGGCTTCCACGCCCCCCTCGACCTCGTCGATGGCGCGGCCCGCGTGTACGACCCGATCGTGCGCGGCGAAGCGGGCGAAGACCTCTCAGGCGTCTTCCTCAAGGACTACAAGCCAGGCACCTGGTAGCGCCGCGCGACCCTGCACGCTGGCCTTGCCCGCTGCCCCTGCCCGCTACCCCTGCCCTTCATCGGGCGGGGCGCGTATCGTTGAGATTGCACACCAGAGGCCTCAGCCAAGGAGTCGTCATGCCCAACCCATCTGCCCTTCCCTCCGTCGAACGGTGGTGGCCGCACCTCGATATCCCGGCCAAGCAATGGCTGGTCGCCCATCTCGATGAGCCTGTTCCGGTGCGGATCGTCACGGAGATCACCACGCTGTGTGATGTGGACGCCATCGATGACGACACCATCGTGCTGACACCAGAGGACCAGCACTTCATCTCGACCCAGACCGAGTTCGTCGACTAGCGAGCGTCCCGTCTATTGCTGAGCACCCACTAGCTCAGCAACCAGCGCACCGTCCGACCATGCGGCTGCGTGAAGGCCACGGGCGTGCCATCCTGCGACAGCACGAAGTCGCTCGTCACCGTTGGCAGTTCACGCAGCTGCTCCACGACGCCCGGCACGACCTTCCGCCCCTCGTTGGCCAGCCAGGTCACCGGGAGCCGCGCCATCGTCGCGGCAAATCGCGCCCTGGCAGCATCATCGAGGTAGGCAAGCACCACAGTGTGGAAGACCACGACGGTGGCGCCGCTGGGTGCCTGCCCCACACATTCCTCGATCAACTGGTTCAGGTCGCCCCGCACGATCTGCACCGGCTCTCGCCTGGCCACCTGCACTGCAGCCGCCAGCCTCACCCGACGGTCCTCGTGCTCAGGCCAGATGAGGGCGTTCAGCCAGGCGACATCCGCTTCACTGTGCACATCGAGCGGGTTGAGGTCGATTCCGGCACGCCACACCACCTCCGGCAGTCGGTCTGGGAGGGGAACAGGGCCGCTGACCTCGCACTCCAGCAGCACGGGGCTGGGACCGTCTGCGGGATCGATCGTGCGCACCCCGCCTCTGGCATCCCGATAGCGGTAGCTGTATCGGTCGGGGTAGAGGCAGAGACCAGCGGATGCCCCCACCTCGATCAGCGCAAGCGGCCCGGGGAGCCCGGCGAGCGCTGGCAGCAGCGGGGCACACCGCCCTGCCTCATTGGTCTGGGTGGAATGGGACAGGCATGTCTCCTCGACTGCATCCCAGTGCTCGGCGAGCCAGGCTGCGAAGTCCGCGTACCCGCCGGCTTCAGCGCCATGCAGGCGGGCGGCACTGAAAACGAGGTTGGGCTGGCGTTTGGCGGCGGGCAACCGATTGATCAATTCGAGTGTTGCCGGGTCTGACGCGACTCCACGCGCCCAGGCTTCGTAACACTCGCTCATCCCGCGAGCCTCCACCTCCGCGAAGACGCGATACCGCTCTGCTGTCGCGACGCGTGGATCCATGCTGACCTTCATCCGGAGCACCCTCCCTGCCAGCAGAGTAACCCTGCGGGGCTGCGTGCTGCGCTGCGCTCCGCCATGCGGATCATCAGTGCACAGGCGCGTCAGAGTGCAGAGCGCGGAGAGCGAACAACCGGTATCACTGAGCACCCGTTCTACGCCGTCGATCATGGCTAGGCTTGACACTCGTGCACTGACGCCACGAGCGCTGGTGAGTCGTTGATCGAATTGGAGAAATCGTTGCCCGGAGAAAACCTGACCAGGGTCGAAGCCCAAGAGCGTGCCGCGCTCGTCGCCGTCCAGAATTATGACGTAACCCTTGACCTGACCACCGGGCCTGAGTCGTTCGCCAGCACCACCACGGTGACATTCACCGCCACCCCCGGCGCATCGACCTTCATCGACGCCATCACCAAGACTGTGCACTCAGTCACCCTGAACGGAATTGCCCTCGACCCCGCCGTCGTGAGCGATGGCATCCGTATTCAGCTGAACGACCTCGCCGCTGAGAACATGCTCACCGTCGTCGCCGACGCGCTGTACACGAACACCGGTGAGGGACTGCACCGCTTCGTCGACCCCGTCGACCAGGAGGTCTACCTCTACAGCCAGTTCGAGGTGCCAGACTCGCGTCGCATGTTCGCGGTCTTCGAGCAGCCTGACCTCAAGGCCACCTTCGCGTTCACCGTGACTGCACCTGCCGAGTGGGAGGTCGTGTCCAACTCGCCGACCCCCGTGCCCACCGACGCAACCCCAACGGCCGACGGCGCAGCTCGCAAGACCTGGGTGTTCGCTCCAACGCACACCATGTCCAGCTACATCACCGCGCTCGTCGCCGGCCCGTACGCCGTGGTTCGCAGTGAGCTCACCTCACGCGATGGCCGCACCATCCCGCTCGGTGTCTTCAGCCGCAAGAGCCTGTCTGAGTTCCTCGACGCCGACTACATCTTCGAGAAGACCCGCCAGGGCTTCGCGTACTTCGAGGAGAAGTTCGACTTCGCGTACCCGTTCGACAAGTACGACCAGCTGTTCGTACCGGAGTTCAACGCCGGAGCCATGGAGAACGCCGGAGCCGTGACGTTCACGGAGACCTACGTCTTCCGCTCCAAGGTGACGGATGCCATCAAGGAACGCCGCGTCGTCACGATCCTGCACGAGCTGGCACACATGTGGTTCGGCGACCTCGTCACCATGAAGTGGTGGAACGACCTGTGGCTGAACGAGTCTTTTGCCGAATGGGCATCGACCATCGCGACGGCTGAGGCCACCGAGTGGACCGAAGCCTGGACCACCTTCGCCTCCATGGAGAAGAGCTGGGCATACAAGCAGGACCAGCTGCCCTCAACCCACCCCATCGTTGCCACGATCAACGACCTGGAAGACGTTCTCGTCAACTTCGACGGCATCACGTACGCCAAGGGTGGCTCCGTCCTCAAGCAGCTCGTCGCCTGGGTCGGCATCGACGCATTCTTCGCCGGTGTAGGCGCGTACTTCAAGAAGCACGCCTGGGGCAACACCGAGCTTTCCGACCTGATGGTCGAGCTCGAGGCTGCCAGCGGACGCGACCTGTCTGAATGGACCAAGCTGTGGCTCGAGACGGCCGGCGTCAACACGCTGCGCCCCGAGATCACCATCGACGACGCCGGAATCATCACCGGTTTCTCCGTACTGCAGACCGCAGCTGCCGACTACCCGACAATCCGCCCGCACCGTCTGGCCATCGGCCTGTACGAGCTGCTCGACGGCAAGCTCGTTCGCACCAACCGCGTCGAGCTTGACGTCGACGGCGAGCGAACGAATGTCGCGGAGCTCCTCGGTCTCGCTCGTCCGGCACTCGTACTCCTCAACGACGACGACCTGGCATACGCCAAGATCCGTCTCGACGAGACGTCGCTGTACGTTGCCATCGAGAACCTTGCCGCTATCGAGAGCCCGCTCGCGCGCTCGCTCGTGTGGGGTTCGGTCTGGGACTCGACCCGCGATGCAGAGACGGCCCCGCGCGACTTCGTTCGCCTGGTGCTGAACAACATCGCCACAGAATCAGAGTCGACGACCCTGCGCACCGTGCTCGGCCAGCTGATCCTGACCGCGACGAGCTACGTGACGCCTGAGCACCGCGACGCGACCGTGACCGAGGTCGGCGATGCGCTTCTCGCGCTGGCACGCGGCGCAGAGGCCGGCAGCGACGCGCAGTTCCAGTTCGTCAAGTTCTTCGCATCCGTTGCCTCAACCCCTTCGCAGCTGGCCGCCGTGTCAGCCCTGCTGAGTGGTGCAGAGAAGCTCGATGGACTCGAGATCGACACCGACCTGGCCTGGGAGCTTCTCATCGCCCTCGTCGCCGGTGGCGTTGCAGGGGCCGCTGAGATCGATGCTGCACTGGCGGCGGACAACACCGCAACCGGTGCGCAGGCGGCGGCGCAGGCTCGTGCCGCGATTCCCACCGCGGAGGGCAAGCTCGCCGCCTGGTCGTCGCTCATCGATGTCGACACCGCGCCGAACACCATCGTGCGTGTCACCGCAGCAGGCTTCCTGCGCGCGAATGACACCGCGTTGCTCTCCCCGTACGTGGAGAAGTACTTCGCAATGGTGCAGACCGTCTGGGAGAACCGCAGCTACTCGATCGCTGAGAAGCTCATCGACGGCCTCTACCCGTCGCCGCTGGTGAACCAGGAGCTCGTCGACGCGACGCGCACCTGGCTCGACGCGAACGCTGCTGAGCCCGCAGCACTCCGCCGCCTGATCGTGGAGAACCTGGCCGGCGTCGAGCGCGCACTGGCCGCACAGGAGCGCGACGCGAAGTAGCACGTAACACCACCCCCACCCCGGTGGTTGAGGAGGCCCGCTAGGGCCGTCTCGAAACCACACACAGGCCAGCCCTCGGACCCCGTCCGGCGGCTGGCCTGTCTGGTTTCACCTGTGTTCTCTGCCCGCCAGGATCCGGCACCGCGCTGCTCACGGCATCCGTCGAGTGTCGCCGTTTGTGCCGAGAGTCGCCGTTACAACGGCGATTCTCGGCCGTAACGGCGATTCTCGGCGAGCGGATGCGCTGCCCTGCCACTCAGCCGACCTCACGCTCCGACCTCACGCCCGAAGTGCTGAGGTCTGATCAGTTCAGCCTTCGCACAAACCACGCTCAGTAGACTGGCGGAGTTATGGACTGGACCTCATTCTGGAAATCTGTCGACGCCTTCTTCGACACACCCGTTCTCGGCCCCCTCGTCAGCATCGTCATCATCGTGGTCATCGCCTTTGCCCTGCGGTGGATACTGCACCTGGCGATCGACCGCGTCGTCAAACAGATCGTGTCCGGCGCCAAGAAGAAGCAGAACGTCCAGGACACCCAATCGCTGTTGGTCTCCCCACTGGCCGCAGTCCGCCTGGTGCAGCGCACACGCACGCTCGGCACGGTGCTCAGCAACATCGTCAACGTCATCCTGCTGGTCGTCACGCTTATTCTGATCGTCAACACAATCGACCCGAGCATCCTGGGTTCACTGGCGCTCCTCACGGCCGCAATCGGTGCCGGTCTCGGTTTCGGCGCCCAGAACATCGTCAAAGACGTCCTGAACGGGCTGTTCATGGTGATGGAGGACCAGGTCGGTGTCGGTGACGTCGTCGACCTCGGACCCGCAACCGGTGTCGTCGAATCCGTGGGTATCCGCATCACGCAGGTGCGCGATGTGAATGGCACGCTCTGGTTCGTTCGGAACGGTGAGATCCTCCGCGTCGGCAACATGTCGCAGGGATGGGCTCGCGTCATCATCGACCTCGCCGTGCCGTACGACTCCGATGTCGACGAGGTGCAGGACGCGATCTCGCGCATCGCCCTTGAGATGGCATCCAGCTCCAAGTGGCGCTCCCGCATCCTCGAACGCCCGGAGGTCTGGGGCCTGGAATCAATCTCGGCTGAGGCGCTGGTCATCCGTCTCGTCGTCAAGACCCGCACGTCTGCCAAGGACGACGTGAGCCGCGAACTGCGCCTCCGGCTCAAGAAGGGGTTGGACGAGCTGGGCATCCAGCTGCCGTCGCTCAATACCGTCGTGCTCAGCGGCTTCGACAATGCCGGCAGCGTCATGGGCGCCAAGCCGCCGCGCACCCGCCCGATTCCCGTCGCCGAAGAGCCTGTCGCCACCGGCAAGAAGGCGCGCGCGAACTCGCGAGCCGCGAAGGCCGCTGCGGTATCCGCTGCCCCTGTAACGCCCCGCAAGGCCGCCACGCCTGGCCAGGCTGCCGCCCCCGCCACGCGCGCGGCCCCTGCCACGCCTGCCACGCCTGCCACGCCTGCCAAAGCTGCCACCACGCCTCCGAAGGATGCCCGCAGCATCACCACGATCAAGAACTCCGGCGCGGCACCCTCATCGCGTCAGACAACGGCGTCACCCACGACAGCATCTCCGACGAACCCGCCACGCACCACGGCGACGCCGAGCGATGCCGAATCCACCCCACGAAACACGAAGGCCAGCGATGAGTGAGAAATCCGGAGTTCACCTTCGAGACGGTGAGAACGGCGCGGCCGTCACGCCGAGCTTCTACGAGCAGGTAGGCGGTCGAGCGTTCTTCGAACAGCTCGTCGCTCGCTTCTACGAGGGTGTCGCCGGCGATCCCGTCCTGAAGCCGATGTATCCGGAAGACGACCTCGGTCCGGCGGCTGAGCGCTTCACGATGTTCCTCGAACAGTACTGGGGCGGCCCAGGCACGTACAGCGAACAGCGCGGGCACCCCAGGCTGCGGATGCGTCACCAACCGTTCACGGTGAACCCCGATGCCCGCGACCGCTGGCTCGGACACATGAAGAACGCTCTCGACACGATGGACCTCCCTCCACTGCAACGTGAAGTCTTGTGGGATTATCTCGACAGGGCTGCACACGCCATGTTGAATTCGTTCGAGAGCTAGAGCACCGCAAGGGCGCCGCACCACCGCACCGCCCACCACCGCACGCACCAACCATTGCCGACAAAGGAGTCGCATTGAGTACACCCGTAACCGAAGCAGATGTCATCGTCGTTGGCGCAGGCCTGGCCGGCCTTGTCGCGACAGCCGAACTCATTCGAGCCGGCAAACGCGTGATCGTGGTGGAACAGGAACCGGCAGCCTCACTCGGCGGTCAGGCCTGGTGGTCGTTCGGCGGGCTCTTCCTGATCGATTCACCAGAGCAGCGCCGCATGAATGTTCGCGACTCGCTGGCACTGGCCACCCAGGACTGGTTCGCCAGCGCCGGCTTCGATCGCGAAGAGGATGCATGGCCCAAGCGCTGGGCGGAGGCCTACCTCAACTTCGCCGCCGGAGAGAAGCGCGCCTGGCTGCACGAGAAAGGCGTCCGGTTCTTTCCGGTCGTCGGCTGGGCCGAGCGGGGCGGCTACTCTGCCCTCGAGCACGGCAATTCAGTCCCGCGCTTCCACATCACCTGGGGCACCGGTCCCGGCGTCCTTGCACCGTTCATCGCCGAGGTGCGCGACGGCGTCACGGCCGGGCTCGTCACCATCCGGCACCGCCACCGCGTCGATGGACTCCTCGTCGACGACGGCACCGTTGTGGGTGTGCGCGGCAGCGTCCTCGCGCCGAGCACTGCGGTGCGGGGAGCCGCGAGTTCCCGCGATGTCATCGCCGACTTCGAGCTCCGCGCGGCGGCCACGATCGTCACCAGTGGCGGTATCGGCGGCAACCACGATCTCGTGCGGAAGCAGTGGCCGGAACGGCTGGGCACTCCCCCGAAAACCATGCTCTCCGGCGTTCCAGCCCATGTCGACGGCCGCATGCTCGGCATAGCGGAGGGAGCGGGCGCTCGCCTCATCAACGGCGACCGGATGTGGCACTACACGGAGGGCATCACGAACTGGGATCCGGTGTGGGCCGCACACGGTATCCGTATCTTGCCCGGCCCGTCGTCGCTGTGGCTGGATGCGACCGGTAAGCGACTGCCGGTGCCGCTCTTTCCAGGGTTCGACACCCTCGGCACGCTTGAGCACATCCAGCAGACCGGGCACGATTACAGCTGGTTCGTGCTGACGCAGAAGATCATCGAGAAGGAGTTCGCGCTCTCGGGCAGCGAGCAGAACCCCGATCTGACCGGCAAGGACCTGAAGCTGCTCGCCAAACGGGTCACCCCTGGCGCTCCAGGGCCGGTAGAAGCCTTCAAGCGCAACGGTGCGGACTTCGTGGTGGCCGACACCCTCCCAGAGCTCCTGGCTGGCATGCAGCGTCTCTCCCCCGACGTCGTAATCGATGCCGCACGGGTCGAACAGGAGATTCGCGGGCGTGATCGTGAGCTCGACAACGACTTCTGCAAGGATGCCCAGATCAATGCGATCAGGCAGGCCAGGCACTATCGCGGCGACAAGCTCATTCGTGTGGCGACCCCGCACAAATTGCTCGATCCGAAGGCCGGTCCGCTCATCGCCGTCAAGCTGCACATCCTCACCCGGAAGAGCCTCGGCGGCATTCAGACCGACCTGTCAGCGCGCGCACTCGGCGCTGACGGCCGTCCGGTTCCCGGTCTCTACGCGGCGGGAGAAGCGAGCGGCTTCGGCGGCGGCGGTGTCCACGGCTACCGGTCGCTGGAGGGCACATTCCTCGGCGGATGCCTGTTCTCGGGCCGCACGGCAGGTCGAGCCGTCGCCGCGGCGGTGTAGGCAAAGCGGCGGTGCACGCGAGCGGCGTGCGTGCTGACGCGCCTGAGCGCGTCAGCACCACGGCACGCTAGGAGTTCAGCGACCACGCCTTACGCTTCACCAGGATGTGGCCGCGACTCGTGCTGAGCCTGGTCCAGGTACCGGTGTCGAAAAGTTGAACGGGGTCGTCGTCCGCCAGGAATCCCAGGCTGAATGCGGCAAACCCTGCGCCGGCCGGAACGTGGTCGAGCGTGTCGATGGGCCGGCTCCACACGTCTGAGCGCACCCGCTGCACGAGCTGCTCGCCCGTTCCGGCGGGGATCGCGTTGGCGACCTCGTCGATTCCAGCGCGTGCTGCGGCTTCGAGCGTCGCGGCATCCGCTTGGCCGAGTGGCTTCCAGCCGCCCCTGGGCGGCGAGATGCCGGCCCAGGTCACCGTGTTCACCTGCAGGGGAACGGAGATGGTGACAGGCTCGTTCGATTCCTCGCCGTCGATGGTCTGCAGACGGGCGACCCTGTCGAGCAGGGACCGCACCGGTACAACGACGTCGAGGTCAACCGGCTCGCTCAGCGCGAAGGTGCGCAGGCCGAGAACGGTGGGGCTCGTGTCGAGCAGGCCGCGCGGATACAGGATCGCCGTGTAGACGGCGAGCACGCCGGCGGCCGAAATCAGGCGCACCGAACCGTCCTCGACTCGGCTGGCACGCGACAGGTATACCTGAAGGTCACGGAGGGAGAGGGAATCTGTAAGAGAAAATGACTGGCTCATCTGGTTCTAAACTACCAAGGTAAAGTTGGCGTTCGCGCAGCGTCGACTGCGCACGCCTGAGGAGACACCATGCACGAACCGCTCGACGCCCTGCTTGCCGCCCTTGACCTCACGGATACCGGCGCCCGAACCAGCGAGGATATCTTCACCGGGCCCTCCCAGTGGATGCCTCTGGGGCGCGTTTTCGGCGGCCAGGTGCTCGCCCAGTCGCTCATCGCAGCCATGCGAACGGTGCCAGACGACCGGCACGTTCACTCCATGCACGGCTATTTCCTGCGTCCTGGCGACGTCAACCACCCGATCACATTTTCGGTGGATCGCATTCACGACGGTCGTTCGTTCGCCACTCGTCGCACCCAGGCGTACCAAAACGGTGTGCCGATCCTGTCGATGATCGCGTCATTCCAGGATGACGACGAAGGCCTCGAGCACCAGATCGAGATGCCCGCAGACCTTCCCGATCCAGAATCCCTGCCGACCGCCGCAGAGACCCTGTCGCAGGTGGACCACTCCATCGCCCGGTATTGGGCAACGGAACGTCCCTTCGACATCCGTCACGTGCCGTCGCCGATCTACCTGGCTGTCGATGGTGAGCGCACTGCTCGCCAGGCCGTGTGGATGAAGACCATCGGCCCCATGCCGGACGACCCCGACCTGCACCGTGCTGCCCTCGCCTATGCGAGCGATTACTCGATCATGGAGCCGATCATGCGCCGCCACGGTGTGCCGTGGGCCGCGCGCGGCCTCAAGGTCGCGAGTCTCGACCACGCCATGTGGTGGCACAGGTTCGGCCGGGTTGATGAGTGGATGCTCTACGTGCAGGATTCGCCGTCGGCCCAGGGTGGCCGCGGTCTTGCGACGGGACGCATCTACAGCAAGGATGGCGTTCTGCTCGCCTCGGTCGCCCAGGAGGGCATGATCAGGGTGCCGACCAATCAGGAGAAGCCATGACCGACGCGACACAGATTCATCGACGCACCGTCCTGCTCGGCACCGGCGTCGGGGCGGCCATTGCTCTGGCCGCCTGCGCGAGCCCTGAGCCGAGTCCAGGGACGAGCCCCGGGTCAGGTACTGGCAGCGGTGCCGGTAGTAACGCTGGCTCGGAAACCGCCACAGCCACGACACCGCCCAGCGCCTCAGACAGCGCAACGGGCGAGCCTTCCGGCGCCGCCATCGCGAAACTCTCCGACATTCCGGTTGGGGGTTCCGTTGCTGCAGAGCTCGACCGGGAACCCATCATCATCTCGCAGCCCACCGCGGGCACCGTCGTTGCCTTCAGCGCCATCTGCACGCATCTGGGCTGCAAGGTGGCGCCCGCCGCGAAGGGGCTCGACTGCCCGTGCCACGGTTCGCGCTTCAATGCGATGACCGGAGAAGTCATCAACGGCCCTGCCACGTCTCCGCTGCCGGCCGTGCCTGTCAGCGTCAACGGTGAGGACGTCGTCGCCGGCTGATCGGTGTCGCTTGCGATGTCGGCGAGTATCGACCACGAATGCAGGCGCAAGCGCAGCCCTACTAGTGCCGCTTGAACTCGATCGGTTCGTCAAGGTACGGCGTCCAAGCCGCCCGTTCCGTCTCGCTGATCCTGCGCGGACGCGCACTGGCGGCATCGACCAGCACGATCGTGGTGTTTGCCCTGGCGTATTTCACGGCAGGTTCAACACCAACCGGCGACCAGACCTCGTAGCAAACATCGAGGCTGGCACCGCCCAGCTTGCCGAGCCACAACCGGATGTCGATCGGCTGCCGAAGATAGGGCACCGGCGCCAGGTACTCGATCTCCTGGCGTGCGATCAGCGTGAGCGTATCGGCGCCCGGACGGCCGTCGAGCACAGCAGTGCTGGCGCCGACGGCCGTTCTCTCAGCGATTCCTGGGCGGTCACCGGTGTCGAAGAAAACAGAACCGTTCTCTTCGTCCGTCAACCAGAATGCCTGGATGCGCGCCTCCTCGAGGAGGCGCAGCATCTCAGCATTGTTGACGTGCCCATAGGCATCGAGGTCAGACCAGCGAAGCCGAATGGGCACGTGCAGTTTCATCGGCAGGCTGCTTAGTCGCGCGTCAGCTTGCGGTACGTGGAACGGCTCGGCTTTGCTGCATCCGGACCGAGGCGTTCGATCTTGTTCTCCTCGTACGCCTCGAAGTTGCCCTCGAACCAGTACCAGTTGCCCGGGTTTTCTTCGGTGCCTTCGTACGAGAGGATGTGCGTCGCGATGCGGTCGAGGAACCACCGGTCGTGAGTGATGACCACGGCACAACCGGGGAACTCAAGAAGCGCGTTTTCCAGCGAGCCCAGGGTTTCGACGTCGAGGTCGTTAGTCGGTTCGTCGAGCAGCAACAGGTTGCCGCCCTGCTTCAGGGTGAGGGCCAGGTTCAGTCGGTTGCGCTCTCCACCGGAGAGGACGCCAGCCTTCTTCTGCTGGTCTGGGCCCTTGAAGCCGAAGGTCGAGACGTAGGCACGCGACGGGATCTCGGTGCGGCCGACCTGGATGTAGTCCTGGCCGTCTGACACGACTTCCCACAGGGACTTGTTCGGGTCGATGCCGCCACGACTCTGGTCGACATAGGAGATCTCGACCGTTTCACCGATCTTGAGCTCACCGCCGTCGAGCGGTTCGAGTCCGACGATCGACTTGAACAGCGTGGTCTTACCCACACCGTTCGGGCCGATGACGCCCACGATGCCGTTGCGGGGCAGGGTGAAGCTGAGTCCGTCGATGAGCACGCGGTCATCGAACTGCTTCTTGAGCTTCTTCGCGTCGATGACCTGCGCACCGAGGCGCGGGCCGACGGGAATGACGATCTCTTCGAAGTCGAGCTTCCTGGTGCGCTCTGCTTCGGTGACCATCTCTTCGTAGCGGGCCAGACGGGCCTTCGACTTTGCCTGGCGGCCCTTGGTGTTTGAACGCACCCAGTCGAGTTCCTCTGCGAGGCGCTTGGACAGCTTGGCGTCCTTCTTGCCCTGGACCTGCAGACGTTCCTGCTTCTTCTCGAGGTACGTCGAGTAGTTGCCCTCGTATGGGTACAGGTGGCCGCGGTCGACCTCTGCGATCCATTCGGCGACGTGGTCGAGGAAGTACCGGTCGTGAGTAACGGCGAGCACAGCGCCCGGGTACTTGGAGAGGTGCTGCTCGAGCCACAGCACGCTTTCGGCGTCGAGGTGGTTAGTGGGCTCATCGAGGAGCAGGAGGTCGGGCTTCTGCAGGAGGAGCTTGGTCAGTGCGACGCGACGCTTCTCACCACCAGACAGGTTTGCCACCTGGTAGTCGCCCGGCGGAGTACGAAGTGCGTCCATGGCCTGCTCAAGCTGCGAGTCGAGGTCCCATGCGTCTGCGTGGTCGATCTCTTCCTGCAGCACGCCCATTTCGGCGAGCAGGGTGTCGAAATCAGCGTCGGGCTCTGCCATCGCGGCGGAGATCTCGTTGAACCGGTCAAGCTTGGCCTTGATGGGGCCAACGCCTTCCTGCACGTTCTCGAGCACGGTCTTGGTCTCGTCGAGTTCCGGTTCCTGCATCAGGATGCCGACGCTGAACCCCGGCGTGAGTTTTGCCTCACCGTTGCTCGGAGTGTCAAGGCCGGCCATGATCTTGAGAATGGTCGACTTTCCGGCGCCGTTGGGGCCGACGATGCCGATCTTGGCACCGGGGAAGAACGACATTGTGACGTCGTCGAGGATGAGTTTGTCGCCGACCGCTTTGCGGGCGCGGACCATCTGATAAATGTATTCGGCCATAGTGCCTACCAGTCTATTTGGCGCGTCGCCCCTACGAGACACGTTCCGGTTCCGAGGAGGGGCGCAACCATGGTGTGCAGGCCGTCGCTGGCCGGTCCAAACTGGCCGATGAGGCATTCGCCGTTGAGCTGAACGGAGAATTGCACCGAGTCCGCGGCCAGGTCGATGGAGGTCCGATCGGGCGTGACCTGCATAGCGGCCTTGTCGAATCCGCCTGCGACCAACGCATCGACGAATGCACGGCCACCCGCGTTCGAATCATCCGCCGCCACCTGTGCGGCGAGTGAGGTGAAATACGCCAGGTTGTCGGCGGCACTCTTGTCGGGGGCAAACGCCAGCGGAGTCTTCACCGGTGCGGGTGTCTTCGTCGCGGATGGCGAGGCGGATGTCGGCACGTGCGGCTCTGGGGAGGCCGAGCATCCGGTCAGCATGATCGCCGCTGCGATGGCAATGGCGGCTATACCGCCCGCGCCAGTGCGAGGGCGACGACTCTCTCTCCGAAGCAGGCGCACGCTTGTCCTCCCCTGGCCACACCCTGCAGCCTGCCTACGAGTCTAGGGTGGCAAACCCTCCGGCTCCTGACGGCAGGAAGCCATCCACTCGCGTGCCTGAATCGGTCTCCTCGTCAGCCTCATCGAACGCGGCGGTCTCATCGAACTCGGCCGCCTCATCAGGATCCCCGGCGACACCGAACTCAGGTGGTCCGCCGACCTCGTGCGACTCGGCGAACCCGCGGGACTCGGCGAAATCTCCCCGTGCGGCGTCCGCGGCATCGCGATTGGAGGAGGCCCCGTTCCCAAAGCCGAGTTCGCTCCGCACGGAGGGCACCGCGGCCGTGGTGCACCAGCGAAGGTCGTGACCGACGGCGTCGGCATCCACTTCGACAGTTGTGCCTTTGCGGCCGTCTTTCTCCCAGGTCTTGATTCGAATTCTGCCGGTCACAACGACGTGCTCGCCCCTGTTGAGGGAATTGACGATGTTGAGCGCCAGGTCTCGGTATGCCGAGACGGTGTACCAGTTCGTGTCGGTCGACTCCCAGGTGCCTGTCGTGCGATCAAACCTGCGTTGCCCAGAGGCCAGCCTGAAATCGGTGACCGCCAATCCCGCACCGGTCACCCGGTGATCCGGCTGCGTACCCACTATTCCCCGGAGGGTGATCATGTCGTTCATTGCGTCTCCCGGCACTGGTGTCTGCCGGATCGTTCGACCCGGCGCCCTCGCGCAAAACGGATGTCCACGCGCACAGCCCGGGATCGACCACTCGTGCCAGTTTCGTCGTCCCGGGCTGCGTGCAAGCAGTCTCGATCAACGCGTTGGCACGCAATCTCGCGGCTCGGTGATCCGTGGAATTGACCGCATTAGAGCACCTGTTGAGGAGCCGGTCAGCGTTTCGGCGTCAGGCGACGATGTAGTCGGAGTACGACTTACGGATCTTGTTCACCTTGGGAACAGCGACGGCCATGCAGTAGCCCTGACCAGGGTTCTTCGCGAAGAAGTCCTGGTGATAGTCCTCGGCAACATAGAACTCGCCGAGCGGTTCAATGGTCGTCACGATGGGCTTGTCCCACCACGATGCGGCACGTTCCTTCGCAGCCTCGAAGAGTTCTCTCTGCTCGTCGGTGGCGTAGAACATCGCTGAGCGGTACTGCGTGCCGACATCCGCTCCCTGTCGATTCAACTGGGTGGGATCGTGCAGCGTGAAGAAGACATCGAGGATGACGCGCGGCGGGATCACAGTCGGATCAAACGTCACGGCAACCGCTTCTGCATGGCCGGTGTGGCCCGTGCACACCGCCTCGTAGCTGGGATTCGGATCGGTGCCGCCCGTATACCCGGAGACGACATCGCTGACCCCGCGAAGAACGCGGTAGACCGCGTCGAGACACCAGAAGCACCCGCCTGCAACGACAAAAGTTTCCACCGTCATAGAGTAACCCCATGACATTTGAAGCTGCATCAGATCGCTATGACTCAATGACGTACCGCCGCACTGGTCGTAGTGGACTGAAATTGCCAGCCCTCTCACTGGGGCTGTGGCACAACTTCGGCCACGAACGACCCAGCGAAACCCAGCGCGCCATCCTGCGCAGGGCCTTCGACCTTGGCGTCACCCACTTCGACCTGGCCAACAACTACGGTCCCCCTCCCGGATCGGCTGAGACCAACTTCGGTCGCATCTTCGCCGAAGATTTCCGTCCGTACCGTGACGAGATCATCGTGTCGAGCAAAGCCGGCTACGACATGTGGTCTGGCCCCTACGGCGAGTGGGGTTCGCGCAAGCACGTGCTGTCGTCCCTCGATGCCAGTCTGAACCGCCTCGGCCTTGACTACGTTGACATCTTCTACTCTCACCGGCCAGACCCTGAAACGCCCATCGAAGAGACCATGGGCGCCCTGGCGACCGCCGTCAAGCAGGGCAAGGCGCTCTATGTCGGTGTCTCGAACTACAGCCCTGAGCAGACACGTGCCGCGGCAGCCGCACTCGCCGAGCACAAGATTCCGCTGCTCATTCACCAGCCGCGTTACTCGATGTTCCAGCGTCAGCCAGAGGACGGGCTCTTCGCTGTTCTCGAAGAGCTGGGCATCGGCAGCATCGTCTTTTCCCCGCTTGCCCAGGGCCTGCTCACCGACCGGTACCTCGGCGGTTCTGTGCCGACGGACTCGCGTGCCGCGACCAGCCGCTTCCTGTCGGAGAACGCACTCACCGACGAGTACATGGAGCGTGCGAACGCGCTGAATGAGATCGCGGCAGGGCGCGGCCAGTCCCTCGCGCAGCTCGCCCTCACCTGGATTCTGCGCCAGAGCGCCGTCACCTCTGTGCTCATCGGCGCCAGCAGCGTCTCCCAGCTCGAGCAGAACGTCGCCGCCCTGAACTCGCCAGCCCTGAGCGTGGATGAGATCACAGCCATCGAGCCTTTTGCCGTGCACGGCACGGCCTGAGTCTGACGAGTGGGCTACCTCTACGCGCTGCTCGCGTCTCTCCTGTTCGGGCTGAACGGCAGTACCACCAAACTCATTGTCGAATCCGGGATCTCTCCTGCCCAGTTGACGTTTGTGCGGGTCACGACGATTGCCATCCTGTCTGGTGCGATCCTGCTGTTCACCAACCGACAGGCGTTTCGGATCAGCCGCAGGCAGCTCCTGGTGATGGCCTTCCTCGGCATTGCCGGGGTCGCGCTCATCCAGTGGTTCTACGCGCTCGCTATCAGCCTTTTGCCGGTTGGCATCGCCCTGATGTTCGAGTATTCCGGCATCCTGCTGGTTGCTATCGCCGCCCGGTTCCTGTTCAAGGAGCGGGTCAAGCCGCGAATCTGGGTGGCGATCGCGGCCGTGCTCGTTGGCATGGCGGTCGTCGCCCAGGTCTGGGCAAGCACGCTCAACGGACTCGGCGTGGTGTTCGGCATCCTGGCGGCGCTGTGCCTCGCGGTGTATTTCCTGGTCGGAGAGCGACAGGTCACCACGACATCACCCCTCGTCGTGTCGTTCTGGTCGATGCTGTTTGCCAGCGGGTTCTGGTTGCTCTTCAGCTCGTGGTGGAAGATTGACCCCGCGCTTCTCGGCCACCCCATCGCCCTCGGCGGGTCCCTTGATGAGCTGACGGCGCCGCTCTGGGGGCTGCTGCTCTGGAACGGAGTGTTCGGCTCGTTCGCGCCATACCTGCTGTCGTTCATGGCACTCGGCAGGCTGACCGCGACGGCGGCAGGGATCGTCTCTGCGTCTGAAGTGATCTTCGCGTTCGCTTTTGCGTTTCTGTGGCTCGGCGAAACTCTCAACTCCGTCCAGGCCATCGGGGCCGTCCTCGTGCTCATCGGCATCGTGGTCGCGCAGACGGCCAGGACCAACAAAGTGGTCGACCTCGACCTGGCCAGCCAGCACCTCGCACTGCACGACAGGCGCGCCCACGACAGCCCCCTCCCGTAACCGGATCTCCCCCGGTGCAACACGCCGCTCTCACTGTCAGTGGCTGCCCGTAGCCTGAACTCACATTCACTCGGCCGGCTGACATTGGGAGGTTCCACATGAGAGTTTCACCCACACGCGCACGCACGCCTGCCCGCCGAGGCTACCCGGCGTCCCCCGAGCTGATTCGCGTCAAAGACGGTCTATGGCGAGTCGCAGACGCGACCGGCGCAATCCTCGGCCACATCGAACGGCAAGCGGATGCCAGGGGCGACCGATTCCTCGCCAGGCGCGTCACCACCGCGGCACGCACGATGGAGCTCGGCGCTTTCTGGCGCATTGACGACGCCACCGACTGTTTCCGCTCCTGATCAACACGCCAATTTCGTGTCTGGAGGCGCGCCGCCCAAACTCCCCGTGAACGGGGGTGGACGCCGGTAAAGTTCCGCACATGCAGTGGTGGAATAATTTCGTTGACTGGCTCACAGCAGCCAGCACACTTCCGGTCTTTTATGGCGCGATCATCGTTGTGATCGCCATCGTGGTCGCCAGCGTCCTGTCTGCGTGGATCGCGGGCGGAGCGATCCGTCGCCTCATCAACCAGCGCGATCGCGAGCAGCGGGCAGCGGCCATTGGCGCCCTTGTCGATGCCGCAACCGAGGCATCCGTGTGGAACTCGCTGACCCCGCAGGAACAGGTCATGGCCGATCGCGCTGTCGGCCAGGCCGACATCCAGGTGCGACTGCTCCCGATCAAGGGCTCAAGCATTGCCGCCAACTGGGCTGCCCACCAGCTCACGGAGTTCAAGCGCACCTCGGCCACCTTCGGTTACCAGCTGGAGCCGGCCGTGCTCGAATTCCGCGATCGCCTGCTCGACTGGCAGCTGAAGCCCTCTCGCGCCCGCAAGATCTTCCAGGCCGACCTTGACCGCTGGAAGATGCAGAGCGCCATCCCCGAATCCAAGGTCGTTGCCGAGCAGGACGCGTGGGTTGCCAAGCAGCACCATGACCAGTTCGCGACTCCGCTGGCCTCTGGCGCCGCACCGGTGGCATTCACCCGTGACCCTGCCTACCCATCGACGGAGACCCAGCGCCTCCTCGACGACGTGCAGGCACTCGAGGTTCGTCCGGTGGCCACAGCCGCTCCCGAGACCGACGCCCAGCCGACGCCCCTCACCAGCAACTAACGAAGCGGCCGTACCGGTCGGCATCTGCCGAACGGTACGACCGAACGACAGACGCCGTACGTCAGCGCCACCAGGAATCTGCTGGGGATGCTGGGGTGCGGCGTTTGTGTTCGGTCGCGAGGTAGCGCTGCTCGATGGCCTTCGCCACCTCGGCGTCGATCTCGTGCCCCTCGAGGAAGGCGTCGATGTTGCTGTACGTGATGCCGAGGTTCGCCTCATCCGTCTGGCCAGGGTTGCCGTCGAGCAGGTCGGCCGTCGGCACCTTCACGTAGAGGCGCTCCGGCGAGTCCAATTCCATCAACAGCTGCTTGCCCTGGCGCTTCGTCAGACCGGACAGCGGCAAGATGTCTGCGCCGCCATCACCGAACTTGGTGAAGAATCCCGTCACGGCTTCTGCGGCATGATCGGTGCCGACCACGAGCAGGCCGTACTGGCCGGCGATCGCATACTGGGCGACCATCCGGGCGCGCGCCTTGACGTTTCCCTTGTTGAAGTCGCTCAACTCCTCACCGGTGGCGTCAGCGAACTCGGCGTCGATACCGTCGACGCCGCGTTGGATGTTGAACGTGATCGAACGCTCTGGGCGAATGAACGACAGCGCCAACTGCGCGTCGTCTTCGTCGTGTTGGGTGTTGTACGGCAGCCGCACCGCGATGAACGTGCATGGCGTGCCTGCAAGAGTGAGTTCTTCCGTGGCCAGCTGGCACAGCCGCCCAGCCAGCGAGGAGTCCTGTCCGCCGCTGATCCCCAGCACGAGCCCCTTGGCGCCCGTCGTGACGACGTAGTCCTTCAGGAAATCGATCCGGCGACGGATTTCCGCGGCTGGGTCGATGGTCGGGGCAACGTTGAGGTCCGCGATGATTCGCGCCTGGAGTTCTCGCATGTCTCGAATCTATCAATCCGTTGCCTCGCCCGGGTTACAGGCGTCTCCGGAAACTCCCCCGGCCGTCGAGGACGACCCTGCGCGAGACGCACTGGCCGCTCGTAATAGAATTGGCCTGCCGCCTCCGTAGCTCAGGGGATAGAGCAGGAGCCTTCTAATCTCTTGGTCGCAGGTTCGAATCCTGCCGGGGGCACCCAATCAAGCGTTCCACCGTCGTTCCACCGTGCGGCCGCCGCATGCAGACGGATGCCGGTGAATGTCCCACCGCCACACCTCGTTGGCGCGCGCCAGCGCCTCAGCCGGTTCGCGCCGCGAGGTAGTGCGTGCGCGTCTGCTCGTCAAGGTGCTCCATGGCAAAGCGCAGCGACACGCGCGGCATGGTGGCCGCATGGTCGTCAAGAAAGGCGAGCAGGCGGGGCCTGTCGTGGTCACCGGCCGCGCGCAGCACGGCGCCGATGGGCTTCTGCACCATGTCTTGCGAATCGCCAAGCAGCAGCTCGGCTATCGCGTACGCATCGTCGAGGTCTCCCCCGCGCACGAAGGCGAGCGTGGCGAGCATCGCGGTTCGGCGCTCCCAGAGCGACTCCGATTCGGCCAGGCGGTACAACACGTCGCGGGGGTGATCGCGCAGCCAGCCGCCGACGACGTCCCACGCACCGAGGTCGACGAGATCCCAATTGTTGATGCGATCGTGTCGGCGCAGATAGAGCTCATAGAGATGCAGGCGCGTCTCCTCGTCGACCTTCTTCACCTTGGCTTTGTTCGCCATGATGCGCAGTGCCCCTGCCCGCGCCTCATGGATGTCCTCATCGAGCAACGCTTCGATCTGCTCGAGAGGCAGCGCGGCATACTCGGTGGCCAGGGCGAACACTGTGCCCATCCGCACGCCGATGAACACGTCACCCTCTGCATACTCTCCGGCTCCGAACTTGAAGTACCTGTCGTACTTCGCGCGCTCCGCGTCGGACTGTTCCCGCCAGAGCGCTGCGACAAAGTCGGAAGCGGTCAGCTGAAGCGCGGGATTGAGCGGTACGTCACCCATGAGCTGCATTCTGCCGCCGATTGCTCAGTCAGGCACGGGGGTGCAGCCTGAAACGACTTCAGCAGGCCTCAAACGGCCTTTGCCGCCGCAACCAGCACCTGGGCGAGCGTCGGTACGCCAACCGCCCTGAAAACCTCGCTGCCGTCGTCGCTCGTGACGATCACCGTCGGCGTCGAGCGGATGGCAGCAGCTTCGGATTCCTCGCTATTCAGGGCCACATCGACAACGCGCACACGGGCGCTCGGCACCAGGCGCTCAACCTCGGCGAGCACGGTCCTCGTTTGGATGCACGGGTCGCAGAACGACGACGAAAATAGGGTGAGCTCCACGGGAAATCCTTTCAACGCATCCGCTTTCACCGATCAAGATGAACCGGCCCTTCCAGTCTAGATACGCTCGGGAAGCTGGCGCGTCATGGGCCCCCGGTAGACTCCAACCATGACAAATAGCAGTGACCGGTTGGTTTGGATCGACTGTGAGATGACCGGGCTTGACCTGAAATCTGACGAACTCGTGGAGATTGCGGTGGTCATCACCGACTACGACCTCAACATCCTCGACCCCGGCATCAACATCGTGATCAAGCCGGATGACTCGGCACTGGAGAACATGGGCGACTTCGTGCGCAACATGCACACCACGTCGGGATTGATCACGGAGATCCCGAATGGCGTCAGCGTCGCGGAAGCCGAATACAGCGTGATTGAGTACATCCTCAAGTTCGTTCCTGCAGAGCAGAAGGCTCCCCTGGCCGGGAACACGATCGGCACCGACCGTGGATTCATCGCGCAGTACATGCCGCGCCTTGATTCGCACCTGCACTACCGCAACGTCGACGTGTCGTCGATCAAAGAACTTTCGCGTCGCTGGTACCCCCGCGCGTACTTCAACTCGCCCGCAAAAGACGGCGGACACCGAGCTCTCGCAGATATTTTGGAATCAATTCGCGAGCTCGCTTACTACCGAAAAGCCGTATTTGTCGCGGATCCTGGGCCCACAAGCGACCAGGCAAAGGCCATCTCAGCCGAGGTTGTGTCCACGTACGGTCAAAAACTGTAATAGTATTCTTGAGTTGCCTTCGACCGAGAGGAAGAAAGCAAACATGGTGGGTATAGCTCAGTTGGCAGAGCGCCTGGTTGTGGTCCAGGAGGTCGCGGGTTCAATCCCCGTTACTCACCCCAATGAAGTCCAGCGTCTCCAAAGTTTAGAAATAAATCAGGAGGCGACAACGGATGCTGCAGATCGATTCAGAAGAATTCGAACGACTCGTCGTAGATGAGCTCGATCTTCTTCCAGACGAGATGGTCGACGGACTCGACAACCTCATCTTCGTCGTCGAGGATCGGCCAGAAGACGGCACACTCGACACGCTCGGACTGTACGACGGTGTCGCGCTCACGGAGCGCGGCCAGTATGGGTTCGGCGAGATGCCAGACCGCATCATCCTCTATCGGGAACCGCTGCTCGACGTGTCCGCCGATCTGGGTGAACTGCGCGATCAGATTCACATCACCCTGGTGCACGAAATCGGTCATTTCTACGGAATAAATGACGATAGATTGCACGAGCTCGGCTGGGCCTGACCCCCTGGTCGCCCTGAGGGTTACCCTGACGCCATGAGCAGCTTTCACCTTGGCCGGGTCGTGGGAATCCTGTGCGTCTCGACCCTCGTCCTGGCCGTCAGCATCTATGGGTCGGCCATCCTGATCGGCCCGCTCCCGGCTGCCACGGCAACGATGGAGTCCCCCGTGCCAGCCGCATCCAACCCCTCGCCGCCCGCGCTGCCGACCGCGGGAGCCAGCGCTGTCATAGCGCCAGGCGCCTTCGCGCCCATCGCATCCGCTGGCCAGCCTGGGCCGCTGCCGATGGCATCCGCCACAAAGGTCGTCACGGCGCTCGTCGTGCTTGACGCACACCCACTGGAGCCAGACGAAGACGGCCCTGCCATCACAATCACCGAAGAGGATTTCGCCGACTACGCCTACTACGCAGCTGACGGAGCCAGAAATGTCGCCGTGATCGTCGGCGAAACCTGGAGCGAGCGTGACATGCTCCAGGCCATGATCCTCGGCTCAAGCAACAACCACGCCGATCTCCTCGCCCGGTGGGCTTTCGGCTCCGTAGACGGTTATCTCACCGCGGCGGCAGCGTGGCTCGCCGCGCACGACCTCACGGGTATCACCGTTGTTGACACCAACGGCTTGCACGACCAGAGCGCAGGCACGGCACCCAACCTCGCTCGGCTCGCCAGTCTCGCCGCATCCGAACCAGCCATCACCGAGATGCTCGCGGACCCGGCGGCAGCCCTCGCCGATATGCCAGGAGTGACGAACACGACCTCGTTCCTCGCGAACGAAGGCGTCACGGGCATTTCACTCAGTCGAACGGATGCCGCTGGCGTCTGTTTCCTGTTCACCGCCACGGTATCCACCACCCCCGTGGGCGACGGAGACGGCGTGTACAGCTTCGCTGGAGCGATCATCGGCCAACCGGATTACGACGCGCTCACCGTGGACCTGACGGCCCTGATGGCCAGCGCGCGCGCCGGGGTCGGCACAGTGCCGATTCTCACCGAGGGCGACAGTTACGTCACGTTCGACACCCCATGGGGCGACACCGCCTCTGGCGTAGTGGCCACGACCAAAAGTCGGCTGGGATGGTTCACGGGCCGGTTACCGAGGCCGGAGGTGACCCTTGACGACATCGCCACCGGCGGTCCGGGGGACCCGGTAGGAAGCGTGACCGTCACCATTGGGGACGACGAGATCTCCTCCCCCCTGATCCTCGACAGCACGCTCACCGATCCGGGACTGGGCTGGAGAGTGACGAACCCGCTCCCGGTTGTCGGTGCGCTCATCGACTCGCGCAGGGACTGAGTCTGCGGGGACCAACACTCGCGGGTCACTCAGCCGTCACATTTCTCCGGAGTCATTGACGACAGGCTGCACGAGCTCGGCCGGGCCTGACCTGCACCTTGTTAGCCTGAGGCCATGAGCAACTTCCGTCCTGGCCGATTCTTCGGCATCCTGGGCGGAACAGTCCTGATCCTCGCACTCGGTGTCTACGGTCCTGCGACCCTGATCGGCCCGCTGCCCGCAGCCACCGCGACCATGGTTTCCCCCGCGTCGACAGCGGCCAATCCATCGCCGCCGGTACTACCTGTCAACGGAACCAGCGCCGTCATCGCTCCTGGCGCGACGACGCCCATCGCTGTCGGAGGCCAGAGTGAGCCGCTGCCCATGGCATCCGCTACGAAGATCGTCACGGCACTCGTCGTGCTGGACGCCCATCCGCTCACCGTCGGCGACGACGGGCCAGCCGTCACGATCACCCCAGATGACTTCGCCGACTACGTCGCGTACAACAGGGACGGCGCCAGAACCGTCTCGCTGTTCATCGGCGAGACCTGGACCGAGCGTGAGGTTCTTGAGGCCATGATCCTCGGGTCTAGCAACAACCACGCCGACACGCTCGCACGGTGGGCGTTCGGCTCTGTCGACGCATACCTCGCCGCCGCCGCTGACTGGCTCGCTGAGCACGATCTCACCGGCATCACCGTCGTCGACACCAACGGCCTGCACGACGACAGCGCAGGCACCGGAACCGACCTCGCGCGGCTGGCCGCCCTCGCGGCCTCCCAACCGCTCATCAACGACATCCTCGCGAACCCGGCATCCACCCTCGCCGGCGTGCGTGGTGTGGAGAACACCACCTCATTCCTCGCAGACGAAGGGGTGACCGGCATTTCACGCAGTTATACGGATGCCGCCGGCGTCTGTTTCCTGTTCACCGGCACGGTGGATCTCACGGGAACGGTCGACCTCACGGCGACGGCCGGCTCTGGCACTGATGGCGCTGGAGATGCCATGTACAGTTTTGCTGGGGCGATCATCGGCGAACCGGATTACGACACGCTCACGGCTGACCTGACGGCGCTGATGGCCAGTGCCCGCGCCGGGGTCGGCGCCCTGCCGATCCTCGCGGAGGGCGAGACATACGTCACCTTCGACACCCCATGGGGCCAAACGGCGTCTGGCGTCGTCGCAACGCCCAAGACCGAGGTGGGGTGGCTCGCAGCAGCGACTCCGGCACCCGATATCGCCGTCGATGCGATTGCGACGGGACGGTCGGGGGCTCGTGTCGGGCGCATTGCTGTCGCCGTTGGCGAGACGACTGTCTCGTCTCCCCTGGTTCTCGACGGGTCATTGACCGATCCGGGTCTGGGCTGGCGACTGCTGAACCCGATCCCGATGATCGGTGCGCTCATCGACTCGCGCTCGAACTAGGGCGAGCCGGCCGGGGTCAGCCCACACAGCAGCCCACACAGCGGCCTACGCACACCGTTACGGGTATTCGAGCTCTTCGTCTTCGTCAGCGGCCACAGGGTCACTGTCGCTGGCATCGAAGGAGTAACGCACGTGCAGCTCTCCCTGCACATCCCTGCTGTCGACTTCGTCGTACCAGAACACGGATTCCAGGCCTTCAACGGCAGCGATCATGCTGATGCGTGGTTGGTGCTTCCCGTGCAGGAAGACGCGCGAGTCAACCTGCCCTTCAAGCGGACCGTCGATGAACTCTGCAATGTAGCGAGTGGCTTCTGAGTCAGGACTTGTCATGGCACCAACCTAGTCCCGAGCGGCCTCGACTGCACCCGTTGAGTACAGGCGAGCTGTCGCCACATCAGTGGGGTTCTCGCGGCGGCAGTACGTGTCCCACTCTGCCTGCCACTGGTCCCAGTAGGCGTCGAAAGCGCCCCCGTCGCGCAGTAACGCGCGCTCCTTGCGTGAGCGTTCATCGGCATCGAGCCAAATTCGGATGTCGCTGACAGGCGCATTCGCGCGGGCCAGTGCTCCACAGCCTTCGACGATCAGCGGCCGTGCAGCATCGACCGGATGCCACTCCGCTGCGGTTCCCGTCGTCCAGTCCCAGCGCTGCCAGCCCGCAGGCTCGCCCGCACGCCGCGGGCGCAGGAGTCTTGCAGTCACCTGTTCGGCGGCTGCATCCAGGCCGTTCCAGCCAGGGTAGATGTCATCGAGCCGCACCAGCTGGGGTACCGCAGCACCCCGCCAGGTCGCGACCAGATAGTCGGCCAGAGTGCTCTTGCCTGCCCCGCTTGGTCCGTCGATGAGAACGACGGCACTCGCCCCTGCCTCCGAAATGTCGTGCTGAATCCGACGGACAGTTGCCGACGGCGTGAGCCACAGGGGCGGGGCAGCCTCACTTCTAACCGAGAACAAAGTTCCAGCTTCCGCTCGCGACTGCGGCCGTCACGGCGATGGCCGCGACCAGCCCACCGATTCCGACCAGGCCCCATTCCCTGGCCCCGAACGTCGATTCACGTGCCCAGCTGCGGGGGGTGTCTCCCCCGAACCCGCGCGCTTCCATCGCCGTTGCGAGCTTGCTGCCGCGCCTGATCGAGAGCACCAGCAGGGCAAATGCCTGGCTGCCGAGGCGGGCAAGCGCCCACCCGTCAGCCACGCCACGTGCCCGCCTGGCCAGTTCAAGCGCACGCCAGTCTTCGAGGAACAGGCCAACAAGGCGAAGACCGGCGAGGCCACCGAGCACGAATCGGGCGGGGAGCTTGACGACCTGGCCAAGGCCGTCGGCCAGGTCCGTTGGGTCGACCGTGATGAAGAGCACGACAGCGGGCAAGCCGATGGCCAGGATGCGAAGCAGCGTCGCGATGGCCAGGTCGATCGAGCCGTCGGTGACCTGCACGAATCCGAATGACCAATACAGCGTGCCGGATGCCTGCCCGTAGAGCAGCGTCGTCACCGCTGCGGCCGGAGCTGCGATCCAGATGGGCAGCGTGCGCAGCATGAATGTCTTGAATGAAACACCAGCGAAGAAGAAGAGCACGGCCTCGCAGGCCAGTGCGACCGCGGCGGAGACCCAATCAATGGTCAGCACGAGCACACCGGCCAAAAGCAGTGACGCGGCGAGCTTGGCGACAGGGTTGATCCGGGTGATGGCCAGGTCAGTTCGTTCCGGCGTGAGGATGTCCGTCATGTCGCCGACCTCGCAGTGCGCAGGGGGAACGGCGATCCAGTGTCCGGCCGCGCCGCAGGGCTGGTGCTCTCCAGGGTGAAGACGCGATCGGCCAGCGCCTCGATGAGGTCGGCGTCGTGCGAGACCGCGATGATCCCGGTTCCCTCGTCGGCCAGGCCGGCCAACAGCGCCACGATTTCCTGCCAGGTGCGGAAGTCCTGCCCGAAGGTCGGCTCATCGAGCACCAGCAGCTGGGGCTGGCTGGCCAGCACTGTCGCGACAGAAAGCCGTCGCTTCTCTCCTCCGGAGAGCGTGAACGGATTCGCCTCCGCGAGGTGCGACAGCCGGAGCCGTTCCAACAGCTCACCGGCACGTGAGTCGATGAGTGCCTGGCTGAGCTTCAGCCGGCGCGGACCGACGGCGAGCTCCGCACGCACCGTGCTGGCCACGAACTGGTGTTCCGGATCCTGAAACACCGTGCCGATCCGCGGGAGCAGTTGCGTGGAGGACCACCTGATCGGTTCGGCGCCCGCCCCGTCCGCAAAGGACGACGAAGCGCGCACCCGGCCGGCGGCCGGCTTCAAAAGTCCGGCAATGGTCAGGGCAAGCGTCGACTTGCCGACGCCGTTCTCCCCGGTGATCAGCTGCACTTCACCGGCGGTGACGCTCAGGTCGATTCCGCCTTGAACGATCGCGTCTTTCGTGCGCGCGATCGACAGGGATTCGCACGTCATCAACGGCTCGCGGCGTGCGCGTTCTGCGAGAGGACTACGGGTGAGACGCGCATGCGGGATGCCGGGCACCCAGACGCCGCTGGCCGCGAGGCGTTGGCCCTCTGCGCCCAACACGTCGCCCGGCGTGCCATCAGCCACGACGCCGGCCCCGGCATCCAGCACGATCACCCGGTCGACGAGGTCCTGCCAGACCGAGACCCTGTGCTCGATCACGATGAGCGTGGCGTTCGTGCGCTCCACGACACGCGCGACAGAATCACGCACCTCACGTACGCCAGACGGATCGAGATTGGCCGTTGGTTCATCGAGCAGGACGAGTCCCGGTTGCATGGCGAGTACCCCGGCCAAGGCCAGGCGCTGCTTCTGTCCCCCTGACAGCCGTGACGTCGGATGGGACAAGGGCAGGTCGAGCCCGACCAGCTCTACGGCGTCGTTGACCCTGCGCCAGATCTCGTCGCGTTCCACGCCGAGGTTCTCGCAGCCGAACGCAACGTCGTCGCCAACGCGGGCGAGGATCACCTGGGAATCAGGATCCTGGAGCACCAGGCCTGCGACTCCGCGCCGTGCCCGAGGGTCGAGGCCGTCGAGGCGAAGCTCTCCGCGCTCCTCGCCCTCCTCATCGCCGCCCAGCACACCGGCCATGGCCTGCATGAGCGTCGACTTACCGGCACCGGATGTGCCGAGCAGCAGCACCTTCTCTCCGGGCTCGATGCGGAAGTCGACCCCTGACAGCGCCCAGGCCGAACGACCGGCATGGCGCCAGCCCCAGCCACTAGCCTGCACGGAGACGCCAGCGCCGCTGACAGTGGGGTGATTCAACCTCGTCATCACACCAACTTCCCGGCCTCCCTGCCGGAAGCGAAGCGGCTCAGGGCGCCGGTGCGAGCCAGGCCTCTGGCGGCCAGCCAGGACAGGAAGCCGGCGATCACCGCGCCGGACACGATCGCAGACACCGTGTAGATGGTGGCGAAGATAGACGCAGATCCTGGGTACCACAGCACCAGGTCATTGATGGCGAGTGCGAGCCCTGCGCCTGCTCCCGCGAGAACGGCGACATAGACCCGGTAGTTGGCATACAGGAACAGGGCGAAGACGAGCTCCGCACCCAGTCCCTGCACGACGCCGGAGACGAGCGTGAGAGCCGCCCATTGGTTGCCGACGAGTGTCGACACCACTGCAGCGAGCAGCTCGGTGTAGATGGCCGCGCCCGGTTTGCGAATCACGAGGCCGCCGAGCACGCCGGCGAAGAGCCAGCCGCCACCGAGGAGTGCCTGGAGGCCGGGAAGCACCGGTTGCAAGAGTCCGCTGAGTGGGTTGGATGCCTGGTTCCAGATCACGAAGATGAGACCACTGGCGACGCCGATCACACTGGCTACGACGATGTCGACGACGCGCCATCGATAGCTTCTCGTCGGCTTGTTAGCGCCGGGGACAGCCGGGAGGGTGGGTGATGAATGCACTGATCGTGCCCTTTCCGTAGATTAATACAGGGCACGGGTTAGAGAAGCCTTCCTGCGCTGGCATGATCCAGATCAGGTTCGACGGTCGAAGCTTGAGAAGCTTCCTCTCAGCCCGGCTCACCGGACTCCCGTGTTCACCTCGATTATAGCCCCGCCTAGAATCGAGCTATGGGACAAATCCGGGCAGTGGAGCAGTGTGCCCGTCGATCGAGGCCTGCCGAGTGACCGTGATCCTGCTGGTTCTTGCCGGACTCATGGTGCTGCTGCTGCGCGCGTTCACCTTGAGGCGACGTCGAATCCTCAAGGGACTGCCGGTACGCGGACCATGGCGCTGGCCACGCTTCCTGACGCCACGACCCGGATGGCGTGGTCGCCTCTGGGCACGCTTCGGCCCACGAACCCGAAACCGGTAACCGCGCGGGGTTATGGCGTGCCGCGTGACGAGAGAGCAGCAGACATCCGCTGTGACGTGCTACCGATCGATTAGCGGTAGCGCCGGGAAGCTGTGATGCTCCCACAGCAGCCGGGAGGCCTCCTCAGGGTAGGCGGTGACGGCCGGGCTGGTATCGAGGAGTTGAACGAGCCGATGCTCAGTGTCGTACGTGGGCCAGCCTGAGTCGCCATTGGTGGCGAACGCCGTCCAGGCGGCGCGGATTCGAGCAGACAGCGCCTCCGCCTCCACCTGCACTGAGGGGGCATCCCCAATCAGCATGGCCGGCTGGCCGCTGCTCAGGTTGCCGAAGACCAGCGGAACGTCGAGGCCATGGCAGGCGCCGAGGGCGCCCATCCCCGGGGAAGCCCACGTCAGTTCGTAGAGATAGGTCCGGCCGCCGGCGACGGCGTGAGCAGTGGCGAGGTGAAGCGTCGGCATGCGGAACAACCAGTCACCGTTGACCAGTTCATACAGCTCCTCAGGCCCGGCGTCTGGGAAAGCCTCACGGTAGCGGCGGGCGCCGTCAGGGTCGGGGGCCAGCGTGCGCAGGGCAGTCTCAGCTTGCTCCTCAGTCACCTGGCCGAGCACGCCGTCAATCAGGCTGAACAGCCGATGCTCGTCGCGGACGTGGCCGACGAGCAGGTCTTCATCCCGGCTGGCACCGCTGACCAACGCCTCCCATGGCGTAGCCGGCAGCACGTCGCCGTCGACGACGGGTGCGAACGGGATGGGCCGGAGGGCGATCGGACCCCAGCGATCCCGCCATCGGCCGATCTTCGCCGCGACGGCCTCGCCCGCGGCGGGCAGCCGCGACGGGGCAACCGCGGACAGGCCGGCCACCGTGGGAGGCACTCCAAGCTCAGCTGCGCAGGCGCCAGTGATATCGGCGGCGAGTTCCGGCGAGAAGAACGTCCCAGGCACGCTCTGGGCGATTGCGCGGCGAAAGAGCCCTGCCGCTCGCGGCATAGCCAGCAGGGCGGCGACCGATCCGCCGCCTGCCGACTGGCCGAAGATGGTTATCCGATCCGGGTCCCCGCCGAAGGCGAAGATGTTGTCGTGCACCCACTGCAACGCGGCGACCTGGTCGAGCAGGCCGCGATTGGCCGGCGCACCGTCAATCTGCGCGAAGCCCTCCATACCCAAGCGATAGTTGAGCGTCACCACGACGACGCCGGCAGCGGCCAGCCGTGCGCCATCGAACTCCGGCAACCTGGACGCTCCGATCACGTAGCCGCCGCCGGGGATCCACACCATCACGGGCAGGGCAGCATTGCGGCCAGGATCTGGCGACCAGACGTTGACCGAAAGCCAGTCATCGCCCGCAGCCGATTGCGCGAGCCCGTCCGTCCCGAACAGGCCGCCGGGCTGCGGCGGCGGTGGACCGTACTCGACAGCCGCCCGCACCCCCGCCCAGCCTCGTACCGGCTGCGGGGCGGCAAATCGAAGTGCACCAACCGGCGGCTGTGCATACGCGACGCCGCGGAAGACAGCCAGTCCAGCCTCGCGCCTTCCGCGCAGCACCCCAGCCGTCGTGCGAACCTCAGGCTCTGGCGCGCCCTGTGACGACCGGGTTGAGTCGAAGGACACGACGCTTTCCCTTCTGACGGTGCGACCAGTTTTCTGGTCGTTCTCGTCGAAAGACAGCTCCGTCAGCGCCGGCAGCGGATGTTCAAGCCCAGGGAGACCTGACGCGCCTGGCTAGCGCTTGATAGCGCGGATCACGCGAGCGAGCCCGCGGCCGGCGACCCAGACAAAGGGAATACCGACGGCCAGCAACGCGATGATGTTCGGGTCGAATCGTACCGACGTACCGTGCTTGATGTAGACACCGAGCGGGATCGACACTCCGCCACCGCCGCCGCCCCCGAAACCGTCAGCCTTCTCGGAGTTCTGGTCCCCAGCGTCCTGGCCGCCAGCACCAAATCCGTACTGGACAAGAGCAACAGGGACCACGGTGACGCCCTCAATCTGCACGGCCTCTCCATACGCGGATGAGACACCGATCGAGCGTGCGTTTTCAGCTAGCTTCAAGGCGAGATTCGTCATGAGGCAAGGGTACCCCGACTAAGGCCCCGGTGAAGGGGGTGTTTTTCTGGGGTTGCCGCCGCCGAGCTGTGACGCTGGGCGAATCATGCCGCGGCCGAACCGTTCGGTGACCGAATCGACGGCCAGCTCTGCTTCACGCCAATCATCATCAGGGTCCCACAGGCTGAACCCCTGGCTGCCCTCTTCGGACAGCTGCTCGACGCGCACGCCAATCAATCGAACCCGAATTCCGCGAGCGGCGAGCGTCTCGAAGCTGGCCTGCGCTTCCTCAGAGATGCGGCGCCCAACATTCGTCGACTCCGCCAACGTGCGCGACCGCGTGACGGTACTGAAATCGGCGTAGCGCAGTTTGAGCACGACCGTCCTTGCCACAAGTCCACCTCGCCGCAGCCGAGCGGCAACCTCATCGGACTGGCGCAGAATCTCGCTGCGCAGCCGTGCCGTGTCGGTCACGTCGTGTTCGAAGGTGATCTCGTGCCCGATGCTCTTCTCTTCGCGTTCCACCGTCACAGACCGGGGGTCCCTCCCCCACGCCAGGTCGTGAAGCTTCCTGCCGGAGGCCTCACCCACCGCAGACGTCAACACTGACAACGGCGTCTGGGCGAGGTCCCCGACGGTGCGGAGTCCGAGGCGCGTCAGCGACTGCTCCGTTGCAGCCCCGACTCCCCACAGCGCTGAAACAGGCAACGGATGCAGGAAGGCGACGGTGTCGTCGTGAGGAACGACGAGCAAGCCGTTGGGTTTGGCCATACTCGAGGCCAGCTTCGCGACGAATTTAGTGGATGCCGCGCCAACCGAACAGGTCAGTCCCGTCTCAGCTTCGACTCGACGACGGATGAGCGCACCGATCTCAGCCGGAGACCCGTGCACCAGCCGGGAGCCGGCAACGCTGAGAAATGCCTCGTCGATGCTGAGCGGTTCGACGAGCGGGGTGATGTCGCCGAAGATCTTCATGACGCGGTTGGAGTAATCCTTGTACCGCTCCATGTGCGGTTCGAGCACGACAGCGGCCGGGCAGCGACGGAGCGCCATCGACATCGGCATGGCGGAGTTCACGCCATATCGCCTGGCCACGTAGTTCGCGGCAGTGACAACGGAACGACCGCCACGGTGGCCGACGATGACCGGCTTATCTCGAAGCTCTGGGTACGCGAGCAACTCGACTGAGGCGAAAAAGGCATCCATATCGATGTGGAGAACCGTCGCCGTGCTGTCGTCGACGGCTGAATCTGAGACCTGTCTGCCTCTGCCGTCTTGTTTGCTCACATTCCGACCTTAATGGGCAATGCTGACGGAATAGTGCGGGTGCCCGGTCGCTTGCATTCTTCATCACCAGCTTTGGATCACCAGCAGTGAATGAGTACGAGGAGCAGCACATGACCGTCATCACCGATTTCAACTGGCTCGAACTGCAGAAGAAGGCCCACGCAGAGTTCAGCAAACGGGTAGCGGCAATAACCGACTGGGATGCTCCCACTCCCGACACCCTGTGGACCGTGCGCGACCTGGTGCGGCACGTCGTGCAGGAGCAACAGTGGATTCCGCCGCTCCTGGCGGGAGCCTCGATCATCGAGGCCCGCCGTCAGCTGCGCCCGCTCGGCCCGGACCTCAGCGCCGAATGGCACACCTACTCTGCGCTGGCCACGGAGGCCTGGCAGTCAACGCCATTAAAAGCGGACGTTCAGCTCTCATACGGGACCGTGAGCGTTGCGGACTACCTGAGCGAACAGGTGTCGGATGTCACCATCCACAGCTGGGACCTGGCGCGCGCCAGCGGGGCGGATGAACAGCTCGACCACGCGCTCGTCGAGGCCGTGTGGTCGGTGTTCGTGCCACAGAAGGACACCCTGGAGGCCAGTGGCCTGTTCGATTCTCCGATTCCACTGCCAGACGATGCCCCGCTCCAGTCACGCCTGCTCGCCCTGACGGGGCGCGACGACCGCCGGAGTTAGACGACCGCCAGCGTTAGACGACCGCCAGCGCTAGCGCGTCATCCGTTCAGCACCGGCCAGGCGCTGGGCGACATAGATCGGAATGATGGAGACCAGGACCATCACGACGGCTATGACGTTCACGATCGGCGCCTGGTTGGGCCTGAACAGGTTGTTCAGGATCCAGATTGGCAATGTGGTGACCCCTGAACCGGCGGTGAACGTCGTCACGATGATCTCGTCGAAGCTGAGGGCGAACGCCAACAGTCCCCCGGCTAAAAGCGCCGACCGTAGCTGCGGGAACGTCACCAGCCTGAACGTGGTCCACAGGCCAGCGCCCAAATCGGCGCTGGCGTCTTCGAAATTGGTACCCAGCCGGCGAAGGCGCGCGATCACATTGTTGAACACCGTCACGATGCAGAAGGTGGCGTGAGCGATGACGACCGTGACGACCGACAGCTGAATCCCGAGGATCGTACGAAATCCGTTGTTGAGCGCGAGACCAGTGATGATTCCCGGCAACGCGATCGGCAGGATGACCAGCAGGCTGATGGCATCACGACCGAAGAACTCGAATCGTTGCAGGCCGAGGGAGATGAGGGTGCCAAGCACCAGCGACACTGCCGTCGCCAACACCGCGACCTGCAGGCTCGTCACCACGGCATCCAGTGCACCCTGGCTCTGGAACGCCTTGCCCCACCATTCAAGGGTCAGGCCTGGGGGCGGCCAGGTGAGGTTCTGGCTGGTGCTGAACGAGTTGATCAGGACCACGGCCAGCGGCAGGTAGATGACTAAGAGGATCACCACGGTGACAGCGCCCAGGATGACCCTGGACGGACGGCTGAGTCGCACGAGAGTCTCCTAGAGGTTGTTGAGGGCACCGGTGCGGCGAACCAGGGCCAGGTACCCGAAGATGATCACGATCGGGATGAGGGCGATTGCTGCAGCGAGGGGCAGGTTGTTGGCCGCACCGACATTCGAGTAGACGAGATTGCCCAGCATCTGGTTGGCGCCGCCGACGATATTAACGGTGATGTAGTCGCCGAGCGACAGCGAGAAACTGAAGATCGAGCCAGCAATGATGGCCGGCCAGATCATCGGCAGCACGATCAGCCTGAGCGTCGACCACGTCTTGCCGCCCAGGTCGCCCGACGCCTCAAGCAGTGAGTCAGGCACGCGTTCCAGTCCGGCATAGATCGGCAGAATGACGTACGGCAGCCACAGGTACGACAGCGTGATGATGGTGGCGGTCAGGCCGTAGCCAGGGGTCTCTCCGCCAAACGGCGCGACCAGCCATTCGAAGATGCCGTCCTGGGAGAGCACGGAGCGCCACGCGTAGGCCTTGACGAGATAGCTGGCCCAGAGCGGCATCAGCACCGCGACCACCAGGATGCGCTGCATGCGCGAACTGGCCACCTTCGCCATGAAGAACGCGATGGGCAGGGCGATCGCCACGTCGATGAGCGTCACGAGGAGCGCGACACCCACCGTGCGAACTGTCACCACCTGGTACAGCTGCCCGGTCAGCACGGTGATGATGTTGTCGAGTGTCCAGGTCTGTGAGATCTGCCCGGTGAAACTGTCGACCGTCCAGAGCGCTGTGATGAGCAACGCTGCCAGAGCGACGACGTAGACCAGGCCGAGCCAGAACAGCGGCGCGGTGATCAGCAGCGTCAACCGCACCCGCGGGTGTTTGCTCAGGAAAATCGATCCCCGTCTGGCCAGCGAATCCCGTGGCACAGGAACCGCGACCAGGGCGGAGGACCGATCGGCACTCATGAGCCTGTGCTCGCCTGGCCCGCTAGCCCTTGATCTCCTGCCAGGCCGTCGTCCATGCGGAGTAGTCGGTGCACGTGACATCCGTTCGTCCATCCAGGCACTCCGCGATGGGTGTTGACCAGTACCAGATCTTCGAGGCGTACTCTTCATCGCCGGCGTGGAAGAGCTCGCACTGGTCTGGGTTCGTCGTGAAGTCGCAGGCCGCCTGGTTCGACGGTGCCTCACCGAAGTACTCCGTCGCCTGCGCGTTCGCCTCCGGGCTAGCCATGTAGTTCAGCCACGCGTAGGCGCAGTTGGGACTCTTCGCCTTCGATGCGATCATCCAGGTGTCAGACCACCCCGTCACTCCCTCGTCTGGGAGGACGACGTCAGCCGGCGTTCCCTCGGCGAGTGAGTTCTTGATGACCTGCCAGGTGGTGCCGACGACGGAATCGCCGGTCTCGAATGCCTGGATCGCCTTGAGGTAGTCAGACCAGTACTCGCTGACATTCGGGCGCTGCTGCTTGAGCAGGTCAACTGCTGCGGCGAGCTGCGTCTCGTCAAGGGCATACGGGTTCTCGATGCCGAGGTCTGGCTGGTGAGCCATGAGGTAGACGGCGGCATCCGCTATGTAGATAGGTGAGTCATAGGCGGTGACTTTGCCTGCATAGTCGGACGACTTGTCGAAGACGACGTCCCACGAGGTGGGGGCCGGGCTCACCACTTCCGTGTTGTACATGAGGAGGTTGGCTCCGTAGCCATGCGGGATGCCGTATGAGACGCCGTCAACACTGTTCCACGACTGCATCTTCAGGAAGTCGTAGATGCCCTCGTAGTTCGGGATGAGGTCGGTGTTGACGGGTGCGACGTCGCCAGCGGCCACCAGCCGGAGCGACGCGTCGCCCGATGCGGCGACAACGTCGTACTCGCCGGTCTTCATCAGGTTGAACGCCTCGTCGGAGGTACCGTACGTCTTGGTGGTGACCGCGCATCCCGTGTCTTCCTCGAACGCGCTCACCCAGTCGACGCTGGGATCGTTGCTGCCGTCTTCGACGTAGCCGGGCCAGGCGAGGATGGAGACGGACTCTTCGTTCTCGCCGAGCTCCGTCATCGCCGCAGTTTCGCTCGATGTTCCGCCTGACGTACCGCAGGCGGTGAGAAGCGCTGCGACGGACGCCAGTGCAAGGCCGCTCATGAGTGCAGATGACGTGCGGTGTGCTGTGTGCCGTTTCATTGCGTTCTCCATTGTTCGATGGGTCAGTTTTCGTGATGCAGCAGTTCTCTTGATGGGTCAGTTCTCTTGATGGGTCAGTTCTCTTGATGGGTCAGTGCAGGAGGAGGGACGGCTTCGGTTGCAGAATGAGGTTCGGAGATGTCGGCGGCCACCAGGACCACGACGTCACGATCGTTCCACCCCACATTCACGCGCTCTCCGCGCTGGTCTTCCCCCACCCGGTGGGTATCGTTCTGCTCAAGAGCGGTCACCCGTTGCCCCGCATCGAGGTCGATGATGAGCCGCGTGCCGCTTCCCACGTAGATGACTTCTGCGAGGGTCCCTGCCGCGCTCCGATCAGTCACCTGGGCTGCCCCAGCCCGGCCGACGGTCACCTTCTCCGGTCGCACCGAGTGAGTGCCAGCGCGCCCGAGCAGCTGCTGCGACATCACATCGGTGAAGATGTTTGACGTGCCGACGAACCTGGCGACGAACGGAGACGCCGGACGATCATAGATCTCTGCGGGGGTACCAAGCTGCTCGATCTTCCCGTCGTTGAACACGGCGATCCGGTCGCTGAGCGTCAGCGCTTCCTCCTGGTCATGGGTGACGAAGACGAAGGTGATCCCCAGGTCGCGCTGAATCTCCTTGAGCTCGACCTGCATCTGTTCACGCAGCTTCAGGTCAAGTGCGCCCAGCGGCTCGTCGAGCAACAGCACTTTGGGGGCGACGACGGTTGCCCTCGCCAGGGCGACCCGCTGGCGCTGTCCGCCGGAAAGCTGCGACGGCTTGCGGTCGCCGAATGTGCCCAGCCGCACCTTCTCCAGGGCTTCCATGGCACGCGCCCTGCGCTCTTTCTTCCCAACGCCGCGCACCCGCAGCCCATAGGCAACGTTGTCCACGACGTTCATATGTGGGAAAAGCGCATAGTCCTGGAAGACCGTGTTCACATCACGGTCAAACGGCGCGTTCGACGTCACATCCTGGCCGAACAGCTCGATGGTGCCGCTGGTCGGTTGCTCGAACCCGGCGATCAGGCGCAGCACGGTGGTCTTGCCAGACCCTGAGGGGCCGAGCATCGAGAAGAACTCACCGGCCGCGATGTCGAGGTCGAGGTGATCGACGGCCTGCAGCGCGCCGAACGCCTTCGTGAGTCCCGTCAACCGGAGTGCCGGCGTCTCAACTGTCACCAGTGTTGCCTCTCTGCCGCAGGCCAAAAGCATCCTGGCCACAGCATATGGAAACAGCTGGGTGATGAACAGCCCCTGGGCGTCACGCTCGACGAGCACGAAACCCAGGGGCTGCAGTCGCTAGATGCCGGTCGTTCCGAACAACAGGCCGAGAACGTAGGTGACGGCCGCTGCACCAAATCCGATCAGCAACTGCCGGATGGCGCGCTTGAGCGGCGGGGCACCGGAGAGCACTCCGACGACAGCACCGGTGGCGAGCAGGGCGAGACCCACCAGCACGGATGCCACGACGATGGCTGCGAGTCCGTCAAGACCGAACAGGTACGGCAGCACGGGCAGCAGGGCGCCGGAGGCGAAGAAGCAGAAGCTGGAGATGGCAGCGCTCAGCCCGTTGCCGATCGCTTCGTGCTCATCGATGGGATCTTCATCGGGCGAGGCGAGGCCGGCAGTGCTGATCGGCCCAGTCTGGATGGCGACCGCGAGCAATACTTCACGAGCATGCTTCGCTGCTTCATCTGGGGCCATGCCCCTGGCGCGGTAAACCAGCGTGAGTTCGTTGGCTTCCAGGTCGAGGTGCGGCAGGATCTCCCTCGTCGCTGGGTTCGGAGTGGATGCCTCCAGAAGTTCCCGCTGCGATCGCACGGAAACGTACTCCCCCGCACCCATCGACAGCGCACCGGCCAGCAGGCCGGCGATGCCGGTGAACAGGATCGTCGCAGCAGGCACGCCGGTCGCCCCAATACCGAGAACGAGCGCCAGGTTGCTGACGAGTCCGTCGTTGACGCCGAAGACAGCCGCACGGAACGTGCCTGAGAGCCGCATTCGGCCGCGCGCAGCCAGGCTGCGCACGACCTCTTCGTGGATGCGCTCGTCGGCAGCCATGGCATCCGTTGCATCGACGTCAGCCGTGTACGGCGACCGGGATTCTGCCGACTGGGCAAGAGCCAGTACGAACACCGACCCGAATCGACGCGCGAGGAACCCCAGCATGCGGGTACGAAGCGCGCCTGGGCGCTCTGGTCCTACCTGGTCGCCGAGCAGTTCACGCCAGTGCGCCTCGTGTCGACCCTCCGCCTCGGCGAGGGCGAGCAAGATCTCGCGTTCTTCACCTGAGCGGCGACCGGCAAGATCGCGATACACGGCGGCCTCTGCCTGCTCATCGGCCAGGTAGCGGCGCCAGCGCCTGATCTCAGACTTCGAGGGAGACCGCGCAGACATTGCATTCACGGCGCGTGCCATTCCGGTGCAGCCGACAGAGAGCTGGACGCCACGCGTGCCGTCTCGAACGGTCCTGACCCGTCGAGCGCGTAAAACGGCTCGTCGAATTCAACCACCCAGACAGCGTCGCGAATGGACGTCGGAGCGAACAGCCCACCGCCGGTCATGTCGCCCGAAGCCACGATGACAGCGCTCGGGTCCTGCACGGTCGAATCCGGATATACACTCCGGTCCAGCCGCACGATCACCTGGGCGCCAACACCGAACACCACAGCGGATGCCGATTCCTGTCCGTCTGCTGCGGGGTTCGGTTCAGCGGCGGACCCTGCCGACTTGTCGCGCTTCCTGATCATGATTAGACGGCGGCCGAAGCGCGCTCAAGCACCAGCTCGCGCACGCGAGCGGCATCTGCCTGACCCTTCATAGCCTTCATGACAGCGCCGATGACGGCGCCGGCGGCCTGCACCTTGCCATCCTGGATCTTCGCAAGCACGTCGGGCTGGCTCGCGAGAGCCTCGTCAATGGCGGCGATCAACGCGCCATCGTCTGAAACAACAGCGAGACCACGAGAGGCGACGACCTCTGTCGGGGTGCCCTCTCCGGCGATGACGCCCTCCAGCACCTGACGGGCGAGGCGGTCGGTCAGCGTGCCGGCCTCAACGAGTTCGATGAGCGCGGCAACCTGCGCCGGCTCGACGAGGGAATCAGGGGTAACGCCCTGCGCGTTGGCGAGCCTGGCGATCTCGCCGGTCCACCACTTGCGTGCGGACTGCGCTGGGGCACCAGCGGCGACGGTGGCCTCGACGACGTCGAGGAGGTCGGAGTTGACGACGTCCTGGAACTCGAGTGCTGCGAAGCCCCAGTCGGCCTGCAGGCGCTTGCGGCGTTCCGCAGGGGGCTCCGGCAGGGTCAGGCGCAGTTCCTCGACCCATTCGCGCGACGGCGCGACGGGCAGCAGGTCTGGTTCCGGGAAGTAACGGTAGTCATCGGCATCCGACTTCGGACGACCGGCCGACGTGCGTCCGGTGTCTTCGTGCCAGTGCCTGGTCTCCTGCGTGATGGTGCCACCGGCGGAGAGCACGGCAGCCTGACGCTGGATCTCGTAGCGAACCGCACGCTCGACGGAACGAAGCGAGTTGACGTTCTTGGTCTCCGTGCGCGTGCCGAGCACGTTGGAACCGCGCGGGCGCAGGGAGACGTTGGCGTCGCAACGCACGTTTCCCTCTTCCATGCGGGCGTTCGACACGCCGAGTGCCTTGACGATCTCGCGCACGGCGGCGACGTAGGTCTTGCCGATCTCCGGGGAGTCAGCCTCGCCGCCCTCGATCATGCGCGTGACGATCTCAACGAGCGGAACGCCGCCGCGGTTGTAGTCGACGAGCGAGTAGTCAGCACCCTGGATGCGACCCGTCGCGCCACCCTTGTGGGTGAGCTTGCCTGCGTCGTCCTCCATGTGGGCGCGCTCGATGTCGACGGTGACCTGGCGGCCGTTGGCCAGTTCGATGGTGAGCGATCCGTTGAAGGCGATGGGCTCGTCGTACTGCGAGGTCTGGAAGTTCTTCGCGGTGTCCGGGTAGAAGTAGTTCTTGCGTGCGAACCGCGAGCTCTCCGCGATCTCGCAACCAAGGGCGAGGCCGAGGCGGATGCTGGACTCGATGGCCTTCTGGTTCACCTGGGGCAGGCCGCCGGGGAGGCCGAGGCAGGTCGGGCAGGTGTTCGTGTTCGCACCCTGGCCGAATTCGTTTGCGCAGCCGCAGAACATCTTGGTCTTGGTGTTGAGTTCGACGTGTACTTCGAACCCGAGTACCGGTTCGTACAGCTCGATGGCCTTGTCGTAGTCCATCAATTCAGCCTTCGCCATTAGAGGGCCCCTTCTTCGCTGGCAAACATTTCAATGGACGTCAGTGACGGCGCCTGGCTGAGCAGGGTGTGACCCCAGTTCGCCTCAAGCAGTGCTTCGACAGCGGCTCCGAACGTGTAGAGACGCGCGTCCTGGCGAACCGGTGCCATGACCTGCAGGCCGACGGGCAGGCCGTCCTCCGGCGCGAGGCCCATGGGAAGTCCCATTCCGGGGATACCGGCCAGGTTCGCGGGAATCGTCGTGATGTCGTTCAGGTACATCGCCATCGGGTCTTCGAGCTTCTCGCCGAACTTGAATGCCGTCGTCGGCGCGCTCGGGGACACCAGGACGTCGACCTTCTCGAACGCTGCGTCGAAGTCGCGCTGGATGAGCGTGCGAACCTTCTGGGCGCTGCCGTAGTACGCGTCGTAGTAGCCCGCAGAAAGTGCGTATGTACCGAGGATGATGCGGCGCTTGACCTCTGGACCGAAGCCGGCCTCACGGGTCGCAGCCATGACGCGCTCGCTCGTGAGTGAGCCCTCTTCGGGGTTCACCCGAATGCCGAACCTGACGGAGTCGAAGCGCGCCAGGTTGCTGGAGGCTTCAGCCGGGAGAATCAGGTAGTACGCGGCAACCGCATACTCGACGTGAGGGGTGCTGACCTCGGTGATCTCTGCGCCTGCAGCGGCCAGCATGGCCAGCGTCTCGTTGAAGCGCTGGGTGACACCGGGCTGGAAGCCAGCACCGGAGAGTTCTTTGATGACACCGACGCGCACGCCCTTCAGCGCGCCGTCCTTCAGACCGGCGAGGGCGGCATCCGTCATGGATGGCCAGGCGTCGGTGAGGGAGGTCGAGTCGAGCGGGTCGTGGCCGCCGATGACATCGTGCAGCATGGCAGCGTCGAGGACGGTGCGGGAGACGGGGCCGACCTGGTCGAGTGATGACGCCAGCGCGATGGCGCCGTAGCGGGACACCCCGCCGTAGCTGGGCTTGACGCCGACGGAACCGGTGACGGCTGCGGGCTGCCTGATCGATCCACCGGTGTCGCTGCCGAGGGCAAGCGGAGCTTCGAACGCGCTGACGGCAGCGGCGGAACCGCCACCGGAGCCGCCGGGGATGCGCTCAAGGTTCCAGGGGTTCCTGGTGGGGCCGTATGCGGAGTGCTCTGTGGATGACCCCATGGCGAACTCGTCCATGTTGGTCTTGCCGAGGGGAATCAGGTTTGCGGCACGCAGGCGCGCGACGACCGTGGCGTCGTAGGGCGGAATCCAGCCTTCAAGGATCTTCGACCCAGAGGTGGTCGGCATGTCCTTGGTCGCCAGGACGTCCTTGATGGCGATCGGCACGCCCGCGAGCGGGCCGAGCTTCTCACCAGCGGCACGGCGTGCGTCAACGAGGGCTGCGGTGGCGAGGGCTGCGTCGCCTGCGATGTGCAGGAAAGCGTGCACGTCGGTGTCGACGGCCTCGATGTGGTCGAGGTGTGCCTTGGTCGCCTCAACGGAGCTGACCTCACCTGAGGAGAGGAGCCCGGCCAGTGCGGAGGCGGAGTGCTTGATCAGTTCGGTCATTGTTAGTCCTCGTCCAGAATTGCGGGAACACGGAATTTGTCGCCATCGCGCTCAGGAGCGCCCGACAGGGCCTGCTCAACGGTGAGCGAGGGAACGACGACGTCTTCCCTGAAAACGTTGGTGAGTGGCACCGGGTGGCTGGTGGCCGGAACATCCGGCGTGGCAACAGCGCTTACTTTGGCCACGGAGTCGACGATCTGGCCGAGTTCTGCGGTGATGCCCAGAATTTCCTCTGGACTGAGGTCGATTCGGGCGAGGTTGGCCAGGTGGGCTACCTGCTCAGCCGTGATTTCAGACATGAAGCTCCATACGGTTCGTCGAGGTGGATGCTTCAATTCTATTCGTCGCCGGCCGTCACCAGTTCCGCGTTGTCGGTTCCGATCAACGCCATGTTGTGCAAGGACTCGCTGCCGGGGGTGAAATAGTCGTTGTGGCCGAAGGAACCGGCGAGGTATTCCCCCGTCACCCTGTCAGTGGCGCCAGAGACACCGAGCGTGCGGGCGCCGAAGGAGGCATCGCCAGGATCGGCACCGAAGAAGGCACTGTCGACCGCTGGGTCCCAGTCGGCTTCGCCGACGAAGACTTTATTGGCCGGCACGTCGAGACTGTCGACGCTCTGCACCGGGCTGCCCGGTGAGCCGACAAGAACCAGGGCATCTGCGCGCACAGAGCCCTGTGCCAGGGCAGCGAGCGACACGGTCGACCCGTACGAGTGGCCGATGACGGTGAGGAATGGCCGGTCGAGTCCGCGTGAGGCCTGCAGGCCGAGCCAGTCATTCTCGAGAAGGGATGCGCCCTTCGTGGCCTTGTCCAGACCGCCGACGGTGAAAAGTGATGGCGTCTCATAGCCGATCCAGGCCACGGTGGACACGCTCTTCCTGCCCGGGTCTGCGGTCTTCTTGTCGTTTGCCGCTTTCAAAACAGAGCGTTGCTCGTCGTAGAGGTCTTCGGCCATGTTCGTCCAGTTGACCATCTGCTCGTAGACGCCGAAGTTCATTCCGGGAATCAGATAGCTCACGTGCGACGCAGTGTCGGGGTTGCCGATGGCAATGGCAGCGCGACCGCCGTCAGCGATGTCGAGGAGAACCAACGTGCGAACGGCACCGTCTTCCCTGGGCGTGAGCGCCAGCCGGACCTGCGTCAGGACAGCCAGCGTGCCTGTCGCCTTGGAGCGGTCTACCGATGACAACGTTCCGTTCAGCTGGGTTTGCAGCCCAGCCATGCTCTCGTTGAGGTAGCGCAGGTTTGCTTCGCCGCGTGCTTTCAACGGGATGCCGTCGAGATTGCCGACCAGGCGAGGGCTCGCCGAGAGCAACGTTGCCCGCTCCCGCGCTGAGAAGGAGTTCCACAGCGCACTCACGCGCACGGCGACCGGCGGATTCGTCAGGAGGGCGTCGACCTGCGCGGGGTATTTGCCGACGAAGCTGGCCATTTCGCTCTGTGGCAGCTTCGACATGCCGGCCAAAAGCGTGAGCCCAGAGACGTTGCGAAGGGCCGCCAGATCGACTTCAACAGACGACCCCAGACCAGGAGAAACGTTGAGCCAGAGAGCCGTCTGCACACCATCGCCGGGGCGATCGGAAACACGCGCCTCAACCGACGCCGCGACGGTCCCTGTTACCTGCGCATGCGCGCCAATGTCCTCACGCACTCCCATGAGAGCGAGCGAGGCGGTGAGAACTGTTGCAACGTCCAACAGCAAGCAGGGCACGTCCCCTCACGTACGAAAGACCACATGTGGTCTCGCGCCAAACACCTGTCTGGTGGTTTCAGCTTATCGGCGGAGCAACCCCAAAAGGCGGCCAGTCCACCCCCGTTACGGGGGGTTTGTGGGGTCAATTACCCAATTGGCACGCCGGCGTAGCCAGGCGGAAACGAGCCGGAAACGAAACGAGGTTCGACAAGGGCCAGCTGCACTTACCAGACGGCTTTCGTGACGGCTTATAAGACCGGGAGCGCTGAGGGACCCTCAGCGAGCAGAAGTCGGAAGCCATCGGCGTCTATCACCCGAACGCCCAGTTGTTCTGCCTTGGCCAGTTTTGAGCCGGCACCGGGTCCCGCGGCGACGAAGTCGGTGTTCTTGGACACGCTGGATGCCGCCTTGCCGCCCGCCGCGATGATCGCCTCCTGGGCGCCTTCGCGCGAGAAGCCCTCAAGTGATCCAGTGGCAACAACCGTCAGTCCGCTCAAGACACCGCCTGCGGCCGCCGCGGCGCCAGGTCCTGGGTGGTCGGGTGTCGAGAACTGCACGCCGGCGTCTGTCCACTGCGACACGATGTCCTGGTGCCAGTCGACGGTGAACCAGTCGATGACAGCGTCGGCGATGATGCCTCCGACACCATCAACCTCGGCCAGTTCGTCACGGCTCGCGGCACGAATCAGGTCAAGAGAGCCGAAGTGGTTGGCCAGCGCACGAGCGGCTACCGGCCCGACATGGCGGATGTTGAGCGCCACCAGGATGCGCCAGAGCGGCTTGGTCTTGGCCAGCTCCAGGTTCGCGAGCAGCTCCCTGGCGTTCTTCGATGGCACGAAGTCTTCATCGCCGTCGAACTCAAGCGCCGCCGGATCGAATGCAGCGTCGGCGTCCTTGCCGGTCTTCTTCCGTTTGCGACGGAAGGGCGTGACTTCCTTGGGGACACCATCCTCGGTCAGTTTCGGCAGCCCGGTCTCGTTGTCCCGCACAATCACGGTGACCGGGAAGATGTCTTCCAGCCGCAGCGAGAACAGGCCTGCCTCCGTGGGAAGCGGCGGGTCAACGGGCGCAAGCGGCTGGGTCAATGCAGCAGCGGCTACCTCGCCGAGAGCCTCAATGTCGAGTCCTCCGCGTGAACCGGCGTGCTCGACCCTGCCGCGCACCTGCGCGGGGCAACTTTTCGCGTTGGGGCAGCGCAGGTCGATGTCGCCTTCCTTGGCAGGGGCCAGGGGCGTGCCGCACTCCGGGCAGAGAGTGGGCATGACGAACTCCCGCTCGCTGCCGTCGCGCAGTTCGACGACGGGGCCGAGGACCTCTGGGATGACGTCTCCGGCCTTCCGCAGCACGATGGTGTCACCGATCATGACACCCTTGGCCTTGACGACGTCCTGGTTGTGCAGCGTGGCCTGGCGCACCTCTGAGCCGGCAACGCGCACCTTTTCCATCACGGCAAACGGGGTTGCCCTTCCGGTGCGACCGACGCTCACCACGATGTCGAGCAACTTGGTGTTCACCTGCTCAGGCGGGTACTTGTATGCGATCGCCCACCGCGGCGCCCGGCTGGTCGCACCGAGTTCGGCGTGCAGTTCGAGTTCGTCGAGCTTGATCACGATGCCATCGAGCTCGTGCTCGACGCTGTTTCGGTGCTCGCCGTAGTAGCGAATGTACTCATCGACGGCGTCGACAGTCTCAACCACCCGGTAGTGGGTGCTGGTCGGCAGACCCCAGCCTGCGAGCAGTTCGTACACCTCAGACTGCGCGGCCACGGGCGGATTGGGCCAGGCGCCGATACCGTGCACGAGCATGCGCAGCCGGCCGAGACGCGCGCGCATGAGCTTCAACTGCGCGTCGGTCTTATTCTCTGACTTCTGGCGGAGCGATCCGCTGGCCGCGTTGCGGGCGTTGGCGAAGACGCGCTCCCCCGACGCGCTCTGCAGTGCATTCAGTTCTGCGAACGACTCAACGGGGAAGAAGATCTCTCCGCGCACTTCGACGAGCGGCGGATGCCCGGTGCCGAGCAGGCGGCGGGGTATGCCGGGGACCAACGCGATGTTCTCCGTGACGTCTTCGCCGACGACTCCGTCTCCGCGAGTGGCGGCCGTGATGAGCACGCCGTTCTCGTAGCGCAGGTTGATGGCCAGCCCGTCGATCTTGAGCTCGCAGAGATAGTGCACTGGACGGCCGGCGTCACGCCGTGCCTTGGCAGCCCAGGCTTCGAACTCGTCGATGCTGAACACGTTGTCGAGGCTGAGCATCCGCTCTGCGTGTTCGACGGGATCGAACAGGCTCTGCGCACGCCCGCCGACGGTTTGCGTTGGGCTGTCCTGGCTGGCCAGCTCTGGGAACAAGCGCTCCAGCTCTTCGAGCCGGTGCATGAGGCCGTCGTATTCCTCGTCGGAGGCGACGAGCGCGTTCTGCTCGTAATAGGCGTCGCGAAGCTCAAGAATTCGGGTGGTGAGCTGCGCGACCTCTTCGCTGGCGGCGTCACGTTCTGCTGCGGAGTACATATCTGTCACGCCCCCAGTTTAGGCAGGGGCACCGACAGGGGAAGAAGCGACGCTGCTAAGCAGTAACCGGCACGGGGGCCGGAAGCGGAACGGGTACCGCAGACACCGTGCGATCGATGGTGCACTGGCCGAGCACGCGCGTGCCGACGTACACCACGGCCGTCTGCCCTGGGGCGACGCCGTTCAGGGGGTTGTTCGGGATGATCTTCAGTTCGAGCACGCCATCGGCACCCTGCACCACCTGTGCGACGGCGGGAACCGGGTCAGCGTGGGCGCGAATCTGAACCTCGCAGTCGAAGGCGACATCCGGGTGCAGCGGAGCGACCCCTGCCCAGGTGAACTTCTGCCCGGCGATCTCGACGATGTCGAGTGCCTCACGCGGACCGACGACGACCTCGTTGGTCTTGGGTCGCACCTCGAGCACGAAGCGGGGCTTGCCGTCTTCTGCCGGGTAGCCGATGTTGATGCCCTTGCGCTGTCCGACGGTGAAGGCGTGGGCGCCTTCGTGCTTGCCGATGACCTCGCCTGCGCGGTCGAGCACTGCGCCCTGCTCTGCACCGACGCGGTCGGCCAGCCAGCCACGGGTGTCGCCGTCAGGGATGAAGCAGATGTCGTGGGAGTCGGGCTTGTTGGCCACAGAGAAACCGCGTTCTGCGGCCTCAGCGCGCACCTCGGCCTTGGACGGCGTCGCGCCGAGCGGGAACATCGAGTGATTGATCTGCTCTGCGGTGAGCACACCGAGCACGTAGGACTGGTCCTTGGCCCAGGCCGCAGCGCGGTGCAGTTCTTTGTTGCCGTCGGCATCCGTCTCGATGCTCGCGTAGTGGCCGGTCACGACAGCGTCGAAGCCGAGGGCGATGGCCTTCTCAAGCAAGGCGGCGAACTTGATGCGCTCGTTGCAGCGCATGCAGGGGTTCGGTGTGCGTCCGGCCGAGTACTCGGCGATGAAGTCGTCAACGACGTCGAGCTTGAATCGCTCTGAGAAGTCCCACACGTAGTACGGGATGCCGATGATGTTGGCCGCGCGTTGGGCATCCATGGAGTCTTCGATGGTGCAGCAGCCGCGGCTGCCGGTGCGGAGTGTTCCCGGCATTCGACTGAGTGCCAGGTGAACCCCGACCACCTCGTGCCCTGCCTCTACCGCGCGTGCTGCGGCGACGGCGGAATCCACCCCACCGCTCATTGCTGCCAAAACCTTCATGGCTTAAGTGTAAGCGCCGGTTCCTGGCAGTCGATCGGCAAGACCGGCGCGCGAGGCTTGCGCGTAGGCCACAGGCAGGGCAGCGAGGAAGGCGTCGACGTCGGCGTCGGTCGACGTGCGGCCAAGCGTGATCCGCAGCGCGCCGCGGGCCTCGATCTCGGTGCGGCCCATTGCCCGCAGCACGTGCGACGGCTCTGGAATACCGGCCTGGCAGGCTGAGCCCGTCGACACGGAGACGCCGGCGGCATCGAGCAGGAACAGCAGTGAGTCGCCCTCGCAGCCGGCGAAGGTGAAGTGCGCGTTGCTGGCGATCCGCCCTGCTGGCTCTGGGTCGCCGTTCAGCACGGCGGACGGCACCGCGGCGAGCACACCGTCGACCAGGCGGTCACGAAGCGCGCCCAGCCGCTCGACTTCGCTGGGCATGGCCTGCATTGCAGCGGATGCCGCCACAGCGAACGAGACGGCAGCTGCGACATCCTGTGTTCCGCTTCGTACCTGCCGCTGCTGCCCGCCGCCGTGGATGAGCGGCACGACCGTGGCCGTGCGCGACAGTACGAGTGCGCCGATGCCGACGGGGCCGCCGATCTTGTGGGCCGAGATGCTGATGGCCGAGACGCCGAGGGCGCTCAGGGAGGCGAAGTCGATGGGAACATGGCCGTAGGCAGAGATGGCGTCGACGTGCACAGGGATGCCGTGTGCTGCGGCGAGCGCGGCCACCTGCTCGATGGGCTGGATGGTGCCGACCTCGTTGTTTGCGGCCAGCAGGGTGACGAGGGCAACACTGTCAGGATCGGATTCGATGGCGCGTTCAAGGGCGCCCAGGTCGATGCGTCCGAGGGAGTCAAGCGGGATCCACTCGATGGTGGCGCCCTCGTGTCGCTCCAGCCATTCGACGGTGTCCATGGTGGCGTGGTGCTCGCCGCCGGGAACCAGGATGCGTGTGCGGGGGCTTCGCGCCCACCAGAGGCCCTTGATAGCCAGGTTCACAGACTCTGTGCCACCGCCGGTGAAGACGATCTCGATGGGATCTGAACCGACACTGGCCGCCACGATCTCTCTGGCTTCTTCCAGCATCCGCTTCGCGTTCTGGCCAAGGCTGTGGATGGATGCCGGGTTTCCGACGACGCCCATCGCCTCCGCGTAGGCCGAGATTGCTGCGGGGAGCATGGGGGTGGTTGCTGCATGGTCAAGGTAAACCGTCACATTCACTACTCTAGAACGCATGACAGCGGCTGATTCCCTGCGCAACCTTGGCGTGAGGGTGACCTCCAACGGAGGGGAGCTTCGCGTCTGGTCTGAAGCGGCAGACGCCATGGAGTTGTGCATCTTTGACGACACCGACCCCAACTGGGTCATCAAGACCGTGGCGATGACCAGAGATGCCGACAACGTCTGGAGCGGCAAGAGCCGCACGCTCTCCCCCGGGCGCCGGTATGGCATCCGCGTGTATGGCGCCGCTGGGCCCAAGAACGCGTTCCACCCCGAGAAGACGCTGGTGGAGCCCTATGCGCGTGGCCTGGTGCGTGTCGGTACCAGCCAGTGGCAGTCCGTCGTCGTCGACGGCACCTTCGACTGGGGCGACTCGGCCAAGCCCGCCATTCCGCTCGACCACACCGTGGTGTACGAAGCCCATGTGCGCGGGCTGAGCATGCAGAACCAGAACGTACCGACGGAGCTGCGCGGCACGTATGCCGGGCTCGCCCACCCCGCTGTCACTGACTACCTCAGAGAGCTCGGCGTGACGAGCATCGAGCTGCTCCCCGTGCATGCGTTCGCCTCTGAGGACCGCCTGATCAAGCAGGGCAGGACCAACTACTGGGGGTACAACACCCTCAACTTCTTCACCCCGCACGCCGACTACGCGACGAAGGCTGCGCAGCAGGCCGGCCCAGAGGCCGTGCTCCGGGAATTCAAGGGCATGGTCAAGATGCTGCACGAGGCGGGCCTCGAGGTCATCCTCGATGTGGTGTACAACCACACAGCTGAGGAGGGCCCCAACGGCCCGGTGTACAGCTTCCGCGGCATCGACAACGCCGCCTACTATCGGCAAGACGAGAACGGGGCGTACATCGACGTCACCGGCTGCGGCAATACTCTCGACTTCAGTCGGGCTGAGCCCAGCCGTCTCGTGCTCGACTCGCTGAAGTACTGGGCCAACGAGGTGCAGATCGACGGGTTCCGCTTTGACCTCGCCGTTGCCCTCGGTCGCGATGAGACCGTCACCTACCGGCGCGACCATCCGCTGCTCGTGGCCATCCAGGATGACCCAGAGTTGCAGAACGTGAAGCTGATCGCCGAACCGTGGGATGTTGGCATGGGCGGCTGGCAGACCGGCAACTTCCGGGACGGCTGGTCGGAGTGGAACGACAGGTACCGCGACCGGATGCGTGACTTCTGGCTCACCGACATCCAGGTGGCCAGGGAAACGGGCTCAGCTGGGAGCGGCATCGGTCGGTTCGCCACCCGGCTTGCCGGCTCGTCGAACACCTTCGCTGAGGAGCGCGGCCCGCTGGCCTCCCTCAACTTCATCACGGCGCACGACGGGTTCACGCTCGCGGACCTCACCGCGTACAACGTGAAGCACAACCTCGGCAACGGGGAGTCGAACCGCGACGGGAGCAGCAACAACAACTCGTACAATCACGGCGTTGAGGGCCCGACCAGGGACGCCTCCATCCTGACCACGCGGCGGAAGGCCATGCGCAACCTGCTTGGGACCCTGTTGCTGTCGGCCGGCATTCCGATGATCACAGCCGGCGACGAATTCGGTCGCAGCCAGCGCGGGAACAACAACCCGTATTGCCACGACAGTGAACTCACCTGGCTGGGCTGGTCGCTCGACGACTGGCAGAAGGACCTCCTCAGAGTGAGCAAGCGCCTGCTCCAGCTGCGCCGCGAGAACCCGGCGCTCCGCCCGGTGCGGTACGGCCGGTTCGGCGAGACCATCCCGGGTGCCAGCCAGATGGACTGGTACGACACTGACGGCAGTTCGATGTCACCAGAGGACTGGAACTCCCCCACACAACGCACGCTGCAGTACCTGGTTGCGAGCACGCCTGAGCACGAGGAATTCAACCGAGTGCTATTGATCGTGCATGCTGTCGAGAGCGACACCCTGGTGACCCTGCCTGCGCACGAGGGCGTCACCTCGTACGAGCTGCTCTGGGACTCCAGCCACGATGAGCTAGGGGCCGATCGGGAGCCGTTGCTCCCCGGCGGTACCGTTGCCATGTCAGGTACCTCGATGCAGCTGTTCAGGGCACACTGAGGCAGACATATCGAGACGCAGGCGAGTAGCGCAGGCGAGTGAGGCGGGGATGATGGCGAACAAGACAGCTGCGGGCAAGAAACCCGACCTGGGCGCTGGCACCCCTGCGACGCTTGCATTGGCGACCGCCGGCATCCCGTTCACCCCGCACCTGTACGCGCATGAGTCCAACGCCGTGAACTACGGACAGGAGGCCGCGGACAAGCTGGGTCTCGATCCGGCCCAGGTGTTCAAGACGCTGCTGGTTGAAGCGGATGCCGCGCTCGTCGTCGGCGTCGTTCCCGTCACCGGCCAGCTCGATCTCAAGGCGCTCGCCACGGCGGTCGGTGCCAAGAAGGCCGTCATGGCCGATCCGAAGCTTGCTGAGCGGAAGACCGGCTACATCGTCGGCGGCATCAGCCCGATCGGCCAGAAGACCCCGCTGGCCACAGTGGTGGACGAGACGGCATTGCTCTACGACACCATCTTCGTCTCCGGGGGCCGGCGCGGCTTCGACATCGAACTGGCACCCGCCGACCTGCAGCGCGCCACGAACGCGGTCTTCGCGGACATAGCGCGCCCCTGACCTGTCCTCGTTCCTCGGGCGCTCCTCAACGAGTGGCATGGGTCATTTTCCTTATGGCCGCGCCCGTTGTGGTTCGTCGCGCCCGCTATAGCGGTAGCGGTGAACCACAGCGGGCGCGGCGAACGGCGCGTGGCCCGCGATACCAGCGAGACCCGCGAGGCCTCACCTACCCGGCGAGCGCCACCAGTCCCATCTCTGCGTGACTGGCCAGCAGCGGGTTGTTCGGCACGATCCGCACGGTGTAGCCGAAGCTCCCAGCACGCTTCAGCCTGACGGTTCCCGTGTAGAGCGCACCGGTGCGAGGCACCGCTCCCCCTGCCTTCTCGTTGTCCACGAGTGACAGCGCCTGGGTCTCGACGTCGGAGAGGTCCTCTGCGCTTGAGCTGCGCCCGTAGACGACCTCGACGGAGACGTCGTCGGCCGTCAATCCGTTCAGCTGCACGTGAGCGCGCAGGTGCAGCTCATCGCCCACCTGCGGCACAGGGCCGACTCCTCCGGATTCGACATGGCTCACCGCGACGCCTGGCCACGCCGACTGCACGGTGTCCTTCCACGCCGCGAGATCCCTGGCCGCGAGATAGTGTTCCTCGCTGAGTAGGGCTTCGTAACGACTCGCGGGCACATAGAGCTCTTCGACGTACTGCCGAACCATGCGGTCGGAGCTGAGCTCAGGCGACAGCCCTGAAAGCGTGTGCCGCACAGCACCCACCCAGCGCTCTGGGATGCCGTCAGCGTCGCGCTCATAAAAGCTGGGGGCTACCTGGTGCTCGATGAGGTCGTAGAGCGCCTCAGCCTCCAACTTGTCTCGCTCGGCTGAATCGCCGGCAGAGTCGGCAGAGGGAATCGCCCAGCCGTTCTTGCCGTCGTAGTACTCCGGCCACCAGCCATCGAGGATCGAGAGGTTGAGCACACCGTTCAGTGCGGCCTTCATGCCCGATGTTCCACACGCCTCAAGCGGGCGGAGCGGGTTGTTCAGCCAGACATCCGTTCCCGGGTACATCAGCTGCGCCATGGCGATGTTGTAGTCGGGCAGGAACGCGATGCGGGTGCGAAGCTCAGGGTCCTCCGCGAAGTGCACGATCTGCTGGATGAGCCGCTTGCCCTCTTCGTCGGCCGGGTGCGACTTACCCGCGATGACGATCTGAATCGGGCGTTCCGGGTGCGTGAGCAGGGCGCGCAGGCGCTCGGGGTCGTGCAACATCAGGGTCAGTCGCTTGTACGTCGGCACGCGCCTGGCGAAGCCGATCGTGAGCACGTCAGGGCTGAAAACATGGCTCATCCACACCGGCGGCACCCCGCCCTGGTTCTGCTGAACCCAGGCAGAGCGGATGCGACGCCGCGCGTCTTCAACGAACTGCAGGCGCATGAATCCGCGCACCGCCCAGAGGTCGGCGTCTGTGATGCTCGGCGAGTTCCAGTCGGCCGTCGTGGTGTCGACGGCGCCGAGCCGGCTGTGGGCGAGGCGCAGCAGTGCAGGATCTGTCCACGTTGGCGCATGCACCCCGTTGGTGATCGACGTGATCGGCACCTCGCTGGGGTCGAAGCCCGGCCACAGGCCCTTGAACATCTCCCGGCTGACTTCGCCGTGCAGCTTCGACACGCCATTGGCGTGCTGACCGAGGCGCAGCCCCATGGTCGCCATGTTGAAGACATCTGGGGAGGCGCCCTGCCCGGCCTCCGCTCCGAGGGCGAGGATGTCATCCACCTCAACGCCAGGCAGCAGGTCGGTCTCGAAATAGCGCCGGATGAGAGACCGGTCGAACCTGTCGATCCCGGCGGCGACGGGAGTGTGGGTGGTGAACACGGTGCCGGCCCTGGCCACCTGGAGTGCCTCCGGGAAGCTGAGGCCTTCCCCGATCAGACTGCCGATGCGCTCCAGGCCGAGGAATCCTGCGTGCCCCTCGTTGGTGTGGAACACCTCTGGTTCTGGCAGGTCGTTCAGCTTGCTCCACAGCTTGACGGCCCGCGCTCCCCCGATGCCGAGCAGGATCTCCTGTAGCAGCCGGTGCTCTCCCCCGCCTCCGTACAGGCGGTCGGTGACCAGGCGCAGCTCGTCGTCGTTCTCCGGAATGTCGGTGTCGAGCAGCAGCAGGCTTACCCGGCCAACCAGCGCCTGCCAGACCCTGGCGTGCAGGGTGCGACCGTCGGGCAGGGCAAGGGCCACCTGAACATCTGAGCCGTCCGGGCGACGGAGCACCGACAACGGCAGGCCATCCGGGTCAAGCAGCGGGTAACTCTCCATCTGCCAGCCGTCAGATGAAATCGACTGGCTGAAGTAGCCGGCCCGGTAGAACAGGCCGACGCCGACCAGCGGAACGCCGAGGTCTGAGGCGCTCTTCAGATGGTCACCGGCCAGGATGCCGAGACCGCCGGAGTACTGAGGCAACGCTGCGGCGATGCCGAACTCGGGCGAGAAGTATGCGATTCGCTCTGGCTTCTGGCCCTCAAGGCCCTGGTACCAACGCGGTTCGTTCAGGTATGAGCGCAGCTCATCGCGCTCGGCGTTGGCCCCAGCGACGAAGTCAGCGTCTGTCGCCAGAAGTGCCAGCCTGGCTGGATCGACGGCGCCGAGCAGCGCAACAGGGTCGTGGCCGAGGTCGCGCCACAGGTCTGGGGCGATGTGCTCGAAGAGCTGCCTGGTCGGCTCATGCCATGACCATCGAAGATTGCCGCACAACTCTTCGAGAGCCAGCAACGGCTCTGGCAACACTGCACGGACAGTAAATTTCCGGATCGCCTTCACGGTGCTAACACTATGGGCGGCGCGGGAGGAATGTGTACACGTCGGCACTCCGGATTTTGTGGCGTTTCACGCTACGGTCATGGTGTGGCTAAGACAGCGAATCTCACCAACGTTCCCGGCAGCTCCCTCGCGGCAGCGGATGTCCACACGCACACCGAGCACACGGGCTCCGGGCGCAGCCACACACCGCTGCCACCGGTTCCGCCCGCGCAGGTCGGGCGCATCCCCATCCTTGACCTGTCGCCGCAGCTCGGCGATAACCGCTGGCCAGCGCGTGCGTTCGCCACGGAGGTCGTGCCATTCGCCGCGACGGCGTTTCGCGAGGGCCACGACCAGATCGGTGTCACGCTGCTGCTCACCGCACCGAACGGTGCAACGACCACGCACCCCATGTCACTCCTCGCGCCAGGCACCGACAGGTTCGGCACAGACGTGCAGTTGCACGAACAGGGCGCGTGGACCTATCGAGTGCGGGCATACGCGGATGACTTCGCCACCTGGCAGCACAACGCCACGGTCAAGATCGCGGCCGGTGTCGACGCCCCGCTGATGTTCACCATCGGCGAGGAGCTGCTGTCAGGGGCGGCGCACGACGCGTCACGCACACCAGCAGAACGGCGCGCATTCGCCGCTGCGGCCGCGACGCTGGCCGATGTGACACTGACCAACACCGAACGACTGGCCGCCGCGGAGAACCCGAAGCTCGCGGCGTGGATTGCGCGGCATCCGCTCGCCAGCCTCAGCACCGAGTCAGAGAGCCGCACGGTCATCGTGGAACGCACGAGGGCCGGCGTCGGCGCCTGGTACGAGTTCTTTCCCCGCTCTGAGGGCGCCAGGCGCGGCCCGGACGGCACCTGGTCGAGCGGAACGTTCCGCACTGCCGCTCGCCGACTGCCGGCCGTCGCGGCCATGGGATTCGACGTGCTCTACCTGCCGCCCATCCACCCGATCGGCCGGGCATACCGCAAGGGACCGAACAACTCGCTGGATGCCGGGCCGAACGACCCAGGGTCGCCTTGGGCGATCGGATCGTCGGCCGGCGGGCACGACGCCATCCACCCCGACCTCGGCACGCTGAAGGACTTCACGTACTTCGTCGGCAAGGCAGAGTCACTCGGCATCGAGGTGGCCATCGACCTGGCCCTGCAGGCCTCGCCAGACCACCCATGGGTCGCCGAGCACCCTGAGTGGTTCACGACCCTGCCAGACGGCACCATCGCATACGCAGAGAACCCGCCGAAAAAGTACCAGGACATCTACCCGGTCAACTTCGACAACGATCCGGAGGGCATCCGGGCAGAGGTGCTCCGCATCGTGCGGCACTGGATCGTCGCCGGCGTTCGGATCTTCCGGGTCGACAACCCGCACACGAAGCCGCTCGACTTCTGGGAATGGCTGATCGGCACGGTCAACGCAGAGTTCCCCGATGTCGTCTTCCTCGCAGAGGCCTTCACCAGGCCAGCACTGCTGCACGCGCTCGCCAAGGTCGGCTTCCAGCAGTCGTACACCTACTTCACGTGGCGCAACACGAAGGAGGAACTCGAGGAGTTCTTCGATTCGCTTGCCCATGACACCGCCGACTTCCTGCGGCCAAACCTGTTCGTGAACACGCCGGACATCCTCAGCGAGTACCTGCAGTTCGGTGGCCCTGCCGCGTTCAAGATCCGGGCAGCCCTGGCCGCGACGGCCAGCCCGATCTGGGGCGTGTACTCCGGCTTCGAGCTGTACGAGAGCGTGGCCAGACCCGGTGCAGAAGAGAACATCGACAATGAGAAGTACGAGTATCGGCCGCGTGATTTCGCGAAGGCTGAGGCGCGCGGCCAGTCGCTCGCACCGTTCATCACACTGCTCAACCACATCAGGGCAGAACACCCAGCGCTCCGGCAGCTGCGCAATCTCACCCTGCACGAAAGCGAAGACGACTCCATCCTCGTCTACAGCAAGTACCTGGCCGCACAGTTCACGCCATCAGGCCACGCGGATGCCCTCATCATCGTTGCGAACGTCGACCCGCATTCCGTGCGCGAAACCGTCGTGCACCTCGACGTGGCGGCGTTCGGCATTGAGCCCGGCGAGGCATTCGAGGTGCGCGACCTGGTCACGGGGTCTGTGTGGACCTGGTTCGCCGACAATTACGTGCGCCTGGATGCCTTCACGGAGCCCGTGCACATCCTTCAGGTCCTCCCACGCACCGCACCGAAAGCCACCCACCAGCGAGTCGCCGCACCACGAAAGGAAATCGGCCGATGAAGCAACCCGCGAAGGACGACCGCCTGCAGATCCCGGTTCCGCCGACCGCAGTTGTGGAGGCCGTTGCCGCCGGCAGCTATTTCAACCCGCACGCGGTGCTCGGCCAGCATCTCGTCGAGATGCCCGGCGTCAGCGACCCCGTCACGGTGATCCGTGCCCTGCGTCCGTTGGCGGCTGAGGTCTTCGCGGTGCTCCCGACCGGTGCCAGGGTGGAGCTCGCCCACATCGGCCACGGCATCTGGCAGGGCTACAGCACACTCGGCATGCAGGACTACACGCTGGAGACCACCTACGCCAACGGTCCGGCATGGATCGCTGACGATCCGTACCGCTACACGCCATCGATCGGCGAACTCGACCTGCACCTCATCGGAGAGGGCAGGCACGAGCGCCTCTGGGACGCGCTCGGTGCGCACTATCGGGAGCACGCCGGGGTTCTCGGCACGACACTCGGCACATCATTCACCGTCTGGGCGCCGCACGCACAGGCCGTCCGAGTCATCGGTGACTTCAACGGCTGGGCCGGCGCGACCCACGCCATGCGCAATATGGGCAGCACAGGGGTGTGGGAACTGTTCGTGCCTGGGCTGCAACCCGGCAGCAACTATAAGTTCGAGATCCTCGCCCAGTCGGGCGAGTGGGTGCGCCGTGCCGACCCGATGGCCCGCTACACGGAGGTCTCGCCGGCGACGGCATCCGTCATTGGCACCTCGTCGTACAGCTGGGACGATGCGGCTTGGCTGGAGCAGCGCGGCAACACCGATCCGCACAATCGCCCGATGAGCGTGTACGAGATGCACGTCGGGTCCTGGCGCCCAGGACTTGGCTACCGCGATCTCGCCGACGAGCTCATCGCGTACCTGGGTGAGCTGGCGTATACGCATGTCGAGTTCATGCCGCTGGCCGAGCATCCGTTTGGCGGGTCGTGGGGCTACCAGGTCACCGGGTACTACGCCCCGACCAGCCGGTTCGGGCACCCTGACGACCTGCGCTACCTGATCGACCGCCTGCACCAGGCCGGCATCGGCGTGATCATGGACTGGGTGCCTGGCCACTTCCCCAAGGACGAGTGGGCGCTGGCCCGCTTCGACGGCCAGCCGCTGTACGAACATCCAGACCCCAAGCGCGGCGAACAGCTGGACTGGGGCACGTACGTCTTCGACTTCGGCCAGTCCCAGGTGCGCAACTTCCTGGTCGCCAACGCCCTCTACTGGCTGGAGGAGTTTCACATCGACGGTCTCCGCGTCGACGCCGTCGCCTCCATGCTGTACCTCGACTATTCGCGGGAGGAAGGTGGCTGGGAGCCTAATATCCGCGGCGGCCGGGAGAACCTCGAAGCCATCGCGTTGTTGCAGGAGGTCACGGCCACCGCGTACAAGCGCAACCCAGGGACGGTGATGATCGCGGAAGAGTCGACGAGCTGGCCGGGCGTCACGGCGCCGACGCACAGCGGCGGACTCGGCTTCGGCCTGAAGTGGAACATGGGCTGGATGCACGACTCGCTGCAGTACATGCAGCAAGACCCGATGTATCGCTCGTACCACCACAACGACATCACGTTCTCGTTTGCATACGCCTTCAGCGAGAGCTTCCTGCTGCCCATCAGCCACGACGAGGTCGTGCACGGCAAGGGCTCGCTGGTGTCGAAGATGCCGGGTGACTCCTGGCAACAGCTTGCCAACACTCGCGTGTACCTGGCCTTTATGTGGGCGCACCCCGGAAAGCAGCTCCTGTTCATGGGCCAGGAGTTCGGCCAGCGCTCAGAGTGGAGCGAGCAGCGCGGCCTCGACTGGTGGATGCTCGACCAGCCGGCCCATCGTGGCCTCTTCACCCTGGTTGGCCGCCTCAACCGCGTCTACGTGGAGACGCCGGCGCTGTGGCAGCTCGACAACGATTCGCGCGGCTTCGAATGGCTGGATGGCGGGGCTGCCGGCCAGAACGTCGTGACATTCCTCCGCAAGGACGATGACGGCACAGTGCTGGCCTGCCTGTTCAACTTCTCGGGGAACCCCCACCTCAACTACCGGATCGGCCTGCCGTTCGCCGGTGAATGGGATGAAATCCTGAACACGGATGCCGTCGAATACGGCGGTTCTGGCGTCGGCAACCTGGGCGTGGTGCACGCTACAGACGAGCCGTGGGCCGGGCGCCCTGCGTCGGCGAGTGTGTCGCTTCCTCCGCTCGGTGGCCTCTGGTTGAAGCTGCGTCGCTAAGAGCGGGAGTCACACGCCGGAAGACTCACTCGACCCCTGAGCGGACCGAGCACGGAATGGCCGGTAGAAGTCGCGAAGGTCGCGAACGAGACGTTCAGGCTGTTCAAGCGCGAGGAAATGGCCGCCGGGCTCAGGACCTCGCCAGAGACGGATGTCGCGATAGGCTCTGGCTGCGAACTCGCGCGGGTAGTTTGCGTCCTCCGGGGTGAGTATCAGTCCAGCAGGAGCGGTGACCGGTGGTAGGGGCGGGGTCGCTTCCTCGTCGTAGTACGGCAGGAACGACGTGCCGATCGAGTTGGTGACCCAGTACAACGTGGCGATGTTCATCAACGTCTGGCGGTCGAGTGCCGACTCGAGACGACCATCGCAATCACTCCATTCCCGGTATTTCTCGATCAGCCAGGCGGCGAGGCCTGCTGGGGAATCTGACAGTCCTGGCGCGAGGGAATTAGGCCTGGCAGCCTGTACCGCTGCGTAGCTGTCATCCCTGCCACCGGCATCGGCACTCCGCTGCTGGACGTAGAGCTGCTCGGCCGCGGAGAGCGGAACGTCAGGGTCAAGATCGGGGTGCAGATTCGGATGGTGGGTGAACACCCCCACTAGACGGTCAGCGTGCCGTGCCCCGAGAAAGTTAGTGACATGCGATCCGATGTCGCCGCCATACGCACCGAAGCGTCCGTAGCCGAGTGTGTCCATCAGCTCCACCCAGAGGTCGGCGATCCGGGACGGCTCTGTCGGGCCATCCGCTAGTCGAGAGGAGAACCCGAAGCCAGGGAGGGAGGGAATGACGACATCGAATGCGTCAGCGGCATCGCCACCGTGGCGCGCTGGATCGGTCAACGGTCCGATCACGGGAAGAAACTCGAAAAACGAGCTCGGCCAGCCGTGCGTCAGCACGAGGGGAATCGCGGGCGGTTGACCTGCATCCGCTTGGGCCGAAACGTGGATCACATGAATATCGGTCCCAGACACGCGCACAAGCTTCTGCGGCAGCTGGTTCACGGACACTTCGGTGACACGCCAGTCGAAGTCGTGCGCCCAGGACGTCACGAAGTCGGCGAGGTAGTCCGGGTCAGTGCCCGCTTCCCAGCCCTCACCGACCGGACGCGAGAAACGCGTCCCCTCCAGGCGCTCGCGCAAATTGACCAGAGTCTCGGTCGGGACGTCAATCGTGAAGTCGCGCCGGTCAGTCATGCCCCGACGCTACACGCAGTGCCGTTCAGCTCCTAGAGCTGTGCGGCCTGGGGTCGAGCAGCTCGTCAGCAGTGCCGTACGGCTAGTAGAGCAGCGCGGTGAGCCTGGCGCGAGTCGGTGCAACGCGCGGGTCGTCGAGGCCGATGACCTCGAAGAGTTCAAGGATGCGCTCACGGATCGCGTTCTTGCCCGCAGCGTCCTGCTTCGGGAAGAGCGTGAGTAACCGATCGAATGCGTCCTCGACGTGCCCACCAGACAGATCGAGGTCTGCCACGAGCAACTGGGCATCGAGATCGTCCGGTGCGGCGGCGGCGCCTGAGCGGATCTCGTCGAGCGTCTTGCCCTGCAGGCGGTGCAACAGGCTGACCTGGGCAAGACCGGCAACGGCCATGGTGTCGCGCGGGTCCTGGGCAATGGCCAACTTGTACTCAGCGATAGCCGCCGGGTAGTCGCCGCGCTCGATGGCGTCGTATGCCTCTCGGTGGTGCGGGGGCAGTTCGGGCTCCACCGGCTCCGAAGGGGCATCTGAGGTGTTCTCAGCGCTATTGTCACCCGCAGGCACGAACGCGGTGCCCGTCACGCCGTGCTGGGCTGCCAGCTCGAGCACACGCTCGAACACGTCGCGCACCTCGCCTTCTGGCAGGGCGCCGGCGAACAACTGCACCGGCTGCCCGTTGATGACGGCGGCAACTGTCGGAATCGACTGCGCCTGGAACGCCTGGGTGAGCTGCGGGTTCCCGTCGACATCGACCTTCGCAAGCACGAAACGCCCACCGTATTCGGTGATCAACTTCTCCAGCACGGGGGTGAGCTGCTTGCACGGCTCGCTCCACTCCGCCCACAGGTCAACGATCACCGGGACGAAGTTCGATAGCTCAAGGAGCTCACCGAAGTTCGCGTCCGTGCCATCGAGGATCAGGCTGGGCACCGGAATGGGACCGGCCGCAGCTGCTGCGGTATCCCCTGCTGCCGCGGTCGGCGCGCCGCCAGCGGCCGGCCGGTTCACGAGAGAGGACAGGTCAACGGCTCCGCGCAGGTTGCCGCCAGGAGGGGTCATATTGGTCATTGCAGCTCCGCAGATGAGATCAGTCCCCTGGAGAATCCCAGGAGTACGATTTTGTCGGTTGACCCAGCCGGCGGCACGAGGAACAGCAGCTGGTCTTCATAGTTACTCTGGATGCCCTTGGCCGTAGCCGAGACGCCGGACAGCGCCTTGCTTCCACCCTCAGGACTCACCGTAGCCCCGCTATCAACGGGTTTGACGACCTCGGTCTCTGTCATGCTCACCGCGACGATCGCGCCGGCATCGTTGGTGCCGAGAGCAACCGGAGTACCGGTGCCTGCGGCCCGCGAGAATTCGATCGACGCGGTCGACGGCAGCGCAGCGCGCCACTCGTTCATCTTGTCGACACCGATCTGGGCACGCAGCGAGTCGCCTTCACCCTCGAAGAGGCTGTAGAACTGGCTCGCCTCCCCGTTCATCAGGATGTCGGCATACGAGGATGCGAGCTGGTCAGGGGCCATCAGCTGCAGTTTGGACTCCGGGGCCACAACCGGTGCACCGATGGTCGCCGGCGCAACACCGCCGGTGATTTCAGCGGATGCCTCCAACTGCACGGCGCTCTGCACCTGGTAGTTGGACCGAGCGGTTTCCTGCCTCAGCACGAGTGCCGTCGGCGGAACCGTCGCGTCGTCCTCGTCGATGATCATCGTCATGACAACGCGCGGCCAGCCAGACGCCTGCTGTGGCAGCGTGAGGTTGAGCGGCGAGCCTGGGAGCGCGACGGGTGCCGCGTACGCTGGCGTAACGGCGCGAATCTTGTAGTTGGCGAGGCGCTGTTCAAGGGCGGGGCCCGTGAAACGGGTTTTGATCGCGTCGGCGTTCAACGTCGCGTCAGCGTCCGTCGTCAGCGTGGAGATCTTGTCAACGATGCGTTCGAGCTGCGGCACGGTCACGGCCGGCTCCACCACGGCAGCGGCAGGGTCAGGCGTCGCCGTGCTGAGGTCAGAATCTGCGTCCCCGACAGCGCCAGACGAACTGGTTGCACTGTCAGACGGATCGCTGCCCTGCGGCCAGAACTCGGCGGAGCATCCGCTGAGAACGAGGCTGGAAACCACGACCACAGGCACGAGCGCGGCCATCGACTTCGAAATTGACTTCGGGCCGCGAGTGATCTCGCTGGCCTTGATGGTCTTCGGCCGGGGTGCGCGGGGCAGCTTCGGCATGCGAGGGCCGCGCGGCAGGTTACGACGAGGTCCGCGGGAGCGACGCATGTGCAGGAGTGCCAACGCATAGAGAGCGAGGCCGATAACCAGCAGTGCGGCGCCGCCGACGATGAGCGGTCCGGCCCATGGCGTTGAATTGTCGACAGGCCACGACACCGACACATCGGTTGGTGCAGGGGCTGTGCCGTCTGCTGCGATGATCACTGAAATATCGTCCGGCACGTTGATCGTGGTGGTCAGTGTCTTTTCTGCCGTGAATTCTTCGAGCCACAGGTCAGATCCGGCAGGGTCGGTGATCGTGGCCGCCGGCGTGGCTGCGGCGTCAGTCATCGCGCCAGCAGCTCCGCTCGGCGCGGTCTCCGAGACAGTGGTCGCGAATTCCCCGTCGTCTGACGAGTATGAGACGACTGCGTGTGAAGACGAACCAAGCCAGGCTTCGACATCCGCTGTTCGCCCGTAGGCCATGAACACCGTTCCCTCACCATGCAGCGTGATGGTTTGCGCACCTTCATGGGCGCTGAGGGCGTCAGGGGTCAGCACGGCGTACGGTGCACTGTCTTCAATGGTCGCTGAGAGCGGCGTCGATGACGGCTCAAGGAAAATGGTTCGCTGGGCGATGCCGAATACCAGCATGACTGCGGCGAGAACAAACGCCACAATGGCTAAAACAAAACGCACTTATAAACCCTCCTGCGTCGCCCGTAGCAACTGCAGATTTGGAGACCTGCCTCTATCTGGACCCCATCTGGCCCACGGGACAACAGACACGGATGTGCCACGATACCCGATCGGGCTGAACGTGCACCGGAAACCCCCTGAAAGGGAGGTGAGGTGTACCCCCCGGCAAGCAGACTAAAATTACCGTGGCGCCGCATCGCATTCCGTCATGTTGACGAGGGCTGCGCCCCATTGACGAGGAGAGACTGTGCCGAACGACGAGGCTGAATTCACCCAGGTATTCCGTGGCTACGACAAGGATGAGGTCGACAAGGCCATCCAGGGCCTGCGCCGCGACCTGATCCAGGCGAACAACCAGGGCGTCGAAGCGACGAAGGAAGTCAAGCGCCTGAACGCGCGCATCGACGACCTGAGCGCTGAGATCGAAGAGGTCGGCAGCCCCACCTTCTCCGGCCTCGGCACCAAGCTCGAGAACACGCTTCGCGTGGCAGAAGAGCAGTCCACCCGCGTCATAGCCCAGGCCGACATCGACGCTGAGAAGCTCCGCGCATCGGCATCCGACGATGCACAGCGTGTTAAGAGGGACGCAGCAGAGCACGCAGAGCGCTCCCTCTCCGATGCGAGCATCAAGGCAGCGCGCATTCTTGACGACGCACGTGCAGAAGCGGATGACTATGTCGTTCGCGCCCAGGAACAGCACGCCATCCTCACCCAGGAAGCCGTTCTGGAGGCAGCAGCCATTCGCGGCGCCGTCGCCACGGAGGCCGCTGAGCTGCGTGCCACTGTCAAGCGTGAAGCCGCAGCCATCCGTTCAGAAGCTGAGCGTGAAGCCGCAGAGGTGCGCGTTGTCGCACAGCGAGAAGCCACTGAGGCACGCGAGATCGCTGCCGGGCTGACCAGCGAGACCGAGCTGACGCGCGCTGAGGTCGCTCACGAGCTTGACCAACAGCGCGCCGATCTCACCATGGAGACAGAGCAGGCCCGCATCGACCTCGCCGCAGAGACCGAACAAGCGCGCATTGACCTCGCCACCGAAACCGAGAATGCCCGCATCGACCTCGCCGCAGAGATCGAAGAGGCCCGCGCAGCGCTGACCGAGGAAATTGAGCAGGGTCGCACAGACCTCGCTCGCGAACTCGACCAGGCGCGCAGCGAGCTGGCCGTCGAGAGCGAGCAGACGAGAACCGATCTCGCCCGCGAGATCGCCAAGAAGCGTGCGGCACTTGCCAGGGAGGCCGAACGTGCCGCCGCTGCCCTCGAGGCAGAGCGCGAGCAGACCAAGGCCGACCTCGACCGCGAGAACGAACAGGCCAAGGCCGACTTCGCCGCCGAAAGCGAGCAGCTTCGCATCGACCTGGAGAACGACCTCACCGCCGCCCGCAAGCGGGGCGCCCATGAGGCAGCCAAGCAGAAGCGCGAGATCGACCAGACCCGCGCCGACCTTGAGGTCGAGCTCAAGGCTCGACGCGACGAATCAGAGCAGGACCAGCTGGGCCGTCACCAGGAGGCCGTGTCGCAAACCCAGAAGTACCTGGACGAGGCCACAGCGCAGCTCACGGCAACGACCAAGCGCACGGCTGAGCTTCGTGAGCTCAACGACACGCTCGACTTCGGTGCCCGTGAAGAAGCCAAGACGTTGAAGGCGCAGTCGGAGAACGAGGCAGAGCAGATTGTGCACGACGCACGAGCAGCAGCCAAGGACCTTCTCGACGAAGCAGAGGAGCGCACCCACATCCTGGTGGCAGACGCCGAAGATCGCCTCGCGCAGATTAGGATTGAGCGCGATGCGGTCGCGGGATACTTTGAAAGCCTGCGAGGCGTTCTCACCCAGGCGGAGCGCGTGACATCGATAGATGAGTAGTCTCGGGTCACGGAGTAGTCGTACACGCGGCAATCGCACAATACGCGGGGAGTTCCAGTGAAGATTCAGAATGCGTTCCGGTTCGGCCTGATTGCAACGCTGGGCGCAGGCCTCGGCGTGCTGATCATCTCATCGGTGATCACGCTGCAGACGATCATCACCTACGTCGGCGCCGCCCTGTTCCTCTCACTCGGTCTCGATCCAGCTGTGTCGTGGCTGGAGAAGAAGAAGTTCCCGCGATGGGCGGCAATACTGAGCGTCCTCGTCGCCGTCGTTGGTGTGCTGACCGGCATCGTCTTCGCGATTGTGCCGATCATCGTCGACCAGGTGTCCAAGTTGGCCGAGAGCATCCCCCGCCTGATGGATGCGGTGAATACGTCGACAATCCTCGACGACATCCAGAAGCAGTTCCCCGGCCTTGACGTCCCGAAGATCACGACGTCGGTCACCGACTTCCTGGGCGAGAACCTGACCAACATCACCTCAACGGTGATCCAGTCGGGTATCGCTGTGGTCAGCGGCATCTTCGGCGGTTTGATCATCCTGATCCTCACCCTGTATTTCACGGCGTCGCTCGGTTCGATCAAGCGTGGTCTGTACCAGCTGGTTCCCGCCTCAAAGCGTGCACGGTTCGCTGACATCGCCGAACAGATCACCACGTCTGTCGGGCGCTACGTCGTCGGGCAGGCCGCGCTGGCCTCCTGCAACGGCATCCTGAGCTTCATCTTCCTGACGATCATCGGGGCACCGTTCCCCGCGGTACTCGCCTTCCTCGCGTTCGCCCTCTCGCTCATTCCGTTGGTCGGAACGATCACGGGCTCTGTGATCATCGTGCTGACCTGCCTGATTCCCGGAATCGGGAGCTCAACGCTCACCGCGTTCGTCGCCGCGATTTACTACCTGATCTACATGCAGGTCGAGGCGTATGTGCTGAGCCCGAACATCATGAACCGGGCCGTCCAGGTACCGGGAGCCGTCGTCGTCATCGCCGCGCTTGCCGGCGGTTCGCTGCTGGGGCTGCTCGGCGCCCTGGTCGCCATTCCGGTGGCCGCGTCAATCCTCATGATCATCAAGCAAGTCGTCATACCGCGCCAGAACGAGCTGTAACAGCCGTTCCACCTCGGGCTGTCGCCACCACTCAGCGAGCGGATGCGACAGCCTGCGGTGCCGTGTCAGCTCACGGCAAGGCGTGGGTCGTCAGCCGCCAGCTCTGTGGGTAGCGGCGCGGCTGTCGGATTCACGATGGCGACGATATCGTTCAAGACCCGCCTGCTCTGCTTCTCCCCCACCCACAGGTGCTTGCCATCTTCGACGGCAATGACCTGGGCGTGAGGAACCGCGGCGAACTTCATCGCGGCTTCCTCCGGCCGCAGGAAATCGTCGAACTCCGGGATGAGCGCGATCATACGACGCTCATCACCGTGCCACGCAGCCAACTCAGCGGCCGTGGTTCGTCTCAGCGGGGGCGACAACAGGATGACGCCTTCAATGGGATAGCGGCGACCGTACTTCAGGGCGAGTTCGGTTCCAAATGACCAGCCAAGCAGCCACGGGCGCGGCAGGCCCCTCGATTCGATGAAGGCCATCGCGGCCTCGACATCTGCTGCTTCGGTGACGCCGTCACCGAACTCACCCTCGCTCGTCCCTCGTGGCGAGGACGTGCCGCGGGTGTTGAACCGCAAGACCGCGAGATCGGCCAGCGCAGGCAGTCGGCTCGACGCCTTGCGCAGAATGTGCGAGTCCATATACCCGCCGTGAGTGGGCAGCGGATGCAGCGTCACCAGCGTGGCGACCGGGGTGCGATTCACCGGAAGCGCGAGCTCTCCAACGAGGGTCAAGCCATCGCTGGTGACCAGCTCGATGTTCTCCCGTACGGCGGCAAGCTCGATCCCGCTTCGGATTTCGACGGTATCGGTCACGACAACTCCTGCTTCTGGCTGGGTCATTTCAGTTTCCAGCAGTGTGAGTGCCAGTGCCGACGCGCGGCGAGGTCTGCCGAATCGCCCATCAGGCCATCCGCTTTCCACGCGACGACATGCGCAACACCCGGAGCGATCTGCAGGTTGCAGCCGGGACATGAGTAGCTCTTGATCGCCTGCTTCGCCGAGATGGGCTGCACGTTCCACGCTCCATCGCGTCGGCTTTCGGTGCGCTTCCAGCCGGCAATCATGCGTGACAGGCCGTCTTCGTCGTCGTCACGTGAGCCATCGGATCGGCGACCGTGGGGACGATTACTGCGTGGCATCCGTCAAGTCTAGGGCTAGTACCAGCCGGCGTCTTCGGAGTGTGCCCACGCGCCGCATGGCGTGCCGTAGCGGCCGGTGATGTAACCAAGACCCCATTCGATCTGGGTGTTGGCGTTGGTTTCCCAGTCAGCTCCCGCAGAGGACATCTTCGACCCAGGCAGTGCCTGCGGGATGCCATAGGCGCCAGACGGGTTTGCCGCGTTGACGCGCCATCCGGATTCACGGTTCCACAGCGACACGAGGCAGCTGTACTGCTCTTCTCCCCAGCCACGGGATGCGACGGCAGAGTACGCGTATGCCTGGGCAGATCCCGGATCGGGGATTGCGGCGGCGCCAACGGCATAGCTCTTGGCTGCGGGCGCAACCACGACGGGCTTCGGCTTCTCTGTCACAGTGAAGTTGTCGCGGGTCACGGTGTTCGTGAACGCACCGGCAACGGTCACCTGCTGCACAGCCTGGCCACCAAAGCGATCGCCGGCGACCTGGAAATACGGAGAGGCAGTGGCACCGGAGTACGGATCGACCACGGTGACCATCACAAAGGCGAACGCAGCCGTGAAACCGAACATGGAGAGTACCGTCTTGCTGCGCGAGGCAGGCCGACGCATTCGGAGCTTGGCTGGTTTGGGTACGTGCTGCTCCAGTCGTGCGGGCACAAAGGCTGCCCTGGCCGGCTGGATTTCGTTCGCATGTCTACCCACGATAGAAAGACCCTAGCCCAGATATTGCATAACAGCACGATAACGGGCCGGTGGTCATCAAATCGCTGCTCAACGCACCGCCAGCATGACGTCAACGACGGCATCCATCACGGCATCAACCTGGTTCTCGCGATATCCGCCACGCGCCGGCCGGAAGACGACAGTACGAACGTCGTCGACGGTGATGGGGAACCCATCCTGAAAGTACTTGATGAGCCGGTTGGCGAATCGGTCGACATCGGCCTTGTTGTAGCCGACGGTCAGGAAGCTCGTGCGGGCGAAACGCTGTCCGGGCTCGCGACTGAGCCTGTTGATCACAACCTGGGCCGTCGCACGTGCCTCATCGAGCCATGCTGCCTCACCGATCGTGCCCGCGGCGCGCTCACGCTCTTTGGCGGCGAAGGCGTCTTCGAGGCGCTCCAGCGCAGCATCGACGAGTTCAGGCGCGTAGCCGCCCTTCTTCATCGAGAATGCGGTGTGCCTGATGCTCAGCGCGGTGAGGTCTCCCTCTCCGTCATATGCGCGTCTCGCGCCGGCGAGGAAAGCCTCAACCTGCTCGGTGTCGTATCCGAGTGCTTTTTTGCCCGATCGGGGAAACGTTGTGCTCACTGAGTTATTCTCTCCCACTGGGACGCGACTTGTCGAAAGCCGGGCGGCTTACGCAAAAATCAGGAATAGTGCATATGCGGCAGCAGCCGACGGCAGGATCGAGTCAAGTCGATCAAGGAACCCGCCGTGACCCGGCAGCCATGAACTCATATCCTTGATGCCGATATCCCGCTTGATCAGGGATTCTGCAAGGTCACCGAAGGTGGCGGTAAGCAGCATCACGAGGCCGAAGATAACGCCGAACCACCAGGGCTGCTGGAGCATGAAAATGGCCAACAAGATTCCGGCGACCACGCAGGCTGCAGCTGCTCCCGCAAAGCCTTCCCACGTTTTCTTCGGCGAGATGCTGGGTGCCATCGGGTGTTTGCCGAACGACAACCCGGCCGCATAAGCACCTGTGTCTGAGGCGATCACCAGGATCAGGAACGCGAGCGTCCACCACTGGCCGTCATCCTGGGCAACCAGCAGAACTGAGAAGCTGGCCAGGAAGACGACGTAGACCTCTGTCAGGATGCCGGCGCCAACGTCGCCCCAGACGGACGCAACGCTGCCCCTGTGCCGCGGCCAGATGAGCAGCACGAGGCGCCAAAGGGCAATCAGCAGGATTCCGGCGAATGTCGCAACCAGCTGGCCGGTCGCGCCGAGGTAGAACGCACTCGGCACCACGGCCACCGCAGAGATGACCACAGGTATGCGCGGCACCGTGCGCCCCGCCCGCCGCAGCGCTTCAGCCAACTCGAACGACGTGAAGCCAGCGGCAACCACCGCCACGATCATGAACAGCTCTTTGATGTAGATCAGGCTGAACAACATCGCCAGCCCAAGCACAAGGCCGATCAGGGTGGCCAGGATCAGGTTCCTGCCTGTCTTGGCCACGATGCGCTCGTTTGTGGCATCGATCTGGGCACGCGTCGCCTGCATCTGCCGCTCGATATCGGCACGCGCAGTTTTGACCTGCGCCCGAAATTCGGCGCGACTGACACCTCGGCCGCGAGACTGCGGCGGATCTTCCTCTGGGGTGGGCGTCATGGTGTCTCGACTCCCCTAGATCTCGAGGAGTTCAGTTTCCTTGCGCTTCAGAGCATCGTCGATTGCGTCGACGTTGCTCTTGGTCAGCTGCTCCAGCTCCTTCTCGGCGCGAGCAACCTCGTCGTCGCCGACATCGCTCTTGAGTGCGTCGAGTTCATCCTTGGCCTTGCGGCGGATGTTACGGACAGACACCTTGGCGTCTTCGGCCTTGCCGCGCACGATCTTGACGAACTCCTTGCGGCGCTCCGTGGTCAGCTCAGGCAGCGAGGCGCGGATGACAGTTCCATCGTTGCCGACATTCGCACCCAGGTTCGGGGTGTCGCGAATGGCCTGCTCAATGTCGCGCAGCGCACCCTTGTCATACGGGGTGATGAGCAGGGTGCGTGCTTCCTGGTTGTGCAGCGAAGCGAGCTGGCCGAGCGGAGTGGGCGTTCCGTAGTAGCTCACCAGGATCTTCTGGAACATCTGGGGGTTTGCACGACCCGTGCGCACGCTCCCAAAGTCTTCTTTGGCTGCGTCGAGCGCTTTGCTCATACGGGTGCTGGTGTCTGACAGGACATCCGCGATCACGGTGACTCCTTAGGTTTTGGGACGTGTCTAATTCTAGTTGGAGACGAGAGTGCCGAGTTCAGACCCGAGGATCGCGGCCGTGACGTTTCCGTCGGGCGCCATTCCGAAGACCTGCATCGGCATGCCGTTGTCCATGCACAGGCTGAATGCGGTGGAATCGACGACCTTCAAGCCGCGCTGCAACGCTTCCTGGTAGGTGATCGTGTCGATCTTGTGCGCATCCGGGTTGGTGCGGGGGTCATCTGAGTAGACCCCGTCAACACCATTCTTGGCAACGAGCACGACATCGGCATCGATCTCGAGTGCGCGCTGCGCGGCAACGGTGTCGGTCGAGAAGTACGGGAGACCGGCGCCGGCACCAAAAATGACGACGCGGCCCTTCTCAAGGTGACGCTCGGCGCGGCGAGGAATGTACGGCTCGGCGACCTGGGTCATGGCAATGGCAGACTGCACACGCGTTTCGGCGCCTGCCTGCTCAAGGAAGTCCTGCAGGGCAAGGGCGTTCATGACCGTGCCGAGCATTCCCATGTAGTCGGCACGTCCACGGTCCATGCCGCGCTGCGACAATTCAGCCCCGCGGAAGAAGTTACCGCCGCCGACAACGATTGCGATCTCGACGACCTTGGCAGCCTCAGCGATTTCACGGGCGAGAGCACCGACGACGTCTGGGTTGACACCGAGGGAGCCGCCCCCGAATGCCTCTCCGGAAAGTTTGAGAAGTACCCTGCGCTTTTTTGGTGAATCATTCATGCGGTGCGAAACCTTCCATTGCGACCTGCCCGTACGGCTGTCGTCCGTGTATTGCCTATGGTGCTGTGTTCTGCTGATGCTCAAACTACCGGCGTGGCCGGATCAAAAGTGGTGACGCGCACAGAAAAGGAGACCGGATCGCCGAGGCAATCCGATCTCCTTCATTGTGAAACTTAGGCGCCGACCTTGAAGCGGGCGAAGCCCGATACGGTCAGGCCTGCGTCTGCAAGGACCTTGCTGACGGACAACTTGTTGTCCTTTGCGTAGTCCTGCTCGAGGAGTGCGACCTGCTTGAAGAACGCGTTGACGCGGCCTTCAACGATCTTCGGAAGGGCAGCCTCAGGCTTGCCTTCGTTCTTCGAGATCTCGGTGACGATCTTGCGCTCAGACTCAACGGCCTCAGCAGGAACGTCTTCGCGAGCCAGGTACTCCGGATTTGCGAACGAGATGTGCTGCGCAATGCTGCGAGCGGTCTCTGCGTCGTCACCTGAGTAGCCCAGAACAACGCCGACCTGCGGGGGCAGGTCCTTGCTGGTCTTGTGCAGGTAGATCGCGAAGTTCTCTCCGGTGACGGAGGCAACGCGACGGAGTTCGATCTTCTCGCCGAGGATTGCTGCCTCATCGTTGATGAGGTCTGCAACAGTCTGCGATCCGGCCGGAGCAGCAAGTGCTTCGTCGAGCGTGGTGGCGCCGGCTGCGGAAACCGCATCCAGAACCTTCTCGCTCAGTGCAACGAACTTGTCACCCTTTGCAACGAAGTCGGTCTCGCAAGCGAGTTCGATCAGCGTGGCGGTGTTGCCGTTCTGCTTTGCTGCGACGAGTCCTTCAGAGGTTGAACGGTCAGCGCGCTTGGCGTTGCCCTTTGCACCCTTGAGGCGAAGGATTTCGACGGCCTTCTCCATGTCGCCCTCGGCTTCGACGAGAGCGTTCTTGGTGTCGACCATTCCAGTGCCAAGACGCTCACGGAGAGCCTTGACGTCTTCGAGGCTGAAGTTTGCCATACCGGGATTCCTTACTTGGTCTCTTCTGCGGCGACGGTCTCTGCAACTACTGCAGCAACTTCGCCCTCAATGAAATCAGCTTCTGCGGCTGCAACGGTTGCGTCGGCAACCTTCTCAGTCTCAGCGGAGGACTGTGCAGGAGTTGCGTCAGCGTCTGCGGTCTCTGAAGCCTGGAGAAGCTCTGCTTCCCATGCAGCCAGCGGCTCAACTTCGACGCCTTCTTCGGGCTTCTGGTGGCGCTGGATGAGGCCCTCAGCTGCTGCGTCTGCGATGATGCGGGTCAGCAGGCCGACCGAGCGGATGGCGTCGTCGTTGCCCGGGATCGGGTACTGAACGTCGTCGGGGTCGCAGTTCGTGTCGAGGATTGCAATGACGGGGATGCCGAGCTTGTGCGCCTCGTCAATGGCGAGGTGCTCCTTCTTGGTGTCAACGATCCAGATTGCCGACGGGGTCTTCGTCAGGTTACGGATACCACCGAGGCTCTTCTGCAGCTTCACAAGCTCACGCTTCTGAATGAGGAGTTCCTTCTTGGTGTAACCGCGAGTCGTGTCGTCGAAGTCGACCTCTTCGAGTTCCTTCATGCGAGCCAGACGCTTTGAAACGGTCTGGAAGTTCGTGAGGAGGCCACCGAGCCAACGCTGGTTGACGTAGGGCTGGCCCACGCGGGTTGCCTGCTCGGCGATAGCGCCCTGAGCCTGCTTCTTGGTACCAACGAAGAGGATGGTTCCGCCGTGTGCGACGGTCTCCTTGACGTAGTCGTACGTGCGGTCGATGTGCACGAGGGACTGCTGCAGGTCGATGATGTGGCTGCCCGAGCGCTCGGTCAGGATGAAGCGCTTCATCTTCGGGTTCCAACGACGAGTCTGGTGTCCGAAGTGGACGCCGCTGTCGAGCAGCTGGCGGATTGTTACGACGGCCATGAGCCGTACTCCTTATCCGGTGTTCCTGCATGGCAGGCAAAACACCAATCGGTTTCTGCGATGATCGAGCGACCACCACACCTGGCGCCCAACACACCCCCGCCTTGCCCCTGGGAGGCTCGGACCGATGGAAGTGTGCACGAACGGGCGCGCGTAGTCAGCGCATGAGCGCTGCAGGGAAAATCTTAGCATCCCCGCAGACCATTCTGCTGCCACTCTGCGCGTGCGACGCACCACGACAGCAGCCCCTCCACATCGGCCCGTCCGGTCGGAGTGTCCCCCGGTCTCTCCCCTGGCAATGTCGGGCACGCCTGCCAGGGCACCCTGATGCCATGAAGGTGATCCCTGTCCTGGTTTCTGTCCTCGTTGCCGTTGGTGCAACCGTTACCGCTACTACGTCCGCGGCTGCCCCGGCAGCTCCGGCAGTTCCGGCAGTTCCGGCAGTTCCGGCAGTTCCGGCAGTTCCGCCCGGGGATACATCGGCATCTGCATCTGCAACTGCAACTGCATCGGCGTCGGCCATCCGCTCATCGACCACACAGAATCCCGTGTGGGTGTGGCCGCTGACGCCACCCCACACCGTTGTCAGCGGCTTCGAAGCTCCGCTCACCGCCTACGCCACCGGGCATCGAGGGATCGATATCGCGAGCCAGCCAGGCGAAGCCGTCTATGCCCCCTCGACCGGGGTGGTCTCGTTCGCGGGCAGGGTGGTTGATCGCGGAGTGCTCACACTGGCAATCGACGGAGATCTTCTGGCCAGCGTGGAGCCCATCACTCCCCTGGTCACCGCTGGAGAGCGAGTCGTGGCCGGGCAGGTGATCGCCACGGTCGATTCGGGTGGACTCGAATCAGGCGGGCACTGCTCGGCACGCTGTCTGCATCTCGGCGTACGTCTGCACGGGGGTTACGTCTCTCCGCTCCGTTTTCTCGGCGGCGTTCCGTTGGCCATACTGCTGCCCGTCGATCAGGAGTGAAGCAGCTCCGACGAGAGCACTGCGAATGAGACTGACACCGGGCAGGCACACGACACCTCACTCCATGCGACGTCAGGCGCGCGGATGCGAGAGCTGGTAGCTCTCCTTGAGCCGTTCTGCGGAGACGTGGGTGTAGATCTGTGTGGTGCCAAGACTCGCGTGACCGAGCATTTCCTGCACGGCACGCAGGTCGGCGCCTCCATCGAGGAGGTGGGTCGCCGCGGTGTGCCGTAGCGCGTGTGGACCGGCCGGCCCGTTCCCTGGAATCTCGCCCAGGATGCCGGCGACCAGCCGATAGACGGACCGCACCCCCAGTCGCTGGTGGTTGCCTCCCACGAATAGCGCGCGGGAATCCGCCGTCGGTTCGAGTTGTGGTCTGGCGATCCGTACGTAGTCCACAATCGCTGACTGGGCTGGTACGCCGAAGGGGACGACGCGTTCCTTCGATCCCTTACCGAGGACCTTGACCGTCAAGCGATCGAGATCGACGTCGGCGATATCCAATCCGACCAACTCCGACACTCGAAGCGCGGAGGCGTAGAGCAACTCGACGACTGCCAGGTCGCGCAGTGCGACCGGGTCGGCCGTGGCGGCGCGGGCGCTCAAGGAGTGCAGGAGCTCATCCATCTGCGCCCGGCTGATGACCCTCGGCAAACTGCGCCCTGGCTTCGGCGAGCGCAGTCGTGCGCCCGGGTCTGTCGGCGAGACACCCGTCCGTTCCAACCAGGCCGTGAATCCGCGAACCGACGACGAGCGCCGCGCGAGCGTGGCTCTCGCCAACCCCGCCTGTGTACCGACCCAGAGCCAGTCGCGCAGCACATCGAGAGTGAGCAGGCTAGTGCTGTCGATGGAACGTTCGGCGAGGAATGCGCTGAGCTGGCCCAGATCGGTGCGATACGCCCTGATGGTGTTCTCCGAGAATCCACGCTCAAGAGCGAGGGCGTCGACAAACGCGTCGACCGCTGCATCAACGTTCATCGGCCACTCACGGCTGTCGGGAGAATGCGTCGAGGCGGGCCGCCGGGCTCAGCGCTTCCATGCGGGCCAGATACGCGTCGTCGAAGTGACTGGCGGTGTCGAATCGACCAAGGGGAACGACCGAGTGCACGATCTGATCGTCGTAGACGTGCACCAGGTTGATCGATTGTCCGCCGATCAGTCCGGTGAGTTCCCTGACCGGTGCGGTGGCGTCCATGGTGTAGCAGGTGGCGGCGGCTACCGAGACGGGGATGCCGGCGAACATACCGGTCGAGGCATGGTGCAGGTGGCCGCCCAGGATCGCTCGAATGTCGCTGCCTCGCACGACGTCGGCGAGCGCGCCCTGCTCCTGCAGCTCCAGGATGCCCATGAGCGGGAGCGCTGTCGGTATCGGCGGGTGGTGCAGCGCGAGCAACGTCCCGAGTGGGGCAGGCGTTGCCAGCACGCCGCTCAACCAGTCGAGTTGTTCCTGGGACAGCGCCCCATGGTGGTAGCCGGGCACGCTCGTGTCGATCGAGACAATACGCAGCCCAGCGCAGTCGATGACCCTGTCGACAGGAGCATCCATCTCGGCATCCGCCTGGTCGCTCCGAGCATTGCCAGCGGATGGCGCTTCATCGAGCAGCTCTGCCCGTAATGCCGCCCTGACGTCGTGGTTGCCCATCACCCACACGAGCTGTGATCCCATGCGGTGCGCTGCCGCCTCCACGATGCCCCTCACCCTGCGGTAAGCGGCAGGCTCACCCCTGTCGGCGATGTCACCGGTGATGACGAGGGCGTCGGGTCGGAGGCCAGAGCGCTCCAGCTGCTCCATCGCCCGATGCACGGTGCCATCGGTTTCTACGCGCCCGTGCAGCAGGGCATCGTCTGCCAGGAAATGTGTGTCACTGAGATGGGCGATGATCCGCACGGCTGGTGCGTGAGTCCCCAGTTGAATCCCTGCCATGAAGCGCCTTTCGTCGACAAGCATCCACACTATGACCTGCCACCGTCATTCCGTCCCCCGGAACGGCTGCAGCCTCATCGACGTGTCGACACGCGAGCGTCTCACCTTTGCAAATACCCGCGCACTGCGCGCACAGTCAACAGGCTCGCGGTCGTCACCGAGCCGACCTCGCCCCACCGACAGGGGCAAGCACCCACCCCGTGTCTCGCTCCCTGACGACGCCGTCGAGTTCGAGTGAGCCGAGCGTGCTTGTGACTGTGTGCACAGAGAGCCCCGACCGGCGCGCGACGTCAGCGGGGGCCCGTGCAGACCTGGCGGACAGGGCGTCGATCAGCCGAGTCTCATCGCTGGTGCGTTCCGCGTCGCGAGGAGCGGCAGACTCCCCCGCGACCTCGCCTCTGGCCAGCCCCGCCATCTCTTCAGCAGATGTGACGCAGACGGCATCGTATTCCCTGATGAGTCGGTGACAACCAGCTGACGATGGACTCGTCACCGGCCCAGGCACGGCACCGAGTGGTCGGCCGAGCGTTGCGGCGTGGCCGGCGGTGTTGAGCGAACCAGAACGCCATCCCGCTTCAACAACCACGGTCGCCTCTCCCGATGCTGCTATCAATCTGTTGCGTTGCAAAAAGCGCCATTTGGTGGGGGCCTGACCGCACGGCAGTTCTGACATGACGGCGCCGACCTCACTGATCCGGGTGAGCAGGGCGTCGTGGCCACTGGGGTAGAACCTGTCGACTCCCCCGGCCAGAAAGGCGACGGTCACACCACCGCTCGCCAGCGCGGCCCTGTGCGCCATGCCGTCGATCCCGTACGCGGCTCCTGACACTATTGCGAAGCCTCGGTCGACGAGTCCTGCCGCAGCCTCCATCGCCACGTGCTCTCCGTATCCGGTTGCAGCTCGCGCCCCGACGAGCGCAACAGAGTGGTCGAGCATCCGAAGCGAGTCCTGGCTCCCCCGCCACCACAGCGCGGTAGGACCGTGCACGCCCAGGTCATCGAGCTGGCGCGGCCACAGCTCATCGCCCGGTATCAAGAGACGAGCAGACACTCGCGCCGCCTGTTCAATGGCCCTGATGATGTCTGGCGACCTCAGCCGCGGTCGCCACCGCTCAAGGCCGCCCACAATGTTGTCGACGGTGTGCGAATCGTCGTCCTCGCTGGCCAGTCCGTGCGACGCAAGCGCATCTCGCACCCGAGCAGGGCCGCCGTGACCGATCACCAATTCGAGGGCAGCCCCTGCGCCGATCGCCCCGATCAACACCCCTGCAACGCCATCACCCGGTTCTGCGATGCACGTCCAGGCCGCACGGGCAAACGTCTCCGCAATATCACTCTCCACGGCAGTTCCCTCTGTGCCAGCTGGCTCTGTGCCAGCTGGCTCTGTGTCACCGGGCACTGTGTCACCGGGCACTGTGTCACCGGGCACTGTGTCATCGAGCTCAGCTGAGTCATCTCTCTCCCTGGTATCGCTGTGTCTCGCGTCGACCAGGCTCCCACGGATGCTGGTCACCAGCCGCACGACATCGCGCTCCGGCAGGTCGAATATGGTCATGATGCAATTCCTCTCCGCAAGTACAGCGCTTGTCCGACATCATCGGCAGAAGGGACGGATGCCCCTGACAAATCAACGATTGACCAGGCAACGCGCAAGACCTTGTCGTAACCACGCATGGTCAGGCCCCCGCGTTCCAGAGCGCGGTCGAGGCTGACCGTGGCCGCTCGCGGCAGCCTCGCCGTGCGGCTTCGCAACCAGCTGCCTGGCACCTGGGAGTTGAGCGACCAGGGTGTCGCGGCCAGGCGCTCGCGCGCAGCGGCGCGGGCGCTGACAACCCGCGCTCTGGCTTCAGCGCTGGTCAGGCGTGGTTCATCCTGGGAGAGCTGCAGCTGTGCTGCCGTGATCCGCCGCACGGAGAGCTGGATATCGATCCGGTCGAGCAATGGACCTGATAGGCGTCCCAAGTAGCGGCGCCGCGAATTCGGTGGACAGGTGCACTCCTGATCGCGTGCCCCGTATTGACCACACGGGCAGGGATTCGCTGCCATCACCAATTGGAAGCGCCCGGGGAAGTGCGCCACTCCATTGGCGCGATGAACGCTGATCTGCCCCGACTCAAGCGGTTGCCGCAGCGCGTCGAGCACCGCTGCAGCGAACTCCGGAGCTTCATCGAGAAAAAGGACGCCGTGCGCCGCCCTGGCTGCGGCACCCGGCCGGATGATGCCGCTTCCGCCGCCCACCATCGCTGCGGCCGTCGCCGTGTGGTGCGGCGCTTCCAGCGGCGGTCGGGTCACGAGCGACGATCCGATGCCGTACCCGGCCACCGATCGCACAGAGCTGACCGCCAGGGATTCCTCAGGCCCGAGATCAGGCAGGAGCCCAGGCAACCTGCCCGCGAGCATGGTCTTTCCCGCGCCGGGCGGGCCGAGCATGAACAGGTGGTGGCTGCCAGCCGCCGCAATCTGCAGTGCTGTGACTGCTTCGTCGTTGCCGATGACGTCGGACAGGTCGAGGTCGTCAACCGCATCGGCACCGAGGGTGGGTACCTCGATCGGCGACACCACAATCGCCTCCAGTTCTGCACCATGCCAGATGGCTGCGTCACGAAGCGATGCGATACCCACGACCCTGATGCCCGGCACCAGGGCGGCTTCGGCCGCGTTCCCGGTCGGAACCATCACCGTCTTATGGCCGAGCTGGGCAGCGGCGACCACCGCCGGCAGAATGCCAGGAACCGGTCGCAGCCTGCCGTCGAGTGCCAACTCGCCGAGGTGCACCACCGCAGCGACCGAGGTCGCAGAGATGACCTGGTCTGCTGCGAGGCAGGCCACAGCAATGGCGAGGTCGAAGGCCGACCCACGCTTGGGCAGTGATGCCGGGGAGAGGTTGATGGTCAGCCGGTTGCGGGTCAGCGGGCATCCGGAGTTCTTGGCCGCGAGTCGCACACGCTGGGTGGCCTCGGAGAGCGCCGCATCTGGCAAGCCGATGAGGTACATGCCGGGAAGCTGGCCAGAGATATCGGCCTCAACTTCGACCAGCGAACCTGTGACGCCGAGCAGGGCAACCGAGAATGTGCGGGCCAGTCCCATCAGAAGACCCCGGTCAGGTGCTCGATGACGGGGTCGACGCCACCGGGCGCCACCACTCCGATCACGTCGATGCGGATCCGGCCGGGATGCAGCTCACTCTGTTCACACCACGCAACGGCCAGCCGCCTCAGCCTGGCCAGTTTGGCCACGGTGATGGCTTCGAACGGATGCCCGAAGCTCAGTCCTGAGCGCGTCTTCACCTCCACAAACACCACTTCGTCTCCGCGTCCAACGATGAGATCGACCTCGCCTTCGCGGCACCGCCAATTGCGTTCGATCACCGCGTAACCGCCGCGGATCAGGTAGTCAGCCGCCCATTCCTCGCCCCGCTTGCCGAGTTCGTCTTTGCGTGCCACGAGCACCTCCGACTCCCACTGTGGGTCAGGGTGTGCCGTTGGCACCGAGCCGCCGGGGATGTGCGGGATCCACGTCGGTTCGCCGCCCTGTTAGGGAGCTACTGTCGCCCGCAGCATGATCCGCCCGGCGATTGTTCTCTGCGCACTACGGGGGCAAACTGGGGGCAAAACCCTGGATCGGCCACGCAGTTGATGACCACGCGATCCGCGATCGGGGAGGCATCATGAACCATACAGTGAGTATCATTTTCCGGGCGATTCCGCTCCTCATGGGGGCTGTCTGTCTCGCCTTCGGCCTCTACATCCTGGCCGGGCCAGCCAACGCCAATCACTTCGTCGCTGGCCACGTCAATGTGGGGCTGACCGCGATCTGTTATGCACTGTTCACCACTGCGGCCACCATCATCCGGCAGCTCATCAACAAGTACGGGCGCGTCTGGCAGATCATTCTGCCGCTCTCCGGTTATGTGGTTGCCGCCGCCGCCATCATTTGGGGCATCGTCCTGGCCAACATGGACAACACCCCTGAGAACCTCACGGCGGGCTTCATCGTGATTGGCGTCGGCTTTATCGCCGCGTGCGTCAGCACCGTCGCGACGGCATCCACCAAGTTCACCTTGATCGAGGCCTCCCAGAAACTAGAGCCCCAGGGCGGCCCGCCCGCCAGCGCGTACTCTCGCGCCACTGGAGCTGTGCTGATAGCTATTCCTCTCGTGGTCGCCATCGTCGGCTTTTGCCTCGCGATCGGCCTGTTGGTGCGCGGAGACACGCCGGGATTCGTTGCAGGACACGTCATGATCGGCCTGTCGGCGATCTGCGCCTCGCTGATCGCGCTCGTCGCGAGCATCGTGCGCCAGGTGCGCAACGAATACGGCAACAGCGAGCGTTTCGCCTGGGTCTGGCTCGTCGTCGCGATGGGCACCATCAACCTGCTGCTTGGGCTGTTCGTGCTGCTCAGCTCTGACGAGCCATACCGGATAGCCCCTGGGTTCGTCCTCATGGGCCTCGGACTCGTGTGCTTCAGCATCCTGTCGAAGGTCCTGTTGCTCGCGCTCGTCTGGCGCCGCACATTCGCGCTGGCCAATCGCATCCCGCTGCTGCCCATCGGAACGGCGCTGACCTGCCTGTTCCTCGCCGCTTTCCTCTACGAAGCTGCCGGAACAGATCCCTCATTCTTCGTCGGCGCGCACGTGCTTACCGGCCTCGGAGCGGTGTGCTTCACGCTCTTCTCGATCGTGTCGATCCTCGAAGCGGGAACCTCGAAATAGAAAGCGCTACTCGTCGAGCGCGAGTTCCTTGGGCAGCTCGAATTCCTTGGAGGCCAATTCCTCGACGTTGACGTCTTTGAACGTCAACACCCGAACCGACTTCACGAAGCGATCTGAGCGGTAGACGTCCCAGACCCAGACATCCTTCATCGTCAATTCGAAGTAGAAGTCGTGCTCGGTGTCGCGCCGTACGAGTTCTACCTCGTTGGCCAGATAGAAGCGTCTCTCGGTTTCGATCACATACTGGAACTGCCCGACAACATCGCGGTATTCGCGGTACAGGGCAAGCTCAACCTCGCGGTCGTAGTCCTCGAATTCGTCTTCTTCCATGGTGAGCCAATCTTACGCTGTCAACTTGAGCCAGGTCTTGCGATGGTGGACACTCGGCCCGAGTTCAGCGATGGCGCTCATGTGTCCAGCGCTGCCATATCCCTTGTTCGAAGACCAGCCATAGCCTGGCTCGTGGCCATCCGCTTCGATCATCAGGCGATCACGGTGCACCTTTGCAATAACGGATGCTGCCGCGACCGACCCGCAATCGCGGTCGGCCTTGACCCTGGTCACCACGTTCAGCGGGGTGTCGAGCGCGCGGTTCAGCCAGTCGTCGCTGCCATCGAGGAGGACGACGCTGGAGGTGATGTCGACGCCGGCCGCGAAGAGTGCCCCGAGAGCACGTTTTCCGGCCAACCCGAGGGAAGCCATGATGCCGAGCGCGTCTACTTCGGCGGCAGAGGCGAGGCCAACTGCTGAGTGCGGTGCCCACGCGGCCGCGATGGGGGCGAGCGCCTCCCTGCGCACCTCGCTCAGCATCTTCGAGTCCCTGATACCGGCGGGCAACGCCTGAGTGGATGCGGTGAAGACGGCGACGCCGACGGCCACGGGGCCGGCCAGCGCCCCACGGCCTACCTCGTCACAGCCGATGACGCAGGTTGCACCGGCAGCAAGCATCGCCCGTTCGACATCGAGTGTCGGATCGCTCACAGCCACTACTCCGCTGCCTCCTCGACGCCGCGGAACACCTCAGGGTAGTTGTCGAGCAAAGACCATCGGCTGGCAGGCCAGGAAATGACGAACGCGCGTCCGACGACATCCTCGATCGGCACGAAGCCCGTTCCAGGAGTGTCGCCGTTGTAGCGCGAGTCCTTCGAGTTGTAGCGGTTGTCACCCATCACCCAGAGCGAGTCCTCTGGCACGATGACATCGAAGTCGTCCTTCGAGACGCTCGTTGATCCAGGGGGAAGCTTCACGTATGGCTCGTCGAGCGGGACGCCGTTCACGCTCATCTGCCCGAGGGCGTTGCAGCACTCCACGTGATCGCCCGGCAATCCGATGACGCGCTTGATGAGGTGGTCGTTGCTGTCTGGGGCAGAGAGGCCAACGACGGAGAGCAACCAGTCGATGCCCGCGACGAAGGGGTTCTGCTCAGGGGGAATCGTGGCCTGCAGCCATCCGCCCGGATCTTCGAAGACGACGACGTCTCCGCGCGTGATCGGCATGAGCGATGGCTCAAGCTGATTCACGATGATGCGATCGTTCTTCAGGAGCGTTTCTTCCATGGAACCGGACGGAATGTAGAACGACCGGATGAGGAACGTCTTGATGAGAAACGAGACAAGAAGCGCGACGACGAAAATGATCAAGAGGTCGCGTAAAAACAGAACCACACCGCGCTTTTTGCTTGGGGGTTCTGCTGCCGGGCGATCCGTTCGCGTTGGCAAGGTGTTTTCTATCATTTAACCGCCTGAGCTCCTCACCCAGCTTATGGGATGAGGAGCTCAGTCAAATCGCATTCAGGCACAGATGGCCTGAATCAGACGCAATGTCTGACTAGCGCTTTTCCTTGATCTTGGCCTTCTTGCCGCGCAGGTTGCGCAGGTAGTAGAGCTTCGCGCGACGAACGTCACCACGGGTGACAACTTCGATCTGCTCGATGACCGGGGAGTGTACCGGGAAGGTACGCTCGACGCCGACCTGGAAGCTGACCTTGCGAACGCAGAACGTTTCGCGCACGCCTTCGCCGGAGCGGCCGATAACGACGCCCTGGAAGACCTGGACACGAGAGCGGGAGCCCTCAACGATGTTGACGTGAACCTTGACGGTGTCGCCGGCGCGGAAGTCGGGAAGATCCTTCTTCAGCGATGGGGCGTCCACGTGATCGAGAATATGCATGGTTATTCGCTCTCTGTAACCGCCACAGGTCGACTACGGATGTAAGTGTGATTGAAAGGCCGCGTTTTGCTGGCTCCCCTGTGGCAGAGGCATGCAGCGGCACAAACGCCTATTCTGCCACTAAACGGGTGTGCGCCGCAAAACGGTGCTTACTTTTCGTTGGGCTTTTCCTGCACGACGATGACGGTCGGGTCGGGGGTGCGGGTGAATCCGGGACCCTGCGTCGGATCGCGAAGGTCTTCGAACGATGGTGTGACGGGGCGCGCAGCTGCGTCGAACTGGTCGAGCGCATCCCGCATCCGACGGCGTGCGGTGTCGAACAATTCCCAGATCGCGAACCAGAAGGCGCCGATTCCGACGGCGATCACGAGAGCGGTGAGCCACGGAGACGCTGCGGCATAGAACCCCAGACCGATGATCAGGACGTGCCAGAGAGTCAGGACTCCGACATCCGGCCACGACACCGCCCTGGTGTCGCGCACGTCCTTCCTGGCGTAGATCAGCAGTGCAACCACGAGCAACGCGATTCCGAGCACCACGGCACCGAGGAAGACGCCCAACACCTGCCAGCCGCCTGCACCGAAGATGGGCCAGCCGACGACAAGCCAGAGGGGCAGGGCAACGGCAGCGATGAACTGCCAGTAGAAGAAGAGTTTTCGGAGGGCCACGGAATCAGAATATCCGTGGCACCAGCGAATGGGCCGGGAGTTCGCTGGGGGCAGAAGCGCGCCCTGTGTCGAGCGGCACGCTTCGCCCATCACATTGTGGGGCTCACGCTGTGGGGCTCACGCGTCGGTGGTGCGCTCCAGAAGGTCAGGACGCACGCGTCTGGTGCGCTCCACCTGCTGTTCGTGTCGCCACGTAGCGATAGCGCCGTGGTTTCCGCTCAACAGGACAGGGGGAACCGTCAGGTCTCGCCACGCGGCCGGCTTGGTGTAGCTCGGGTACTCGAGCAGCCCATCCTCGTGGGATTCCTCGACCAGGCTCTGCGGGTTGCCAACGACACCGGGGATCAGCCGTCCGACGGCCTCGATCATGGCCATGACGGCCACCTCTCCCCCGTTCAGGACGTAGTCGCCGAGGCTGAGCAGGCGCACACGACCACGGGAGGCATAGTGGTCGAACACCCGCTGGTCGATGCCTTCGTAGCGGCCGCAACCGAAGACGAGGTGCTGCTCGTCGGCCAGCTCGCGGGCGATCGCCTGGGTGAACTGCTCCCCAGCAGGCGAGGGGAAGATCAGCACAGGGCCGGCGTCGTCGGCACCATCGTCTGCGCCGGCATCCGTCTCGAGAATCGCGTCGAGGGCCTCGCCCCATGGCTCTGGTTTCATGACCATGCCAGCGCCCCCACCGTATGGCGTGTCGTCGACCGTGCGGTGCCTGTCGTGCGTGTAGTCGCGCAGATTGTGCACGCCCAACTCGATGATTCCCGACTGGCGGGCCTTGCCGAGGAGCGAGATGTCCAGCACATCGAAGAACTCGGGGAAAATCGTGACGATATCAATGCGCATACAGAGAATTCTACGAGAGCAGAAACGCCTCGGCTCGCGACAGCACGTCGCGCGCGGCCAGATAGCGGTCGAGAACGAGTTCGACGAGCAGTTCAGGCGGATGCTCCGTCGAAAGCAGTATGGGGTCGGTCACCAGATCTGCTCCCACGTCCTGGCAGAGGGACGAGAAGTAGCCGGGCGCAAGGAGATAGGTGCTTACGACCACCCGCTGTGTCGGATTCGCGGCTCGCGCTGCGTGCACCGCGTCGACGAGGCGAGGGGAGGCTGCTGAGATGAATCCGACTGTCACTGACGCCGAAAGGCGAGCCGACAGCATCCGCCCGACCGTGACGCAGTCGTCAACTGCACGGGAATCGCTGGATCCTGCTGCGGCCAGGACGACAGAATCGCCCTGCCGGTAACCAGCCCGTCGAAGGCGCATCTCGAGTATGTCGATTAACCTGGCGTCGGGACCAAGGGCTGCCGAGATCGTACTCTCGCGCTCGTGCCGTCCTGATTCAACGGCCAGGTCGACGTGCACGTGGTACCCAGCCGAGAGCAGGAGCGGAACGATCACGGCTGGCGTCCCTGGGTCGAGCGCGCCGAGTGTTGCGGCGACGTCTGGCTGTTGCACGTCGACGAATCCACCGGCGATATCGAGGTCAGGGCGACGCAGCGCCACGGCGTTGACCAGGGCGGCGACGGCAGCCTGACCGAGAGGCGACGAGGTCCCATGGGAGATGGCCACGAGCGCGGGAGCTGTGGTCGTGAGGTTCAGGGTCATGCGTCGACTGCGACCTCAATAAATCCGCCAACCACACGCGTGCTGTATGTGCGCAGGAACAGGGATGGATCGGTGAAGCACTCCCCCGTTCCCAGGTCGTACACCTCTTTGTGGAGCGGCGATGCCACTGTGGGCCGGTCTCCCCGTGACCCGACGATGCCCCTGGCCATGACGTAGGAATCCGTGTGCGGATCGCGGTGCGCAACGGCGTAGATCTCTCGCGGAGAAATGAGGAACAACGCGATTTGTTTCATGCGCACCAGGGCGGCCTCACCCCACGACGGCTCCAAATCTGTCACAGCACAGGCGCGTTCCCACACGATCCCTGCCGGTGCGGTTGCTGCTGCATTCGCTGTCATAGTCATGTCGCACTCCCTGGTGTGGCGGGTGATTGGTGGGTACTTGCCACCGTACGAGGGCCACGTTTCGCCCAATGGCTGCTGGTGTTTCGTCTGCGTGAATCCGACCTCACAACGGCTCTGTGCGACTGTGCGTGTTTCGTAATCGAGGGATACGCCGGGGAAACACCGGGGTAATTGCCTCCTCGTACGCTCGGATGCATCACCGCATGCCTAACGAACAGGACCCCTGATGCCGTCACTCTCTTCCTCTCGTGAACCGAAGAGGCACGTCGTCGTCATCGGAGGCGGGCCTGCCGCACATCGGCTGACGGATGCGATCAACTCCAGAGCAGACGGGATGCTCACGGTCACCGTCATCACGGAGGAGACGCACAAACCATATGACAGGGTTGCCCTCAGCCAACGACTCATCAGCGACGTCGATCTGACTCTGCAGCCTGCGTCGATCTGGGACGACGAACGCATCACGTTGCTCACCGGAACACGTGCGAGCGCGGTCGATCCGGTCCGGCGCTCTGTCACGCTCGCCGGAGGCGACGAGATCCACTACGACGAGTTGGTCTTCGCAACAGGCTCTAGCGCCCCTGTGCCTGAGATTCCGGGTGCCGGCCTGGCCAGGGTCTATCGCACCATCGACGACGTCCAGAATCTGGCTGCAGAGATCGCCGCTCTGACGGGCACGCTCGGACGACCTCCGCGCGTCGTGGTGGCCGGCGGGGGTCTTCTCGGCCTGGAAGCGGCCGGCGGAGTCGCCGTACTCGGAGCCGAGCCTGCCGTCGTGCATTCCGGCTCGTGGCTGATGAGCGCCCAACTGGATGAGGGCAGCGGCCAGGCGCTCGGCCGACTGATTGCCGCCCAGGGGATCACATTGCATACGGGGACACGGCCGCGGGACATCCTCACCACAGACGACGGCACGCAGGTCGTCGGTGTTCGGCTCAGCAATGGACAGAAGATTCCCGCTGATGTAGTGGTCTTCGCCATCGGCATCCGGCCGAGGGATGAACTGGCCGCTGCCGCCGGCATCACACTCGGTGCGCGCGGCGGAATCGCCATCGGCGCTGACTGCCGAAGCAGCGACCCGTCCATCTGGGCCATCGGCGAGGTCGCCAGCTTTGAGGACCAGTGCGTCGGCCTGGTCGCTCCGGCCAACGCCATGGCTGAAGTCGTGGCCGATCGCCTGCACGGCGGGCACGCCACCTTCACGACAATTGACGACGCGACAAAGCTCAAGTTGTCGGGAGTCGACGTCGCGAGCTTCGGCGATGCGCTGGCCACGACGCCGGGTGCATTGGAGATCGTCTACGCTGACCCTGCACGGGGCCTCTACCAAAAGCTCGTGGTGACGGATGACGCGAAAACACTCCTCGGCGGAATCTTTGTCGGCGACGCGAGCCCCTATTCCTCCCTTCGCCCGCTCGTCGGACGTGAGCTTGCAAACGAGCCGGCCAGCTACCTCTCAGCGGCCGGGGCTGAGGCGCCCAGCGGTGACGAACTCCCCGATGATGCTGTCCTCTGCTCCTGCAGCAACGTATCGGTCGGTGACGTGCGTGCCGCTGTTCGAGGGGACCATGCCGAAGCCTGCACCCAGCTCGGTCCGCTCAAGGCATGCACGCGCGCCGGAACCCAGTGCGGATCGTGCGTTCCGCTGGTCAAGAAGATCCTGGAGAGTGAGCTCACCAAGTCGGGCATTGCCGTCTCCCGCGCGTTGTGCGAGCACTTCAGTCTCAGCCGCCAGGAACTGTTCGAATCGGTTCGGGTGCTGGAGTTGGCCTCCGCCGAGGAGATTTTCGCCCGGTTCGGCAGTGGGCGCGGCTGTGACGTGTGCAAGCCGGCCGTCGCGTCCATCCTGGCCAGCCAGCAGGGCGCGTACATCCTCGACGCCGGCCGGGGCACCCTGCAGGACACCAACGACAGGGCCATGGCCAACATGCAAAAGGACGGCACGTATTCCGTCGTTCCTCGGATCCCAGGCGGAGAGATCACGCCGGCAAAGCTCGCCGTCATTGCCCAGGTTGCGACAGACTACGGGCTCTACACCAAGATCACCGGAGGGCAGCGCATCGACATGTTCGGCGCCAGGCTTGAGCAGCTTCCCGACATCTGGCGGATCCTCGTCGATGCGGGCTTCGAATCGGGCCAGGCGTATGGGAAGGCGCTGCGCAACGTGAAATCGTGCGTCGGCTCCACCTGGTGCCGCTTCGGTGTGCAGGATTCCGTGGGCCTGGCCATCCGCCTCGAGCTGCGTTTTCGGGGACTGCGCGCCCCACACAAGTTCAAGTTCGGCGTGTCAGGGTGCGCCAGGGAATGTGCAGAGGCCAGGGGCAAGGATGTCGGCATCATCGCATCGGAGTCTGGCTGGAACCTCTACGTCGGCGGCAACGGGGGTTTCCAGCCGACCCATGGCCAGCTGTTAGCGGCCGACCTCGACGAAGAAACGCTCATCCGCTATATCGATCGCTACATGATGTACTACATCCGCACGGCCGACCGGCTTCAGCGCACAGCCCGTTGGATCGAAGACCTGCCGGGCGGGCTTGATCATGTGCGAGAGGTCGTCGTCGAGGATTCGCTCGGCCTGGCCACCGAACTTGAAGAGGCGATGAACAAGCACGTCGACACCTATGAAGACGAATGGGCCGCAACGCTTGCGGACCCTGAACGGTTGCGTCGATTCCGGTCGTTCGTCAACGCGCCGACGGTGCCAGACCCGAGCATTGCGCACGTCGCTGAACGCGATCAAGTGCGCCCAGCCACGTCGGAGGAACGCGCGAATACCGGTACCGTTCTTCTAAGTGGGAGTCGAATTCCCATCAGGGGCGAATGAGAAATCAGGGGCGAATGAGAATGAGGGCACATGACTGACCAGAAAGAATCAGAGGTCGGCCGCGTGACACTCGTCGGTGGAGGCCCGGGCGATGTCGGGCTGCTCACCGTCGCCGCCCGTGACGCACTGGTGGCAGCAGACGTCGTACTCTACGATCGCCTCTCCCCCCACGCCAATCTCGGTGAGCTCTCGCCCACGGCGGAGCTCATCAACGTCGGCAAACAGCCGGGAAACCATCCCATCAGCCAAACGGATATTGAGGCACTCATTGTGAAGCACGCACTCACGGGTGCTCACGTTGTGCGGTTGAAGGGCGGCGACCCTTATGTGTTCGGTCGCGGCAGCGAAGAGGTCATGGCCTGTCATGCACACGGAATCGCCGTCACGGTGCTCTCCGGGGTGACGAGTGCCATTTCCGTTCCCGCTGCTGCCGGCATTCCGCTGACCCATCGCGGGCTCAGCCACGCGTTCACCGTCATCTCCGGGCATGCGCCGTTGGGCGACAACGAGCTGGAGGCTCTCTGCCTGCTTGGCGGCACCATCGTGGTACTCATGGGTGTCGGGACACTGCCGACCTTGACCCAGGGACTGATCAGGCACGGTATGACTGGGATGATGTCCGTCGCGATCATTGAGAATGGATTCAGCCAGAACCAGCGCACCACGATCGCTACCCTGGGCACCGTTTTGGCGGAGGCTGCAGCAGCGAAGGTGTCTGCACCGGCGGTCCTCGTGATCGGAGAGGTCGTGGCACTCGCGTACAGCGCTGATGCATCCGCTGAAGAGCTGATGGCGCGTGCAAGCCGATACACGGATATCGCCTCAGCCACAGGGATGGCTGCACATGGATCTGAGTGAACAGCCGACCCTCCATTTCAATCCCACCCAGTTGGAGGGATTCCGGATCGGAGTGACGAGCGACCGTCGCTCTGGGGATCTCATCGATGCTTTCGAACGGCGCGGAGCGAAGGTCACTCACGCTCCCACACTTCGCATCGCGAACTCTCAGCAGGAGGGTCCACTCGTTGAAGACACCACACGCCTGATCAGAGCGAAGCCCGATATTCTGCTCGCCACCACCGGGTATGGCGTTCGTCGCTGGTTCGAAGTAGCAGATGCTGCCGGCCTCGGGCAGGACCTCATTGATTCGCTGGCCGACACCGACGTTCTGGTGCGCGGCCCGAAGGCGAGGGGCAGCATCCGTGCTGCGGGCCTGAACGACCGCGGGATGAGCGACGAGGAAACGACATCGTCATTGATTTCCAAAGTTCTCGCTGAGTACCCCCCTGATCTCACGATCGCCATCCAGGTGCACGGCTATACCGACGAGCAGCAGTTGGATCGACTCAGGGCAGTTCATCGCGAGGTGATCACCGTCGCTCCATACCGGTGGATCGCCATCGACGACACTGACGAAAAGGTGCAGGGGCTCATCGAAGCCGTCTGCACCAGGCAGCTCGACTGTGTCACGTTCACCAGCGCCCCTTCCGTTCATGCACTCTTCGCCGCAGCGGAGGGTATGGGCCTCTACCCGCAGCTCATCTCTGCCCTTGGCACCTCTGTGGTTGCGGCTGCAGTCGGACCTGTCACTGCAGCTCCCCTGGTGCTCGCCGGGATTGTCCCGCTCCAGCCGACACGCTTCCGGATGGGTGCGCTGATCCGACTGGTATGCGAATACCTCGACGAGGATGGCGCGGTGCGCCTCGACACGGCGTTTGGACCGCTCTCACTCCGTGGGCAGGTGTTGGACGTCAGCCCGAACGATGGACCGCAGAAGCGCATTCAACTGCCGCCCTCTGCCCTTGCGATCCTCAGGACGCTCGTTTCCGCCAAGGGGTCTGTCGTGTCACGGGACGAGCTAGTTGCAGCGCTCGGCAGTGCAACGCTCGGCCAGGCACCAGATGATCACGCCATGGAAGTGTCGCTTGGGCGCCTCAGAAACATCATCGGCATCCCCGGCCTCGTGTCCACCGTCGTGAAGCGGGGATACCGAATCACCGTCTGAACGCGCTTACTGTCGGATCCCGTCCATTGCTGGAACGGGGGTGATGTCCCGTTCAATCTTCGTTCGGTGCGAGAAGTAGAGCAGAGCGGCCGTCAGCGTGACTCCCCCGACAAAGTTGCCGAGCAGAACCGGCAGTTGGTTCCAGCCCCACCAGTCGAGCACGCTCACGTGCGCACCAAGCAGCATGCCGGCGGGGATGACGAACATGTTTACGACGGCATGCTCGAACCCGAGCGCGAAGAACATCGTGACGGGAAGCCACATGGCCAGGATCTTTCCGCCGGTGGTGGTCGATGTGAACGCCAGCACAGCGCCGAGCGTCACCATCCAGTTGCAGAGCACGGCCTTGATGAAGACCAGAGCGAGGCCAGATATTCCGAGCGCCTCGTAACCGATGGTCTTGGTTTCTGCGATCTTGATGATCATGGCGACGAGAGGATCTGACTGGTCGGTGCCCATCTTGGTGATGGCGGCCAGATACAGCGCCGCGTACAGTCCGCACCCGATGAGGTGTCCGATGATGACGAACAGGAAGTTCCTGAGCATCCGTCTGACTGTGGTCTTTCCCTCAAGCACTGCCAGGGGAATCAGTGCAAAACTCCCAGTGACGAGTTCCAGGCCGAGCAACACAATCATCACGAAGCCCACCGGGAAGATGATGGCCCCGACGATGCCCAGCTGAGACTGAGAGGTCGCGGTAAACGCGAGCGTTGTCGCGCAGGCGAGGATCGCCCCTGCGAGGGTTCCGCGTGCGAGAAGCTGGCCGATGCTGAGTGATGACTTGTCAACGCCGGCCTGCACGATGCTGTCGATGAATTGATCGGGTTTCACATAGGACATGGCGTGGCGCCTCCAGATGAATACAGCGGACGAATATGGCCCGATTCGAACCAGTAATCCCCGATTCGAACCAGTAATCCGAGCGTAGAAGCGACACGGTCCCCGCCGGTTTCGCTCCGATCTCTCCGCCGTAAATTCCGCCTCAGCACGTCCGCGACGCGATGTGAGTTTGTGCCCAGATACGACTGTGGCCCGCCTCATCCCTGTTCAGGATGTGGCGGGCCAGAGTGCACTGAGCGAGAACGCTATTCGGCCGGGCGAGTTTCCTCAGCTGGCGTTTCAGCGACCTCGGCAGACTCGTCTGCTTCCTCAGCAGGAAGCTCTTCAAAGAGCCCCAGCGGCGGAGTGACAGTGACGATGCCGGCCTTCACGTCAACCGTCGGCACGATGGCCTTGACGAACGGGACCATGACGTCACCGTTCGGGGTCTTGACGATCAGCAGGTCTTGCGCCGGGAAGTGGTCAAGGCGGGAGATCGTTCCCACCGTGACCCCATCACGGACGACGTCGAGCCCGACCAACTGGTGGTCGAACCAGGCATCTTCTTCGTCGGACTGCTCGGCGGCATCCTGCTCGATCCACAGGATCGCCTTTGCAAGCGTTTCTGCGGTCGTGCGGTCTGACACGCCCTTGAAGAATCCGACTGCGTGCTCGTTGTACCAGCGAAGTTCGACGAGTTCAAGCGTCTTGCCGTGCCAGGCCGAGCCCGATGGAACCTGAAGCGTGAACACGGCGCCAGGGACGAAACGACGCCCCGGGTCATCCGTGAACAGCTCAAGCTTGATAGCACCCTTGAGGCCATGAGCCTTCGTCAGGCGCCCCACCCGAAGTTGGGTGTGCGGCGGTGTTGCGTTATTCTCCGAGCTCATTGCCAACTCAGAAATCAGTGTCAACGACATCGACACGCACGCGCTTGCCGTCAGCGAGAGCGGCCACGAGGGTACGCAATGCCTTGGCGGTGCGACCTGCGCGACCGATCACCCGACCGAGGTCCTCGGGGTTCACACGAACCTCGAGAACATCGCCGCGGGGTGAGTTCTTAGCTGCAACATGCACATCCTCAGGGTGATCAACGATCCCCTTGACGAGGTGCTCAAGCGCGGGAGCGAGCAAAATTACGCCTGGTCCTCTGCTGCTGCATCGGTCGAAGCGTCATCGGCCGGAGCCTCGACTGCTGCTTCTTCCTTGACAACGACCTTCTCAGCCTTCGGCTTGAGAACAGGCTTCTTCTTCTCGTCAGCGACGAAAGCAGCCTTCGGCTCCTTGACGCGGACGGTGCTGACAGCGTTCTTGTCGCCCTTGAACTTGCCCCAGTCGCCGGTCAGCTTGAGGAGAGCCTCAACCTGCTCGGTCGGCTGAGCGCCAACGCCCAGCCAGTAGAGGGCACGTTCGGAGTCGACCTTGATGACCGAAGGCTCTTCGGTCGGGTGGTACTGGCCGATTTCTTCGATGACGCGACCATCGCGCTTGGTGCGCGCGTCAGCGACAACGATGCGGTAGTACGGCGCGCGGATCTTGCCCAGGCGCTTCAGACGGATTTTGACAGCCACAATTCTCCTGTGTGTTCTTTATTTTTGGCGAACTGAGGGCCGTGAGCGTGGGGGCACACTCGGCACAAGCTCAATGGGGTTCTGAACGCCGGATTAGAGGGTCGGGCGAAACAGAACTCGACTAACCATTCTGTCAGACTTGGTGAAGATTGTGATAATCGAATATCGCCGTCGGACAACCGCAGCAGGAGAATCTACGTGAAAATCGATTTCAGCCGCTCAGAGCGATCCACCATCGGCATCGAATGGGAGCTTGCCCTCGTCGATCAAACCAGTGGCGACCTCGTGTCGATCGCGACGGAGGTTCTCGATGGCCTGCGCTCCCCTGACGGCTCTCCGCACGCCCACATCACCGGCGAGCTGCTGCTGAACACCGTTGAATTGGTGTCCGGCGTCCATCACACGGTGGCTGACGCCGTCACCGACATCACCGGCCAGCTCGACGAAGTTCGCGAGGTGGCTGCGCCGTTCGGCGTCGACCCTATGTGCAGTGGCTCGCATCCGTTCGGCCAATGGTTCGACCAACAGGTGACCGACAACGAGCGCTACCACCGTCTCATCGATCGCACCCAGTGGTGGGGGCGAAACATGATGATCTGGGGCATTCACGTTCATGTCGGGATTGAAGACGTCAACAAGGTCATGCCGATCCTGAACGGCCTGCTCTGCTACCTGCCCCACCTCCAGGCCCTGTCGGCCTCCAGCCCGTACTGGGCCGGCGTCGACACCGGTTATGCGTCCAATCGCGCCCTCATGTTCCAGCAGCTCCCCACGGCAGGCGCACCGTGGGGCCTCGCCGACTGGGCGGCGTGGGAAGAGTACGTCGCAGACATGACCAAGACCGGAATCATCACCGATGCCACGGAGGTGCGCTGGGACATCCGCCCCGCACCACGCTGGGGCACGATCGAGGTGCGGGTGTGCGACGGCGTCTCAACCGCCCTGGAACTCGGCGCGATCGCCGCACTCATCCAGTGCCTGGTCGAATGGATGTCGAGCAGGATCGATGCCGGGGAAACGATTCCGACCATGCAGCCGTGGTTTGTACGCGAGAACAAATGGCGTGCGGCGCGCTACGGACTCGACGCGGAAATCATCCTGGACGCGGCGGGCACCGAGCGCCTCGTGACGGATGACGTGCGCGAACTCGTCGAGACGCTGACACCCATCGCCATCACACTCGGCTGCCTCGCCGAACTCGAGTACCTCATTGTGATTCTCGACTCCGGCGCCAGTTACCAGCGCCAGCGGGCAGTGGCTGCGTTGAATGACGGTGATCTGGTTCACGTCGTTGCCGCACTTCGCAACGAGCTGAAGACCGGCAGGGCGGCTGTCACACCCGATAGCTAGGGCGTTGCCTCGTTCTTCGAATCGCGCCAGGCCAGCCAGTCCCTCACCGCGGCCAGATCGTAGTCTGGGCCCGAAATACCGATCGTGAACAACCGGGTTCCTAGCTCGTAGAGATCGTCGGCTTCGCTCACGGAACGCGACCGGAGTTCCGTTGAAATCTCGATGGCCGAGAGGTCACGCCCTACCCGGTCACACCACGAGCCCAACACGCCCAGCTTGTGCTCGAGCACGGATGGGCTCGAGAAGGAGTGCCAGATATCCGCATGGGTGGCAACGATCCGCAGCGTCTTCTTCTCGCCTCCCCCGCCGATCAGGATCGGGATGTCGCGAACGGGCGGCGGGTTCAGCTTCGCCCACCGTGCCTCGATGCGAGGGAGGGCATCCGCCAGGGCATCGAGCCGAGAACCCGGCGTACCGAATTCATAGCCGTACTCGTCGTAGTCACGTTCGAACCAACCGGAGCCGGTTCCGAACAGGAAGCGGCCGCCACTGATGTGATCGATCGTACGAGCCATGTCGGCCTGCAGGTCGGCATTCCGATAGCTGTTGCAGTTGACGAGCGCCCCGATTTCAATCGTCGACGTCTGCTCTGCCCAGGCAGCCAGCATCGTCCACGACTCGAAGTGCATTCCGTCTCGGTCACCGCTGAGCGGGAAGAAGTGGTCCCAATTGAAGGCGATGTCAGCGCCGAGCGCCTCGACCGCGCCAACAGTTTCCCTGATCTTCTCGTATGAAGCGTGTTGGGGTGCGAGTTGCACGCCAAGCCGGACAGGGCGTGCGTCTGCGGATGCCACGACTCAGCTCGCTGGGGTGGGTGCCGTGCCGGGGATCAACGAAACCAGGACATCGCCGGAGGCGTCCTTGAGCTCAAGTGAGTCACCGTCACCGGAGACCGACTTGGCCGTTGCCATCAGTGTTGGCAGGGGCTTTCCCTCGCAGTAGATCAACGTCGACGGGCCGGCCGTCGTGGTCAACGCACCGTCTGAGCCGAGCTCCCACGTGCCCTTGACGGTGTTACAGCCGTCGGATGACGTCCAGTCTCCGCCGTCGTCGATTGTCAGGTATGGCTGCGTATCCACATCGAACGTCTCGTCGACGACCCAGGTGCCGATGAGGTCATCGGCAGCAGGATCTGAACCAGACGAGCCGGTACCCGCCGTTCCGGCACAGCCGGACAGCAGGGTGAGAGCAAGAGCACAGCTACCGGCGAGTGCCACAAATCGACGCATTGAAAACCCCTCACGAGTCAGTTGAATTGACCCGAGCCTAGCGGTTCGCGCCTCTAGCGCCCCAGCATCTTCTGGAGCGCCGCCATTTCCTCTTCGGTCGGCGCGCCACCCTTATTGCCACCGAGACCGAACCCTGAGCCGCCTGCTGCACCATCGCCAGCTGCCTTCACACCAGAGGCCAGCGCCGCGTTCTCAGCAGCGCGCTTGGCGGGGTTGCCCGACTTGGAGCCCTTCTTCTTCGCGACCTGCTTGCCGCGGCCACCGCCGAAGCCGGCTCCGGGGATCGGACCCATTCCTGGGATGTTCGGCATGCCGCCCTTTGCGACGGTCTTCATCATCTTGGCGGCCTGCTCGAAGCGTGCCACCAGTGAGTTCACCTCTGTGACACTCGAGCCGGAGCCCTTGGCGATACGAAGGCGCCTGGATCCGTTCAAGAGCTTGGGGTTGACGCGCTCTGCCTTGGTCATCGACTGGATGATCGCTTCTGTACGCACAATCTCGCGTTCGTCGAAGTTCTCGAGCTGCTGCTTCATGGCGCCGGCGCCTGGCAGCATGCCCATCATCTTCTTGATCGAACCCATGTTGCGCAGCTGCTGCATCTGGCCGAGGAAGTCGTCGAGCGTGAAGGTGTCTGTCGCGAACTTCTCCGCGACCTTCCGTGCCTCTTCCTCGTCGAACGAGGACTGTGCCTGCTCGATCAGGGTGAGGATGTCACCGAGGTCGAGGATGCGGCTGGCCATGCGGTCGGGGTGGAACGGCTCGAAGTCGTCGAGGGATTCACCGGTTGAGGCGAACATGATCGGGCGACCGGTCATGGACGCCACTGACAGGGCGGCACCACCGCGCGCGTCGCCGTCGAGCTTGGTGAGCACGACTCCGGTGAAGTCGACGCCCTCCTGGAAGGCCTTGGCCGTCGCGACCGCGTCTTGCCCGATCATGGCGTCGATGACGAAGAGAACCTCGTCTGGATTGATGGCCTTGCGGATGTCTGATGCCTGCTTCATGAGCTCGGCATCCACACCGAGGCGACCAGCGGTGTCGACGATCACGGTGTCGTAGAGCTTCGTCTCTGCGAACTTAATGGCGTCCTTGGCGACCTTGACCGGGTTGCCAACGCCGTTGCCTGGCTCCGGGGCGAACACGGGAACGCCGGCCTGGTTACCGACAACCTGCAGCTGGGTGACGGCGTTCGGACGCTGCAAGTCGGCAGCGACGAGAAGTGGAGTGTGGCCGTCTTTGGCGAGCCACTTGGCAAGTTTTCCGGCCAGCGTGGTCTTACCGGCACCCTGGAGGCCGGCCAGCATGATGATGGTCGGCGGCTTCTTGGCGAACTCAAGTCGACGCTGCGACCCACCAAGGATCTGCACGAGCTCTTCGTTGACGATCTGAACGACCTGCTGGGCAGGGTTCAGCGCCTTGTTGACCTCGTCGCCGAGCGCGCGCTCACGGACCTTGCCCGTGAACTCCTTGACGACGTCGAGCGAGACGTCTGCATCGAGCAGAGCGCGACGGATTTCGCGAACGGTGCCATCGACATCCGCTGCGGAGAGCTTGCCCTTGGTGCGGAGATTCTTGAAAGTCTCGGCCAGGCGATCTGAAAGGTTCCCAAAAGTTGCCATTGTGGCTCCAGTTTAACCCGGTGAAACCGGTTAGTTTTCCATCTGCACGGCGATGGTGTCGCCGTGCACGTCAATTGTGACCATGAGTACGTAGTCCGTGTCCTCAGGGCTGATCGAATACTCCAGCAGCGCGAAGCGCTCTTCGTTTCCAGCATTGTGCGGCATGAACGTCACGCGCTGCACCTGGATCGAGCGCAGGAAGTCAATCTGCCTGTCGCCTGAGTCCCAGATGATTGCGTCATCCAGTGCGCTGGAATCCATGTCGTCAACTACAGCGGTGATGTACTCGATTGTCTTCGAGCCTTCGGCGCTGAGGTCGGCCACGAGGGACTCCCTCACCTGGGAGTCGAGCTCTTCAATGGCGTTGATCATGCCGGCGACAATGTCGAGGGATTCGACGAGAACGGCAGCCTCGTCGGGCGCGGTCACGTCAATGTCGACGCTCTGGTCACCGAGTTCCGTCGTGTCAGACCAGTAGATCTCGCCGTCGTCGTCGCTGCCGAGAATGCCGAAGTAGTCGTGTTCGATGGTCATACTGTCCTCAATAATCGATGTCTCACGGGCCTCAGCCCACGAGCTTCTGTGCAAATACGTGTGGCGTGAAGCCGGTGAGGTCGTTGATTCCCTCACCCTGCCCGATCAGCTTGATCGGGATGCCCGTCTTTTCCTGCACGGCGAGCACGAAACCACCCTTGGCTGACCCGTCGAGTTTCGTCAACACGAGCCCGGTGACCCCGGCGTGCTCGATGAACGCCTCGGCCTGGGCGAGCCCGTTTTGGCCTGTTGTGGCATCCAGCACGAGGAGGACCTCAGAGATCGGCGCCTGCTTTTCGACGACACGACGAATCTTCGTGAGTTCGTCCATCAGGCCGCCCTTGGTCTGCAAACGCCCGGCGGTGTCGATGATCACGATTTCCGTGCCCGTCGCCATCGCCTTTTCCACGGTCTGGAATGCGACGGATGCCGGATCCTGGCCGTGCGCCTGCGGACGCACGATGTCGGCCCCAGCGCGCTCTGCCCAGGTCGCGAGCTGCTCAACGGCCGCAGCGCGGAACGTGTCAGCCGCGCCGATGAGCACCGTGCGGTCGTAGGTGCGCAGGAACTTCGCGAATTTGCCGATGGTGGTGGTCTTGCCCACACCGTTCACACCGACGACCAGAACGATGGCCGGGCGTTCGCTGAGCTTGAGGGTTGGATCGTATGCCGCCAGGCGTTCTTCGATGCCCTCGCGAAGCATCCGCTGCAGGTCTGCCGGATCGGTGGTGTTGTACTTCGCCACCTTCGCGCGCAGGTCAGAGACGACGGCGTCGGTGAGGTCGGGTCCGAAATCGGCTTGTATCAGCGCGTCTTCGAGGTCTTCCCAGCTCTGGTCGTCAATGAGTTTCTTCGTGAACATGCCGCGCAGTGCGCCAGACAAGGACCAGGGGGTGCGTTCAGCCATACCTCTAGCCTAGGGCCGGTCGGGGGCGATCGCCTGTCGGCCAGAGGGGGCTGGCAGAGCGCCTATATGCCGGATACCCTCTGTCCCAACCCGACGATGTCGCGTCACCGGCGCGCCATCACCCTTTCGAAAGGACGACTCCCGTGACACTCTCCCCCGATCACAGCGCTTCCCCTGATACCAGGGCTGATGCAGCCACGGAAGCGCTTGAGAGGTTGGCATCGGCGTTGACCGGCTCGTTGCTTCTCCCAGGAGACACCGACTGGGATGTGGAACGCATGGGCTGGAACCGTGCCGTCGACCAGCATCCGGTTGCCGTGGCTTCGCCACACACGACCGATGACCTGCTGCTGATCCTGGCCACCGCCCTCGCCGGCGAGTTCGAGGTTGCGGTGCAGCCGAGGGGGCACGGGGCCAACGATCCACTGACCGACTGCATCCTGGTTCGGATGAATGCTTTCGACGAGATCAGCATCGACGTTGAGAAGCGGATCGCTCGCATCGGCGCTGGTGTGAAATGGGGCAGTGTCCTCCCCCTCCTCGATGGCACGGGACTCGTTCCGCTCTCAGGTACCAACCCGGACGTCACCGTTGCCGGCTACCTGCTCTCTGGGGGTCACTCCTGGTTCAGCCGCTGGAAAGGGCTGGCCGCCCACTCGATTCGTGCGGTCGAACTGGTCGACGCATCAGGGACGTTCCGCCGAGTCACCGCTGACTCGGATCCTGACCTGTTGTGGGCGCTGCGCGGAGGCTGCGGGCTGTTTGGCATCGTGACCACACTCGAAATCGACCTCTACCCGGCACCGGAACTCTTCGGCGGAAAGATCATCTTCCCTGGCGACGCGGCTGAAGCGGTCTTCACCAGCGTCGATGCGGTGATGACGGACGCGCCTGATGAATTCAGCATCTTCTTCGGCATGATCAACATGCCCGACGTCGAATTCGTTCCTGAACCACTCAGGGGAGGCACCTTCGCCACCGTGGATGTGGTCTATGTCGGGACGCCCGCGGACGGCACGGCGTTACTGGCCCCCATTCTCGCGTCGGCGCCGGTGCTGATGGATCTCACGCATCCGTTCAGCATTGGCTCGATCGGCGAGGTGTCTGCGGAACCGACGGAGCCGTCGGCCACGCACGACTGGTCGTGTGCGCTCACCGATTTCGGCGACGCGGGGTTTGCCGGCTTTATTGCTGCATTCAAGGCAGGGAGCCAGCACGGACTCACGCTTGTGCAGGTGCGTCCGCTCGGCGGAGCGCAAGCCGACCCGAGCCTGGATGACACGGGCGCCGTCGGACACCTGGACGCCGGCTATCTCGTCTTCGCTGCGGCCATCTTTGGCGGCCCCGGCATCGAACTCGACGTGGCGCAGATCTTCGCTCCCCTCGAAGCCGCAACGGCAGGCCTCACCAGCCCGCGCTCCGTGCCGTCGCTGCTCTCCCGCGGGCAGGACCTGTCGGACGCGTACAGCATTGAGGTTCTTGAGCGGCTCTCGCTGCTCTCAATCGCGGTCGACCCTGAGCGCCTCCTGCACAGCAACCGGCCGCTCCCCCGCGCGTAGGCTGCGCCAGCACCGGGGAGAAGGCCTCCTACGAGGCCTTCTCCTCTGCTGCGGCGATCCGTTGACCGACGACGGCAGACACGCCGTCCTGGCGCATGGACACACCGTAGAGCGCGTCGGCGATCTCCATGGTGCGCTTCTGGTGAGTGATCACGATCAATTGGCTGGTTTCGCGCAGGTCTTCGAAGATGGTGAGCAGGCGGCCAAGGTTGGCGTCGTCGAGCGCCGCCTCGACCTCGTCCATGATGTAGAACGGGCTCGGTCGCGCCTTGAAAATGGCGATGAGCAACGCAACGGCGGCCAGCGACCGTTCGCCGCCAGAGAGCAGCGACAGCCGTTCGATCTTCTTGCCGGCCGGCTTCACCGTGACCTCAATGCCTGTTGTGAGCATGTCGTCGGGGTTGGTGAGCTGGATGCTGCCTGTTCCGCCGGGGAACAGCACCGGGAAGACCTTGCCGAACGCTTCCTGGGTATCGGCGAATGCGCTGGAGAAGATCGTCTCCATCTTGCCGTCGATCTCCTCGATGATCGTCAACAGGTCGGAGCGGGTCTTCGTGAGGTCTGTCAGCTGTTCCGTCAGGAATTTATGGCGTTGCTCCAACGCCGCGAACTCCTCAAGGGCGAGCGGGTTGACACGGCCCAGCTGCCCGAGCTTTCGTTCGGCGGCCGCTAGGCGCAGCTTCTGTTCGTCACGGTCGAACGGGATGCCGGCAGCCGATTCGGGGCCCTGGGTCGCAGCGTCACCCGTCACGGCATCCTGATTCCGGCCACCGGCCGTGGTCACGACATCGAGAGGGATGAGTTGGTCAGGACCGTATTCGGCGACCAGGACCTCCTCGACGAGGCCGAGTTCGCTCCCGACCCGCTCCAGGAGGTTCGACAGGTGCAGTCGCTTCTCGTAGATCTGGAGTTCGAGTCCGTGGACGCTCTCCGTGATGGTCTGGAGCCGTAGTCTGGCCGCAGATTCCTCTCGGCGGAGTGCGAGGAGTTCTTCGTTCTGGGTCGCGCGCTCCGCCTCGGCCGCCGCGAGACGCTGCCTGGCCTCCGCAACAGAGGCATCCACGGAGCTCAGCACTGCGGGAAGCGTCTCGGCAACCGAGCTGGCGGCATCAATCTGCCTGCGGCGGATGACGGCCAGGCGGGCTGCCTCTTCTGCGGCGGCGCGCTCGGCTTCCTGTCGAGTTGCCAGCGCTGCAGCGCGGCTCTCCTCGGCGCGAACGCGCTCTTTGGCCGTCTCGACCCTGAGCCTGGCCTCGATCTCCCCCTCGCGAGCGGATTCGAGTTCGGCGTACACGGCGTCCCTGGTGCTGACGTCGAGGAGGGGGCGTGGCCGGGATCGCGCGGTCTCCAGCTCTGCCACGGACTCGGCGACGGCACGTTCCGCTGGGAGCACGGCGTCTGTGGCCTGCTCAAGACCGGCGGTGAGCCTGTCGTACTCTGCAACGGATGCTTCCAGCTGCACCTTCGCCCTGTTGAGCTGCTCTGCGTGGCTGGCGCGTTGGGATTCCTGCGCGCGAATCTCGGCTCTCGCCTTCGTCGCCTGCTCTTTCGATGTGTGCAGGTCTGCGCGATGCTCTGCGAGCACGAAGCGCGCCCGTTCGATCACGGATGTGACCTCAATCAGACGCTCAGCGGCGCTGTCGCGTTCTGCGACGAGCTCGAGCCTGCTCTGCTTGGCCCCAGATCCGCCACGCAGCACGTACTCGGTCAGCACTTCCCCGGCCAGCGTGATCAGCGTGGGCTGCGGAATATTCTCGCGCGCGGCCAGCGCCTGGAACGCGCTTCTTGCCGTTTCCAGATCGTCGGCGATGAGGGTGTGCCGCAGGATCCCGATGACCCCGCCTGGCGCGTCGACCACGGTGTGGGCAGGCACGACTCCCGGGAGGTCGGGTGGTGATCCCCACGCCGCGCCCTGCTCTGTACGGGCATCGGCTGTGCGAGCGTCGGCTGCGCGTGTTGCCGGCGTGGCCACGATGACGTCGACCCGGCCTAGATCGGCTGACTTCGCCTGTTCAATGGCGGCAAACGCGGCGTCGCGGTCATCGGCAAGTACAGCGTCGGCCAGTGAACCGAGCGCCGCGGCGATAGCCGCCTCGTAGCCTGGCTGCACCCGCACATGTTCTGCGAGCAAACCGGTGACACCGGGGATCCCCGCTGCGACCAGCGCACTGGACCCATCACGCTGGTCGAGGGCGAGTGAGAGCGCACCCGACTTCGCGGCCAGCGCGTCGCGTTCCCGCTCTGCGGTGTGCAGCTCGTCGCGCAGACGTTCGATCTCTGTCTCCGTGTCGCGGATATGAGCCTCTGCCTGTTCCAGGATCTGGTCGAGATCGAGGCCATCGTCGGCGCCTGCGTCGTCGGCGCTTGCCTCGTCGCCGTTCGGAGCGCCCGCCGTCTCGAGCTCGGCGAAGCGTGCTGCGTGCACGTCACGTCGTTCGCGGGCGGCATCGATGGCGTTCTGCTGGCGAAGCACTTCGCCGCGCAGCATGGCCAGCCGCGATGCGGCCGTTTCTGCTCGGCCGGCAAGTTGGGAAACCTCAAGGTCGTGTGATGAGACGAGCGCGGCCTGCGCTGCGATCTCTTCGTCGATGGCGTCGAGCTGGCTTCGCGTGGCAACGGTCACCGCGTGCGCGTGTGTCCAGGCAGTCTCGGCAGTCGTGATGGCGGCGCGCAAGCGTTCGATCTCGTCCGCGGCATCCGTCAGCATCTGTGGGGTGACGCTCGGGCCGGTCTCAATGTTGTCGGCCTGGGAGCCGAGCAGTGCCAGCCGCTGATTGGCGAGCGTGTACAGGCCGCGCAGCCGTTCCTGCACTGACTCAAGGCCGAAGCTGGTCTGCCTGGCGACATCCACCGCGTCCCCGACCTGCGCCTGCTCAAGGCGCTCGATGCGGAGTTGCTTCTGCTCCAGCTGTTCCTGCAGCACCATGCGTTCCGCGTGGCGCTCGCCTTCTGAACGAGAGTGCACGTCGAGCGCGCGTCGGAGCGTGACAACCTCGTCAGCCAGCAGACGGGCACGCGCATCGCGCACGACGGCGGCTATGGTTTGGGCTTCGCGGGCGATCTCCGCCTGTCGGCTGAGGGGCTTCAGCTGGCGCCTGAGCTCACCGGCCAGGTCACTGAGCCGCGTGAGGTTGGCCTGCATCGCGTCGAGCTTCCGCAGCGTCTTTTCCTTGCGTCTGCGATGCTTCAGGATTCCGGCGGCTTCTTCGATGAAGCCGCGACGATCTTCAGGGCTAGCGCGCAGGACGGCATCCAACTGGCCCTGGCCGACAATGACGTGCATCTCCCGGCCGAGACCGGAATCGCTGAGCAATTCCTGCACATCGAGAAGGCGACAGGCCTGCCCGTTGATCGCATACTCGCTCCCGCCGTTGCGGAACAACGTGCGCGAGATGGTGACCTCTGAGTACTCGATCGGCAGCGCGCCATCTGAATTGTCGATGGTCAGGATGACTTCTGCCCGGCCGAGCGGACCCTTCGTCGTGGTGCCGGCGAAGATGACGTCTTCCATCTTGCCGCCGCGGAGCGTCTTAGCACCCTGTTCACCCATCACCCAGGCGAGGGCGTCGACGACGTTCGACTTGCCGGACCCGTTCGGCCCCACCACGCAGGTGACCCCCGGCTCGAATGCGAATGTCGTCGGGCGCGCGAACGACTTGAAGCCCTTCAGGGTGAGGCTCTTCAGGTACAACGGGCCCGCCCTCTCAGCTGGTCGGTGGCGAAACGGGTGGCGAAAAATGGCGGATGCTGTGGCGCGATCCGATGCGGACTATGGCTGCCACGCTGGGTCAACGGTACCGGATTTCCGCCGAAAATCAGGGATCGGGGCCGACGATTCGCCCTATCGGAAGCCACAGGCCCCCGGCTACGCTCTGACGATGACAGCTCCCGCGTTTGCCGTCGCCCGTATTCCGATTCCCGCTGCACCCCACGCTGCAGGTTGGGCGGACTTTGCGGCATCCGTTGACGTGCGTAATGCGGTCGAAGCCGCAGCGTACGGCAGCGACGAACTGTCGCTCACGGCAGAGGAATTATTGCCGGGGTGGCTGGACCAGGAGCACGAGCCGAGGCAGTTGCTCGTTGCCCGGATCGCCGGGCGCGTGGTGGCGCGGGCTGTCTACGAGACGCAACCAGAGGAATCCGCTGAGGTCGCGTGGGTATCGGTGGAGGTTCGCCCCGAGTATCGGCGCCGCGGGATCGGCAGCGCGCTTACTGACGCTGTGGAGTCAATCGCGCGCTACGAGGGTCGAAGCATCGTGCTCGTGTACGCAGCGGCGGCGGAGATGCCCGGCGAACGGATCCCGGCACCAACGGGATACGGCTCGATCCCTGCCGCCGATCCAGGAGCGGCGTTCCTGGTGAAACGGGGTTACCGCCTCGAGCAGGTGGAGCGGGGCAGCAGGCTGACTCTTCCCACAGATCCCGACATGCTCGATTCTCTCTACTCAGAGACCACGGCGTGTGCCGGTGATGAGTATCGCGTTCATCTCTGGACGGATCGGACTCCGCCCCAGTGGCTGGACGACATGGCGACCCTCTATACGCGCATGTCAACGGATGCTCCGACGGCCGGCCTTCAGGAGCCAGAAGACGTCTGGACCGTCGAACGCCTTCTGGTGAGCGAGGACCTGCACGCGACGGCGCCGCGAACCACCCTGGTCGCCGCTGCGGAGCATGTGGCGAGCGGGCACCTCGCCGGCTTCTCAGAGTTGTCGGTGCCTGCCGAACTCACGCGTGCGGTCGCCCAGGAGGACACCCTTGTTCTTCGCGAACACCGGGGGCACCGCCTTGGCATGCTGGTGAAACTCGCCAACCTGCGTTATCTGGCGGATGTCGCGCCTGGGCATCCGTCTGTCGTCACGTTCAACGCAGAGGAGAACCGCTACATGCTCGACGTGAACGAAGCGCTTGGTTTCGTGCCGATGGGCTACGAAGGGGGCTGGAGGCGCGTCCTTCCTCGAAAGTAACTCGCCCACCGACGGCTACGTTGTTACGCGAGAGGTACGGCCGAGACGGAAACCGTGACATCGTATCCGTGCGCACGCAGCAACGCCTTCACGGTAGAAACGGTCCGCTCGTCGGCTCCTGGGCCACAGCGGACATGCGTGATCGGTAATCTCGGTTGGACTTCCTCAGCCAATAGGGCCTCTACGTACATGACCAGCCGGCCACCTGCTTCTCTGAATTTCGCATCCTTTGGTTGAACGCCGAATAAGTTGCGCACCTCTCGCTCCGAGTGAAACGAAGGATGTTTCATCCTCGAAATCAGCTCAAGCGCAATAAGGCTCATGGCGTGGAACCCCTCGTCCGTATTCACTGACTCAATCTCCGAAAGGAGCAGCGTTCTGACATTTTCACGTTGTGCAACCACGTCGTACACCACGTCCGTCCAAATAGCACGCGGAAGCACATCGGTGGCCAAGTTCAAGCCCTCTTTCAGAGAATGTTTTGGAGCCGTGTTTAGCCGTTTCGACATGTCGAGGCCGATCGCAAAGCCACCCGGTCGCCCATAGTGCATCCACTGGTTTACTGAGTCGGCATCATTGCTCGCAGACAAGACAAACACCGTCTCCAGCGAGTTCCCAAAAGCAATTGGGGAAAGCGCCAAGCGGAGCCGATTGGTACGCTCGACCCCCTCTTGCTCCGTCAACTCATCAAGTACGTTTCGAATCAACCCGAGGCCGTACTCCAGCTCCGACAAATCATTCAACGCTGTCGCAGCAGATGACGCCCAGAACGCACCGTGCTGCACTATCCCGAGCAGGCCAGCACTATTGGTGTAGTGCCAGCACTCTCCGGTCATCCGCGGGGACGGCAATGGGACTTTGACATACTGGGACATGCCCGCAGCCTATCGACCACATCCGACGCGATATGCACGTTGCGTGCATGTTGGCGTGCGGTTGTTCAGTATCAGCGAAGCTTGAAATCTCGCGCCCAGGCCGCACACACCGCGCACAGATGAGCGCGCGGTCCTGAGAATGAACGTGCAACTAGAACGGCGGGGCGCTGGTGTCCGCTTCTGAGCCCACGGCTGGTCCAGGGATAACCGCGGCAACTCTGGCCGGGATCAGTTGCCCGATCTCGTTCTCAGGTTCGGTGTCGTACTTGTTGCCGGTTGGTGATGTCCAGTGGAGGGTTCCGTCGTCTGCCTGGCTGACCTGCCAGCCGATTTCGTGTTTGTCGCGGTGGTTCTTCGCGCAGAGGCAGGCCATGTTCGTCAGCCTCGTCTCACCCTGGTAACCGTTCTCCGCGAATGGAACCGTGTGATCGATATCGCTCTGCCTGGCCGCCCGGTTGCAGCCGGGGAACCGGCAGGTGCCGTCCCGCAACTGCAACACTGTGCGGAGGTCGGCTGGTGGTCGGTAGCGGTCGCGTCCCACCGAGAGGAATGCTCCTGTCTCTGGGTGGGTCAGGATGCGCAGAAAGCTCGTCGCGGTGCCCACGATTTCCTTGGCGGTGTCGAGGTCGATCGGCCCGTAGCCTTCGAGGATGGCGGGTTCGTCGCTGCGGCCGAGGAGCGTCAAGGCCGGAACCAAGATGACAACATCGGCTTTGATGCCCCGGCGGCCTGTGCCACCAGCACCAGGGTCAGCACCGTCGCTGTCCCCGCTGCCGTCGGCGTCGAGGACCAGGTCGACGAACACATCCGCCTTCAACTGCGTCAGCGTGCGGGACTCATCCGAACCCTGCAGGCTCATCGCGAAGTTCGTCACCCGGTTCACGATTGCCTGTCCTTTCGCTGCCGGGAGGAATGCGCTGACCCAGCACATACCGTCGTGGGCGGGTTCGAAGAACACCGCCCGGTCCGCGACGCTGCGCTCATGCCGAGCGGTGATGGATTCTGCATCGAGTCGTTCCCGCACTCGCCGGGTCTTCTGGGCGAACTTCGCCACGGTGAGCCGGCCGGCATCGGGCAACACCGCGGCCTCCAAGGCTGCCGTGTTTTCCGGGGACAGCCCGATGCTCTGGTCGACGAGGGTGGTGGCGTGCCGGTAACTGATGTCCCCGGCCTGCAGCACGGCCAGGGTGGTGGGCAACTGGTGCACGAGGATCTTGCTGACGGCGATCGTCGTCTCCATGGTGCGCTCTGGCACGCGGAACGCGCAGGCCAGTTCGGTGACGAGCAGGCGCTCGTTCGCCCAGGCCTGTTCGACTAGCGGGGCGGTGATCGGGGCGGTGGTCATGGACTCGCTTGTCAGGCGGGCCCGGTCGATCGCAACGGCCTCTTCCGCCGCGATCGTCGCGAGGCTCCGATGTAATCGGGCGGCCTCCTCGACTTCTCTGCCGAGTTGTTTCATGAGGGGGTTCATACCCTGAATTATCCTCGGCACCACCGACATTCTTATGGGTCAGAAATATGCCATGATCTGGGTATTTCACTGTGGATAACTGCCGCGAGGGGTGGCCTGTTGAGGAGCCTGTCTGACGCCGGCTGAGAGGTCTCGAGACGCTCGCTAGCGCTCGCTCCTCGACCAACGGGCGGCGCTACGGGCGGCGCTACGGGCGCAGTTGCTGGCAGACGGGGCAGAAGTGTGAACCCCGGTTCATGAACTGCTCCCTGACCATGGTGGCTCCGCAGCGCTGACAAGGCTTGCCGTGCTGCCCATACGCCGTGAGGCTGTGCGAGAAGTAGCCAGACTCACCATTCACGTTGACGTACTGGGCGTCGAAACTGGTTCCGCCCTCGGCAAGCGCCTTGTTCAGGATGAGGCGCACGGCCCTCAGCACTGTCGACACCTCGGCCGCCGACAGTGAGTTCGCCGGCTGGTTGTAGTGCAGGCCGGCCGCAAAGAGCGCTTCGTCTGCGTAGATGTTCCCAATGCCGCTGATCAGTGACTGATCCAGCAGCACTCGCTTGATTCCGCTGTTCCTCCGCGTCAACGCGTCAGCGAACGAGGCGTCCGAGAACGCGGGATCGAGCGGATCCCTGGCAATGTGGGCGACCTGCGAGGGAAGCGAGTAGGCCCACGTCGGCAGCAGAACACTGCCGCCTGCCGTTCCGACCGCCGCTGCTGCTGCTCCGGCACCTCCGATACCGCCGGCCGTCTGCGCGACACCTGAGTACCCGGCGACTTCGCCGTCTGCCGTTGGTGCCATGGAGTCGATGGCCATGCTGCCGAAGATTCGTTGGTCGACGAAGTTCAGCCACACTTCACCGAATGTGGGCTGATCCAGATGGATGCGAATGCGGAGCTGCTTCTCGGCGGCGGCACCGGGCGCGCGGAGCAGCACCTGTCCGCTCATTCCCAGATGCGTGACGAGGGCATTGCCGCTCGACAAAGGTATCCAGAGGAATTTTCCGCGCCGCACAGCGCCGAGCATCCGCTGGCCCTCCAAGAGGTCGACGAATGATCCCCTGGTGCGGTCGTGCCGCTTGAGGGATCGCTCATCAAAGACCTCGACCCCGGCAACGGTCGCGCCAACGACGGCAGGCTCGATACCGCCTCTGACGACCTCAACCTCAGGAAGTTCAGGCATGCATCACGACCAGCGTCATCACAACCCGAATCTGGTTACCGGGCCGAGAGCTCGGTCCACGCGAGGAGAGCAGCTGCCATCTCGGCGTGTTTCTTGCTCGTGCCATCACCGGATGCCGTCACTGCAGTACCAACGGTGACCGTCGCGACAAAGACCTTCGCGTGATCAGGTCCACTCTCAGACACCGCGTAAACGGGTACGCCGGCGCCACGGTGGGCGGCAAGCTCCTGCAACGACGTCTTCGGGTCCATAGCGGCACCAAAGCGTGTCGGATCGGCGAGCAGCGGACTGATCAACCGCATCACGAAGTCGGTAGCGACGTCGCCGCCCGCATCCAGGTACACAGCGCCAATGAGCGCTTCGACCGTGTCTGCGAGAATCGACGCCTTTTCGCGGCCTCCTGTGAGGAGTTCACCACGACCGAGACGAAGGTAATCACCAAGACCGATCCCGCGTGCAATCTGCGCTAACGCAGCACTGGAGACCAGACTGGCCCTGCGCTTGGCAAGGTCGCCTTCTTCGAGATCGGGATTCTCACGGTAGAGCATGACCGTAACGGCCTGCCCCAGGATCGAATCACCGAGAAATTCAAGGCGCTCATTCGTGGGAATGCCGCCGTGTTCGTACGCATACGACCGGTGCGTCAGTGCAAGCTCAAGAAGCTCGTCGTCAATATCGACGCCGAGAATGGTTTGCAATGACGACCGGTCGGTCCCCAGGCCTGTCATGAAATCGCGACTGGCTGGATGCGTCGACTAAACGTCTGCTACCTTGCGGCCCTTGTACTCCATGAACAACGGAGTACCGGCTGAATCCTCAACGACCTTGGCGCGGTGCGGGAGGCTGTATGTAACCTTGCCGTTTTCAACGGTCTTGACCAGGGTTGGCGCTTCGGCCTTCCACTGTGAACGACGCGCGTGGGTGTTGCTTCGTGACTGCTTCCGCTTCGGAACTGCCATGACTACTTCTCTTCTCTATCTAATTCAACGTGGATGTCTTCATCCGAGCTGCTGTCTTCGGAAGCTTGAAATTCCGCGAGTGCTGACCAACGGGGATCACGCACTTCTCTCGGTTTGAGCTCCGGGAATTCGGCAAGCCTCTCCCCGGTCTCCGGGTCGAGACCTGGACAATCCGGCCGGCAAACCGGCTGGAACGGAAGTGCAAGCACAACCGCATCCCTGATCAGAGGTTCAAGATCCACGTGATCATCTTGAACTTCAAACTCAAAAGCTTCGTCTAGAGAATACGCGAAAAGCTCCTGAAACTCGACTTGGACAGGCAACTCGATGTCAATCAGGCATCGACCGCATACTCCGCGGGCGATTCCATTGACGTCTACCGAGGCCAAAATGCCCTCGTGCATGGACTCCAGGCGCACATCTGCCTCTAGAACAGATCCGGCCTTCACAGCTACCAGGGCTTCGCCGAGGTCTTCAGGAACCACGATGTCGAGATTTACGTCTCGCATCATTCCTGGTCGATTGATGACATCGCGTACGTCGATCTTGTACGGGGTCTTGATGAACTTGCTCACGTTGCCAAATTCTACGCGCCCGTGCGTGCCTTATTCCGCCAGCTGAGCATGGTGGGCCAGAGCGACGCCGGAACCAGGATCGCCCGCACTCGCTCTACCGGCCGCGAAGCGGCCTCGATCCGTCGAAGCAACAGGGTCAGGTCGTCAGCGATCGGGGTGCCGTCAGCGGCGGAACCACGGCTGAGAAGTTGCTGTGATTGGCTGTACCGCAGCTGTTCCTCCGCCACCAGGAGCCGATCTACGGCCGTTCCGACCTCCCACGCCCCTTGCCCCTCACCCACGCGCCCCTCACGCGGCAGCGAGGCACCAAGCAACGCACAGAGAGCGGATGCCTGCTCCCGCAGGGTCGACGTCTCACTCACGACCATCCCATGGTCGCGAATGGTGTCGGTCAGCTCGGCCCACGCCGTACTCGGCCCTGCGCGGCCAGCACGGATCTGCGACACGCGCACACGCCGTCTGATCCATCGAATGAGTGCCGGAAGCAGCAGGAGACACAACACGCCGATCAGGGCGAGGACTCCCCTGGTCGCATACCCGCTGTCTGTGGCGTCGCTCTGGCCAGCGGCCGCGCCACCAGAGTCCGGCCTGGCCGCGGAATCTGTCGGCACGGCGGCATCCGTTGGCTGCACTGGAGCGCTGGTCGGATCAACGACCGAGCTGTCCTCCGGCCGCGCGTAATCGGGAACCGAACCGCGACCGGGTGTCGGCTCGAAGGGAAGCCAGCCGATGCCGGCGAAATACAGCTCAGGCCAGGCGTGGAGATCGTGGGAGTCGACAATGTACTGGCCGTAGCCCTGGGTGACGTCGGTGACCCTGCCACCCGGCAGGTAGCCGACGGCAATTCGGGCCGGTATGCCGAGATCCCTCGCCATGACGGCCATCGTCGCCGCGAAGTGCACGCAATAACCGCGCTTGACGTCAAGGAACGCGGCGATGACCTCGAGGCTGCCGCCGTCATAGCCCGCCTCGACCGGTGATTCCGTGTCGTAGGTGAACTCACTCCCCCGCAGGTAGTCCTGGATTGCGACGGCGGCGTCGTATCGTGAGGCGGCGTTGGCTGTCACGTCTGCTGCCGTCGTGGTCACGATGTCGGGGATCTCTGCTGGCAGGGTCAGGTTGAACAGGATGTTAGTGGGATAGTCAGTACCCGACGAGCGCAGCTGCGCCTCAGTCGGGTGCAGCTCAAGCGCCGTCACCTGGTAGGACTCTCCCCGGGTAGTCGGGTTGTCTCCGACGATCGTTCGATTGCCGCTCAGCCACGTCCAGTCTTCGCCCAGCCCCTCGACCTGTGTCGGCTGTGCCGGTGCCGGCAGCCACTTGCTGCGCACGTTGTCGATCACGATCGACGTCTGGCTTTCCGATGTCGCGATATCCGGGGACAGCCCGTCGGGCGGCGCGATGGATGTAAGGCTGTTCCCTGCCTCTTCAGCATCGCTGGACACCCACGTCGTGCCGTCGAGCGTGTCGAGCGTCAGGAGCTTCAGGTACGGCGGTGACTCTGCCGTCGTGCGGTAGTGCAACGCCTTCGACGATTTCGGGCGCCGCAGATCCTGGCCAAGGTCGATCATGGGGCTCACGCCGGCGCCGAACAGCAGGCCGCTGCTTCGCGCATTCGGCGAGTCCCCTGTCGATAACAACGGCGTGCTCAGCGACAACACAAGGGCCACCGTCACCGAGACGGCCCCCACGGAGAGGGCGCTCCACATCGGGCCGGCCGGCCGACTCGCACGGGAGACGCTGACCCTGGGCCTCGCGCCCGGTCCGCTGGGAGACGTGCCAGAGCTGGCCTGGGGCAGATCGGCTATGCGGCGCAGCCTGGCATCAGTGCGGAGCAGGAACAGGTAGGCGCACGCGGTGGCAACGAGCGGCACCAGTCCGGCGCCCTCGTCGATGATGAACCCGGGAATCAGGAGGGGAACGAGCGCGGGAATAGCGGCGATGGCCGGGCTCCGCAAGGAGATGGCCGCAACGTCCATCACGATCGCCAGCAGGCCCGCCCCGCCGACAAGAAGGAAAATGATGCCGGTGATCGGTTCGGCAGGGGTGCTCTGTTGCACGATGGAATTCGTGCCGGCGGCGACCAGCTCGGCGAAGTGAGCGAGCGTGCCTGGCATGGGGATCAGCCACAAGAGGCCGGTCCCGCCGCCGAACAGCACGGTCATGAGCACCAAAAGCACGCCAGCGGATGCGAGAGGCGTCAGCACCCTGGACAACCCGGCTCGACGGAACAAGGCGGCAGCACCGAGCACGATCGCAGCGATCAACGTCATCGCCCACCACCACCCGGAGCCGCGCAGCAGTGCTCCGAGTGCGGCGTTGCTGGTCGCGCTCAGCACGATGAGGGCGATGGTCATCGGCCACCATGCCTGCGCAGGCATCCTCGGTCGGCGCCGACGCCGAGTCGGCGGGGCTGGCGGTGCGGCTGGCATCGTGCGACTGCCAGTGTCGGTGAACGAACCAGTGGCCTGGCGGGAGCTCAGCGTGTCACGAGACACCGATGCCACCCCGCTCCCGTTGCACTCGTTCCCACGCCTCAGGGATGTCCCTGAAGGTTCGCAGGGGAATGCAGGCCCAGCCGGCATTCTCCAGAATGTTGATCGCCGACGGCTTCATGGTGCTGAGTACGAATGCGATCGCTGGCTTTGCGCGTACGCGGAATGACGCGAGAAGCACGGCCTCCTCATCCGATAGGTCGACGAGCATCGCGAAGGTCGGCAGCGGCCGGGACGACCCGCGTGCGCCGGCACCTGCCGATTCGTTCCCCGTCGCGTCATCGGCAGGATTGCCAACCGGAACGACGCTTGCCAGCCCTTCGAGGAGCATCCGGTCTCCGCCTGGGGCCTGGAAGACGCTCGGCGGCGCCCCCCGCAATCCGCCCTGCTCGTGAGCGCCAGCGGAAAGCTGCGTCCGTCCGGTTTCAATGACCTGGAGTTCAAAGCCGGCAGACATCAGGTGCACGCCGACAGAGGCGACCATCTCGATCACCGCTTCGAAGGACTGAACGTGCAGAGGGTCTGGGGCAAATCCCATTTCCCCCTGCGGCTGATAGCCGCTGAGGGTTGTATCGATGATGATGCGGGCCTCTGGGTTGCTCCGCTGCTCCTCCTGCCGCACCATGATCTCGCCATGCCTGGCCGTCGCCGGCCAGTTCACGCGTCGCAGCGGATCTCCTGGGCGGTACTCCCTGGCGATCAATTCGTCTGAGTTCGGGTTGATGTGGCGCAGAAGTTCGTGCATGACCCCATCGCCGCTGGCCAGGCTGATTCCATTGCCTGGCAGTGCGGAAATCCTCGGGGTGACGATGAGGTCGTGCGGCTCGCCAATCCTGCGCTCACTGGATGCCATCCCGAACGGATCACTGCGAACGATCACCAGGGGGCCGACGCCGTAGACGCCGCGCTGACGAGGCGTGAGTGTGTAGTCAAGGGTTGCGGTGTCTCCTCCGCCGTCCGGGCCCTGAGAGTACCCGTCGAGGGTCGGTAGCTCCGTGCCAAGCGGGCTGGACAGCCCGTCGTCGACCACATCTCGCCAGCGAGTGCCGAAGAGCGGACGTGAACTGAGGTTTCGAATGGTGATCGAGACGACGGCATCCGTTCCAGCAACGACGATCGCCGGTCGGAATACCCGGGTGACGCGTAGCCTGACGGGATGCGCGAGCACGGCGAACATTGCAACGATCGGCACGCCCATCAGGAACCACGCGATGAACAACATGTCGACGCGACTGGCGATGAACGCCGCCGCGAACACCACGATGCCGAGGGCAAGGAAGCTGATTCCCCGCAGGGTCAGTCGTGGAGCCCGTGATGCGCTCGTTCGCCGACCCCCCGAATTCATGAGATTACGTCCTGTTCTGCACACCAAGCGGCACGGGAGTCGCTGCCACGATGCGACGGACGATGTCTTCGACGAGGGGCGCGCTGTCCTGGTGGTGATGGCCGAGCGCACGACTGGTGGGCATCAACCGGTGTCCGAGGACCGGGATCGCCAGGGAGTCGACGTCATCGGGCAGCACGTACTCACGGCCATGCAACGCGGCCTGGGCTTTGGCGGCCCGCACCAGCTGCAGCGTCGCCCGTGGGCTGGCGCCGAGGCGAAGGTCCCTGTCGTCCCGTGTCGCCGTGACAAGATTCACCGCATATTCCTTGACCGCCGGGGACGCGAAGACACCGCGGGCGGCAGTCATCATGGCACGGAGTTGGTCGCCGGACACGACGGCGTTGATCGCCGACAGCGGGCTGCGGGTATCCCTGGCGTCGAGCATGGCGAGTTCGGACTCCGCGTCGGGGTAACCCATCGAAATCCGGGCCATGAAGCGGTCCCGCTGCGCCTCAGGAAGCGCGTACGTGCCTTCCATCTCGATGGGGTTCTGCGTGGCAACGACGGTGAACGGCGATGCAAGACGGTATGTGGTGCCATCGACAGTGACCTGGCGCTCTTCCATGCACTCGAGCAACGCGGACTGGGTCTTCGGGCTCGCCCGGTTGATCTCATCACCGATGACGATGTTCGCGAACACCGCGCCGGGCTTGAACTCGAATCGGCCCTCCGCCTGGTTGAACATCGACACGCCGGTGACGTCTGAGGGCAGCAGGTCAGGGGTGAACTGGATGCGGCTCACGCTGCAGTCCACCGATTTCGCCAGCGCCTTGGCCAGCATGGTCTTGCCAACCCCTGGCACGTCTTCGATGAGCAGGTGGCCTTCGGCCAGCAGCACGGTCAGCGCGGTGAAGACGGCGTCAAACTTGCCGTCGATCACAGCCTCGATATTGCGGACGATGGCCTGGCCATACATCTGCACGTCGGCTGGTGACAGCGCAGTTCCAGCGACCGCCGCCGTACCTGGCACAGATTGTCCTGAAACCATTTTCGTCGGCGCTCCATTCATACTCGTGCTCCCTGGAGGTAAGTGGCCACGGCGGCCGGCACATAGGGCGCAACGTCTCCGCCGAGCGAGGCCACCTGACGCACCAGCGAGCTGGACACGTGTGCGTGTGCAGGGTCTGGAAGCAGGAAGACGGTTTCGACACCGGCAAGGTTGCGGTTGACGATGGCCATCGGCGTCTCGTACGCAACGTCAATCTGCGAGCGGATGCCCTTCACCAGGACACTCGCACCGACATCCGTGCAGTAGTCGACCAGCAGGCCGACGTTCCACGACGACACCACGATGTTCCCGGGCAGCCCGGCATCCTGTATCGCCTGCTCCAGCAGGGACACCCGTTGGGCGATGGGGAGCAAGGCTGTTTTTGCGGGGTTGTGCACCACAAGCACGTGAAGCTCGTCGAAGAGCCCCGCAGCCCTCCCGATGACATCGAGATGTCCGAGGGTGACGGGGTCGAACGAACCAGGGACAACGGCGATCCTGCGCATAAGGATCACCCTAGCGCCACAGGGAAGTCGGAGGGACACTACACAGGAAGGTATCGGGTTGATCAGCAGGTTCTGTGGTGCAGTGAACCTAGTTGCGAGTGAGCGATGCCCGCTCATCGACGCTGAGCCGCCGCTGGACGGCTTCATGGAGCGCGGGAATCGAAGACAGCTGGGGATCGTCGTCCAGGACTTCCCCCGCCGCCACCCTGGCGTCAGCGATCAGGTCGGCGTCGGTGGCCACGCGCAACAGGCGAAGCGAAGAGCGGACCCCTGACTGGGTGTTCCCCAGTACGTTGCCCTCCCTGCGGAGGTCCAGGTCGACCTGGGCAAGCTCGAAACCGTCGAGTGTTGCCGCGACGGCTTCGACCCGCTCCCTGGCGACGGTCTCCAACTCGGCGCTCGTGACCAACAAGCAGATGCCGGGAACAGAGCCACGACCCACCCGACCACGCAGCTGGTGCAGCTGGGAAACGCCGAACCGCTCGGCATCCATCACCACCATCGCTGAGGCGTTCGGCACGTCAACGCCGACCTCGATGACGGTTGTTGCCACGAGCACATCGATCTCACCCGCCGCGAACGAACGCATGACCCGGTCTTTCTCCTCGCTCGTCATCCGGCCGTGGAGCGCTTCGATCCTGGCGTCGGCCAGAGCAGGGTTGCGTCGGAGTTCGGGGAGCAGGGTCTCGACGGCCGTTGGCTGCCTGGTCACAGCGGCATCCGATGACTCTGGAATCGGTTCGAGCGATTCACCCTCCTCCACCTCGCGCGGCGTGATGGCAGGGGCGACAACGAATGCCTGCCGGCCAAGCGCCAGCTCCTCGGCCAGACGCAGCCACACGCGTCTCTCCCAGATTGGTTTCTCGGCGAGCGGGACGACGAAACTCTCGATACCGATACGGCCGACGGGCAGCTCGGCAATGGTGCTGATCTCAAGATCTCCGAAGACCGTCATGGCGACGGTACGAGGGATGGGCGTTGCCGTGAGCACCAGCACGTGCGGCGGCGTAGTGCCCTTCACTCGCAGTGCCTCGCGCTGTTCTACGCCGAATCGGTGCTGCTCGTCGACGACGATCAGACCAAGGTCGAAGAACTCCACCGATGCACCGAGCAGCGCATGCGTGCCGATCACGATCCTGGACTGGCCGGACACCGTGCGCAGCAGTGCCTTCCGGCGTTCGGCCGTCGACAGCTGCCCTGTGAGCAGCGTCGGCATGAGTTCGGCGGCCAGGTCTGGTCCGAGCACCTTCACGATGGAGCGGATGTGCTGGGCCGCCAGTACCTCGGTGGGAGCGAGCAGCGCAGACTGTCCGCCGCTGTCGGCAACAGCCAGCATCGCGCGCAGGGCGACGAGTGTCTTCCCAGAGCCGACCTCCCCCTGCACGAGGCGGTTCATGGGCCAGGATTCGGCCAAGTCGGTGGCGATGTCGGCGCCCACCTGCTGCTGGTCGCCGGTGAGCGTGAACGGGAGGGCAGCGTCGAAGCGCTCCAGGTATCCGCCAGGAACCGGAACCCGCGGCGTCGAGGAGGTACGCCGTGCGCGGGCGCGCTGCTGCAACAGCGCCGTCTGCAACACGAAGGCCTCTGTGAACCGGAGCGTGTCTCTGGCATTCCGCCAATCGGCATCCGTATGTGGGCGGTGCAGCATCTCGAGCGCCTTGCCGTGCGTCAGCAGTCCGCGAGCCCTGCGCACCTGCGGCGGAATGGGGTCTGGGATGACGCCGACGCTGCCCAGGACGACGTCAATCGACTTGTGCAGGTCCCAGCTGTTGACGGTGCTCGTTGCCGGGTAGATGGCGATGGGGGCCGTGGCCCACTCAGCAGCCGCGGCGTCCGGAACGAGCTCTGCGCCCTCATCCGCTGCACTGGTGAACAGCTTGTACTGGGGATGGGTCAGCTGCATGTGGCCGCGGTAGTCAGAGACCTTTCCGGAGAATATGCCGCGTGTGCCTGGCACCAGTTCGTTGGTTCGCCACGCCTGGTTGAAGTACGTGAGGGTGAGGATGCCGGTGCCGTCGGTGATCTTCACCTCGACGATGGTGCCCTTGCGGGTCTTCATCTCGCGCTTCTCCACCTGGCGCACCTCGGCCACGATCGTGACGTCTTCGTCGAGCGGCAGCTCGCTGAGCACCGTGAGCTCACCCCTGCGCGCATAGCGCCGCGGGTAGTGGCTCAGCAGATCGTTGATCGTGAGGAACCCGAAGGCCTTCTGCAGCGCGATGGCCGTTTTACCGCCGAGCACCGACGACAGCTTGTCGTCGAGGTGTGCGTCTCTGATGGAATCCGGGTCGCGGGGGGTATCAGAGTGCGGGGCAGCGGGTGTTGCGGTCATTCTTAGATGGTAGGCGAGCCCCCCGTCATTTCTGCGAGTTCGACGGCGACGGATGACTCTGACGGACGTTCTGCGGCCAGCTCACGTTGGATGGCGATCGCCTCATCCGTGCGTCCGAGCGCCCGCAGGCACTTGGCTTTTGCCCAGCGCGTGATGAAGCGTTGGTTCTCGGTGCCGACCTCGGTGGCGAAGTGCCACGCCGACTCGAAGTGGTCGAGCGCCGCCTCTGGATTGCCCGCATAGAGCAGGCGCCAGCCCAGATTGTTGTGGAATGCGATGCCCCAGCGCCTGGTGCGTGGGTCTGTCACTGAGTCAAGGGCGTCGATGCCCTCGTGCGCCCACTCCTCCTCGTGCCCTTCGTCAACGAGCGCGAGCATGTGCAGCGCGTCAAGTGCGATGAACGCAGAGCCGGCGGCCGACGCCTTACGCACGGCCGTCAGGAGTTCGGCCACGGCCTCCGCGTTGCGCTTGTTGGCAACGTCAACCCGTGCTCGCTCGAGTGCGATCCTGGCCTCGACCAGGTCTGACGGCTCCGTGAGCGCAGCGTGCGCAGTGTCAAGCATCGCCAGTGCTTGCTCGCGCTCTCCCTGCGCACCGAGCGCGCGTGCGACCTGTGTGAGCAGTTCAGCCCTGATCACCGGGCTGAGTTCTGGGTCGTCTGCTGCTGCCCTGAAACGCTCGACGGACACCTCCAGGTCATTGAAGTCCCAGAGTGAATCCAGTTCAGATTGACTGATTGAGGCGCCGTCGTCCACATTTGCATACTGACACTCCCCTGCGCCCGCGGCGATAGGCTCGATGCATAATGACTCGAATTGTCGCCGGTTTCGCCGGCTCCCTCCCCCTCGCCGTCCCGAAGTCAGGTACGAGGCCGACCAGTGATCGAGTGCGGGAAGCGATCTTCTCGGCCCTCGAGTCCCAGGATGCCGTTCACGGCACCCGCGTACTTGACCTCTATGCGGGGTCTGGCGCACTCGGCCTGGAAGCGGCCAGCCGCGGTGCGAAGGCCGTCACCCTCGTTGAGAAGAGCTTCGGGGCTGCGCAAATGTGCCGGAAGAACGCCGACGCGCTGGTCAAGGCCGCCCCCAAGCGCGATGCGCCCGCCATCACGGTCTCCAGCCAGGCCGTGCAGGCCTTCCTCACCGCAGGAACCTCCAGCTTCGACCTGGTCTTCCTCGACCCGCCATACGAGCTCAGCGACGCTGAACTCGCCGGCAACCTGCTCGCGCTCTCCCCGCGACTTGAACCGGATGCCGTCGTCGTCGTTGAGCGCAGCTCACGCTCGACGGAGCCAGACTGGGGCACAGCGTTGCAGATGACCAAGCGCAAGGACTACGGCGACACCACCGTCTGGTACGCGGAGCCTGTCGCGTTCTAGCGCTCGGTGCAGGCTGCGGTCACAGCGCCTGTCGCGAAGACCCGTTGGTTGAGGAGCGCCCGAGGAACGAGGTCGCGTCTCGAAACCCATCCGTTGATTAAACAAGGTGCGCCAGCGAGGTCTCGAGACGGCCGCGAGCGGCCTCCTCGACCAACGGACGATGCGCTGCAGGCAGGGCGGTAGGCGGTTAGCCCGCGGCCGCGCCATCCCAGCCGCGGTACGGGTCCCAGCCCCCCTGGCTGTGCGGGCTGCCGTCCACAGCGATGACGCCGCTGTCGGCGGTCACCGTTCCGATGCGGACGAAACCGCCCGGCAGCTCGGTGCCTGCAGGGAAGGTGGCGAGCAGGGCGTGGTCCTCGCCGCCGTTCAGCGCGATCTCCGGGGCATCGCCGAGCGCCGCCGAATCGAAGTCGAAGCCGACGCCGCTCGCACGGGCGATGCGGCCGGCGTCAATGGCCAGGCCGTCTGAGACGTCGAGCATCGAGGTTGCACCGGCATCCGCTGCCCGCGGGCCGTCGCTGACCGGCGGTTCAGGCCGCAGCTGGGCGGCGATGAGGGCCGGGTAGCTGGCCGAAACTCCTGCTGCCAAGTTCACGTTGGGCACGCCATCGGCGTCGACAGCGTGGGTGAACAGCAGGTTGAGCCCCCTGGCCGCCTGGCCCATCCGCCCGGAGAGCGCAATCATGTCACCGGCGCGTGCGCCTGAGCGCAGCACGGGGGCGCGACCCTCAAGATCGCCGATGGCGGTGACGGCCAGCGTCAAGACAGCGGATGCCGACAGGTCTCCCCCGACGACGCCGCAGGCCGGCGCGAGGGCAGCGCAGCACTCCCTGAGTCCGTCTGCGATGCCTTCAAGCACGGAAACGGGCGTGGACGGTGGAGCGGCAATCGCCATCAACAGCGCGGTCGGGGTGGCGCCCATGGCGGCAACATCCGACAGGTTCGTGGCGGCGGCTTTCCAGCCGAGATCGGTCGGGCTCGACCACGCCAGGCGGAAGTCAGGGCCGTGCACCATCATGTCGGTCGTGACGACGTAGCGGCCGTCAGGAGCCGCCACCATTGCCGCGTCATCCCCTGGGCCAAGCAGCTCAGCGCGTGCCGACGGCAGCCGAGGAAAGATGCGCGCGAGCACCTCCGATTCGCTCAGATCGGCCAGGGTCAGCTCGTCGTCATCGAGAACGGAATCGTCGCCCGCAGAAAGTGTCATGCTTCAAACGGTAGCCTGAAAGGGATGACTCCCCGATCTGCCCGCATTCGCCTGTCCGCCGCGCTCAGCCTTGCCGCCGCCAGCCTCTTCCTCACCGGTTGCACCGCAGCAGTGCCCCTGCAGCCTGCAGCGGATGCCAACAACCCCACGTGCGCAGACGTGATTGTGCGCCTGCCCGATTCGGTCGCTGACCAGCCCGAACGCGAAACGAACGCGCAGGCCACCGGAGCATGGGGCGATCCGGCTGCCGTCCTGCTGCACTGCGGCGTCGACGTGCCAGGCCCGACAACGACACCGTGCCTGAACGTGAACGGCATTGACTGGCTGGAAGACGACTCAGAGGCACCCACATACCGCTACACGACGTACGGGCGCGACCCAGCCGTCGAAATCGTGATCGACTCGGACAAGGTCTCCGGCTCGACAGCACTCGTCGACCTGGCCTCCGCAGTGTCGTCGATCCCGGCCACTGGCCAGTGTGTCGGTGCAGAGGACGTCATTCTGCCAACGGATGGCGCCTCCACCGCTCCGACCCCGTAGCCACACCTCGCTGGCGGCACGAGCCTGGCGGCACAGGTCAGCCAAGCCCCGGGTCTCGAGCTGAGGCCTCCGCTGCGTGGCCTGGCACTGGCCGAGAACGGCCGTGCACTCCCGGCAATCGAATTCTGGCGCGCGAAAACGCGCCAGGCGCGTGCTTTATCGCGCGCCAGACGCGTTTCCGCGCGCCCAACTGAAATCCACGAGGCCAATCGCCCACCAGACGGCCGTGAACGGCCTCCTCGACCACCGGAAAACAGGTCAGGCTGCGTGTGACAGCGCAACCTCGATGAGTTCGTCGATAAGTGCCGGGTACGTGTACCCGCTGGCCAGCCAGCAGCTCGGGAACATGGAGATGGGCGTGAAGCCAGGCATCGTGTTGATCTCGTTGATCACCCAGCCGTCGGCCGTGAGGAAGAAGTCAACGCGAGCAAGTCCGCTCGCGTCGATCGCCTCGAATGCCCTGATTGCCAGCGCCTGCATGTCGGCGAGCTCTGCATCGGTCAGTGCCGCCGGGCACACCAGGTCGATGCCTGGGGCGTCGAGGTACTTGGCCTCGAAGTCGTAGAAGTCGCGGCCGGTGACCACCACTTCGCCAGCCACGGATGCCCGTGTCGGCTCCCCCGGGCGGCCCTGGAGCACGGCGACCTCGATTTCGCGGCCGACGAGCGTCGATTCGATGAGCACCTTGCTGTCTTCGGCGAGAGCGAGTTCCATCGCGGCCGCGAGGTCTTCGACGGCCGAGACCTTGCTCACACCGACGCTGGACCCGGCCCTGGCCGGCTTCACGAATGCCGGGAGACCAAGGGTGGCCACTGCCGCGTATGCGAGCCCCTCGTCGGAGGCCCACTGTGCCGCGGTGATGGTGCGCCACGGCGCGACCGGAATCCCGGCCTGCGCGAAGACAGTCTTGGTGAAGTGCTTGTCCATGCCGAGCGCGGAGGCGAGCACGCCTGATCCGACGTATGGCAGGCCGACGAGTTCGAGCATGCCCTGGAGCGTGCCGTCCTCGCCGAACGGTCCGTGCAGGATCGGGAACACCAGGTCGACCGCACCGAGTGACCGGCTGACGCCGTCGGCGCCCACAACGGTCAGCTCGCGCGTCGCAGAGCTCTCAGGGAAGCGCACGCGGGTGCCGTTGTCGACAATCTCTGGCAACGCGTCGACATCAAGCGTGAACTTGGCCGAATCGTCGTCCTCAAGGATGAACGCGCCGTCGCGCGTGATCCCGACGGGAATGACGTCGTAACGCTCGCGGTCAATTGCCGCCAGCACTCCGCCCGCCGTGGCGCAGCTGATCGAATGTTCGCTTGAACGCCCCCCAAAGAGCAGCGCTACCGTGAGCTTGTCCGTCATCAATCGTCCTTTCGCCCTGAGGCTGCCCAGAGTCGGTGGTGAGGTGAGGCGCGATATCCCGCGGAGCGAGCGTGCCGGCCAGGACCTGGCGCACCTGCTCCACGATCGGCATCTCAACACCGCGAGCCGTGGCGAGCTCCAGAATTGGTCCGACAGAGGCGAGTCCCTCTGTCGTCTGCTGCATCTGCTTCACCACGTCGTTGTAGCTGTAACCCTGGCCGAGAAGACGGCCAGCTGTATTGTTGCGCGACAAGGGCGACTGGCAGGTCGCAATCAAGTCGCCGAGACCCGCAAGTCCCGCAAGTGTTTCGGCCTGGGCACCATATGCCACGGCGAAGTCCGTCATTTCGACGAGTCCCCTGGTGATGATCGAGGCCTTGGTGTTCTCGCCGTAGCCGACACCGTCGACGATGCCGATCGCCACGGCGATGAGGTTCTTCAGCACGCCGCCGAACTCGGTGCCGATGACGTCGGTATTGACGTATGACCTGAAATACCGGTTGCTGGCCAGCAAAGCAACCGCCTGGGCGGTCTCCAGGCTCGCGGAAGAGACCACGGCTGCCGTCGGCTGCTCCTTGGCGATTTCCAGCGCCAGGTTCGGGCCGGAGATCGCGGCGATCTTATCGCTCGAGATCGGGAGGATCTCGGCGATGACCTCGCTCATGCGCAAGCCAGTGGCGCGCTCGACGCCCTTCATCAGCGACACGATGATGGCATCTGGCGCAAGGAACGGCTCTGCGGCGATCAGGTTTTCGCGCAGGGACTGGCTCGGCACAGACACGAAGACCTGCTCTGCGCCCTGCAGCGCGAGTTCGAGGCTCGACGTGGCCCGAAGGTTTGCCGGCAGGTTGATGCCTGGCAGGTAGTCGCTGTTGCGACGAGCCTCTGAGATCTCTTTGGCGAGCTCAGGACGCCGGGCCCACAGCACGACATCCGCTCCACCGTCTGCCAGAATTTTCGCGAAGGTCGTCCCCCAGCTGCCGGCTCCCAGTACTGCGACTCGTGTCGGCGGCTGAACTTTAGGCTTCAAAACGGCCTGTCTCTTTCTGGTCGTGTGCTGCAGGGTTCCAGCGCTCTGCGGGTGCCTTTTCCTGGCGGATGTCTTCCAGGAGCACGGTGATGGCTGCCATGACAACGGCCGTCGCTTCGGTGAGCGTTGCGCTGTCGAGAGGGCGGCCCCTGAACTCCGTGAGTTCGAGAGGATCACCGATCTTCACAATGATGCGCTTACGCGGAAAAATGCTGATCTTCTTGGAATAGCGGGGCATGAGCTCCTGCGTGCCCCAGTGAGCGGCGGGGATGATGGGAATCCCCTGCTCGAGTGCGACACGCACGGCGCCGGTCTTGCCGCGCATCGGCCACAGGTCAGGGTCGCGCGTGAGCGACCCTTCTGGGTACACGACAACCATCTGGCCCTTTTCGACCAGAAGCTCCGCGGCCTTCACCGGCTCGCTGCCGCGCACAGACCCACCACGCTGAACCGGAATCTGTCCCGATTTCTTCAAGAGGTAGCCGACGACCGGAATCTTGAACAGTGATCCCTTGGCCATGAAGCGCGGCAACCGGCCAAGCTTCCAGGCGACGACGCCCATCACAACGGGATCGATCTCGCTGTAGTGGTTGGGCGCGAAAACGAACGCCCCTGTGCGCGGGAACTTGTCGCGGTCCCTGATGTCGTAGCTGGCAGCCAGGTTCATCACGGGTAGCGCGATACCGGCCAACAGCCAGAACACCGACGGACGGCTCTTCTCAGAGCGAACTTTCTTGGTACTGGTTCGGTGAGGGGAAGCGGGTGCTGAGTCTGGCGCTGAATTCGGTGCGGTCACAGACTCATTATCCTTCGAGATCGAAGTCCGCCCCGAGCAACGCCAGCTTGGTGATGAAGTTCTCATAGCCGCGGCTGATGATTCCGACGTTACTGACCGTCGACGTTCCCTCTGCAGAGAGCGCCGCAATCAGGTGGCTGAAGCCACCGCGCAGGTCGGGGACCTCAATGTCGGCACCGTGCAGCTTCGCCGGGCCCAGGATGACGGCCGAGTGGTTGAAGTTGCGCTGGCCGAATCGGCAGGGATGTCCGCCGAGGCATTCCTTGTGGATCTGGATGGTTGCACCCATCTCGACCAGGGCGTCGGTGAAACCGAAGCGCTGCTCGTACACGGTCTCGTGCACGATCGACATGCCCTTGGCCTTGGTGAGCGCGACAACGAGCGGCTGCTGCCAGTCGGTCATGAAGCCGGGGTGAACATCCGTTTCGATGATGACGGGCTTCAGGTCTCCACCTGGGTGGTAGAAGCGGATGCCGTCATCGTGGATCTCGAATGCGCCGCCGACCTTGCGGAAGACGTTGAGGAAGGTGAGCATCTCGGCCTGCTTGGCTCCGCCGACGAAGATATCGCCGTCGGTCGCCAGCGCTGCGGCAGCCCAGCTGGCTGCCTCGTTGCGGTCGAAGAGTGCACGGTGACGGTAGCCCTCGAGGCGCTCGACGCCCTCGATACGAATCACGCGGTCGGTGTCGACCGTGATGATGGCGCCCATCTTCTGCAGGATGTTGATGAGATCCATGATCTCTGGCTCGATCGCGGCGCCCTTGAGCTCCGTGATGCCCTCTGCGCGCACAGCCGTGAGCAGGACCTGCTCAGTGGCTCCGACGCTCGGGTACGGCAGGTCGACCTTGGTGCCCTTGAGGCCGTTGGGTGCAGACATGCGGATGCCGTTGGGCTGCTTCTCGACGACGGCGCCGAACTTGCGCAGCACCTCCAGGTGGTAGTCGATGGGGCGGTCGCCGATGCGGCAGCCACCGAGGTCTGGAATGAACGCTTCGCCGAGACGGTGCAGCAGCGGGCCGCAGAAGAGGATCGGGATGCGCGACGAACCAGCGTGCGCGTCGATGTCGGCGAAGTGCGCGCTCTCAACGTTGACGGGGTCGAGGATGAGGTCGCCCTCTTCGGCGCCGTCCGTCACCTTCACACCGTGGACCTCGAGGAGTCCACGCACGATGCGCACATCGCTGATGTTGGGGACATCCTTCAGGATGCTGGGGCTCTCTCCGAGGAGAGCTGCGACCATCGCCTTCGTAACGAGGTTTTTAGCCCCTTTGAGTTCGATGCGTCCGACAAGCGGAATACCGCCGCGGATGGTGATCCTGTCGCCGAGAAGACCGACGGCAGCACCGTGGTTCTGCGCGTCTTCGCCGAGTGTGCTCACTAATTACCTACTTTGCGGGGAGTGTCTGGGGTCGCCATGACTCCCGTTGGGATTCGAATTCTGCTATTCGCGCTTCATCACGCAGGGTAAGACCGATGTCATCGAGTCCTTCCAGCAGCCGCCATCTAGTGTAATCGTCGATGTCGAAGCTAACTGAGAGCGTACCCAGCCGAGCAGTTTTAGTAACCAGATCGACGGTCAGTTCTATTCCGGGTTCTGCCTCAATTGCCGTCCACAGCAGCTCGGCATCCGCTTCGCTGATGGTGCCGGCGAGCAGCCCCTGCTTGCCGGAGTTGCCCCGGAAGATGTCGCCGAACCGCGGGCTCAGTACGACATCGAAACCGAAGTCGCGGAGTGCCCACACGGCGTGCTCACGGGAGGAACCAGTGCCGAAGTCGGCGCCGGCGACCAGGACGCGGGCTCCCTGGTACGAGGGCTGGTTCAGGATGAAGTCTGGGTCCTGGCGCCAGCCATAGAACAGGGCGTCTTCGAAGCCGGTCTTGGTGACGCGCTTCAGGAAGACAGCAGGAATGATCTGGTCGGTGTCGACATTCGAGCGACGGAGCGGCACGGCAACGCCGGTGACAGTGGTGAATTTCTGCATGGCTACTGAGCCTCCTGCTCTGTCGAGGTCGACGTGGACGCTGACGCTGTGATGAGGTCCCAGGGGCTCGACAGCGTACCCCTGATTGCGGTGGCCGCGGCCACCAGCGGGGAAACGAGGTGCGTGCGCCCGCCCTTGCCCTGCCTGCCCTCGAAGTTTCGGTTACTGGTCGACGCGCAACGCTCGCCTGGGGCCAGCTGGTCTGGGTTCATGCCGAGGCACATGGAGCAACCGGCGAAACGCCACTCTGCTCCGAAGTCGGTGAAGATCTTATCGAGGCCTTCAGCCTCTGCTTCGATACGCACGCGGGCAGAACCGGGCACAACGAGCATCCGCACGCCGTCTGCCATTTTTTGGCCCTTGACGATCTCGGCCGCGGCACGCAGGTCTTCGACACGGCTGTTCGTGCATGAGCCGAGGAAAACGGTGTCAACGCGAATATCCTTCATCGGCGTTCCGGCGGCGATATCCATGTACTCCAGCGCGCGCTCTGCAGCCGAGCGCTCGTTGGCGTCCTGGATGTCTGCCGGGTTCGGAACCGATTCTGAGAGCGAGACACCCTGGCCGGGGTTGGTCCCCCAGGTGACGAAAGGCTCGAGGGTGTTCGCGTCGAGGATGACCTCTGCATCGAACGTTGCGCCCTCATCGGTGGCGAGCGTGTCCCAATAGGCGACAGCGTCGTCCCAGTCCTGGCCGGCCGGCGCGTGTGCACGGCCCTGCAGGTAGTCGTAGGTGATCTGGTCTGGTGCGACCATTCCGGCGCGGGCGCCGGCCTCGATCGACATGTTGCAGATCGTCATGCGGCCCTCCATGGAGAGCGAGCGGATGGCGCTGCCACGGTATTCGAGCACGTAGCCCTGTCCACCGCCGGTGCCGATCTTCGCGATCACAGCCAGGATGATGTCCTTGGCCGTCACACCGGGGCGCAGCTCACCATCAACGGTGATGGCCATGGTCTTGAACGGCTTCAGCGGCAGGGTCTGCGTGGCCATGACGTGCTCGACCTCGCTGGTACCGATACCGAACGCCATGGCACCGAAGGCGCCGTGGGTTGAGGTGTGTGAGTCGCCGCAGACGACGGTGATGCCGGGCTGGGTCAGGCCGAGCTGCGGGCCGACGACGTGCACGATGCCCTGCTCGATGTCTCCCAGCGAGTGCAGGCGGATGCCGAATTCCTCGCAGTTGCGGCGCAGCGTCTCGATCTGCGTTCGGCTGGTGAGGTCGGCGATGGGCCGGTCGATGGCCAGCGTCGGCGTGTTGTGGTCTTCCGTTGCGATGGTGAGGTCTGGACGCCGAACGGGGCGACCGGCCACGCGCAGGCCGTCGAATGCCTGGGGGCTGGTGACCTCGTGCACGAGGTGCAGGTCAATGTAGATCAGGTCTGGCGTGCCGTTTTCGCCCTTGGCGACCAGATGTTTGTCCCAGACCTTCTCGGCCAGGGTGCGGGGGCGATCACTCGCAAATGCTGCGTTAGTCATGGTGCGTCTTCCTCAGTGATTGGTGGTCAGCCAACGACGAACTCCGCGACGAGAATGGCCTTTAAAATTGGGGCTCGTCGCGGCACAGAAGAAGAAGTCGACCGAACAGCACGCTTCAGGCTAACACCTTCAACCGGTGCGACGCGCTAACCGACTGGCGGAGTATCTGGCGTGGGGCTGGGTTCATCCGGCGTGCTGATGGGCAGGCTGGTGGTGGAGAACGAGTCAATGAAGATGACGCTCACATTGTCGCGAGCACCGCGGGAGATCGCGGCCTCGACGAGTGCATCCGCGATGGTGCTGCGCGCCTCAGGTGTGGCAGCGCGCCGGGCAACTATGCGTTCGATGTCGTGCGCGTCGAGTTCTTTGGTGAGGCCGTCTGAACAGAGCAAGAAGGAATCCTCCGCGCCGACGGGCAGCATCCACACATCAGGATCGACAAACTCGTCTGCCCCAATCGCCCTGGTAATGACGTTCCGCTCAGGGTGGTGCTCTGCGTCGCTGAGCGAGATGAGGCCGGCGTCGACGAGTTCCTGCACGGCAGAGTGGTCGACGCTGATCTGCCGCAGGTGTCGGCCATCCCAGCGGTAGAGGCGGGAATCGCCAACGTTGAACGCCATCCAGAAGTAGCCGAGCCCGTCACCGGCGTCGACGAATGCGACGCCGGTGAGCGTGGTGCCCGAGATTGCCGTACCGAAGTCATCCGTTGCGCTGAGGTCTCTGACCGCATCGTTCGACGAGTGGATGGCGTCGAGGATTCGCTCAGGGGTTGACGGTTCGCCCTGCGCGATGTGCTCATCGAAGACGCGCACGACGGTCTGGCTGGCCGCATCTCCCCTGGCGTGACCACCCATGCCATCTGCCACCAGGAAGACCGGCGACTGGGTCATCATGCTGTCTTCGTTTGCGGTGCGAACCATGCCGACATCGCTCCGCGCACTGAACAGGATCTGAATTCGCGAGAGCGGAAGTGTCAGGTAGCTCTCTCCAGTGCGCGTCACGTGCGGTTACTCCTCGATCGGGTGGGAAATTTCCTCTGCGAGAGTGTGACCGCGCTTACGTGCATCATGACTCGCCTTGATCAGGCTAGCGATTGTGGCGACCGCCATGGAAATGATGATGACGGCGAGCGACGTCCAGGTGCCGATCTCCGGCGCCCATTCGAAGCCTTCGCCACCGTTCAGGAACGGCACTTCATTGGTGTGCAGCGCGTGGAGCACGAGCTTCACACCGATAAAGGCGAGGATGAACGCGATGCCGTACTTAAGGTACTCGAGGCGCTCCAACAGCCCGCCAAGCAGGAAGTAGAGCTGGCGGAGGCCCATCAGGGCGAAGATATTCGCCGTGAAGACGATGAACGGACTCGTCGTGATTCCGAAGATGGCCGGAATGGAATCCAGCGCGAAGAGCAGGTCTGTCGTGCCGATTGCGATGAAGACGATGAGCATCGGCGTAAAGAACTTCTTACCGTCGATGACGGTGCGAATCTTGGATCCGTCGTAGCCCTCAGAGATTTTCATGTGGCGACGCAGGAAGCGGATGAAGCCATTCTCGCCGTCGCCGTCGTCTTCCTTGGCCACAGCCTGGTGTACGGCTGTGTAGAGCAGGAATGCGCCGAAGATGTAGAAGATCCAGCTGAAGTTCTCAATGAGCGATGCACCGAGCAGGATGAAGATTCCGCGCAGGACGAGGGCGATGATGATTCCCACCATCAGCACTTCCTGCTGGTACTTCCTCGGCACCTTGAACCTGGACATGATGATCACGAACACGAACAGGTTGTCGATGCTCAGGCTGTACTCCGTGAGCCAGCCGGCCAGGAATTGCCCGGCATGTTCCGCATCGGCGAAGTACAGCATGCAGGCCGCGAAGATGAGCGCGAGCACAATGTAGAAGACCACCCAGAGCGTTGACTCTTTGACCGATGGAATGTGCGGGCGTTTGAAAACGAGCAGGAGATCCGCAACCAGGATCAGCGTCAAGAGGACGAGGGATCCGACTTCAAATGCGATGGGGAGCTGAAGTTCCACGGAGGACCTTTCGAAGGAAGGGATGTGCTGGACGCAGCACGGAATCTGAAAGTCTCTCCCGCATCAAGATTCTGATGCCACCGTGCCCGGGACCCCGACGATGCGGCCCGTACTGACGATCACGGCATAGGACCCGAATCGAGTCCAGAGGGATACTCCCCTTCACCCGTAAGAGCCTACCCGACCAGCACTGTACGCCGGCACAGGCCTGACCATCCCGTCTGAGGAGTGGTTAGCTGGCACCGTGACTCAGGACTTGATGAGTGCCGAGCAGAATGTGCGACGCATCATGTGGACGGGCACCGTGTGGTTCGCGGCGGCTGTTGGCAGCGTCGCCGTCGCGCTTGGTCTCCTGCTGGCGTCCGGGTGGCGGCCAGCCGTCTTGTCAGTGAGTGGACAAGTCGCGTGGTGGGTGGCATCCGCTCTGGTCACGCTGAGCGTTGGACTGCTCGGCTGGTCTGGCTGCCCGATCCTGGAAGTCGACGTTCCCACCGCCGACCGGAACAAGACGTGGACGATGCGGCTCGGCACCCTGCTGTTCATCGTCGGGGGCGCGCTGGGACTGCTCGCGATTCTTCTCGGGCCTGCTGGCTGACAGCGGCATTCGCATTCGCATTCGCTGAATCGAGCGGCGCTGCCGCTTCGTCAACTGAAGTTGAGGACACTTAACGAAAAAAGCCCGATTCCCTTATAAAATAAGGGAATCGGGCAGTTGTGACCCCAGCGGGATTCGAACCCGCGTTACCGCCGTGAGAGGGCGATGTCCTAGGCCGCTAAACGATGGGGCCGTTTTTGCAACTCAATGAGTATGCCACACAGATCACGTGCTTTCCAAATTGAGGAAGACCCACGTAAAAATGCGGCACGCGGTGGCAGATTTCCACGTGCCGGGGAGGCTGGTGCCACCACAGTATCTGGCGCACAGGCACTGAGGGAAGAGTGCGGTGACAATTAGTCACGTTGCGCCGCCGGTCGATTGGGTATTAGCTCGCCCTATGGAACTGACAAAGCTTGAGCACGCAGCCCTTCTCCTGCAGATCGGCTCGCACAAACTGGTAATCGATCCAGGAAACGTCACCACACCCCTCACAGACACGGCGGGTACTGACGCAGTCGTCATCACCCACGAGCACGCTGACCACTGGACTCCAGAGCAGCTCGACCGAGTCATCGAGATGAATCCAGACGTTCGGATCTTCGGTCCGGCCGGGGTTGCTGCGGCCGCACCCGACTACAACATCGAGGTGGTCGCCCATGGTGACGTCATCGAGATCGACCCATTCACCCTGCGCTTCTTCGGAGAGAAGCACGCCGTGATCCACGCGTCGATCCCGGTGATCGACAACGTGGGCGTGCTCGTCAACGACACGCTGTACTACCCAGGAGACTCCTTTACCATCCCGGACGGCGTCGAGGTGAACACCCTCGCTGCTCCTGCCGGAGCTCCCTGGCTCAAGATCGGTGAGTCAATGGATTTTGTGACAGCGGTCGGCGCCCAGCGCGTCTTCCCCACCCATGACATCGTGCTGTCCCGGATCGGGAAAGATCTCGCGGACGTGCGCCTGAAGAGTGCCACGGAGGGCGCAGGTGGCGAATACCACCCGCTGCAGCCCGGCGAGAGCCTCTCGATCTAGCCGAATCCTGGATCGGGGCTGGTTGCCCGACCTGGCCGACTACTCGAGCTGGCCGACTACCCGAGCTGGCCGACTACTCGAGCTGGCTGACTACTCGACCTGAGTCGTGTCCTCGTTCGAGCGACCGAGAGTCAGCGCGGCAATGACAGCCGCGGCCAGCACCAGGGCAACACCGATCCAGGCCGTCACGCCCACACCACTGTCGAAGGCGTGCCGCGCGGACTCCATCAGCGCCTCGGCCTGGGCGGCCGGCAGTCCGTCTGCCACCGCAGCGGCGCCACCGATGGTCTCCCCTGCCGCGCGCGCCTCGTCAGCGGACAAGCCGGAGGGCAGCACGATCGCCGCGCGGTACGCAACGGTGATCATCGTGCCGAGGATCGCCGTTCCCAGTACAGCCCCGAACTCATAGGCCGTTTCGGAAATAGCGGATGCCGCCCCAGCCTTGTTCGCCGGGGCAGCAGACAGGATGATCTCGTTCGACACGGTCTCGGCGGCCCCGATGCCGACACCAAGGGCGACGAAGGCGACCATGAGCGTGACCGCGCTGAGGTCGCCGGCCATCATCGCAACTGCCGCGTATCCGCTCGCCGAGATGAGGAGGCCGACCGGCACCACAATGCTCGCCCGCACCCGCCTGGCAATAGGCACGATGACGAGGCCGGCCACGATCATGGCCACCGAACCGGGCAGCAGAGTGAGACCAGCGTCGATCGGATCTTGCCCGAGTACCAGCTGGAGGTGCTGCGCCACGAAGAAGAGCCCGCCGACGAGCGCGATGACACTGAGCAGGTTGACCATGACAGCCCCACTGAACGCGGCGCGGCTGAACAGGCGCACATCAAGCATGGGATCTGGACGGCGCAGTTGGCGACGGACGAACCACGTGCCAGCCGCAAGTCCTGCCACCACGGTGAGGCCACCGACAAGATTCAGCCCCTCAGTCGCCAGTGATTTGATGCCGTAGACGACCGGGGCCATGGTGGCGAACGACAGCAGGATGCTGGGAACGTCGATGCGGCCCGGCTTCGGGTCCTTCGACTCTGGAATGAGGATCGGCGTGAGGATCAGAAGCGGCACCAGCACCGGAACGGCAATCAGGAAGACTGAGCCCCACCACCAGTTGGCCAGCATCACTCCCCCGACGATCGGTCCGAGTGCGGACCCTGCGCCAAAGGCAGACGCCCACACGGCAATCGCCAATCGGCGCTGGTCGCGGTTGACGAAGATACTGCGCAGCAGCGACAGCGTTGACGGCATCAACATGGCGCCGAACACACCAAGGAGCGCCCGAGCGAGAATCAGCATTTCAGTGGTGGGCGCGAAGGCGGCGAACACCGACACGGCCGCGAACCCGATGGAGCCGACCATGAGCAAGCGGCGGCGCCCGATGCGATCGGCGAGGCTGCCCATGGACACCAGCAGGCCCGCGAGCACCAGCGGGTAGATATCGACGATCCAGAGCAGCCCGGCACCAGTGGGCTCGAGGGACTTCGAGATGGCAGGCAGCGCGACGTTGAGCACCGTGTTGTCGACGGACACCAGAAGTACCGGCAGCATCAGGACGACCAGGGCTATCCATTGCTTGCGACCGGCTCGTGGCTGGGCGTGCTCTGTTGTCGGCTGGGCGCGCCCGGTTGTCGGCACGCTGCCGCGACCGCGAACGGTGGTCGTGGCATCCGTTTCGATGGGCGTCGTCACGCTGGTTCCCCTTAGTTCAATGTCAGCTAGGTCGATGACAGCTAGCTCGATGTCAGTGCCGGTGAACATTTCGTTACTGTACCGGCTGGACGGTATAGTAACACGGCAGGCCCCGGACTCTCTGGATACGATGTGGACGTGACATTGACCCCTACCACCCGTGATCGACTGCTGGATGCATTCGAAGACATCCTCATCCAAGACGGCGAGCGCGCCGCAACCCTCGAGGCCGTTGCAGCGAAGGCCGGCGTCTCCAAGGGCGGCCTGCTCTACCACTTCACGTCGAAGGATGCCCTCGCAAACGGGATGACCGATCGCCTCCTCGCCGCGGTTGCCGAGGACGTTGTGCGGATGCGAGCGGCGCCGGAAGGCATCGTGGCCTATTTTGTTCGCTCGTCGGTGTCGATCGGCAGCCCGCTGGATCGCGGGATCATCGCCGCCACCCACCTGGCCCAGGGATCGCACCCCAAGGTCAAGGAGGCGCTGCAGGCTATGCAGAGCCAGTATCTGGAGGTCATCAAGCTCGACGTGCATGACCCCACCGTCGCCCGCGCGGTCATGCTTCTCTGCGACGGGCTGTATTACAACTCTGCGCTGCTCCCCGCCGTCGGAACCATCGTGCCTGACGAGAGCGGCATGGATGACCTCGTGGCTCTCGTTACGACTTTGGCGGCTTCTGGCGCTCACGGTTCAGCACCCTCAGCATGAACACGGCCGTCGATCCCCTCGCGCTTCTCGGCCAGTGGCTGCCAGGCTCCGAGAGCGAGCAACGCCCCGTGATGACACTCAGCACAATCGGTGACGACGGCTACCCAGACGCGCGCAGTGTGCTGCTGAGCGCGTTCGATGGCTCTGCGGTGTACTTTCACACCGACATCCGCTCGCGTAAGGCCACAGAACTCGCCGCGAACCCCCGGGTTGCCCTCGTGCTCGCGTGGCCGGAGCTCGGCCGACAGGTGACGCTGCAGGGCGATGCCCAACTGACCAGCCGCGAACAGGCAGCGGATGCCTATGCCGACACGTCCCGGTATCTCCAGTTGCTCGCATGGCTCAACACGCCGGAGGTCGCCGCGTTGCCCGAAGACGCCCGCCACGCACGCTGGGCGGAATTCAGCGCTGCACACCCTGAGGGCACCCTCGCTGCACCGGCAACCTGGATCGGTTATCGCGTCGTTCCCGTTCGCATCACCTTCTGGCGGGGCGATACAGAGGGGCCGAGCACTCGCGTCGAATACCAGCGTTCCGGCACGGCCTGGGTGACGTCGATACTTCCCGGCTAGCTGGGCGCGCGCCACTGATGGCCTGACACATGTCCGACATCAGCGGCTGCTACCGTCGACCTCCGGAGGACACATGAACCAGGAATTCGACGTGGTGGGCATTCGCGCTTGGGCAGGTTTCGTATGGGCAGGTCTCGCATGAGCGCCGTCGACGCCGTTCGCGGGGGTGCTGCGCCAGCCGATGCCGAGTGGCTGCAGCAGGCTGTCGATTTGGCCGTGGCCAATGTCGCGGACGGCGGAGGGCCCTTCGGCGCGCTCATCACGCTGAACGGAGAGCTGGTCTCCACCGGCCAGAACCGCGTGACGCGCGACAGCGACCCGACTGCTCACGCTGAGGTGCAGGCCATCCGCGCTGCGTGCGCCGCCCTCGGTGCGTTCTCACTGGCCGGAGCGACGCTGTACACGTCATGCGAGCCCTGCCCGATGTGCGTGTCCGCCGCCCTGTGGGCGCGCGTCGACCGCATTGTCTTCGCCGCCGATCGCGATGACGCAGCACGTGGCGGGTTCGATGACCGCGAGTTCTACGAGCTGTTCACGCGTGATCGGGCAACCTGGCCGACCGAGCTCGTCAGCAACCGGCTGCCGAGCGCCACAGCGCCGTTCGATGCCTGGCTGGCAGACACGGCGCGCACCAGCTACTGATTCGCGGAGCCGCTCACGCACCGTGCGGGTCGCACCGGGCGGGTCGCATGCTGTTCGCACCTGAAGAGGCCGACGGCATCTGTGTGCCGACGTGAGTGCATCCGCTGCGCTTTAGCGGTTGACTGTGGTCATGACGAAGCCTGCTGGCCCCAGCGACGTTGACCCATCCTGCGCCGGCCCATCCTGCGCCGGCTTGCTGCTGGCAGCCGGTGCAGGGACCCGCATGGGACTCCCGAAGGCGCTGGTGCGAGGAGCGGATGGCGTGCCGTGGCTTGTCCGCGCGATTGCCCTCCTGCAGGGTGCCGGCTGCGATCCGATCGTGGTGGTCCTCGGCGCTGAAGCGGATGCCGCCCGGCAGCTGCTCCCCCATGATGAGCGTGTCCTGCCGGTGGTGAGCGCCCGCTGGAGCGCAGGCATGGGCGAATCGCTGCGAGACGGGATGGCCGCCGTGTCAGAGCACGCCCCATCCGCGCCGGCGGTGGTGATCACCCTCGTCGACCTGCCGGGCCTCTCCAGCGATGTCATGGCCCGCCTCACCGAGGGTGTGACGCCGACCATCCTGCGCCAGGCGACGTTCGGCGCGCGGCCAGGTCACCCCGTGGTCGTTGGACGGGACCACTGGGCCGAGTTCAGTGCCGGGTTGTCTGGCGACACCGGCGGGCGTGGGTATCTCCGCGCGGCTGGGGCCGCTCTGGTGGAGTGCGGCGACCTGGGCGACGGCAGGGACGTCGATACTCCGGAGCAGCTGAAGCACAGCTGAAGCGGGGGGCTACTCACCACCCGCGGATTTACGCACTCGAGCCACATACGCTTTGATTGCTTTCGGCAACCGACCGCCGTAACGCCAAGGAGAACAATGTCGAAGACCGCAGAGCAGGACAAGCTCCACCTCATGCTCATGCTGGCTTTGACGTTCTCAACGGGTGTGATCGACGCAGTCGGCTACCTCGGGCTCGACCGCGTCTTCACCGGCAACATGACCGGAAACGTCGTCATCCTTGGCATGGGGTTGCTCGGTGCAGATGACCTGCCGATCGTCGGTCCGGTGGTTGCGCTGGCGTGCTTCATGCTCGGCGCCGCCGTCGCAGGACGCGTGCTCCGTCCGATTCCCTCCGGCTGGACCGGCAGGTCGACCACCCTCTTCGGTGTCGTCGGCGCCATCCTCGCCGGTGCCGCCGTCGTCGTGCTTCCGTTTGCCGGTGAGATTCCGCTCGCACTCCAGTTCGTGATCACAGGCACCCTTGGTTTCGCGATGGGCATGCAGGCGGGCACCGCCAGGCACATCGCGGTGAAGGACGTCACGACTGTCGTCGTCACGTCGACCCTCACCGGATTGGCCGCGGATTCACGATTTGCAGGCAATACCGGCCAGCAGTGGAAGCGTCGCGCTGGGGCCGTGGTCCTGATCGGGCTCGGCGCGCTGGTCGGCGCCGCAGCGCTGCACGTTGACATGGCGTTGGGCCTCGGCATCGCCGCCGCGATCACTATCGTGGTCGCGGCCCTCGGTCACGTGAAGTCCGGCACCGCCGCGCGCTGACCACAGCGCGCGTTGCGTGAACACACCGGCCAACGCTCGACCGGATCACAGCATCCGTTCGTATGCTCGCCACATGGTTCCCCGAGACGCAGCCCGGCCGTCATCCAGCGCCTGGTGGCAGGTCGCGGCCGGCTGCGCCGCCGTACTCGCCGGAGTGGGCGCAGCTGAGCTGGTCAGCGCACTCGTCGCGCAGAACGGCAGCCCGATTCTCGTCGTCGGGGCTCTCGTGATCGACTTCGTGCCGGGCTGGCTCAAGGACGCCGTCATTGCCGCTTTCGGCACAGCAGACAAGGCCGTGCTCATCGTGTCACTCGCAATCGTGCTGCTCGTCGGAGCGGCTGCCGCCGGCCTCCTGGAGTATCGACGGCCACCGTTTGGTCGCCTGCTGATCCTGCTCGGCGGGGCTGTCGGCGTCGCCGCAGCACTCACCCGTACCGGCGCATCGGTGATGGATGCCGTGCCATCCGTCGTCGCTGTGCTGGTTGGCGCGTATCTCCTGCAGCTTCTCACTCGGCGCCTGCGGGACCTCGAGCATGAGGCGGCGACATCCGTTTCATCCGCCGGAGTCACGCCCCGTGAAGCGCTCACCCGGCGCCGATTTCTCACCGCGACAGGGACCGGCGCGGGAATCGGCATCCTTGCCCTCATCGCTGGACAGGTGATCTCGACCGGGTACCGCGCGGCAAGCGCCACCCGTGCGATCTTCACGCTCCCGCAACCCGCGGTCACTGCTCCGCCTGTCCCCCCGGCCGCGTCCCTCGACGTGCCTGGCCTCACTCCCCTCATCACGCCGAACGCTGACTTCTATCGCATTGACACGGCGCTGCAGATCCCCGGCATTGACCCGGCGAACTGGACTCTGAAGATCACCGGCATGGTGGAGAACGAGGTCACGCTCACGTTCGACGACCTGCTGAAGCTGCCGCTCGAGGAGAGCACGACCACCCTCACGTGCGTGTCGAACGAGGTGGGCGGCGACCTCATTGGGAATGCAACCTGGCTCGGCTATCCGATTCGGAATCTGCTGGCGCAGGCGAAGCCGCTGGCCGACGCCGACATGGTCCTGTCGCGCAGCCAGGACGGTTGGACAGCCAGCACTCCCATCGAGGCGCTCACCGACGATCGCAACGCCATCCTGGCCATTGGCATGAATGGCGCCCCGCTTCCTCTCGAGCACGGTTATCCCGTTCGAATGGTCGTGCCTGGCCTCTACGGCTACGTCTCCGCCACCAAGTGGGTCGTGCAACTCGAGGTCACGCGTTTCGATGCCGCCACGTCGTACTGGACCGATCGGGGCTGGTCTGAACAGGGGCCGATCAAGTTGTCGTCTCGCATCGACGTGCCATCAGGGGGCACCGTCGACGCCGGGGACGTGGTCGTCGCCGGTGTCGCGTGGTCACAGCACACCGGCATCAGCACCGTCGAAGTGCGGGTCGACGACGGCGATTGGAACACCGCCACCCTGGCCGACGCGCTCTCCATCGATACCTGGCGCCAGTGGAAATGGGTCTGGCCAGCGACCGCCGGCACACACAGCCTGCGAGTTCGAGCGACGGATGCCAACGGGCTGGTTCAGACAGCCAAGGTCACCAACGTGGTTCCAGACGGCGCGACCGGCCTGGACAGCAGATCGATCACCGTGAGATAAATACAACTGAGATACAAGAGCGACGCAAGAACTGCGTCTGCCGCCACGCTGGCTCGCTGTCGCTGCCGCTCTGCTTAGAGCAGGCGACTCCCGCGCTCGATCTGCTCCTGCACGTTGCGCAGCGCCTCAGCCTGTTCCGCGCTCTCCGCGCTCTGTGGCCCGGTTTTACGCGACTGGTCGAGGCGATGGCGCCGCGTCAGAGTCATCGCGAGAATAATCACTACGACGATCACAACAACGAGCCCACCACCCGACGCGATAATTGCACCTGTCAACATGCCAACCCCCATTGCCGTTCCTTCTGCACACGGTAGCGGTACCCGTCGGCCGCTCCGGCAGGCTCACCAGCGCTGTAACCGAGCTGTGACCTATCGGCGACGCACGGGCAGAAGGCGAGCCTCCGGCATCCGCTGGCTACGAGATCGAACGGATGACGCGCGCCGGGTTTCCGACGGCGACCACTTTGGCCGGCACATCCCTCGTCACCACAGCGCCAGCACCGATAACACTGTTGTCGCCGATCGTCACACCGGGAAGCACGATCGCTCCCCCGCCAAGCCAGACGTTGTCGCCGATGACAATGGGCAGCGCCGCTTCGAGCTTGTCGCGGCGGGGCTGGGGCGCAATCGGATGCGTTGGCGTGAGCAGTTGCACGTTCGGGCCGATCTGGCAGTCCCGACCGATCGTGATCGGAGCGACATCGAGCGCGGTGAAGTTGTAGTTGATGAAGGTGCCGGCGCCGATCGTGATGTAGCTGCCGTAGTCAACGAACAGCGGCGGCTTGATCTCGACATCGGCCCCCAGACTGCCGATCAGATCGGCCAGGATCGGCCGCGCGGCGACAGGGTCCTCGGCGTAAACGGCCAGGTACCGGTTGGCCAGCCGTACAGCGCGCTGCGCCTCAGCGATGCTGACGGGGTCGTCGGCGACGTAGAGGTCGCCCGCCAGCATCCGCTCACGATTCGTACGCGGGTCACCGGCGAAGTAGTCAGTTTTCTCTGTCATGCGTACGCATCGTACACACGCACGTGGGGAACGTATCGAGCCCGAATCGGCATCACGAATCAGGACCGCGAATCAGCACGAGGAATTGGCAGCACGAATCGGCAGCACGAATCGGCAGCACGAATCGGCAGTACGAATCCGCGGAACGCACCGGCACAGGCAGCACCCGCGAACGTAGGCTGTTCGCATGGACGAACGACGCAGCATCCCGCCACTGGTCGCACCGGGTGCGCCGCTGTCCGTTGACCGCGAAGAGCGGTATTCCCGCACCCAGATGCTGCCTGGATTCGGACCAGCAGCCCAGCAGCGCCTCCGTGCAGCGCGCGTGCTCGTCGTTGGCGCAGGCGGGCTCGGCAGCGCGGTGCTTCCCGGCCTCGCGGCCGCGGGATTCGGCACGATCGGGGTCATCGACGATGACCGCGTTGAGGCCAGCAACCTGCCGCGCCAGATCATCCACACCCCGGCAGACCTTGGCCGGCCCAAGGTGGCATCAGCGGCCGAGACAATCAGCGCGCTGGATGCCGACACCACCGTGATCACCTTCGACACGCGGCTCGACGCGGCCAACGCCCTCGCGATCGTCTCCGACTTCGACCTCATCATCGACGGAAGTGACAACTTTCCGACCCGCTATCTCACCAACGACGCGGCCGCACTCACCGGCCTGCCCGTGGCGTGGGGTGCCGTGCACCAGTTCGGCGGGCAGGCCGGTGTGAGCTGGGCTGCCCATGCGCCGCAGTACAGGGACATCTTCCCCGAGCCGCCGGCACCCGGCACGGTGCCGAGCTGCGCAGAGGCCGGGGTGCTGCCCTCGGTCTGCGCCGTGATCGGCGGCATCCTGGTCTCAGAGGCCATCAAACTCGTAACAGGCGTCGGCGAACCCCTTCTCGGCCGGGTCACGACCTACGACAGCCTGCGCGGCACGTTCCGCGAGGTCGCATACTCGCGGGATCCGCTTGCCGCACCCATCACCGCGTTGATCGACTACGACGCGTTCTGCGGCATCACGCCCATCGAGGACTCCGGCGTTGCATCCGGCGTCGCATTCGGCGTGGCATCCGCTCACACACAGAGCGCCATCAGCGCACCCGACCTTCAGGCGCGGCTCAGGCGCGGCGATTCAATCACCCTGATCGACGTTCGCGAGCCGTGGGAAGCGCAGCTGGCCATCATCGACGGCGCTGCGCTCGTGCCTCTCGGCGAGCTCGAGCAAGACGTCTTCGACGATCCAGCCGGCGTCGCAACGGCCCTCCAGGGCGCCACGGTCATCGTGTACTGCCACCACGGACCGCGCGCGGAGCGAGCCCAGCAGCTTCTCGCGCAGGCCGGGCTGCCGCAGACGATGACCCTGACCGGCGGAATCGATGTCTGGGCGAGGGACATCGACCAGAATCTCGCGCGCTACTGACCGGTATCGATACCGAAATAGCGGCCCCGAACGCGCAATACTGAGTCCATGACCACCGTTGACGATCACGCCCGCCTGGTCGAGCGGATGCTGGCGCCTCGCCTGGCCGGCCTCGGCACGGAGTCCGTCCCCCTGCGTGACGCCCTCGGGCGGGTCGCCGCAGAAGACGTGCACTCCGCTGTCGACCTGCCGCTGTTTCGCAATTCTCAGATGGACGGCTTTGCGGTTCGTGCGGCCGACGTCGCCACCGTGCCGGTCACCCTCAGCGTCAGCGACGAGGTGCCGGCTGGCCCTGGGGTGCCGAATGCGTTGCTGCCGGGTACCGCCGCACGCATCATGACGGGAGCACCGATCCCGGCGGGCGCTGACGCCATCGTCCCTGTGGAAGACACCCGGGCCGCCGAGGCAGGCCAGTTCAGCGAGGCAGACCAGAACAACGGGCCAGGCCAGTCCAGCGAGCCAGGCCAGTCCAGCGATTCAGTCCGGGCTCCTTCGCCCCGCATCACCATCACCCGTTCTCGCACCGTCGGCGAGTTCGTCCGCGAACGCGGTAGCGACCTGCAGGCCGGCGAACAGCTCGTGCCCGCTGGCACGCTCCTGGCTCCCCGGCACCTCGCCGCCCTGGCCGCCGCCGGAATCGGCAGTGCGCTGGTTCGTCACACGCTGCGGGTCGCGGTCATCACGACGGGCGCAGAACTCGTCGGCGACGGCGCAGAGCCCGCCCCGGGCCAGATCTTCGACGCCAACCAGACAGCTCTTGTCGCCGCCGTCACCGAGGCAGGCGCCGTTGTCTCGTATGCGGCTCGAAGTACCGATGACCCGGCCACATTTCGGCGCATCCTCGATGACGCGGTCGCCGCATCCGACCTGGTGCTCACCTCAGGCGGCATCTCGATGGGGGCCTATGAAGTCGTGCGTGACGTGCTCGAGCCGCTCGGCGCATCCGTTGGACACGTCGATATGCAGCCGGGCGGCCCACAGGCGACGACCGTGCTCAACGACGTTCCCGTGATCTCCTTCCCCGGCAATCCCGTCAGCACGCAGGTCTCATTCGTCGTGTTTGTGCGGCCGCTGCTGCACCGCGCAGCTGGGCGGCCGGTCGATCAGCTGGCCTCCTTCCGCCTCGCGAAACCCATCGTGTCCATCGCAGGCAAGCGGCAGTTCCTGCGCGGCGCCATCATTGATGACGTGCTCGTCGAACAGGTGGCAGGGGCGAGCTCACACCTGGTCGCTGCGATGGCGAGAGCGGATGTCCTCATCGAGATCCCCGACAGCGTCACGAGCCTGGACGCCGGGGCCGACGTGAGAGTGTGGGCCTTGTAAATGAGTAAGCCTGAGCGAGCCCGAGTGAGTGGCATCCGCGTGGCACCGAGTGAGTGGACATCATGAGTGAACTGACGCACATCGACGGCGACGGCCGCGCCCGCATGGTCGACGTGAGTGACAAGGCCGAGACGACGCGGATTGCCCTCGCGCGCGGCCGGTTCGTCACCACGCGGGAGGTCGTCGACCTGGTGCGCGGGGACGGCCTGCCCAAGGCCGATGTGCTCGCCACCGCCCGCATCGCGGGAATCACCGGCGGCAAGAAGACCTCAGACCTCATCCCGCTGTGCCATCCGCTGCCCCTCTCGTCGCTCGTTGTGGACTTCGAACTGGGCGAATCGACCATCGAGATCGCCGCGACAGCCAAGACCACCGGCCGCACGGGAGTCGAGATGGAAGCGCTGACCGCCGTCGCGATTGCCGGGCTCACCCTGCACGACATGGTCAAGGCGGTCGACCCAGCAGCCATGCTCACCGACATCCGCCTGGAGGAGAAGAACGGTGGCAAGCGCGGGCAGTGGCAGCGCGCGAATGCCATGGCTGAGCGCGAGGCCCAGGCGCGGGCGTCGGCGTCGGTGCAGGCGCAGGCGCAGGACGACGCCACACAGAGCACGCCTGCCGCGCAGCCAGCCCAGCCGCACTCGCGCAGCGCCCGCGTGATCGTCGCATCCACCCGTGGCGCAGCCGGCGAACGCCCGGATACCACCGGCCCGGTGATCGCCGCGTGGCTGGCCGAGCGTGGCTTCGACACCGCACCGGCGCTTGTCGTAGCAGATGCCGACATCGAGACAGCACTGTCGGCCGCCGTCCGTGCGCAGCCGGCCGTCATCCTGACCACCGGCGGCACGGGCGTCTCGTCCACCGACGCCACCCCGGAGGCGACCGCGCCTCTCCTCGACCGACTGTTGCCCGGCGTCGCGGAGGCACTGCGCGCTCGGGGACTCGACTCCACACCGATGGCAGCCCTCAGCCGTGGACTTGCCGGCGTTGCCGGACGCACCGTGATCGTGAACCTCCCCGGCTCACCCAGCGGGGTCACCGATGGCCTCGCCGTTCTGTCCAATCTGCTCCCGCACCTTGTCGACCAGGTCTCCGGCTCGGCCCAGCACGTCTCCGACCCGGCCCCGCACGTCTCCGACTCCGCCCAGCACACAGGCACCCAGCACATGGGAACCCAGCACATGGGAACGCAGCACGCGGGAACCGACCACACCGAGGAGGCCCCGCATGCCTGACGTTTTCGCTCAGATCTCACGCGAGCCGCTCCACCAGGCCGTGGCCGACACCTTCGTCACCACACCAGAGAACGGTGCGCTCGTCACCTTCCAGGGCATCGTGCGCAACCATGACGACGACCGCTCGGTCACGGCTCTCGACTACCAGGCGCACCCGGACGCCGAGCGGTTCCTGCTCGACTGCTGCACCGAGATCGCCACAGAGTTCGGTCTCCGCGTGGCCGCCATGCACCGCGTTGGCCCGCTCCACATCGGTGATGTCGCCTTGGTTGCCGCCGTCGCCGCTCCACATCGTGCAGAGGCGTTCGCCGCCTGCGCCGAGCTCGTCGAGCGGATCAAGGCCCAGGTGCCAATCTGGAAACGACAGCACTTCACCGACGGACAGTCAGAATGGGTTGCGCTCTAGCCGCAAAGAAAGTTCCCCTGCAACCGCAAACAGTGTCCTAGCATGTGCTTTATGCCGCAGATACGGATAAAGGATGCCGCACGTTACCTCGGAGTTAGCGATGACACCGTGAGGCGGTGGGTCGATTCAGGCCTGCTGGAGAGCTCTCAGAACGACGCCGGTCGCACCGTCGTCGACGGCCTCTCCCTCGCGCAGCTGGCCAAGAAGAACGCCACACTTCCTGACGACCCGTCAACGGTTGGCCGTTCGGCGCGCAACCAGTTCGTCGGCTTGGTCACCGGCATCACGATGGACACCGTCATGGCACAGGTTGAACTGCAGTGCGGTCCGCATCGGGTCGTGTCGCTCATGAGCAGCGAGGCCGTGCGGGAACTCGGCCTCGAACTCGGCAGCGTCGCAATTGCCGTGGTCAAGGCAACGACGGTCATCGTCGAAACCCCCACCGGAAAGACACTGTCATGATGCCAACGTCTCTCGCGCCATCCGGACGGCGACTCCGCGCCCTCGGCGCAGTGATCCTGGCCGGCGCGCTCCTCGTGGGCGCAAGCGCGTGCGCGGCAGATCCCGGCGACGCCGCCGCCGATGCAGGTGCGCCCCACAGCGCCACGCCCTCCAGCTCCAGCTCCGCCGCGTCGCTCAGCGGCACCCTCACCGTTTTCGCGGCGGCATCCCTCACCGCGACCTTCACGATTCTGGGTGAGGCGTTCGAAGAAGCCAACCCCGGCACGCACGTCACATTCAGCTTCGCGGGTTCCTCCGACCTCGTCACCCAGCTCGTCGAAGGGGCACCCGCCGACGTGTTTGCGTCTGCCGATACAGCGAACATGGCCAAGGTCATCGACGCCGCACTAATCGACGGCACTCCAGTGAATTTCGCCACCAACGTGCTCACCATTGCCGTGCCCCCTGGCAATCCGGCGAAGATCACCAGCTTCGCCGACCTCGCAGCGCCCGGCGTGAAGACCGTCATCTGTGCGCCCCAGGTTCCGTGTGGCGCCGCGACCGTGAAGATCGAGACCGCCACCGGCGTCACGCTCACCCCTGTCAGCGAAGAATCGTCGGTGTCAGGGGTGCTCGGCAAGGTGACGTCCGGTGAAGCGGATGCCGGCCTCGTCTACATCACCGACGTCGCCTCTGCAGGCGCCAGCGTTGACTCCGTCGATCTCCCCGAGGCGTCGACGGCAGTCAACTCCTACCCGATCGTCTCACTGGCCGGCGCTGTCGATAGCGAGCTTGCTACCGCCTTCGTGGACTTCGTCACCAGCCCCGCCGGGCGCTCGGTTCTCGCCGCGGCGGGCTTCGGCGCTCCCTGAGGGCCCTGACACATGACCGCACTGCTCAGCACTCCAAGAACCGTTCCGCGCTGGATCATGGGCGTTGCGATCGTTGGCGCTCTCTTCGTGCTGCTCCCCCTGGTGGCTCTGGTCACCCGCGTTGACTGGACCCAGTTCATCCCTCTGATCACGTCTGAGTCATCCGTTGCCGCGTTGCAGCTCAGCCTGCGCACGTCGCTCGTGGCGACCGCGCTCTGCATCGTGTTCGGCGTGCCGATGGCGGTGGTGCTCGCCCGCACCGTGTTCCCCGGCCAGCGCATCGTGCGCTCCCTCGCGCTGCTCCCCCTCGTGCTGCCGCCCGTTGTGAGCGGACTTGCGCTGTTGTACCTGTTCGGACGGCGCGGCCTGCTCGGCGGAGCGTTCGAGGTGCTCGGCATCCAGATCGCCTTTTCGACGACCGCCGTGATCCTCGCGCAGACCTTCGTCGCGCTGCCGTTCCTGGTGCTCAGCCTCGAAAGCGCGCTCCGCACCGCTGGCACCCGCTACGAGGCGGTCGCGGCCACGCTCGGCGCGCGCCCGACCACCGTACTTCGCCGGGTGACATTGCCCCTGGTCATGCCCTCCCTCGTGTCGGGGGCCGTGCTGTCGTTTGCCAGGGCGCTGGGCGAGTTCGGCGCCACCCTCACGTTCGCAGGCAGCTTGCAAGGCGTCACGCGCACACTGCCCCTTGAGATCTACCTGCAGCGAGAGACCGATCCGGATGCCGCCGTCGCGCTTTCCCTGGTGCTCGTTGTGGTGGCCCTGGTCGTCGTGGTCGTTGCCCACGGCGCGACCGAACCCGGCAGGTCGCGCCTCACCGGCAGACCAGCACGAACAGGCGCCCTGCTATGAGTCTCAGCTTTGAAGCCAGCCTCGCCGCCCGCGGCTTCGATATGTCCCTGGCGGTCCAGCCCGGCGAAACGCTCGCCGTGCTCGGGCCGAACGGAGCAGGCAAGTCCACGCTGCTCGGACTCATCGCCGGGTTGCTCCGGCCCGATTCGGGACGAGCCGACCTCAACGGCACCGTTCTCTTCGACCAGCAGGCGGGAGCGACCCGCTGGCTGGCCCCGCACAAACGCGGAGTCGCCCTGCTCGCCCAGGAACCGTTGCTCTTTCCGCATCTCTCCGTGCACGCCAACGTCGCGTTCGGGCCACGTAGCGCGGGCCAGTCCCGCGCTGCCACGGCCGTGAGCGCAGATCGGTGGCTGAGGGAGACCGACAGTCTGGAGTTCGCCGACCGGCGTCCGCACGAACTCTCCGGCGGGCAGGCGCAGCGCGTTGCCATCGCCAGGGCACTCGCCGCGGAGCCGAGCCTGCTGCTCCTCGACGAACCGTTCGCGGCGCTCGATGTCACGGCCACTGTGACACTGCGACGGATGCTGCGCCAGGTCACCGCTTCCCGCACCACGATCATCGTCACTCACGACGCGCTCGATGCGTTCCTGCTGGCCGACCGTGTCATCGTGTTGAACGACGGTGCCATCGTCGAGGAGGGGCGCACGCGCGATGTCCTCGAACGGCCGAAGCAATCCTTCACCGCGGAGCTGGTCGGCTTGACCTTGCTCACGGGTCGGCGCACCGCTCGAGGTCTTGTCACCGCTGCCGGCGTGGAGATCGCCGCGGCCGCCGGCACCACCGGAGCGCTGGGAGAACCGGTGGCGGCTGCGCTGCGGCCGACCGCTGTACGGGTGTCGCGGCCGCAACCTGCGAGGCTGAATCCCCCGGTAGCGCTACAGCCCGCACCGACGCTACAACCCGCAACGTTCCCGCCCTCAATGCAGCCACGTGGTGCTGCGGAGCGGGTACCCGAGCATCAGGCCGGCGATGAGCATCAGCAGGATCCCCTCAGCAATACAATCATCGGCACGGTGCATGATCTTGAGCCGCGCGGCGACCTTATCCGGGTGCGCACGGAGTGGCTGTCCGCTGACTTGCAACCGAGCCGTGTTGCCGACCTCGACCTGGCACCGGGAGTGCCGATCGCGCTCAGCTTCTCACCCGACGACGTGGAGCTCTACCCCGCAGGTTGAGATACCGCGACTATCCGCAGCCCAGCCCGCGCCGCGCCGCCCGATGTCACGTCAGGAGGCGTTTTTGCGTCACACCCATGTCCCGCGCCACCCGCACGCGGCGTGTCACATTTCCTCCTCCTGAACCCACCTCCCCGGCGGTCGAGGAGCGAGCGCCAGCGAGCGTCTCGAGACCTCTCAGCCGGCGCCAGAGAGGCTCCTCAACAGGCCACCCGTCGCGACAGCTATCCACAGCCAAATATCCAGATCAGAACCTGTTTCCGGCCAGTAAGAATGTCAGTGGTGCCGAGGATAATTCAGGGTATGAACCCCCTCATGAAACAACTCGGCAGAGAAGTCGAGGAGGCCGCCCGATTACATCGGAGCCTCGCGACGATCGCCGCGGAAGAGGCCATCGCGATCGACCGGGCCCGCCTGACCAGCGAGTCCATGACCACCGCCCCGGTCACCGTGCCCCAGGCGGAACAGGCCTGGGCGAACGAGCGACTGCTCGTCACCGAACTGGCCTGCGCGCTCCGAGTGCCAGAGCGCACCATGGAAACGACGATCGCCGTCAGTAAAGCTCTTGTGCACACACTGCCCGCGACACTGGCCGTGTTGCAGACCGGGGACATCAGCTATCGGCACGCCACCACCCTCGTCGACCAGAGCATCGGGCTGTCCCCGGAGAACACGGCAGCCTTGGAGGCCGCGGTGTTGCCCGATGCCGGCCGTCTCACCGTGGCGAAGTTCGCCCAGAAGACCCGGCGGGTGCGGGAACGACTCGATGCAGAATCCATCACCGCTCGGCATGAGCGCAGCGTCGCAGACCGAGCGGTGTTCTTCGAACCCGTTAAAGACGGCATGTGCTGGGTCAGCGCGTTCCTGCCGGCAGCGAAAGGACAGGCAATCGTGAGCCGGATCACGAACTTCGCGATGAGCCTGCAGGGTTCGGATGAGTCCCGCACTCTCACCCAGCTGAAGGCTGATGTGTTCGTTGACCTGGTCCTCGACGCCGGCAACGGTAACGGTGGCGGCAGCCGCGGCATCAAAGCTGACGTCGCCATCCTGGTTCCGGCGCTAACGCTCCTCGGCCGCAGCGACGAACCCGCTGTGCTGGAAGGCTACGGACCGATCGACCTCGACACCGCGAAAGAACTCGTCGGCGACGCGACGAGCTTCCTCCGCATCCTCACCCACCCCGAGACAGGAGCGTTCCTGTCCGTGGGGCGGGATCGCTACCGGCCACCCGCCGGCCTCCGCACGGTGTTGCAGTTGCGGGACGGCACCTGCCGGTTCCCCGGCTGCAATCGGGCGGCCAGGCAGAGCGATTTCGATCACACGGTGCCGTTCGCTGAGAACGGGCAGCAGGGTGAGACAAGGCTGACGAATATGGCCTGCCTCTGCGCGAAGAACCACCGCGACAAACACGAAATCGGCTGGCAGGTCAGCCAGGCAGACGACGGAATCCTGCACTGGACATCACCAACCGGTAACAAGTACGACACCGAACCTGAGAACGAGATCGGGCCAACCGCTCTGCCTACGGTTTCGGTCTCGGCGCCGATCCTGGTTCCGGTTCCGGTTCCGGTTCCAGTTCCGGTTCCAGTTCCGGTCCCGGTTCCGGCCCTGGTCTCGGTTGAACCGGACACCAGCCTCCCGCCGTTCTAGGTGCTCGGCCGGTTTCCCGTCAAAAAACGTGCGCTACCGAGCGACGGTCGCCGCCGCACGCGGCCCTCGCACGAGGTGCGGCTGCTTCTTGAACTGGCCGGTGACGACCAACAAGCCGATTGCGACGGCCATCACGATCCACGCAACCAAGCCGAGGGGTCCGAGCACGACAGGGTCAGCGTTCGAATTCACGGCAATGACCAGCGCCAAGAATCCGGCGGCAGCGTTGAATGCACCGTGCGCGAACACGGCTGGCCAGATGGAGGCCGTACGCAGGCGCAACCACCCGAGCAGCACGCCGTAGAAAATGCACCCTGTGATCATCATGGCGACACCCAGAAGATTCGGCTGGCTGAAGTTGTACCCAAGCAAAATCAGCGGGCTGTGCCAGATACCCCAAAGCGCTCCCGTTATCACGAGGGCTGGCCAGGTTCCGAGCGGCAGCAGGCTCGGCAACAGCCAGCCTCGCCAACCGATCTCCTCGCCCAGTGCGAACAACCCATTGAAGACCGCGGCGATTGGCACCAGGAGGAGCTGCAGCAGTACCACTGTCCCCACCGAGACGGAGAGCGGGTCTGCGCTCACGGCACCCAACGATGCCGCGAACCCGGAGAACTCAACGAGATCAAGCTGGACGAGGCCGAGTGCTCCAGCCAGGAACACGGCCGCTACGACTATAAGGATGCTCCCGAAAATGCCGACCACAGTCATCCCGATGGTGCGACCGGCCGGTCGCAACGGCCACAGCCCAAGATATTCGGCGGTGGGCCGCGGCCGCGGCTTCTGCACGAAAAAGACGACAACGAGCGTAGCCAGGAGCGGTGTGAACATCATGGCCGGCAGCAGCAGTCCGGCCAGCGGGTTACTGAGCCCGTCTCCGGAGACCCAGAGGGGTAGCACGACCAGCCAAGCCAACCCACATGCGAGAATCGCGAAGACGATGACGGCTCGCCACGGCACGCGAGTCGGCCACTCGAGTGCGCCCGTTGGTGAATCGTCCAGGGCGAAGTCCTGTGACGCAGCGGTGGGGGGCGTTGCCCTCATTGGCTACTCCTTAGTCGTGCTGGTTGGTACTGCTTGGTTGGTACTGCTGATGTGACAGGGATTGTTGGGCACGTTGTTTGCGGCTCCTGCACGCAGGAGGTCGCACGGTGTGGGCGCAGCAGACTTAGCCGCCGGCAAACGGCGGCAGCACGTCGACCGTGGCCGAAATGGCCCGGGATGGATCCCGGCAGACGACGGTATCCACGAGGAACGATCCTGAGCGCATCACGCGCGCCATTGCAGCGCCATAACGATCTTCGAGGTCAGCGCGGAGCGCGCCAAGCGTGGCATCCGTCAGCGTCAGCTGCTCCTCTTCGCGGCCGGCAGCCTCAGCGGCAGCCGCGAAATAGCGCACCCTGACAGTCGTTGATTCAGCCACCGATTGCCCCCATGCTCCGTTCCGGCGGTACGAAACCGCTGGCGTTGATTCCGTGTCCGGCTTGTTTGCCCCACATCGCTCCCCGCCAGTATCGCGCGATCTCGGCGTCATCGCCGCCGCCGCGCAGGAGCGGGCGCAGGTCGGTCTCGTCGTCACTGAACAGGCAGGAGCGCACGGTGCCCTCAGCGGTGATGCGGGTGCGGTCGCACGCCGCACAGAAAGAGCGGGTGACGGATGCGATGATCCCCACGGTTGCAGGTCCGCCATCGACGAGCCATTCCTCGGCGGGCGACGACGGGTCGTCCCTGCCCACCTCAGTCAGGGCGAATCGCTCCCCGAGCACATCAAGCAGTTCCTGCGCGGGGACCATATTGTCGCGTGCCCAGTTCTGGTCGGCATCCAGCGGCATCTGTTCGATGAAACGCAGCTGGCAGCCCTCGAGGAGGGCCCATTCGAGCAGGTCGACGGCGCCGGGAAGCGTTTCGCGCATCAGCACGGCGTTCAGTTTGAGTGGAGTGAGTCCTGCGGCGTGTGCGGCCCGGATGCCGGCCATCACAGCGGGCAGGCGGTCGCGTCTGGTCAGCGATGCGAAGTGATCGCGGTCGACAGTATCGAGCGACACATTGATCCGGGTGAGACCGGCAGCGACGAGTCCGGCGACGCGGTGGTCGAGCCCGATGCCGTTCGACGTGAGCGACAGGTCGATGCCTGGGGCGGCATCCGCACACAACTGAATGATCTCGGCAAGGTCTGCGCGCATCAAGGGCTCCCCGCCGGTGAAGCGCACTTCGCGCACGCCCAGGTCGTGTACGCCGATGCTCACGAGGCGGGCGATCTCGGCGGGGGTCAGCAGGTCGTCGCGCGCAATCGCAGGCAACCCTTCCGCCGGCATGCAGTACGTGCAGCGCAACGAGCACTTCTCGGTGAGGGAGATCCGCAGGTCGCGTGCCACGCGACCAAAACGGTCAACCAGCCCCGCGGTATCCGGTCTGCCAACCATGGTTGGGGCCACACTGCCGACCATGGCTGGAGCCACACCGGATGCCGGCGCATCACTGACGCGCTGGGTGGGCAATCCGAGGTTCACGGCGGGCACATCCTTACCCTAGACCGCACGGGTCGATACCTGCCCAGTCAATAACTGACCAGTCAAAACTTGCCCAGTCAACACCTGACCAGTCAACGCCTGTCTAGTGGTGGAACCCGGGTCGCTGGCCCTCAGCCGGCATCGGGCTCGACAACGCGTCGAGGAATGCGGTCTCCTTCTCGATGTCGGCAAGAAGTTCGGCGGCAATGTCCATGCTCAGTCCGTTGCGCACGACAATTCGCTGCACCGTCTGGTCGGCCAGGTTGTCGGGCAGCGGATACGCCGGAACCTGCCATCCCTTCATCCGCAGTCGGTCGGAGAGGTGGTAGAGATTCCAGTTGGCTGTGTGGCCGGGCTTCAGCTGCCAGGCGAAGACCGGAATGTCGGATCCGTCGCTCCACAGCGTGAATGCGCCGATCTTCGCGACGCCGGCGGAGAGGAACAGTGCAACATCCTGCGTCTCCTTCTGGACGGCCGTGAACCCCTTCATGCCGAGCCGCAGGAAAAGGTAATACTGCAGCAGCACCTGGGCGCCGGGGCGAGAGAAGTTGAGGGCAAGCGTCGGCATGGTTCCGCCGAGATAGCTGACGTTGAAGATCAGTTCCTCAGGGAGGTACGCGCGATCACGCCACACCACCCAGCCGAGTCCCGGGTAGACCAGGCCGTATTTGTGTCCGGAGGTACTGATGGAGTGCACGCGGTCGACGCGAAAGTCCCAGAGCAGGTCTGGCTGCAGGAAGGGCGCGATCATGGCACCGGATGCCCCGTCGACATGAATTGGAATATCGAGGCCGGTCTGCTTCTGAATGGCGTCCAGCGCTGCGGCGATTTTCAGCACTGGCTCGTATACGCCCGTGTATGTGACACCCATGATGGCGACGACACCGATGGTGTTCTCGTCGACGTACCTGTCGAGCTCGAATCCGTCGAGCATCTGGTGCTCGGCGCTGACCGGCACATAGCGAGCCTCGATCTCGAAGTAGTTGCAGAACTTCTCCCAGACCACCTGCACGGCCGAACTCATCACGATGTTGGGCTTGTCCGTTGACGCTCCCGCTGCACGCCTGGCAATCTGCCAACGCCGTTTCAGGGCGAGCCCGCCCAGCATGCAGGCCTCCGACGATCCAATAGTGGATGTCCCGATCGCCGCTTCGGCGTCTGGCGCGTTCCAGAGGTTCGCGACCATGCGCCAACAGTTCTCTTCGACCGCCGCTGTCTGCGGATACTCGTCCTTGTCGATCATGTTCTTGTCGTAGGACTCTGAGTAGAGCTTGTTGGCCTGGTCGTCCATCCACGTCGTCACAAAAGTCGCGAGATTCAGGCGCGAGTTGCCGTCGAGCATCGTTTGGTCGTGCACGACCTGGTACGCCGTTTCCGGCAGCATGCCTTCAGCCTCGAGCCGGTGCCTGGACGTGATGGTGGCTTCGCCCGGCCGTGCGTACGACGGCGTTTCGTCGTCGGTTCCGAAGCCGCCGCTTCCCGTGGATGCTGTCATGATCCGTGTCCCTTCCGTGCGGGCGACGGCGCGAGGAATCGGCGAACCCCGAGCGTGACGCCGTCTGACAGCGACCCTAGTCACGCACGCGCATTCGGCCTAGGCCTGAAAAATACCGACCGTCAGATCGACTGGCGATAGCCGAAGAACTCATGGTCGTTGTTGTAGCCGCCCAGCCCTCCGCCCACCTCAGAGAAGTGCTCAACGAACTCGATGCCCTTGATCCATTTCACCATTTTGAACCCGAGCTCCACCTCGTTGCGCAGGCGAAGCGGGGCGCCGTGGCCAAAGGAAAGCGCGTCGTCGTTCATGTCGTAGGCAAGCATCGTCAGTTCATAGCTCATGTGCTCGATGGGCTGCGCGTCGTAGTAGAGGCCGCCATCCGGGCCGACCGCGAACGAATAGAAGATGACCCACTTGGCTTCTGGCTTGGGCTTGACGACATCGAGGATGGACTGCATCGAAACCCCTCCCCACTTCGCGACCCCCGACCAGCCCTGGATACAGAAGTGCTGGGTGATCTGCTCGTGGTACGGAAGTGCGCGCAGCTGTTCCAGACTGAGCTCGACAGGGTTCTCGACCAGACCGTTCACTCGCACCGTGTAGTCAGCGAAGGCCCCGGCCTCGAGCTCTTTGTATTCTTCGGTTTCGGGGTATTTGCCGTTGTGCCAAAAGTACGGGGAGATGTCTTTCTCTGTGTATTGGCCCGGTTTGGAATCGATGTGCTCAAACAACCTCTCGAACGGCCCGATCAGGGCGGAGCCGGCCCTCTGCACCACGCGCGGATGGCGGTACGTGAATGGAGTTGCGGCTACCCAACCAACGATGACGACCACCATCGACGCTGCGAATATCCAGAACCCAACCCACGACTCGTCGTCCCGTGACGCATACATGTGGTTGAGGTTCTGCAGTGCACCTGTGGTCAGCACCAGGGCAACGTGGATGACGATGAACAGGACGAACCAGCACAGCACGAGGAAATGCAGCGAACGCGCGACCTGGATACTGAACACCGAGCTGATCGCGCGGAAGCGGGTGGACAGGGCTGGTGACATTCCGAGCCCGGTGAGCAGCGCTGCGGGAGCTGCGATGAAGACGGTCACGAAATAGGCGATCAACTGCAGACTGTTGTAGTTGACCCAGCCCGATTCCAGTGGCCAGTCCAGGGAGAGGTACTGGATCGCGACGGACAGTGAGTTCGGGATGACGTCCCAACTGAGCGGCACCAGTCGCATCCATTGCCCTGTCGTGAAAATGAGGATGTAGAAGACGATCCCGTTGAGCAGCCACAGTGTGTCGATTCCGAGGTGCCACCAGCGGGCCAGACCGATGGAGTGGCGGCGCCCGGGAAGTCCGACACCGTCGAGGAGGGTGATCGAGTCCTGCTTCGCCGTGTACAGGGGATCGGCCGGCACAGGCTTCTGCACGCGAAACCAGTCCTTGCCTGGTGTGGAGTGCCTGGTCCAATAGAACCGCGGGTGGTCGGCGATGATCGTGACCCCCGAGCGGATGATGAAGATCATCAGGAACAGGTTGAGGAAGTGCTGCCAGCCCAGCCACGCGGGGAAGCCGACCGGCGCGCCGGCCGGGAGCGGAGACGCGCCCGGATACTGCCGCATGAAGTCCTGCACGGCAGGGAGGTCACGGATGCCTCTGGCCACCGCGATACCGATGACCAGGAGGAGCAGTCCGAGCGGAATCAACCACAGCAGATTGAACCATTTATCCTGCCCAATCCTCACTCGAGGTGCGACCCCGTATTGCGCAGGGAGATGCCCGGCCCAGTCCTCGTCGACCGCTGTGTAGCGCGTGCTGTCGAGCTCGTCGCGGAAGCTTTCTGTCACCCCCGGCCCGGCGTCGGCGGCGGGAACGTGCTGATCTTTCGGGTCGTCCAGCGGCGTGTCCATGCCGCGGAGCCTAGCAACGCGTGCGCACCAGGGCTACGATCGCCCGGGCGCACGCCGCAGAACGAGCACGACTCCGGTCGTTGCTCCTTGCGCAGGCGCTGCGACCGCTCAGGCGGTCGCTATCCCCGGTCAGGCCTCGCCGTCACGGAATGCGCGTGGTGCGCCAGTAGCGATCATCCCGGCTGTGATCGGGGACGGCCTGAAGCCTTTGACGACCAGGTAGACGCCCAGCGAGAACTCCCACGCCGCGATCGGAAGCGCGGCGAGCCCTGCCAACGCTGAGGCCCGGTCGATGACGCCGAATATCGTTGCGATGAGGGCAACGAAGAGCACGCCCGCCCCGACGAATCCCAGTATCGGGAGAAACCGTGGCACAAGGCGCGACTGGTAGAGCAACGAGCCGAGCAAGAGGGCGTTCACGATCGGCATGAGACTCTGCCCGAGGAAGAACCGCTCATACTGCGCGACCAGCGATTGCCCGGTGATCAGGGCATCCGCTCCGACCCCTGCCCGCCGCAATGTCACCAGCGACAGGAGGCTGACGGCGCCGGCGAAAATGGTGCTGGCTTCCAGGATTCGTGATCCGACGAAGCCGAGGGCGACCGCCTCATTCTGCCTCTTGACCACGGGGAACAGCACCACAGCTGTGCCGATACCGGCGAGCGCCACAATGATTTCGAGAAGCGCCCCGACAACGGTAGCCGTGTCAGGGCCCGGACCGACGATGTAGTTCGGGTCGTGCACCGGAACATAGAGAAAGAGAGTCGGGATCGAGACAAAGGTGATCAGGTACAGGATGCCCGCGACAAGCGCAGTCTTTCGCAGCGAGGTCATCCGGACTTTAGCTGGCGGCGTGCGGTCGGATGCCATGATGTCTCCTTCACGGATCGCGAACGCTACTTCAGATTTTCACGACCGCGCTGTGCCGAACACTACGCCGGGTGCGAGACCAGAGACACCGGCAAAGACAACGCTCCCGTTTCGGTCAGCTTACCGGCTCGCGGTCAGGGATCGAGGCGGCAACAGCATCCGCTTCGGCCGCATCTGCGGCAACGGCGGCGGGGTTCTTGCGGCGCTTGACACTCGCGAGGGCAGCCTTGCTGAGTTCCAGCAGGATCGGGATGCCTGAAAGGAGCACGATCGCGATGATGAAGTACTCGGCGTACTCGGCGACGAAGTCGATCTGGCCCAGGAAGAATCCGACGAGAGTCAGGCCGACACCCCACAGGAAGGCGCCGACGACGTTGTACGAGACGAAGGTGAGGTAGCGCATCCGGCCCACGCCGGCAGCAACCGGCACAAAGGCACGGAACACCGGCAGGAAGCGCGCCATGATGAGCGCCTTCCCGCCGTGCTTCTCGAAGAAGGCATTGGTGCGCTCAACGTTCTCCGGGTTGAAGAATCGGCCCGATTCGCGTTTGAAGACCGCAGGGCCGGCCTTGCGTCCGATGTAGTACGCAAGCTGGTCGCCGGCAAATGCCGCGATGAAGACGACCGCTGCCGTTACCCAGATAGGAACATCCACGAACCCGGTCGCGGTGAGAAGCCCAACGGTGAACAGGAACGAGTCGCCAGGCAGGAACGACAACACGATGAAGCCGGTCTCAATGAAGATGATGCTGGCCACTCCGAGGAGCACAAACGGGCCAAACCAGCGAATAAGCGAGTCGGCGTCGAGGATTTCAAGTCCGGGAATGCTCGTGAACATAGAGAAGTGGCTTTCGTCGAGGGTGTTGGCGGCGGATCACCAGCTTTTGATTGTGGCAGGTCTCGCCTGAAAGCTCCCGGTGCGAGCGTCGCAGAGGTTCCCTGTAGCCGAACAACCGCCTAGCCTTACCGCAACATCCGACGAATGGAGAGACATGCGCGCGCTCGTGGTCTACGAAACGCTGTGGGGCAACACCGAGCAGGTAGCGCGGGCGATCGCCACCGGCTTGAGCGATGCGATGAACGTTGAAGTCGTCGACTCCGATGCTGCGCCGAAGGATGTGGACACCTACGATCTCGTGGTCGTTGGCGGGCCCACCCATGCGTTCTCAATGACGCGAGCCACTACGAGAGAGAACGCTGTCGCCCAGCAGGGGGCCCCACGCGCGCCGACGCGTGGCATCCGGGAGTGGCTCGTTGACGTGACCCCGCCCAGCAGTGCCATACCGGCAGCCACCTTCGACACCAGGGTGGACAAGCCCCGGATGCCTGGTTCTGCAGCCAAGGCCGCCAAGAAGGAGCTCAGAGAACTCGGCTTCATCATCGCCATCAAGCAGGAGTCATTCCGCGTGCACGGCTACGAGGGTCCACTCATCGACGGAGAGCGCGATCGCGCCGAGCGGTGGGGCCGCGACCTCGGCGCAATCATCGCAGGGCGATAGGCCGCACGCTGTGCTCCCCTCCCACTGCCGCTGCGCGGCGACCGACGGAACTTTCGCCCCTGAGCGACACTCTCCGAGATTCGTAGGATCAAAAAACGCCCGCAAGTTATGAAGGAGCGACGCAATGAGTGATTTCCAGCTGCCCAACGAGGTACCGAACCTGTATGCCAGCATCGTCGTCGGGATCGACGAATCGGACGGGTCGGTGCGGGCCTTGCAGCACGCCATCGAAATCGCACAAAAATTCGGGTCAAGCGTTGAAGCGGTGTCCGTGTGGAACTTTCCGGTGTCGTATGCGCCGCTTCCCACAACCTGGCACCCAGACCGCGACGCCCAACATGCCCTGCAGGAAGTCAGCGACACAGTCCTCGGACCCGAGTGGCCAAGCTGGTACACAGCGCGGGTACTTCAGGGGTCCCCCGCCGATGTGCTGGTGGCGCGGAGCGCGACCGCCGACCTGCTGGTCGTCGGCAGTCGAGGACTGGGCGGATTTTCTGGCCTGTTGCTTGGTTCTGTCAGCTCACAGGTTGCCGAACACTCCGCGTGTCCGGTGCTGATCGTTCATCGCCCCACGAACAAGAACACGTGACGACACACCTGTAAACAGCGTCGGGGCGCTCATCTGCACGCCCGGCGACAGATGCCGTCGCACTGCCCCCATCGCACGTCCATCGCGCAGGTCAGCCACGGCCGCTGCATCAACTCGGCTATGCTCGGCACGGGAATTATCGGCTCGCCACTCCTGTCACGGGCTCACGCGGACAAAGTGGGCGATGACCGGCCATTCCTGAGTCAACAGCATGACCCATCGCACAGCATGACCCCACTGAAGTAGAGGAGTAACACGATGAGTATTGGTTTGGGAATCTTCCTGATCGCGGTCGGCGCGATCCTCACGTTCGCCGTCAATGTCTCGGTCGAATGGGTGGACCTCGACTTGATCGGGTACATCCTCATGGGTGCTGGCCTCGTCGTCGTCATCATTGGTCTGGCCCTCCTCACCCGAAAGCGACGCTCAGTTGTCACCAACCGGAGCGGCGTTGACCCGGCAACGGGCGCCCGCGTCGAGACGGCCGAGCGGAACGACACGCTCTAAAGCATGAACGCGAACGGGGGAGGGCAACCGAAAGTTGCCTTCCCCGTTCGCGTTAAGCCACGAGGTGAGCCTGGCCATCCAGATCTGCCTGGCCATCCAGATCAACGGACGGATGCCGGGTCACCAGCGACGCGCGACGTCCTCCACGTGCCCGTAGACGTTGTCGAACGACACGACCTCTCCGCTCTCCAGCGTGATGTCGCCCGAGAAATGTCCGTAGCAGGTATCCGCTCTGGCCATGATGATCCAGCGATTGAACATGTTCCTGAAGTGGTGGACCGGTGTGAACGTCACGTTCACCGTCGGCCCGGTGATGCTCCAGGGTTCGAGCCAGTGTGACGGATCGTAGGTCCATTCCAGGTCGTCACTGATCTTGTGGAGCTCGCCGTCCCGCCGCAACCAGTTCTCGGTCGACCCCGTGCCATCTGTCCATTTACCGCCGAACTGGAGACCGATGTCGTGGCCGAGGCTCGAGCCACTCCCCGAGCCCCAGTTCCAGAACGTGCGATACGGCCAGCGACCGCGCCCGTGATCGTGGGTGGCACTGGTTGTGTCTGGCTCGAGCCGATATTTCACGCCGTCTATCACCATGGTGCCTTCCACTCGCAGGCAATTGTTCTTGCGCGTGTACTGGAATGTGCGCCTGCTCCACGGCACAACGACACCCATTGACTGGTGGTCCTTCGGTTCGAGCACCTGCACGTCCACCTGGATTCGCTCGGATCTCGCATGCAGGGCTGTGCCGCGACTGTTGGCGGTCAGCTCAACCACGGTACTTCCGCGTCGTCCGCGCGCAACCGATGCACCGCTCGGATCCTGCAGTCCGCCTCTGCGCGGGAGCCAACGGTTGCCTCCCTGACGTATTTCGTCGAATCTCACGCGATCCATCACCGTTACAGAGACATTCGCTCGATAGTCATGCTGCGAGATGTTGAGCGCCAGAATGTGGTCGGGCGTCGTGATCGCCCAGTACTCAAATCTTTTGTTACGCCCCCAGCCCCGCAGATTCGTGCGATGGAGTGGACGGCGGGTCCACCCCACAGCGGCGGGGTTCAGCGAACCGTCTGACAGACACAGGTCCACTGGCTCAGTGATCTCGCGCTCTCGACGAAACGGATTCGGATTCAATTCGGGTGAAACCACGTCGTACATCAACCTTTCGTGGCGCCTTCGGCGAGGCCCCTGATCAACCACTTCTGAACGAGCAAGGCGAACAGCACCATCGGAATGACGGTGAGGGTTCCGGCGGCTGCCAGAGCTCCCCAGTTCGCTCCGTTGTCGGTATCTGCCGCCATACCCAGGACAGCCACCGGAATCGTCGAGGCCTTCTGCCCCGTCAAAACGAGTGCGAAGAGCAGCTCTTCCCAGCCGAGAATGAGACTGAAGATGAACGTCGAGATGAGCCCGGGAACCGAAATGGGAACGATGATCCTGAAGAACGTTCCCAGCCTCGAGCATCCGTCGATCATGGCCGCCTCTTCGAGTTCTCGCGGAAGCGCAAGGAAGAAGCCACGCATCAGCCACATCACGTACGGAATCATGAAGGTGCAGTAAGCGAGGATCAGCGTGAGGTGCTGATCGAGCACACCGAGATTGCGGGCCACGATGAACAGCGGCACCGCCAGGGCGATCGACGGAACACCACGCGAGGCGAGGATCAGCACACCGATCGTGGCTGCACCTCGGATCTTCAACCGTGCCAGTGCGTACCCCGCCATCGAGCCGACCAGTAGCGAGATGATGCTCGCGCCGCCGGCAATGATGACGGTGTTGAGCATCCGCTCTGGAATATCGGCATTGGCGAGCGGCGCAAAATACTGCTGGAACGTGACGTCGAAGAAGAAGGTCGGAGGCGTGGTGAAGATGTCACGCTGCTTCTTGAGCGAGGTGAGCACCATCCAGAACACCGGGAAGAGGAACAGTGCGCACACCACGACACCGGACCAGATGTGAACTGACCGACCGATCTTCCGTCGGCGGCGCTGCGGTGCGGCTAGTGAAGCGCTCACAGGCGATCCTCCATTTTCTTGCTTACAGACAGGAATACAAAGGTGAGCGCCATGGTCAGAATGAGAACAATGACGGCCATTGCGGATGCCTCGCTGAACTTCAGTGACTGGAATGCCTGTTGGTAGATGTACAGGTTGACCACGTTGGTGGCTTGGCCTGGCCCGCCGTTCGTTGTCGTGAGCACGATGTCGAACATCTTGACCGCACCGAGCCAGCGAACGACGAAGGTGGCGGCGATGATGGGAGCGAGCAGCGGAAGCGTGACCGACCGCAGCGTCTGCCACCAGTTGGCCCCGTCAACCCTCGCCGCCTCGAAGATGTCTTTCGGCAGTCCGAGAAGTGCCGCCGACGCGATGAGTGCGACAAACGGCGTTGATCGCCACGTGTCGATTCCGACGATGCTGATCATTGCCAGTGCCGGATCTCCGAACCAATCCAACGGGGGAATACCGAACAAACCGAGGAACCAGCTGATCACGCCCCACAGCGGGTCGAGCATCATCTTCCAGATTCCGCCTGACACCACTGGTGCCACCACCATGGGGATGAGGAAGAGGGCGCGAACGACGCCGCGCCCTCTCCATGCTGCGTTCATCAGGAAAGCGATGCCGAAGCCCAACACCATCTGGAGCGGAAGCGCGAGCACCAGGTAGATGCCGGTGATCACGAGAGAGTTTCCGAAGTTCTCGTTCTCGAACACACTCGTGTAGTTGTCTACACCGACCCACTCCGACGGAGTGAAGGTGGCCAGATCCAGTTCGGAGAAACTGATCTGGATCGTATAGAACAACGGGTACGCGAGAACCGCGGCCAGAAGCAGTGTTGCGGGGGTTAAGAACGCCCACCGACTTCCGAAGTCCGCCGCTCGTGCGCGACCGGCCGAGAAGGGCCGTTTCAGCGCTCGGCGCCTTTCGCGTTCCTCCCGTCTCTGTTCGGGAGCCTTATTGCGAACGATCTGTGAACCCATGGCGCTACTTCAGCAACTTCTTGATTTGGTCGCTTGCCTTCTTCAGCGCGTCTTCTGCGCTGACCTGGCCATTCACAGCGGCGCTGGTCTGGTCGGCGAGAATCTCCTGGATCGCGTTGGACTGTGGTGACCTCGGACGCCACATGTCGCCAGCTTCCGCCGCCACAAATCCCTCTTGAATAGCGGCGAACACGGGAACCATCCACTCCTGCTCTGGCGCGGTGGACAGGGTTGATTCACGAGCAGGGAACGAGCCGAGGTTGTTGACGGCCCAGGATTCACCCTTCTTCGAGCTCATCCACTGCAGCAATGCCCATGCCGCTTCCGGGTTTTCGCTCTTCTTCACGACGGATCCGCTCCAGATGCCGCGGTGCGTGCTGGCGGACTCGCTGCCGGCTGGCATGGTCTGGATGCCGACCTGATCTGGAGTGAGAGTCGTCACATCGGGGTCTACCGCTGCGCTCTTGAACGCACTCCCCCAGGTGAAGACACTCGCGACCTTCCCTTGGCGGAAGGCGTCAAGCGGCTCGTTGTAGTTATAGTTCGTCGCGCCGGCAGGGGCGTATTCGAGCAGGTCAACCTGCGTCTGCAGCGCCTCGATGCCGGCTTTGTTGTCGAACGTGGGGTTCATTTCGTCATCGAAGAGTTCTCCACCGTTTGAGTCGAGAATCGTCTGCCAGATCGTGGGCGAGAGCGGATCGCGCGCCCACGTCATTGCGTTGGCCCACGAGTCGGTCGCGCCGTCCCCATCGGTGTCCTGCACCAACTGGGGTGCCTGCTCGATGAAGGTGTCCCACGACAGCTCTGGGGTCGGTTCGGCCACGCCGGCATCCTGGTACAGGGTCTTGTTGTAGAACATCAGGAGAAGATTCGACCGCAGCGGAACGCCGTACTGCTTGTCGTCCCACTGGCTCGCAGCCAGCGCCGCGTCGTAGAAGTCGTCCCAGTCGTAGTTCGCGTCAGTCCAGTCTGCGGCTTCGGCCTCGAGGTCGAGCAGGCCACCCGTCGCAGCAAGTTGCGGAGTCCAGGGGTCGTCGGTGATCAGGATGTCGTGCTCAGGCGATGCACCGGTCAAGTCGAGTACGCCTTTGGCCAGGAGATTTGAGTACGGAACCCCGTCGACATCAACCTTGATGTAGGGAAAATCCTTGTTGAACTCTGGGACGAGCTGGTCTTGCCACGCTTTCGCAAACGCTTCGTTTGCGAGAACTCGAATCTCGACGGGGTTCTCGGCCGTGCCGATTCCGCCGCCGTCGGTGCTGGTCGTGGTTCCGCCGCCGCTGCAGCCTACGAGCACCAGCGCGGCCGCGGTCGACATGGCGAGTGCGCCGATCGACCGGCGATACCGCCGGGGTGCCCTCATGGACGTGTGCGTCATTGCATCCTCTTCTCTGAGACGTTCATCGTGTGCGAAGTCGCCACATGACACGCGTAAACGCTGCGTGTCCGCAACAGGGCAGCCCCAATGTTGCAACGTGGAAACAAACTGCTAGTTAGGTACTAAACCAGACGCCCAGAAAAATTGCAACGTGGGAACATTTGGGTCATCTCGTCTATAGACTGGGGCCATGAGCGAGGGCGACGGCGAGGCGGCAGGGAAGTCCAAGCGGCCCAGCATCAAGGATGTGGCCGCTCTCGCCGGCGTGTCATGGCGAACGGTGTCCAACGTCATCCACGGGCATCACTACCTCAAGGCTGAAACGAAAGCGAAGGTGGAGGCGGCGATCGCCGAGCTGGGCTATCGCCCGCAGCTTGCCGCGCGGCAGCTTCGGAGCGGTCGCAGCAATCTGGTGACGCTTGCCGTGCCCTATCTCGCGCACCCGTACTTCGCCAGTCTCGCCCATGCCGTCGTCGAGGCCGCAGAGGAGCGCGGGTTCACCGTCTTGGTGAACGAGACTCGAGGTCTCCCCGAGCTGGAAGAGAAGGTGGCGCGCGGGTATCGCAACGTGCTCTCAGATGGGATCATCTTCAGCCCGCTCTCGCTCGGGGTGGATGCGATAGTCGCAATGCGTGACACGACGCCTCTCGTGCTCCTGGGCGAGCACACCCTCAACTCGAAAATCGACCACGTCTCCGTCGACAACGTGGGTTCGACGCGCGAAGCGACGCAGCACTTGATTGATCTCGGCCATAAGAAGATCGCCTTCCTCGGCTACCTGTCGCAGGGGTCTCTCGGAACAGCAGACCTGAGGCTCGAGGGATACCGGCAAGCGCTTCAAGCCGCGGGCCTACGAGAAGAATCACGGCTGATCATGGGCTCCCCAGACGACGCCGCGCCCCTCGAATTCGCGGTAGGTGCTGAGAGCGACTACTCACGCGAAGAGGGATTCGCTCGCGCCGAGCAGATGCTGTCGACCATCGACGATATCGACGCCATCGTCTGCGCAAACGACCTGCTCGCCGTCGGCGTGCTCCGGCGATTCCATCTCAGCGGCATCCGCGTTCCCGAGGATGTGGCCGTGGTGGGCTGGGACAACACTCCAGAAGGCGGCTTCTCCTCCCCCACACTCACGACAGTCGCACCTGACATGCAGGCGATTGCCCGGCACTCCGTCGAGGCTATCCAGCGGCGTATCGACAACCCAGACGCGCCAGCGGCAGGTTACGTAGCCGGCCATCGCCTCGTCGTGCGCGAGTCGACAGCCGGAAGCAGCCCGGGGCGGCAGGGTGGGCCTGCACTGAAACAGCCCGCGGTCCAATGACCCCGATCTGCCCGATGACATTCTCCTTCATTGAGCGTTTCGCCGGTCCTTCAGCTGTTACGGCTCGACGTCCGGCGGCGAGTCCATCGGGGCCCTGACGCGCAGCACGACGTTGCCCTTCTTGCGTCCGGTGTCGACGTAGCGGTGCGCTTCGACGATCTCCGCGAGGTCGTACGTGCGGTCGATGACTGCCTGATACCTGCTGGAATCTGCAAGGCTGACGAGGAAGGCCAGGTCCTCGGCTCGATGCTTGCCGACGTTGGCCGTGACCAGCTTCTTGCTCTTCCTGCTCTGCCTCGAGGCCCGCATCATCCCCTTGAGATCACTGATAACCAGCAGGAGTGCCCCGCCGGGCTTGATGATTGCCTCGACCCGCTCGAATGGAGCGTTGCCGACACAGTCGACGATGACGTCGTAGGTGCGACCCTCAGCAGCGAAGTCCTCCGCGGTGTAGTCGATCATCCGGTCGGCGCCGAGGGCGGCGACCAACTCCCGGTTGGGTGAGCTGGTCACTGCGGTGACGTCGGCGCCCAGGTGCTTTGCGAGCTGCACCATCGCGCATCCCACGGCACCGGATGCACCGTTGACGAGCATGCTGTCCCCCGGCTTGATCGCGACCTGATTCAGGAAACCTCGCGCCGTGCTGCCACCGAATACGAGAGTCACCGCCTCTTCCAAGGTCATCGTGCGGGGCGCAGCGGTGATGGCGCCATCCTGCGGGGTGCAGACATACTCCGCGTGGCCGCCGAAGTCGCCACCGCGTAGTGCGATTACCTCGTCGCCGGGGGCGAATGCGGTCACGTTTGCACCCACCGCGTCAACGACGCCAGCGGCATCCATGCCGAGAATATGGTGCCGGGGTCGAAAGAAGCCGAGCCCGAGTGCGGCGAGCATCCCCAACCCACGGGGGACGTTGCGGCTGCGAGCCCGATGGTCTGCGACGCTCACCGTGCTGGCGTAAACCTTGATGAGCACTTCGTCGGCTTTCGGAATGGGTCTGGTCATCTGTTCGACGTGGACGACGTCTGGAGAGCCGAATCTGCGGTAGACGGCCGCCTTCATGGTGGGACGGATAGCGGTGCGGTGTGCTGTCATGGTCGGATCGCATCGATCGCGCTTCGGATAGTGATCACAATGATGGCCCTCCTTCTCGTTGTCTGGCCGGACGTGGTCCACACCTGCCGGCCCGTCAAAGCTCAGTGTGCCCCCGTGCCGCCGTTTCGCGGCCTCGTATCCCGTGTAGCGGGACTTCGCCCACCCCCTTGCGCACAGGCGCCACCACGAGGAGGGTGGCGTGAAGCGAGCCACCCAGCCGACAAGGGACCGGACACGCAACGGAGGATGGTGCGACTGTGACCACAACCGGATATGACGGAAGCCCTCCGCCGCCCGTCGGCCAGCCAGTGCGGCTGAAGCCGGGAGGCATCGTCCTGCTGATTATCGGCACGATATTAGGGCTGATCGGAACAGGACTCTTCGCGGCGGGCGTCGTGTTCACGGCAGCCAGCGCTTTGCAGCGGGACGACGGCTTCTTCAGGTCACCATCGGCAAACTTCTCCGTGGGATCGTATGCGCTCACGTCGCCGAATCTCGACGTTGCCGGAAACCTGAAGTCTGGCTCCGGAGCGCCGTTCGACATTGCCACGCTGCGCCTCGAGGCAACATCAACCGAGCCAAACCAGGAAATCTTCATCGGTATCGCACCAAAGTCGGATGTCGATGCCTATCTCTCTGGAGTGCAGCACAGCGAAATCAGCGGCGTGCGTGTCTCGCCATTCGTCGTGCAATACCGTGAGGTGCCCGGCTCCCAAACACCGGGAGAACCTGCCGCCGAAACATTTTGGACCGAGTCGGCCTCCGGCGCTGGAACTCAACATGTGGACTGGACCCTGCGCTCTGGCAGCTGGTCTGTCGTGGTGATGAACGCCGATGCGAGCCCTGGAGTGAACGTCGACCTCGCTGCCGGCGTGCACAGCGGCCTCATCCTGCCCTTCGCCATCGGGCTGCTGATCGGTGGCGCCGTGCTCTTCCTCATTGGTGTGGCCCTCACCGTCATCGGCGCTGCAATGCTGGGCCGCCAGCTGGAACCAGTGTCGCCTCCCGCGGGCCTTCGTCCCGGGCTGCAGGCATACCCAGCGCACCTCACCGGCCACCTCGACTCCCCGCTTTCGCGTGGGCTGTGGATCGTGAAGTGGCTCCTGGGTATCCCGCACTTCATCCTGCTGGCATTCCTCTGGTTTGCCTTCGTCGTCGTCACGATCATCGCCGGCTTCGCCATCCTGTTCACCGGCCGGTACCCGCGGTCGTTGTTCTGGTTCAATGTCGGCGTCCTGCGCTGGAACTGGCGTGTCGGTTTCTACGCGTACTCCGCGCTCGGCACCGACAGGTACCCGCCGTTCACGCTCGCCAGAACGGATTATCCTGCCGACTTCGACGTCGACTACCCCGAGCGGCTCTCCCACGGCCTCGTGCTGGTGAAGTGGTGGCTGTTGGCCATTCCGCACCTGCTGGTCATCAGTATCCTCGGCGGCGGCATCGGATGGTGGTGGGGCTTCAGCTACGGATGGGGATCAGGCATCTCGTTGCTCGTCCTCCTGGTGATCATCGCCGCCGTCATCCTGCTATTCAGCGGCCGCTACCAGCGCCCGCTGTTCGACTTCATCATGGGCATCAACCGCTGGGTATACCGGGTGATCAGCTACACCGCGCTGATGCGCGACGAGTACCCGCCGTTCCGCCTCGACCAGGGGCCCGTCGACCCGATTGCACCAGTTCCGTCTGCTGCGCCGGTTTCATCTACTTCGCCGGTTGCGCCGAACCCGACCGAACGCCATCACGACGAGTAACGGCCGCGTTGACGCCGGTCCCGGCCCGTCCGTCAGCCTGCGATGGATTGACGATATCGGTCCCGCCAGTCGCGAGGGGCGAGTCCATAGCGAGAGTGAAAGGCTCGGCTGAACGTCGAAGCGGATGAGAATCCAGATCTGGTCGCGATGGTGCCGAGGGCAAGCTCGCTCGTGCGGTCGCGCTCCATCAGAGACCTGGCTCTCGATAGTCTGCTCTCGAGGATGGCACGAGTGAGCGTGGTCTCTTCGAGTTCGAATGCCTTCTGAAGCGTTCTGCCCGATACCTGCAACGCGGCTGCGACGGATGCCGCGGTGAGGGCTGGGCTTCTGGAATACAGCTCGACGTGCTGTCGCGCTTCGGTCACCAGGTTGCTGCGAATGGTGTCTGGGGCAGAGTGACGCCCGAGGAAATCGTCGACGAACGCCGTCGTGAGTTCGAGAATCGAATGAGCGAGCGCTGCTCCAGAAGCTGGGCCGAGGTCGGTGTCCATTCTCATGGCCTGCGACGCAAGCGAACCGATCATGAGAGGCAGCCCCTCGGTGAGAGGGAAAACTGTGCGGGCAATGGAGTCAATGTCTGACGAACTGAGACCGATCGCCTGGCGATCCATCCGTATCGACAGTGCACGGAAGTCCGGCGTCATCTGGAAGCCGCTCAGCCTCGGCATATGGTTCATATTCATGTTGCCGGCGTGGTTTTCGATGTCGTTGTATGCACGTTTGCATACGATCGCGCCATCGGTGATGAATGCCCACACGAGCGCATCGCCCGGGTCGGTGTAGCCAGCAAAAGGATCATTGCCTGCGGTGGGAGCTTTGGTGTGAATCAGGTGCACTGGGCCGAGTGCCTTGCTTTTCACCACCGTTGCGACAGCAGACGAGAACCCGGTCTGTTCGCGTGTTGCTTGAGGGAGATACATCGGGACCAACTTTTACATAGGCGTCGACGTGTGTCCACCGAAAACGCCCGTACTTGACCACAGCCGAATTAGTTCTTCACAATTTGCGAATCCCCTCTGCAGCACGCGACGAGTGGCGACACCATGTAATCAGCGACTGCAGACGAGCGTCGAGCCAGTGCGCGCTGAACCAGTCACTCCACCAACATCAAGGAGAAACCATGCCGTACTTCACCACTTCGGACGGAACCGAGCTCTACTACACCGATCAGGGCGAAGGGCAGCCCGTCGTACTCAGCCACGGATGGCCGCTGTCGTCGGATGCCTGGCAGGTTGAGGTAAAGCTCCTCGCCGACAATGGCTACCGTGCAATCGCCCACGACCGCCGCGGCCACGGTCGTTCGGCAAAGACCTACAACGGCAACGACATGGACACATACGCCCGTGACCTCGCCGAGCTGGTCGAGCACCTCGACCTCACGAAGCTCGTTGTCATCGGCCACTCCACCGGTGGTGGTGAAGTCGTGCGCTACGCGGCTCAGCACGGTGTCGGACGCGTCGCAAAGGTGATCACTGCCGGCGCTGTTCCGCCCCAGATGGTGAAGACCGACAGCAACCCCGACGGGCTGCCCATTGAGGTGTTTGACGGCATCCGTGCTGGCGTACTGGCTGACTCCTCGCAGTTCTACATCGACCTGACAGAGGCGTTCTTCGGAGCAAACCGTGAAGGCAGCACGGTCTCAGAGGGTGCGAAGCGCGAATTCTGGCGCCAGGGAATGCTCGTCAACCTCGCCGCGGCCTACGACTGCATCAAGGCGTTCTCCGAGACCGACTTCACCGAGGACCTCAAAGCCCTCGACGTGCCGATCTTCATTGCCCACGGAGATGACGACCAGATCGTGCCCATCGCCGACGCGGCGATCAAGTCAAGCGAGCTCGTCAAGGACGGCACCCTGAAGGTCTACCCCGGCGCCCCGCACGGTATCTACGGTTCCTACCAGGCTGAGCTCGACCAGGACATCCTCGACTTCATCGCGAAGTAGCACGCTTCGAATACCTGAGACCAACAGGTATTCCAGGCTCCCCGCCCGGGCCGTCGTTCGACCATGACGGTCCGGGCGCATTTGCTATCCTCCATGTGAGGGCGAGCGGATGCCCGGCAGTGAGCCCGGCAGCGATCCAGTCATGAGCGCGACCGAACATAGGGCGCCGGTGCGACACGCTCGGCCACACGGCGCACGAACCGAGCACGAGACACACGTAGCGGAGGGCGAAGATGACGATGGCGGATGTGAACCCGATGATCCCGCCGAGCGGTGACGGCTGCCTGGAATGCCTGGACTCCGGCGGCTGGTGGTTCCATCTGCGGCGCTGCGCGGCATGCGGCCATATTGGCTGCTGTGACAGCTCCCCCGAGCAGCACGCGCGTGACCACGCGACCGGCACAGGCCACCAGGTTGTCCGCACGTTTGAGCCTGGCGAGAGCTGGTTCTGGGACTATTCAATCGAGGCATACATCGACGGCCCGGAGCTCGCCGCGCCAGCACATCGGCCGATCGAACAGCCAACGCCCGGCCCCCTCGGCGCGGTTCCGGCCGATTGGAAGACGCTACTCCACCGCTGAGCGGATGCACTGAGTACGGATGATCTCGTATCCCCCTCCGCATCGATTGATGCCTTCTCTGCGTGCGTGAACAGCGAGGTCAGAACCACCTACCGACTCTCGCTCGACAGGTTTGAAGGCGCGCCGCCTCCCCCCGGAGGGGTCCCGCCGCCCATCCCGGAGGCCCCCTGCTGAGTGACGCTGTTGGCGTAGTCATTGGTCGGGTCGCGGTAGATGGTGTGCACATGACCCCAACCGGACGTGGTAACCCCGCTGATGTCCGCGCCGGCCGACCCCTGCTGAGCCTGGAAGGCGATGTACACGTTCGGGCCGGAGATCGAGAACGAGATGCCGTCACCGGTGCTCATGTCGTACGTCGTCTCGCCGGACCAGGCGATGACGGTGTCATCGAGGGTCGCCTCGATCTTGGCGAGAGCCGCGGCGGTGGTCTCCTCATCGGCCATTCCGACCCAGTTGGCGATCACGTCCAGGAGGAACTGCTTCTGCTCGTTCGTGAGGTCGGCACCGGTGAGCCCGGCGCCGGTGGAGAAGTCGCAGGTGTCGCCCGGTGCGCACATGCTCACGTCGCCCGAGGTCAGGGTCGCCTGCTGCTCGGCCGTGAGGCCGTCGAAGAACGCGAACGCGTCGGTGTAGATCCCGTCGAACGGCTGGACCTCGGTGCCATCGCCATCCGTGTAGACGGCAGGTTGTACGCCCAGATGTGTCGGTGCAAAGGTGATGGCGTCGGCAGAGCCGTTGAGCGTGGCATTGATGCCGAGATGGTGGCCGCCGAACTGCACCTCGAACGCGCTCGTGTCGGACGGGTCGCCGAAGAACGCGATGTAGTACTGGCCGAGCGAGCTCTCGGTACTCGAGCTGTTCTCGGCCAGATACTCGTCTCCGCCCATGATGCCGGTGACCGTGGCATACGCCTCGTCGCTGAGCAGCGACTCGAGCACCGCGAGTGCCCCGGTCTGCTGCTCGGCGGTGAGGTCGGTGAGGTTTAGTCCCGCGCGCTCGACGAAGGTAACCGGGAAGTTCGACCAGGATGTGGTCTTGGTCTCGTCGTCGTAGTCGTACAGCACGGCCTCGCGCTGCTCGCTCGTGAGGGTGGATAGAAATGCGTCAGCCGCCTCAGCCGTGGCGGAAATCGTTTCGGCTGTCGTGGTCGCGTCCGTGGTCGACACGGTGGAATCGGTATGCGTGCTGGAGCTGGCGTTGCTCGAGGAGCTGGTTGTGGAATCGGTCATGGTGGTGGCGCAACCTGCCAGGGCGATGCCGCCCGCCAACAGCATGGCGGTCATCCAGGTCGTTTTCTCCCGCAATGGCCGCTTCGCAGCAGTGGATTTGGTCGCGTAGATCTTCATCATGACGACCACGATAAGCAGCTTCGCTATGCGTTCCCTATGCCATTCCTATGAGAACCGAAGGCAACGAGCCTGCTCCCACCCGCAGGAACCCGTCTGTCGCGTCGGGGATGTGGCCGGCGAGAGTACCGGTGAAGTCAAGGTGTTCTGACAACAGCGCCCTGAGTCCGGTACCGTCGTCGACCATAACGGCCCTGGCATGCGTGTCGTGGGGCTGTGGCGGTCAAGCCCGCCAGTAATTGTTCGCGGCCGCAATGGTCTGGAACTCTATCGCGATGACTTGGCTGACAGCGATGAGGCTGTCTGGGTCTGTGGAGTAGTTCGGGCGGCCGCCTGTGAGCACGTCGAGATCAGGTTGGATGTTGTGGATGCTGTGTCTGGCCATTGTGATGGCTAGCGCGCGGCCTTCCTCAGCCGTCGAGGTAATCAGGGTGCCACCTGGCACGAGTACGAGTTCGGAATCTGGGACTCTGTTCATCGCTTGCTCCTTTTATGTCGGGATGAGCCGAATGCATCTCGGGGTTACCCGAGTGACTGGTAGCGGATCGACAAATCAGCGCCCGTCTCCGCGCGCAGTGAGCTGCCGTCAATCAGCCACTGTGCACCCACCACGGAGCTTTCGCGAGGGCAAGGTCCTTTGTGCGGCTGCGCGGCGGGGTGTACAACGGGTGACATGGTCCGGATCACGAACACAATCGACATAGACGCGTCGACCCAGCAGGTCTATTCGGCCCTTCGCGCGCTCGACGCCTACCCGACCTGGCTCGGCCATTCAACGGTGTACCGCGGCACGAGAATGCGCACACCGCAGGCCGGAGCGCGGCTCACCTACGAAGATGCCACCATGGTCGGCCGAATGCCCGGCGAACTTGTCGAAGATGTGCCAGATCACGCGCTGCAGTTCCACCAGGGGAAACCGTCCGGCGGCCTGGATGCGCTCATCCGATATGACCTGGATGCCGACGGAACAGGCACGCACGTTACCAGGGTCGGTGAGATGACGACCCATGGGATGCTCCGGATCGTTCAGCCGATCCTTCTGCGGATGGCTTCCGCAGAGAGCGAGCGGACAATGAAGTCACTGAAGCACCATGTTGAACGAAAGACGGGATTCCCCGCCGCCAGTCAGCGGTCGGAGGAATCGGACTAACCGCACGCACATGGCCCAGGCAGCCACGCCTTCGCACTGTTTGCGCTGAACCGCGGAACACCCGCTCCGGTCGCTCCGACTGAGGTGCTCGTCGTGACGGGTACCGTTTCGTGCGCAATCCCATGTACCTCGCGGTGATCGCGATCATCCTCGGCCAGGCGGTGCTGTTCGGCAACTGGTGGTGGCTCGTGCTGTACGCCGCTATCGCCCTCGTCGCTGTCGTCGCGTTCGTGAAGGGCTACGAGGAGCCGACACTCACCTTGGCTTACGGCGAGCAGTATCTCGACTACCGGCGCAACGTCCCCGGGGGTGGCCAGGGCTCACGCCGTGGCGTGCGTGACCGCCGCCACATGTCGACGTCTTGACTCCCAGCGGGCAATATATCGAGCCACGTATTCTGTCGGTGGAGGAATCCGGCAAAAAGTTCAGCGACAGTAGTAGATATATCAAGGAGTATCGGATGACTTCCACCAAACAGGTTCCTCCGGGAAGAGCCCTCGTAGTGGGCGCGACGGGGATCGCAGGCCAGACCGTGGCGAGGCAGCTGACGGAACAAGGCTGGACAGTGTTTGGCCTCTCTAGAAGAGGCCGCGTCGAGCAAGCCGACATCATCTCGGTCACCGCAGATCTTCTCGACCCGGCATCGCTCTCTGAGGCGCTCACGGGCACCCGCCCAGACCTCGTCGTGATCACGGCGTGGATGAAGCGCGACAGCGAGGCCGAGAACATCCGGGTCAACAGTGCGACTGTCCGCAATGTGCTCGCTGCGCTGGAGCCGGAGAAGTCGGTGCGCCACGTCGCACTTCTCACCGGTCTGAAGCATTATCTGGGGCCGTTCGACAACTACGCGACGGGCGTCATGGCCGATACCCCGTTCCACGAGAACGAGCCGCGCCTGAGCGCACCAAACTTTTACTACGCGCAGGAGGACGAGGTCTTCGAATCTGCCGCTCGAAACGGATTCACCTGGAGCGTTCACCGTGCTCACACCGTGTTCGGCTTCGCAACAGGGAACGCGATGAACATGGTGCTCACCCTCTCGGTCTACGCCACCATCTGTAAGGAGCTTGGCCTGACCTTCACCTTCCCAGGCTCGTCCACTCAGTGGAACGGCATCACGGATGTGACCGATGCCGAACTGCTCGGTGAGCAAATTGTGTGGGCCGGCACCCATCCCGAAGGTCGGAACGAGGCGTTCAATATCGCAAACGGCGACGTCTTCCGGTGGCGGTGGCTCTGGCCACAGATCGCCGAAATCTTCGATGTGCCGTGGGCTGGATTTGAGGGAGAGCCTCGCCCGTTGGCCGTTCAGATGGCCGGCATGGAAGAAACCTGGCGCACGATTGCCGAGCGAGAGGGTCTTGTTGAGGCTGACGTTGATCTCCTGGCTTCCTGGTGGCACACCGACAGTGACCTTGGTCGCAACATCGAGTGCTTTACCGACATGAACAAGAGCCGCAAAGCCGGCTTTCTGGGCTTTCGGGCGACGCCAGAGAGTTTTATCGACAAGGTCGAGCGTTACCGCGCAGCCAACGTCATCCCCTAAATCGGGACACAGCGAAATTCCAGCAGGGCTGGCTCCCTGGCAGGACATTTCTACAACGTGTTCAGAGCAACTATTAGCGCGATCTTACGGCGGGGAGTCATTCATTCGCTTCCTGACAGACCTCACTCGTCGGGACGCCGTTGGCGGCGGGACTCAGAGTTGTGCAACGAGGCTTTCGCCCAGGTGATCTAGGAGGTCTGCAGCGTCGTCGTAGACCTCGCTCGCGCCCGCCGCGAGAAGTTCTTGTGCACCGAATCCGCCGCTGAGAAGACCGATGCAAGAAACGCCCGCCCGCAGTGCTGCTTTCACGTCCCAGGTTGAGTCGCCGACCATTACCGCTTGGCCAGAGCTGACCTCTGCCTTTTCCAAGGCGGATTTGATCACGTCCGGGTCGGGTTTGGCGGTGGTCACGTCACTGGACGATGTCACCGCGGAAATGTGCTGGTCGGCATCAAGTACGGATAAGAGGACTTTCAACTCATCTTCTGGCGCTGAGGTAGCCAGCACGACTGCATGGCCACGATCAGCCAACGCGGCCAAGAGTTCCCGCGCGCGGGGAATCGGTCGGAGCCGCCCCGCCGATGCGAGGTAGAACTCTGAGTGTCGCTCTTTCGCTTGATCGCCGATTGTGTCGGCATCCTCACCCAGAAGACTCTCGAGGAGTTTTCCGGAATCCATGCCGATGCTTCGGTGGATCCGCCAGAGCTCGACGGGGTGCCCGACAGAAACGAACGCCCGATCCCAGGCATCGATATGGAGGTAGTTCGATTCGACGAGGGTGCCGTCGATGTCGAGAAGGACTGCAGTGAGAGGTGTTTCCGAAGGCTCCATGGGGCCATCCAACCGCGTTCTCGCTGGAAGCGACAGGGGCAGCGATGAATCGGCCTGTTGACATTCTTTTGCCCTCACCTTCGTCGATCGAAGGCGAACGGTCACGAGGGCGGCCATGGCCAATCCGAAGCAGTGACGAATACTGGCCTGTCCTCTGGCGTGATCTACACTTGCGCAATGGATGCTGCCATCTCTCGCACAGCCGCTGTCATTTACAACCCCGTCAAGGTTGATCTCGACACGCTCCGGGAGGCCGTGAATGCAGAAGCGGCCGCCGCCGGATGGGCTGAGAGCGTTTGGTTCGAGACGTCCATCGACGACGTCGGCCAGGGCGTGACAGCTAAGGCGCTCGAGCTCGGCGTGGATCTGGTTGTCGTCGCCGGCGGTGACGGTACCGTCCGCGCGGTCGTTGAAGCCGTCCGCGGGCACGACGTACCCGTCGCGCTTCTGCCATCGGGCACGGGAAACCTCCTCGCCCGCAATCTCAAGATGACCCTCAACGACATGCCCGAAAGCGTCCGCGCCGCATTCAGCGGCGAGGACCGCCGCATTGACGTGGGAATGATTCGTGTTGAACGTGAAGACAAAAGACGCGATGAGCACGCGTTCGTCGTGATGGCCGGCTTGGGTCTCGACGCGAAAATGATCGCCAATACCGACGAAGATCTCAAAGCGAAAGTGGGATGGGCCGCATACGTGAAAGCGATCGTCAAGTCCCTGCGGGACCCGGACGAACTCCACATGCGTTTTCGGCTCGACGGTGGCACGGAAAAGCGCGCAACGGTACACACCCTGATCCTTGGCAACTGCGGCTCGCTGCCCGCCAACATCTTGCTCATGCCAGAAGCCGCGCTGGATGACGGACTATTCGATGTGATGATGACCAGGCCAGGCGGCCCATTGGGCTGGATTCGGGTGTGGGTAAAAGTGGCCTGGACCAACGGCGTTGTTCGACGGACAAAAGCAGGCCGTGCTCTCGCCGGAGACCAGAAAAATGACGGCGACCTGCGCTACGAAACAGGCTCAGAATTCACGGCACGCTTTTCCCGACCGGAAGAAATCGAACTCGACGGCGACGGATTCGGTAAAGCCGTCGCGTTCACAGCGTGGATCGAGCCCGGCAAACTTCTCGTGCGCGTTCCTGCTGCTACTGAGTGATCATGAACGGTGAACAGCGGTCCGCTTGAGCCTGCGAGTTCATCCGCGGGCACCGCAATGGACGCCGCAGTGCACTGAACCGAGAGTGGGTGGATGAACTTGTTCTCATCCTGACGCCGTAGAGGCAGTCGGCTGCACCCCGCCGGACACGCTGCCGAGGTCGAGGTCAGCCTTTCACTGCGCCAGCGGCAACCCCGGAAACGAGGTGGCGCTGCACGAGGAGGAAGAAGACGACGACGGGCGCCGAGAACAGTACAGAGGCCGCCATCTGGCTCCCGAAGTCAGTTCCGGTCGGCGTCGAAAACGACGCCAGCCACACCGGCAGGGTGTACATCGACTGATCCTTCATGAAAGTGAAGGCGAAGATGTAGTCGTTCCACGCCGTGATGAACGCGAAGACGCTCGTCGAGATCAGCCCCGGTAACACGAGCGGGAACAGTACGCTCCAGAGGATTCGCCAGGTTCCCGCGCCATCGATTGCGGCAGCCTCCTCGATCTCGACCGGAACGGTGATGAAAAACCCGCGCAGCACCCAGATCGAGAACGGCAACACGAGTGCCACGTAGGCGAGCATCAGCCCCATATAGGTGCCGATCAGACTGATGTCGTTGAAGATGAGGAACATCGGGATGATGAGTGCCGGCCCCGGCAGCATCTGCACCACCAGGATGGTGACCATGATCGGGCGGCGGCCGCGGAACCGGAAACGGGTCAGCGCCGCTGCTGCGAAAAAGGCCAGTAGGAGCGAGAGCAGCACCGCGCCTAAGACCACGATGAGGCTGTTGAGCAGGTTATTGAGGAAGGAGCCTGACCCAATCGCGATAGCGAAGTTATTCAGGGTCGGCTCAAACGGCCAAAACTGCGGTGTCACCGACATCACTCCGCTGCGCGGCTTGAATGCTGTGTTGATCATCCAGTAGACGGGGAAGACCCACACAACGATCATGGCGAGGGCGATGATATTGGGGAGCCGACGGGTGCGGCCCCTGGCGCGCATGCCAGTGCGCGGCTTCAGCGCGCCGCTCGGTGTGGTCTTTGAGTTCACAGGTCTTCCCCGGATCGAATGAGGTTACGGACGTAGAAGCCGCTGATCAGCAGGAGCAGCAGGGTCGTGATGATCGCAATCGCGGCACCGTTGGCGATGTCGAAACTCACGAACGCCTGCTTGTAGGTGTAGATCCCGAGCGTGGTGGTCGCATTGTTCGGTCCACCCTGTGAGATGAGCCAGATCTGGTTGAACACGTTGAAATCCCAGATTGCCGAGAGCACTGTCATGAGCAAAATCGTCGGCCGGAGGAAGGGGAGCACGATCTGCCAGTAGACGCGCCACTCGCTCGCACCGTCGAGGCGTGCCGCCTCGAGGTACTCGGCGCTCACCTGCGATTGCGCGGCGTAGACGGTCAACGCAATAAGAGGTACGGCCTGCCAGACGATGAGGAGCCAGATCGAGACGAAGGCGAGGTTGGTGTCTTGAGCCCAGTTCACGTGCGTCATGTCACCGAAGATCAGCAGCTTCGTCAGAATCCAGTTCACGACGCCGTACCCAGGCTGAAACAGCCACAGCCACACCTGGCTCGACGCGACGGTCGGCATCGCCCATGCCAGCACGAGCGCGACTGTCAGCGCCATGCGCATCCGCTTGCCCAGCTGGATCATCAGCCGCGCCGAGAAGACGCCGACCGTGACACTGCCGATCACCATCGCCGCGGTGAACAGGACAGTACGCACGAGCGCCGCCCAGAACTCGGAATCGGCCATGATCGCGCTGTACTGGTCGAGTCCAACGAAGTTGAATTCCCCGGTGAACAGGGTGCGCTGGTTGAAGTTCGTGAACGAGGTGAACGCGAGGAACCCGATCGGCACGATGACGAGAGCGATCAGGACGAGGGCGGCAGGCCCAAGGAGCAGGAGCGGCGTTCTGGCCGCTCGGCCGCGCGAGCCGCGCCGCGGCGCCCGAGGGGTTCCCTCGGGCGCCGGGCCCACGATGGCCGGCTCAACCATCGTCATTTCAATCATGGTGATCGAAACCTAATTCTTGTTCAGTGCGGTTGTCAGGTGCTCGTCGAACGCCTTCGCCGCGTCTTTGACGCTGGACGACCCCGTCGCAACAGACTGGAAGAACTGCTGCATTGAGCTGTCGCCCTCGATCGTCGCCCATCCGCCAGAAGCAGGAGTGGAGTCGGAGCGTAGCGCGGCAGTGAAGAAGGCCTTGGCATCCTCAGAGAGTCCGCTTGCTTCCGCCTTCTTGATGCCCTCCTCGCTGTTCGGGATCCAGCCGTCTGTGCCGAAGATGAACTTGTCCTGGATCTCGGGGCTGGCCGCGATCTTCGCCCACTCGATCGCGAGGTCTGGGTTGGAGCTGTGCGCGGCGACACCCCAGTCGCTACCGAGGATCACAGCGGGCTGGTTTTTGCCGGAGACGCCGGGGAACGGGAAGGTCCCAATGTCATCGGATGTGAGCGCGGGGTTCAGGGTCAACGCCTGTTTCACGAACGACTGGCTACCGAGCTGGGCTGATGCCTGTCCGTCGGCGAAAACCTGGTTCTGGCTCGGCGTCTTCGTGAACAGCGTCTGCGAGGCCACGCTTGAGTAGGTGTTCTGGAACTTCTTGAATTCCTCAAGACCCTTCACGCTGTCTGCAGTTCCGAACGCGCCGGACCACTTCGAGTCCTTCTGCGTGGCGATCTGTCCGTTCGCATCCCATACGAACGGCACGCCGGCGTACCAGTTCTGGCCCGGCAGGTAGAACGTAGAGAAGTCAGGTGACGGGTTCGCGGCCTTGACCTTGTCGAGGGCTGCCGTGAGCTCCGGGTACGTGGTCGGCACAGTCGTGACTCCGGCCGCGGCCCAGATCTTCTTGTTGTAGATAACGGCCCGAGCGGAACCGAAGCTCGGCACTGCGTACAGGTGACCGTCGACCTCGGCCGGCTCGACGAGGCCGGCAAGCCAGGTCTGTCCCTGTTCAAGGTCTTTACGCTGGTCCGTCAGGTCGAGCAATCCGCCGCTCGCCGCGAAGAGTGGCACGTCGGTGTTGCCGAGGTCGACGACGTCGGGAGAGTTTGAGCTCGCCAGCGAGGTCGTCATCTTGGTGTTGATGCTGTCCCACTGCTGCAGCTCGACCTTGACCGAGGCTCCGGTCTTCTTGGTGAAGGCGTCGTTGATCGCCTTAACGGTGGCGTCGGTAAGGTCGTCCTGCATCACCCAGACGGTGATTGTCTTGCCCGTGCCATCCGTTGCAGCCGCCGCGGGCTTCGCAGGCGCTCCCCCTGAACAGGCGCTCAGGGCGAGAACAGCGCCGAGACCAAGAGCTATGGCGCCGAGTGAAGTGCGATTCATGATTCTCCTTTGTAGGTGAGTTGCAGGGTGTGGCGGGGTGCAAGAAGTCAGGCGACTCCGAGTTCAGTGGAGAGCACGAGGGCGGCGGCGCCGAGGAGCACTAGGTCCTCCCCGCCCGGGGCCGACTCGACGGTGAGACCATCGCTCACGCTCCAGAAAACGCGAGACGTGATGGTCTCGCGCACGATGGTCAGGAATTCCTCCGTTACGAGGTCGACGGGACCGCCGATGACGATGTCATTTACCCCGTTGGCCGCAATCATCGGCGCAAGAGACTTGCCGAGGGTCCGGGCAGCGGTAGCGAGGATGGCATCGTGTCCGACATCGGTCTCTCGCAGCCGTTTGCGCAGGCTCGGCGCCGAGACGGCGAGGTCGAGGCATCCGCGCAGCCCGCACGGGCACGCATCGCCGTCGTCATCGACCACAATGTGCCCGATCTCGCCGGCTGAGGACTGCGCGCCCTCCACGAGAGACCCTCCGATGATGAGGCCGGCGCCCACGCCATGTTCGATCGAGACGAACATGAGCGAGGACTGCGAGAGGCCGCGGTACGTGTAAAGGCCGAGGGCGGCCGCGTTGGCATCATTGGACACTCTGACCGGTCCATCGAAAGTGCGGCTAATGCGAGCGGCCATGTCGACGTCCTGCCAGCCGAGGGTGGACGCGAGACGTACGACCTTCTTGCTCGCGACAACACCCGGTGTGCCGATGCCCACGCCGAGGATTGGCGCGGCCGACAGCTCGGTGAGGCGCCCCACGAGGCCCGCAACAAGATCGAGTGCCTCGTCCCCCGCCTTGCCGGCGACGAATGCCTCCGCCCGGTGTAGGACTTCCCCGCGCAGATTCGTCACGACACCGACGAAACGCTGCTCGTCCGACAGGTCGATTGCGACGATGTGGAAGGCGTCATTACGCACCGCAAGAAGCGTCGCCGGCTTTCCGACGCCCGTGCGGCGCTGCACGCCGATCTCCTCGACGACGTCCTCCTCGATCAGTTCCCCGACCAGATCAGAGACCAAGACCCGCGATAGCCCGGAGCCTCGCGCCAGGTCGGCGCGGCTCTGCTGCCCCTCCTTGAAGAGCTTCTGGAGCAGGAGCGTTTTGTTCAGCTTGCGACTGTCCTCTGGCGACACCATCTTCGTCACGCGCAACGGCCGCAGGGCCGTGTTGTGTCGCCCCACTGTGGTGGTCTCTTTCGCCATCCGCGTGCCCTTTCGTTGCGTTCCCTCGGAACGTTTCACTAATAAAGCAGGCATTCATACTTATGTCAACCGCCTTTTTGCTGCTGTCATAGACCTGTAACACAAGGGAAATACGTGCATTGGCTTCGGGCACCGCTCTTGCCGAAAGCGTCAGGATGCTATTAGGGTCCATTACATACAAATCGGATTGCCTCGAGAGGAACTAATGTTCGGTCTGATACCCCAACCGGATACTGTCGAGACGGGATCCGGCGCCTTTACTCTCGGACCCCGGACGCGGATCCTCGCGGCAGCGTCGGCCTCCGACGCCGGAGAATGGCTGCGCGCCGCACTCCGGCCCGCGACCGGCTTGCGGCTTACACTCTCGGACGATGGCGTCGCATCCGCCGATACGATCGATCTCCGAATTGACTCGGCTCTTGGGGCGGAGGCCTTCGAGCTCCGATCGACCCCGGACGCGGTGGTGATCGTCGGTGGTGACCCGGCCGGCGTGTTCTACGGCTGCCAGGTGTTGCTCCAACTGCTGCCGCCCTCGATCTACCGTGCGGCGTCGACGTCCACCGAGAACTGGTCGGTTCCCTGTGTGGTCATCCGGGATCGGCCCCGGTTCGCCTGGCGTGGGGTCATGCTCGACGTCGTGCGACACTTCATCCCGAAACATGAGCTCCTTCGCTACATCGACATCTTCGCGCTGCACCGACTGAACACCCTGCACCTGCACCTGACCGACGATCAGGGATGGCGCATCGAGATCGAGCGCTACCCGAGGCTCACAGAAGTCGGAGCCTGGCGTACTGAGAGCCCCCGCGGTGCGTCACCAGATGCGCCAGGAGACGGACGCCCGCACGGCGGCTTTTACACACAGGATGACCTGCGCGAGATCGTCGCCTATGCCGCTGAGCGGTTCATCAACGTCGTGCCGGAGATTGAAACGCCCGGGCACGTGTGCGCCGCCCTCGCCGCCTACCCCGAACTCGGGGTCACGGGAGAGCCGGTCACTGTCTCGACCCGGTGGGGGGTGAGCGACGACATCCTCAACATTGAGGAATCGACCGTCGAGTTCTTTCAGAACGTGCTAGACGAGGTCATGGACATATTCCCCTCGGCCTACATCGGCGTCGGTGGCGACGAGTGCCCCAAGACGCAGTGGCTCTCCGACCCTCGCACACAGGAGCGGATGCGTGAACTCGGTCTCGCTAGTGAGGCTGAGCTCCAGAGTTGGTTCATGGCGCGACTTGAGGTTGGCATCCGTGCTCGCGGACGCCGATTGTTCGGCTGGGACGAGATCCTCGAGGGGTCACCGTCACAGTCGGCGACCGTCGCCTCCTGGCGGGGCGTCAACGGTGCGATCAGTGCCGCCAAACGCGGGCTTGATGTCGTGTCCTGCCCGGACAACCTCGTCTACCTCGACTATCGGCAGTCGGACGGCGACGACGAACCCGTGCCGTTCGCGATCCCCGTGACGGTGCGCGACACCTACCACTTCAGCCCAGTGCCATCGGGGCTGACACCTGAGGAAGCTGCCCATGTGATCGGGGGCCAGGCCAATGTGTGGACCGAGAACATGGACTCGTCCAGGGCGATGGACTACATGATGTTCCCGCGGCTCTGCGCGATCGCCGATGCGCTCTGGCGCACTGGACCGGCCAACTTCGACGCTTTCGCCGACGATCTGTCCCCGCACCTCCAGCGGCTGCGCGCGATGGGCATCGAGTATCGGGAAGCCGACGGACCACGGCCGTGGCAGCGACGGCCGGATGCCATCGGGTTGCCGTCGAACCTCGCGGATCATGCTGCGCTCATCGCCCGGCTGACCGAATCGATCTCGTCCTGACGCGGTAGAGGCCGGCGGCCGCACCCCGCCGGGCACGGTGCCGAGGTCGTTTCCGTTTAACCGGGTAGTCGGCCCCCGCCGTCCGCTATGCTGCGAGCCTGTAGCTACCTTCCGCATCACAACGAAAGGCCACATCGTGTCAATAGCAACCGTTCCGGCCACGGCCCTGAGCGCCACCAAGATCAAGGTAATCAAGCTCATCGGCTGGGCCGGCATCCTCGGTGCAATCGTCATGATCATCGGTGGCGGCGTGGTGTGGGGCATCGTGAGCTCACAGCTCGCTGCCGAGAACATCACCGTGTCAGAGGACGCTGAGTTCCTCGCCGGCGCTCCGGTTGTCGGTCCGTTCTCTGCTTACGCGCAGGCGACCATCATCAACCATCACGCGCTCGAAATGGCCGGCAACAAAACCTATGCCGAGCTCGAGCAGGATGACCCGCTGCGCGCGACCGTCATGAACGCGTCGTTCTTGCGCACCTCGCTCTTCACCTCAGTGGTGTCATTCGGTGTCTCGGCCTTCGCCATCGGTATGGGCGTGCTTTCCGGCCTGTTCGGCTGGGCCATCCTGACCCTCGCTACGGCCAGGCCCGACAAGGCTGTCGCAGTGGGCGTCGTCGCCTAGCCACTCACCCGGCTGACCGAATCGATCTCATTCCGACGCGGTAGGGGCCGGCGGCTCGGCCGACAGCGCCAGCCATCCTTCGATGCCGTCGAGCAGCCGCTGAAGCCCGAACTCGAACAGGGCATCCAGGTCGAGATCGAAATCATCCGTTCTTACGAGGGACGCAAGCAGCGGTAGCTCCAGCGGCGACACCATCGCAGCGATGTCGGCAGATCGGGTCGTCATGTACTCGTCGGCCGTCAGACCCGTGTCTTGCTGCTGCTCAACCTCGGAGGCGACGTCGATCGCCATCCCCTTAACATGGCTGAAGATGATGACACTGATGTACATCATCGACTCCATACTCAACCCGAGCGGAGCGAGCGCCCGCAGGCACCACTCCGTGTACCGAAATCCATTCGGTACGAGCTGTGGCCTCGCAATGGACATCACGCCGGCCAGCCACGGATGCCGCCTGAAGCCCGCCCACTGCAGCCGCGCCGAGACCTCCAAATCGGCTCGCCAATCAGCTTCGGAGGGCGGCGGGAAGGAATCCTCCCCCAGCACCGCATCGATCATGAGTAGGACTAGCGCATCCTTGCTGTCGACGTACCGGTACAGCGACATGGTCGATGCACCGAGATCGGCGGCGATCCGCCGCATCGAGATCGCCGCGATTCCCTCCGCGTCGGCCATCGCGATGGCCCTCGCCACGACCCTCGCGGTCGACAGCTGCGTCGGTGGCTGGGCGGCCGTTGACGCGACAACACTGCCGATGCCCGGGGTCGACACGACGAGGCCCTGCTGCTGCAGCTGCGCGAGCACCTTGGTGGCTGTGGCGATCGCAACGTTCCACTCCTTGGTGATTCCGCGCGCTGAGGGCACGCGGTCGCCCGGTCTCAGGATTCCGGATGCGATCCGCTCGGAGATTTCCGCCGCGATGCTCTGGGAAGTCACACGCACTGTACTAGTACACCGTCCTTAATCTAGAACACTTGTACACCGTACATTACCTGTATTACCGTGCAATACATGAACGAATACAGCGTACTCATATCCGGTGCAGGCATCGCAGGCCCTGCCCTCGCCCACTGGCTACACCGACAGGGCATTCGGTCCACGATCGTCGAGCATGCACCCAATCTGCGCCTGGGCGGGCAGGCCGTCGACCTGCGCGGTCTCGGCGAGGTGGTCGCCGAGAGGATGGGCATCATGCCCCGCGTGCGGGAGCGCATCGTGCATGAGAAGGGTCTGCGTTATGTCGACAGCGAAGGCCGAGAGCTCGCCACGATGCCCGCCGACCTCTTCACCGGCGACGGCAGTCCGGTGACCGAGATCGAGATCATGAAAGGCGACCTCACGGAGATCCTCCACGACCACATCAAAGACCACACCGAGATCATCTTCGGCGACCGCATCACGACGGTCGAGGCCGGCCCAGACGGCGTCGCCGTCACCTTCCGCAGCGGGCTCGTGCGGTCCTTCGACGTTGTCGTAGGAGCCGACGGCATCCACTCGGGTGTGCGCTCGCTCGCCTTCGGACCCGAGTCCCAGTTCGTCGTCCACCTCGGCGCCTACCTCGGCTACTGCAGCGTCCCTGATGCCGGGCCGCTCGACTCCTGGTTCGATATGTATAGCGAGCCAGGGCGGATGCTCGCCCTCCGTCCGGAGCGAGGCGGCTCAGCCAGGGCAATGCTCGCCTTCTCCGACACCGGACTGGACGTCGATCGGCGCGACGTCGCCAGCCAAAAGCGCCTCCTCCACGAGGTTTTCGCTGGCATGGGATGGCGATCAGAGGAACTGCTCGCGGCGGCCGATGCTGACGATGACTTCCACCTCGACACGGTCAGCCAGGTGCACATGGATTCCTGGGCGTGCGGCCGGATCGTCCTGCTCGGCGATGCGGGCTACTGCGGCTCACCGCTCACCGGCATGGGCACGAGCCTGGCGCTGGTCGGCGCGTATGTGCTGGCCGGCGAACTGGGCCGCGCGCGCGGCGATCACACCGCAGCTTTCGCGCGCTACGAGGAGATCATGCGACCGTACGTCGTGGCATCCCACAAGTTGGCCCCCGGCGGGGTTGACGGCTTTCTGCCGCGCGGACGCTTCATGCTCCGGATGCGGGTGCTGTCGACGCGGCTGATGCACCACTGGCCGATGCGCCAACTCGTTGCTCGAATGCTTGACAGGTCTGACGCGATCGCCCTCCCCGAATACAACTGGACGGCGCGAATGCCCACCTGACCAGGAGCCGTCAGATCGAGGAGGTGCGCCTCTGCGATCGCGACGGCGCCTGCTCTGAGCTCGAGCACGGAATACAGCCAGCCAAGACATCCGATCCACCGCTCGAGGTAGGCGTCGTCGATTCAACGACCAGTTGGAGACTGCTCCCGCCGCCGAACCAGATTTCGCCTAGAAACACAAAAACCCCTGAATTTCCGGAGAAACTCAAGGGTTGTAATGCTGGGGTACCTGGACTCGAACCAAGAACAACTGAACCAGAATCAGCCGTGTTGCCAATTACACCATACCCCACTGGCCTACCCCGAAGAGCGGGCCGGTTAGTAACTCTAACCTACCTGTGCGGCCGAGACAAATTGAGTCATATTTATCATTTGCGCTCCGCGTTGACTGCCGAACAGGACCTGAAATGGATGCCTTCATTCCTATTTCGACATGTGACTGCGCCGCGCAGGCGCACGTCGATAACTAGAGCGCGCCGATCAGATCGCGGTTGATCGCAGACGCCGCATGCGCTCCGAAACCGGCCGCAACCATCAGCTGTTCCGGCCCTGGCGGGGTGAGGTCACCGGCCGCGTACAGCCCAGTGACGGCCGTCCTGCCGTCGGCGTCCACGACGACCAATCCGTCAGCGTCGCGTTCAAGACCCGGCGCTGCTATGAAGTCGACCTGCGGGTGCCAGAACGGGCGCACGAATCCCCCGTCGCGTGTGACCAGCTCGCCGTCTTCCAGCTCGATGCCGGTCATGGCGCCGCGCTCCCCCACGACGTCGCGAATGGGTCGACGTTCTACACGGATGCCTCGCGCAGCCAGGCCGCGCTCCTCGGCATCCGTCACGGTTCCGACACCGTTCGTGAAAACGATGAGGTCGTCGGTCCACTGCGAGATGAGCAGCGCGCGCTCGGCGAGATCGTCGGTTTCACCGATGAGCGCAAGCGCCTGCCCGGTCTTCTCGTAGCCATCGCACTCGATGCAGCTGTGCAGGTTGGTGCCGTACCAGGCACGAATGCTCGGCAGGGCAGGCAGCGTCTCAGACAGACCTGTTGCGACGAGAACGACTCTGGCCGTGACATCCAGGTTCTGTGCGCCGCGCAGCCCCTTCGTCACGACGGTGAAGCGGGGCGACGGGTTGTCGAGACTCACGTCACTCGTACCCTCGATCGGTGTGACTGAACGCACCATCCCGGTGTGGAACGATGCCTCCGCGTAGCCCTCGAACTCTTCCCGGCCAATACGACGCAGCTCAAGCGGCGGCACACCGTCGCGCGACACGAAGCCGTGCGAGGCCAGCGTCGCCGCATTGCGCGGACGATTGCTGTCGACCAGCAACGTCCGTCGGCGGGCGCGAACAAGACTCAGCCCGGCTGCGAGCCCCGCAGGGCCCGCACCGATGATGACAACGTCGTACTGCTCGGTCATGCCGGCAGCGTTGCCCCGAGCTTCGCCAAACGAGCGAGCGACTCAGGCTTTCCGAGGATCTCCATGGATTCGAACAGCGGCGGCGACACCCGACGGCCAGAGATCGCAACGCGCAACGGACCGAATGCAACGCGCGGCTTCAGCTCAAGGCGCTCAATCAGCGTTTCAGTCAGCGTCGTGTGCACACGCTCGTGGGTCCATTCCGATTCCGGAATGTTCTCGAGCGCTGCGGTAGACGCGGCCAGGATGTCTGCAGCATTCGCCGGGAGCGACTTGAGGGCATCCGCTTCGTGAACCAGCGCATCGCTCGTCGTGAAGAGGAAGCCGAGCATGGCCGGCGCCTCGCCGAGCAACGCGATGCGCTCCTGCACGAGCGGGGCTGCCGCCGTCAGGATGGCGCGCTGCTCGTCAGAAAGCGGCTCGCTCAGGATGCCGGCAGCCGCGAGATACGGAATGGTGCGCTCCGCGAAGTCGGCCGTGTCAAGCAAGCGGATGTGGTCGCCGTTGATCGACTCGGCCTTCTTCAGGTCGAAGCGTGCCGGGTTCGGGTTCACGTTGACGACGTCGAACGCGGCGATCATCTCGTCGATGGAGAACACGTCGCGGTCGTGCGTGAGTGACCAACCGAGCAGCGCCAGGTAGTTGACGAGGCCCTCAGGGATGAAGCCACGATCGCGGTGGTGGAACAGGTTCGACTCAGGGTCGCGCTTGGAGAGCTTCTTGTTGCCATCACCCATGACGTAGGGCAGGTGGCCGAAGCGCGGCACGAACGTCGTCAGCCCAATGTCGATGAGCGCGTGGTACAGCGCAATCTGACGCGGGGTCGACGACAGCAGGTCTTCGCCGCGCAGCACGTGGGTGATGCCCATCAGCGCGTCATCGACGGGGTTCACGAACGGGTACAGCGGATGTCCGTTGGGGCGCACAACGACGAAGTCGCTGAACGAGCCGGCCGGGAAGGTGATCTCGCCACGAACCAGGTCGTCGAATGAGAGGTCTTCGTCTGGCACGCGCAGGCGCAGTGCCGGCGAGCGGCCCTCTGCACGGTATGCAGCCTTCTGCTCCTCGGTGAGGTCGCGCTCGAAGTTGTCGTAGCCCATCTTCGGGTCGCGGCCGAGGGAGACGTTGCGCGCCTCGATCTCTTCGCCGGTGGCGAAGCTCTCGTAGATGTGGCCGGACTCCACGAGCTTCGCGATGACATCGCGGTAGATGTCGTAGCGCTCAGACTGGCGGTACGGCCCGTGGGGTCCGCCGGCGTCAACGCCTTCGTCCCAATCGAGCTTCAGCCAGCGCAGCGCTTCGAGGATCTGGCCGAAGCTTTCCTCGCTGTCGCGCGCGGCATCCGTGTCTTCGATCCGGAAGATCATCTTGCCGCCGGTGTGCCTGGCGTACGCCCAGTTGAACAGGGCGGTACGGATCAGGCCGACGTGCGGCGTTCCGGTCGGCGACGGGCAGAACCGCACTCGCACGTCAGTGCCGGTTGCGGTGGAGAAGGGGTGTGCAGTGTTCTCAGACATCAGGATCAATTCTAGTTGAGTGCCGACGGTGAGCGGGCTGAACCGCCAGCATCGGCCCCACCGACCATTCCGGATGCCGCATTCAGGAATACCCTTGAACCATGACCAGGCAAAGCCGGGTTCTCCTCATCGCCATCATCGTGACGTTCGTCGCCTTCCTCGATAGCGCCGTCATCAATGTCGCACTCCCCGCCATTTCGCGTGATCTCGGCGGCGGGCTGATCGTGCAACAGTGGGTCGTCGACGGCTATCTCATCACCCTCGGCACATTCATCCTGATCGCCGGGTCACTGTCCGATTCATATGGGCGGCTACGCGTGATGCGTATCGGCCTCATCGGGTTCGGCATCACGTCACTGCTGTGCGCGCTGGCCCCGACTGACCTGTTCCTCGTGATCTCGCGCATCCTGCAGGGCGGAACAGCTGCCCTCCTCGTGCCGAGCTCGCTGGCCATCATCATTGCGACGTTCACGTCGGATGACCAGGGAAAGGCCATCGGCACGTGGACGGCGTGGACGACATCCGCTTTCATCATTGGGCCACTATTGGGCGGGTTTCTCGTCGACCTGTGGTCGTGGCGACTCATCTTCGCGGTCAACGTCATTCCGATCGCGGTGGCGCTGTTTTTGATGAGAAGGCTTGGGCGGGACCAGCTCGGAGCAACTCATGCTCGCGTCGATTACGTGGGTGCGACGCTCGGGGTGCTGGGCCTTGGCGGTCCGGTCTTCGCCCTGATCGAGCAAGAACGATTCGGCTGGTCAAGCCCGGTGGTCTACCTGCCGCTGATTCTCGGTGTGGTCTGCTTTGGCCTGTTCATCTGGTGGGAGCATCGTGCGCCAGAGCCCATGATGCCGCTCGGATTGTTCCGGATTCGCAATTTCGGGATGGGCAACCTCGCCACATTCTTTATTTACGCGGCGTTCACGTTCGGCCCGTTCGCGCTGACCGTGTTCGTGCAGCAGGTGGGCGGCTACACCGCGCTGATCGCTGGGGCCGTCTCGTTGCCGTCGTTCATCCTGCTCATCGCATTCGCGTCGTACTTCGGCGGGTTGTCGGGGAAGTACGGTCCGCGGCCGTTCATGACAGTGGGCCCGATCGTCTGCGCGATTGGATTCCTGCTGACGCTCAGCGTGACCGGCGAGGTGATCTTCTGGACGCAGATTCTCCCAGGCGTGATCGTGCTCGGCCTCGGGATGGCGATCACCGTTGCCCCGCTCACCTCTGCGATCCTTGGCGCGGTCGACCCGGCCAGGGCGGGTATCGGGTCGGCCATCAACAACGCCGTCGCCCGGATCGCCGGACTCATCGCCGTCGCCTGCACCGGCATCATCGTGGGTTCAGCCCTCGACCTGCCCGGCTACCACCGGGCGGCGTGGGCGTGCGCCGCATTCCTCGTGATCGGCGGCCTCGTCTCGTTCGTCGGCATCCGCAATCCAGCGCGCACCGACGCGACCGACGCGGGCTCCCCCGCACCTACCGCCGCCGACTAGCAGCGCACTGCTAGCAGCGCACTGCTAGCAGCGCATCGCTAGTGGCGGACGACCGAGTTCAGCAGTGTACCGACGCCGGAAACCTCGACCTCGACGACATCGCCATCCACCAGCGGGCCGACGCCAGCCGGCGTGCCCGTCAGGATGACATCGCCGGGAAGCAACGTCCACACACTCGACGCGTAGGCCACGATCTCTGCGACCGAGTGCACCATGTCGCTCAGCTTGCCCGACTGGCGAACCTCGCCGTTCACCCTGGTCTCGATGGTCGCAGTGCCGAAGTCGACATCCGTTTCAACGACAGGGCCGAGTGGGCAGAACGTGTCAAAGCCCTTGGCCCGCGCCCACTGGCCGTCGGCCTTCTGCAGGTCGCGAGCGGTCACGTCGTTGGCCACGGTGTAGCCGAGCACGGAGTCCAGCGCACTCTCGACGCTGACATTCTTCGTGATCTTGCCGATCACAACGGCCAGTTCGCCCTCGTGCTCCACCTGCAAGCTCTGCGGCGGCAGCACGATGGTGTCGTCAGGGCCGATCACCGAGGTGTTTGGCTTCAGGAACAGCAGCGGCTCTGCCGGCGCGTCCCCGCCCATCTCGGCCGCGTGGTCGCGGTAGTTCTTACCGACGGCCACCACCTTGGAGCGGGGAATCACCGGAGCAAGCAACTTCACGTCGTCCAGCGGGATCCGCTGCCCTGTCGGCTCGAAGCCGGCGAACATCGGGTCGCCCTTCAACGCCACCAGCGCGTCATCATCGATGATCCCGAAGGCAATCACGTCGTTATGGCTGAAGCGTGCGATCTTCATGAAGTCCTGCTTTCACTACAAAAATACGAATACGGGTACTGCAAATCTGCGAAGCCGGGTGCGACTGCATCGAATCTGGGCGTCGAACCCGGCGTCGCACCTACGCGTCGAGGCGCGTGAGCCAGCCGTGACGGTCAGGCAGGCGACCGTACTGGATGTCGGTCAGCTCCTGGCGCAGCGCCATGGTGATCTCGCCAGCCGGTGCGTCGGGATCACCAATGGAGAGATTGGCGTTCTTCAACTGCGCGATGGGCGTGATCACGGCGGCCGTTCCACAGGCGAATACCTCAGTGATGGCACCGGATGCCACGCCGTCACGCCATTCGTCGATGCTCACGGCGCGCTCTTCCACTGACATACCGCGGTCGCGGGCCAGCTGCAGGATACTGTCGCGGGTGACGCCCTCGAGGATGCTGCCGGTCAGGCGCGGGGTGACGAGGGTGTTGTCGCCACCGTGCACGAAGAACACGTTCATGCCGCCGAGCTCGTCGACGTTGGTTCCCGTTTCAGCGTCGAGGAACAATACCTGGGCGCAGCCGTTCTCGTAGGCCTCCATCTGGGGCAGCAGCGACGAGGCGTAGTTGCCGCCGCACTTGGCGGCTCCCGTGCCACCGCGGCCGGCGCGGGAGTACTCGGTCGTCAGCCAGATCTTCACCGGCGCAACACCGTCGGCGAAGTAGGCGCCTGCCGGGCTGGCGATCACGTAGAAGCTCGCGGCCTGTGCGGCGCGCACACCGAGGAAGTTTTCGTTGGCGATCATGAACGGACGAATGTAGAGGCTCGACTCCGGCGTGCTCGGCACCCACTGGCTGTCCACCTGCACCAGCTGCTTCACGGCTTCAACGAAATCGGCGATGGCCAGTTCCGGCAGGGCAAGGCGGCGCGCTGAACGCTGCAGGCGCTCCGCATTCTTCTCAGGACGGAACGTCCAGATCGAGCCGTCCTCGTGCTTGTAGGCCTTCAGCCCCTCGAAGATCTCCTGTGCGTAGTGCAGCACAGCGGATGCCGGGTCGAGCTGCAGCGGGCCGTAAGCGCCGACGCGTGCATCGTGCCAGCCCTGCTCAAGGGTCCAGTCGATGGTGACCATGTGGTCGGTGAAGTGCTTGCCGAACCCGGGGTCAGCGAGGATAGCCTCGCGCTCGGCTTCGGCGCGGACGGCGGGCGACGGTGTCAGGGCGAAGCTCAGCGGGTACGTGGTGGTTGAGGCTGATTGGCTCATGTGAGTCCCTATCTGTGTCAGGCGAATTCTTGTTTTCAGGCGAGTGCTGTAATCCGATGGGCGATCGCGTCGCCGATCTCAGCAGTGCCGCGCGGAACTGCGCCGGCTCCGGGAGCCGTGCGGTCTGCAATGTCGGACGTGACGGCTGCGCTCACGCGTGCAGCGGCGTCACCGAGTCCCAGGTGGTCGAGCAGGAGGGCGACCGACAGAATCGCTGCCGTCGGATCGGCGAGCTGCTTGCCCGCGATGTCTGGTGCCGACCCGTGAACCGGCTCAAACATGCTGGGGAAGCGACCACTCGGGTTGATGTTTCCGGAGGCCGCGAGACCGATGCCACCGCTGATTGCGGCGGCCAGATCGGTGAGGATGTCGCCAAAGAGGTTATCCGTGACGATGACATCAAATCTACTCGGTTGTGTGACGAGAAAGATGGTTGCGGCATCAACGTGCAGGTAGTCAACCGCAACATCGGGGAATTCGGCCGCTACAGCATCCACCGTGCGCTGCCACAGGCCACCGGCGAACACCAGCACGTTGGTCTTGTGCACGAGGGTGAGCTTCTTGCGCGGGCGCGCAGCGGCGATCTCAAAGGCGTTGCGCACGACACGCTCGACGCCGAAGGCGGTGTTCACCGACACCTCGTTGGCGACCTCATGCGGCGTGCCCAGGCGGATCGCTCCGCCGTTGCCGACGTATGGTCCTTCCGTGCCCTCGCGCACCACAATGAAGTCAACGTGGCCGGGAACAGCAAGTGGGCTGGCAACGCCGGGGAACAGGATGCTCGGGCGCAGGTTCACATAGTGATCCAGTGAGAACCGGAGCTTGAGCAGCAGTCCGCGCTCGATGTTGGCGTTCGCGAGGCGCGGGTCGCCGGGTACGCCGCCGACGGCACCGAGCAGGATCGCGTCGTGTTCCGAAATCGCCGTGAGGTCGGCATCCGTCAGCACGTCGCCTGTCTCGAGGAATCGAGTGGCCCCGAGCGAGAAATGCGTCAGGTCAATGACGACGTCTTCCGCACTGATGGCAGCGTCCAAAACCTTGATGGCTTCAGCGATTACCTCTGGACCGATCCCGTCTCCGGGAATGACAGCGAGCTTGATTTGACGCGACATGGGGCTCCGTGTGTCTGTGATTGAACTGTACGTCAACTGTACTGCGACGAATCATCACTCCACGCGAAGCCCCATGCCGGTGACTCAAGGAATGCCCGTGTTACTCGGTCAGGTCGATTTCGACCATGACGCTGGCCTGGATGGCCTCACGAACGGATGCCAGCAGCCCTGCGGGCACCGGAGAGTCGACCGTCAGCACGCTGAGCGCCGTTCCGCCGGCTTCGTGGCGTGCGATCTGCATGCCGGCGATGTTGATCTCCGCGTCGCCGAACTCGCGACCGTACACGGCGACGATGCCTGGACGGTCGGTGTACAGCATCACGATGAGGTGCTTGGCGAACGGCACCTCAACCTCGTAGCCGTTGATCTCAACGATCTTCTCGGTCTGCTTGGTGCCGATCAGCGTGCCGGAGACCGACACCTGCGAGCCGTCAGCCAGCGCGCCACGGAGCGTGATCACGTTGCGGTACTCGGGCGACTCCGCGTCGGTGATCAGGCGCACGTTGATGCCGCGCTGCTCGGCGAGCAGCGGTGCGTTCACGTACGAGACCGTCTCGCTAACGACGTTGGTGAAGATGCCCTTGAGTGCAGCCAGCTTCAGTACGCTCACGTCGTATTCGACGAGTTCGCCGCGCACCTCGATGTCGACGCTGGTCAGCGGGCTGTGGCCTGCGAGGCCGGAGAACACCTGGCCGAGCTTCTCGAGCAGCGGGATGCCGGGGCGCACGTACGGGTCGATGACGCCACCCGCAACGTTGACGGCATCCGGAACGAGCTCGCCTGACAGGGCGAGACGCACCGACTTGGCGACGGAAACGCCGGCCTTCTCCTGCGCCTCGTCGGTCGATGCGCCGAGGTGCGGCGTCGTGATGATGTTCGGCAGGCCGAGCAGCGGCGAACCGACGGGCGGCTCGTTCACGAACACGTCGAGTCCGGCACCGGCGATGGTTCCTGCGGTGAGGGCGTCGTACAGTGCATCCTCATTGATCAGGCCACCGCGAGCCACGTTGACGATGAACGCGGTCGGCTTCATGAGCTTGAACTGCTCTGCGCCGATCATTCCGGTGGTTTCCGGCGTCTTCGGCATGTGGATGGTGATGAAGTCTGAACGCTCAAGCAGTTCTTCGAGGCTGACAGGGGTGACGCCGAGCTGCTGGGCGCGTGCCGACGTGATGTAGGGATCGTACGCGATCACGTTGGTGCCGAATGCCTGCATGCGAGCGGTGATGAGCGCACCGATGCGGCCGAGGCCGATGATGCCGATCGTCTTTTCGTACAGCTCGACACCGGTGTACTTGGAGCGCTTCCACTGGCCTTCGGCGAGGGCGCCGTGAGCGGCCGGGATGTGGCGGGCCAGGCTGAGGATGTGGCCGACAGTCAATTCTGCGGCCGAGATGATGTTGGAGGTCGGTGCGTTGACAACCATGACTCCGGCGGCCGTTGCAGCCTTGATGTCGACGTTGTCGAGTCCGACGCCCGCGCGGGCGATGACCTTCAGCTGCGGGGCAGCGGCGATGGCTTCGGCGTCAACCTTGGTTGCGGATCGCACCAGGATGGCATCCGCTGTGGCCAATTCAGAGAGCAGGGCGGCTCGATCTGTTCCGTCTACAGTCCGGACTTCAAAGTCAGGACCGAGCGCATCGACGGTGGCGGGTGAAAGTTCTTCGGCGATCAGTACAACTGGCTTCGACACTAAAGTGGTTCCTTCGATTGCGAACAGACAGGAGCTTGCGCCACACCAGTGGGGCGCCAGATAGCTGCAACTCTACCGGCTGCGCAGATGAGCATCAGAACTGTGACGCCGCGGGGCGGCGTGGGTCGCTCCCCGCGGCTAGACGATCAGGCGGCTGAAACCGAACATCACAAGGATGTCGAGCGACAGCGCTGCGACCAGGCACAGCCCCACGAACAGCATGATGGCTTGCACGAGGGCAGTGCGGGTGCGGCCCATCCAGAATGCGAGCGCAAATACGACAACGGGCATGACGACGCCGATGATCAGGATGGTCCAGCCGAACGCCGACAGCGACGTGTCGAGGGATTGCGCGGCTGTGTTCACGCCGATCAGGTTGCCAACGCCCTCCCACGCGTCGTACGCGTAGAACAGTCCGAATGCCACCGCAATGGTGACGGAGAGCCACAGGGGGGCAGGGTGCGCGGCGGTCACAGGGGCGACCTTTGGTGCAGCTGACGCGTTGCTCATGCGTTCACTCCTACTCCGAAGATGAACGGGAACGGCGCAAGCACGATGACACCGATGACAAGCCAGAGGAGGCGAAGCCTCGGTCGAGTTGACGTCAGCCAGTAGACAGAGGCGAACCAGACCAGGGGTGATGCGATGGCGAGCCAGGCGCCGAACGAGAACATGAACTCGCCGAGCGGCTCGGTGATGGGGTTGCCGATGCGGTTCGCCCCGATGTACCAGCCCACGATGTAGAGCAGGTAGATGCCGGCGAAGATTCCCATGCCGATCAGGGCAACGGATGACTGCGCGCCAAGAGCGGCGCCCGGGGTGGCCGTCGCGTCCGCCTCGGCTTCAGCCGCCGGAGCGGGGCTGCCCTGTGTTCCGACAGCGGTCCAGCCCTCCGGCAATTCGCCCGCGTTGGTGCCAGCGGGTGCGTCTGCGTCGACGTCGATGTCTGCGTCTGCCTCTGCGTCTGCCCCTGCGATGTGCGACGTGCGCCCGGTGTCTCCAACGACGAGCGTCGCGTCGTCGTCACCGGCCCAGCTCAGGGCATCGTCGTCTCGCTTGGAACTCATCCCTCCACAGTACTGCGCGCGGCAGCAACGGCAGCCAGAACCAGTGCGGAATCTGTGGCGTCGTACTCGGCCGCTCCCCCGCCCGGCCCACTGGGCCCCGCAGCGTTCAGCATGTGCCGCGCCGACAGGTGAACGGCGTCGACGCCGGCAGCGACGAGCGTCGGGATGCTCGCAATGCTCACGCCGCCTCCCGCCATCACCTGGAGGCGGCCGGCTGCGCGCGCCACCATGGTCGTGAGCACGTCAACGCCATCGAGGCTGTGCACCGCGCCGCCGGAACTCAGCACGCGCGTGACGCCCAGCTCGACCAGGGTGTCGAGCGCTGCCAGTGGGTCTCCCCCTGCATCGATGGCACGGTGAAATGTCACGCTCAGGCCGTCTGCGGCCGCGACGAACTCGCGGGTCGCAGCGACGTCGACACGGTTGTCAGGGGTCAGGGCGCCAATCACGATGCCGCCGGCACCGACACGCTTCGCGGCGCGAATGTCGCGCACCGTCGTGTCGATCTCGCTAGCCGAGTAGACAAATCCCCCGGCACGCGGGCGCACCAGCACATGCACGAATCCCGGACGCCCCATGGCATCCGCTGCCTCGACAGCTGACTCCATCGTGCCGAACGATGGAGTCAGTCCGCCGACGCCCAGTGCGCTGCAGAGCTCGACCCGGTCGGCACCGCCGGCCAGGGCGATGCGAAGCCCGTCGACATCCTGCACAGCGATCTCAACGGCGGCTGTCGTGCCGTAGTCGGTCACAGCGGTGTCGGCGTCACGGGCGGGCGTATGAGACTGCATGGCACTCCTCAGTACAGCGTTGGTTCTGTACAGCATTGGGTTCAGTGCAGCACCAGGTTCGGTGCGGCATCCGCTCTGGGTAACGGCGGTAACTCGCTACGCTACCTCGATCGCCGCCACTCAGTTGCCACTCAGTTGCCACTGAAAAGACCGACGAGCCCGTGAGGTGCGCTGTCGCCGAAGATCATGTGCATAGTCTCCCGTGCGGCGATTGCCTCTGCTTCGCTGCGCTCGAACATCACTTCTTCGTAGGCCGTGAAGGCAGCCTCGACGTCGCCAGGGTTGGCGGCGATAGCCAGACCGAGCTCTGCACCATCGAGCATGGCGACATTGGCCCCTTCGCCGCCTGGCAGCGTGACGTGCGCCGCGTCCCCCAGGAGCGTCACGCCGGGCACGCGAGGCCACTGGTGGCGGTCGGGCAATCGGTAAATGCTGCGGAGTACCGGTGCTGAGTCCGCAGCGGTGATCGTGTCGGTGAGTGCAGGCGCCCAACCGCCGAATTCAGTTGCGATTACAGCTTTCGCTGCAGTGGTGTCGGTGAAGTCGATGGCGTCGAACCAAGCGACGGGGCGGTCCAGAACGACATATGTGTGGATGGTGCTTCCCGCTTCGCGGTGCGCGAGGAATCCCTTGCCTGGGATGAGGGCATACATCGCGCCGGCTCCCACGGCCTCGGCCGTCGCGGTGTGACGCTCGTCGACGTCGTACAGATACGTCTCGATGTAGCTCATGCCCGCGTACTCCGGCTTGGCGTCTGAGAGAAGCCCGCGAACTTTCGACCACGCTCCGTCGGCACCGACAAGGATGTCGGCGGTGGTCACCCAGCCGTCCGCGAACACCAGTTCGTGCCGACCATCACCGAGTGGTGAAGCGCCGAGGAACTTTTTCCCCCACTGCACGGTGCCGGCCGGAAGGGAGTCCAGGAGGATCCGCCGGGTGTCGCCGCGGAGCGCCTCTGGGCTATCCAATGAACCGTCGTCTGGGAGCCCGGCGAGCACGTTCCCGTGCCGGTCGAGCACTCGCTGCTCCGCGCCGCCCTCGTGGATGATCGAACGGAACTCCCGCGTGAGGCCCGCGATTTCGAGGGCGAGCTGACCGTTGTGCTCGTGGAGGTCGAGTTGTCCGCCCTGGGTGCGCGCATCCGGTGACGCGTCCGCGTCGTAGACGGTGACGGGAATGCCGTGAAGGCTGAGCACGCGCGCGAGGGTGAGGCCGCCGAGGCCGGCGCCGATTATGAAGACGGGAGTCGTCATCTGTGTTCCTTTCATTGTTTGGAATCTGATTCCAACGCCAATCTTGGAACTAGATTCCAACTGTGTCAAGATGATGCTTATGACGACGGACAGGAAGCGGTCAGACAGGCGCACCGATGCGCTCTCGAAAGAACGGATCGTCGCGGCGGCCATCGAGATCCTCGACACTGAGGGCGAGGGCGCCCAGCTGTTCCGCGCAATCACGACCCGCCTCTCAACCGGCGTTGGCGCGATTTATCACCACGTCGCCAACAAGGACGATCTGCTCGCTGCGGCCGCGAACGATGTGATCGCCGGGGCGATCGCCGTGACAGGTGACGGCTCAGATCCGCGCGATGCGGTGCGCGACGTTGCCCTCGGCATATTCGACGCAATCGATTCTCATCCCTGGGTGGGCACACAGCTCTCCCGCGACCCTGGACAACCCGCGGTGTTTCGCATCTGGATAGCCATCGGGCGGCAACTCAGCGCTCTCGGCATCGCAGGACCAGCGCAATCGGATGCCGGTTACGCTCTCGTCAACTATGTTCTCGGCGCTGCGGCACAGTACGCGGCGGGTCCGCGCCGCCTACCGCTCGAAGCGGACCGAAAAGCCTATCTCGCTACGCTCGCGACACAGTGGGCACAGCAATCCAACGACCAGTCCGCTTTCTCGCTCGACATTTCGTCACCGCTACGCGACCATGACGACCGCCGACAATTCCTCGCGGGCGTTGACATCTTCCTGGCCGGAATGGTTGCGCGGGGCCGTTAGCCGCACCGAACACTCTCGCGTAGACCCGGACACAAAGCGGGCGCAGGTGCAGACATCCGGCCCACAGATCAGTAGAGTCCGTGCAGGAGTGTGTTGCCGAACCGGGGAGCATCCATGGGAATCATCTCGCGCGCCTTTTCAGGGCGTGGTCGCAGTGCCGATCCGAGCCTGCCGCCTGGCCAGTACCTCACCGAGGACTTTCCGGTGCTTTCGGCCGGCCCGACGCCCCGCATCGATACCGCAGACTGGGCGTTCAGTATCCGCACGGAGTCGGGAGCGATGCACCGGTGGGATTGGGCACAGCTGCAGGGCTTGCCCACAGCGGATGTCTCCACCGACATCCACTGCGTGACCAGATGGTCGAAACTCGGCACGTCGTGGCGCGGGGTGTCCCTCGACACGCTTCTGGACGGGGTCGACACGAACTACGAGTACGTCATGGCGCACTCGTACGGCGGATACACCACCAACGTTCCCCTCGCCGACCTGCGGAACGGCCAGGCCTGGATCGCCTACGAATTCGATGGGGCGCCCCTGGCAGCCGAGCACGGTGGGCCTGCCCGTCTCCTGATCCCGCATCTCTATTTCTGGAAGAGCGCGAAGTGGATCAGCGGGCTGGTCATGATGGAGAACGATGACCCTGGATTCTGGGAGCAGAACGGATATCACCTGTACGGCGACCCCTGGCGCGAGCAACGCTATTGGTAGTCGACACGGGTGTCTGGACGGTCGGCACCGTCGTCGGTTCCCACACCGAGACCCCCACCTCGCGCAGCATTACCCTGGATGTTCCCGGCTGGACAGGCAACATCGCCGGACAGCACGTCGACGTACGGCTCACGGCAGAAGACGGCTACACGGCCGTCCGGTCGTACTCTCTCGCCTCCTGGGGCAAGGCTGCGACGGTGCAGCTGGCCGTTGACGAGGTTCCAGGCGGCGAAGTCTCGCCGTACCTGGTCGAGGAGCTGCGCGCCGGCGACCAGCTCGAACTCCGTGGTCCGCTCGGCGGCTGGTTCGTCTGGAAACCGACGGAACCCGCGCCAGGTGCAGTGTCCACGCCGGTGCAACTCATCTGTGGCGGCAGTGGAATCGTTCCGCTGATGGCCATGATCCGCGCCCACGCAGAAACGAAGGATGAAACACCCTTTCGGCTGCTGTACTCGGTGCGCACACCAGACGACGTCTTCTTCGCCGATGAACTTGCCGAGCACGCGGAGTCGTCTTTCCTCGACGTGACCTATGTGTTCACCCGTCGGGCCCCAGCGGGCTGGACCGCTCCCGTTGGCCGAGTGACGGCCGGGACTCTCGAGGCAGAGACGTTTGCGCCAACGAGCTCACCCGCCGTTTATGTGTGCGGGCCAACAGGTTTCGTCGAGAGCGTCGCCGACACACTGGTGGCGCTCGGCCACGACCCCATTGCGGTGAAGACAGAGCGATTCGGAGGTGCCTGATGGCGAGTACCGGCGGTTCCCACCTAGACGGCAACGTGCTGGCCGGTCCCCTAACCGAGCTATTCGGACGGGACATGACGCTGGCCACCGGGCGCTGCAGCGGCTGCGGTGACGTCACGACGCTCGCCCGCGCACTGGTCTACCCGGATGCTCCTGGCCTGATCGTGCGCTGTTGCACCTGCGACAGCGTGTTGTTCACCGTTGTGCAGGCCGAAGGGCGGACCTGGCTTGACCTGCGGGGGCTGACCGGACTACAGCCGCCTGCCTGATGTGCACGGCAACCCCGAACACCCACCCCAGGATGCCAAGCAGGCAGATGCGCTCAGCCAGCCCAATGAGCTGCGGGGCAAGCAGGGCTGCGACGCCCAGCGCGAGTAAACCCGCTCCAGCCACAATTGTGAACGCAAGTGCCGTCCTGAAACCTGCCCGCAGTTCGGAACTGCTGCGCATCCACACGGTGAGCACTAGGCAACCAATAAGCGCAGCAACAAAGCCGGTCACAGCCACGGCGAGGTGCACGACACCGGGAACGGTGGTCGCGACAACGCCGACCTCGCCAGGCATCCCGACATCCGTTGGGAAGAACGCGAGCACGCCGGAGCAGACGCCACCAAGCAGCAACAAGGCAACGCCCACGGCACGCAAAGCGGATGCCGGGCGCACCTGCACGATGGCGCCAACCACACACACGGTGGTCAGCATCCGCCCGAGGAAGTTGAGGTTCATGATCCAGCCGTACGGGCCGACGGCGAGATTGCTCTCTGCGTCGCTGATCGGGCTGTAGTGCGGGGGCAGCGCCTGCAGCACAACGTCAACCACGATGTACACGAGCACGCCGATCATGGCGGCCGTTGCCCATCGTCGGCGCGAGTCGGCACGAGGCGAGTCGGCACCAGGCGAGTCGGCACCAGGCGAGTCGGCACGAGGCGTCTGGATCATTAATCCAGCCTGACACAGAAGCGGGGCCCGCCAATACGACGGGCCCCGCTTGTAACTACTTCAGACTCGGTCTGACTAGCGTGCTACTTCGCCGTCAACGTAGTCGTCGTCGTTCGATGCGTTCCAGGCGAAGAGCTTGCGCAGTTCGCGGCCGGTGGCCTCGATCGGGTGCTCTTCACCCTTCTTGCGGAGTGCGAGGAACTCTGGGGCTCCGGCATCCTGGTCGTTGATGAAACGCTCGGCGAATGCACCGTTCTGGATGTCAGCGAGAACAGCCTTCATGTTCTCCTTGACGCTCGGGTCGATGACGCGCGGGCCGGAGACGTAGTCGCCATACTCAGCGGTGTCGGAGACGCTCCAACGCTGCTTGGCGATGCCACCCTCCCACATCAGGTCAACGATGAGCTTGAGCTCGTGCAGCACCTCGAAGTAGGCAACCTGCGGCTGGTAGCCAGCCTCGGTGAGAACCTCGAAGCCGTACTGGATGAGCTGCGAAGCGCCACCGCAGAGCACAGCCTGCTCGCCGAACAGGTCGGTCTCGGTCTCTTCGGTGAACGTGGTCTTGATGCCGCCGGCGCGGAGGCCACCGATTGCCTTGGCGTAGCTGAGGGTGAGCGGCCAGGCGTTGCCGGTCGCGTCCTTCTCGACAGCGACGATGACGGGAACGCCACGGCCTGCTTCGTACTCGCGGCGAACGGTGTGACCCGGTCCCTTGGGAGCAACCATGACAACGTCGACGCCTTCGGGCGGCGTGATGTAGCCGAAGCGGATGTTGAAGCCGTGTCCGAAGACGAGAGCCTTGCCCTCAGACAGGTTGGGCTCGATGTCGTCTGCGTACAGGTGACGCTGCACCTGGTCTGGTGCCAGAACGACGATGACGTCTGCCCAAGCGGATGCCTCGGCTGCGCTCAGCACGGTGAAGCCGGCTTCCTCAGCCTTGGCGCGTGACTTGGAGCCTTCCTTCAGGCCGACAACGACCTCAACACCGGAGTCGCGAAGGTTCTGTGCGTGGGCGTGGCCCTGTGAGCCGTAACCGATGACGGCAACCTTCTTGCCCTGGATGATCGACAGGTCGGCGTCTTTGTCGTAGTAAATCTCAGACACGGGTGAATCTCCTTGTTTATCGTTGGTCGAGCGTGTCGAGACCCTGAGGTCCCTGGAATAGTCGTTAGTTCTTGAAAACGCGTTCGGTGATCGACTTCGAGCCACGGCCGATCGCCAGGAGGCCAGACTGTGCAAGCTCCTTGATCCCGTACGGTTCCAGCACGCGCAGCAGGGCCTGGGTCTTGCCAGAGTCGCCGGTGACCTCGATGACGAGGGCATCCGTTGCCACATCGACGACCCGCGCACGGAACAGGTTCACTGCCTCAAGCACCGCAGACCGCGTGGTGTTGTCGACGCGAACCTTGATCAGGAGGTGCTCGCGCAGCACGGACTGGGTGGGATCCAGTTCAACGATCTTGATGACGTTGATCAGCTTGTTCAGCTGCTTGGTCACCTGCTCGAGCGGCTGGTCCTCGACATCGACGACGATCGTGATGCGCGACAGTCCGTCGATCTCACTGTGGCCGACCGCGAGGCTTTCAATGTTGAAGCCACGGCGGGCAAACAGGCCGGCGACGCGTGTCAGCAGGCCTGGCTTGTCCTCAACGAGGAGGCTCAGAACGTGTGTGCTCATGTTTACTCCTCGTCCCAGGTCGGTGAATTGTCTTTCGCATACTGGATGAAGCTGTTGCTGACACCCTGCGGCACCATCGGCCACACCATGGCGTCACGGCTGACCACGAAGTCAATGACGACGGGGCGGTCATTCGTTGCCAGCGCGAGCTTGATAGCGTCGTCGACCTGGTCAGCGCTTGTCACACGGATGCCGAGGGCACCGTATGCGTCAGCCATCTTCACGAAGTCGGGCACCATACGCGTTTCGTGACCGGTGTTGAGGTCGGTGAACGAGTGGCGTCCGTCGTAGAACATGGTCTGCCACTGGCGCACCATCCCGAGCGACGAGTTGTTGATGATCGCAACCTTGATCGGAATGTTGTTGATTGTGCAGGTTGCCAGCTCCTGGTTGGTCATCTGGAAGCATCCGTCGCCGTCAATCGACCAGACAACGCGGTCAGGTTCTGCGACCTTGGCGCCCATTGCGGCGGGAACCGAGTAACCCATGGTTCCGGCTCCACCGGAGTTGAGCCAGGAGTTCGGACGCTCGTACTTGATGAACTGGGCTGCCCACATCTGGTGCTGGCCGACGCCGGCGGCGTAGATGCCCTCTGGTCCGGTGAGCTCACCGATCCGCTTGATGACGTACTGCGGTGCCAGGAGGCCGTCGGCCGGCTCAGGGTAACCGAGCGGGAATTCTTCACGCAGGCCGTTCAGGTACGTCCACCACTCAGCGGTGTCCGGCTCCCCCGACGTCTTCAGCGCCTCGGCGAATGCGAGCGACAGGTCGGCCATGACGTCCTTGGCGTCGCCAACGATCGGCACGTCCGCCATGCGGATCTTGGAGATCTCAGCGGGGTCGACGTCGACGTGCACGATTGTCGCGTTCGGTGCGAACTCGGCTGCCTTGCCAGTGACGCGGTCGTCGAAACGGGCGCCGAGGGCGATGATGAGGTCGCTCTCCTGCAGCGCGAGCACCGCGGGAACGGTGCCGTGCATGCCCGGCATACCGAGGTGCTGCTCGTGCGAGTCGGGGAACGCGCCTCGCGCCATGAGCGTCGTGACGACGGGTGCCCCGGTCAGTTCGGCCAGTGCAAGCAGTTCGGCAGATGCACGGGCACGAATGACACCGCCACCGACGTAGAACACCGGCTTCTTCGCGTCGACGAGCAGCTGGGCCGCGGCCTGCACCTGCTTGCCGTGTGCTTTGGTTATCGGCCGGTAGCCAGGCAGGTCAATCTTCGGCGGCCAGATGAATGGTGCCGTGTTCTGCTGGGCATCCTTGGTGATGTCAACGAGAACGGGGCCTGGGCGCCCGGTGTTTGCGATGTGGAAAGCGGATGCGATGGCAGCCGGAATGTCCTCTGGCTTCCGCACCAGGAACGAGTGCTTCGTGATCGGCATCGTGATGCCGACGATGTCGGCCTCCTGGAAGGCATCCGTTCCCATCAGGGTCGAGAACACCTGCCCTGTGATGGCGAGCAGCGGAACGGAGTCCATGTATGCGTCGGCAATCGCCGTCACGAGGTTCGTGGCACCTGGCCCTGACGTCGCGATGGCGACGCCGACCCTGTTTGAAGCGGATGCGTAGCCTTCTGCAGCGTGGCCTGCACCCTGTTCGTGGCGAACCAGGATGTGTCGGACGGCATCCTGCTGCATGAGTTCGTCATAGAGCGGGATGACAGCGCCACCTGGCAGTCCGAAGACATCGGTGACGCCGAGCAGTTCGAGCGTGCGAATGATGGCGCCAGAACCGGTGAGCAGCGGAGGTTCAGTCGATATCGGAGCAGAGGGCGTTGGCACGGCGGATGATTCCGTGGTCATGAGTGATCAGATCCCTACATTGAATGCGGATGGTGGGGGCAAAGTTAGCCTGTGATTGCGCCTACGGCAGCAGAATGCACGAGCTTGGAATACTTTGCAAGAACGCCACGGGTATAGCGCGGAGGAAGCGGAGCCCAGCCTTCACGGCGGGCGGCCAGCTCGGCAGGGTCGACCAGTAGGTCAAGCGTGCGAGCTGCGATATCGACCCGTATCAGATCACCATCGCGCACGAAGGCGATGGGACCTGCGTCCACCGCTTCGGGTGCTATGTGGCCGATGCACAGTCCGGTTGTGCCGCCTGAGAATCGACCGTCAGTCAACAATAGTACATCGGCGCCGAGGCCTGCGCCCTTGATGGCTGCCGTGATGGCGAGCATCTCACGCATGCCTGGGCCGCCCTTCGGGCCTTCGTAGGTGATGACGACGACGTCGCCCTTGTTGATGCGGCCTTCTGTCAGGGCATCCATGGCGCCGCGTTCGCGCTCGAACACGCGGGCAGGGCCTTCGAAGACGGTGGCGTCAAAGCCGGCCGTCTTGACCACGGCGCCCTCCGGGGCGAATGAACCCTTGAGGATCGTGATGCCGCCGCTCGGGTGGATCGGGTTGTCGAGCGTGCGCAGCACGGTGCCGTCGAGTGCCGGCGGGTCGATCTCTGCGAGGTTCTCTGCGACGGTCTTGCCCGTCACGGTGAGTGCGTCTCCGTGCAGCAGGCCGGCCTCGAGCAGCGCCTTCATCACGACGGGCACGCCGCCGTGACGGTCGACGTCGTTCATGACGAACTTGCCGAATGGCTTGAGGTCACCGATGTGCGGAACCTTGTCACCGATGCGGTTGAAGTCGTCAAGAGTGAGCTCGACTTCTGCTTCGTTGGCGATGGCCAGCAGGTGCAGTACGACGTTGGTCGAACCACCGAAGGCCATGGCAACGGCGATGGCGTTCTCGAACGCCTTCTTGGTGAGGATGTCGCGGGCAGTGATGCCGAGACGCAGCATGTTGACGACAGCCTCGCCTGAGCGGTGCGCGTAGTAGTCACGACGGCGGTCAGCGGATGCCGGCGATGCGGAACCCGGCAGGCTCATGCCGAGCGCCTCAGCCACGCTGGCCATGGTGTTGGCGGTGTACATACCGCCACAGGCGCCCTCGCCAGGAGCAAACGCACACTCGATGCGCTTGGCATCCTCTGCGCTCATACGGCCGGCCTTGACCGCGCCGACGGCTTCGAAGGAGTCGATGATGGTGATGTCTTTTTCGGTGCCGTCAGAGAGCTTGACCCAGCCCGGAGCGATCGAGCCTGCATAGAGGAAGACGGATGCCAGGTCGAGGCGGGCGGCAGCCATGAGCATGCCGGGCAGCGACTTGTCGCAACCGGCAAGCAGCACCGAACCGTCGAGGCGCTCTGCCATCATCACTGTCTCGACAGAGTCGGCGATGACCTCGCGGGAGACGAGCGAGAAGTGCATTCCCTCGTGTCCCATGGAGATGCCGTCTGAGACGGAAATCGTGCCGAACTGCAGCGGGTATCCGCCGCCGGAGTGCACGCCTTCCTTCGATGCCTGCGCCAGGCGATCGAGGGACAGGTTGCACGGCGTGATCTCATTCCACGAGCTCGCAATACCAATCTGGGGCTTCTCCCAGTCGGCATCTCCCATCCCGACAGCTCGAAGCATGCCGCGCGAGGTCATGGCTTCGATACCGTCAGTGACGACACGGCTGCGTGGTTTCAGATCATTCTCAGGCATGAAATGAGTCTAGAACCTCCGCGAGTGTTCCCTCGTCCGCTCCGACGCCCGGTGTCACGACTCCCGGAGCTACGACGAGGATGGCTCGTCGCTGCCCGCTGATGACGCACGGTAGTCGGCGAGCAGGGCAAGTACCTGCGCGACTTCCTCAGGGCCACGCACCCGGTATTCGGCCCCGCTGGCTCCTGGCCCGATCTTCAGCCCGAGGTCGTCGTCGCCGAGAACCGCGAAGGCGTCTTCATCGGTCACGTCATCGCCCGCATAGAACACGGCCGTTGCTCCTGTGTAGTCGCGAAGCTGCTCAAGGGCATCGCCCTTGGTGCTGGAGCGCACCGAGAACTCCAGCACATTCTTGCCCTCTCGAATTGTCATTCCGGGCAGAAGCTCCTCAACCTGTTCCCTGGCTTCGCGTTGCACGGCAGGGCCGTCCTGCGGAGCGGCAAGCCTGGTGTGAAGGGCAAGCCCAGCCGGCTTCTTCTCGATCCACGTGCCCGCTACCGGGCCACTGATGCGTTCGAGCACCCTGGCCAGCGTGTCGAGCTGTTCGAGCTCTGAGTCGATCAGGGTGATTTCGGCGTGAGGGGTATCGAATTGCACTTCGATGCCGTGTGATCCGGCGAGCAGCACTCCCTGCGAGGGTTCGGCAACATGGCGCAGGCTTTCGAGAGCCCGGCCGGATACCAGTGCGACGCGAACGCCGGGAAGTTCCAGCAGCCTCTCCACCGCTTCCCTGGCACCATCAATGGCCCGTGCGTCGTCCGGTTCATCGACGTGAGGAGCGAGCGTCCCGTCGAAGTCCAGTGCGACGAGCAGGGTCTCACTGGCAGACAGCTCGCGCAGGGCTGCCACCAGGTTCTCTGGCACACCGCCCTGTACGGCGGCGCCGCCGGTCAGCGTCTCCAGGAACGACTTCGACCACGTGGATACGTCGTTGTCGAACACACGCTTACGCAGTGCGCGCATCCGTCTGGTCCGCTCACGTTTCGGCATCTGCACGGCCTGCAAAATAGCGCTCTTCACGCCTTCGATGTCGTGCGGGTTGATGAGGACGGCCTGCTTCAGCTCATCAGAGGCACCCGCGAATTCGCTCAGCACCAGAACGCCGTCACCGTCGAACCGCACGGCCACATATTCCTTGGCAACCAGGTTCATGCCGTCCCGCAGAGCCGTCACCAGCATGACGTCAGCAGCCAGGTACAGGGCGACCATCTCTTCACGTGGGTACCCGCGGTGGTAGTAGCTGATCGCGGAGTTGCTGATGGTGGAGTAGTCACCATTCAGTCGCCCGACGGCGAGCTCGATTTCGTCCCTGAGCGCCATGTATGCGCCAACACGCTCACGCGACGGGCTGGCGACCTGAACCAGCGTGACATCTTCGACGCTCAGTCGGCCCTCTCGAAGCAGCTCGCCGTATGCCTTGATCCGGTGGCCGATCCCCTTCGTGTAGTCGAGGCGGTCGACGCCCAGCATGATCGTCTTCGGGTTACCGAGATCTTCCCTGATCTGCTGCGCCCTCGCCTGGATCTCGGGGCGCCTGGCCAATTCTTCGAAGCTGTCCGCATCAATGGAGATGGGGAATTGCTTGGCAATGACGCGACGCGGGCGTCCGTCGGGGTCCGTGACGTCAATGGCGGCGCCACGCGTTGAGTAGCCGAACAGTCGCCGGACGGCGCGGGTGAAGTTCCCGGCGTCGGCGATGCGCTGGAAGCCGATGAGATCGGCGCCGAGCAGGCCGTCGAGAATCTGCTTGCGCCAGGGCAGCTGCGAGTAGATGCCGTATGGCGGGAATGGAATGTGGTTGAAGAAGCCGATTACCAGGTCGGGGCGGAGGTTGCGCAGCATGCGTGGCACCAGCTGCAACTGGTAGTCGTGCACCCATACGGTCGCGCCTGTCGCCGCGACTGCGGCGGCGGCTTCGGCGAATCGGCGGTTGACCTTGACGTACGAGTCCCACCATTCGCGGTGGTACGCCGGCGGTGAGATGACGTCGTGGTAGAGCGGCCACAGCGTGTCGTTGGAGAAGCCTTCGTAGTACTCCTCAAGCTCTTCGCTCGTGAGGACAACGGGGACGATAGAAATACCGTCGTTCTCGAAGGGTTCGAACTCACGATCGGCCACCCCTGGCCAACCCACCCATGCGCCGTCAGAGGCGCGCATCAATGGTTCGAGCGCGGTCACGAGGCCACCGGGTGACGTCGACCACCCGTCTGTGCCGTCGTCGTTGACCACGTGGTCAACCGGCAAACGGTTGGAGACCACGACAAGGGAGAACGCGCCTGTGTTCACGTTCGTTCGTATGGTGTCGGCTGGGATTGCGATGACTCGTCCGTTCCGGCGTGAGCTCTGGGGTTCACACCTTGCTGCTCACGGCAGACTACCAGTTGTTCATTTAGCCGGACCGGCAGGTACGTTAGGTCGTGGAGGCAAAAATGCGAAAGTTTATCTTTAGCACTGCGATGCTCAGCGTGCTGTCCGGCGGTTGGAACACCATTCAGGCCACGAGGAAGGGCCCCAGGGACTGGCGCCTCATCCTCATGTGGATCGGATGGGCGATTGGCGCCGCGATCGCGATCGGCACGGTCGTCGAGGAAGCGAATGAAAAGCGCTCAAATAGCTGATTGCTCCGCGCCGCACGGCGTGTCAGGCCCGTAAAAGCGCGGTGGTGACCGAGACTGGTATCACTGCTGTTGCCAGCGCGGAAGGGGTTCAATATGTTCGGTCGTCGACGTCGTGTCGCACCCGTCGTTCAACCCCCGGCTCCTGAGCTCAGCGACGAACAGATCCTGGAGACAATTCAGGCCACGCTTGGTGAACTCATCGGTTCCGCTGGCTCCTGGACGCTCACGCCGCGCAGCGACGATGACACCGACGTGATCTTCCACGATTTGAAGACCACACAGATCGCTGAGTTGCTCACTGCCCAGTTGCGCACCCAGCTGTCCGTCTTGCGCGGAGAGGTGACGGCTGAACCTGCTGCCCTTCCCTGGACCCCAGCGCCGATCTCAGTGTGGGCAGATCCGGTAACAGGCCCCACGACTGTCATTGCAGAGGCTCCGGTTGCGGATGCCGTTGCTCACGACGTAGAGATGTCTACGGATCTCGTGGTCACCTCTGGCGCCCGCGCATCAAGCCAGCGCGAACGCCTCGTCGCGTAGCTACTCGCTACTCGCTACTCGCTACTCGCTACTCGCAGCAAGCTTGCGCACGTAAAGTGCAGCCGTGCTGCCGCGTTCTCGCGACAGCACCTGGCCGGCTACGGAGTGGCGGGCGCTGCGGTTTCCGATGTGGTGGCCGCGCCAGCAATCTCCTCGAGCACGTCCGCGGGATCAAGCACGATCCACGGTGAGCTGTCCGGATCGGTCTCAGCGGCCTGTGGGCTGTCGCCCTGGGTCCACCACTTCGCCTCGTACGGGTGTCCGTCGAAGAGAACGCGGTCGCCGGCGGCATAGGTCTGGTTGCCCGCCCACTCAGGGAAAGTCCCTGGCTCGATGGTCGGCACCGGCACCGGGGTTTCCCCTGGCATGACCGGACCGATCAGTGTCCACGGCGTTTCGAAGGCCTGCAGCACGGGGTTGTCGGGGACATCGCCCTTTGTCCACCACTTTGCCTCGTACACATTGCGGTGCCAGACAACCTTGGTTCCTGCACGGTAAGAGACATCCTCTGACCAAATGGGATACGGGCTCGTTGCAGGGTCGTCGGTGAGGTCTTCGTCGGATACGGGCTCCACGGTGGTTTCGACGCCAGCCCTGGAATCGGGCACACCAGTGAATCCTGCTCCCAGAATGAAGCTGAAGCTCTCCTCGCCCTGTGCAACGCCGCTGCAGGCATCAGAGACGCGAGTCACGTCGTCGTAGTTCGGGCCGCAACTCTGGTCACGGTTCGACGACCACATCGAGACACGACCGACATGCTTCTCCTGGGCGAAGGCATTGAGCGCTTCGGCATCTTGAGGGGTGAAAACCTCATCGCGCACGTCGTTCTGACCGATCATGGGCGTTGCCCCGATCTTGCCCCAGAGCGTGACGTCTGTGAGGTTGATGTCTGCGCGGCTGTAGAGCACACCCAACTGGCGCTGCGTCGCGGTCAGCGCCGAGGTGACAGCATCGATCATCGACTGCTTTTCCGGCTTGCTGTCGCCGAAGTCCATGGTCATGGCATTGACGCCCGTGATCTCGACTCCGGCATCCAGTGCGCCGGCAACGAGGTTCGTCCCATCAACGGACAAGCCGTCAGGTGTGACGGGAAGGGTGAACCAGACAGCAAGAGGTGTGCCGGCAGCAGCGGCTTCGGCCTGCAACTCGGCGAGCACGCTCGCCCGCCGCGCGTTGGCCTCGGTGTTCGCGAGAGCGTCGCCCTCGATGTCAAGGTCGATTGACTGCACGTTGTAGCGGTCGATCACATCGGCGTATGCACGCTTCAGTTCGCTCGGATTGGTGCAGCTCACGGCAAGCTCGTCGTTCAACAAACCACCGAACGAGATCATCGCATTGCCGCCCTGCTGCTCGAGGCGGGCAAGACGGCGGTCGAGGTCAAGCTGGTCTGATGCTTCCTGCAGCGTGTATGCGGCTCCCCACGTTGGCGTGCACGCCGAGTCGGCGTCAGCCACCACGAACGAGAGGACAACATTCTTGTCTGCGGCGGTACGCGGCGACTCGAAAGTGAACTGCGGCGTGGCCGTTACGTCGACGTAGCCGGCGAACCAGGCATCCGTTGTGGCCGTGTACTCGTTCTCGAACCATTTCCAGCCCTGAACACCGGCGAATCCCACGCCGGCGACAATTCCGACGAGCACGGTGAGGCGCACCAGGGACAGGCGTCGATTGGGAAAGCGCGCAGACACAAAACCTCACAGCGTTGGAGAAAAAAGGGAGTATGCGGTCGGGTGCGCACGTATCAATTGTGACAATAGTTGCATACCACGACGCAATACATTGTCACGATTGCCCTATCCTACGAGTGCGGTCCGAAAATATGAGTACGGGGAAAAGCTTAAAAAATGACACTTGAACAGGAACAATCGCGCGCCCGCAAACGGCAGTGGGGTTCGGAGCGCCGATCTGAGCCGCTCTCGATCATGCATCCCCGCCCGAGTGTGAGCAAGATTATGTGGGGACGCATCGCGATGCTGTCCACGTTCGTCTTCTGGCTTATTTATGTGCTCACCACGATCGTTCGCGAGTTCATCGAATCACCGGGCGGATTCCGCTTCACGATGGAAGCGATCAGCTATTTGATCGTCGTCACGTTCCTCAACTTCTCCGCGTTCATGTACCTGCTCGCCCGCCAGGGTGCGCTGTACCGGTTCCGCGACCACGCTCGCGTCCCCCGCGCTGAGCTCGACCGACACTTCCGCGACTACGACAGTGCCGTCACGGTGCTTGTTCCCTCTTATGCAGAAGAGCCAGCCGTCGTTCGCGGCACGCTGTGGTCGGCCGCGCTGCAAGAGTTCCCCAATGTCCGCATCGTGCTTCTGGTTGACGATTCCCCTGTCCAGACCAACGACAGCGATCGGGAACGACTCGCCGCAACGCTGCGCCTCCCAGGAGAAATCGAAGAGGCCCTCGAAGGGCCACGCTCCCGCTTCGAGGCCGCTCGGCAGAAGCTGGACGACGAGCGCCAGCGCGGCGCATCCGTTCTGCGTCGCCACGTCAAGGAACTCGCCGGGGACTACGAGGCAGCCGCGGTCTGGCTCGAAGAGATGGCTGCTGCAGAGCCGATGGAAGACCATGTCGATGAGTTCTTCATCGACCAGATCCTCATGGGCCTCGCCTCAGAGTTCAGGCTCAACCTTCTCGCCCTGAACGCGTCGCTTGACCAGAAGGAATACCCCGACATCGACCGCGTCTTTGAGATGCGTCGCCGACTTGAGCTCACGTTCACTGCTCGCCTGAGCAGCTTCCAGCGCAAACAGTACTCATCGCTCTCGCACGAGTCGAACAAGGCGATGAACCTCAACTCCTACATCGGCTTGATGGGCCGCAACTGGCGCGAGGAGAAGACGGCGAACGGCGTCGTCCTGCGTCACGCCGCCAACGAAGCCGATGCTGACCTGGTCATTCCTGACAGCCCGTACCTGCTCACCCTCGACGCTGACTCCCTGCTGCTGCGCGACTACTGCCTGCGCCTGGTCTACTTCCTTGAGGAGCCGGGCAACGAGCGGGTCGCCGTCACGCAGACCCCGTATTCCTCATTCCGGGGAGCGCCCACCCGTATCGAACGCATCGCCGGTGCAACCACCGACCTCCAGCACATCCTGCACCAGGGCATGAGCTACTACGGCGCCACCTTCTGGGTCGGCGCCAACGCCGTCATCCGCAAGCGTGCGATCGAAGACATCGTCGAGATTGAGAACGTCGGCGGCTTTGAGATCGCCACCTACATCCAGGACCGCACGGTCATCGAGGACACCGAGTCGAGCGTCGACCTCGGTACCCACGGCTGGACCCTGGTGAACTACCCCGAACGCCTCAGCTACTCTGCAACTCCCCCAGACTTCGGTTCGCTCGTCGTGCAACGCCGTCGCTGGGCAAACGGTGGACTCCTGATCCTCCCCAAGCTGTGGGACCAGGTCAGGGAGCGCCGCTTCCGCCGCGAACGAATCCTGGTTCGCGAGCTGTGGCTGCGCGTCAACTACATGGCGTCGATCGCCTGGGCCAGCTTCGGTCTACTGTTCCTGCTGGCGTATCCGTACGACAGCCGTTTGCTCTCCCCCGTCGTGTTCCTGGCAGCGCTTCCCTATTTCCTCGCGATGGGCAGCGACTTGCGCGCATGCGGCCACCGCTTCAGCGACATTTTGCGCATCTACGGGTTCAACCTCGTGCTGCTGCCTGTCAACCTGGCTGGTGTGCTGAAGTCGATCCAGCAGGCCATCACCGGCGAGAAGATCCCGTTCGTTCGCACGCCGAAGGTCAAGGACCGCACGGCGGCACCTGTGCTCTATGTCGTCGTCCCCTACCTGATCATTGCGTTCTCGCTGCTGACCCTGGTGCGCGACATCTCGGCACAGAACTGGGGAAATGCCCTCTTCGCCGCATTCAATGCGTCGCTTGCCGGGTACGCGACTTGGGCTTACGTTGGGCTCCAAAACTCGGTGGTCGACCTGTGGCTCGGCACTCTCAGCTGGCTCTACGTCGACAAGAAGAAGCCGGTAGCCGAAGTACGGTCACTCGTCGACCCGTCAAAGCCTGTTGACTGGTCATCGATCCTGTACCACGGTGATCGGCGTCTCAACCGCGACCTGCGTCGCAAGAACGACCGCCGACGACGGGTGGGTGCTGCGCGCTAACAGTCAGGAGGAGCGGATGGCGCTGAATATAGAGGACTATGCCCTCATCAGCGACAGCTACACTGGCGCGCTCGTTGGCTCTGATGGCAGCATCGACTGGCTATGCCTGCCGCGCTTCGATTCTCCCTCGCTATTCGGCGCGCTCCTGGGCGCAGAAGACCAGGGCCGCTGGCTGGTTGCTCCCGTTGATCCCAGCGCGACGTGCACGCGCGAATACATCGATGACACCTTCATCCTCCGCACGGTCTGGACCACGAAATCCGGCCAGGTGGAGGTGGTGGATCTCATGCCACATGGCGATCATCGAGCGGATGTCGCGCGCCTCGTCCGCGGGATCTCCGGCTCTGTCGAGATGCAGCAGGATCTTCGTATGCGCTTCGGCTATGGCTCCGTCATTCCGTGGGTGCGCCAGCTCAAAGGTGAACGGACCCACGGGCTCATCGCGGTGGCCGGTCCCGATGCCGTCGTGGTGCGCGGCCTGTATCTGCACGCTGAGGAGAAACGCCACGTCTCCTTTTTCACCGTGGATGCTGGCGACACGATCGAGCTGCAACTGACGTGGTATCCCTCTCATCGCCCGACACCCGAAGCCGCCGACGTGCCGGCCGTGATCGCCGCCTCAGCGGCGTGGTGGAACGAATGGGCGAAGGCCTGCGACCACGACGGACCATTCCACGCAGAGGTCGTGCGGTCGATGCTGGTGCTTCGAGCGCTGACCCACGAGGCGACAGGGGGCATCGTCGCCGCGGTGACCACCTCGCTCCCCGAGTCGTTCGGCGGCTCACGCAACTGGGACTATCGATATGTGTGGCTGCGAGACGCCGCGCTCACCCTGCAGGTGCTGCTCTCGCACGGCTATGCGAGCGAGGCTGAGGCCTGGCGCAATTGGCTGCTCCGCGCCATCGCCGGTGACCCGAATGATGTGCAGATCATGTATGGCCTTGCCGGCGAGCGCTATCTGCCGGAGCGTGAACTCGACTCGCTACCCGGCTACCGCGGAGCGGCTCCCGTCAGGGTCGGCAACGGCGCCGTGAGTCAGTTCCAGTCCGATGTCATCGGCGAGGTGATGGTGGCCCTGCATTCGGCGCGGGAGGCCGGCGTGGAGGAGATCGAATTCTCCTGGCCGCTCCAACGGTCGCTCATGTCGTTTCTTGAGAACAACTGGCGACGGCCGGATCACGGTATTTGGGAGGTACGCGGCCCCGCCCGTGATTTCACCCATTCCAAGGTCATGGTGTGGGCAGCTTTCGATCGTGGTGTGCGCGGCATTGAGGAATTCGGTCTCGCCGGACCGCTGAAACGCTGGACCGCACTCCGCGACGAGGTGCGCCGAGACATTGAAGAGCACGGGTTCAGCGTGGAACGCAACAGCTTCGTGCAGTACTTCGGGTCAGACGAAGTGGATGCGTCGCTCCTTGCACTCCCCCAGGTCGGGTTCTGCAGTGCCTCAGATCCACGCATGCTCGGAACCGTTGCCGCACTTGAAGCCGACCTCATGCGCGATGGCTTGCTCATGCGCTATCGAACGCACGCAGACGTCGACGGGCTGGAGCCCGGTGAGCATCCATTTATTGCATGCTCCTTCTGGCTCGTGGAGCAGTACGCGGCATCCGGTCGGACCGACGATGCTGTCGCACTCATGAACCGGCTGATCGGCCTGACGAACGACGTTGGACTGTTGTCTGAGGAGTACGACGTCACCAGCAAGCATCAAGCGGGGAACACGCCGCAAGCGTTGTCGCATTTGGCGCTGGTACGGGCAGCGGATGCCATCCTCGCTGCGACCGGACGTGCCGCTGGTTGAGGAGACTGCGACGAAGGAGCCGTCGTCTCGAAACCAACGTCCCCGACGGGCAAAACTGAACATCATAGAAAACCAACGAAATCTTTGTAGACACTCGTCGACATCCGCCTACAGCCGAATCCTAAATTGAAATACATGACTTCATCCACGCTCACCGCCAGGGATCTGGCGCAGATCGCGATCTTCGCTGCAATCATTGCTGCCCTTGGCCTTCCTGGCGCACTGAGCATTGGCGCTGGTGCCGTGCCGATCACGTTCCAGACGCTGGGCGTCATGCTGGCCGGAGCCATCCTCGGCGCGCGCAAGGGATTTCTGGCCGTCTTGCTCCTTCTCGTGTTGGCCGCTGCCGGGTTGCCGCTGCTCTCCGGCGGTCGCGGCGGACTGGTCTGGTTCACCACCTCTCCCGCTGCTGGCTACCCGTACGGCTGGCTGCTCGGTGTGGCCGTGATCGGTTTCCTCACCGCTCGCTTGCTCCCCCGCTACCCGTTCTGGCAGGCCATCGGTGCGACGTTCCTCGGCGGAGTCGTTGCCGTGTACCTCATCGGCATCCCCGTCACCGCCATCAACCTCGGCATCCCGCTGTGGGTGGCTGCTCTCGACAGCCTCAAGTTCCTGCCCGGTGACGTGATCAAGGTCGTCGTGACCGTCCTGGTCGCCCGCCAGGTGCACAAGGCGTACCCCGGCTTGATCTCCCCGGCGCGCTGGCGCCGAACGCCAGGCACCCGCGACGCCCCAGAGACCCCAGCACCGGTCGCACCGTGAGCACCATCCGCTTCGACGACGTCTCCCACTCCTTCGGCGATCGTCGGGTGCTCGACAGCCTGCAACTCACGCTGTCCGAGCACCGAATCGGCATCGTCGGCGCCAACGGGTCTGGCAAGTCGACCCTCGCCAGACTCATCAACGGACTCGTCACGCCCGACACAGGCACGGTTACGGTAGACGGGCTCGACGTCGCGCGGCACGCCAAAGAGGTGCGCCGCCGAATCGGCTTCATCTTCACGAACCCTGACAATCAGATTGTCATGCCGACGGTGCAGGAAGACGTGGCATTCACGCTCCGGCGACACAAACTGGGGGCTGCAGAGAGCGCAGCGCGAACGGCAGCGGCGCTGGAGCGATTCGGCCTCACCGCACACGCTGAGCACCCCGCTCACCGTTTGTCTGGCGGCCAGAAGCAGCTGTTGGCCCTGGCATCCGTTCTCGTCGCCGAACCCGACGTGATCGTCGCCGACGAACCGACGACGCTGCTCGACGCCCGCAACGCCCGACTCATTGCAGAGCAGTTCGAATCGATGAGCCAGCAGGTCATCATCGTCACTCATCACCTGAGCCTGTTGGAGCGATTCGACCGCGTCATCGTCCTCGAAGACGGACGCGTCGTCGCTGACGACGTGCCGGACGCCGCACTCGGGGCATACAGGTCACTGCTGGCATGATCGGCCTCTACTATCCGGGGCGCTCCTTCGTTCATCGGACGCCAACGCTATTGAAGCTCACCGTGCTGGCGGTGAGCGTCATCGGCGTCAGCCTGATCTCCGATCCCTGGTATCTGGCCGCTGCCCTTGGCGGCGTGGTCGTGCTCATTCTTCTGGCCGGGGTACCGCTTCGGGTTGTGTGGACCCAGGTGGCACCGGTCCTGTGGCTGCTCGTGATTGCCGTGCCGCTGCAGGCGATTTTCGCCGGCTGGGTTGTCGCCGCGCTGATGGCCGGTCGCTTGCTCATTGCGGTCGCTCTCGCTGCGCTGTTCACGCTGACGACAACCGTCACGTCCGTGCTTGAGACGTTCCAGGTGTTGCTCCGGCCGTTCCGCCGGTGGGTTGATACCGATCGCGTCGGCTTGCTCGTCGCTCTCACTATCCGATGCATTCCGCTCATCGCCGACATCGTCACAGAGGTACTGGAGGCACGGAAAGCCAGGGGCGTGCAGGGCTCAATGGTTGCGCTGGCCGTCCCTGTCGTCGTGCGTTCGCTGTACGCGGCAGACGCGATCGGCGAAGCCCTGACGGCGCGTGGATTCGACGACTGAACGACATCATCCATTCCGGCACAGGCACGCAGTCGATGTGCCGGCTCGTTCCGGCATGGCGCGGCCTCATCCCAGTATGGTGTTGTCCATGAAGGCCTCACTCATTCTGATTGCACTCGCCGCATCCGTGACACTGCTCACCGGCTGCGCCGCTTCCGGCTCCTCGGCCGAAGCGGGCATTCCCGGCGTCTGGGGTGCATCCCCAGAGTCGGGGGACGCCTACCTCGAACTTGCCGACGCCGGTGACCTGTCGGGCTCTGACGGCTGCAACCGCCTGATCGGCGGCTGGAGCGCGGATGACGACACCACCGTCACATTCACCGAGATCGGTTCGACGCGGATGGCCTGTGACGGCGTTGACACCTGGCTGTCGGACGCGGCGTCTGCCACACTCGACGGCGAGATCATGACGGTGCTCGATGCATCCGGGGCAGACATCGGCACGCTGGTCAAGCAAGGCGACTAGCCGCACCTTGGCAGAAACTCAGGTCGCACTGAGGTTCTTCAAAGGTAGACCGGGCACTCTGAAGGGGTCGAATTCTCGATTCACCTCGTACAGGAAGACTTCTCGTGCCCAAACTCCCCGCAATTCTTACGATCGTCGGCGTTACTCTCGCCCTCACCGCCTGCAGTAGCAGCGGTGATGACGCTGCGAACACCGACGCCGCTTCGGTGACGGATGAATGCACGACCTCAGGAACGAACTCTGACGCCATCTCGGTGAGCGGCGATTTCGGCACCGAGCCCACTGTCACCTTTGACGAGCCGCTCACCACAGAGACCACGGAGCGCAGCGTTGTCATCGAAGGCGATGGCGACGAGGCAGCAACAGACGGTTCGTTGCTGTACATCTCGTACACGGCATACAACGCCACCTCGGGCGAAACCATCGACAGCACCGGCTATGGCGATGAGGCCGCAACAGCGACCCTCACCGTCGACGACTCCCAGTACATCACCGGTCTCGTGAAGGCCCTCAACTGTTCTGTGACCGGCGACCGCGTCGTGGCGATCATGCCGCCAGACGAGGCGTTCGGCGAGACGGGCTCCACCGACTTCGGTGTGGGTGCAGACGACTCGATGATCTTCGTCATTGACGTCAACGAGGTTGTTCCGTCTCGCGCGACCGGCGTCGACCAGCCGGCAGAGGACGGTTTCCCCACCGTCAAGCTGGCCAAGGACGGCTCGCCGACCATCACGATTCCGAGCACCGACGCCCCGAGTGATCTCCAGATCTCCGTCCTCAAGAAGGGTGACGGCGCAGTCGTCGCCGACGGCGACACCGTCGCTCTTGAGTACACCGGCGTCGTCTGGGCCACCGGCAAGACCTTCGACAGCTCGTGGACGACCGCAGGCCCCACAACGCTCGCCACCGATCAGGTCGTTCCCGGGTTCAAGGCTGCACTGGTCGGCCAGACCGTCGGCTCACAGGTCTTGGTCGTCATCCCGCCGGCTGAGGGCTACGGCGAGGCGGGCAACGAACAGGCCGGCATCAGTGGCACTGACACCCTCGTGTTCGTCATCGATATCCTCGCAACGGCCCCGACCGCACCCACCGAAGTCGGATAGCGTTTAGCCGTTCACCACGAGTGCACCGGATGCCTGGCATCCGGTGCACTCGACGTTAACCGCCGGCCTCGCCAGCCGCCTCGGCACACCCAGAGGACAGAGCAGGCTTACGTGTCGCTGCACCGTGCCGATAGTGCTCCATAGTCACTGAGCGGAAGGTATAGCCCATGAAAACAGGATTCATCCTCGCAGCACTTCGCGGGCCACATCTCACCAAGTACCCACCGCGCATCGCGCTGGAGCCCGATCGTTTCGGCGATCTTCCGGCACTCCTCGTTGATCCGGTCGACCAGCGGGGTCGCACGGTATCCGGTATGTGGCTCCTCGCGGTGCAACAGCGCCCCCGGGGGGAAGCCATCTATGAATTGGTTGAGACGCGCTCGTTTGTGTAGGCCGGTTTGGGATCTGTTCGGGCGACCCCGACAGCGATAGCCTCGGCAGTGTCATGCTCGACGAGCATGCGTCACGGCCTGGAGGATACGCATGGACTGGAAAATCGAACTCGTCGCACTCCCCGTCACCGACGTCGACCGGGCTAAAGCCTTTTATGTCGACCAGGTCGGGTTCAATGCCGACTTCGACGAGCGAGTGAACGAGAGCCTGCGATTCGTGCAGCTCACGCCGCCCGGCTCGGCGTGCTCTATCTGCTTCGGCGAGGGGATCACTGAGATGCAACCCGGTTCGCAGAAGGGCATCCAGATCGTGGTCGCCGACGCCGATGCGGCGCGTGCCCAGCTTGTGGCTGCCGGCGTGGATGCCAGTCCGGTTGACGAACAGAGCTGGGGTCGTTTCGTCTATTTCGCCGATCCCGACGGCAACACGTGGGCATTGCAAGAGCTGCCCCAGCGCGACTGAGGCCTGCGACCATGACCGATCCTGACAACAAAGACAAGAAGACCCCGGCGGCGGATCTCGAGTATCCAGATGAGGCCGGCTACCCGGACGGCACCGGTACGCTCGACGAAGGCACACGGGCTGAAGCTGCTGGTCACGCCGACGAGGCTGATGAGGCTGATGAGGCTGATGAGGCCGACGAAAGCGATGAAGCACCCGTCGCTGAGGCGGCCGAAGAGGCCGCCGCGATCGAACATTTTGCAGACAACGACACCGAAGACGACTGACACGCCACACGCTGCCGGCTAGCTTCCGGCGAGCACAAGCACCGCCATCGCGGCGATCATCAGCCCTGAACACACGGCGTGCGAAACGCCGATACTCCGTTCTGCCCGCAGCGCAGGGGCAACCAGGATGGCAGCACACGCCAGCCACGTCGCAAGCACGGCCCACATCATCACGCCACCCTCCGTCATCGCATGCTGATCGCCCATCACTGACGCAGAGGCCGTAGCGGCCGCCAGCGACTGCGTCGCCACCTGGAGAGTTCCATGAGCCGGCATCACCAGCACAGCGAGCGACATGAAGCCAAGATCGACGACGGCAAGGCCCCCGACACACTTCTGCCAATGCTGGATCGATCCGCTGCCCAGCGCTGACAGTCTCCGCATCCGATCAACGGCGACCATCGTCACCACGATGAGCAGCAGCGCTCCGCCGAGTGCCACCGTCATGAGCGACGTGAATTCCGGCAGCAGCAGGGGGACGAACATGAGCGCGCCCATGCCCAGCATCGAGACCGTCGTCGATGCTCCGAGTAGCCACCGACCGCTCACCTGTCGCCCACGCACAAACTGTGCACCGGGTCGTGCGACAGGTCCCGCAACAGATCCCGCAACAGATCCCGCAACAGTGCGAGCACCGGGCCGTTGATGCCTGATCGCAACGACCATCGCGGCAACAGAGAGGCACAACGCCACCGCGATCATCGTTGCCCACTCCCCCCGCCACCGTTGGCGAGTCGTCCGTGCCACCGAACGCGTCGCGCCGGTTGGAGAAATATTGACATCACCGAAACGGCAGGGCAAGATGTGAGCTAGTTGAGCCAAGCTCACGTTGTGGGCCACTCGAAGATGAGGAGGCCACAATGCAGATTCCGGCTCCATTCGACTATGTCAGAGCCACAAATGTCGACGACGCCATCGCCCTTCTCGACCGGCACGGACCTGAGTCCCTGGTCGTCGCCGGCGGGCACAGCTTGCTCCCGATGATGCGTCTCCGGCTGGCCAGGCCGGAATGGCTCATCGACATCAACGACCTCTTCGAACTCGACTTCATCCTGAGACAGGATGATCGCTTGCGGGTGGGCGCGATGACACGGCACGCCGCACTCCTTGCATCAGCGGATGTCGTGAGCCTGTTCCCGATCATCGCCGACGCCGAGCGTGTGATTGCTGACCCAGTGGTGCGTAACCGCGGAACCATCGGTGGCTCGCTGTGCCAGGGAGATCCCGCGGAGGATCTCGCCACCGTGTGCGATGTCCTGCGCGCAGAAGTCGTGATCCGCGGACCAGGCGGCGAGCGCGTCATCCCCATGACCGAATTCCACCAGGGCCCGTATGAGACGGCCGTGGCCCACAACGAGATACTGTGCGAGATCCGTTTCCCCATTCATCCGCTCACGGGCAGCGCCTACGAGAAGGTGGAGCGCCGCGTTGGAGACTGGGCGATCGTGGCGGCCGGCGCCGCGGTGACACTCGCCGATGACGGCACCATCGCCGACGCCGCACTCGGTCTCACGGCGGTCGGGATCGAGGGAACCATCCCCACTGCCGAAGCTGTGCTCAGGGGGCAGAAGCCCTCAGCTGAGCTGTTCATCGAGGCCGGTCGGCTCGCCGCGGCAGCCGCAAAACCGGTTGCCGACCAACGCGGGCCGATCGACTACAAACTCCATCTCGCCGACGAGCTCACCCGCAGGGTGCTGCAGCGTGCCACGGCGCGCGCCATCGCCGACACCCCACAGGAAGGCTGAAGCCGATGCAGGTGAGCATGACGGTCAATGGCGACGACGTCACACGGGAGATCGAGCCGCGTGTCCTGCTCGTGCATTTCATCAGGGACACACTTCGACTGACGGGCACGCACTGGGGGTGCGACACGTCCAATTGCGGCACCTGCGTGGTGCTCATGGACGGCCAACCCGTGAAGTCATGCACCGTGCTTGCCGCCATGGCGGACGGGCATGCCATCACCACGGTGGAGGGACTGGCCGTCGGCGGCACGCTCGACCCCGTGCAGCAGGGATTCATGGAGGAACACGGCTTGCAATGCGGCTTCTGCACCCCAGGCATGATGCTCACCGCCCGCTCGCTGCTCGACAACAATCCCCACCCCAGCGACACCGAGATCCGCCAGGCAATCTCCGGCCAGATGTGTCGGTGCACGGGCTACGCCACCATCGTCAGATCGGTGCAGTGGGCAGCCGAACATCCACAGGCCGCCCCCGAAGCGGATGTTGTGATCGAGCAGGTTGAGATGGCCGAGACAGACGAAATGGTCGAGATACACGAACGCATCGCCGACGCCACTGAAAAGGAGGTCAGCGCATGACTATCGCACTCGACCACCCCGCCAACCCTGCAGCCGGAGACGAGGACCGCCCGATCGGCTACGGCCGCATCCAGCGCAAGGAAGATCCACGCTTCGTGAGGGGGAAGGGCCACTACGTCGATGACATCGTGCTGCCTGGCATGCTGCACGGCGCCATTCTGCGCGCGCCGGTCGCGCATGCCCGCTTGGTCTCCATCAACACCACCGCAGCACTTGCCCACCCTGGCGTTGTTGCTGTCATCACGGGACAAGACCTCCTCGGACTCAACCTGGCGTGGGCGCCCACCCTGTCGGCTGACGTCCAGGCCGTGCTCGTCACGGACAAAGTGCGCTTCCAGGGCCAGGAGGTTGCGTTCGTCGTGGCAGAGGACCGCTATGCAGCGCGTGATGCACTGGAACTCATCGAGGTCGAATACGACGTACTGCCCGCCGTTGTCGACGCCAGACGGGCGATGGATGCCGACGCTCCCGTCGTCCGCGACGAAATGGACGGCCGCACCGACAACCACATCTTCGATTGGGAGGCGGGAGACGCCGCTGCCACCGACGCCGTCTTCGCCACAGCCGACGTGATCATCTCGCAAGAGATTGTCTATCCACGCTCGCACCCTGCGCCCATGGAGACCTGCGGCGCCGTCGCCGACTTCGATCCGATCGACGGAACGCTCACCCTCTACGAGACCAGCCAGGCCCCGCACGCGCACCGCACCTTGTTCGCGATTGTCGCAGGCATCCCCGAGCACAAGATCAGGGTCGTGTCCCCCGACATCGGCGGCGGTTTTGGCAACAAGGTCGGGATCTACCCTGGATACATCCTCGCTGTCGTCGGGTCCATCGTCACCGGCAAGCCGGTCAAGTGGGTGGAAGACCGGTCGGAGAACCTCATGTCGACCTCCTTCGCCCGCGACTACATCATGCAGGGCGAGATCGCGGCGACGAAGGACGGCAAGATTCTCGCCGTGCGCACCAACGTCCTCGCCGACCACGGCGCCTTCAACGCGACGGCGCAGCCGACGAAGTACCCTGCGGGGTTCTTCCACATCTTCACCGGCAGCTACGACATCCAGGCTGCGCATTGCACAGTGACCGGCGTCTACACGAACAAGGCGCCTGGGGGCGTGGCATACGCCTGCTCATTCAGGGTCACGGAGGCCGTGTACCTGGTCGAGCGGCTGGTGGACATGCTCGCCCACAAGCTCGAGATCGACCCCGCTGAACTCCGGCTGAAGAACTTCATACAGCCAGACCAGTTTCCATACCCGAACAAGACCGGGTGGGAGTACGACTCAGGCAACTACGAAGCGACGATGCGGCTCTCGATGGAGATTGCCGGGTACGACGAGCTTCGGCGCGAGCAGAAAGAGAAGCGGGAACGCGGCGAACTGATGGGCATCGGCGTTGCCTTCTTCACGGAGACTGTCGGCGCCGGACCCCGAAAGCACATGGACATCGTCGGCCTCGGAATGAACGACGGCGCGGAGCTGCGCGTCCATCCGACGGGCAAAGCGGTCGTACGAATCTCAGTCCAGAGCCAGGGGCAGGGACACGAAACAACCTTCGCCCAGATCGTGGCGGAGGAGATAGGCATCCCCCCTGAGGACATCGACGTCGTGCACGGCGACACCGACCAGACCCCGTTCGGTCTGGGCACCTATGGCAGCCGGTCGACGCCCGTCAGCGGCGGAGCGGTGGCTCTCGTCGCCAGGAAGGTGCGTGAGAAGGCGCGACTGATCGCCGCAGCGATGCTGGAGACCCGACCGGAAGACCTGGAATGGGAGAAGGGCCGCTGGTTCGTGACCGGCGACCCGAGCGTGGGAAAAACCATCGCAGAAATTGCGATGGGCGCGCATGGCACTGTGGCGCTCCCCGAGGGCGTGGATGGCAACCTCGACGCGGAGGTGACCTACGATCCGCCCAATCTAACGTTCCCGTACGGTGCATACATCTGCGTTGTCGACATCGATCCAGGTACCGGCCACGTTACGGTACGACGCTTCATCGCCGTTGACGACTGTGGAACCCGCATCAACCCCATGATCATCGAGGGCCAGGTGCACGGCGGTCTGACGGATGGCGTTGGCATGGCGCTTATGCAGCTCATCGAGTTTGACGAGGCAGGCAACAACCTGGGCGGCACATTCATGGACTATCTCATCCCCACCGCGATGGAAGTTCCGAATTGGGAGACCGGGTTCACCGTCACCCCGTCGCCGCATCACCCGATCGGCGCAAAGGGCATCGGAGAGTCGGCCACAGTCGGGTCTCCCCCGGCCATCGTCAACGCGATCGTCGACGCACTCTCGCCGCTCGGTGTCACCCATATGGACATGCCGTGCACGCCAGCCAGGGTCTGGGAGGCCATGCAGGGCAGAGCACGGCCCCCGATCTAACATGGCAACGTCACCCGACATGGCACCACCGCCCGACGTGGAGTCACCGCCCGACCCCGCATCACAGGGAGACACCCTGTCCACGCGCGCGCACGAACTCGCAGCGCGCCGCGAAGCGTTCGTGCGCGCCACCGTCGTGCGTGCGCAACGGCCGACAAGCACACGGCCAGGAGACACCGCGCTGGTGAACGCACGCGGCGAGATCGACGGATTCGTCGGCGGCAACTGCGTCGAAGCATCCGTTCGGCAATACGGCTTGATGACGCTCTCGACCGGTGAACCGCTGCTGCTCAGGGTGTTGCCTGGCGAACCGTCTGCGGAGCCGGAGTCCGGCGTGGTCGAAGTGACGAACCCGTGCCTGAGCGGCGGCGCCATTGAGATTTTCCTCGAACCCAGGCTTCCGGCTCCCCGGGTCGTCGTGGTCGGTACCACCCCGATTGCGCATGCCATCGTCGCCGTCGGTACCGCGGCAGGGTGGAGCATGGCCCTCCGGGATGGCCTGTCGGTGGACCCAGCACCCGATGACGCCGCTCTTGTTGTTGCCTCACACGGCCGCGACGAGGAGCCGGCCCTTGAAGCGGCGTTGATAGCGCAGGTGCCTTACGTCGGCCTGGTTGCCAGCCCACGGCGCGGCGCAGCAGTGGTGAGTTCGCTGGGCGCTGCAGAGGCGGATCGCATCCGGGTGCACAGTCCTGCTGGGCTCGACATCGGCGCCAAGACGCCGGGAGAGATCGCGGTGTCGATCTTTGCGCAGTTGATTCAGGAGCGCGCGACGTTCCGACCGCCCAGCACCCAGCAGGCATCAACCATCGCCGTCGATCCGGTCTGTGGCATGTCAGTCGCCGCTGTGTCGGCATCCATTCATGTCGATGTCAACGGTGAGACGTACTACTTCTGCTCTGCCTCCTGCCAGACAACCTTCCTCGCCAGCCCGGAACAGTATGTCGCCGCCCGGTGATTTCTCGCCTCGTGGCCGAGGATGTCGAGGGCCACGATGATCGATTCGACCCGACCGGGCGCAACGGATGACGTGCGTAGCCAAATTCCAGACGTCGAGGCACTGCGCACAGCTCTCGACGATGTCGGCTATCTGGCCGATGCGGGCCTGGCCACCGCCCTCTTCCTGGCTGTGCGCCTGCCGCAGCCCATCCTGCTCGAGGGCGAACCCGGCGTGGGGAAGACTGAGGCAGCGCTCGCGCTGGCACGGGTGCTCGACACTCCGCTCTTCCGGCTGCAGTGCTACGAGGGCATCGATGCCGGGGAAGCACTCTACGAGTGGAACTATCCGCGCCAATTGCTCGGCATCCGCTTGGCAGAGGCAAACAGGTCGAATGTAGACGAGATAGAACTGTTCGGGCCGGAGTACCTGCTGCGCCGGCCGCTACTCAAGGCTATCGAGCATCGCGGCCCGCGTCCGGCTGTGCTGTTGCTCGACGAAATCGACAGGGCGGATGCCGAGTTTGAAGCATTCACGTTCGAGATGCTCGCAGAGGCCGCCGTCACAATCCCGGAGCTCGGCACGGTACGCGCGTCGCATCCCCCTGTCGTCGTCCTGACATCAAATCGCACCCGTGACCTGCACGACGCGCTGACCCGCCGATGCCTGTACCACTGGATCGACTACCCATCGCCGGATCGAATCGCAGAGATCGTGCGCCGGAAGGTCCCACAGAGCGCGGAACCGCTTGCACTGCAGGCCGCATCGGCCGTCGCCCGGCTGCGCTCGCTCGATCTCGACAAACCCCCTGGCATCGCAGAAGCGATCGACTGGGTGTCGGCGCTGACCGTGCTGGGCGTCGACCGGCTCGATGTACCGAGCATTGATCGCACCTGGGGATCGCTCCTCAAGAACCGTGACGATCGCGAGCTCGGAACTGCGCGAGGCGCCGCCTGGCTGATGGAGAGCCAGGGACAGCACGAGGGTCAGCATGGCTGAACAACGTCGCCACCCAGCACCCAGCGTCGAAGCCGCATCGCTGGCGGTGGGGATCACGACGGCGCTGCGGCGGGCTGGACTGCCCAGCTCCCCCGATCGTGCGGCGAGACTCTCCCGGGCATTTCGTCTTGTTCCGCCCCTCACCATCGACGCACTGTATTGGACGTGCAGGGTCGTGTTCGTCACCGGCAGGGACCAGCTCGACCTGTTCGACGCGGCGTTCGCGGCAATCTTCGCGGGAACCGGCGACCCTGCAGAGAGCCGCGGCGACCCGAATGCACCGCCGACTATGGCGCCATCGCCAGCACGGCCAACGGCCAGCGATCAGCGCCCTGAGGCATCGCCCCAGGACGTGCCGAGTGTTGATCCCGCCGTCACTGTCGGTACCGGCGGAGGCGGTGACGGTGACGACTCGCAGGAGTCAACGCGCGACGCGATTCTTGCCGCCGCATCCGTCGACGAACGCCTTCATGAGACGTCATTCGCGCAGCTCACGCCTGAGGAGTTGCTGCACATGCACGAGCTGGTGCGGAAGCTGGTGATGTCGACGCCGGTCAGGCTGAGCCGTCGAACACGCCCCTCGCTGCACGGTGGCAGGGTCGACCTCCGCCGCACAGTGCGGGCAGCCCATCGAACCGGTGGCGATGCGCAGAGGCTCATATACGCCGAGTGCACAGCGCGGCCGCGCCAGCTTGTGCTGCTCTGCGACGTCTCCGGCTCGATGGAGCCGTACACGCGCGTCTTCCTCTCCTTGCTGCAGGGCGCCGTCGCGGGCGCGCGGGCGGAGGCCTTCGTCTTCTCGACCCGATTGACGCGGCTGACGCGCCAACTGACGGCCCGCGACCCTGACCGGGCGCTGGCCCGTGCGGCCGAGCACGCGCCAGACTGGGCTGGCGGAACCAGGCTCGCGGAGAGCATCCGCAGTTTCATTGATGAGTACGGCCGTCGCGGTCTCGCGAGGGGCGCCGTAGTCGTCGTGTTGTCGGATGGCTGGGCGCAGGATGACCCCGATCAGGTCGCCGTTCAGATGAAGCGCCTCCGGCTGCTCGCGCGCACGATCGTCTGGGTGAACCCGCGCAAGTCTGCGGAGGGCTACCAGCCGTTGGTCGGCGGCATGGCGGCTGCGCTCCCCTACTGCGATGCCTTTGTCAGCGGACACAGCTACGCGGCATTGGCGGATGTCGCCAGGGCGATTCACACCGACACGAATGGTGCTGCGCCCATTCACCCCGAACATCTTCACTCGACCGCATCCAGATGACGAACAGAGGACACCGCCATGCAGATTGAAAGCACCTTCAGCGTTGATGCACCCATCGACCAGGTTTGGGATGCCCTGATGGATTTTGAACGGGTGGCCGGCTGCGTGCCGGGGGCCGAGATCCTGAACAAGCTCTCTGACGACACCTACCAGGTGGCCATGAAAGTGAAGCTGGGTCCAATTGCCATGCAATACCGCGGCCAGCTCACCGTGGCTGAACGAGACGCCGACCAGCATCGGGCCGTGTTCGACGGCCGGGCCCAGGAGACGAGGGGGCAAGGCACCGCGCAGGGGTCTGCGACGCTGGTGCTCGCCGAGTCAGACGGGCACACCACCGGTTTCGTCACGGCGAATGTCGATCTCTCCGGCAAGGTCGCAGCGATGGGCAAGAGCATCATTGGCGGCGTGACCGATCAAATGATGTCTCTTTTCGCCGACAACCTTCAGGCAATGCTCGGGGAAGCGACGCAGCAGACCGGGCCAGAGGTGGCCGGAGCTACCAGCGCGGCTAGCGGACCCGAAGCCACGGCGCGCAGCGCCACCACCTCCACACGAGCCGCCACCCATTCGAACGCGGCGCACTCCTCCACCGCCCCCGACAACAGCCTGAATGCGTTCTCGTTCATGAGCCGAATGGTCATGGACCAGCTTTCCCAGCCAGGGCGTCTCATCGGCGTGCTCGCCGCTGTCGCGTTCGTTGCGTTCCGCGTTGGCAAGCGCGTAGGTCAGAAATCACCGCAGTGACCACGCAGCAACGGAGCCTCAGCCATGCGTGACGTTCTCGACACATTGTTGGCCGAGTGGCACACCGGCGAGGTGGCCGGACTGGCAACGGTCGTGCGCACCTTCCAATCGGCACCGCGGCCTGCCGGGGCATCGATGCTGGTCACCGCGCAGGGGGCAGTCGTCGGGTCCGTATCCGGCGGGTGTGTTGAGAGCGCGGTCTACGAGCTGGCCACCCAGGTGATCGCAGAGGGGAAGCCAGAACTGGTGCGCTACGGCATCAGCGACGAAGACGCCTTCTCGGTCGGCCTGACGTGTGGCGGCATCCTGGACGTTTTCGTTGAACCCATCTCACCGCACACGTTCGCCGACCTTTCCGTACTCGGAACAGACATTGGGAACGACGTGCCGGTGGCCGTCGCAACCGTGATCGAGCATCCGGATGCCAGTTGGATCGGCCGCCATCTTGTGGTGCGCCCGCACTCAATCAGCGGTGATCTCGGATCAGCGGAGGCGAATCGCGCTGTCGGAGAGGACGCCCAGGGGATGCTGGCGGTCGGCAGGAATGGCACTCTCCCCTATGGGCCCAACGGGGAACGTCAGGACACCGGGATGCGGGTGTTTTTCCAGAGCTTCGCCCCCAAGCCGCGCATGCTGGTCTTTGGCGCCATCGACTTCGCTGCGGCGCTGGCCACACTCGGGACCTACCTCGGCTACAGGGTCACGGTGTGTGATGCCCGCGAAGTGTTCGCCACCCCCGCCCGATTCCCTGCCGCGGCTGAGGTCATCGTGGCTTGGCCGCACAACTACCTCGCAGGGCAGTACGCCACAAGACTGCTCGATGCGCGAACTGTGATCTGCGTGCTCACCCACGATCCCAAGTTCGACGTCCCGCTGCTGCAAGTGGCCCTGCGCGGCCCACGGGTCGCCTACATCGGCGCCATGGGATCCCGACGCACGCACGAGGACAGACTCGCTCGGCTGCGCGCCGCTGGTGTAAACGAGCCTGAACTGTCGGCACTCCACAGCCCGATCGGCTTGGATCTGGGCGCGCGCACGCCGGAAGAAACCGCGGTGTCAATCGCGGCCGAGATCATCGCCTTGCAATGGGGCGGCAGCCGAGAACCCCTGGTGAGGCTGACCGATCGCATCCATCACGACGAGCCGCTTGAGGCCAGCCCCGATCCGCTGTAGCGAGCTAGGTGACGGCGATGAGGTCGATCTTTCTGATGTCAGGGTCGCCGACCAGCAGCTGTGGCCCGTTCTCCGCAACGGCAGCCGGGATGGCGCCGGTGAGGTGCGCCTGCCGGCCATCTTCCGTCTCGAACGTGTCAAAGATTCCAAAGTGCGTGTCGTCGATCTTGAAGGCGTACCAGGTCTTGGTCTCAGGTTCCCCGGCCGCGATTTCGCGAGCAGAGGCCAGGAAGTCCCAGACATCTCGCCCTTTACCCGGTTGGGCTTCCACCAACACCAACAGTCCAAACTTGAGTGCCATCACCGTCTCCTCAGCGTCGCTTCGCAATCGGCGACATCGCGTGACTGCGTGACGGCCATGGCGGCCGTGATCCGAGTGTATGAATATGCTTCGGATCGGACAATGGGACGCTGCACCGCGAACCAGCGTTGGTATCGCGATCGCGATGTGGGTGGAGTTCCCGCCCGACCTAGTGTTCAGAGCGCGGTGGACGCAGTCGGGTTTCCTCAAGGTCGAGCATCGCCTGCGCTTGGGCAAGGATGCGCGACGGGTAGTCCCCACGCCCTCTGGCAGCGAGCAGACTCTGGCGCTCCGCATCGACGACGGCCATCCGGAGTTGTCGATAGGTGCGGTGCGGCGTCTCCCCAGAGCCGGCGCCCAGGTCGTTCGCGCGCTCCCAGGCTGACTCCGAACGGAGGAACGACGATTGGCGTACGCGCTCGACGACGTCAGGGTCGATCACGTCGTCATGGTTGATCGCTGCCGCGGGGTCATCCAGCACGGCAAGTCCGTCGTAGCTGATCTCATCGAGGAGAGTGGCGAGCTGCTCGCGGTCCTTCGATTCATCCACGCCCTGGATGCCGAGCACACGGATCAGCAACGGCAGGGTGCCGCCCTGCACGACGAGCGTCACCACGGCGACGGTGAAGGCAATGAGGATGAGCTGCTCGCGGTACGGCGTTTCCTCCGGCAGCGACTGGGCTGCGGCAAGCGTGACTACACCTCGCATGCCTGACCAGCCCAGCACGATTCCCCCACGCCAATCGATGGCCTCGTCACGCAGCTGCGTGAGATCGGCTCGACGGCGTGCGTAGAGTTTCTCCGCCCGAATGCGTTGCTTGGTCTTCAGGCGGCTCGTACTGGGATGAGTGCGGAAGTACCCCAGCATCAACCAGAGGCCGAGCGTCTTCTTCTCCGTGCGGGCGGCCTGTGCGTGCAACCCAAGCACAAGCGGCCCTACCCAGAGGAATCGCAGCACGATCAGCGCAGCCGTGGCGATGAGCCCGATGAACACCGCATTGGCTGCGCTGATGGTTCCCGGTGCAACGTTCTCGATGAGCGTTCGGATCTCAAGACCGATGACGAGGAAGACTGCGTTCTCAAGCAGGAACTGAACGGTGCGCCAGTTGATGCGGTCGCTGACCCTGGACTGCGCGGTGAAGATCGCGGGACTGGCATGCCCCGTGTACAGGCCGGCGACCACGACGGCCAGCACTCCTGAGGCGTGAATTCCCTCTGCGGGCAAGAACGCGATAAAGGGGACGGCGAGCGAGATCGCGGTGTCGAGTACGGGGTCGTTCAACTTGGATCGCACGAACACGGTGACGAAGCCGGCTGCCAGCCCGATTGCGATGGCAAGGACCACCGCGTAGAAGAAGTCGACCACACCGTCCCAGGGGCTGATGATCGCGCCGCCCGCCACGGCGACCGCAGACCGCAAGAGCACCAGCGCTGTCGCGTCGTTGACAAGCCCTTCGCCCTCGAGCATCGTGAGGATGCGCGGGGGAAGACCAAGGCGACGTCCAACGGATGTCGCGGCCACGGCATCCGGTGGACTGATGATCGCTCCCAGCGCCACGGCAGCGGCGAAGTTGAGGTCGGGCAGCAGTGTGTAGAGCAGGAAGCCGACGCCGAACGCGGTAACAATGACCAGGACCACGGACAGGCTCGTGATAGTTCCCAGGTTTCGGCGGAAATCGATGATCGGAACGCTGATCGCGGCGGCGTAGAGAATGGGCGGGAGGAGGACGTCGAGCACGACCTCGCTGGGCAGGATGAACGGCGGCATGCCAGGCATATACGAGAGCGCGACGCCGGCGCCCACCAGCAGGATGGGCGCGGCGACTCCCAGACGTTTGGAGAACGCGGCAGCGGCCACGATGATGGCCAGGCCAATTACGCCATAGATACCAAGTTCCATTATTCGGTCAGGTCCTTGGAGCTGATAGCGCGCGTCCCATCCATTGTCTGAGGCCTTTCGACGTGTCGAAAGCAATCACTTAGTTAAGATCGCACTAACTATATTGCGTCGAACTGAGTGATCTACTCAGGAAAGTGACCGCAATGGTGACTGCTCACCACCAACGTTAAGCCATGCTCGCCCAGGCGCCGAGGGTCTGCACGCACTGTGGCCGCACCATCACCAGGATTGCGCCTGCCGCGGAGTAGCGGCTAGAACGCCACTTCCAGCGTCTCGGGCTCCTCCACCGGTTCTACGAATTCGACGGCAGCCCGCGCGGCCGGGTTCTGCGCCTGTTGCGCCGCGTGCAGCGCGCCGATGTAGCCGAAGACGCCGGCGGGGGCGATGCTCGCGCCTGGCCCTGGGTAGGTGTGTCCCATGACCGACGCCGTGTTGTTGCCGGCCGCATAGAGGCCCTCAATCACCGACCCGTCGGTGCGCAGCACCCGTGCGAACTCGTCGGTGACGAGACCGCCCTTGGTGCCGAGGTCTCCCGGATACACCTTGAAGGCATGGAACGGCCCGCGCTCAATCGGCCCGAGGTTCGGGTTGGGCTTGATGCCAGGGTCTCCGTAGTAGCGGTCGTATGCGGTGCGCCCACGCTGGAAGTCCCTGTCGACTCCGGCCGATGCAAAGCGATTGAAACGGGCGACCGTCTCCGCGAAGGTTGCCGGGTCGACGCCGATTTTCGCGACGAGCTCCTCGATAGTGTCGGCCATCACAATTTCACCGGCCTCGGTCATTTCCTTCTTGGCAGCGAGGGCGAATGTGTTGAGATAGCGCTTGGTGTGCCGGGAATCGGTGACGAGCCAGGAGTGGATGGCCGGGCTGACCTTGTTGTGCTCGAGCATGTGGTGACCGAAGTCGACGTATGACTCAGACTCGTTGAGGTAGCGGCTACCCTTCTGGTCGACGACCATGCTGAACGGCATCGACCGCTCGCCGAGGATGAAGCTGTTGCTGCCGGGCTTCAGAATCACGCCGGCGCCCCACCAGGCGTCCTCCATCATCGCGATCTCGCCACCGGCATCCATTCCGACCTGGATGCCCGTGCCCATCTGGCCATCCGGAGCTGCAGACCAGCCGGGGATGCCCTGGTACTTCTGCCGCCAGGCCGTGTTGCGGGCAAAGCCTCCGGCGCCGAGCATGATGCCGCGGCGCGTGCGGATGCGGCGCTCCTGGCCGTCATGCTGCACAACCGCTCCAACGACGCGGCCGTCCTCAATGAGCACCTCGGTGATCGGCGACTCCAGCCAGACGGGAATCTCGTGCTTGCGCGCAATGTGCATGAGATTCCCGGCGAGTGCCGGCCCCATGCCGCGAGCCTGCTGGCCGATGATCCCATGCCCGAGCACCCGCAGTACGAGTTGCGCACCGCGAACGAAGCCGCCCAGCGACGACCACGCCCGGCTTAGTAGCCAAAAGTCGTCGTTGCGGACAGGCAAAGGGACACCCTGCTTCATGCGAGAGAGCCGCTGGTAACCCTTGAGCTTCCGCATGTTGAACGAGGTGACCTCGATGCTGCGGCCGATCTTGCCGCCGGGGAGGTCGGGGTAGTAGTCGGGATAGTCCTTCGCACGTGACCACTTCACACCCTCGTCGGCGAGCAGATTGACGTAGTTCGGGATGGCGGTGAGAAAAGCGAGCTTGCGTTCCCTGCTCGTCCACGGGCCGACGTCGCCGATCACGGCATCCATGTAGGCGAGCGCTTCGTCGATCGAGTCCTGCGCGCCATCCCGATTCATGAGCGGATTGTTCGGCACCCAGAGCCCGCCCCCAGAGATGCACGTCGTGCCGCCCCAGAGGGCTTCGCTTTCAACGACGAGGGTGTCGAGTCCGTTGATCTTCGCTGTGATCGCGGCCGAGAGGCCGGCGGCGCCCGTACCGGCCACGAGATAGTCGACGGTGTCGTCCCAGTGGCCTGGTGAAACGTGGGCGGCTGGGTCGTGAGCGGAAGCTGGCATTGCGATCTCCTCTGACCGGGCAAAACCGAGACGGTGCGTCTCACTTTCCCGAAAGTTACGCCAGTTTTATGCGTACCGCAAGAGGCGGTTCGGCGACCGGAACGTCGCACATTCAGTCGACGGAGGATTTCGACTCGACGCCCACGCCGAAGCGTCGCTTTTGTACCCGAGGGACATCAGCTTGCTGCCTATCTGGGCAGCGTCATGCCCGAGCGCGACAGGTCACAGAGGTCAGGTTGTTCTTGCTCAAAAAGTGTTTCAAGAGCCTCGCTGCCGTGCGCCATGACGAACATCGCCTCATCGTCGGTCGCAGGAACCACCTGGAGCCACGTCGCGTAGACATCCTCGTCTTCGTAAGGCGGGAATCCTTCGTCCCAAGTGAACGGCGGAAGAAGCAAGGCGTGCGGCGTTGTCACCGCCTGCCCGTGATTCGCGAACGCATCGGAAATCACTGTTCCTGGTCGTGATGGCCCTCCATCAGCAACATAAAACGCGCAGTACGCAAGACCGTAACCGAAGATTGTCCATTCTGATGCGGCACAGCCGACAAGCTCGGTGACAACCGGCTTCTCGCTATTTTTCCTATATCCCGTATCAAAGAAGCTCATCGCGACCGTAGCCCACGAAGTAAAAGACCGAGCAGGGCAGTCTGGAATGGAAAACCCGCCGATCGCATGCCCTGAGATGGCAGTCTCATACTTTTCAACCACAGGTGCCGCACTATGCTGCCCGAAGCCAGCAAGAGCCTTGTCGCGCGCAATATAGGAATTGATCATGTATCACCAATGCTTGGTCTACGAGCAGCTCGGCTCGATGCTGTCCGTGAGGCGCTTCGCGGAGAGGCGGAATGCTTGCCCTCGCCCGCAACTACCTTGTCGCCGGGATAAACGGGATCGCGATCTTCGGGTTAACAACACGGGTGCCTGCTGAAGACACCCCGACAATGGACACAACGAGGTGCCCAATCCAAGCCGCCCAAACCAGCACATTCGCCACGAGAAGCGTTGGCGGCAGTCCCCGGCTGGCTTGCATATCTCCAGTCAGAACGAGCCCGAAAATCATGTTGAACAACACAAGGGCTGCCGCGATCGCTGCGACAAGCGTCACAGTAATCGCCCAGTTTGCTGCCCACCGCGAATTCTCGCGCACCAGCAAGTCCGGGTGCCGGCGGTTCTTAGCCGCGAACACACCGAGCAAAATCGGAGCAAGCACCGCGCCAAAGAACGGAACAAACCAGAGGAACCCAATCCCCCAAAAACGGCGGCCGGACGCGTTCGGCACGGGCGAGTACTGGAACGTCATTTGCTCCGAAGGAAGAGATGTCATGTCGGATTGCATTCTAGTTCCGCCAAAAGGCCGCATGTCGAATTCTGGATCAGATCGGGCTTCGCACTCGCTCCCGTCCCGAGGTTGGTAGCGGGCTCAGAAGAGCTACCGGTCGTCACCCAAACGGGAATCAACTTCGGACTGCCATTTCTTGCTGAGATCTATGCTGTGGAGCGAAGTGTCATTCGAGTACTGGGGGGTGTACACGAAGTCAGAATCCAATGACCGCGTTTCGGCAGAATAGTGGAGCTTGAGCTGAGTCGGAATCGCAACACCCAACTCGTTGCAACCGTCATAGAGGCGCTTCAGCTGCGCGGTCCCAAAGTTCACCAATGACTTCTGGCGTGGGATCGATGTGTCTACGCCGGGAACCTTGCTCTTAGCCACGAGCTCTCCCCGAACCACGAAGAACGGGTCGAAGAAGAGTGTGCCATTCAAACTTTACTGGACGGCCCGTCGCGGGATCAGTCTCGATCTTCACCTCGACTGAGACTCTTTCTGGTCCGCCTTCCCTCTTCGGGTCCAAAGCGCGAGCCCACTGGTTTTCGATTCGTCGGTAGTCGCTCAGATTTACAGGTGAGATCACGCAACGGTCAGGATTGAACTTCTTGAGATGCTCCATTGTTCTCTCGTTGACAATGAGCCCGGGCACGCCAGGAACATGAGCGAAGTCATCCACACCGATTACTCCAGTGACTGCCAAACACACAAGATCCGGAAGAGTCATCCCATCGAATGTTCCGAGCTCAGCCATCTGCGACTCGAAAGCGAGCGTAAACGGGCTGCTTTCAAGCCCTGTGAACCCGTCAAGAGTCGACGCCAATTGTGGAGTCACGAGATAGAGCCCTTGGATCGTCGACAAGTCCGAAACAGGCATCTCCCACAGGACCAGATCAACTCGAGCAAATGGCTTCACACCTTGGACCAGTGCGGCCGGGTCTTGGTCAAATTCAGCACCGTCGCCAAGACCGAAGGGCACGTCAGGCTCGAGGAGAAAAGAGCTCATAGATAGATAACCCAATCAAGCGTTCCTAGGGAAGTCGTCTCACGATAAAACTCGCATTGACAATCGCGTCCGGGTTCAACTGGACCCGGACAGCATCCGCCGCGGATACCAGCGACCCACCCAAGACGCTGCGTAGATCGGTGACTCCTGCAGCAATTGCGACATCTTCGTCGGTGTAGGCCCGAATTTCCTCCGGAAATTGACCCGGGGCAAATTCATGCGAGCCAGTTGGAACCCAGACCACTGCCCGGAGGAACTCCTCAGAAAGTGTCTCGTCACCCACAAGGCCAGCGGCATGAAGCTGAACGAACCGTTCAAGTCGATTCCTAGCTTCAGGCCAACCGAGCGCAGTCGGCGATGGACGATAGTCCGGGTTTGGAACGAAGTCGCCGGTGATTTCTCCCTCCTCAGAGACCTTCCACGCTCCCTCGATCCCTGCAGGCGGAACCTCCTCATTCGCGTTGAGTTCAGGGTCAACGACATAGACCCACGCGCCAGGACTCTGCGCGGCGAGTTGGCGGAGCGCAGACGTAATCGGCGGAATGAAACGATCGTTGACGTTCACGGCTTACCCCTAACAGTTGCGAATAACAGTTGCGAAAGCGGACCGGTGGATCGATCCTTACGCGGGGAACTCGACGCCCTAGACCTGTCCTCCACCGAGGCCCAAAGGTCGCAAGTCGAGTTCTGCATCAAATCCCGGCTTCGCTCCCGGCCCGAGGATGGGCGCGGGCTAACCTTGCTCTTTGGCGAGCGACAACTGGACTTCGCTCTGCCAAGTGCTACTCAGCTCAGAACTGTCCAACGTTGCATCGTGGGAATACTGCGGTTCGTACTCGAACTCCGCATCGAGCGAACCCGCTTGAACGGAATAATGGAGCTTGAGCTGCGTAGGTATGGCAGTCCCCGAATCCTTACCAGCGTCGTACAAGCGCCTAAGCTGCTCGTTCCCGTACTTCACCATCGCCCGTTGACGAGGGATAGATGTATCTACTCCGGGAAGGCTCTCTCGGGCCACTACTTGCCCGTGGACAACAAAGAACGGGTCAAAGAAGACAGTCCGGTCCTCAATCGAACCGTAGATGAAAATGTCGCTCGCCGATTTGCCCGCGTACTCTAGGCACACTGCGATCATCTCGGATTGGGCGTCTGCGAGAAGTTCCTCTAAGGAATCCATTTGTCTGCCCCAAATTCTATTCATTCATCAATGAGCGCTCGAAGAAGCGGTTGTCAATCGTATACTCAACGTCGAACCTAACCGGCCGCCCCGTCGCAGGATCGGTTTCTATTCTCATATCGACGGAGACCTTCTTTGGCCCGCCCGGCTGCTCTGGTTTTAGTGCCTTGGCCCACTGTTCCTCAATTCGGCGGTACTGACTAAGGTTCACGTTTTTCAGCTGCGAGACTATGTTGTCGAGCTCTGGTGATCCACCAAATCGATCCCCCGCGAGGTGCCCTGCGTGGTCGCCCGGGAGTTTGCCTGGCGTTTTCGGATTATGCGGAAGCCGGCCCTCATGCGTTTTCAGATTCAGATCGTCCGCATGGAAGCTCGAGATGTGGCCGTTCTTATCGGTCGTGTAGATGTACTCGAACTCACCGGTCTTGTACGTGACATTTGGTTTGAGCGTGCCATCTGAGTTGAAGTGCTCACCATTTCTGAGCGTCACACCCGCAATCTCAGCACTCTTGATGCCTTTCAGCCCCTTGAGGGTCTTGAGCACGCCTGCCCCACCAAGCAGGAGAAGCGCAACGTTGGTAGTGACTCGCCCTGTCCCTTCGCCGGCATATTCGTCCCACTGGTCGGCAGCGATGAAATCGTCCCACAGCGCTTTGGCCACGCCCCCAGGGTCCTCGACTATCGCGCCAATAATGCCGCCCCAGAGATCGCCGACGTATTGATCCCACCACGATTTGCCGCCACCGAACCAGTCGTCGAACATGTACTTGATCGGCAGCATGTCCCACGCGCCAACAACTGTGTCCCCGACCTGGAGGATGACTCCTTCGACGAATCGTCCGGGGAACTGGAGGATCTGATCCCACCATTCGATTCCGGGTTTCTCATTCGAAGTCTGCCCGGCCGCTGCGCGTATCTCGGCAGCAATTTCATCACCGGACCGCGTGAAGCCGGCAAGTGCAGTTTGTGCGCGGGCCTGCGCGCTTGAGAGTGCCACCGCACCAGGGTCTCTGAACGGGGCGACCACCGCCTCTCGCGTTCCCGGCTCGGCGGCGTAGGCCCTTCGCTTCGCCGCACGGTGCTCTTGGAGCGCGGCCGCGGTGGCATTCTCGGCCCTGGCCGCGTCCTGAATCGCCGCCTCGATTTCCGCCCGCGCCGAGAGGAATGCCGACTGGTACCGGAGCATGGCCGACGCAGCCCTACTGAACGCGGCCGGCGCTTTGCCGGTCCGCGCTGTTTCCCGGGGGACGAACGATTCCCAGCTGGACGCTGCGCGCCCGTGCCACTCGGGCAGGGACATCGTCTGCCAAGCACTGGTGACGGCGCGTGCAGGGCCAGCACCGGCACCTACCGCCTCCAGAACCGTAGAGATCGCCGTGGGGCTCCCGGGAAGAACCGTTTCAACCGATGAACTGCCGGAGATCATCGGCTCATCCCAAGCCCGGATGCTGCATTCGATAGGAGCGTGTCCAGACGACTCGTGTCAGCTGCAGCACCGGTGAGAAGCCGCGAAGCTTCACTGGCCGCGTTCCCACGCAGCTGGAACTCACCGGACCATGCCGACCGGAAAGCGACAAGAGCAGCCGCGACTTCCGCATGGCCCAGATTGCCGCTCGACAAGTTGTGCACGGGATGCGTTCCGATCGCGTTTCCGATCGTTGTCGCGTTGGTCGCTGCATTCCGCAACTGCTGCGGCGAGCACTGAAAGGTACTCATTCACTTCTCCGGAACTGCAGCACCCAAATTATGGGGACCGCCACTGATACTTCCATCGGGTAACAACTCAAGATCGATAGCGATCGGCGGCGCACCGTTCGTGATCGGAGGTGGCGTTTCTCGGGAACGCAGGTCTACGACCACGCCATGCTCTGAACCAGGATCGATGAACAGATGCCTGGCTCGAACAGGAAGGCCGAAGAATTTTATGCCGGTTAGGCGAACCCAGTCGTACCCATCCTCGGCATTGTCCAGGTCAATCTGATCTTCTGCAACCATGAAGCGCGCGAGTTTTTCTTGGCTCGAAAACACCGGGGAAACGAGCTGACCAGTCACAGTGAACACCGGCGCCCCGAAGTAGTCCGGACGATGCAGATACATCTCGCTGAGGTCAAACAGTTGCCAAAGTTTGCCTGTGTCGGCAAGCCCCCGACTCCATAGCTCGGCGAACTCTACAAGAAGCGGACGCTCAACTTGATCACCTTCCGGCGTCACAGCATTGGCCGCGCTAGGCACAGGCGACGCTCGTTCGCTCGGCGACATACCTCGACGTGTCAGTTGATCTTCGAGGCGATTTGAGAATCGAGGTCGCGCATCGCGTTCGCGGTCCCGGTCAGGAACTGCTGGATCTCGTTCAACTGTGAGATCAGCGTGTTCGCGCTCGTCGTGTACTTCGTGTAAGCGTCGTTGAACTTGCCCGACGCCTGATCGGTGACGAAGCCCGAGGAAACGAGCTGGCCGATCTGGGTCTGCATGTTCTGTAACTTCGTTGTGATCTCGTCACGACCCGCACCCAACTGGGTTGCTGCGGTCTCGATCTCGGCGTAGCTGACCTTGATATTCGACATAGAAGCGGGCCTCTTTCAATAAGCAGTAGCTAGATAACGGTTAAATGCATCCGGAATCATAGATCCCCCCGGAACTGCCAATCACAGCGCGCAAACTTACGGTCTGCTCGCATTGGCCAATCGGCTACAACCTACAGGCGCCGTGTTCATCTGCACAAGTTACCTGAACAGATGCGTCGCATCACAAACGTGCCGGCAGCGCAATGTGCACCCCGGTGAGTTTTCCGCTTTCGATGAGGAAGCCTCGGCCCGGTGGGAAGTTCGCGCGACGCGCATGGGTGAATGGGGTCGTGAACACGCTCGGCGCGTCGTTGGCGTCAGGCTGCAGAGCAAGTGCCCAGCGGGCCCCGCGCAGCGGACTCGCAAGCTCCCACACTGTGCCCAGCGTCGCGTTTTCACCCTCGACGATGACGGTCAGCTCGCTCCGACGCAGAAGTTTGAGGAGCTGGGCCAGAGCACGCTCATTGCCGCTTCCGTCAAACCCACCGATGTCTTCGATCACAACCACCCCACGATGTCCCGGCATTGGGAATTCCGGTGCAGTCACTGGTTCAGCGGGCGGTGTTGCGGCGAGAGGAAGGCTTGTACCGATCAGCGGCAAAAGAGACAAGCCAACAGCGGCGGGCGCGCTTCCACCCAGGGACCGCGTCAAGTTTTCGATGACGACCTCGCGGCGCTCTGGCGAATCAGCGATCTCCTGCCAGACCGGCAGGTGACGCAGAGTCGATCGATTCGGGGAAATGAGGACCGCATCAAGCAGCTGCCCCGCCGCACGAGCTTGTACTTCAAACGCTTCCAGAAGTGAAGCGATCGCTGTTGTTCGGCCAGAACCGGCCGGCCCCGTGACCAGCAGGAATCCGCCATTCGGAGCGGCGAAAGGTTGGAGTTGCACGGTGTCGATCGCAAAGGGCGCACCCGCCAGCGCGGGCGCCCTCAGGTCAATTCTCTGAATCGCCTCCGGGATGCGGGGCACCGGCGCAGGCGCAAGCCCTGGCACCAAACGCTGCTGATCGGCCAACCGTGCAAACGCCGCATCTGTGTCCGCGGGATCATTACTTGCCCCGGGGACCGCGAGTTGGATCTCGTCGTCTGCACCAATACGAACGGCGCGGCCCGCGGGAGCGCCCTCGAAGATGCCAGCTGAGACGCCGAGCATCTGATAGTCACTCTCAGCGGCCAGCCGGAGAACCAGGCGCTCCGGGATGCTTGAGGCCAGTGACGCGGGGAACCCGCTTGCGCGCTCTGACGTGAAGACAACGTGAACGCCGACATTTCGGCCCGACCGAGTGATCTCCACAAGGTCTGCGAATGGGTCTGCCCCGCCTCCGAGGTGTTCATAGGCATCCCGGAAAGCCGAGAATCCATCAATAAGGAGCAGCACCGGCGGCGAAGCCAGCTGTGCGGCGGCACGGTCGACTACAAGGGAGCGCAACATTCTGAGCAGGCGAACAACCCGGTCGCGCTCGTCGCTTAGAAGGATGTCGCCTGTATTGGGAAGCTGCGCGAGGATGTCCAGTCGGCCACCGCTCGCATCAATGCCATAGATGTGAGTGCTGGGGTCGGCCGCGATCGTCGCGGCCGCGATCGTCAGAAGTGCGGTTGTCTTTCCGCTTCCACCGCCACCATAAATCGCAACGTTGCCCACCTCGCCGAGCCCGCAGATGTACGGCGACTGGCGTTGCAGATGCGGCTCATCAATCAGTCCGGCAATGATGCTCAACGGGCCGCCTTGTGCCTGTGAAGAGCGGTCCATGGCAGGCCGTGGCACGAGAAGCGCCTCGAGCGAGACAGTCTCTGGCAGTTGGTCTACCCAGGGTTTGCGTGGCGATGACACCTGCGCTCCCGTTGCGGCTTGCTGAATGTGCGCGGTGAGCACTTCGATGTCGCGGGGACCCTTCTTCGCGCTGCGACGCTGGCTTCGCACCTCCGGCTGCAATGCCCAGGGTGCATGCTCGCCGAAACCCAGCGTTCGGACCTCGACGGGTTCCAGGTGCTGGGCTTCAGAGCGGCCGCCGAGGTAACCAGTCTGGAAGTGGGTGAGCCTGCCCGCACCAATCTTGACCGCAGCACGACCCGGAGTGTCAGGTGCGAACTCCGCCGCATCCGTCACCCCCAACACATCTGTGCTGTCGGCCGGGTCAGCCATGCGCAACCCGATTCGCAAGTTCGTGTTCGCCCGTAGATTGTCCTTGATCACGCCGGCTGGCCGCTGGGTCGCCAGTACGAGGTGTAAGCCGAGCGAGCGACCTCGTTGCGCCACATCAATCACACCGTCCACGAACTCAGGGATCTCGCTCACCAACGCAGCAAATTCGTCGATCACGATCACGAGCGCCGGCGGGGCGTCCGGGTCAGATCGGCGTTCGAGGGCGATGAGGTCCTTCGCTCCCTTCGCAGCCAACAGCTCCTCCCGATACCGCAGCTCCGCCCGGAGTGAGGTCAATGCCCGGCGCACGAGGTGGGTGTTGAGGTCGGTAACCAGGCCGACCGTATGCGGAAGGGTCGTGCATTCTGCGAATGCGGCACCACCCTTGTAGTCAACGAGCAAGAACGTCAGCCGGTCCGGTGAATATTGCGCAGCCAACGACAAGATCCAGGTCTGCAAGAACTCCGATTTGCCAGATCCTGTCGTGCCACCGACCAACGCGTGCGGGCCATGTACGCGCAGATCGAGCGCGACCGTTCCTGCACCACCTTGCCCGACAACCGCTGTGAGCTGACCCGGCTCGCGTTCCCGGCCCGACTCCCAGTGCGACACCAGGCTGTCTGTGGAACGCCAGTTAGAGAGCACCGCCTCACTGGCACCCATCACATCGCGCGGCAAAATCTGTCCAAGTGTCACAGAACGCGGGAAATCACTCTCATCAAGCACTCGCGCACCGGCATCCACAAACGGTGCGATCGCCCGCCCAAACGTCTCGGCAACCGGCGCGTCCACAGCATCGATTTGGCTCAGGGCCACCATCTCGCCCTGACGCACAAAGTGCACCCGCCAGGTGTTGTCCTGCACCTCAACTGTCGTGCGGCACGCAGCAGGTACCGCGCCCAAGTGCTCGGCAACCCAGATGAGGTGCACTCCAACGTCGGCACCGTCTTCCGCGAGCCCAACCAGCCGGGCGCGCTCAACTTCTGAGTCAGCAAGCACGAGCACAACGACGGCCGGTGTCGGCGCCGGCGAGGACACCGGTGCGAGCCGTTCGCTCGAATCGGACGCACTGTCATCCACTCGTGATCTGACCGTCGCACCGCGAGCAGCGGTCGCACGCGTCGCGATCAAACCTTCGAGCGCGGTCAGCAGGACTGCCGAGCTGCGCTCATCGTCGGCGAGGTGAGGCACCGGAAGCGGACTATACGCTGAATCGGCGTGCGGGAGCCACTTGAGCCAGGCCCAACTCGACTGCGACTGCCCTCGATCAGCAAACACGGTGAAAGTGAGATCCGCCGGAGAATGCAGCGCAAGCAGCTGTACGAGCAGGGACCTCGCCACCGACTCCGACCAGAGCCGCGGACCCGCGACGCCCAGAGATCCACACCGATCTAGCCGTTCCAACACTGGAACATCGGCGATGGTGCTGAACTCGTCTTGAACGGCGGTCAACTGCTTCCAGATCTCCGCAGGAATCTTCCCCCTGGCAGGCATCTCGATCTGTTTGCGGCTCGGCATCTCCGCCCTTCCGAGGCGCAGTTCGAGAAACGCGCGGTGCTCCGGCCTGCGGGTCCACAGCAACCCATTTGGTTGAGACGGCAGCGTCAGCAGTTCGGCAGGAGACACGGATTCACGATTGCGTGCTTGGTGCTCCGTGTCGCGAGCCACCGTCAGCTCATCCGTCGCAAGCTGCAGACCCTCGTCAAACTCTTTCTGCTTTTCACGGAAGGTCCGCCGACGCGTCAGCCGGTTATCAAACCAGGTGCCCAGCATGATGATCGGCGAGAGGGCGATGAAGATCAGGCTGAGGGCAGACTGCGTCACCATGAACAGCACAGCGCCCATCGCCAGCGGTGCGAGCATCGCGATCAGCGGGAAGCGTGCAGGCTCCGGTGGGTCAGGCGGAGAAGGAAGAGTGATCGGCTCCGGGATGTGCACCGGATCCACGCGGGGCGACTGCAAGTGCGCAACGAACGCCTCAAGGTCCGGCCCTGCCACAGCTGGCGGCCCCACCTCGATGCGCACCTGCACGTCACCCAACACGAGGACGCTACTTCGTTGAATCAGTACCGTGGTGACCGGTTTCTGACCGGCACTCGTGCTATCCAGCAGGAAGCTGCTGTTCGCAGAACCCAGGTCCTCGAACGTCAGCGCCCCGTCTTCCGCACGCAGCACCGCATGTTGTCTCGACACGCTTGGGTCATGCAGCTCAACCCGGTTTGCCCGGTCGCGGCCGATAAAGTTCTCGCCCTGCACGATGCTGAAGGCGACCCCCGACTGTTCCCCCGAAAGCACCGTTACCGTTGCAACCGGCGACTTCGTCCGCTGCCCATCGCCTGGGCTCGACTCAAGTACCGGCTCAACCATGCTGCCTGACTGGATGCCAGATTTGCCGAGCGGATCACCCCCGTCCAGGATCAGTCCGGGCCGATTTGGGAACACTGCCCGGAGAGTCAACGGCGCGTGCCGGTGAACGGCAAAGCTCAAGAGCCGAGGATCGCCGGCCCCGGCACGAACCAATCCGCGCGCAACCTCGCCCACCGTCGCCGTGACATCGGCGGTCAAGGTGACATCTTTGCTCTGCTGCCTTGGCCCCGTGGGGTGCTCAGCTAGGGACACACGAAGTTTCAAACCAAAACTACTTTCGGAAGAGGGCCACATGTTCAACACTGATGTGCCCACCGGCGCAGTATTGGTGCTTATCCGAGATCATGCCATGACATCTGCTGCGTTGCCCATCGTGCAACATGCTCCGACGGATATGGATGATATTTGTGCCTGCGCGGCATCATCTATTGGCTCGAGCGCAATCGTCAGAACCGGCGATAAGACATCCCGGCTGAATCCAACTGCGTGAACCTACTCAAATTGCATTCACCGTCGGGTCGCGCCTTTGGCTTTCGGACGAGAAACACTGTCTTGGAGGACACTTTGTTCGTGTATTCGATGGACCGATATCTGAACAGTCGGACGGCGAGTTGGAGTACGACAGCGCTAAGGAGGAAGGTCAGCGACGTACGGAAGAACAGGTACGCGATCAGCATGAGAACCCGGACAAAGCTGTGCTTGAGGGCAAGAAAAAAGCCCAGGTAGATCGTAAGATCTACCTGGGCTTGCCTGTGCACCCCCCGGGACTTGAACCCGGAACCCACTGATTAAGAGTCAGTTGCTCTGCCAATTGAGCTAGAGGTGCTTGCTTTTCGGCCGTAGTTCACAACCCCGGCCGAGGTAAAACAATAGCATCAGATTCCACGACGACGCTAATCGAGCGTGCACGTCGGCGTGTTGCGCCTTCCTGACTATTCTTGGAGGGTGACTGACGCCGGAAATTACACTCTCGAAGACGACCTCGCGCTGGCCATTCAACTGGCCGACACAGCGGATGCCATTTCCCGCGAACGCTTCAAGTCCGTCGATCTCGAAGTGTCCACCAAGCCGGACCGCACCTTTGTCACCGACGCCGACCAGGCGGTAGAGCGCGCCATCCGCGACCTGGTCACGACAGAGCGCCCGTCAGACGCCTTCTTCGGTGAGGAATACGGCACGACCGGAGAGGCCCGGCGGCAGTGGATCATCGATCCCATCGACGGCACCGCTAACTTTCTGCGCGGCGTGCCCGTGTGGGCAACGCTCATCTCACTGGCCATCGACGGCGTGCCCGTCGTCGGCGTCGTCAGCGCGCCGGCCCTTGGCAGGCGCTGGTGGGCGACCACCGGCTCAGGCGCCTGGATCCAGGAGAACGGCGAAGCGCCTCGCCAAATCCGTGTGTCGGGCGTCGCAGAGCTCGGTGACGCATCCCTGAGCTTCCAGAGCATCGAACAGTGGGACGATGCCGGCTACCTTGACCGGCTCATCAGCCTCACCCGCACCGTGTGGCGCGATCGGGCCTATGGCGACATGTGGCCATACATGATGCTCGCGGAGGGCCTCCTCGACGTCGTGGCCGAATTCGACGTCAAGCCGTACGACATCGCCGCGCTCATCCCGATCGTGCAGGAAGCCGGCGGACGCTTCACGACAATCGACGGCCGCGACGACCTCGCCCATGGCAGCTCACTCGCCACGAACGGGTTGCTCCACGAGAGCGTCGTCGCCCACCTACACAGCTGAGTCCGACACAGTCGGCCGCATCCAAGCGGATGCCGCCTCACCGCCCTACGGGGTGACTCTACCTACAGGGTGACTCGGCCTACAGGTGACTCGACCTACAGGTTGATGAGACTTCCACCGGCCAGGGTGATCAGCATCGTGGCGACGCCGATGGTCACGGTTCGCGTTACCGTGCGGGCAACGCGAGTGCCGCCGAGGCGCGCGGCCACCAGCGAGGTCACGACGAGCGATACGACAGCGGCTCCGAACGTCACCGGGATTCGCAGGTGGTCTGGCGCCAGCACGACGCTCATCAACGGGATGCCGGAGCCGAGTGCGAAGGAGACCCCGGCCAGGATGCCGGTCACCACCGGACGATGCCGGGTCTCGGCCGTGATGTTGTACTCGGCGTCGGCATGCGCGGCCAGCGCGTCGTGTTCGGTGAGTTCGATGGCCACCTCGCGGGCCAGCTCTGGCGTGAGCCCTTTGCGTTCGTAGAGCTGCGCCAGTTCGGCGAGCTCTGCGTCTGGGTCACCGGCGATGCGTTTGCTCTCCCGCTCGAGCACGGCTGTGGCGGCATCCGCTTCGATCGCTGCCTCTGCATACGATGCGGCGCCCAGCGACATGCCACCGGCGACCATCGCCGCCAGGGCCGCAACGACCACGGTCATTCCGGTGGCTCCAGCGGCGGCGAGCCCCTCCACGATCCCGGCGGTGGCGATGATCCCATCGTTGGCATCGACAACCCGAGAGCGCAGCATCGTGCCATCGACCCAGGACGCGCGCCTTACAGTCGTCGTTTTATCCGATGCAGCCATCCGTCACCTCTCGCCGCGAGAGTAGCATCGCTGCGCTTAGCTCTCGGGTCGAACGCGCAGCTTCCCGGGGAGAAAGGGCAGCCAGGGCGCAGAATAGACGAGCACTCTCGGCGGCTCGCTGCCCATGGAGTATTCCGCCTCGCCGTACTTCCACAGCCTGTTGAAGAGGAACACCTGGATCGTGGCCGTGGCCGACCCGTCTGCCCCCTCCGCATCGACTTGCCAGGTGCCGCTCCCCCACTGCGCCGGCTGGCCACGACCGTTCAGCACGACGGTGGGCTTCGGAAACCACCCGATGGCAGGCTTGGCAAGTACGAGCTCTAGCCGATTGCGCGGCGTCTGTGCGGGGGCATTCATCCCCACAGCCTATGGCCGGACAGTGCGGGCCGCTCAGTCAATGCAGGCCGGTCAGTGCACCAGCGTGCTCAACCAGATCACGCCCAAGCCGAGGGCCGAGGTGACGGCCGCGCTGAGGAGGCGCACCGGCCAGCGATTGCCTCGCCGAGTTGAGTTCTCCCAGCCGAGCACCGCCAGGATCACGACGCCGACCCAGAGCGCCAGATAGTACGCCACGTACTCGTCGAGTAGGCCGATTGTGGCCACGAGCAGGAACATTGCAGGCACGAGCATGGCCAACACAAGACCCAGTGAATGACGGGCAGAGTGCAGGGCGGCCTTCCACAACGCCGTGGCGCGTGGTCCGTCCGTCTGCTCGGAGGCGATCACCCCTGAGTAGATGTGGGCAAGCCAGAAGACCCCAATCGTGCCGACGACGAACAGCAACACATCCAGATCGGTGTCGTACTTCCACCCCACGGCAATGAGGGCGCTGACGAGCACGGTTCCATAGATCGCGTATTCCGTGCGGTACGCGCGCAGCACGAGGACGATGGACGGGCTGCGGCCGGAGCGGGCGTTGTCCTGGGAGGTGGTGTCCTGACCCGTGCTGCCGCGCGCTGTGCTGGCGCGCCCTGACTCAGGGGGTATGCCCTCGGCATCCGTCATGGTTTGCCTCCGTCGTTGCCGGTACGCGCATCGGGTTTTCCAACGGTACTGACGGATGCGGATGCGGTCTACCCGGCGCGTTCAGACAGAGAAATTGCGAAACGCCGTGTGAATCTGGCATCTCAGGTCGGCGAGTTGCAAAAACTCCGCCCGAAGGGACATCCGCTTGCTACGAAGGGCACAAAAATAGCCCGCACTCACGGGGAGTGCGGGCTATCTCGGTCAAGAGCGTGTGACAGCAACCCAAATGGTGGAGATGGGGGGAATTGAACCCCCGTCCACTGCTGTGGTCATGTGCCTTCTACGGGTGTATCCAGTGAAATCGTTCTACTCGGCTCCGGAATTTGCCACTGGCACCTAATCCGACAAGCCCAGCCCTCGTTTTAGTCCCTCTACACCCCGCGGCTCAATGTAGAAGCAAGCTCTCTAGATAACGCCAGGGTCCGGGTAGAGAGCATTCCCGGTCTGACGGACTCTATAGTTGCTTTACTTAGGCCGCGAGGGCGTAAGCAGAAGCAGAGTCAGTGCGGTTTGAATTGGCACTTATTGTTTTGCAGAGATCGTTAACGAGATAACCCTGCATCCTCGACCCGCTTCTCACAATTGCGCAGGCAATGTCGAAACCGATCATCCCCATGCACACCTCGCCCACTATGGAGCATTGAGGCGGGTCACTGTCACACGCTGTTGAATTACCAATGCAGTGAGCCGGAATGTTCCAGCACGCTGCAGCCTTTCATCCTACAACACAACGGCAGTGCCTTTTATGCCGACGACGTGACCAAACGGCGATCCAGCAGGGCGATCTCCGCGGCGGTGAACCCCTGCGCCAACAGATAATCGGCCACAGAGCCGAAGCGGTCATCGATCATCTCGAGCAAACCAGCCATCACCTCCGGCGGGGTACCGCCCATGATCATGCGCAGCTCTGGCGACTCCTCGATGCCATAGCGCGCCACCAGGGCCAGCATCTCGTGGAGCCATTCGCCCTGGAGGTTCTGTTCTGAGATGGCGTAGTCGGCAACGACGACCTCCCGCGCCACTCCCACCGCGCTGAGAGCCAGCGCCACGACGATTCCGGTGCGATCCTTGCCCGCTGTGCAGTGCACGAGCACCGCGCCGTCGTCGGGCTCGGCGATGACACGCAACGCACTCACCAACATTGAGCCGTGTTCAAGCACCATGCTCTCGTACATCGTCGGCAGGGTGATTCCTGGCCCGCTGTTCGCCGCCGCTGTCCCCTCGTAGACCGGCAGGCTCACTACATCGATGTCGAGGTCGTCGATGGCATCCGGCTGAACCTTTACCTCGAAGTCATCGCGCAGGTCAACGATCGTGCGCACGCCCAGATCGAGAAGCTGGCTGCGCCCGGCATCCGTCAGCCCTTTGAGCGCGTCTGAGCGATACAGCACGCCGCTCCGGATGACCCCGTTGGTCGCCTGGAAGCCTGCCGGCTCTCGAAAGTTGAACGTGCCATCCACTGGAAATCGAACTTCTTTGTTCATACAGCTCCCCTTGCCCGACCTCAGACGGATATTAGTCTCCGAGGTTCTTACGTGCCGAAATGGCCCTGTCAGATTCGCGCTTGTCCTGGCGTTCCCGCAGGGTCTGGCGCTTGTCGTATTCTTTCTTACCCTTGGCGACCGCAATCTCGACCTTGGCCCGACCATCCTTGAAGTAGATCTTCAGCGGAATGAGGGTGTATCCGCCCTCTTTGGTCTTGTGGCTGATCTTGATGATCTCCTGCTTGTGCAGGAGCAACTTGCGCTTGCGGCGCGGCGGGTGGTTCGTCCAGGTTCCGGCCGTGTACTCGGGGATGTGCACCGCATCGAGCCAGGCCTCGCCGGATTCGATGAACGCGTAACCGTCGACCAGGGACGCCCGACCTGCCCGCAACGACTTCACTTCAGTACCGTTGAGCACCATTCCGGCCTCGTAGGTGTCTTCAATGAGATAGTCGTGACGCGCCTTGCGGTTGGTCGCTACGACCTTCTCGCCACGTTCCCTGGGCACGGAGGTTCTCCTCGATCTAATGTCTGTGAACGCCCGGCGTGTGCCGGGCAGCCCACCAGTCTAGCGCGCAAGCGGATGCCGCCAGTTGCCGCAGTCGTGCGTCGCCTGTGGACCCTGCCGCTGAAACGTGGTCGCTAGACCTTCAAGTACCGGCTGATGGCGAAGTTCGCGGACAGTGCGGCGAGCACCGCTCCGAGCGCCAGCAGGATGGGCACCACGATCAGCGCGTCGTCCAGCCCGACCAGGGCGAACCCGGTGAGCCTCGCGCTCAGGAAGTCCTGCACGAACCATTTCACGATACCCAGGATGGCGGCTCCCGCGAGTACCGATCCGAGCAGGGCCGCAAACACACCCTCCAGGATGAACGGGGTTTGGATGAACCGGTTCGACGCACCCACCAATCGCATGATGCCGATCTCGCGTCGCCGCGAGAAGGCCGACAGTCGGATGGTGGTCGCGATCAGGAGCACGGCGGCCACCAGCATCAGGGAGGCAATGCCGATCGCGGTGTAGCTCGCCACGTTGAGAACAGAGAAGATCTGGTCGAGGTACTTCCGCTGGTCAGCAACGTTCTCAACGCCGGCGACACCGGACAGGCTCTCCACGAGCACATCTGACTGTGACGGGTCGACGAGGTTCACCCAGAACGTCTGGTTGAGCTGGTCGGCCGTGACGTAGTCGGCGACCGGGTTGCCTGCGAACTGCTTCTGGAAGTTCTCGAACGCCTGCTCGTGGGTCTCGAAGTAGAACTTGTCGATGAAAGGAGCGAGGGTCGGTGACTCTAGCTGCGCCTGCACCGTGTCGATCTGTTCCTGGGTGGCTTCGCCCGCGGTACACGTTTCACCAGGCGAGATGGCCGTGCACATGTAAATGCCCACCTGCGCCTTCTCGTACCAGAAGTTCTTCATCTGGCCGATCTGCATTTGCAACAGGATCGCGGCGCCGACAAAGGTGAGGGAGATGAAGGTCACCAGAACGACGGAGACCACCATCGACGCATTGCGACGCAAGCCGTTCGCGGCTTCGGAGAGTACGAGTGCAAGTCTCATCGGGTGGGCCCTACATTCTGCTCACCGGTTTGGTCAGGCTTCTCTCCTGGCGCCCGCAGGCCCAGTTTCTCGGCAAGTGTCAACTGCTCTGGTACCTCGTGCTGGGTGACCGGCAGAACCGGTCGATTCATCGTGCGCATGGCATCCGTCGGAGGCTGGGCGTCTGATTCGGGCTCAACGGGCCGTGTCGCCTCGGTCGGAGGTAGGAACGGCATCCCGGTGTCCGCGGCGATCGCGTGCTTCTGCTCTTCGACGGTCTGCGCTGCTACCGGGGCGAAGGGAGCAACGGGCTCTGGAGCTGTCGGCGTAGTCGGTGCAGGTGCGGGTGCCTCGACGCGCGGCGCGAACGCTGCATGCGCGGGCGGAACCGTCGTGCGTCCAATCGGCGCCCGGTAGGCGGCAGCGGATGCCGGAACACCGCTGTACGCGGCAGGTGCAGCGTATGCGGTTGGCGGCTGTGGTGCTGAGGGCTCGGCTCGCGGCGGCGCCACGGGAGCGGTCGCCGGTGCCGGTGCCGCTGTCGGTGCTGTCGTTGGTGCAGCGGCTGTCGGCGTTGCTGCCGTTGGCGTGGCCGCTGCGGGGGTTGCTGCCGTCGGGGTTGCTGCTGTGGGTGCAGCCGCCGTGATCGTCTCGCGTGGCGTTGCCCCGCCGACGGTGGGGATGGCGCTGGTGCGGTCGTAACCACCCTGACGCTCGTCGCGCACGATCTGGCCACTGGCCAGCTCGATCACGCGTCGCTGCATCTTGTCGACGATGCCGGCCTCGTGGGTGGCCATGAGGATGGTGGTGCCACCGGCGTTGATGCGCTCGAGCAGCGACATAATTCCGGCGCTCGTGGTGGGGTCGAGGTTACCCGTCGGCTCATCGGCGAGGAGAATCTGCGGCTTGTTGACGATGGCGCGGGCGATGGCCACGCGCTGCTGCTCTCCACCGGAAAGTTCGTGCGGAAGTCGCTGTGCCTTCTCGGCCAGCCCGACCATCTTCAGCGTGTCAGGCACGGCTTCCTGGATGAATCCGCGTGATTTACCGATCACCTGCAGGCTGAACGCGACGTTGTCGTACACGCTCTTGTTCGGCAGCAGTCGGAAGTCCTGGAAGACGACCCCGAGGTTGCGGCGGAAGTACGGCACCTTGCGGTTGGAAATGGAGCGCAGATCCTGCCCCAGCACGTGAATGCTGCCGCTGGTCGGCTTCTCCTCCTTCAACACAAGTCGCAGACAGCTCGACTTCCCCGACCCGGATGCTCCGACGAGGAAGACAAACTCTCCGCGCAGGATTTCGAGGTCGATGGAATTCAGGGCCGGTCGGTTCGTACCCGGATATTGCTTGGTGATGTGATCAAAGCGGATCATGGCCTTTCGAGCCTAGGCAGGCATCCGCTAATTTGCGAGTGCGACATGCCTATTCAGCCGAACCGCTAGTTTGTTGGGGCCTGCTTGCGCCAGCGGATGCCGGCAGCGATGAAGCCGTCAAGGTCGCCGTCGAACACGTTGCTCGGGTTGTTGACCTCGTAGTCGGTGCGGAGATCCTTGACCATTTGGTACGGCGCGAGAACGTAGCTCCGCATCTGGTCGCCCCAGCTGGCGGTGATGTTTCCGGCGAATTCTTTCTTGGTTGCGGCTTCCTGCTCGCGCTGCACCAGGAGAAGACGGGACTGCAGCACGCGGAGTGCCGCCGCGCGGTTCTGGATCTGGCTCTTCTCGTTCTGGCAGCTGACCACGATGCCCGTCGGAAGGTGGGTGATGCGCACGGCGGAGTCAGTCGTGTTGACGGACTGTCCACCAGGCCCGCTCGAGCGGAACACGTCAACGCGAATGTCGTTGTCGGGAATCTCGACGGACTCGGTCTGCTCGATCAATGGCACGACCTCGACCGCGGCGAAGGAGGTCTGGCGCTTGCCTGCGGAGTTGAATGGGCTCATCCGCACCAGGCGGTGCGTGCCGGCTTCGACGCTCAGCGTGCCGAACGCGTATGGGGCGTCAACTTCAAACGTCGTGGACTTGATTCCGGCTTCTTCTGCGTAGCTCACATCGAGCACGCTCGTCGGGTACTTGTGCTGTTCGGCCCAGCGCAGGTACATGCGCATGAGCATCTCGGCGAAGTCAGCGGCGTCAACGCCACCGGCGCCGGCGCGGATGGTGATGACGGCCGGGCGTGGGTCGAACTCCCCGTTCAGCAGCGTCTGCACTTCGAGCTCGCCGAGGATCTTCTGGATGCTCTTCAGCTCGGCTGCAGCCTCCTCTGCGGAATCCGGATCGCCCTGGCCGTCGAAGGCCATCTCCACCAGCACCTTGAGGTCGTCGAGGCGCGAGTCGATGCTCTCCAGCTTGGCCAGTTCCGACTGGCGGTGGCTCAGCACGCTGGTGACCTTCTGCGCACGCTCAGTGTCATCCCAGAGGTCTGGCACCCCCGCCTGCTCGCTCAGGTCGGCGATCTCAGCGCGGAGTCGATCGACGTCGATCACCGATCTGATGTCTCCAAAAGTGGCCCGCAGTGCGGCGATCTGCTCCGAGAATTCCTGCTCATCCATGTCACAGAGAGTCTAACGGCCCCTGTCGCAACTCTTGCTGGCATAGCATCGAAGCGTCATGAGCAATCCAGAGCGCCCCTTCTCAATGCGCTCAGTCGCACTTGCCGCATTCCTGCCCACGCTGTTGTTCTCCATCGGCGAGGGTGCGATCATCCCCCTGATCCCCGTGGTGGCGCACAACCTCGGCGCGACTCTCGCAGTGGCCGGCCTCATCGCCGCGATGGTGATGGTCGGTGAGCTGGTCGGCGACATTCCGAGCGGATGGGTCGTGTCCCGTATCGGGGAACGCAACGCCATGATCGGCGCATCCCTTTTGACGATCCTCGCCGTGATCGTGTGCATGGTCGCCCCGAACCCGCTGGTGCTCGGAATCGGCATCTTCATCGTCGGTCTTGCCACAGCCGTCTTCGCCCTCGCCAGGCACGCGTTCATGACCAGCTACGTTCCGATCGCCTATCGGGCCCGCGCCCTGTCAACGCTCGGCGGCATCTTTCGCGCCGGCTGGTTCGTCGGACCGTTCATCTCGGCCGGCCTCATTTACCTCACCGGCAGCACAGAAGCCGTGTTCTGGGTGTTCATCGTGAGCTGCGTGGGCGCCGCAACAATCCTCATGCTGCTGCCAGACCCCGAGAGCACCTTCGGCCAGCCGCAGCTCGCGGTGGCGAAGGACGGCAGCGTCCGAAGCGCCGGCGAAGAACTCGCGGCCGAAGAGTCGGAGGGACTCTTCAAAACGCTCTGGGGCTTCCGCGGGGTGCTGGTGAAACTCGGCACCGGCGCCGGCCTGATCGGGGCGATGCGCGCCAGCCGCACCGTGATCCTGCCGCTCTGGGCGGTGAGCATCGGGATCAACGTTCCAGACACCGCGCTCATCATCGGCATCGCCGGCGCCATCGACTTTGCGTTGTTCTACGTCAGCGGGCAAATCATGGACCGCTTCGGGCGCATTTGGAGTGCCCTGCCATCGATGATCGGGCTGGGCGTCGGACATCTCGTGCTCGCATTCACGCACGACCTCCCCCAGAACGTGGAGTGGTTCATTGGCGTTGCCATGTTCCTCTCCCTGGCAAACGGCATCGGCAGCGGCATCCTGATGACCCTCGGCGCCGACCTGGCACCCAAGGATGACCCAGCACCGTTCCTCGGCGCCTGGCGCTTCACCGCAGACCTCGGCGGGGCTGCTGCGCCCCTTGCGGTAGCCGGGATCACCGCCGCCGCGTCGATCGCGCTGGCCAGCGGCGTGATGGGCGTGCTCGGGCTGTTCGGCGCCGTACTCCTCGGGCGCTACATCCCCCGGTACATCACCCACACGCCAACGCGCCGCATGCCGCCCGCCTCGAAGACTGATTGAATGTAGAGATGCCTCTCAACGGAGAATACGAACCAAGCCAGGAAAAATGGGTGCGCGACCAGGTCGAGCTGTACGAGAGCTCCGGCGGCACCAAGGGTACGACGTTGCGGGGAATGCCCGTCGTTGTGCTCACCACCGTGGGCGCGAAATCCGGCAAGCTGCGGAAGGTCGCGCTGATGCGCGTCGAACACGACGGCGAATACGCGATCGTGGCCTCACTCGGCGGCAGTCCGAAGAACCCGGTGTGGTACTACAACGTGGTCAAGCATCCGGTTGTTGAACTGCAGGACGGCCCGGAGAAGTGGGACATGATTGCCCGCGAAGTCTTCGGCGCAGAGAAGGCCGAGTGGTGGGAGCGCGCCGTTGCCGCATACCCCGACTACGCGAACTACCAGACGAAGACCGAGCGCGAGATTCCCGTCTTCGTGCTTGAGCGCCTGCCAGAGAGCGCAGAGTGAAGAAGAGCGGCACCCTCAGTCCCTCGATCGACGCGATAGTCCTGGATGACCTCCTGCCTGTCGACGGATCGCTGCTCCGCTCAGGCAGCGACTCTGAAGGTGAGCTCTTCGACCGGGTCGAGTTTGACGGTCGCGACCTTACAGGGGCGACGTTTCGGGAATGCGAGTTCAGGGGCGTCTCCATCCACGACACGAAACTGCGCGGGGTGACCTTCGCCGAGTGCGTGATCGCCGACCTGCAGGCGCCCGTGTTCAGCGCACCGCGCTCCAGCTGGCGCGATGTGCGGATCGAGCACTCCCGCCTCGGCTCAGTGGAGATCTACGAGGCCACCATGCGCTCGGTGCAGATCGACGGATCCAAGCTCGATTTTGTGAACCTGCGGAACGCGAACCTCACCGACGTGTTGTTGAGCAACTGCATCATCGAAGAGCTCGACCTCAGTAGCGCCACGGTGCAGCGACTCGAACTGCAGAACTGCCGCATCGGCACACTCGACGTCTCAGGGTCGCGGTTCAAGGATGTCGACCTGCGCTCGAGCGACTTCAGCGCGGTGCTCGGCATCGAGGGTCTCAAGGGTGCGACGATCGATGACGCGCAGCTCAGCTTGTTCGCCCCGGTCTTCGCGGCTCACCTTGGCGTGATCGTCGAGTAGTCGAGACAAAAATATTCTGTCTCACAAGAATTCGTTCGTCGTACGACGTAAGCGGATGCTGGTGACTTACGTCACGGCATCCGCTGTGCGCTCGAGATCGGTCTTGGGACGCTCGCGCTGCGTTGCGATGGCCGCTCCGGCGGCGACGCACACCAGCAGGATGGCGATCTGCTGCTGCAGCGTGAAGGTCTCCCCCAGCACCAGAACACCGAACACGGCGGCAATGACCGGGCCGAAGCTCGTAATGATCGCGTAGAGCCGGGGCGGGATCCGCCGCAGGATGAAGGTGTCGAGCGAGTACGGGAACGCTGAAGACAGCAATCCGATCGCAGCCAGCAGGCCAATGACGCCCCAGTTGAGCGCGCTGTAATCAACCGTGAGCAACGCCAGCGGCAGCACGAGCACGAGGCTCACCAGCCCGGCGATGGAGATGCCTTCGAGTCCGGCGAAGTCCTTGCCGACCCGCCGGGTCAAGAGGATGTAGCCGGCCCATGACACCGCGGCGACGAGGGCGAGCGCAATGCCGAGCACGTTCGGCTCGGTGTCAGACCAGGTCAGGAGCACGACTCCCCCGGCCGCGGCGAGCGCGCACACGAAGTCCAGCAGTCGGCGTGACCCCAGCAGCGCAAGCGTGAGGGGGCCGAGGAACTCCAGCGTGGCTGCCATGCCGAGGCCCAGGATGTCGACGGCCTCGTAGAACGACAGGTTCATCACGGCGAGCACCACACCAAGCAGCAGGGCCGGCCAGATGCGTCGCCAGGCCAGGTGCGCCAGCTTCGGCCGGTAGAACGGCAGCAGCACGATGATCATCACCAGCTGCCGCACGGCGACGACGACGGGAGACCCGACGAGCGGTATGGCTAGTCCGGCGAGCGACGACCCGAAGTTGATGCTGACTTCGGTGACGATTTGTGCTCCCGCACCGATCGTCTGTTCACGCCTGGTTGACACGCCATCTCCTGTCTTGGCCGCTAGATGGCACCTCTTGAGGGTACGGGATGCAGCGCCACTCGAAAGCGGATGCGAGCGCGCCCGGCTACCAGAACACCGACCGGGCGACCACGGTCACGTCAAGCGGCACGCCCTCCGGCAACACCCAGGCCACGACGGGCGGTCGCCAGTATGCGTGCAGCGTCACCGTCGCGCTGACGCCGTCCGACGACGTCGCCTCGCTGACGGTCAGCCCCTCCATGTCGGGATGCGAGGCGGAGTCCAGATAGTCCAGCACGGCAGCCCGCACCTCATCCGGCGTGAGAACAGGCTGCAGTTGATCGCCGTCGAGACTCATACCGGCGATCTGAAACGATTCTGCACCGGCCAGGGCCGCGCCATCGGCCAGCGTGAACAGTCTCTTCCGCTCCAGGTAGAGCGAGGTCGCTGCCGTCACCACCAGCACCACCACGAGCGCCAGCGCGCAGAAGAACATCGTCAGGATGAGGATCGTGCCCTCGTCGCTGGGGCGTCCGGGGCCCCCGGAGCTGATCCTCGCCCCGAATCGCCGATGCAGTGCCAGGCGGGTCATCCCGCCCGCCAGAACCGAGAGACGACCTGCGTTGCCGTTGCCTCCACCGGGATCGCCGCCGCGCCGAAGGAGAATATGTCGGGAACCAGAGGTAACGGCACCACAATGCGAACCGTCACCGTTACAGCGCTCTGGGGCATGAGGCATCGAGCGGGATTCTCGCAGTCGATGCTGGCTGCCACGTCGGTATTCTCCAGCCCGTAGTCGGTGAGACCGACATCCACGGCCCTGGCCACACGGGCACGCCCCTCCGCCTCGTTCGGTGCCAGCACGTACGCTCGCGCGGCCTGTCTGGCGGCGCCCTCCACGGCGAGCGCTCCGCTCTGCACCGCCGAGAGCGCAAGCACCAGGTAGACCAGCGGCACCAACAGGATCATGCCAACGGTGATGAATTCCAGGGATGCTGTTCCGGTGTCGTCAGGCATCCGCCCCCTGATGATGCTCATGGCTCTCACTCCAGCGATTCCACGGCGGCATGACCGGCCACGCTCAGCCCGGACTCGAAGCCGAGCAGTCCAAGCAGCGGTAGCGGCGTCACCACACGCACTTCGGCGCTGGTGTACCCCGCGGACTCACCGAAGGTGGCCACGATGTTCCGGGCGTAGCTGTCGCCCAGTGCCGCCGTAATGAGCAGACGGGTCCGTTCTTCCCCCTCCGCCAGCCCACCGTCCGCGAGCGCGGCGTAGCGGGCACCCTCTGCGGCGGCATCCAGCACGGTGTTGCGCACGTGCAGCGCCAAGGCGAATTGCAGCACGGAGAGTGTCAAAAAGGTCAGGAGCGATACCACCATCACGAATTCAGCGATCGCCGAACCACTGTCGTCCCCGCGCAGAGACGACGACCGATTCGGCGACGCGAACGGCTTCATGGTGCGATCTAGAATCCGCTGACGCGATCGATGGCCTGTTGGAACACACCGCTGAGCGCCGGTCCGGCCAGTCCCCAGATGATGACGACCAGTCCTGCCGTCATGAGCGTGATGAGCACCCAGCCGGGGACATCTCCCCGCTCGTCGGGGCGACTGTCGTGGTGCGAAGTGTCGGTGGCAATGCTGTTGATCGTGGCCATCAGGATTCCTTTCTCGCGGGGTGACTGTGGTGGTGGATGACGAACTCAAAAGCCCGTCTGGAGCACGAAAATGCCTGGAAATATCGCGAAAAGTACGGTCAGCGGGAGGATGAGGAACACCAAGGGCACGAGCATGGCGACCTCCTTCTTTCCCACGGTTTCGAGCAGACGGCGTTTGGTCTCTTCACGGGCGTCCTGGGCCTGTGCGCGCAGCACCTCGGCCAGCGGTGAACCGCGTTCCAGCGCATTCGTGATCTGGTCGACGCACCGGGTGAGCGCTGGAAGTTGGAGCCGCTCTGCCAAGCGGTTCAACGCATCCGCCAGTGGAACCCCGGTGCGTACCTCGCCGATCACGCCAGCCAGTTCGGCGGAGAGTTCACCGGAACTTGAGGCAGACACGCGCCGCAGGGAATCCAGGATCCCTTCCCCGGCCGAGAGCGACAAGGTGAGGAACTCCAGCACCGTCGGGAGCTCGCTTTCCATGCGAGCAAGCCTGGCTTTCGCCGCGCGCTGCAGGATCAGGTCGCGAGCGAGGCCAGCGCAGCCTGCGGCGACGAGCGGGAACAGTGCGCGCACAATCAACGGCACAGTGCTGAAGGCTGGCGACACGGCAACGAGAAACACACCGCCAGCCAGGCCGGCAACGCCCCACAACAGTTGTTCAGACCTGAACTGCTGCAGCGACATAGCGGAGCCCGCCTGCTGGAGCCGTTGCCGGATCGTGTCCGACCCGCCGAGCACCCGGGAGAGTGCGGTCGTGCCGCGGTTGAACATCGGAGCGAAGAGCGACCCGAGCACGGGCAGCGGGTCGGTACTCCGCCTGCCCACGAAGAGGCGGGCCTCGGCAGAGACGTCCAGCACGTAAGGAGCGACGCGATCAACCAGCCGCGGGCGAGAGAGCCTGGGCACGAGGCTCACCAGCGACCAGAGCCCGAGACCCAGGGTCGTTCCGCAGAGCAGTGCCAAAGCCACTGTCGAGCTCACTGAAACCACCGCTTCTCTTCAGGTAGCTTCCCCAGTGCGATCATCACCCGGTATGCGACGATCGACACCGCGAGACCGCTCACGATGACGACGAGACCTGAGGCCGAGTTGTACGCCACGGCGGCCTCCGGTCGCGATGCGAGGAGGACGAGGATGATCCATGGAGCTGCTACGCCGAGCTTGGCCGCGTTCATAACCCACGACTGCCTGGCCTCTGCCTCCTGCCTGATCGCGGCATCCTGCCTGAGCCACGCCGCCAGACTGCGCAGTACCTGGGTGAGGTCGCTTCCGCCCACCTCTCGCGCCATGCGCAATGTCTCCAGGATTCGATCGGCGACCGGGTCAGCCAGGGTCGCCTTCAGCCGGTCGATGGCGTGGGAGAAGCTTCCCGTCGTTCGGTACTCCTGCTCGAACTCTGCAAATGCCTGTCGAGTCTCCTGCGGCCCTGTGAGCGCGAGGCTGCTGACGCTGTCGGGCAGCGCGAGCCCCGAGCGCACCGCAGAGACCAGGTGATCAACGACATCCGGCCACACCATGCGGGTGGCGATACGCCTGGACTTCGCCTTCACCATGACCAGCAGAGTCGGCAGCGCGAGCGCCGCGCAGCCGGCCGCGATCGTGATCGCCATCACCCCGATGATGGCGTGGCTGAGCGCTGCGCCGACTATGCCAACGAGGGCCGAGAGCAGCAGGAATGCCGAAACGGGAACGGATGCCAGGCCGGCCTGCGTCAATCTCGCCCGCACGATATCGAACGGGCCGGGCTTCACCGACTGGCTCCTGCGGTGGGCCGGCCACAACAGCGGAGAAATGGTGAGCACCATCCCGCAGCCGAGCGTGCAGCCAACGATGAGGATCATCGGGGGTCACCCCTCAGTACCAGCGCCGGGTCGAAACCCGCCGCCTCAAACTTCGTGAGTTTCGTCGGATAGCCGCCGGTGGCCTCCAACACGCCTGAGGAGATGAGGAAGATCGGGCTCGCTTCGATCAGGGTGCCGGATAGCCCGCCGCTCGGAGCGATGATCTCCGACACACGGCGCCTGCCATGTCGATCGATCTCGCAGTGCACCACGATGTCGATGCAGCTGGCCACGGTCGGCAGCACGAACGCGGAGTCGATGTTGCGCCCGGCCAACAAGGGCAGCGTGGACAGTTTCGAGAGCGCGTCGCGCGCACTGTTGGCATGGATCGAACACATCCCTGGCAACCCGCTGTTGAGCGCGATGAGGAGGTCGAGGCTCTCCGCTTCGCGCACTTCACCGACAACCAGCCGATCGGGGCGCATCCGCAATGACTCCTTGATCAACTTGCGAAGCGTGATCTCCCCCGTGCCCTCGAGGCTGGCCTGCCTGCACTGCATGGCGACGACATCGCGCGCGTTCACGTCGAGCTCGAAGGTCTCCTCCACCGTCACGATGCGCTCGTTGTGTCTGGAGGCGGAGAGCAGGGCGTTCAGCATGGTCGTCTTGCCGGTCTGGGTCGCGCCGGACACCAGGATGTTCTGCCCGGCCAGAACGCACATCCGGAGGAACTCGGCGGCGTGGTGGCTGAGCGAGCCCAGGGCGACGAGTTGGTTCAGGTCTCGGATGCGTGCCGTGAACTTGCGAACGTTCACTGCCCAGTGCTTCTGGGTGATGTCGGGAATGACGACGTGCAACCGAGAGCCGTCGGGGAGGGATGCGTCGACAAACGGGGAGGACAGGTCAACGCGGCGACCGGAGGCCTGCAGCATCCGCTCGACCAGGTCGCGCACCTCCCGCTCGGTCAGCAGCAGGCTCGTCAACTCCGGGACACCATTGCGAGCGATGAACACCCTGGTGGGCGAATTGATCCAGATCTCCTCGATATCCGGGTCGTCGAGCAATGGCTGCAGGGCACCAAACCCGGTGAGTGTGGCGACCACCTCCCTGGCCGCCTGCCCCTCGTCTGCCAGCAGCGGAAGCGAACCGCCGAGTGCTAGCTCGCTGTACCGACGAACTTCGTCGTGCACATACTTCTCAGCGAGCACACCATCGGAGCTGAGGTCGACGCCCTCGCGGCGCACCCGAACACGAACCTGCTCGATGATGGTGCGGACAGCCTCACTCATCCCTGCATGATGCTCTACCCGCACGTTTGCCCGCAGAACTTATCCACAGAGCGGATGGCCAACGAACGCCGACGAGACACGAGGACAGGCTCGTTGCCCGTACACTAGAACGGCACTCGCGGGAGTGGTGAAATTGGCAGACACGCAGGATTTAGGATCCTGTGCTTTCGAGCGTGGGGGTTCAAGTCCCCTCTCCCGCACTGGGGTAGTGATAAGGCCAGAAAAGCCTGCACGGCGCGACGCTGTTAGGTTAGCATTGCCTTACATTCCCCTTCGAAGACTGGTGCTGTGATGACCTCGACTCTTGCCGCTGAACCCGTAGATCTTGCCGATCTCATTCGATCCGGCTCGAGCGAGCAGCACAAAAGCACAGAGAATCGCACCTTCATCACGCAGCTGATGCGTGGCGAGTTGTCGTTGGCTGACTACACCCGGTACCTGGCACAGTACGGCTGGGTGTACGAAGCGCTGGAGAACCTGGTCGCGCAGATCGATGGCTACGAGCTGTTCGACGCCCGCCTGTCCCGTCTCGCATCGATTGAAAATGACCTGGCTGCTCTCGGCGCCGCAGATTGGCGCGTCAGCCACCGACCGCTGCCGGCAACGGCTGCCTACGTCGCACACCTGAACAGCCTGGGCGCAGACGACGGGCTCGAATGCCTCGCGCACCACTACACGCGCTACCTCGGCGACCTGTCGGGTGGGCAGGCCATTTCTCGCCTCGTCACACGCCACTATGGCGCTACGCCAGAGCAGCTCACCTTCTTCACGTTCACCGACATCGGCGACATCGTGCCCTACAAGCGCGCCTACCGCGATGGCATGAACGCGCTGACGCTCGATCAGGGCGAGATCGACGTGCTCGTACGCGAGGTTGACGCTGCCTTCTCGTTCAACGGCGCAATCTTCGACGAACTGGCGGGATAGCGAGATGGTTCGTGCCTCCGCCCTCGATGGGCAACTGGCCGACATCTTCGCCCACTCAGGGGCGATCCTGTTCTACCTGCTCGTCTGGGGCCTGGTCTTTGCGGGCACGGCTCTCTTCCTCGGGGTCTTCATCCCGTTCATCACGGGAGATTCACTCCTCTTCGCCTCCGGCCTCGTCGCGGCATCTTCAGACAACCTCAACATCGTGATCCTTGCCGTCGGCACAGGCATCGCCGCGTTCCTCGGCGACCAGGTCGGTTTCCTGCTCGGACGCCGGTACGGCCGGGGCTACCTCGACCGCCGCGGAGGGAGACGAACGGCCCTCGCCGTTGTCAAAACCGAATCGTTCTATCGCAAGTACGGATGGTGGTCAGTCGTGATCGCCCGATTCATGCCATGGGCTCGCGTGCTCGTTCCCGTCGTCGCCGGTGTCGGCCGGATGAACTACTACAAATTCCTCACGAGCAACCTCGTGGGAGCGCTCGCCTGGGGCGTCGGCCTCACGCTGGTTGGCTATTACGCAGCGTCAATTCCCGGCGTGAAAAGTGCGGCATATGTCATTGCTGGTATATTCATCGCGGCGTCCATCGTTTTCGGAATTCGCACCTGGCGGGCAGACAGAGCCGAACAGAAGAAAATAGCTGCTGAACAGTAAGAAACTCACGGCACTTCTGGAGGCTAGCCCCCCTCTGCGAGTCCGACCAACACGTTAGCCTTGGAGAACCGCAGCGATCATCGCCACAGCTCTGACTTGACCGCGTCCACTGGAGATTCCCCCTTGGTTAATACCGCATTGATCCCTTGGCTAGACCCGGAACTGATTATTCAATCCGCCGGGCCATGGGCGCTCCTCATCGTTTGCGCGATCGTCTTTGCTGAGACCGGGCTCCTGGTCGGATTCCTGCTCCCTGGTGACACCCTGCTGGTGATCACGGGGCTCCTCACTGGCACACTTATCAACATTGATATCTGGTGGGTCTGCCTGGCCATCGGGTTCGCTGCATTCCTCGGCGGAGAAGTCGGCTACCTGATCGGCCACAAGCTCGGCCCGAAGGTCTTCGAACGAAAAGAATCCGGCATCTTCAGCGTTGCCAATGTGAGACGCACCAACGCATTCTTCACGCGCTTCGGTGGTCTCGCGGTCGTCCTGGCCCGTTTCGTTCCGATCGTGCGCACCTTCGCTCCGGTTGCGGCCGGCGTCGGCCACATGAATTACCGCAAGTACTCGATCTACAACTTCATCGGCGCGATGGTCTGGGGAGCAGGCCTCACCTACGCCGGATACCTCCTGAACAACATTCCGCCCGTCGCTGACTTCGTCAAGGAGTACATCGACATCATTCTGCTCGGCGCCGTCTTCATCACTTTGATTCCCACGGTGATTCACTACGTGCAGTCCAGTCTCAAGGCCCGTCATGCGGCAAAGAGCGGCGTCGTACACGGTGAAGACCTCGCGCTCGACCCCGACGTCTTCAACGCGCCGCACCCCGACGCCAAGCCAGAGGCGTAACAAGAGTCAGCGGATGCCGCTCACGCACCGTCAGGCGTGCGAGTGCTCCTCGTGGCCAGCATGCTCAGCCGGCTCAAGCTGGAACGTCGAGTGATCGACGTCGAAGTGCTCTGACAGGCATCCGCCCAATTGATCGAGCAGGCGGCCCGCGCCACCGGAGTTAAGGACGCCGGGTTCAACGACCACATGCGCGGTGAAGACGTGCGCGCCAGAGGTGATGGCCCAGACGTGCACATCGTGCACGGCCACGACGCCAGGAGTTTCCAGGATGTGGCTGCGGATCTGTGCCACATCGGTGTCGGCAGGCGCTGCCTCGCTCAACACCCGAACGGCATCCCGCAGCAGCGAGTACGCCCGCGGCGCGATCATGAGGGCGATGAGGAGCGAGGCGATCGAGTCGGCCTGCTGGAAGCCGGTGGTGAGAATGATCACGGCCGCAACGATGACGGCAAGAGAGCCGAGGGCGTCGCCCAGCACTTCGAGGTACGCGCCCCGCATGTTGATCGAGTGGGAGGCGGCTGGGCGCAGCAGCAGCAGGGCTGCGATGTTGGCGACCAGACCAACCACAGCGACGATCAGCATCGGCCCGCCGTGCACCTCCCCCGGTGCCGCTGAAGTCAGCCGGATGACGGCACCGACCACGACGGACACGGCAACGCCGATGAGGATCAACCCGTTGATCAAAGCGCCGAACACCTCGGCGCGCTGATAGCCGAACGTCTGCCGATCAGTCGCCGGCCTGGCCGCAACAATGGTGGCGATGAGGGCGATGATCAACCCAGCCAGGTCGGAGAACATGTGGCCGGCATCCGCCAGCAACGCCAGGGAACCGGTCAACCATGCACCGACGACCTCGATGACAAGCACGAACGCCACAATGGCGATCACGATCACCAGACGCCGGCGATTCGTCTGCGTGCCGTGGCTGTGATCGTGACCCATACTTCAACGGTACGGGGGCCGGCGAACAATCGCCAGCGCCCCACACAGTTGGGAATGAGTGCCGTTCTCAGCAGCGCTTCAGCGAGCGGCCAACTCCTGCACGATCGGGATGAGCTTCTCGAAGGCGATAGCCCGGTGGCTGGTGCTGTTCTTGACGGCCGGATCCATTTCGGCGGCTGATACGTCTGATCCGTCTGGGTGGAAGATCGGGTCGTAGCCGAAGCCGTGCGTGCCCGCGGTCTCTCGCAGGATGCGGCCAGGCCACTTCCCCGTCACCGCGTGTTCGGCGCCGTCAGGGGTAGCCAGGGCTGCAACGCAGGTGAAGTGCGCTGCACGATGCTCGTCGCCCATGTCGCTCAGCTGCCAGAGCAGCAGTTCGAGGTTCTCAGTGGCATCCCTGGCCGGACCGGCCCAGCGCGCAGAGAAGATGCCGGGGGAACCACCGAGAACATCGACGCAGATACCAGAGTCGTCAGCGATGGCGGGCAGCCCCGTGTGCGCCGCAGCGGCACGGGCCTTGATCAGCGCGTTCTCCGTGAACGTGGCACCGTTCTCCACTGGCTCAGGTCCGTCATAGGCCAGCACCTCGATGCCGGGGAGCTGAGGCTCCAGAATTCGACGCAGCTCCTCCACCTTGTGCTGGTTGTGGGTGGCGAGAACGATTTTGACCATGGTTACGCCCCGAGCGCCTTCTTCTGGAACTCGGTCAGGGTCACGGCTCCCCCGAGAGCCAGGTCGAGGAGCGAGTCGAGCTCGCGGCGGTCGAATGGCGCGCCCTCTGCGGTGCCCTGCACCTCGACGAACAGTCCACGGCCGGTGACGACGACGTTCATGTCGGTTTCGGCGCGCACGTCTTCAACGTAGGCGAGGTCAAGCATGGGCGAGCCGTCGATGATGCCGACGGAGACAGCGGCAACGCTGTCGATGAGCGGAACGGCCTTCTGGCCGATGAACTTCTTCTGGCGACCCCACTCCAGCGCGTCGGCCAGGGCAACGTATGCGCCGGTGATCGCAGCGGTGCGCGTGCCACCGTCGGCCTGCAGCACGTCGCAGTCGATCACAATGGTGTTCTCGCCGAGCGCCTTCATGTCGACGACAGCGCGCAGGCTGCGGCCGATGAGGCGGCTGATCTCGTGCGTACGGCCACCGATCTTGCCACGCACCGACTCGCGGTCCATGCGGTCGTTGGTCGAGCGGGGCAGCATCGAGTATTCAGCCGTCACCCAGCCCTTGCCCTTGCCGGCCATCCAGCGCGGAACGCCGTTGGTGAACGATGCGGTGCACAGCACCTTGGTGCGGCCGAACGAGATGAGGGCAGACCCTTCGGCCTGGTCGCTCCAGCCACGTTCGATGGTGATGGGACGCAGCTCGTCGTTGGTGCGTCCGTCTGAGCGCAGGGTGTCGGTCACGAATTCTCCTTGGTGAGTGATGGGTTCGATGCGGTGCGGTGCGACAGCGCACCAAGATTCAGGGCGCCCGTGTGCACGAGGTCGACCCGCGAGACTTCTGGGCCGATCAGGCGGTGGGCCAGGCGGAGGAAGTCAGCTTCGCTGCTGCCCGTCGCTTCGTAGCGGTAGCTGGGAGGGGTGGATGCCGTGCGCAGCATGCCCTGGCTGACCAGAACGCGGTAGACATCGTTGGCGGTCTCCGTGTCGCTCGAGACCAGCGTCACGTCTTCCCCCATGACGTAGGAGAGCACGCCCTTCAGGAACGGATAGTGCGTGCAGCCGAGGACGAGCGTGTCGACGCCGGCATCCTGGAGCGGCGCGAGGTACTCGGCCGCAACGGCGAGGACCTCGTCACCCGTGGTCACACCAGCCTCAACGAACTCCACGAACCGCGGGCACGACTGCGTGAACAATGACAGGTCGGTCGCGGCGGCGAAGGCATCTTCGTATGCGCGGGACTTGACGGTGCCGACCGTGCCGATCACGCCGACGCGCTTATTGCGCGTCGTGGCCACCGCTCGTCGAACGGCTGGCTGGATGACCTCGATCACAGGAACGCTGTAGCGTTCGCGCGCGTCACGCAGCATTGCAGCGGATGCCGTGTTGCACGCAATCACGAGCATCTTGACGTCTTGCGCGACCAGGTCATCGAGCACATCGAGCGCGTACTTGCGCACGGTCGCGATCTTCTTGGGCCCATAAGGAGAGTGAGCCGTATCGCCGATATAGAGAATCGATTCGTTCGGCAGCTGGTCCTTGATGGCCCTGGCCACCGTCAGGCCGCCTACGCCGGAGTCGAAGATTCCAATCGGTGCATCCGTCACGTCACAAGCTTAGCCGCGCGGGTGGCTAGGCTTTCTCCTGTGACCGCACCTTCCTCCGCACTTCGCACCGACCGCTACGAACTCACGATGGTGGATGCCGCCATCCAGAGCGGCACCGCCGATCGCGACTGCATGTTCGAAGCCTTCGCCAGACGCCTCCCAGATGGGCGACGCTACGGCGTCTTAGCCGGCACCGGTCGGCTGCTGGAACTGATCACCCAGTTCAGATTCACGGATGACGAGATCACCTGGCTGCAGGACAACTCTGTTGTGCGCCAGCCCACTCTCGACTGGCTCGCCAACTACTCCTTCAGTGGCGACGTGTGGGGGTACCAGGAGGGCGAGGTCTACTTCCCCGGCTCTCCCCTGTTCCTCGTCGAAGGAACGTTTGCTGAGGGCGTCATCCTTGAGACGCTCATCCTGAGCGTCCTCAACTACGACACCTCTGTCGCCAGCGCCGCGGCGCGCATGGTGTCGGTGGCCCTCGACCGTCCGATCGCGGAGATGGGCTCGCGACGCACCAGCGAATACTCGGCCGTCGCCGCAGCGCGTGCCGCGTACATCGCCGGCTTCGCAGCGACCAGCAACATGGAAGCAGGTCGGGCATGGGGCATCCCCACCATGGGCACAGCCGCACACTCCTTCACGCTGCTGCACGACACAGAAGCTGACGCGTTCAGGGCCCAGGTCGCCGCATTCGGCCCTGAGACCACGCTGCTGGTCGACACCTACAACATCGAAAACGGCATCTCGCTGGCCGTCGAGGTCGCTGGCCCCCAGCTGGGCGCCATCCGGATCGACTCCGGCGACCTGCCAACCGTTGTCGCAGCGGCCAGGCGCCAACTCGACGAACTGGGCGCCGTCAACACCACCATCACGGTGACCAGTGACCTGGACGAGTACTCGATTGCTGCCCTGTCGGGGTCGCCGGTCAACGCGTTCGGCGTTGGAACATCCGTCGTAACTGGTTCAGGATCCCCCGCCGCCGGAATGGTCTACAAGCTGGTCGCGCACACCAACGACAACGGGGACTGGGTCTCCGTCGCCAAGACGTCAGCGTCGAAGGCATCCGTTGGCGGTCGGAAGAATGCGGTCAGGCGCCTCGACTCGTCGGGCATCGCCCGCGAGGAGATCGTGCTGCTCGGCGATGGGCCGATGGGAGAGCCAGAAGCGATTGACGACGGAAACGAACGCCGCCTGCTCGTCCCGCTCATCACCTCTGGCGTCGTTGATGACCAGTACCTGGGCATCGCGGGAACCGAACGCGCTCGCGCGCATCACGCGCTGGCGATGCAGGAACTGCCCATCCAGGCGTTCCGACTTGGTCACGGCGACCCCGTGATTCCCACCAGCTACCGGTAGTAGTCAGTAGCCGCAAGCGGCGAACGAGGCTGCATCTCGCGGCGATCGGTGCGTGCGTCGCCAATACAGGAACCATTACCGAAGAGAGCGCGATCCGTCCTGTTTTCGACGACACATGGCCGATTCATCCTGTATTCGCGACCACGCCGTACTCGTGACGCCTCGAACCGCAGCGTTGGCCAGCGACGGCGGCCGCAGGACCGGTCGCGCATCTCTCGAGCCTCTCGAACGGATGCGCGTGGGTTGGCTCGCGTAGGCGTCTATCCGCTCGCTGCTACTCACTCCGCGAGAGCGCCGAGCGACTTCTCAATCGACGAGGGGCACGCGAGGCAGGTCACTGGGCGTGGACGCTGAGCGGCACCTCACTCGACGAGGGGAAACCGATCCTCAACGACCACGGGCAAGCAGTTACGGCTTCATGTTTTCGAAGATTGACTTGCACGTCGGGCACACTGGGAACTTCTCCGGGTCGCGGCCCGGCAGCCACTTCTTGCCGCACAGCGCTTTGACGGGCTTACCCGTGATGGCCGATTCGAGGATCTTGTCCTTCGGCACATAGTGCGAGAAACGCTCGTGGTCGCCCGGCTCGATCTGCTCCTGGTTCAGGAGTTCTTCCAGTTCGCGGTCAAGCGTCGACGTTCCCCCACCTGGCTGGCCTGGGTCTGCAATGCTCGCACGGAATTGTTCAGTCATACGCCTAGTCTAATTCGGTCTGGCGCACCCGTGCTTCGCCTGCGCTGTGAGTTAGGCACGGAGAGCGGAAGACAGCATCTCCGGGCCGCGCCGCTCGAACGTCACTGCCCCGAGCCAAATACCGCCGGTAAGCGCAAGAACACCGATTCCGACACCGGAATACAGTGCGGGGAAATACCACACCGGGTCAACGAGCAGGCCAAGAAGAGCGAACGCGATGACGGGCAGCGACACCACGACGGAGCCGATAAAGCTGACCGACTGGATGAGAGCGGATGCGGTGTCTGATGACTGCGGTTGCGCGAAGGGGCTGTCGCCCGGCTTGGCCACGGGGTACGGGAAGCGGGCTGAGGTGTAGCTGGAGAATCCGCAGCCGGCCAAGAGGATGCAGGTGCTGACTCCGAGCATGGCCGGCAGCGCGGCCCAGTCTCCGTATGCCCACATGCTCAACACTGTGCCGATACCGATCAACGGGATGCCCACCAGGAGTGCGGGGATGGCGCGCCCGATACGGTCGGGCACGCCACGGGCGCCCGACACGATGTGCAACCAGATCGCCGTGTTGTCGTAGGCGACGTCATTGTGCATGGCCCAGCCGAGGAACACGCACATCAGGGGAACCGGCACCAGCGCAAGGGCATCGGTTGGTACCCCGGCGATCGCCAGCGGCACGATCGCCAGAACAGGCACGACAGGAATCATGATGAGCGACACCCAGTAGCGGGAGTCCCTGCCCCAGTAGGTCAGGCTCCGCGCCGCAATCGCGCCGACGGAGTTGGCTGGCATCCGGTCGAACCAGCCGAGGCCTCCGTACTGCTTGATCTGTGCTTCACGCTCCGGCGTGACGAGCATACGAGCGACGAGGCCTTGCCAGGCCAGCCACAGTAGGTACATCGTGGCCGATGCGATGACCAGGCGCAGGAGTGCCAGTCCCCAGTCGCCGTTCGCGGCATCCGCTGGAACAGCCCAGGCCGCGCCGAGCGGAGTCCAGCCGAGAATCGCTGCCAGCCCCTCGAGCAGGTCGAGTCCGTAGCGCGTCCAGTCCATGGTGAGCACAACGATGATGGCCGGGGAGATGACGACGAGCAGCAGAAGCCCGAGGATGCCGGTGAACTCCCGCGAGCGGCGAGTTGCGAGCAGGAAGGCGGCCATGGAGGTACTCACCCTGGACGCCAGCATGCACGTTGCCAACAGCAGCGCCGCGGCGATGATGGCGAGAAGCGTCTCGCCAATGCCCCGAGACCAGGTGAACACGCTGCCAAGCAGCACGATGGTCAGGGCGATTGCGGGAATGCCGATCACCGACGAGAGCGCAAGGCCAAATGACAGCGTGCGATTCGGAATCGCCAGGAGCGAGAACGACCGAGGATCCATGGAGTCGTCGACGCCGAAGATCAACGGCAGCACGATGAACCCGAGCACGACAAGCGAACCGCCCACGATCATGGCGTTTCGAACCAGCTCAATGTCACCGATGAATCGAAGGCCGATCAGCACCGCAGCGAGTCCGACCGAAACTGCCAGCGCGTAGAGCAAGCCGACAACGAGCCCCACGATTTGCCAGGGACTACGTCGGAACAGGTTTGCGAGCAGCCGGAGTTTTAGTCCGAAAAACTGTGCAACCATTCCATACCTTCCGCTACCTTGCGCCCGCCGGCGAGTTCCACGAATCGATCTTCCAGCGACATCTCGCCACGAACCTCATCGATAGTCCCCGACGCGAGGACGCGCCCCTGGACGATGATCGCGACACGATCACACACTCGCTGGATCATGTCCATGCCGTGGCTGGAGAGCACAACAGTGCCCCCGCTTGCGACGTATTTCTGCAGGATCTCCGTGACGTTCACCGCGGAGACCGGGTCGACTGATTCGAACGGCTCGTCGAGGATCAGCACTCGCGGGGAGTGGATCATGGCGCAGGCCAGTGCGATCTTCTTCGTCATACCGGCGGAATAGTCTGCGACCAACCGGTTCAACGCGTCTTCCAAGCCGAAGGCCGCAGCCAGGTCGGCAGAACGAGCGCGAACGGTGTCATTGTCGATCCCCCGCAGAACGCCGGAGTAGTACAGCAACTGTGCACCGGTGAGGCGGTCGAACAACCGAAGGCGGTCAGGCAGCACACCAATAATGCGCTTTGCCGCGATCGGATCAGACCACACATCGATACCGTTCACGTTGATCGACCCTGAATCCGGGCGCAGCAGCCCGGTGATCATGGACAACGTCGTGGTCTTTCCGGCGCCGTTCGGTCCGACGATCCCGTAGAACGATCCGGCCTGGACCTCAATATCGATCCCGTCGACGGCCAGATTCTGCCCGAAGCTCTTCGTCAGGTTCGACACCGACAGCACCACGGGGTTGTTGTTCACAGCGGGCACGCCGGCGACGGGCACAGCAATCGCCGACGACGTATCGGTCGGCGGTGTCGTCTTGCGCGGCTGCTTTGCCGTCTTGGTCTTTTTCGCCGGAGCGGATGCCGGAGCCGGAGCGGATGCCGGCGTTGTAGCGACGAGAGCAGGCAAGACCTCTGTCACCTGGGCGGCCACAACAGCAGCGGATGCCGGAGCAGGGGCTTCTGCGTGTGCCAGCGCCTGCGTGAATGCGGCGTCTGCGGCGCGTGCGCGTTCGGCTCGTTCTGCAGCCTCCGCGACATCTGCGAGCCGGGCAGCTTCAGCAAGTTGGGCAGCTTCCGCGGCCTGGGCCTCGTGAGCTGTGGCCTTGGCCTGCGCCGCAGCCTCTGCCTGGGCGGCCTCGGCCTCGGCAGTCGCGGCCGCCAGACCGGCGGCTGCACGCGCAGCAGCGGCGCGCTCTGCGGCAGCCTTCGACGCTGCAGCCCTGGCGGCCGTTCGCTGAGCGGCGGCCTCCCGTGCTGCGGCAGTCTTGGCTGCGGCAGCGGCTCGCGCCTGCGTGGTCGTCGGGCGCTTCGGGCGTTCGGGCGTGGCTTGAGTGACAGCGGCTGCCGTCGTGGGCGCCGACTCTGCTGACGCGTCGGCAGGTACGGGAGTCGCTGCCGGGGCCGACTTCTTCTCAGAGAGCACGCTCGCCCCCTCAACCAGGGCTGCAGCGCTCTGTGCTGGGGTCGCCTTGGGCTTGCGGGCCGCAGCAGGCTGACGCTCGGTCGTCTGACGCGGAGCGGCTGTCTTTCGAACCGGCGGCTTTCGGGCCGGAGGCGTTCGTGGAGTCACCGGAGCTGCCGTGGCTGACCCAGTGGGCGCCCCCTTGGCTACCTCAGTGGCTACCTCAGTGGCTGCCTCCGCGGCTGCCTCGGTTGACTCAGCGGCCGACGCGGCGGCCGCAGCACCAGCTGCTGGCGCGCTCGGCTTCCTGGCTGCCGTCGCCTTCGGCGCGGCAGCCTTTCGCGTCACAGGCTTTCGGGCAGGCGGAGTGCGCGGAGCCCTGCTGGCTGACGATGAGTTGGATGAAGTGTCCGTTTTGTGCTCCCCCCGAGCAGTCAAAGCTGTGGTGTCCGCCCCCGCGGATATCCGTCCTGACGCCTCATCCTGCAGAGGCTTGTCAGGTGACGATGAACCGATGGCAGCATCATCCGGTTTGGCGCGAGTCGCGTCATCTGGCTGAAAGGGCGGCGGTACAGAAGTCACCTCGCTAACCTACCAAGGACGACACCGTTGCGGCGGGTCAGAAAGTAAGCCTGCCGGTTCCCTGTGAATACGCAGGGTGAACGATCACAGCTTGGTCACGTCGACACGCCCGCCTTTCCCCCCGTCAGGGAGGCAAGTTACAATCAAAATGGCATAACGATGTGTCTGCACGTGAACTTATGGGTAAACGGAAGACAAACTCACAAAAATTGAGCGCGTCTTGCGATTCTCACCCAGGATTTATTGAGGAGATATTCGTGACCACTCAGGTAGTCATTCTTGCCGCAGGAATGGGCAGCCGTCTCGGCCGCTCATTGCCGAAGCCGCTGACCGAACTGGCCGACGGCCGCACAATCATGAAGCAGCAGTTCGACAACATCCACCACGCCTTTGGCAACGCCGCCAAGGCAACAATTGTTGTCGGCTACAAGCTCGAGCACATCATCGAGGCATTCCCAGAGGCATCGTTCGTGTACAACGAGCAGTACGACCAGACGAACACCTCGAAGAGCCTGATGCGTGCCCTTCAGGCATCGACCTCAGGTGGTGTCCTGTGGATGAACGGTGACGTGGTCTTCGACCCCGCCGTGCTCGACCGTGCCGCGGCCATGATGTCCCGCGACCAGTCATTCGTCACCGTGAACACCTCCAAGGTCTCCGACGAAGAAGTGAAGTACACCACGAGCGCAGAGGGCTACATCAAAGAGCTCTCCAAGACCGTCAAGGGCGGACTCGGCGAAGCCGTTGGCATCAACTACATCTCGAGCGCCGACAAGGCAGTCCTGCTGCATCACCTCACCAAGGTGGCAGACCAGGACTACTTCGAGCGCGGCCTTGAGCTTGCGATCGAGCAGAACCACATCCTCGTGGAGCCCGTCGACATCTCTGACCTGTACGCCGTTGAGGTCGACTTCGCTGAAGACCTCGAGCGCGCCAACCTCTACGTCTAGCACGTGACGCCTAGCAATTGATCGCCCCGTTCAACCGCTCTGGTCCAGAGCGGATGCTGCTGTGCAATGAGCGCGGCCGTGCGCCTCTACGATGGGTGTCGTGAGTAACTACACCGAAGTGCGGCCGGAGCAACGCACGCCGTTCGCTCGATATCGGCATTCGCTGTGGCTGCTCACGCAGCGTGACCTGCGTGTTCGCTACTCGACGTCGGTACTGGGCTATTTCTGGTCGATCCTTGATCCGCTTGTCATGGCGGGCATCTACTGGTTCGTCTTCACCCAGGTCTTCCAGCGCACCGTCGGCAACGACCCGTACATCGTCTTCCTGTTGTCGGCTCTGCTGCCGTGGATGTGGTTCAACGGGACAGTGGCTGACAGCACGCGCGCATTCCTGCGCGAGGCGAAGCTCATCCGCTCGACGCGCATTCCGCGCACGATTTGGGTGAACAGGCTCGTTCTCTCCAAGGGCATCGAGTTCGTGGCTTCACTGCCGGTGCTCCTGCTGTTCGCCTGGATCTACGGCGCGCAGATCAACGCTGACGTGCTCTACTTCCCGCTCGCGATCATCATTCAGGCTGCACTGACCGCGGGCGTCGGCCTCATCGTCGCGCCGCTGGTGGTGTTCTTCCGCGATCTTGAGCGCGCGGTGAAACTCATTCTTCGATTCTTGTTCTACGCGTCGCCCATCATCTACGGAACGAGCGACCTCCCTGAGCAACTGCATTTCTGGGCGGCATTCAACCCGCTCAGCGGGATCTTCAGCCTCTACCGGGCGGCGTTCTTCCCTGATCAGCTGGACTGGTTCGTGGTAGGTGTTGGCGCTGTGATCTCCTTCGCCTTCCTCGGTATAGGACTTCTCGTCTTCTCGCGCACCGAGCGCGCCGTCTTGAAGGAGATCTAACGATGGCGCCGGTAATCACATTGACGGATGTCGGCATCCGCTTCCGCCGCAACAGGCGCGGACGCCGAACCTTCAAGGACCTCTTCGCCGGAAGCAAACGGCGCAGTCGGCCCGGCGAGTTCTGGGCGCTTCGCAACGTCTCCTTCAGCGTCGAGCGCGGCGAAGCAATCGGCGTCGTCGGCCGCAATGGCCAGGGCAAGTCGACGCTGTTGAAGCTGGTCACCGGCGTTGTGCTCCCCGATGAGGGCACCGTCAAGGTCGACGAGGGCGTCGCACCCCTGATCGAGATCACCGGCGGGTTCGTCGACGATCTGAGCGTGCGAGACAACGTCTTCCTGACCGCAGGACTCCACGGGATGACCAAGAAGCAGATCGAGTCGCGTTTCGACGACATCATCGATTTCGCTGAGATCGGCGATTTCATCGATACGCCGTATAAGCACCTCTCCAGCGGCATGAAGGTTCGCATCGCGTTCGCCGTGATTTCGCGTCTGGAAGAGCCGATCATCCTCGTTGACGAAGTGCTCGCCGTTGGCGACAAGGCCTTCCGCGAAAAGTGCTACCGCCGGATTGAGGAGCTTCTCGCCGGCGGTCGGACGCTGTTCTTCGTCTCACACAACGAGCGTGATCTCCGCCGGTTCTGCACCCGAGGCCTGTACCTCGACAAGGGCGCCCTCGTGCTGGACGCCCCCATCACCGAGGTGCTGGCGAAATACAACGAGGACTACGGCGTCACGCCGGCCAAGGCTTAGGTGCGAGACGGGGTTGGCGCGCGAGCGTCATCCCGGGTGGGCGGCAGGTGCTCAGCGGTGAAATCGGCGAGCAGCTCGCTGGGCTCCATCCCCAGCACCACAGCCAGGCGGATCAACGTATGGAACGTTGGGTTGCCGTTGCCCCTGTCGATGCGCGCATAGTTCGATACGTTGATGCCGGCCAGATGAGCCACCGTCTCCTGGTTGAGATCGAGCGCCAATCTCCGCTGCCTCATACGGATTCCCAGCATTCGCGAAGCCTCTGACCTCTGAACCGACATGTCGTCCCCCCACCATTGGCGTCACCGTGCTGTACATATAGCCACAGCAGGACGGTTTCAACAACGATCACGGCGCACCTTTTTTCTCGCAGCAGCCCAGCACGTAAACTCGGATCATGGCCAGGAAAAGCAAACCGCTCATTTCCCCGAGTGGCGGAGCACCGCTCGGCGGAGACATGCCGACAGGCTTCGTCAAAGGCTTTGATCGCTACATAGCCGTGCAGCGACCGGCCGTGCTGGCGTACATCCGCGGGCTCCGTCGCCGTCACCCCGATGCGTCGCCCACACAGCTCATCAGGATCCTGGAACGCCGGTACCTCGCGACAGTGACCACCGGTGGCGCGACTGTGGGAGCGACCGCGGTTATCCCCGGCGTCGGCACCGGAATCACCCTCGCGCTGTCCGGCGTCGAAACCGCGGGCTTCCTGGAAGCCACAGCCCTGTTCGCCCAATCCATCAGCGAGGTCCATGGCCTGGCCGTCGATGATCCAGATCGTGCCCGCGCACTCGTCATGGCGATGATGCTCGGCCGCGAGGGATCAGACCTCGTGCGCCAGCTGGCCGGTCAGGTGCAGGGCATTGGCGTCGGGCGCAGCTCATACTGGGGCGAACTCGTCACGTCTAATATGCCGCGCGCCATCATGGGGCCGCTCACCGACCGCCTCCGGAAGTCTTTCATCAAGCAGTTCACCGCCAAGGGCAGCGTCAGCTTCATCGGAAAGGCCATCCCTTTCGGTGTCGGAGCTGTGATCGGCGGCGGTGGTAACCACATCCTGGGTAAGCGGGTCGTGCACTCGTCCCGCCTCGCCTTCGGCGCCGCACCCGGCTACTTCCGGACAGAACTCGATCCGGTGGCGCGAGTCGTGCGTGTTCGTAGCGCATCACGCGGAGCGGCGCAGACAAACCAGGCCAACATCGTCGGAGCCACGACCCGGCGGCTGACGGCCATCGGGTCAGGGATGCTGAACGCCGTTCCCAAGGTCAAGCCGGGAGCACTGATGCACTCCATTCGGCATCCGCGCACGGCACAGAGCACCGATAAGCCCGGCACTCCCCCGGAGCTTCCCCCTGGAGACGGTTCGGGTCAGACGCCCTGATCCTCGTCTTCGAGGGCCGCGTGCTCCTCGATCACACCATCACCGGCGTGGATGGCGGCGTTGCGGTCCCATTCGGTCATGAGGCGCTCAACTGCAGCGTGGAAGCGCCGGGTGGCGACGCCAGGAGACGTATCACCGAAGTAGTGCTCGACCCAGCGGTGGAGACGCGACTGCACGGCGTCGTCGTGGGTCAGCGTGTCCAGCGCTCCTGCGATCCCCGCGGCCGCATCGGCTGTCAGCCACTCACAGTCTGAGAGATAGCCACTCGTGTCGATCTCGGCGCCCGGGTTCAGCGGTCGCGTGATCATGAGGGGCTTGCCGACGGCGAGGCGGTCGTAAACCATAGCCGAGATATCGACGATCGCGACATCCGCTGCCGCGAGCTGCCAGCCCAGGGAAGGGCCGTGGTCGTAAATGTGCTTCGCGGAAGGGTCGCGAACGTTGGCCGCTTCGATGGCCGCGATGATGCGCTTGTTCGCCGCACCGTATTCAGGGTTGATGACACCGCTACGAGGGTGCGGCCGGTAGATCACGCGGTGTCTGCCGGTCGCCAGCAGGGCCGAGACGAGCGCAACGCCGTGGGTTGCAATGGAGCCGTACGCGGCCGCAGCCCTGTCGCCTTCCCAGGTGGGGGCATAGAGGATGACCTGACGCTCATCGGGCGTGTACGGCAGGGGGTCGCCATAGTAATAGTCGGCCTGTGGGCGGCCGATCTCGATGGCGCGTTTGTCGAAGTCATAGTCCCACAGCACCCGGTTCAGGCGTGACAGCGCTGCGTCACCCGCGACGAAGGAATAGTCGTATGCCTTGAATTGGTTCGTGGTCATGTACATCTTGTCGCTCTCACCATGGTTGATGAAAACGTGCCAGCGGCGCCCGTAGCGCATCATCTGGAAGTTGCGGGTGTTCTGGTTGACGTAGAGGACGATGCGGATGTCCTGCTCTTCAAGCACGCGCTCCAGGTCGTTGACCTTGCGCACGTAGGCGACAGGAACGGGTGACTCCTTCAGGAGTGCGAGGGCTCCACCGCCCGAACGGCTCAGGATGAGCACCGGCCAGCGCTCCGCGAGTTTGGCGAGCGGCTTGTACCACTGGCGCAGCTGATACAGGTTGACGGGGCCATCAGCAAAGTAGACTGCCACCTTGAAGTGCTTCCGGGGCAGCGGTATACGCTCTGCCAGGGTGCTGTTCAGCGCGCGCTGCGCTTTTCTCGAGGATCTGACATCCCTGACTAATTTGAGTGCACGTCTAATGTCATTGCTGATACCCACGGTCCAAGGTTACAGATCGACTTCGTGCCACTCTGGGGATCTGCCCCGAATTGGGTATACCGGTAGTGAATCGTTAGACGATAGGGGGCCGACCGGCTACGGTCATCCGCCACACCGTTCGCCACGACATGGGCTTGCGAACACCAGGATCCGTTGCCCAGCCTTCGCGCCATCCGCTGAACCATGCGCGGAGAGCAGGCATGTTGCGCGCCCATCGCAACACCTGGATTCCGGTCCACGACCCGACATACACCGGAACCAAGATGGCTGGCAGGTTGCGCCTGGCCAGCCAGACGCGGTTTCGGGCATTCAGCCGGTAGTAGTCAGCGTGGCGCGTGGGCTGGATGACCGGGTGGTTGGCTTCCAGGTCGCCCGCATACCAAGCGCGGAGGCCCAGGTCCCAGACGCGCCAGGCCAGTTCGATGCCTTCATGGGCGTAGAAGAACGGTTCGGCCCAACCGCCCGTTGCGTCGAAGACCGCGCGGGGCAGGATGACCGCCCCTTCCCACACGGAGAAGACGGGGCTGGAGTGCGTCGCCTCCCCCTTGCGAATGCGGGGAATCCAACGCCGTGGCGAGGTGAGCCCTGACGGGTCGACGACGCGAGGCTGAAGCAATCCGATCGACCGATCGCGGCGCAGCTGCGCGATCGCTCTGCTGAGGAACGCGGGGTCTGGGATGCTGGCATCGTCGTCGAGGAAGAAGATGAATTCGCCTGTGACAGCCTCAACGCCGCGGTTGCGGCCGGCAGGAATTCCGAGGTTCTCCGGCAGGCCAAGCGCACGTACGCCGGCAGGCAGGCCCGTTGGCTGCCAGCCGTTGCCGACGCACACGACGTCGAGGTGCACACCGGTCTGGCCCAGAATGCTCCGGATGGCGCGATCAAGGTCGTCAGGCCGCGTGCCCTGGGTCAGCAGGACAACGCCGACGGTGGGCGCCGGATGCAGCGACGAGTGTTCGGTCGACACGTTAGGAACGAACCCGCTTGGACGCCATGATCGCCACGAAGTGACCGATGAGCGCCAGGAACGCCAAGGGAACAAGCGCGATGAGCACAACGCGGTCGACCTCAGGCTGACCGACGAAGAGCCCGACAACGGCGGCGAGGAAGATGATGATCGTCATCTCGACCGAGTGGTACAGGCGGTGGAACGGCACAAAGCGCGCCACACGCTTCAGCGTGGCAAGCGCGCTAGAGGTGAGCGCCTTCTCACCGTGCGTGTCAGCAAGCTTGGTGAGACCCGCGTTCGCACGGGCGACGTGCACCATGTCGTTGAGCGCCTTGTTAAGCACGATGATGAGCGCGAGCAGCAGTCCGAGGGTGGTCCACAGGTAATCTGCCGGCGCCTCGAACGGATACGCTGCCGCGCGGATTCCGAGCGCAATGGGGATCAGCGCTTCGGTCGAGTAGTGCCCCACCTTGTCGAGGAAGACACCGGCCGGTGACGATGTGCGGCGCCATCTGGCCACCTCACCATCGCAGCAGTCAACGAGCATCTGCAGCTGGCCGAGCACCAGGGCGAGCAGCGCACCCCAGATGCCGGGGATCAGCAGCGCGGCGGCCGTAGACCACCCGACCAGAATCATGATCGCCGTCACTCCGTTGGCAGAGATCCGCGTCTTCAGGAACAGCCAGGTGAGGTATGGCGAGATATCGCGCAGGTAGAGCGATGCCGTCCAGTGCTCGGCGTTGGCCCGCAATCTCACCTCTGGCGGCTGTGCCACTCTGCGCAATTCGGCGATCGACGAAGGGCGAGTGGGCAGGGCGCCTGAAGGGGCTGGCGTACCGTGCGTCATGGTCATCTTCCTGTGTGGGCAGTGATGTTGCTGGTGAGTTTCAGGTACCCGAGGATGAACCCGAGACCCCAGCAAAAATGAATGCAGGGCAACACTACGAGAAACCATAGCGAAGCACGAAACCCGTCTGGCCGCGAAACGGCAATCGTGGCCGCGATGACGAACACGAGGTAGACGGCCGGTATGGCCAGGCCGAGCAACAGCCAGGGCTGCGCGCCCGCGATGGCCTGGCCGACGCCGATGATGCCGAGGAGAACACCCAGGATCACACCGGCAACCATGGCAGGAGGGATGAAGTAGCGGATGCCGTTATCAGCGGGAAAACGTCGCGCGAGTTCGCCGCGCCAGAGCCCGGTCGACAGCATCTGGCGGGCGAGCCTGGACAGGCTGGGTCGCGGGCGATACGTGACCTTCAGCTCCGGGGTGAACCACACGGTGCCGCCGGATTCACGCAGTCGGCGATTGAGTTCCCAGTCCTGGCCGCGCTTGATGCCCTCGTCGAACAACCCGACCTTGACGATGCTTTCCCTGCGGAAGCACCCCAGGTAAACCGTCTCCGATTCGCCTTCCTTGCCGCCGACATGGAGCGGGGTGCCACCGAGGCCGACCCGGGTGCCGTAGGCGCGAGCAACCGCCTTCTGGAACGGGCTGGTGCCCTGGGCGTCCATGATGCCGCCGACGTTGTCAGCCCCAGTGCGCTGCAGTGTCTCCACGGCGATGCGTGCGTAGTTCTTCGGAAGGACGGAGTGGGCATCCACTCGGATGATCACGGGATACGTCGAGGCGCGGATCGCGGCGTTCAGCCCGGCCGGCGTTGAGCCGACGTCATTGGGCACGATGTGGATGCGCGGATCGACAGCAGCCATCTCTTCGAGCAGCTCTGTGGTGCCGTCAATGCTCGGGCCGAGGGCCAGCGTGACTTCGAACGGGCCGTCATAGTCCTGCTGAAGCAGGCTATCGACGGCGGCTCGAACGTGGGTGACTTCGTTGAGTACCGGCATCACGTAGGAGACACCAATAAGCAGTTCGTCTCCGGATGAGTGCACCAGGTAGGCCATCTTTCCACTTGTTGAGGAGGTCGATAGAGCCTATCAGTCGCAGGATTTGAGTCCACTCGACGGCACTAACGGTGAAACGACACTGCACCGCCGACGGGAAGTCGGCGGTGCAGTGGTGGTGGAGCGGTGCGGTGCGGTGGTGCAGAGTTCGGTGGAAGGCCGAGAGTGTTAGCTGGTCAGTTCGCCCACCGTCACGGAGACAGTCGTTGATGTGCCGCTGCGTACATACGTGAGGTCGGCGGTTCCGCCGGCAGCAAGCGATCGAACCTGCGCGGTGAGGTCGTTGGCATCCGTGATCGGCACACCATTGAAATTGGTGATGACGTCACCAGCCTTGAGCCCGGCCTTGGCCGCAGCACCTCCGGAGACGACCTCGTTGATGAGTGCGCCCACCGTGGAGCTGTCGGCTGCGCTGGCAGCGTTGCCCACCGTTGCGCCGAGGAGACCGTGGGTCGCCTTGCCGCTTGCGATGATCTCGTCAGACACGCGCTTGGCGAGGTTCGACGGAAGTGCGAAGCCGACACCGATGTTGCCGGCTGTGCTTGACGTCTCGCTCGCGTTGGCGATCGCGACATTGATGCCGATGAGCTCACCCTTGCTGTTCAGCAGGGCTCCACCGGAGTTACCGGGGTTGATTGCGGCATCCGTTTGGATGACGGGGAGCGAAACGCTGCCCTGAGTCGTCGACGGTGTCTGGGTCTGGCCGTTGCCACCCTGGTCGAAGTAGTAGTCGAACGGGCTCTGGGTGCCCTGGTCTGGCGTCGTGGCGTCCGGCGTGGTCGGTGCGGCTGACGAGGCAACGGTGATGCTGCGGTTCAGCGCGCTGACGATGCCGTTGGTGACGGTGCCGGCGAGGCCGAGGGGCGCTCCGATGGCGACGGTGGTCTCTCCGACGTTGAGCTTGCTCGAGTCGGCCCATTCGATCGGGGTCAGACCCGATGCGTCGGTGAGCTTGAGGACGGCGAGGTCTGAGATCGGGTCGGTTCCGACGATTGTGGCGGCGTAGATCTTGCCGTCGTTGGTCGTGACCTGCACTGTCGGGTCGCTGACTTCACCATCAAGAGTGGCGACGTGGGTGTTGGTGAGGACGTAGCCGTCGTCTGTGAGGATCACGCCTGAACCGGTGCCGGCCGACTGTCCGCTCGTCACGTTGATGGTGACGACACTCGGTGAGGCTTTGGCGGCAACTGCGGTGATCTCGTTGACGCTCGTGGTGTCGTTGACGACGACGTTGGCTGGACCCTGCGCCTGGCTCACCGGGATACCGGTGGTCTGGTTTCCGGCAACGGCGTAGACACCGGCGCCGGAGACACCACCGATGATGGCCGCGATAGCGAGTGCGGCAACGAGTGCGGCGGTCTTGCGCTTGGCCGGGTCTTTGTGAGCTGGCGTGGTGGCCGACGGCAGCCCGTCGGCTGTGGCGTATGCCTGCGGGGCAGCGTGTGGAGCGTATCCGTGACCGGCAGCATCGCCTGCAGTGAGTGGGCGGCCGAATGCATCGGTCGGGTACGCGGCGGTCTGCGCCGTGGGAAGCGGAGCCGCGGTCGGGGCCTCAGCGCCAGAAGTGAGTGCGGGCGTTGGGGTGGCTGCTGACGGTGCTGCGTGCGACGGTGCCGCGTGAGACGCGGCCACGGGCGCTCCGGCGGCGGGTGGAATGACCTCGGTCACTGCCGTGCCGCCAGGCGCCGGGGTGCTGTTGGACTCGGGGGCAACGGTGGCTGGCACCTGTACGGCTGCTGGCACCTCTGCGGCGGCTGGGACCTCTGCGGTAGCCGCGGTGTCTGCGGTCGGAGTGACCGGGTTCGTGCTGGGAGCGACGGCCTGGCCGTCGGAAGTGACCGCGAAAGCCGAGCCCTCGGTCGGCGGGATCGGGGTGGTACCGGCTTCGTTCTCTTTGTCAGTCATGGTTGCTCCTTCCAAGCGAGATCAGCTTCCATCCCAAACCTGTGCGTTTGATGAGGACAGTCTGAGAGCACTCAATGACAAAGCTGCGATCTTGCCCGGTGTTCTGACGAGCCGGATCTCAACAGCCGGGACCCCGCGGATTTCGGGTGCATTCCTGGCCGACCAACACTGTCTTGGCGTCTCCTGTCACCGCATTGAGCGGTGCTGCTGACACGACGAGCGTACCTTGAACGCCTCTCCATGTCTGATCGGCGAAGCGGTACTCGGCCGAGTACTCGACGCCCAGGGTGACGAGCATCACTCCGCGGGATTCGTAGACGTGACTCGTGGCGGTGGCAGAGAACTCCGGCAACCCCTGCGCCGCCCACGATGACCCACCGCCTGCCGAGCGGCTGCTGTGGCCGTCACCGTAGTCCCAGCGATAACCGACGGGCGAGAAGCGAACCTCAGCCGGATAGCCGAGCAGAGACCCAGACTTCACGTTCACGGATGCCGTGGCGAAGAAATTCACCGGCAAGCCGATGACCGCCCAGCCGCTGGGTTCCATGGCCAGCGAGGGAAGCGCACTACGGAAATTCACCAGGTCGCTGACTCGGACGACCAGGTTCGGATCACACGGAGTACCCGGCACACAATTGATCGTGTAGTCGTCGCGCACGATCGTCAGGGGCGGGGTGTCGGTTCCGGTGCCGACTCCCCCGCCGTCTGCTGAGACGCCGCCCGCAGAATCGTCGCCCGACCCGGAACCAGAGGCACCACCTCCCGAGGAGGTGTCATAGCCGGCACTCACGTCGACGCCGCCGCCGTTAGCGATTTCACCTGTTGACTTGGGTGGGCAATTCCCCAATTGTTGCTCAAGCACGCTACACGGCAGTTCGGAAGCGACCGCATTCGCGGTGCCACCGCCCAACAAAGTTAGAGCCGTCACAAACAGCGGGATGAGGACTTTCCTTAGCATGATTCGCTTCTCGTCCATACTGTTCTAGAGCTGACAACGAGCAAGTTATCTTCATCAAGCGCAAATACCACTTCAAACGGTGTTCTATCGGTTCGTCCACTTTTCACCACCGATTCTCCGTCTTTGTCGACAATGTCGACTTGGGAGACATCAGAGCACAGGTAGACCGAAACAGAGTCCTCACCACGCACGGCGTTTGGTTCGAAGCTCTGTAGCGCGACACTATCGAAACTGCTGAGTCCCACGCTTCGCAACCCCTCACGCTGAGCACGCTCAAAACTCTCAATTTCAGATGATGCGAGCTCAGTCGAGGCAACCGCCGCGATGCGTGATGGGTCATGCCCTCCTTCGGAGAGTATGCGATCAGCAAGTTCTTGATACGCGGCATAAGCCTCCGTGGCCGCGGCGAGCGCCTCCTCCTCGGTGGCGAACACGGGCGCAACGGTGGGTGCCGCAGAAGTGGGCGCCGGCTGCGGTGACGACGCGCATCCGCTCAATATGACGGCGGCAAGCAGCACGAGGACACCGCTCAAGGCCCGCGCATCTGCAATCCGCATGGGGCCACGGTAGGGCAGATTGGGCCCGCGTGGTCGAATCTTTCCACAGGGACTGAGATCCACCGAGACCATCTCGTCTGGTTGGGCCAGTGGGCAAGTGCGTCCCGACGAGCCTCTCCGCCGCCAATGTCGTAGTTTTGAGGCATGCAGGTGAAGCGATGACAGTACACGGCGCATGGAAGCGCGCAGCCAGCGGCGCCGGCCTGCTGGCCGCAGACGGCAGCGTTGCCGCAAGTATTTTCGCGGAAATGAGCGCACTGGCCATGCGTACTGGGGCTATCAACCTCGGGCAGGGGTTTCCCGATGAAGACGGTCCTGCCGAGATTCTCGAGGCCGCTCGCCAAGCCATCTCAGACGGGGTCAACCAGTACCCGCCTGGCCGCGGCTCCCCCGTGCTGCTGTCTGCCATCGCGGCCCACCAGGAACGCTTCTACGGACTGAGCGTCGACCCAGCCACGGAGATCCTCGTGACGGCCGGGGCGACTGAAGCGCTCTCTGCCACGCTGCTCGCGCTCCTCGAACCGGGCGACGAGGTCGTCACGTTCGAGCCGTTCTACGACGCGTACGGCGCACTGATCACGCTCGCCGGTGGCATCCACCGCACCGTTCCGCTGCACGCCCCTGACTTCCTGCCAGACCTCGATGATCTCCGCGCCGTCGTCTCTGATCGCACCCGCATCATCCTGCTCAACAATCCGCACAACCCGACAGGCACCGTCTTTCCGCGGGAGGTCCTCGACGCCATCGTTGAGCTGGCCCACCGGCACGACGCCCTCATTGTCACCGACGAGGTGTACGAGCACCTGACGTTCGGCGTCACTCACATTCCGGTCGCCACGCTGCCCGGAGCCCGAGAACGCACCGTCACCATTTCTTCTGCCGGCAAGACCTTCAACACCACGGGGTGGAAGATCGGCTGGCTGAGCGCTCCCGCCGAGATTGTAACGGCGATACTCGCGGTCAAGCAGTTCCTCACGTACGTGAACGGCGCCCCATTCCAGCCGGCCATCGCCCTCGGCCTTGGCTTGCCAGATAGTTACTTCGCCGGCATCGCCGCCGACCTGCAGCAGAAGCGCGATGTGCTCGCCGCCGGCCTCAGCCGTGCCGGGTTCAACGTGACACTGCCGGGTGGCTCCTACTTCATCGTCGCGGATGCCGCGCCCCTCTGCTATGCAAACGGCGCAGAGTTCTGCCGCGTTCTTCCCGAGCTTGCCGGGGTGGTCGCGGTGCCGATCTCTGCGTTCTGCTCACCAACCCACGCGTCACGGTACGCGTCGCTCGTGCGATTCGCCTATTGCAAGAAGGTCGATGTGCTGGAGCAGGCTGCTGAGCAGCTCACAGCGTTGACAGTCCGAGTGGGCTAGCGCGCGGACAACGCCGCGGCATAGCGGGCGACTGCCCCCGAATACTCCGGCAGGTGCCTGGCGACCCGCTCATTCCAGGTGGGTGGCGTGACAGTCATCCGTCAACGCTCGCGGGGTACAACGCCGAACCGGCGAAGAGCCAGTGCCGGGTTCACGGCGCGCACCGCGCTGATCCGTTCGCCGGAGATCCAGGCGAGTGCCACATCCGTTGTCTCGCCGATGGTCACGAGCTCCACACCCATCGGGTCGACCACCATGCTGTTGCCCGCTCCAACCGGCGGGGCGTGGTCGGCCGCCGCAACGTAGATGGTGTTCTCCAGGGCCCGCGCGGTGACGAGCGTGCGCCAGTGGTGCTCTTTGAGCGGACCCCGCACCCATTCGGCCGGCACCAGCACCAGGTCGGCACCGGCATCGACCAGGCGCCGGGTGACCTCTGGGAAGCGGATGTCGTAACACGTCTGCAAGCCGACAGTCAGGTTGCCGACGGTGAAAGTCTCAGGATCGTCGATTGCGCCGGCCACGACCCAGTCCGATTCACGATCGCCGAAGGCGTCGTAGAGGTGCAGCTTCCGATAGCTGGCAACGAGGTCGCCGGTCGGAGACAGGGCAATGAGGGTGTTGGAGAATCGGTCGGCGTCTGCGACCTGCTCCAGCATGCCGGCAACGACATAGATACCCAGCTCGACAGCCATCTCACGCAACCCGGTGACGAAGGATCCCGTCAAGGGCTGGGCCGCATCGACGAAACCGCGCCCGATCCTGGCCTCGAAATACGACGAGTACTCCGGGAATACGACAAGCGTCGCGCCGCGCGCCGCGGCCAGCGCGGCCAGTGAGTGGATGACGGCGAGGTTCTCTGCTTCGTCGGTGCCAGGTCGGAACTGGGCGACCGCAACGCCGACGGCATCCGCTCGAAGACCGGACACGGGTGACGATGGAGGGGATGCGACCATGCGGCAAGCCTAGTGTTGCGTCCGGTCCAGGATCGGACGTGGCGGGGAGAGCCTCGGGTATTAGATATGGTCTACTTCGGTGCGAGTCAGCACTGGGTAGGCTGCGAATATGGGCCCCTCGAACATTGATGCCCTGAAGGAGCTGGACATGAAGATCCTGGTCGTGGAAGACGATGACCAAATGGGTGCCCTGATCGAACGCGGTCTCACCGCAGAGGGCTACACCGTCGTTCGTGTCTCGACAGGAATGGATGCCCTCATCGCGGCCAGGCACGATGACTTTGCGCTCGCCGCCATCGACGTCATGCTCCCCCAGATGTCCGGCATCGAGATTTGCCGTCGCATCCGTGAAGCCGGGAGCACCATGCCCGTGCTGCTGCTCACCGCGCGCGACACCGTCGAGGACCGGGTACTCGGTCTCGACAGCGGCGCTGATGATTACATGACCAAGCCGTTTGCCTTTGAGGAGCTGAAGGCCAGGGTGCGAGCGCTGCTTCGCCGCCAGGCGATGGGTGCACCGCTGAACGTGGAAATCGGAAACCTCACCCTCGATTCGCGCGACCTCAAAGTTGCCGTCGCTGGACGCTCCGTCTCCGTCAGCCCGAAGGAGTTCTCGCTGCTTCGCCTGCTCGCCAGTCACGCCGGCGTCACCGTTGACCGCGCCACCATTCTCGAGGAGATCTGGGACGGCACAGCCCACATCGACCCGAACATCGTTGACCAATACATCAGCTACCTCCGTCGCAAAATCGATACAGACGCCTCCAGCGTGCGCATCGTCACGGTTCGTGGCACCGGCTATTGCCTGGAGTTGATCGAATGATTCGGCGGCTCGGCCTCTCGATCCGAGCTCGAATCACCATGGGCAGCCTCATCATCGCGATTGTCCTCTTCAGCGTTGCGGGCTTCTTCTTTCGGCTGGAAGTCCAGTCGATCCTGACCGAGACCACCGCGACACTGCTGCGGAATGATGCAGCCCCCATGATCAGCACGCTCATGGAGAACCCGGACGATCCCATTCGTGAGGCTGGTGAAGGCCAGCTCATCGCGGTGCTCGGCCCGGACGGCGTCGTCGTCGAGTCGTCGTTGCCCCGGAAACTCGCCGCAGAGCTGCACACGCTGACAGAGCTCGGCGCACGGCCGGAAAGCATCAGGGCCGGAAATTCGACGTACTGGGTGCTGAAAACGACGGTGCAAACGGATGCCGGAGAGTGGACGATCATCTCGGCCAGGAACCAGGAGGCGCTCGGACTGCTGATGGGAGAGCTCGACCAGGTGCTCATCATCGGCGCCTTCGTGCTGGTCGTCGGATTTGGCATCGCGTCGTGGCTGCTGACAGGAGCGGCCCTGCGACCGGTCAACCGACTGCGGGAAGAGGCGGAGAGCCTCAGCGTGTCAGGGTCGTCGGCCGAACTCCTGGTTCCGGCCGGCAAAGACGAGGTCAGCCAGCTGGCCGGCACCCTCAACGACTTCATTGTTCGGTTGCGGGCATCCGTTGACCGTGAGAAGCAGGTCGTCAACGACGCCAGCCATGAACTGCGCACCCCACTCGCCGTGCTCCGCACCCAACTGGAGCTCGCCCATCTCAATTCCGGCGACGCTGACGCCCTCGAGCAGGACATCGACGACGCGTCGGCCACCGTCACTCGGCTATCGCGCCTGGCCACCAACTTGCTGGAGCTCTCGAAGCTGGAGAGTCAGCAATCGCAGGCAGAAGTGGACTGGGCCGGTCTCGAGAGCGAGATCACGGCATCCGTTGATCGCGCCCGCAGCACGCGAAATGGGCCGGGCGTCGATGTCGACTACGAGATCACCGGCGACGATCCCAACGGCCGCTACGCCCTCTCGCGCACCAACGTCGGACAGCTCGTCGACAACCTCATTTCCAACGCGATAGCGGCCATGGACGGCGGGGGAACCGTCACGGTCAGCCTCGACAGATACGGCGCGGGCGCCAGGCTGCGCGTGGTCGACACCGGTCCAGGCATGCCGGAGGAGTTTCTGCCGCTGGCCTTCGACCGCTTCTCCCGCCCCGACAATTCCCGCTCGAGCGGAACAGGCGGATCAGGGCTGGGGCTCGCGATCGTGCAGGCCATCGTGGAGTACGCGGGCGGCACGGTGAAGCTGCAGAACACGGGCAGCGGCCTGGCCGTGGAGATTCGCCTGCCACGCCGCAGCAATCTGTGAGTGTTCGAAGGCGCTGGACTGGCACCGACCCCAAACGTTAAGACAGCACGTGTAGCGTGACGACGTGGCAGCCCTCCTCCTTCCCCTCGACCCCAACGTTGCCCCGGTCGCGGCACCGGGATCCTCGCGAAGTATCAGGGGAACCGCGTTTGTCATCGGGCTGTTCGCGTTCCTTGTTTCGGCGGCCTGGTCATGGCAGCCCTCATACTGGGGCGACGAAGCTGCCAGCGTGATGTCGGCCGAGCGTCCGCTGCCATCGTTGTTCACGATGCTCGGAAATGTGGATGCCGTCCACGGCTTCTACTACCTGTTCCTGCACGCCTGGATCGACGAATTCGGCGCATCAGAACTCGCGACCAGATTGCCGAGTGCCTTCGCGATCGGCATCGCCGCAGCCGGCGTGTTCGTGCTGACCCGCACCGTACTGACGACCAGGGTCGCCATCATGGCAGGCCTCGTCTTCGCCATCCTCCCGCGGGTCACGTACATGGGTGCAGAAGCGCGTTCAACGGCGCTGGCAACGGCCATCGCCGTGTGGCTGATCGTGCTCCTCGTGCACGCCGTGCGCACCGATCGCAGCACGCGCGGCTCCCGCTGGCTGTGGGGAGCATACGCACTGCTCCTCGCCGTCGGGATCTATGACTTCCTCTACATCGTGCTGTTGCTGCCCGTGCATATTCTCGTCGTCTACCTGTCACGCCGCAGCTGGGCACCACTTGGCAGTTGGGCCCTGGCAACCGCGCTCGGCTGCATTCTCGCGCTGCCGGTCTTCATTTTTGGGTTAGCCCAGCGTGACCAGATCTCGTTCATCGGACGGCGCCCGCAGATCAGCGTTCTCGAGGCGGCCGTCCGGCAGTGGTTCGAGTCTGTGCCGCTGGCGATCATCGCCTGGCTGCTCATCGCCGTCGCAATCTACGCGGTGCTCATCAGGCGACGCAGCACCCGGGTGCCAGGCGCCAGGAGTGTGCTCATCGTTGCGCTGGCCTGGATGATCATCCCGAGTGGAATCCTCCTGGTCGGCACACATCTCGTTGCCCCGATGTACTCGCTGCGGTACCTGTCAATCTGCACTCCGGCTGTCGCCATTGCGATCGCCATGGGCATCGTGGCCATCAAACCGCGTTGGCTGCAGTATGGCGCGCTTGCCCTCGTCGTTGCCGTCACCCTGCCCACCTACATCGGCCAGCGTGGCCCATTCGCGAAAAATGACGGCAGCGACTGGCGCCAGGTGGCGGACGTCCTGCAGGCGAATGCGCATCCGGGCGACGCCATCGTGTTTGATGAGAGTGTGAATCCCTCGCAACGACCTCGACTGGCGATGCACCTGTACCCTGCCGCATTCAGCGGTTTGGTCGATATCACGTTGAACACGAATTTTGCGGACACGAGTTGGATCTGGGACACAACGAATCCGCTCGCTGACGTCACAAGCACGCTCTCAGACACGAACACCGTCTGGGTGCTGCAGAACAGAGGAAGCACGGAGAACACCTCCGAATCCGACGTCAGAATACTTCAAGAGTCTGGTTTCGTCACGACAGACTCGACTACGGTCAACCGCACGATCATCATTGAAATGACAAGGTAGAAACATGCCGAATACCCTGGTTCTCATCCCCACTTACAACGAGCGCGACAATGTCGAGAACATCGTCGGTCGGGTGTTGGAGAGTGTGCCGACGAGCCACGTACTCATCATTGATGACTCGTCACCAGACGGCACCGGCGCGATCGCAGATGCCCTGTCCGCGCGCCACGATCGCGTGCATGTCCTGCACCGCGCGCAGAAGAGCGGGCTGGGTGCCGCCTACCTTGAGGGATTCGCCTGGGCACGCTCCCATGGTTTCGACCTGCTCGTACAGCTGGACGCCGATGGCTCTCACCTGCCAGAGCAACTTCCCCGGCTTCTCGACGCAGCCGAAACCACCGACGTCGTGATGGGCTCTCGCTGGGTACCGGGTGGCGAGGTGCAGAACTGGCCATGGCACCGCCGCGCCCTCTCCAGAGGTGGCTCGACCTACGCCCGCATCATGCTTCGGCTGCCGCAGCGCGACGTGACCGGCGGATACCGCGTCTACAGCGCTGACGCCCTTGAACGCATGAAGCTGTCCAGCGTTGAAAGCCACGGCTATTGCTTCCAGATCGACATGCTCCTGCATGCAGTTCGCGCCGACCTCCGTGTCGTCGAGGTGCCCATCACATTCGTGGAACGTGTGCGTGGCTCGTCGAAGATGAGCGGCGGAATCGTTCTCGAAGCCATGCGTCGCGTCACCGTCTGGGGACTCACCGGCAAGGGCGCGAACCACCGGCCAGAAGCGCAGAACGAGATTGCCGCGTCGCCCGCTGGAGTCTGACGCCAGACGAGGCCCGGCTGGGCGACGCGTACACCGACGGCTTCACGATCGACGGAAGACGTCGAAGAGCACCCGCAGGATCAGCACTGACGACACCACGATCAGCAGATAGGCGAAGAGCTGGTAGAGGCTGAGATCAGGAGCCAGCGTCGGCCCCCCGCCGTTGATCAGCAGGATCGTCGCCATGAATCCGATGATGGCGCCGAGGAACGCCACCATCACCTGCTGCACCAATCCGGTGATGAACCGGCGATCCCGCTCATCCGCCAGGATGCGAGTGTTGACGGTCAGTCGACCTTCCTCGACAGACGTGGCGATCTGATCGATACTCCTGGGCAGGCGCTTCAGGATCGGCAACAGCACGAGTGCTTCGTCAACAGCAGCATTCGCCACGTGGGACGGTTGAAGCGATGACCGAAGCTGATCCCGGCCGAATTCACGGGCCTTGCCGACCACGTCAAAGCCAGGCTCCAGCACGTTGACCGTGCCCTGCGCCTCGGCAAAAGCGCGTACCGCGGTCCCTAACTCGCCTGGAAGCGCCAGCGAGTAGGCGCCCATGAGTTCGACGATCCGGTTGAACAGCCCGACATCGACGGTGGCTCCAGCCCCGAAATGTGCGGCAATGAAGCTGGAAAGCACTCGACGCAGCTCTGGCTCATCGAGCGAGTCAGGACGCACCACCATGCTGAATAGGGCGTCGACCATCTGTTGCGAGTTACCCCGGTTGAACCCAAGGACCAGGGCTCTGAGCGACGCGCGGAGTTCGGAATCCATCCGTCCCACCGAGCCGAAGTCGACAAGCGCCAGGTTTCCGTCTGGGAGGACCAGAACGTTCCCAGGGTGGAGATCAGCATGGAATACCCCGTCGACGATAATCTGCCGAAGCAATGACCGATAGAGCACGAGGGCGTCGCGGCTGCGCGCCGCTGGCTCCAATCCGGCCACAGTCGCGGAGTCGCTCAGCCCGCGGCCATCGATCAAGTCCATGGTCAACACCCGTCGCGTGCTCAGCGCGGTGTACAAATGAGGCACGACCATCCGTTCGGATTCCGGATGACTGCCCAGTGCGGTGCTGAGTGCAGCCAGGTTGCCGGCCTCAACTCGGTAGTCCAGTTCTTCTCGCAAGGAATCGACGAAGCTCTGGGCCATGTCGACGATCCGAAGTGAGCTGGCCGCCCCAGAGGTGCTCTCGAACACCTTGGCGAGTCGGACGGTGATGTCGAGGTCCAGCGACACGCTGGGTTCGATTCCTGGACGCTGCACTTTTACCGCCACGGCCTCCCCCGACACCAGTCGTGCACGGTGAACCTGCCCGATGGATGCTGCGGCCAGCGGTGTCGGCTCGAAGTCGGCGAAGAGATCGTCAACCGTTGCCCCCAGCTCTCTTTCCAACTGGTCCTTCACGGCCTCCCACGCCGCGGGGGGTACATCTTGTTGGAGCAGTGAGAGCTCAGCGATGTACTCAGCGGACACCAGGTCGGGTCGCGTTGAGAGCACCTGCCCAAGCTTCACAAAGGTGACGCCGGCTTCCTCCAGGGCGAGCCGGAGCGCCCGCGCCTGTGAGCGACGCTGCGCCGGGTTGTCGGGTGCAGCATTCTTCTTCTTTTTCCGGGAGCCAGGCGCGAGCAAACCATGCTTGACCGCGATTCTGGTGATCTCCGAATAACGTCGCGCCCTGGCCCGCTGGGCGCGGAACTCCGAACCCCACGCCGACATCGGCGGCAGACTGCCCTGCGGCACGATGATCTCGGCGATCACCAGGAACAGCATCGCCGTGATGAGCACAATCCCGATCTGAATCGGCGCGAAAGCGAGGACGTATTCCAGTTGCGTCCAGACGAACCGTGCCTCGAACGCGACCTCTGCGGCGAGCGCAACCAGGCCGGCGAGAACGATTCGAATGCCGCCCACCTGCACGCCAACCAGGCGGCGCACCACCACGACGACGAGGAACATGACCAGCAAAGTGGCAGCAACACCGACGGTGAAGCTGAACAGGACGCTGCGGGCATCCATGATGGGCGTCTACAGAACTTGTTTGCCTACGCGGCGCCCGTGGGTGGAGTAGCATCTGGCGGCGTTGTCCCTGGTTGCACACCGGGTGCGCGACCCGTGCCCCTGCCCGCATCGTGAGCGGCATCCCGCGCCGCATCACGCTGCGCGTCGCGCGCGGCATCCCTGGAGACATCCCTGGCGACATCGCGTTCCTCGTCTCGGCTGACGAGGCCTTCCACATCGCTCTGCAGCTGCTTTTCCAGCGCGCCGATCCGGGTCGGGGTCCAGTCGTTCACGACCTTCGCGACGGCCACGACCAGGAACAGTTGGCCAATGACGACCTCTGCGATTGTGAGGCTTTGGGCCAGGGCCGTCACAGGCCCGAGCTCACTCTTGCCGATGGTCGTAATCGTGGTGAACGAGTAGAACAGCTGCGCAGAGAGGGATTCCGATCCTTTGGTGCCGAACGACTTCCCCGGATCGATCAGACCGATGAGGTTGAACGCGAACGTGAAGAACATGGCGATCAGCAGGTACGCCGAGATCGACGCGAGCAGGGTCTGGATGTCGACCTTTGAGCGTCGCAATTGATGTTGGATGATCACAATTGGCGTCAGCAGGTAGAACGCCGCGGACAACGCCGACAACGCGATATCCAGCCAGGTGCGTTCAATGCTTTCTGCCCAGTTGAGCCACACTGACGCGATGACCAGCACGAGCGAGATCGCGATGATCACGTCGATGGTTCGGATGAACGCAACGTGGACTTCCGCGACGCGGAAGATCACGACGACACTCACGAGTTGCAGGATGAGGGCCAAGGGGCTTGGGCGGCCGCTCTCCTGCAGCGCCGACACGATGTATGACACGGTGATCAGGATCAACACGATCAAGTAGCCCGTATCGACGAGGGTGAATGGCCGTGGCGTCTTGGCGCCGACCTCTCCGGCTGACGGGCCGATTCGCCCTGTCGTGCCATTACCCGGCTGGCTTTCCGAGTTCGCTTTCATCGTTCCCGCCCTTCCCCAAGAAGCACTCACGCGCATTCATTGTCCCCGGATTCGAGCCAGGAGAGGAAAAAGCCTTCTCGCGTCTTGCTTCGCGATTCCGGACCGGCGCACAATTCGAGTTCTGGTCAGCGTGACCCTATGTCTGGCTACACGTTCTACTCCCGAGCACGTGTACTCGAGAGACAGCCCATGCCAGCACAATACGCCGCACTGGGGAATTCGACAGATATCTCTGCGTTGGCTAACTCTGCGTTGGCGCGACAGCCGCGCTGATGTCGAAGCATCTGGAGCAGCCCTCTGCGTTCAACTGCGGGAGAAACAAAAAAGTCCCGGCCTCTGGGAGACCGGGACTTTTCTTCTTGTTGCGGGGACAGGATTTGAACCTGCGACCTCTGGGTTATGAGCCCAGCGAGCTACCGAACTGCTCCACCCCGCGCCACTTCTTCAATACTAGCCCACGATCGGGGTACACGATTACCACTCGGGGACTCGAACAGGCCGCGCCATCCAGGTGCTCGGCTCGGCAAGGGGTTCAAAGCCGAACTTCTCGTACAGGCCGTGGGCATCTTGCGTCGCCAGTGCGACCCGCCTCAGATTCAGTTCGTCGAGCACAAGGCAGACATTCTGGATGAGCGCGACACCAACGCCCTGCCCGCGCACCTCATCATCGACGAAGACGTCACAGAGCCACGCGAACGTCACAGAGTCTGTCACGACCCTGGCATAGGCCACCTGGCGCCCGCTCGCTGCGTCGAACATGCCGAAGTTCCGGGATGCGTCGATCGCCGCATCCTGAAGGGCACGTGTGCGCCCTTTCGCCCAGTCCGCCTGTGTGCTCAACCACGCGTGGATCTGCTCTCGGTCCATGTCCTCGACGAGGGATGAGAACCGGTATCTGTCTGCCGTCATGTGTCCATCAAACCGAACACGTCGACGCCACACAACTCACGTCACACCGGGCCGCGTCGCCCGAGAGAGTGCGCGCCGGCTTCGGTTACACGTTTCGTGGCCGGAGTCAGGCTCCGGTTCGTGTGGCGTGGCGTCGTGCTCAACCCCAAACGACTCATGGTCGATACATAGGATTCCCCAAGCGAATCCGCGCGCAGCCAGAGCAAGGTTGTCGAGTGACACCACGTCCCCGATTGCGAGAGGTCTCCATGAGCCGCATCCCTGAACCAGTCTCCACGCCTGATGGCCCAGCCTACGAAGGACGCCTGCTTGATCGGGCAGATGAAGAGGTCGTCGATCAGGGTGTCGCCTTCGACATCCGCACACTCATCACCCGGCGGAACGTGCTCAGCCTCATCGGACTCGGTGCCGGTGCCGTCGCTCTTGCCGCCTGCTCCACCGATTCCTCGGGCGCCGCCTCAAGCGCCGCAGCGTCGACGTCGACGGGCGAGATCCCTGACGAGACCGCTGGCCCGTACCCGGGTGACGGATCCAATGGGGCCGACGTACTCGACCAGTCGGGCATCGTGCGGAGCGACATCCGCTCAAGCCTTGATGGCGGGTTGACGGCCACTGGTGTTCCCATGGCCCTGACGCTCACCATTCTCGACATGGCGAACAACGACGCGCCGTTCAAGGATGTTGCGGTCTACGTGTGGCACTGCGATGCCGCCGGTGGGTACTCGATGTACTCGGAGGGAATTGAGAACGAGACGTACCTGCGCGGCGTACAGGTCGCCGACAGCAACGGCACGGTGAGCTATACCTCGATCTTCCCGGCCTGCTACACGGGTCGCTGGCCACACGTCCATTTCGAGGTCTACCCGAACGTGGACTCAATAACGGATGCCGCGAACGCCATTGCGACGTCCCAGGTCGCGCTCCCCCACGATGTCAGCACGGCCGTTTACGCGCTTGACGGGTATGCCGGATCCGCCGCCAACCTGGCCCAGGTGTCCTTGGACAGCGACAACGTGTTTGGCGATGATGGCGGTGCCTCGCAGCTCGCAGCGGTGACCGGCGATGTCACGTCCGGCTACACCGTCGCGCTCACCGTGCGGGTCGACACGACCACGGCACCGACTGCAGGGGCCGCACCTGGCGGTGGCGGTTCGGGTGGTGGTGGCACCCCGCCGAACGGCGCTGGCGGAACCCCACCTGACGGTGGCAGCGGCCCTGGTGGAACCCCACCTGACGGCGGCACCGGCCCCGTTGGAGGAACGCCCCCGACGGGCACTCCCCCGACGGGCGCGCCCTCGCGCTAGCGGCTAGCTGCTCGGCCAGACAGGTCTCGAGACACTCGCTGGCGCTCGCTCCTCGACCAACGGGGGGGATGCGACGGTGACGGCGCCCGGTGCGGCGAGTCGCGCCCGCTATAGCGGGCGCGGTGAGCCACAACGGGCGCGACGACGTCACCAAGCGTGAGACGACAAGCCCAGCGCGCCGGGACAGGCACGGCACCCGGACATGCAAAAGGCCCGGAATCACGGGGATTCCGGGCCTTGCGTGTTGAACACAACGTTGCGGGGACAGGATTTGAACCTGCGACCTCTGGGTTATGAGCCCAGCGAGCTACCGAACTGCTCCACCCCGCGTTACAAGTACTAATTTACCACAGCTTGGCAGTGCTCCTGACCACGGGACGCCAAATCACGCCACGGGCGGACGCCAAATCACGGCACGGGCGGATGCCAAATCACGCCACCGGGCGGGCGCCAACGACGCCACACCACGACACTGCCAAACGACGACGCCCGGCAGCGCGAGGCTCTCACCTCGCCCTGCCGGGCGTCTATTCGTTCAGCTGCCGGCTACTGGCCGAGCAGGTTCTGCATGCTGGAGATGATCTGGCTCAGCTTGGCGTCTGCGACACCGAACGCGGCGAGGTCGCCTGCTGCGAGTGCAGCCTGCTTGTCGCTCATGGCCTGCTTGGCATCCTGGAGCAGCGCCTTCAGCTGGGCATCCGTTGCTGCGTTACCAGTTTCGGTGCTCGGCGTCGACGTGTCTGGGGTGGTCGGCGCCGTGGTGTCCGTCGGCGGCACAGAGGTGTCACCGGCCGAGGCCCCTGAGTCGCCACCGAACAGCACGTCGAGTGCCTTGTCGAGGGTGTCTTCGAACGCGATCTGGTCACCGAACGCGACGAGCACCTTCTGCAGCAGCGGGTATCCGCTGCTGCCGGTCGACTGCACGTACACCGGCTGCACGTAGAGGAGTCCGCCACCGACGGGCAAGGTCAACAGGTTTCCGTTGATGACCTTCGACTGGCCCTGCTTCAGCAGGTTGAGCTGCTGGGACACGGTCGGGTCACCGTTGAACTTGGCCTGCACCTGGCCGGGGCCTGGCACGGTGTCGTCCTTCGGCAGCGTGAGCAGCCGGAGCTTGCCATAACCGGCGGTCCGTTTGCCGTCTGTGGAGCCGGCATCCGAGTCAACCGCCATGTATCCGGTCAACACGTTGCGGCTCGAGGTACCAGAGGCGTTCGGGATGTACGTGGTGTACAGCGAGTACGTCGGCGCGTCCTGCCCGGGCATCTGCATCGTCAGGTAGTACGGCGGCTGCAGTGTGGGCTCTGTGGCGGACGATACCGGGTCATCCGGCGTGATCCAGGCGTCGTCCTGTGAGTAGAACGAGCCGGCATCCGTCACGTGGTACTTGCCGAGCACCGCGCGCTGCACCTTGAACATGTCCGCCGGGTACCGCACGTGGCTCATGAGCGCGCCGCTCATGTCGCTCATGGGCTTGACCGTTGCGGGGAAGATCTTCTCCCACGTGTTCAACAGCGGGTCTTCCGTGTCCCAGGCGTAGAGCGTCACGGAACCGTCATAGGCGTCAACGGTGGCCTTGACCGAGTTGCGCATGTAGTTGATGTCATCGATCGCGTACGGCTGCGGCGGCGTCTGGGAGTCGGCAATCGAGTCAGACAGGCTCACCGGTGTTGAGTACGGGTAGCTTGTCGACGTCGTGTAGCCATCGACGATCCACTTGAGACGGCCATCGACAACCGACGGGTACGTCTCAGAGTCGAGCGTGAGGTACGGCGCAACCTTCTGCACGCGGTCGATCGGGTCGCGGTCGTAGAGGATCTGGGAGTCGTCGTTGACGGAATCGGACAGGAAGATCTGCTCTGACTGGAACTTGAGCGCATAGATGAGCTTCTTGAACGAGTTGTCAAGCTTGGGCCCGCCATCGCCCTCAAACGTGGTGTACGTCTGCTGGGCGCCCTCTGTGCCTGACGGGTAGTCGAGCTCGACAGGCTTGCTGCCCTTCGGGGCACCAACGATGGAGTACGTCGGTGACGTCTCACCGAAGTACACGCGCGGCTGGTACTCCCCCAGGTCACCCGTCGTCGGGATGCCGGACTCGAAGAAGACCGGCTGGCCGTCTGCGGAGCGCTGGTTGCCGTAGGCGGCGACAACGCCGTAACCGTGGGTGTAGACGATGGTGTTGTTGACCCAGGTGTTACCGGAGCCCAGTCCATCGAGGTTCAGGTCACGCACCGCGACGACGGCGTCCTGCGACTTGCCACCGATCATGTAGCGGTCGACGTCGAGGTCCTTCGGGAACTGGTAGTACTGCTTGAACTGCTCAAGCTGGGCGAACGCCGGGCTGACCACTGCCGGGTCGATGATGCGAATGTTCGCGGTGGTTTCGGCGTCGGTGCGAAGAGCGCCAGGTTCGGCAGTCGTCGTCGCGTTGTAGGCGATTTCCTCGATGCCGGCGACGCCATAGGCATCACGGGTCATATCGATATTGCGTTGGATGTATGGCTGCTCAAGCGTCTTGGCGCTCGGGTCAACCTGGAAGCGCTGTACAACCCACGGGTAGAGCGAACCGATCAGGAGGCTCGAGACGATGAGGAGAACCGTGCCAATGATCGGCAGGCGCCAACGTCCGATGAAGGCGGTGACCAGGAACAGTATGGCGACAACCGCCGCGATACCGGCAAGGATCGCGCGGCCGGGGATCGTCGCATTCACGTCGGTGTAGCCGGCACCCGTGATGAGGCCATTGGAGTCGGTGAGTGTCGAGTACTGGTCGAGCCAGATGCTCACGGCCTGCAGGAGCAGGTAGACGGCCGCCGTGACGGCGATCTGCACCCTGGCGGACTTGGAGATCAGCACCTCGCGGCCGCTCACGCGGATCGCGCCGTACAGGTAGCTCGTCGCGATGGCGACGAGTGCAGAGATGATGACAACAGCCGACGCGAAGGCCAGCACTGCGTGATAGAACGGCAGGTCGAACAGGTAGAACGACAGATCCATGTTGAACTGCGGGTCGGTGGTTCCCACCTCTGTGCGGTTGACCCACATGAGGCTGGTCTCCCAGCGGCTCGACGCGGCGACACCGGCGAAGAGGCCGAGCAGCGCAGGGATGCCATACATGGCGAGCCTGCGAAGCGGCTCGATGACCTGCTGGTAGCGGTCAACCTGCGAGTTGAGCTTGGCGTACATGGGCCGTAGGCGATACGCGAGCAGGATGCTCACCCACACCGGGATCGCCATGGCGAAGAAGCCGATCAGGAACAATGAGATTCCCGCGACCCACTGGGTGGTGAGGACGCTCAGGAATCCCAACTGGTCGAACCAGAGGATGTCGGCATATAAGCCGGCGAAGACAAAGAAAAGCACCACCAACGCCGCAATGATCGCCACGGTTATGGCGAGTGGTGCTCTACTTCGGTGTGGTGCACTGGCAGCTGCTGCTGATGTCACGAATTGGCCTCTTGCTCGATTAGATCAGGGTCAGACCCCAATCCTAGAGTGAGCTACCTGAGAGAATTCAGATGATTCCCTCGGCATATCGCGAAAGCGGCGCGGCTGCTGCCCTGCGTCGAGTCAGCCGACCGGGCAGGTGGGCAGCGCGCTCGTGTCTCCGCCGGTGCTGATCGCGTCAAGAGCGGCCAGCGAATCGTCGAGAGTCGCGACTGCAAACACCGTCAACCCGTCTGGAATGTGCCCTGTGACCTCGTTGCAGTTGTCGACAGGGGCCAGGAACCAGTCAGTGCCGGCGTTCTGCGCGCCATACATCTTCTGACGGATGCCGCCGATCGGGCCAACGGTGCCCGTCGCGTCGATGGTGCCGGTTCCGGCGACGTCTTCGCCGCCCTGCAGCAGGCCAGGGGTGAGCTTGTCGATAATCCCGAGGGCGAACATCATGCCGGCGCTCGGGCCGCCGACGGAGTCAAGCTGGATGGTGACATCGAACGGGAAATCATAGGTGGTCGAAACGTTGATTCCGGCAACCACCGAGCCGTCGATATCGACGGGGGTGACCTCAACGGTCGACGCCGTGCCATCACGGATTATGCCGATCGCCGCCGGATTTCCCGCACCGCTCTCTGCCAGTGCCGCGCGCAGGGCATCGACGCTGGCGACGGCAACTTCATTCACCGACACGATCTGGTCGTCGGCCTGCAGGATGTCTTTGGCCGGCGAGTTGTCTGGCAGCGATGCCACCGTCACGAAGGTGGGGAAGGTGTAGCCGAGGTTGGTCAGCGCCGCAGCGATGGCATCCTGCTGGGAGTCGACCATCGCAACCTGGTTCTGCTGCTCTCGCTGTTCCGTCGATACATTCGGCGGGAACGCGTCGTCGATGGGGATCACAGCTTCACTGGGTGACAGCCAGGCGTTGAGAATGTTCAGCCAGCTGGGCCGGGACTCAGGGTTGCCGAGCAGCGAGACGGTGAGCAAGTCGAGACTGCCCTCCGTTGGGTACACGGTCTGGTCGGGTATTGAGATGAGGGGAATCTCTTCGCCGTCGTGGTCGGTGGTACCCAGGGTGTTGAACACAGGGCCCGGCTTCTCGATCACATATGGTGCCGGCATCAGCGCGAGGATGAGCGCGATCACCAGTGATGCGCCGAGCACAATCCACCCGACGCGCTGCCCCGTCGTGCGCTGTCGTGAAGGTGTCACAGGTCCATCGTCAAAGAGTGCCATTGCGATCCTTCGTAAGTTCTGCTCAGTGTTCGCGGCGGGCGGACACCAGAGCATCCCAGCCTAGGTCATTTCCCAGTCCCGGCGGCCTATGTCGCACTAGCGTAGAAGTAAGCAACTGAGAGGTGCCTGAAGTGGCCGACGACTCGCTATCCAATGAAGACAAAAACCCCGACGACGAATTCCAGGACATGCTGCGCGACATTCTGTCCGGCAACTCGTCGATTGATCCCGGCCAGCTTGCCGGCGCCGCAGGGCTGCCGAATGACCCGGCCAGCGTCGCTGCGCTGATGGGTCAGCTGCAGAACGCCCTCCGGGGCGGCGGCACAGGGGAGATCAACTGGGACATCGCTCTGAAGCAAGGGCAGGACAACGCTGCAGCAAGCCAGGTGCCAACGACAGACGAACAACGCGCCCAGCTCGAGCAGGCATTCCACATCGCGGCTCTGTGGCTCGACGACGTCATCTCCGTGGCGGAATTGACCGTGAGCCCGCGCCTGATGACCCGCAAGGAATGGGTCACGGCGACTCTTCCGGTCTGGTCGCAGTTGGCAGAGCCCGTCGCCACCAGCATCTCCAACTCATTGACGACCGTGCTCACCGAGCAGGCGCCTGAAGAGCTCAAGGGCATGCTGGCCAACGCCAGCCAGGTGATGCGCAGCCTCGGCGGCACCCTGTTCGCCATGCAGCTTGGCCAGGTTGTCGGCCAGCTCGCCAGTGAAGTGGTCTCCGGCGGCGACATCGGCATTCCGCTCCTCGACGACCAGCAGGCAGCACTACTCCCCCAGAACGTTGCCGAGTTCGGCGAGGGCCTCGACATCCCTGCAGACCAGGTTCAGATCTACCTGGCCGTTCGAGAGCTCGCGCACGCCCGACTGTTCCGGCACTCTCGCTGGCTGCGCCTGCACCTGATCAGTTCCATCACCGACTTCGCCCGCGGAATCCGGATCGACACCGATCGCCTGGAGAACCTTGCAGAAGGCTTCGACCCGTCCAACCCGGAGGAGCTCCGCCAGGCCATGGTCGACGGCACGCTGATCCCACCGAAGAGCGAGGCGCAGTCCGCTGCCCTCGGCCGCCTGGAGACCATGCTTGCCCTCGTCGAAGGCTGGGTCGATGTGGTGACGGCAGAGGCGACAGCTCGACTGCCCAAGGCGGATGCCATCGCCGAAATGGTGAGGCGCCGTCGGGCGGCTGGCGGTCCGGCGGAGTCCGCATTCGCCACCCTCGTCGGGCTTGAACTGCGCCCGCGCCGACTGCGCGAGGCGGCCAGCATGTGGCAGGCCGTGACGGATGCCGTTGGCAATGAGGCACGTGACGACCTGTGGGCACACCCCGACATCCTGCCGACAGCGCAAGATCTGGACGACCCCGCAGCACTCATCGCCCGCCTGACCACGACCGCGTCGGGCGCTGAACCGGTGCGCGACGAGATCGACCAGGCGCTGGAAGACCTGTTGCGCGACGACGGCACAGAGCGCCCGCACGAGGAGTAACTCACAGGTGGCGCCGCTAATCGGCGCCGGCTGTGGAGAGATTGCACGCGATGATGCCCCTGTGCGGCATCATCGCGTGCATGCTCCTCCGATTGAATCCCCGCGTCCCCGTTGTCTGGCGTACCCCTGACACGCTGCAGGTCGGCATCGATGCCCCGCTCGCGGTCATCGAAGCGACTACACCAGGGGTGGAACGCGTCATCGCAGCCCTCCGCGCCGGCGTGCCCTTGCCCGTCGCCGAGTATGTCTCAGAGGCAGGCGGCGCGACGCCGGCGGAGACAGCGGCGCTGTTGGCGAAGCTCAGCCCGGCGCTCCAGGACGAGCCGGCGTCGATCCTGTCGACGTTTCGTGTCGTCGTCGATGGCGATGCGCCGACCGCCGACCGGATCCGCGGACTCCTGCGCGAACTCGACTTCGAGGTCTTCGACGGCGCCAGCACCCGCAGGGACGATTCCGCAGACCTGGCGGTGATTGTCGGCTACTACGCGCTCCCACCTGTTCGGTACGGGCGATGGCTGCGGCGCGACGTTCCGCACCTGCCGGTTGTCTTCAGCGACGCCGAGATTCGCGTTGGCCCGCTCGTCGAGCCGGGGACGGGTCCGTGCCTCAGCTGCCTGGAGCTCAGTCGCATCGACGCCGATCCGGCCTGGCCGGCCATGGCAATTCAGCTGCTCGCACGGACGGCGCCCCCGGAGGACGTCGGCCAGCAGATCGAGGTGTCGGCGCTCGTCGCCGGATGGGTCACCGATCGCCTGGGTTCTGGGCGAGCGGGATCCGGAACCATGGCAGCGATCATTGCGACGTCGACGGGTGTTGTCACACCCCGCGAGCACCTGCCGCACGAGCGTTGCGGATGCCGATCTCTGCCAGGAACCGTGAGCGCTCCCGCGGCGAACGCTGCTGTCCCCCGGCCGACGCCCAGCTGAGCGTCAGTCGCTTGCGGGCGCGGGTGATTCCTACGTAAAGCAAGCGCCGTTCTTCGTCGATCTGCTCGAATGTGCTGGCGTAGCTGATCGGCACGAGCCCTTCGGCGAGACCGACCAGGAACACGGCGTCCCATTCGAGGCCCTTGGCGGAGTGCAGGGTGGCGAGCATGACAGCGGACACCGTCGGTTCGTGCTGGCCGGCCTGGCGCTCCATCAGCTCGTCGGTGAACTGCCGGAACGTCGTGCCGGCAGCAGCCTGGTCGACAAGTCCCATGATCGCGTTCAACGACTCCCAGCGATCCCGCACAGCGCCCCTGGCCTCTGGCGCCGTCTGGCTCCAGCCGAGCGAACGCAGCACGTCGCTCACTGACTTGAACAGCGGCTCTCCGACGATTGAAACGGATGCCGCGCGCAGCGACATCACCGCCTGCTTCACCTCTGGCAGGTCGAAGAACCGCTTCGAGCCGCGGATCTGGTAGCTGACGCCGACCTCGGTGAGAGCGGCCTCGATCAGGGCTGCCTGCACGTTGACGCGGTACAGCACCGCGATGTTCTCCGGACGGGTGCCTGCCTCCACCAGTTCGAGGACGCTCTGGGCGATGCCCCGTGCCTCTGAAATGTCAGAGGCGAACTCGCGGATGATCGGGTCTGGCCCCGGTTCCGTCACGGCGGCGTGCAGGGACAATGCGCCCGCGCGGCCCCGCATCAGCTGGTTCGCCGTCGACACGATGGCCGACGTCGAGCGATAGTTCTGTTCGAGCCGCACGACGGTGGCGTCTTCGTAGCGCTTGGGGAAGTCGAGCAGGTAGTCGCTGCGCGCCCCAGCGAAGGAGTAAATGGTCTGGCTGGCGTCACCGACGACACAGAGGTCTCGTCGATCGCCGAGCCACAACGACAGCAGGTTGTACTGGAGCGGAGAGACGTCCTGGAACTCGTCGACGACGAAGAACCGGTACTGCTCACGCACCTGCATGGCCACCGAGGGCTCTGATTCGATCATTCCGGCCATGGCGAGGAGCACGTCTTCGAAGTCGAGCTGCTTGCGCTCGTCTTTCAGCCGCTCGTAGGCCGTCTGCATCGACATGACCTGGTCGAGTGTCAACCGGCCAGGCAGGCTGCGCTTCGGCGACGCCGTGCCGTACTGCTCGATGCTGAGCCCGGAGACCTTGCGCCATTCAACCTCTGCTGCGAGGTCGCGGAGGGTGGCGGTGTCGAGGCGCAGTTTCAGTTGCTCAGCCGCGTGCCCGAGCAGGCGAGCCTTGCCGTCGAGCACTCGCGGGGTCTGGCCGCCGACAACGTGCGGCCAGAAATAGTTGAGCTGCGACAGCGCCGCGGAGTGGAAGGTTCGTGCGGCTACTCCCCCTGCGCCGAGCTGGCGTAACCGACCGCGCAGCTCTGCTGCGGAGCGGGCGGTGAAGGTGAGGGCCATGACGCGGTTCGGGGCATACGCTCCGGAGCGCACGCCGTATGCGATCCGGTGGGTGATGGCCCGCGTCTTGCCGGTGCCGGCGCCGGCCAGCATGCACACCGGTCCGATCAGTGCTTCAGCGGCTACGCGCTGTTGTTCGTCGAGTCCTGCCAGCAGAGAGTCGGTGGTCTGCAGCGTCATCGGGCGGTTCCGGCCGATGCCTGTGATGCAGTGGATGCCGGTGATGCAGTCGGCTCAAGCGGTTCGCCCAGCCAGTGTTCGATCATGGCCCGCGCAATCGATGATGTGCCCGGCAGCATGATGGCGTGCCGCTCAGCGAGCAACTCGGCTCGAGTGAACCAACGCAGGTCGAGGATTTCGTCGCCGTCAGGAACGAGCACCTGCGGGACATCCTCGTCGATGACCCGAGCGGTGAAACCGACCATCAGCGAGGCGGGGAACGGCCACGGCTGCGAACCCATGTAGGTGGGCTCGACGACGTTGAGACCTGACTCTTCGTGCATCTCGCGGATGACGGCGGCCTCCAGAGACTCCCCCGGCTCCGCGAAACCGGCGAGCAGCGAATAGCGGTTGTTCTCCCACATGGCGTTCGAACCGAGCAGGATGCGGTCGGCTGCGTCGGTGATCAGCACGATCACGGCTGGGTCTGTGCGCGGGAACACCTGGCCGCCGTCGACGGGACAGCGCCTCGTCCAGCCGGCGTCTTCGATGCGGGTCGCGGCTCCGCAGCGTGGGCAGTGCCGGTGAGACGCGTGCCAGTTCGTGACGGCCAGCGCTTCGGTGAAGGCTCCGACGTCGCGGTCTGACGCCGCGGTCGCCAGGTTTCGGAGCGTGCCCCAGCGCGCGGCGTCCGGGGCGAGTTCGGTGGCCGTGGCTTCGGAGAGTACGACGGCAACGAGCGATGTGCCGACGGGCTCTGCCGCGTGCTCATCGATCGAGCGGCCGAGGTAGAGGAGTGTCGACAGGTCGACGTCGAGGTCGGCCAGCGCGGTCGGCGGCAGCAACGCGAGCCGCGGAGCGGATTCCGCAGCATCCGCGGCGTCCACAGCGGCAACGTCAGCAGCGTCAACGTCGGCAGGAGCGGCAGACCCCGTCGGGCTGGACTGCAGGAGCGCGCTGCCGTGCGACAGGACGAGAACGCGAGTGGCGGCATCCGCCCACAGCGTCTTGAGCAGGTCAGGCCGAGCGCGACTGGCGTGATCCCGGTCGACAGCGTGACGGGAGAGTGGCAGTCCCGCTGTGAAACCGAACGACATGAAAACCTCTTCTTGCAGAGTGGATGAAACGCGGCAGGCCGCACCGCGAAAATCAAGTGTATGGGCGTGCCCTGTGGCGGCAGCTGTGAGCCGCGCAGAGCCAGTGAACGACACGGCATTCTGAACGCCGAATTCGAGGCGGGGCGTGGCGAACAACGAAGAGTTGGGCAAGTCGACCTAACCTAGTACTCATGGCCAGATCCCACCTCACTCTAGCCGCGTTGGCCACATCTGCAGTGCCTGGACTCAACGTCGTCCAGACTCAGAAGCACAGCCAGGGCGCGCACGGTTTGTTCGACTCAGCATTGGTCATCGGCAGCGATGGACAACAGCTCATCATTCGCGTTCCGGTCTCCCAGTCTGCTGAGACTGAGCAGTCCGCCGACCTCGTTGCCCTTCGCGCACTCACAATCGGCAACCGCAGCAGGCTGCCGTTCGACGTTCCCGAATACGTCGGCCAGGCGCCGGTCGGCAACACCCGTGCCATCGTCTACGAGCTGCTCCCCGGCGATTCATTCGAAGCGGATGCCCTCACAGGGCACGTGGGCGTCGCTGGCTCCATCGGACGCGCGATCGCCGCCATCCACTCGCTGCCTACCTCGTTCGTTGCCGCTGCTGGTCTCTCGCAGCACACCGCGCATGAGTGCCGCACGTCGACCATTGATCTGATTGATCGCGCCGCCGCGACCGGACACCTGCCGGCCGCGCTCCTCCGCCGCTGGGAACTGGCCACCGATGACGACGCGCTGTGGCAGTTCCAGCCGACGGTCATCCACGGTTCACTCACCGCCGATTCGCTCCTCATTTCAGACGATGCCGTTTCCGGTGTGCTCGGCTGGGCCGCGCTCACCGTCGGCGACCCCGCTCAAGACCTGCAGTGGCTCCTGGCTTCTCGCGGCGAAGCCTCTGAGACCGCCATCGCCGCCTACAACCAGTCGAGGCAGGGCAGCGACCAGCGCATCACGCAGCGCGCCATGCTGTACGCCGAGCTTGAGCTCGCCCGCTGGCTGCTGCACGGCACTGACACGAAAGACCAGTCGATCGTGGACGACGCCATCGAGATGCTCGACGGCCTCGTTGACACTGTGCACAGCCACACCACGAACCCGCTCTCCCCGACGACGGGCGCGATCCTGGAGGTCTCCGACGTGGAGGCCATTCTCGCCCAGACGCCGCGCACGCCGCCGAGCCGCGACACATCAGGCGTGATGAACACCGATTCGTACGAGTTCTCCGACCGCGACGACTCTGGATTCATGCCGTCAGATTTCTCCGACTCTGAGTTCGATCCTGAGTCGGCCACCCCACCGACGGATGCTATTGACACCGTTGCCGCTGCAACGTCAGACCCGTCTGAGACCGTCGCCTACACGGATGCTGAGCTGAGGATCGCGCTCGGCGCCACCGACTCACGCACCGACGACCAGGCCTCAACCAGGTCGTCCTCGGAGTAAAGCCGGTCTGGGGCCACGATCGTGTCGTCGGCGACGAAGTAGAACACGGCGTCGACGACATCCGGATCAATGCCCTTCCAGCGCGCATAGGCGAGCCGGTAGAGCGCGAGCTGGGTCTGCTTGAGTTCGAGGTCTGCCGCGTTCTTCGGCGCCTTGCCGGTTTTCCAGTCCACAACCTGGAATCCGGTCGGCGTGCGATACACCGCGTCGAGCTTGCAGATGAACACCTGCCCCGCCATCACGTGGTGGATCTCGATCTCCACCTCTTCCGGCTTCTGGTCGGCCCACTGCGAACGTTCGAACGTCGCCTTGAATTCGGCGAATCGCTGCATTTCGGCAGAGTCGTCAGCGCCGGCGGCGTCTGAGCCGGTGTCGATATCAGTGTCGATGTCGGTGTCGACATCGATGTCCCAGCCGAGCATGCCGGCGTCGATCAGGTCGCCGGAGAAGCCACCGCCCGACCTCTGCTCAACCCAGCTGTGGAACAGCGTGCCGAGTCGAGTGGCCCGGTATGGCTTCTGCGGCATCGGCCGACGAAGCCCGGCTGCGACCGCGTGCGGGTCGTCGACATAGTCCTTGAACCGCGATGCAGGGATGCGGGTCGGCAGCTGCGTGACTCCCCCGTCTGCCTGCCGCACCGCTCGTTCGCGCAGCAGCAGCGTGACGTCGTCTGACCAGGGCGAGCCGGCGTCGGATGCCGGGCCGTTGGACAGTGCGTCGGCCAATTCCGGGTCGACAAGCACTGCGTCGACCAGTTCTGCGTCGACGGTCATCGCATCGGTGGTCTCCGCTTCAGCTGTCTCCGCATCGATGCTTTCGGCCGCGCGTCGCACCAGTGCCGCGGCTGCCTCGACGACAGGTCGGCGGGTGCCCAGCGGATCGAATGGCCAGACCTCACTGCCCGCACCACCGAATTCGGGCTTTTCTTCCAGTGTCGTCTCCTGTTGGAGCTCGGTGATGAGACCGGCCTCTGCGAGTTCGACGAGGTAGCGGCTGGGCTTTCGCGCCAGCTTGCCACTGGCCCAGAACGATCCGGTCAGCAGCAGTTCATCCTGGGCGCGTGTCGTCGCCACGTAGATGAGGCGGCGTTCTTCGGCGTGGTGCCTGGCACCGATCTCAACCTTGTACGCGGCGAATTCGTCGTCGAATTCCTTCTGGCTGTCGTGGCCGACCCAGCGAAGCTGGGGTAGTTCATCCCTGTCACCCCTGCATGGGTATGGGAGTTCACCGAACCGCAGCCAGCCGGCGCCCTCCTTGGCTTTTGCGGGCAGCGAGTTCTCAACCAGTGACGGAATCGCCACGTAGTCCCACTCGAGTCCTTTGGAGCCGTGGATGGTGAGCAGCTGCACGGTGCCTGGCTCAGAGGGCTCCGTGCGCGGGCCGAGGTCGTCCTGGCGCTCTGCGCGTTTCAGCCAACGCAGGAAGCTGCTGAGCGTGCCGTGCTCGTCGCTGTCGAGGAAGGCAGACACGGCGTCATGGAATGCATACAGGTTGGCGAGCCCGTGCCCCCTGGTTTCATTGGCGACGAGTTCGATGTCAAGCATCAGTTCCTGCTCGATGAGGCGCACGAAGTCGAGCAGCGGCAGCCCGGCCCGTGACCGGAACCAGGCGAGCTGATGCCCGGCTTCCCTGATGCGGGCCAGTCCCTCATCGCTGAACCCTTCCAGCCAGCGGTGCCCGGCGGGCGCTGTCGCCACGAAGTCGAGTGCGTCAACCAGCGAGCTCGTTTCCTCGCCAGCGACCGATGCGCGCAGCTTGTCTTTGAGCTCGGCGCTGACGGCGCGTTGCGCCCAGTCGTGGGTGGCCAGTTCCCTCGCCACATCGGAGAGGGCATGCAGGTCGCGGGGTCCGATCCGCCAGCGACCCCCGGTCAGCAGCCTGATGAGCTCTGAGCCTGCGGCCGGGTCCTGCACGACCCGCAGGACGCTGACGACGTCGGAGACTTCCGGCGTCGACAGCAGGCCGCCGAGTCCGAGCACGTGCGCCTTGACGCCGTGTTCGCGCAGCACCTCGGCGAAGAATTCCATATCGCGCCTGGCGCGAAACAGCATGGCAGCTGTCTTGTCTGTACCGGCGGTGAGCCGGGTGGCAAACCAGCGGGCAACGGCGGATGCCTCATCGGCGTTCGTCTCCAGCATGCCGCCGGAGACGCTCCCCTGCGCCTTGCCGGCCGGAACCTTGAGCGTGTCGACCTGGATCCCGTTCGGCTTCGCCCGAAGCGCATCACTCAGCGGTGCGACGAGCTCGTTGGCCACGCCGAGCACGGCGACCGGATTGCGCCAGGTGTACGAGAGCGACATGGCAGGCGCTTCGGCGTTCGTGCGGTCGGCGAAGTCACGGGAGAAGCCGAGCAGGTTGGCTGAACTAGCGCCGCGCCATCCGTAAATGGACTGGTGAGGGTCGCCGACGGCCATCACCGGGTGGTGGGCGAACAGCGTGCGCAGGAGTTCGGTCTGCAGCACGGACGTGTCCTGGTACTCGTCCAGCAGCACGATCCGGTACTGGTCGCGTGCCCTGTCGACGATGGAGGGAATCCGCTGTGCCAGCTGCAGGGCCAGCGCCACCTGGTCGGAGAACTCGATCAGGCCGAGGCGACGCTTTTCGTCTTGATAATGACCGGCCAACTCGGCCAGCACAGGAAGTGGGCCTACCGCGGCAAGCGCATCGACGACGGAGTCATACGGCTTGGACTTTCGCGCCGAACCGTATGGCAGGTCGGCGAGATAGCCGAACCCGTCGGCGAGGGCAGCGAGGTCGTGCGAACCGGTGGCAGCGCCGCTCGTGGCCTGTGGCGGATTCTCCGCGAGCATCCGACTGAGCTGCAGGACGGCATCCGTCACCTCATCGACCTTCTTGCCGTACGACACCAGCCGGTCGTCGCCGTGGTCGATGACCACTCGGCGAGCCAGCAGCCAGGCTGACGTGTCGGTGAGCAGCGCGGACTCAGGCTCGCGACCGAGCAGTAGCGCGTTATCGCTGAACAGTCGGCTGGCGAATGAGTTGTACGTCGAGACCGTGGGGGTGTTGAAGAGATCGGATGCCGTGTTCACGTCGGCGACGCTGCCGGCGACGCCGTCGGCTGCCCCGTTGGCTGGGCCGTTGGCGTCGGCGCGCTGCCCCGGAAGCAGACCCGCCTCGTCGAGCTCACCGATTCGCTTGTTGATGCGCGTGGCCAGCTCTCCGGCGGCCTTCCGGGTGAAGGTGAGGCCGAGTACCTGATCTGGCCGTGCATGCCCGTTGGCGAGCAACCAGAGCACGCGGTTCGCCATGGTCTCCGTCTTGCCGCTGCCTGCACCGGCCACAACGAGCGTCGGGGCGAGCGGCGCCTGGATGACCTCCTGCTGCTCGATGGTCGGCGTCGGCATCTCCAACGCTTCGGCGATGGTGACGGCGGAGATGGAGCGCACGGGCGCGCTCATGAACTGACCTGCTTCACCACGTGAAGGCGGCAGGAGCCGAACGACCACGGGTCGAGGCAGTGATTGGCGATTTCGGCGACGAACACGGCGTCTCCCATTCCTTCGGCGTCGTGCAGCACTCGTTGCCGGAACTCGGCGAGCTCTTCTGGCGTGAACGCCTTCTGCGTTGGATTGCGATAGTTCTGCTTGACCGTGCCGGAGGACACGATGGCCAGCCGGGCACCGGCCAGCTCAGACCCCTCAGGAACGCCGGAGATCTGGCCGTCGTGGAAGGCGAGCTGGTACGCACCAAGCTGCGGGTGGTCGACAACGCCCGCATCGTTGATCGGGTCGCCCTTGCCCGTCTTCAGGTCAACGATCAGTGCACGGCCATCGGACAGCTGCTCGACCCTGTCGACGGTTCCGGAAAGGATTGCGCCACCGACATCGAACGCGAATCGTCCTTCGGCGCTCAGCAACTCCGATCCGTCGCGGGTGAAATCGCCGAGGTACGACGCCAACCTGTCGGTGAGCCTGCGTGCTTCCTTCTTCTGTACCTCTGACTGCCAGGGGGCGTCGAAGACGAGTTCGCCCCAGCGAGACTCAACACCGGCCCACAGCGCTTCGGAGCTGAAAGCAGCGGAGCCCGAGATGCTGGGGGCTGTTGCCGGGTCTGTCACAGCCAGGCTGGCCTCTTCCATCACAGAGTGGATGATGGTGCCGAGGTTCGCAGCGGTGTTGCTGGTTCCGCCGCCTACCTGGTCGATGAGCCAGTGCAGCGGGCACGTCTCGAACGATTTCATCTTCGACGGCGACACTCGCACCAGGCCGTCGCCGGCCTCTGGATCGTTGAGTGGTCTGGTAGTGCTCAACACGCTCATGCCGTACCACTCAGACGCATCGGCGCCGACGACGCCCTCGGACGCGAGCCTGGCCAGGGTGGCAGCGGCGTCGAGCGCCCTGGTCGGATACGCGGTGGCCTGCGTGCCAATCGACGGCTTGATCGACGTGGTGAGGTCGCGCCGGAGCCGACCGACCATGCCCCGCAGCGACAGCGGATAGCGGCCGACCGCGACGGGGTCTGGCTCTGGCAGCATCCGGAAGAAGGCGGATGGCTGGCTGTCTTCATCATTGACGGCCGTGACGAGCACCTCGTGAGTGGACCGTGATAGCGCCTGGGCGAACATCCGCAGCTCGTCGTGCAGCACCTGCGCGCGGGCATCGACGTCGACCTCGTCCCTGAGCACCGCGGCGAGGTCGCCTGCGCCGAGCAATGACCCGCGGATACGGAGGTCTGGCCAGACGTTGTCCTGCACGCCAGCCAGCACCACCACCTGGAAATCGGTGCCGATCGTGCCAGGCGGGGTCGAGACGACGACCGCGTCAGAGAGAGCGCGGGGCGCGAGGGTGTCTTCCGGCACATCGGAATCGACGAGGTGCTCGAGGAACAGCACCGGCGGCATGCCGGGTGTGCGCTCCACGAATCGCTGCGCCGCAGAGAACAGGGCGACGACGGCGTCGAGGTTGTGGTTGGCCTCCTCGGCCACGATGCCCATGCCCTTCGACTGCTCGAACCAGATGTCGGCCAAACCGCTGCGCGACCACAGGCCCCACAGCAGTTCTTCGATCGTCGCGCCGGCTGCGTGGTCAGCGGATGCCTCGCGCAGGCTCGCAGCGAACGCCTTGGCTTTTCTGGCCACCCTGGTGTCGATCTCGTCCAGGGAGTCAGGACTGCGCAGCGCCTCGACGAGGAGTTCCTCTGCGCTGCGATCACCGTCGGCGGTCAGCTCCTGCTGGCGGAGGGCGGCCCGCAGCCGCCGGAGCGCGATCGGGTCGAGCCCGGCCAGGGGGCCGTTCAACAGCTCCATGGCCGTCGGGCCGTCGAGGCTGCGCCTCCCAAGCGTGACGTCGAGCGCAACGATGAACGCCCGCACGGCGAACTCGTCGCGCAGGGCAACGGTTGCCGATGAGACGCTCGTCGGCACTTCGAGCGAGGCGAGGCCCTTCGACAGCGACGGCACCAGTGACCCGCTGCGCACGATGACGGCCATCCGTCCCCACGGCACCCCGTCGATGACGTGGCGTTCGCGAAGTCGCCGTGCGATGACGGCGAGCTGTTCGGCTGGACTGGCCGCGATGACCGTGTCGACGATCCCAGTGATGGCAATCTCGTCGCTGCCGATCCCGTTGCTCGTGATCCCGTCGCCAGTGATCACGTCGCCGGCAATCTCGTCACCGGCATCCGGGACACCGAGGCTTTCGATGAGGCTGGCATGGCCGCCGGCACCAGCCAGCCGCGCTTTGCGTTGCAGGCCGGCGCTTGCCGTGCCGATTCTGCTGCTGGCTTCGATCACGGCCGCCCGTACTGCGGCGCCGTGCCGATAGACCGTGTCGAGATAGAAGGTACGAACGGGTGGAGTGCCGAGGTATGAGCCGAGCCTGCCGAGGGAGTCAGGGTGCGCTCCCCTGAACGATCCTGTGCTGAGATCGGGGTCACCGAGCGCGATGATGGCAACGCCCCGTGCGGCGAACTGGGCCAGCAGGGTGAGCGTGGCCTGGGTGGCTTCCTGAGCGTCGTCGAGCAGGATGAGGCGCACAGCGGCAAGCGGGCCGAGGGCGTCGATTTCGCTCTCCGTGCCGCCGAATCCCCCGAGTCCGCCGAACCTGCCCGATCCACCGGGGATCGACTGTGGTGCCGCCCTGACCAGCGCTGCAGCGTACTGGGCGAGCTCTGTGGAGTCGTACTGGTTCGGCCGAGCGAGATCTTTCACTTCTTCGTAGCCGCGGATGAACTCGGCAGCGGCGACCCACTCTGGCCTGTCGTGTGCCATGCCAAGGCGAGCGAGGGCATCCGCTGTGACGCCGTATTCGACGGCGCGCATCATGAGGTCGCGAAGTTCGGTACGGAATCCGCGCAGGCTGCGAACGTCGGGGCCGAGCGGACTCGGCCAGGCAGGGCCTGTTCCCTCGTCGATGTCGCCCTGGAGCAGTTCGGCGATGATTTTGTCTTGCTCGCCTCCGGTGAGAAGCGTTGGGGCCGTCTCGCCCGCCGTCGTTGCAGCGTTACGCACGATCTGGAAGGCAACCGAGTTGGGCGTGCGAGCCAGCGGACCGTTGGTTGGCACGCCGAGCCGCAGCGCGATCGTGTCGCGGAGGGCTGTCGCGCCGGTGCGGGTCGGCACAAGGGCAAGCACCTCGCTCGGCGAGTAGCCACGCCCGAGCACGCGCTCGGCGATGATCTCGAGCATGGTCGTCGTCTTGCCGGTACCTGCTGCCCCGATGACCGCTGCAGACTCGCCGTCTGCCAGGTCAAGAATCGCGCGCTGCGTGGGGTCGAGAGTGGTCGTTGCCCGTGTGTCGGGGCTGAGCTCGAGTTCCGGGTTGATCACAATTCAACGCTAGCGGGTTGCGCCGACAGTGAACTGTGTCGGACGGCTTCGGCGGTTTGCCGTAATCTGGGCGAGTAGTCAACGAAAGGCGCAACTGGTGGAAATCCGCATTGGCATCTTCAACTCTCCCCGTGAGATCGGTTTCGAGACGTCGCTGCCCGCGACTGAGGTCGAAGAGGCGGTTGCTGCCGCTCTTGCCGGCAAGACCGGCTACCTGAAGCTCTCCGACGATAAGGGCAAGCTCTACATCGTTCCGACCAACGGCCTGGCATACGTCGAGGTGGGCTCTGAGACGTCCCGCCGCGTCGGTTTCGTCGCCTAAGTTCGATGGAACTCCTCTTCGTCGCCCTCGGTGGCGCCATCCTGGGGCTCTCTGCACGGTACGTCCTTCCGCGTCGCCGCACACACGGTGTCGTGTTGGTGCCGGCGATCGGCACGGCCGTGGCATCCGTTGCCTGGGTCGTACTGACGTGGCTCGGCTGGGCGTGGGACGGCGGCTGGATCTGGTGGGTCTCACTCGGACTCGCGCTCATCGTGTCGTTCGGCGTCGACATCGTGCTGTCGAAGAAGCGCGCAGAGGGCGATGAGCAGCTGCTGCACACGCTCATTCGCACGGGCGTACAGACCAACTCCTAGGTCGTAGCGCGGTCACCCTTGATCGCTCTGCTCTGCTCTGCTCTGCTCTGCTCTGCTCTGCTCGAGAGTCGCCGTTTCCGCCGAGAATCGCCGTTGTAACGGCGACTTTCGGGCGTAACGGCGACACTCGGCGAGCGGATGCTTGTGCTCACCGTCACAGGTCGGCATGAAGGTCTCGAGACGCTCGCTGGCGCTCGCTCCTCGACCAGCGGGGAGGCGCGGCCTTGGCGTCAGAGCGTCAGAGCGCTGCGCCCCTAAGCCGTCAGGCCGACGGCATCCATTCGGCGCGTGTGCGCCGCGATCATCTCGGTGAACACCGGCTCGATGCGGGACTCGTCCTGCGTCAGATCGCCGGACACCTGCATGGCGGAACGCGCGATCAGCAGGGTGTCGCCGACGAGTCGTCGACCCCACATGGCCAGGCGCGATCCCAGCTGGGGGTCGGCTTCGATGCCGGCGGTGATTTCGCGCACCAGGACGTCGGTGGCGGCATCCGCTGACAGGATGTGCGCAACCTTGGAGGCGAGGTCACCGGGCAAGCCGGCGGCGAGGCTCACGAAAAAGTCTTCGAGCAGGCCGGTCGTCAGGTAGCAGCTGAGCAGCAGTTCATACCAGTCGGCGCCGTGCGTCGCCTGGCGATAACGGTCGAGCCTGTCGGCGAACGGAGCCATCACCTCTGCCGGTTCGCTGTCGCGACGGCGGATCTCCGCGATCAACGCGTGATGCTTCGTCAACGCTCCGCCTGCCGCAAGGCTCAAGCCTTCTTTGGCGTGCAGGTTGGGGGCACCGGCCACAGCCATGGCAAGACTTTCGAAGATGCCGAGCTCGACATATGCGGCCTGGCCGAGAGCCGACAGTGGGGCAGGCGTCAGCTGGGAGATGTCGACCTTCGTCGTCGACAGCTCACTCCGGCGGGGCTTCAGCCGCGGGAGTTCTGTGCGCTTTTCGCGCCCACCTAACCACGAGATCACGACATCAGCTTAGGACACGCCAGCGGGCACGCCGGGCGGCACAGGCTGCTCCAAGGCGCGGTCCGGTAAGCTGGAGGGAAGGTTACCGGCGATGGATCGGTAACATTGCGCCTGAGAGCGATGACAGGCGCATCTCTCTTCTACGCATTGACAGGCATACATTCGTGACTTTCTCCGAACTTAATATTGACCAGGACATGGTCGACGCTCTCGCCGAAAAAGGCATTGTCGAACCATTCCCCATCCAGACACAGACCATCCCGCTGGCACTCGCCGGGCAGGACATCATTGGTCAGGCCAAGACAGGAACCGGTAAGACTTTCGGTTTCGGCCTTCCCCTGATCCAGCGCCTCGGCTTGAACCCAGAGCCCGGCGTACAGGCACTCGTTGTGGTTCCGACCCGCGAACTGTGCGTCCAGGTGAGCGAAGACCTCGCACTGGCCACCAAGAACCGCGACACCAAGATCGTGTCGATCTACGGCGGCAAGGCATACGAAGGCCAGATCGAGCAGCTGAAGGCCGGCGCCCAGATCGTCGTCGGCACGCCTGGTCGTCTCCTCGACCTCGCCAGCCAGCGTCTGCTGAACCTCAAGAACGTGCGCGAAATGGTGCTCGATGAGGCCGACAAGATGCTCGACCTCGGCTTCCTCGCCGACATCGAGAAGCTGTTCGCCCAGACTCCCGCTGTGCGCCACACCATGTTGTTCTCCGCGACCATGCCTGGCCCGATCGTGGCCCTCGCACGTCGCTTCATGACCAAGCCGATCCACATCCGTGCGACCGACCCCGATGAGGGCCTCACGCAGGCCAACATCGAGCACCTCGTGTACCGCGCTCACAACATGGACAAAGACGAAGTCATCGGCCGCATCCTGATGGCTGAAGGCCGCGGCAAGACCGTGATCTTCACCCGCACCAAGCGTGCGGCAGCCAAGCTCGTCGAAGAACTCGGCGACCGCGGCTTCAACGCGACGGCCGTGCACGGTGACCTCAACCAGGACCAGCGCGAGCGCGCCATGGCCTCGTTCAAGGCCGGCAAGAAAGACATCCTCATTGCAACGGATGTCGCTGCTCGCGGTATCGACGTCGACGACGTCACCCACGTGATCAACCACACCATCCCCGAAGACGAGAAGGCGTACCTGCACCGCGTCGGCCGTACCGGACGCGCAGGCAAGACCGGCATCGCCGTCACCTTCGTTGACTGGGACGACCTGCACAAGTGGGCCCTGATCAACAAGGCACTGGAGTTCGGCCAGCCGGAACCCACAGAGACATACTCGTCGTCACCGCACCTCTACTCCGACCTCAACATCCCCACGGGGTCAAAGGGTCGTCTGCGCGCATCGCCGCCCAAGGAAGGTGCCCCGTCAACGGGCGGACGCTCCGGTGACCGCTCAGGCTCTGACCGTGCTGGCTCCGGCCGCGCCGGCCAGGGTTCTGCGAGGTCGGCTTCTGCCCGCTCAGGCTCGCCGCGATCTGGTTCACGCTCAGGCTCGAACTCGGGCTCACGCACCGACTCGTCTGCCGGTTCAACGCCCATCTCGAGTGAGACCATCGGCGAGGGCGCTGCCACACGCACCGGGCAGCGCACGCGCACCCGTACCCGCGTGAGCACCACCACCAACCCAGACGCGCCTGTGGCCACCCCGGCTGCCGGAACCCACGACGGTGGCGGAGTAGAGCACCACGACGGCAACAGCGCACCGCGCCGTCGCAGCCGTTCACGTCGCCGTTCACCGCAGGCCACGGGCGACACCCAGGCCTAAGCGTTTACAGCACTAGCCGTATACCGGCTCGGCGCCCGTCGCCTGCTCGATGATCTTCTCGAGCACGTCGGGCGCCGTTGTGTTTTCCCCGAGACGATTCGGTTTGCCAGAGCCGTGGTAATCGCTCGACCCGGTGATCTCCAGGCCATACGTCGCCGCAAGCACGCGAAGCCGCGCCGTTGCGTCTGGCTTGTTTTCCCTGTGGTCAAGCTCAAGACCGAACAGCCCTGCGTCGACAAGCTTCGCGAGCCTGGCCTCAGGCACGACGTCGGCGACACTGCGGGTGGCGGGATGCGCAAGCACCGGCACTCCCCCAGCCGCCCGCACCATGGTGACGGCATCGAGCGGATCCGGCGCATAGTGCGGCTGATAGTAGCCGGCCTTCCAGTGCAGAATGCCCGCGAAGGCCTCACTGCGCGTGAGCGCGTGTCCGCGGGCGACGAGAGCGTCGGCGATGTGCGGGCGTCCGATCGTGCCGCCATCCGTTGATTGCGCCAGCACGTCATCCCAGCTGAGTTCGTAGTCCTCCCCGATCCGATTGACCATCTGCTCCGCTCTCACGAGACGTGCGTGGCGAATCCGAGCGGTCTCTGCGACGAGCGCCGCATTGGTCGGGTCGAACAGGTAGACGAGCAGGTGCACGCTGGCGTAGTTGACGCGGGTGCTGAGTTCCATGCCTGGGATGAGCGTGAGACCGGTTCCGAGCGTTGCTGCAGTGGCTTCAGCCCACCCAGCCGTCGAGTCATGGTCGGTGAGCGCAACGGTGCCGAGTCCGGCAGCTTTCGCCGCCCTGATCAGCTGCGCTGGTGACTCTGTGCCATCGGAGACACTCGAGTGCGTGTGCAAGTCGATGGGAGTGCGAAAACGCCAGTCAACTGCCATCCCCCCATGCTAGTTGCGATTGTCGAAGCCCCCGTGGGATGGCAATCACACACGCCGCAGTACAAGGGGCCAGCCAGGGCATCCAGCAGGAGAATTCAGCGAGCAATTCTGCGGACAGAGCCAGAAAAACTCCAGTCTCGTCGCCTACTCTTGTGGAGTCATGATCTTCCGTCTGCTCAACACCCTCATCGTTCTGGCTGTGGCTGTCGGGCTCCTGATCCTCACCTGGCCCCAGCTCTTCGATCTGCAGAACAGCTGGCTCGTCGCGCAGGCGGTCTCCCTCAGGGGGCTGGGCATCGCCGTCGCCTGCGCCTCGATCGTCGTGCTGCTCATGATCCGCCTCATCCCCCCGTTCCGCGCGTTGGCCGGAACGCTCGCCGCCCTCATGCTCGTGTTCGCCGTGGCGAACGGCGTGATTCTCGGCGTCCGTGGTTTTGACTCCGCCGCGGCCCCTGTCGCCACAGAGTCTGCGAGCGAGCTCACCGTGCTGAGCTGGAACACGCTCGGAGACGCGCCGGGGGCAGCCGTCATCGCCGAGCTCGCGATCGCAGAGGGCGCCGATATCGTTGCCCTGCCAGAGACAACGGAGATCACCGGCACGGCCGTTGCCGATGCCATGGCGCAGGCCGGCACCCCCATGCAGGTGTTCACCGTGGCATTCGACCTCGTCTCGAAGGCCAGGTCGACGACGCTGCTGGTCAGTTCAGCGCTGGGCGAATACACACTGAGCAACAGCCAGGCGCCCGGCGCCCCAGGCAACACCGCCGTGCTGCCGACCGTGGTCGCCAGCCCCGTGAGCGGAAGCGGGCCCACCCTCGTTGCCGTGCACAGCGTCGCACCGGTCGAGGAGGAGATGGCCAACTGGCGCGTCGACCTCGACTGGCTCGCCACCCAGTGCCAGGGAGCGGATGTCATCATGGCCGGCGATTTCAACGCGACGGTTGACCACATGGCCGGGCGTGGGGCATCCGCTTCTGTGTTGTCGGATACGGTGCTTGGCAACTGTCGTGATGCCGGCGTGCAGACCGACTCAGCCGGAATCGGCACCTGGCCTGCCACCGCACCCGCCGTGCTCGGCACCCCAATCGACCACGTGCTGGCCACGGAAAACTGGACTTTCGACAGCTTGAGTGTCATCCGCACCCAGGATGACGCGGGGAGCGACCACCGCCCGATCGTCGCCAGAATGAGAGAATAACAACATGGCAGACTCCACCAACACCGCTAGCTCCACAGAAGCTACCCCAGGCCCAGACTCGGCCGCCACCGCTCGCCCGAACGCGAACCGGTCGACCACTCCGAGTTCGGACACGTTCCAGAACTACATCTCCAGCGGCTGGGCGGAGCGAGAGGACACGCTTCCTCCCGCCCGCGAGCAGGCGCCATTTGCCGCAGCGCGACGCGCGCGCCTCTCAGCTTTGTATCTGGGCCAGCGCCTGATCATCCCTGCCGGCCACTTGAAGCAGCGCTCGAACGACTGCGACTACGCGTTCCGCGCGCACTCCGCGTTCTCGCACCTCACCGGCTGGGGCAGCGACTCAGAGCCCGGCGCCATGCTCGTACTCGAGCCGACGGCGACCGGACACGACGCCACCCTGTACTTCAGGGAGCGCGCCGGCCGCGAGTCCAACGAGTTCTACGCCAACCCCACCATCGGTGAGTTCTGGATCGGCTCGCGCCCGTCGCTGGCGCAGGTCTCCAGCGACCTCGGCCTCACGGTACGCGGCATCGCCGACTTCGACCTGGTGCTCGCCGCTGTCGACAGCTCAACGCTTGTGGTGCGGGAGGCCGACCCGGAGCTGACGGCGCTCGTCGATGATGCCCGCATCCGCTTCGCCGCAGAGAAGGCACTCAGCAACAACGCAAGCGACGCCCCGTTCAGCCTCGAGGTCAACTCTGAGCACGAGCCTGACGCCCAGTTCGCCCGCGACCTCTCAGAGCTGCGCCTGGTGAAGGACAGCTACGAGATCGAGCAGATGCGCCTGGCCGTCAACGCCACAGCGCTCGGCTTCGAAGACGTCATCCGCGACTTCCCGCGCTCGAGCAGCCACCCACGCGGTGAGCGTCTGGTCGAGGGCGTGTTCAACACACGCGCACGCCTCGACGGCAACACCGTCGGGTATGACACGATCGCGGCATCCGGCCCGCACGCCTGCATCCTGCACTGGACCACCAACGACGGCCCCGTCGTGCCAGGCGACGTCATTTTGGTCGATGCCGGCGTCGAGGTCGACAGCTACTACACGGCAGACATCACCCGCACCCTGCCCGTCGACGGCACGTTCACCGACGTGCAACGCCGCATCTACGACGCAGTGCACGAGGCAGCGGATGCGGCATTCGCCGTTGTGCGCCCCGGCGTCATCTTCCGTGAGGTGCACGCCGCCGCCATGGAGGTCATCGCCCGCAAGACCGCCGAGTGGGGCATCCTGCCCGTCTCTGCTGAGGAAGCACTGCAGCCGGAGAACGGCCAGCACCGCCGCTACATGGTGCACGGCACCAGCCACCACCTCGGCCTCGACGTGCACGACTGCGCCCAGGCTCGCCGTGACATGTACATGGACGGCGTGATGGAGGCCGGCATGGTCTTCACCATCGAACCGGGACTGTACTTCCAGCCGGACGACCTGACCGTGCCAGAGGAATTCCGTGGCATCGGCGTACGGATCGAGGATGACATCCTCGTCACAGCGGATGGCGCTGAGAACCTGTCGATCGGCATCCCCCGGTCATCGACCGACGTTGAGGCCTGGATCGCCCGCCTGAGCTAGCTGCCCTGCAGCACCCAGCACGGAACACCCAGCACACGAAAGCGCACTTTGTGTCGCTTACCGAAAGGTAGAGCGACGTAAAGTGCGCTTTCGCGTTAACGGGTGGTGCACTCGGATGATGAGCTTGGGTGGTTAGACCTGTGGGCGAGTGCCGTCGGCGTCAGGAGAGTCGATCGGTGGGGTTGCTGCGGGCGGAATTGCTGCGGGCGGCGTCGCATCCGTTGGAGTGTCGGCAGGCGGGGTGGTCGGCGGCGCCACCGGCGGCACGAAGGCGCGCGGCGGGTCTGACGGGTGCGGAGCGGGTGCCTCGGTCTGCGCGGCCTCCGCTGCGGTGGCCTGCCCGGCCAGCAGGTTGCGGGCACGATTCGCAAGGCCCGATTCCGCGATGACCTGGTAGTTGGCGGCAATGACCTGCATCGTCGACGTGAAATCGCGGCGGCGACGGTTGACCGCATAGCTGACGACACCGAAGAGCATTCCGAAACCGGCACCGATCAGTACGGCGGCGAGCACGAACGGCAGCCCGGCGCCGTCGGGCGAGAAGATGAAGAACAGCAATCCGAAGAACACACCGAGCCAGGCACCGGATGCCGCGCCAGCAAGGGCGACACGGCCCCAGGTGAGCTTGCCGGTCACGCGTTCGACGCTCTTGAGGTCATTGCCGACGATGGACAGCTGGCGCACGGGAAAGTCCGCTTTCGCCAACGTGTCGACCGCAGCCTGCGCCTCAACGTAGGTTTCGTAGGTCGCGACGACGTCTCCCTTGGGCAGTGTCGGGAAGAGACCTTGACCGCGGCCACCAAACGTCCTCTGATTACTCATGGCTCCATTCTTCCACGGGGTCAGGAAAACACAGGCGAGTGGCATAGGTTTGTACCTGTGAGTGCCTCCAGAGTCTTCGTCGCCCGTTTGGCCGGGTGTACCGTTTTCGACCCCGCGGGTGACCGCGTCGGCAAGGTGCGAGACGTACTGGTCGTCTATCGAAAAAGTGACCCGCCCACCGTTGTCGGCCTGATCGTCGAAATTCCGGGAAAGCGCCGCGTGTTCGTGCCCATCGGGCGCGTCACCAGCATCGGCAGCGGCCAGATCATCACCACAGGACTCATCAACGTGCGCCGGTTCGAACAGCGCGGCGGCGAAGTGCGCGTGATCGCAGAAATGCTCGGGCGCAAGGTCGTCTTCAACGACGGCTCAGGCGAGGCCACCGTCGAAGACGTTGCCATCGAGGAGACCGATCAGGGCGAGTGGGCTATCAGCCAGCTCTTCGTGCGTCGTCCAAAGACCAGCCCGTCACCGTTCGCCAAGGGCGCGACGGTGTTCACGAGCTGGAGCGATGTGCGTGAGAAGACCACGGTCGGCGAGGCCCAGTCCGCCGAGCAGCTCATCGCCACCTACTCAGACCTGAAGCCGGCCGACCTCGCGAACACACTGCTCGACCTGCCAAAGGAGCGGATGTTCGAGGTTGCCGGTGAGCTTCCTGACGACCGTCTCGCCGATGTGCTTGAGGAAATGCCCGAAAGCGAGCAGGTCGGCATCCTCACCCAACTGGGCGACGCCCGTGCCGCTGACGTGCTCGACCACATGCAGCCAGACGACGCCGCCGACCTCATTGCGCAACTTCCAGAGGAGCGTGGCGAACAGCTGCTCGACCTCATGGAGCCGGAGGAAGCAGACGACGTCCGCTTCCTGCTGACGTATGCCCCTGACACCGCCGGTGGACTCATGACCACAGAGCCCATCATCGTGTCGGCAGACGCGACGGTGGCAGAGGGCCTCGCCCTCATCCGTCGTCACGACCTGGCCCCTGCCCTCGGCGCTGCCATCTGCGTCACGCTTCCCCCGTATGAACCGCCGACCGGTCGTTTTCTCGGCATGGTGCATTTCCAGCGGATGCTGCGCTACCCACCCCACGAGCGCCTCGGCACGCTGCTCGACGCCGGCCTCGACCCGGTGACCGCAGACACGTCTGCCGCAGAGGTCTCCCGCATTCTTGCAAGCTACGACCTGGTCTCCGTGCCCGTCGTCGATGAAAACCGCCGACTCGTCGGGGTGGTGACCATTGATGATGTTCTCGATTACCTGTTACCCGACGACTGGCGAAGTCAGGACGGCAACGACGACGTGCGAAGGCGCGCGGCAGCCAGAACCCAGCTGACAACAGGCAGTATCCCGCTTCCGGGCGGATCGACTCCCGCAGACCCCGCACAGGGCGGGCGGATGCTACGAGGAAGGAGGAGCACCAATGGCACGAGCTAGCAAGACCGATATTCGTCTCGACGCACCGAAAGGCCTGCGGACGACTCCCCTCGTTGGGCGCGGTCGTACCGGCAGCGACCGGTTTGGGCGCTTCACCGAATCCATCGCCCGCGGCATGGGCACGCCATGGTTCCTCGCCGGTCTCACCCTGTTCACCATCGCGTGGATCCTCTGGAACACCCTCGGCCCTGAGCACCTGCGCTTCGACTCCGCAGCGCTCGGCTTCATCGCGCTGACGCTGGTTCTCTCCCTGCAGGCGTCGTATGCGGCACCCATGATCCTGTTGGCGCAGAACCGGCAGGACGACCGCGACCGCGTGCAGATCGAGCAGGACCGCCAGCGTGCGGAGCGCAACCTGGCCGACACGGAGTACCTGGCCCGTGAGGTCGTCGCGCTGCGCCTGGCGATCAAGGACATGGCATCAAAGGACTTCATCCGCGCTGAGCTGCGTACGCTGGTCGAGCAGTTGGAGTCGCACGACAACGACGAGCTGCCAGGCAAGGACCAGGCAGAACGTGACAGTTCCAAAGGACGCAACCATGCCGGCGCTGAGTGATGCCTCGTCGACGGTTGAACGGGTCACGGCTGCGCTGACGCGCGTGACCGACCCGGAGATCCGGAAACCCATCACCGAGCTCGACATGGTGTCGTCCGTGCAGGTCGATGATGCCGGGCTGGTGACCGTCGGCATCCGCTTGACCATTGCCGGCTGCCCTGCAGCCGATCGCATCGAGCGCGACGTGCTGGCGGCCGCTGAGTCTGTTGCCGGCACCGGCAACGCGGTGGTGGAGGTCGCCATCATGACCCGCGAGCAGCGCCAGGCCCTCACCGAGAAGCTGCGGGGTGGCAAGGCCGCGCGCGGCGTGCAGTTCGGCCCTGATTCGCTGACGCGCGTCTATGCCATCACGAGCGGCAAGGGCGGCGTCGGCAAGTCGACGGTCACGGCCAACCTTGCTGTCGCGCTCGCACGCAGGGGCCTGAAAGTCGGCATCGTCGACGCGGATGTGCACGGCTTCTCGATCCCCGGCCTGCTCGGCCTCGACGGGGTGAAGCCCACCCAGGTGGGCGACATGATCCTGCCGCCGGTCGCACACGACGTGAAAGTCATCTCCATTGGCATGTTCGTCGACGACGCGTCTGTGGCTGTGGCGTGGCGAGGGCCCATGCTGCACCGCACCATCCAGCAATTCTTGACGGATGTCTATTTCGGCGATCTCGATGTCCTCCTTCTCGACCTGCCGCCCGGCACCGGCGACGTGGCGATCTCCGTTGGGCAGCTGCTGCCGCATGCTGAGGTCATCGTCGTGACGACCCCGCAGCCCGCCGCAGCCGACGTCGCAGAGCGCAGCGGCGTCGTCGCCAGGCAGACCGGCCAGAAGCTCTACGGGGTCATCGAGAACATGGCTGGCCTGCCCCAGCCGGATGGCAGCATCCTCGACCTGTTCGGTTCAGGGGGCGGCGCAGACGTCGCTCTCCGCCTGAGCCAGGGACAGGACACTCCCGTTCCCCTGCTGGCCCAGGTGCCGCTGAGCGTCGCGCTGCGAAGCGGCGGTGACGATGGGGTTCCCGTTGTGCTGGCCGACCCTGCAGACCCCGCCAGCGTCGCCATCAGCTCTGTGGCCGACATCCTGGCCACCAGGGCACGCGGCCTCTCCGGCCTGAGCTTGTCGGTCACCCGGCGGTAGTGGGATCGGCGCCGCGATGAACGAGCATGGGGGAATCGTTGGTCGGGGAACGCGCGCTCGTGCCGTTACCGGCGCGCTCCTGCTCTGCCTCACAGTCACGGCGTGCGTCAGTCCGACCCCTGCGGTTGATGGGGCAACGGATGCCGCGCTGCCGGCAGGGGTCAGCGTACGAATTTTCCAGGGCAGGTTCGACTACGCCACCCGCACGCTCCAGGTGAGCGTCTCCAACAACGGGGAAGCCGACTTCGACCTGCGGGATGCAACGTTCGCCTCCCCGCTGTTCGCGGGGCCCGCCAGCTACTCGGACGACCTCGTGCTCTCCCCCGGCATGAGGCGGAATCTGCCCGTCGCCCTGGCGGCGCCGGTCTGCACTGGTTCGGCCGAAACAGCTCCGGCCGAAACAGCGCCGGCCGAGCCCACGGATGCCGGTGGAGGCACGCACACGACAGACAGCGCCAGCACGGCGGACAGCGCGACCGTGACACTGACCTGGCGAGAGCCGGGCGGAGACGATGTGCAGGCATCCGTCACGCCGCTCGACGATACGGGAGCGATTGCCCGGATCTCTGCTGACGATTGCCTGAACGCGGCGGTGAGCGCGGTGGCCAGCGCGGTGGCGAGCGACCAGCTGCGGGTGGAGGGCGACGGACCAGAGTCGGTGGCGTTGGTCGATATCGTGCTCACCCCGACCGGCTCCACCGGAACGATCGAGGTGAACTCGGTCGGGGGCACGGTCTTGCTCGCCGGACCGACGGGTGAGGGCTGGCCGGTGGGCGCATCCGTTTCCGCCTCGTCTGTGCCGCTCACGATCTCGCTCGACCTGCGGCCGACACGGTGCGACCCGCACGCCGTCGCTGAGGACAAGCGAGGCACCGTGTTCCCCGTCGATGTGTCGGTGACGGGCGGAGAACTCGGTCAGCGTGCCGGCCAGATCGATGTGGCTGTGCCAGACACTGTGCGCAGCGAGATCTACGACTGGATCGCCGACTACTGCGCCTACTGATGTAGAGGCAGCTGCATAGGCTGCTGCATCCGCTCACCGCATATGAGCTTCAACTGGGGCGTCTGACCTAGACTGGCGACCATGGCAGCTTCCCCGCTCGATCACACGCTCATCGCCGCGCTTGATCGCGAAATCACCTCAACCACCGGACTCACCGTGCCCGTCATCGCTCCGTTCAGCGGGCAGGTACTGCATGAGCTTCCCACCAGCAGCACCGCCGATGTGCAGAGCGCATACGGCCGCGCGCGCCTCGCCCAGCTGGCGTGGGCCAGGGCAGGGTTCGCTCACCGTCGCGCTGTTCTGCTGCGTGCTCATGACCTCATCATCGAGCGCAAGGAATTGTTGCTTGACCTCGTGCAGTCTGAGACGGGCAAGACCCGTGGGCAGGCGTTCGAGGAGGTCTTCCAGTCAACGAGTGTCACCCGCTACAACGCGCTCTCGGCCCGTGACGTGCTGAAAGGTGGGCGCCGACAATCCGCCCTCCCGTTCATCGTGACGACCAGGGTGCGATACAGCCCGAAGGGCGTCGCCGGGATCATCACCCCGTGGAACTATCCGCTGAGCCTCGCTGCAATGGATGTCGTCCCTGCCCTCGCGGCTGGCTGTGGCGTCGTGCAGAAGGCCGACAACCAGGGTGCCCTCAGCATCCTGGCGCTCCGGAGCGCCTACATCGAGGCCGGGGTGCCCGCCGAGCTGTGGGCCGTCGTCACCGGTGAGGGATCCGAAATCGGCAGCGCCGTCACTGCGCAGGCCGACTACATCTGCTTCACAGGGTCGACGGCGACCGGCAAGCGCGTGGCTGTGCAGGCCGCCGAGAACTTGACGGGTGTCTCTCTCGAACTCGGCGGCAAGAATCCGCTGATCGTGCTGGACGACGTCGACGTGAAGAAGGCCGCGAAGGATGCCGCCTATGCGTGCTTCTCCTCGCTCGGGCAGCTGTGCGTGTCGATCGAGCGGATCTACGTGCAGCGATCGGTTTCGGCCGCATTCATCGCCGAATTCAGCACTGTCGTGTCGTCGCTGAAGCTTGGTCGTTCCTTCGACTACGCGACCGATGTGGGCTCATTGACCACACAGACCCAGCTCGACAACGTCACCGCGCACGTCGACGATGCCGTGTCCAAGGGAGCGACCGTCCTGGCCGGCGGCCGCGCCAGACCTGATGTCGGACCGTTCTTCTTCGAACCGACGGTGTTGACGGATGTCACGCCGGAGATGGACTGCTTCGCCAACGAGACGTTCGGTCCTGTCGTGTCGATCGCCATCGTCGATTCAGACCAGGAAGCCATCATCGCCGCCAACAACAGTGCATACGGCCTCAACGCGTCAGTCATGTCGGGCTCCACTCGGCGAGCAATGCAGGTGGCCAGCGCGATCGAGGCCGGGAGCGTCAACATCAACGAGGGCTACCGTGGCTCGTTCGGCACGGTCGATGCGCCGATGGGCGGCGTGAAGGGTTCGGGCCTCGGGCGCCGAAACGGCCACGAGGGTCTGCTTCGATTCGTCAATCCGGTCACGATCTCGCGGGCAACCGGGTTGGTACAGCTTCCCCGCACCGGGCAGGAGTTCGGGCAGCTGGCGGCACCGATGTTGCTGATGTCTGGCATCCTGAAGGCAATCCGCCGCCGCTAGATGACTGCGGTGCCAGGGGGCTCAGCGTTAGGTGGCTTCTGAGTCGAACGGGGTCGGCTCGGTGGCCGTCAGCGCGCTCTCGCGCGCACGCTTCCGCTGCAGGTAGGCCCCGTTCTGATTCGGCGCCCGAGAAATCGTGGCAGCAGCAGCCGATGCGGGGGTGCCGCTGACCGCAGGGTCGTCATCGGCCAGGGCTTCGCGGATGATCCGGCGCGGGTCATACTGACGCGGGTCGAGCTTTTTCCAGTCGACATCGTCGAACTCCGGACCCATCTCGTCGCGCATGCGGTCTTTGGCCCCGTTGGCCATGTCACGAAGCTGACGAACAAGCTGCCCGAACTTGGCCGCGTAGTGCGGAAGTTTTTCCGGTCCGAGCAGGAAGACAGCAATGATCCCTATCAAAAGGACCTTCTCCATAGTCAACCCGAACATCACATCAGGATAACCTGCGGCGAGGCCTCCCCGTGCCAGCACCCAGCCGGCCGTAAGGTAGTCCTAATCATCTACTGGAGCGCACTGTGTCTGACAAAGAACTGAACTGGAAATTCTCCGACGATTTCGTCGTCGAGACCGATGCCATTGCCCGGGCACGGCAGCAGTCCCTTGAGCTCGGCATCGACGCCATCGCGCCGGCCGTCGGTGCGCAGACCGCTGTCATCGCCGCCGCGTCCAATGCGCAGAGCATCCTCGAGGTCGGCACCGGCGCCGGCGTATCAGGCATGTGGCTGCTCACGGGTGCGCCTGGCGCGACCCTCACGTCAATCGACACCGAGATCGACCACCAGCAGCACGCCAGGGTCAGCTTCGCTGAAGCCGGCATCATGGCCAATCGCATCCGCTTGATCACGGGCAAGGCCGGCGACGTCTTGCCACGGATGAATGAGAACTCCTACGACATCGTCTTCATCGATGCCGACCCGCAGTCCGTCATCGAGTACGTGGAACACGGCCTGCGCCTCACCCGGCCAGGCGGAACCCTGCTCGTGGCGCACGCCCTGTGGCGTGGCCGCGTCGCAGACCCAACGCAGCGCGATGAGGTTGCCACCGGCTTCCGCACGCTCCTCACGGAGATCGCCCCCTCTGGCGCCGTCGTGAGCGCCCTCTCCCCCGTTGGAGACGGCCTGCTCCAGATGACCAAGCGGGCGTAGCGCGCCGCACTCGGCTTCACAGACGTGATCGAGGGTGCCGCCAGGCCTGTCGCGAAAACCGGAAACATTGCCGCAGAGAGCGCGATCTGTCCTGTATTCGGTGACAGTTGCTCGATTCATCCTGTATTCGCTACACGGTGGCCCGCTGCGCGACATACGTGGCCTTCTGCGCGACATCCATTGTCGCCTCGAACCAGCGGAGACGGGTTAAATAGCAATCGACTGTGCAGCAGAAGCTGCACAGCCGATTGATAAAGCTATTACGCGGGGTTCACGACCCCGGCGAGCGCATCGTGAAGCTCAAGAGCCTCAGCGTCGTTCACAGAGACGACGAGTCGCCCACCCCCCTCGAGCGGTACACGCACGATGATGAGGCGCCCCTCCTTTACAGCCTCCATTGGCCCGTCTCCGGTCCGTGGCTTCATGGCCGCCATGAACTCCCCTTCCATTCGAGTGTTCTTCCATTATCGACCATTTTTCGCCTAGACAATAATCACGGCGGTGTCCAATCGGCGCCATCGACTCCCCAGCAGATCAATAACCAGACCCACTGGCCCCCAATGGAGGCTATGACGAGGAATACCCGGTAGATCGTATTTCGGGGCTGTGCGACCGCCCCGAGCAACGGAAACATTGGCATGAGCAGCCTGAACGTGCTCGACTGCGGGAAGAACACCGCGAGCAGGTAGAGCGCGTAGCTCAACACCCAGAAGCGCAGGTCGACGCCGAGGCGGCGAACGGCCGGCAGAAACATTGTTACGGCGAACAGCGCGATCACGACAATCACGATGATGATGCCCTGGGGCATTCCGAACCACCAGACACCGCTCTGGAACCATGCCGTGAATGGAATGAGTTCCTGATACCCGATGTAGGCCGAACGCCAGGCGAGCTCCGTATCGGTATAGGCGCTCATCGAACCGGTCACCGCCCATGCGGCCAGGAGCCACGCCAGGCCCATCAGCCCGCTGAAGACTGCAACGGATACCGCCAGCACCCGTTCCCGCACCGGGAACGGATCGCGCTGCCTGGTGAACCACCGGTGCACCACGTGCAGCCCGAGCGCCAGCGCAAAGGCAAGCCCGCTCGGCCGAGTGAGGGCCATCACCGTGATCACCGGGAACAGCAGGGCATAGTGACGCTCAACCAGCAGGAGGAGCGCGAGGGTCAGGAAGAACAGGTTCATCGACTCCGCGTAGCCGAACTGCAGGATCGGCGACAGCGGAGCCACGCAGAACAGCACCACGGAGAAGAGCGCGGTGGATGCTGGCAGGAACTTCACCATCAACCGGTAGAAGACGAGCGCGGTGCCGAGGCTGAACGCCACGGAGACGAAGACAGCGACCGGCGCCCACGGCAGACCGCTCAGCATCATGAGCAGCCGGACGACCACCGGGTATCCAGGCATGAACGCCCAGGCATTCTCGGCGACCTCGCCCTCTGGGGTGAGCGGCAGTTGCGACGGGTATCCGCCGACGGCAACGATGTTGTACCAGCGGCCGTCCCACATGTTCGCGAAATCTGCATAGCCGGGCTGGGCGCCCGTCCACGCGTTGGCCCCCTGCACACTGGCCAGGATCAGCACCAGCGTCGTGGTGACCACCCTGGACAGCGCCCAGACGACCAGTACCCGCGCCCACCACGGCGTCAGTCGATAGCGGACGCGCCACGAGACGGGAAGCCAGTGCGTCGTGCGCGTGGCTCGCGTCGTCGGCACTGCGGGCGTGAGGGACGTCATGCCGGTCACATGGTGGCGCTGAGCCACGACCTCAAGCCGTTCTCGCACTCGACGATCTGGGTGAGTGCCACCCGCTCATCGTCAGCGTGGGCCTTCAGGGGGTCGCCTGGCCCGTAGTTCACGGCCGGCACGCCAAGCGCGGAGAAGCGCGCGACATCCGTCCAGCCGTACTTGGGGCGTGGCTCAGCACCAACGGCGGCCAGGAATTGCTGCGCCAGCGGGGCATCAAGGCCAGGGCGAGCGCCCGCAGCGCTGTCGATGACCGTGATGTCGTAGCCGGGGAAGACCTCGTCGAGGTGCGCGATGGCCTCCTCAACGCTGCGACTCGGGGCGAACCGGTAATTTACGTGGACCATGCACTCGTCTGGGATGACGTTGCCGGCAATGCCACCCGTGATCCCGACAGCGTTGAGTCCCTCGCGATAGACCAGGCCTTCCACCTCGACCTCGCGCGCCTCGTATGCGGCCAGCGTCGCCAGGATGGGCGCTGCCTTGTGGATGGCGTTCTCCCCCACCCAGCTGCGCGCGGAGTGCGCCCTGCGCCCAAATGTGCGGATCTCGGCGCGCAGCGTGCCGTTGCAGCCGCCTTCGACCTGGCTGTTGCTCGGTTCGCCGAGGATCGCGAAGTCGCCGGCGAACAGGTCAGGGCGGTTACGAGCCAGTCGCCCGAGCCCGTTGAGGTCTGACGAGACCTCCTCGTTGTCGTACCACATCCAGGTGATGTCAACGGCTGGATCGACCAGCTCGGCTGCCAGCTTCAGCTGCACAGCGACGCCGGCCTTCATGTCGACGGTGCCGCGTCCCCAGAGGTAGTCGACGCCGTCAATCGTCTCGAAGCGGGTCGGGAGGTTGTTGTTGAGGGGAACCGTGTCGATGTGACCGGCGATGACCACGCGCTCCGCACGTCCCAGGTTGGTCCTGGCCACGATCGTGTCTCCGTCGCGGATGATCTCGAGGTGGGGGTACGCGGCGAGCGCGGCGACGATGGCATCCGCCAGCGCTGTCTCGTTTCCAGACACCGACTCCATGTCGCAGATGATCCGGGTCAGCTCAACTGACCCGAGAGTCAGGTCAAGGGAAGCGGACTGCGGGCTGCCCGCGTTGAGATCGGCGGGCGCTGTGACGGAGGACTCGGCATTATCGGGCACCCTACTAATCTAGATGCATGGCAACCACCCCCGACTCCGAGATCACCGCTCCCGCCGAATCACACTCCACGGCCTGGGGGTACGGACTTGCCACCATTGCCGGCGACGGCACCGTCCTCGACACCTGGTACCCGGCCCCGCGCCTCGGCGCACTGCCGGAGGACCGCGAGCGGTGGATCGTCCCAGCCGAACTCGAAGAGATGGCCGGGGAGGATGCCAGGCGCAACGTGCGGCTTGACGCCATCACCACGGTCATCGACCTGGATGCCGCCCCCAGCAACACCCCGGATGCCTACCTGCGCCTGCACCTGCTGTCGCACCTGCTCGTGCGCCCGAACACACTCAACCTCGACGGCATCTTCGCGCACCTCCCCTCTGTGGTCTGGACTAACGCCGGCCCCGTGCTGCCCGCCGACTTCGACGGCCTGCGCCCCCTGCTGCAGCGCGCCGGAATCCAGGCATCAGGCATCGACAAGTTCCCGCCACTCCTCAACTACGTCACGCCAGACCGCGTGCGCATCGCGGACGCCTCCCGCGTTCGCCTCGGCGCACACCTGGCCCCTGGTACAACGGTGATGCACGAGGGCTTCGTCAACTTCAACGCCGGCACCCTCGGCGCCTCCATGGTGGAAGGGCGCATCTCACAGGGCGTCGTGGTCGGCAACGGCTCAGACATCGGCGGCGGCGCATCCATCATGGGCACGCTCTCCGGCGGCGGAACGCAGCGCATCTCGATCGGTGAGCGCGCACTCCTCGGCGCCAACTCCGGCATCGGCATCTCCATCGGCGACGACACCGTCGTGGAGGCCGGGCTCTACGTCACGGCCGGCACCAAGGTTGTCGTGCTCGACGAGACGCGCACCGCTGACGGCGCCCGCCGCACGGTGAAGGCCGTCGAGCTCTCCGGCGTTCCGAATCTCCTCTTCCGCCGCAACTCCCTCACGGGAGCGGTCGAGGTACTGCCGAGAAGCGGCACGGGTGTCGTCTTGAACGACGCCCTGCACGCCTAAGGTTTACGCTCCAACACATTCCCGCTTTGCAGCACCACCCGCAGTAGCATCGCACCAGCACCGCACACGCACGGCACGAGCACGAGCACCGCACAGCAATCACGAGGGAGTGACGTGGGAACCGACGCACCGCGCAGCAAGAGGCGCAGACGATACAAGCCTGCGCTGATCACCCTCGGCGTGGTGGTGGTACTCGCCATTGTTGCCGGCGGCGTCGGGGTCTGGACGGTCACCCGTTCCTTCCCACAGCTGAGCGGCGAGGTGCAGGTACCTGGATTGTCGGCCGATGTCACGGTCTACCGCGATGACGCCGGTATTCCCCAGATCGTGGCCACAACGCCGGCCGATCTCTTCATGGCAGAGGGCTACGTGCACGCGCAGGACCGCTTCTGGGAGATGGATTTCCGACGCCACGTCACCTCTGGCCGCCTGTCAGAGCTGTTCGGCGAGAGCCAGGTTGAAACGGATGCCTTCATCCGCACCCTGGGCTGGCGAGCGATCGCCGAGCAGGAGGTCGCCCTTCTCGATCCAGTGACGCTCGGCTACTACCAGGCATACGCCGATGGCGTGAATGAGTACCTCGATGAGCACTCAGGTGCGGACATCTCACTCGAGTACGCCGTGCTCGACCTGCAGAACCCCGGCTACACCCCCGAAAAGTGGACCCCAGCCGATTCGGTGGCCTGGCTGAAAGCCATGGCATGGGACCTCAGGTCGAACCTCGACGACGAGATCGATCGTTCGCTCTTGTCCACCGAACTGGCGGCGACCGATATCGGCGTTCTGCATCCGGCGTTCGACTTCGCGTCACAGCCGACAATCCTCGGTGGCCTGCCCGCCGTGATTCCGGCCGACGACGCAGAGACCGCGGCAGCGGACACGGCTGCCAGCACTGAGACGGCTGCCAGCACCGACACCGCTGCCAGCGCTGACACGGCCGGCACTGCCACAGTTGACGCCGCAGCATCCGCCGCGGACCTGGCGACCCCGCTGGACAGCCTGCGTGCCGCGCTGGCGAGCGTTCCAGAGCTGCTTGGACCTGCGGGCGGGGAGATCGGTTCGAACTCCTGGGTCGTCTCTGGCGCCCTCACCGACAGCGGTAAGCCGCTGCTGGCCAACGATCCGCACCTCGGCCCTGCGCTGCCCTCCGTCTGGTACCAGGTGGGCCTCCGCTGCGAGACCGTCAGCCCGGACTGCCCGTTCGACCTGGCCGGCTACAGCTTCTCCGGCATGCCTGGCATCATCATCGGCCACAATGCCACCGTCGCATGGGGCTTCACGAACCTGGGCCCCGACGTCGCCGACCTGTATGTCGAAAAGGTCACCGGAGACACCTACGAGTACGACGGCCAGCAGCTGCCGCTCACGGTGCGAAACGAGAAGATCACGGTCGCCGGCGGTGACCCTGTGAAGATCGAAATCAGGTCGACGGGGCACGGGCCGATCGTCAGCTCACTCGTCGGCACCGACTTCGCGAGCATCTCGACGGAGTATCCGGTGGCCGCAGATATGCCAGACCTCAGCGAAGAGGCGCCAGCCGGCACAGACACTGCAGCTGGCACAGGCACCGCGGCCGACACGGCTGCCGACGGCAGCGCTGAGACGGCAGCGGATGCGACGCCGCCCGCTGCATCGTATGAGCTGTCACTGCAGTGGGCGGCCCTCACCCCCGGCACGACGGCATCCGCTATCTTCGCCATGGCCCTTGCAACGGACTGGACGAGCTTCCGCGCCGCAGCCGAACTGTTCGAAGTACCGTCGCAGAACCTGATCTACGCCGACGTCGAGGGCAACATCGGCTACCAGGCTCCTGGGAGCATCCCCATCCGCACGCGTGGCGATGGCACGCTCCCCGTGCCCGGCTGGACCAGCGAATACGGCTGGAGTGGCACAATCCCCTTCGAGCAGCTTCCAACGCTCTACAACCCACCAAGCGGCTTCATCGTGACGGCGAACAATGCGGCGACGCCGGCCGACTACCCGGCGTTCCTCACCGCTGACTGGGATGCCGGCTACCGCGCCACGCAGATCACAAACCGGCTGCAGGAGTTCATCACTGCGGGGGTGCCGCTGACCGCTGCCGACATGAGCGACATCCAGTCAGACAATTTCAGTGCCATCGCGGCCGCCCTCGTGCCGCACCTGCAGGCCATCGACACCTCACGCGATGACGCCACCGCAGAGGCGCAAGCGTTGTTCGATGGCTGGGATTTCTCGGTCGACGACGATTCAGCAGCGGCTGCCTACTTCAATATCGTCTGGCGCGTATTGCTCGACGACATGTTCGGATCGTTGCCCGATGGCACCCAGCTCACCGGTGGTGACCGATCGTTCCAGGTGGTGATTCCGCTCCTCGAACAGCCCGATTCGCCCTGGTGGAAGAGCGATCGCACCGGCGTCACCGGCCGCGACGCTGTGTTGTCTGATGCGCTGGACGAAGCCGCCGCAGAAGCCGTCGACCTCCTGGGCTCGCGCGAGTCCACCTGGGAGTGGGGAAGCCTCCACACCCTGAGCCTCACCAACGGCAGTTTCGGGCAGTCGGGCATCGCGCCCATCGAGTGGCTCTTCAACCGCGGCCCATACGAGGTCGGGGGCGGGTCATCCGTCGTCAACGCCATGGCGTGGTCGGCAACGGAGGGGTATGAGGTCAACTGGGTACCGTCGATGCGCCAGGTGATCAGCCTGGCCGATTTCGACGAGTCGACGTGGATCAACCTCACCGGGGCATCAGGCCATGCCTACCACCCGAACTACACCGACCAGACGCCGCTGTGGCAGCACGGCAAGACCAGGGAGTGGCTCTTCAGCCTGGACGCCGTTGCGAAGGCGGCGACGAACACGCTGGTCCTCACGCCGTAAGACACGTCGGGCAGGCTTAACGCAGTTCAGGGAGGCCGGCTGGCCTCCCTGAACGATGTGGTTTCTATTGACGTGCCGCCTTAGCGGACGGGGTAGTCGCGCGCCCCTGAGCCGATGTACAGCTGCTGCGGGCGGCCGATCTTCGTCGCGGTGTCTTCGTTCATCTCGCGCCAGTGGCCGATCCAGCCCGGCAGGCGGCCGATCGCGAAGAGCACGGTGAACATGCGCGTCGGGAATCCCATGGCCTTGTAGATGACGCCGGTGTAGAAGTCGACGTTCGGGTAGAGCTTGCGTTCCTTGAAGTAGTCGTCGTTCAGCGCGTACTGCTCGAGCTCCATGGCGATGTCGAGCAGGTCATCCTGCACGCCGAGCGCGGCGAGTACCTCGTGGGCGCTCTCCTTGACAAGCTTCGCGCGCGGGTCGTAGTTCTTGTAGACCCGGTGTCCGAAGCCCATCAGCTTGACGCCGGCTTCCTTGTTCTTCACACGTTCGACGTACTTTGCAACGCCCTCACCGGAGTCCTTGATGTCCTGGAGCATCGAGAGTACTGCTTCGTTGGCGCCGCCGTGCAGCGGGCCGAACAGCGCGTTGATGCCGGCGGAGACAGAGGCGAACAGGTTGGCCTCCGTCGACCCGACGAGGCGAACGGTCGACGTCGACGCGTTCTGTTCGTGGTCTTCGTGCAGCATGAGCAGGCGCTCGAGCGCCTTGCTGACGACCGGGTTGACCTCGTAGGGCTCCGCGAGGGTGCCGAAGTTCAGCTTGAGGAAGTTGTCGACGAAACTCAGCGAGTTGTCTGGGTACAGGAAGGCCTGGCCGATGCTCTTCTTGTGCGCGTATGCAGCCATGACCGGAAGCTTGGCGAGCAAGCGAACCGTCGCGATCTCGACGTGCTCAGGGTTCTTCGGGTTCAGCGAGTCCTGGTAGTACGTCGACAGCGCAGACACGCCACTCGACAGCACCGACATGGGGTGCGCGTTGTGCGGCAGGGCGCTGAAGAAATGCTTGAGGTCTTCGTGCAGCAGCGTGTGGCGACGGATGCGGTGGTCGAAGTCGGACAGCTCGCTCTCGGTCGGCAGCTCACCGTAGATGAGCAGCCACGCGGTCTCGAGGTAGCTCGAGTTCTTCGCGATTTGCTCGATCGGGTAACCGCGGTAGCGCAGGATGCCTTCTTCACCATCGATGAAGGTAATCGCCGAGCGCGTGGCCGCGGTGTTCACGAAGCCGTAGTCGAGTGTGGTGAGACCTGTCTGGCGGGTCAGCGTCGAAATGTCGAGACTCGACGCCCCGTCAACACTCCGCAGGATGGGGAACTCTGCGGTTCCTCCCGGGTAGGTGAGTGTTGCCTTCTGCGGATCGTTGGACGGTGTTGCGACGTCGCTCACGGCGCCTCCTGAATCTTTAAGCTGGCTGCTTGTGCCTGGTATCGGTGGCGGACCGCCGCAGAACACTTCTGGTGCTGGGCAACGTCAACCTTCTACAGCCTAATCCGCTTGGTCGCCTACTGTTGCACCCGCTAACAGCGGGGCCGCATCGTTAGACGTTGTCTACAGAGGCGCGCAGCCTCTCTGCCGCGGCAGCAATCCGCTCATCCGTTGCTGTGAGCGAGAATCGCACGTGCTGGGGATAGTAGTCACCGTAAAACGGGCCAGGGCCAGCCAATATGCCGAGTTCCGCCAGCCGAGCGATCGACTCCCAGGCGTCGACCCCTGCCGTCGCCCACAGATAGAGGCCAGCCTCACTGTCATCGATGCGGAAGCCGGCGTCGATGAGCGCGGGGCGCAACACGTCCCTGCGGGCGCGGTAGCGCTCCTTCTGCTCTGCCACATGCACGTCGTCGCCGAGCGCCGTCACCATGGCGTGCTGGAGAGGCGCTGGGAGCATGAGGCCGGCGTGCTTGCGAACGGTCAACACACGCTGCAGCACCTGGCTGCAGCCGGCCGCGAAAGCAGCGCGGTAGCCGGCGAGGTTCGACTGCTTGCTCAGCGAGTAGATCGCCAGCACGTTGTGACGGCTGCCCTCGATCACGCGAGGATCGAGGATGCTCGGGATCGGCTCGCTGGCCCACTGGCCGTCCCAGCCGAGCTCTGCGTAGCACTCGTCGCTCACGATCACGGCGTCGAGTTCGCGGGCGCGCCTGACAGCCGCGCGCAGGTAGTCGACGGTGAGCACGCGACCATCGGGGTTGCCTGGGCTGTTCAACCAGATCAGGGCAGTGGATGCCGGCCACTCAGCAGGGTCGTCTGAGGCCAGGGCATCCGCCCCAGCGATTGCGGCACCGATCGCGTAGGTGGGATAGGCGGCCTTCGGGTGCACGATCGTGTCGCCCTGGCCGATGCCGAGCATGAACGGCAGCAGCGCCACGAGCTCCTTTGAGCCGATGGTCGGCAGCACGTTCTTCTCGGTGAGCCCCGTCACTCCCCTGCGGCGGGCGTACCAGTCGATAATCGCCTGCTGCAGCTGCGGGGTTCCCGCCGTCTGCGGGTAGGCGTGGGCATCCGTTGCCTCGGCAAGCGAGCGACGGATGAGCTCTGGCGTCGCGTCGACTGGGGACCCGATCGAGAGATCGACGATGCCGTCGGCGTGGGCGCGTGCGCGCGTGGCAAACGGAACCATCTGGTCCCACGGGTAGTCAGGAAGAGCGGCGAGCACGTCGTGCTTTAGTGCTGGACCTGGGGCGGCAGAACCGCGATGACCGGGTGGTCCTTCGGAATGACGCCAACTTTGGCGGCTCCACCCGGGGATCCAACGTCGTCGAAGAACTCGACGTTGGCCTTGTAGTAGTCGGCCCACTGCTCTGGCAGGTCATCTTCGTAGTAGATGGCCTCGACGGGGCAGACGGGTTCGCAGGCACCGCAGTCGACGCATTCGTCTGGGTGGATGTAGAGGGAACGCTCGCCCTCGTAGATGCAGTCAACCGGGCATTCGTCGATGCAGGCACGGTCTTTGACATCGACACAAGGAAGAGCGATGACGTACGTCACAGTGGTGTGGTTCCCTTCACGAGCTGGATAACCAGTCTAAGCCTTCTCTGAATGCGTGGCGGCCCTGTCGGCTCGCGGCGGCAGATTCGGCCAGGCCAGCGTGATGGCTGCAACCAGCGTCGGCACGATGGTCCATATCGTGCCTGGCACACCGGCGGGAACGAGCACCGAACCGCCCGCACTCTTGAGCGACAGAACGAAGATGGTGAGCAGCATCCCGAGGGCACACAGGCCGAGCAGGAGACGCCCCACCTGGATCAGGCGCAGCCCGATCAACAGCGCAGAGGCCCCAAGGACGGCCAGGATCAACCCGATCGGGAACGCCACGCCCGCAATCGACACCGTTGTCTGGTGCGCGATGGTGCCGAGGACGCCGTAGACGATGCCGACGAGGAGCACGATGGCAGCAGAGACCAGTCTGCTGGTGACCGTCGGCGGCTCAACGTCGAAAGTGCCTTGGTCGACCATCTGTGTTCCTCTGTTTCCTGACGCGCTGTTCCCTGGCGGGCTCGCGGTGGTGTGCCACCGCGGCGCGGCTCTTCCTAGGGAAAATCTTAGCTGGACACCCCGGGCATCACGGGCTAGAGTCGAATCCGCTTAGGATAGCCTTACCATTCTTCTTGTCGCCAAACCTGAAAGCTCCCGTGCTCGCAAATTACCTGATCGGCCTGCGTGAAGGTCTTGAAGCCGCACTCGTCGTAACGATTCTTATCGCGTACATCGTGAAGATCGACCGCCGAGACGTGTTGCCGCGCATCTGGGCAGGCATCGGGCTTGCGGTTTTGCTCGCCCTCGGCCTCGGGGCGCTTCTCACCTTCGGCACCTACGGTCTGACTTTTGAGGCGCAGGAGACGATCGGCGGGCTGCTGTCGATCATCGCCACGGGCCTGGTGACCTGGATGGTCTTCTGGATGCTGCGCACGGCTCGCGACCTCAAGGGTCACCTGCACGGCAGCATCGACAAGCACATCGTCGGGTCTGGGCTCGGACTCGTCCTGGTGGCGTTCCTCGCCGTTGGCCGCGAGGGCATCGAGACAGCACTCTTCATCTGGGCCGCCGTGCAGGCGACCGGCGAGACCACGCTCCCCCTCCTTGGCGCAGGCCTCGGCATCCTGACCGCCGTCGTACTCGGCTGGTTCGTCTACAAGGGCATGCTGCGCATCAACCTGTCCCGCTTCTTCACCTGGACCGGTGTCTTCCTCATCATCGTGGCCGCCGGTGTGCTCTCGTACGGCGTGCACGACCTGCAGGAAGCAGGCGTCCTTCCCGGCCTGAACAGCCTCGCCTTTGACGTGAGCGGCGCCATCCCGCCTGGCAGCTGGTACGGAACCCTGCTGAAGGGCACCGTCAACTTCTCACCGGCCACCACCTGGCTCGAACTGATCGTGTGGACGCTGTACCTGGTCCCCACCCTGACCATCTTCATCGTGAAGAGCCGCTCAGGCGGTCCCGTGCCGCGCCAGTCGGCCACGCCGGAACTGAGAGTTCCGGCATCCGTCTGAAAATCGTTCCCACGCGCCACCGCATGCCGCGTGCTTCAGCCACAACCAGCAGGAGAATCCCTTGAGAAATCGCGCCATTTTGTTCGTTGCACCGCTTGCAGCGGCGACACTGCTGCTATCCGGCTGCGTCAAGAACGCCACAGCAGAGGGCGAAGGCTCGAGTCTCACGGTGTCATCGACGGCGAGCGACTGCGCCGTGTCTGCGAACACCGCCGCCAGCGGAACGGTGTCGTTCAGCGTGTCGAATGAAACGGATGAGGTCAGCGAGTTCTATCTGCTGGCTGACGACGGTCTTCGCATTGTCGGCGAGGTCGAGAACGTGGGCCCAGGCGTCACGCGGAACCTCGTCGTGCGAGCGCAGCCCGGCGACTACTTCACGGTCTGCAAGCCGGGCATGGTTGGCGATGGCGTCGGCAAGGCAGCGTTCACGGTGACCGGGTCTGACGTGTCACTCGCAGGCGACGAGCAGGAGCAGATCGACGCCGCAGCGGTCAACTACGTCGCGTACATCAAGGACCAGGTCGGCCAGCTGGTGCCAGGCACCCAGACGTTCCTCGACGCCTACCTGGCTGGGGATGACGAGACGGCACGCGCCCTGTACCCGACGACGCGGGCCAGCTACGAGCGCATCGAACCGGTCGCAGAGTCATTCGGCGACCTCGACCCGCAGATCGACTTCCGTGAGGCCGACGTCGCAGAAGGCGACGAATGGACCGGTTGGCACCGCATCGAGAAGGACCTCTTCCCGCCGACAGCCGCCGAGAACGGTGGCGCAGAGTACGTCGCCCTCACGCCAGAGGAACGCAGCTACTACGCAGACAAGCTCACCGCCAACACGCAGGAGCTCTACGACGCCGTGCACGCCACCGACTACAGCGTGACGATCGACTCGATCTCCAACGGCGCGATCGGCCTCCTCGAAGAGGTCGCAAGCGGCAAGATCACCGGCGAAGAAGAGATCTGGTCGCACACTGACCTCTGGGACTTCCAGGCCAACCTCGAAGGCGCCCGGGTCGCATATGAAGGCGTTCGCGACATCGTGAAGGCGAAGGACGCAGACCTCGTCAGCACCCTCGACAGCCGGTTCGACAGCCTCGAGACGCAGCTCGCCGCCTACGGCAGCCTCGAGGGCGGTTTCACGTACTACGACGAATTGTCCGCCACGCAGGTGAAGGACCTCGCCGACGGTGTGAACGCCCTGAGCGAACCGCTCAGCACGCTCACCGCCGTTCTGGTTGGCTAGGCGTGAGATGACCGACGACACGACCGACGCCCCAGAGCCGACATCTCCGCATGTTGGCACTGAGGCGTCAGCGTCAGCGTCGGCGTCAGCGTCAGCGGATTCGACTGCAGCAGCTGATCAGCCGCACTCCCCCGCCCGGCAGGGCCACAACACGCAGAACCGCGGCCTGTCGCGACGCGGTCTGTTCGGGCTTGCCGGGATCGGCGTCGGCGCCGGCCTGGTCGGCGCTGCCGCAGGTGTGGCCGGCGACAGGGCGGTCATCGCGGCGACCAGCGCCCCGAACGGGTCAACGGTCTATCCGTTCTACGGTGCGCACCAGGCCGGCATCGTCACGCCGGCCCAGGACCGCCTGCATTTCGCCAGCTACGACGTCGGCAACATCAGCCGAGATGAGCTCATCGAACTCCTCACGGACTGGACCGTTGCCGCCGCACGCATGACGACGGGCGGCTCTGCGGGCACATACGGCCCGGCCACCGGCCCATACGACGCCCCGCCGGACGACACGGGCGAGGCGCTCGACCTGCCGGCATCCGGTCTCACCATCACGTTCGGGTTCGGCCCTGGCCTGTTCGCCACAGCGGATGGCGTCGACCGCTTCGGCCTGGCCTCCAGGCGGCCCGCCGCCCTGGTCGACCTGCCGCACTTCCAGGCCGATGCGCTTGTCCCTGCCCAAACGGGCGGCGACCTGTGCATCCAGGCCTGCAGCGACGACCCCCAGGTGGCCGTGCACGCCATCAGGAACCTGTCGCGAATCGCGTTCGGCCGGGCATCCATTCGCTGGTCGCAGCTGGGGTTCGGGCGCACGTCATCGACGAGCCGATCGCAGGTCACTGCTCGCAACCTCTTCGGGTTCAAGGACGGCACGGCGAACGTGAAGTCGGAGGACACCGCGGTGGTCGACGAACACATCTGGGCCAGCGGTTCTGACGGTGCAGCGTGGATGGCCGGTGGCTCGTATCTCGTTGCCCGTCGCATCCGCATGACGATCGAGACCTGGGATCGCACCTCGCTGCGTGACCAGGAGAACATCGTCGGGCGCACCAAGGGTGAGGGCGAGCCGCTCTCTGGCGGCACAGAGTTCAGCGAGCCGGACTTCGCGATGGTCGGGCGCGGCGACGCCCCGATCATCCCGGTCGACTCCCACGTCGCGCTCTCCCACCCCGATCAGAATGACGGGGCGGTGCTGCTGCGTCGCGGCTACAACTTCGTCGACGGCAACGACGACCTCGGTCGGTTGAATGCCGGACTGTTCTTCATTGCGTTCCAGCGCGATCCGCGCACGCAGTTCATTCCGATCCAGACGCGGCTGGCGGCCAACGACGCCATGAACGAGTATGTGCGCCACGTGGGCTCCGGCATCTTCGCGGTGCCAGCCGGCGCGGCGGAAGGCTCGTTCATCGGGGCTGAACTCTTCGCCTAGGCCGAGTTCCCTGTCGGGCCCGCGGACGGGCATCCGCTCAACTGTCGCCTCGAAACCACCCGCACACAGCTGGGCGCGCGAAAACGCCCCAGGCGCGCGATAAAACGCGCGCCCACGGGGAAACCGCGCGCCAGGATTCGCCTGTGATGCGGCAGGGCGGTGATGCGGCGGGGTGGGTGTGGCGCGCGCCGACGGCCTCGCCCGTCGCTGGGGCTACTTGTCGCCCTCAGCCACCGTGTAGAGCAAGCCGTCCGCGGTGCCAGCCACCACCACGGTGTAGTTCCCGTTGCTTGTGGTGAGAACTCCGGCCTCAGCGCCCTGGGCGGCAACGTCAACCGTGAAGCCGGCGTCCTCCAGTTGCGTGCGCGCGTCGGTGAGCGGATCGGTGGCGCTCGACTTCACCGTGACGACCCACCCTGGTGACGCATCGGCTTTCGCTCCTGCGCCGAACATCAGTTCGCCGTCGATGACGGGCACCTCAGCCGGCCAGCCGCTGGGCAGTGAGCCGCCGAGGCTGACCTCTCCCCCTGACGCATCCTGGACGACACCGTTGACGAGTCCACCGACATCCGCCCCACAGCCCGTCAGTGCGCCGAGACCGGCACACGCAAGGACGGCGGCAATGGCGACGCTAGCTCCGCGGTGACGAGTGGTCTGTGTTCTGGTCATCCGTGTACTCATCTGTGTCCTCATTGGTCTGCGTTCCTCTGGCACCTGCATGATGGGGCACATGCGTACACCCAGCTTAACGAGTGAACGCGACCGCCCCAGCGAGATCGAGTCTCACCGGAACGGCCGCGTTCAGCCGATGCTAGTTACTGATTTACGCCTGGTCCTGCTTCTTCAGGCGTGAGGTGTTGCGTGCACGAGCCTGCGCTGCGAGCTCAACCTTGCGGATGCGCACGATCTCAGGGGTGACCTCAACACACTCGTCTTCACGAGCGAATTCGAGGCACTGCTCGAGGGTCAACTGGCGTGACGGGGTCATCGACTCGAAGGTGTCAGAAGTCGACTGACGCATGTTGGTCAGCTTCTTTTCCTTCGTGATGTTCACGTCCATGTCGTCTGCACGTGAGTTCTCACCGATGACCATGCCCTCGTAGACCTCTTCGGTGGGGTTCACGAAGAAGGTCATGCGCTCCTGCAGGGCGATGATGGCGAACGGGGTGACAACACCTGAACGGTCAGCAACGATCGAGCCGTTGTTGCGCGTGTTGATGGTGCCGGCCCAGGGCTCGTAGCCGTGTGAGATGGCGTTGGCGATACCGGTACCACGCGTGGTGGTGAGGAACTCGGTACGGAAGCCGATGAGGCCACGTGACGGAACGATGAACTCCATGCGAACCCAGCCGGTGCCGTGGTTCGCCATGTTCTCCATGCGACCCTTGCGCGCGGCGAGCAGCTGGGTGATGCCACCGAGGTATTCCTCAGGCGCGTCGATGGTCAGGTGCTCGAACGGCTCGTGAACCTTGCCGTCGATCTTCTTGACGACTACCTGCGGCTTGCCGACGGTGAGCTCGAAGCCCTCACGACGCATCTGCTCGACCAGGATGGCGAGAGCGAGCTCGCCACGACCCTGAACTTCCCAGGCGTCCGGGCGTCCGATGTCAACGACCTTGAGCGAGACGTTACCGACGAGCTCCTTGTCGAGACGGTCCTTGACCATACGAGCGGTGAGCTTGTGGCCCTTGACCTTGCCGATGAGCGGCGAGGTGTTGGTACCGATCGTCATCGAGATGGCGGGGTCGTCAACCGTGATGGTCGGCAGCGGACGGGGGTCGTCCGGGTCGGCCAGCGTCTCACCAATGGTGATGTCCGGGAATCCGGCGACGGCGACGATGTCACCGGGACCGGCGCTCTCTGCGGGGTAACGGTCGAGTGCCTTTGTGATCATGAGCTCGGTCACGCGCACGTTGTGCACAGAACCATCGTGCTTGATCCACGCGACGGTCTGGCCCTTCTTGATGTTGCCCTGGAAGATGCGGAGCAGCGCGAGGCGGCCGAGGAACGGCGAGGAGTCGAGGTTGGTGACCCAGGCCTGCAGCGGGTGCTCGTCGTCGTAGACGGGAGCGGGGATGTGCTCGAGGATCGCTTCGAAGAGCGGCTCGAGGTCATCGTTGTCCGGCAGGGTGCCGTTTTCGGGCTTGTTCAGGCTGGCTGCACCGTTACGACCGGATGCGTAGACGACGGGAACGTCGAGGATCGCGTCGAGGTCGAGGTCTGGGACGTCATCGGCCATGTCGCTGGCGAGACCGAGGAGGAGGTCCTGGCTCTCTGCAACGACCTCGTCGATACGTGCGTCAGGGCGGTCGGTCTTGTTGACCAACAGGATGACGGGAAGCTTGGCCTCGAGCGCCTTACGGAGCACGAAACGGGTCTGCGGGAGCGGGCCCTCGCTGGCGTCAACCAGCAGGACGACGCCGTCGACCATGGACAGGCCGCGCTCGACCTCGCCACCGAAGTCGGCGTGGCCGGGGGTGTCGATCACGTTGATCGTGATGGGGCCATCAGTGGCGTGCTTGCCCTTGTACGAGATCGCCGTGTTCTTGGCGAGGATCGTGATGCCCTTTTCGCGCTCGAGCTCGTTCGAGTCCATGGCGCGCTCATCGACGTGCGAGTGGTCCGCGAAAGAGTTTGTCTGGTTGAGCATGGCGTCGACCAGGGTGGTCTTACCGTGGTCAACGTGGGCAACAATAGCTACGTTTCGAAGATTATTGCGCGTGGCAATCGCCATAGAAGAAATCCTTACAAAAGAATGGCTGCCGCAAAATGTCGCATGCGACGAAGAATGGAAGTGTGGTCAGAACTTGACCCAACGGAATATCTTACCGCACTCAATCTGTGCATTCGCGCCGAGACATAGTAGCCGCACTCTCGGCGGAAACAGAATCGGGATGACGCCTGCTGGCGCCATCCCGATTCTTACGTGCTTAGAGCGTGAGTTGTGCGTTGATCAACGAGCTATTTAGCCCAGCCGACGAGTGCCCAGTCGATGGTCTCGAACTGGGTGGCGCCGTAGTTCACGAGGCCGGACTTGACCGCGTACACGTTCGGCAGCGGTGCGATCGGCACGATGGGCACGTAAGCGGCAAGGACCTTGTCGATCTTGTCGGCGATCACGAGGCGCTTGGCCGGGTCGAGCTCCGCGTTGACCTCGTCGTACAGGTCGCCGAGGGACTCGTCGGTGATGCCGGTGAAGTTCGACTCAGAGTCGACGGGGTGGAAGAGCGCCTCGGACGAGGAAATCGGGTAGGCCGTACCCTGCCAGGAGAAACTGGTCATCTCGTAGTCGCCAGGGATGATGTAGTCGGAGAAGTACTTCGCAGACGGCACCTCGTCGAGCTTGACGGTGACGCCCACCTCCTTGAGGTCGGCCTGCACCTGGACCGCACGCTGCTTGTTCGTCGGCGTTTCGGCTGGAACGGTGATCGTGAGGGTCAACGGTTCGCCGTCCTTCTCGCGAAGCCCCTTGTCGCCTTCCGTGTATCCAGCCTCATCGAAGAGCTTCTTGGCGGCATCGACGTCGTACCCGATTGCTGCGTCGACGTTGTCTTCGTAGCCCTTCTGGCCCGGCATGAAGATGTAGCTGCCCTGGGTTGTGGCGTCGACACCGACCGGGGTATTCGCCGATTCAGAGAAGAGCTCGCGGTTGAGTGCGTGTCCGATGGCCTGGCGAACCTTGACATCAGCCAGGGGGCCCTTAGAGCCGTTCATGGTGAGGTGGGTCCACGTGAGTCCGCCTGACGCCTGAATTTCGGCGTCCTTGCGCTTCTTGGCCGTCTGGTACGCGTCGGCGTTCGACGTGATGGACAGAACATCGGTCTCGGAGTTGCCGAACGAGGTGGCCTGCGATTCACCGCTGACGACCTTCACGATCACCGTGTCGAGCTTCGGAGTTTCACCCCACCAGGCCGGGTTTCGTACGAGCGTGATGACCTGCCCGGTCTGGTCAATGTCCGAGATCTTGAACGGGCCGGACGACGGCACCGGGGTCGAGACATAGCCGGTGTTGAACGCGTCAGGGGTGGCTGCGACGGAAACCGGCAGGACGAGGCCAAAGATCGACTGCCAGTCGGCGCTTGCCTTGCTGAATGTGACGGTGAAGTCGAATTCGCTGTCGCCGGCGGGCTCGATGGCGGAGATGTCTTCATAGATGGCGGTCGACGCCGGTGAGTACGCTTCGTTGCTGCCGTTCAGGGCCTGCCAGGTCGCCACGTAATCCTTATACGTGATGGGGGTGCCGTCTTCCCAGACGGCCTTGGGGTTGAGCTTGATCTCGACAACCTGCGGGTCGCTGCTGACCACCTCAGCCGATGTCGCGTAGTTGGGATCGACGACGGAAGTGCCGTCCTCGGCGATCTTGATCGGCCCGCCGTAGGTCAACTGGACGGTGTTGTTCGTATCAACCTCGTTGCCGTCGACCTGCATGATGTTCAAGTTGGACGGCATCGAACCGATGGCGAGGTTGAGGGTGCCGCCATCCTGCACGTCTGCGGCGTCTGCCCTCACCCATGCTGTGGATGGAAGGTCACCGCCCGTCGACGTTTCTGTCTTTTCGGTATTGCCCGGCGCACATGCCGACAGCACGAGCGCAGCTGCGCTCAGTATTGTCACTGTCGCAAGAACGGTATTACGTCGTCGCATAGTGGTTCTCCATCTCTTGGTTGGAACTTCTACAGGTCGGGGGAAGCTGTGGGGAGCTGTGCCGTCTGGGCCACGGACACGTCAATCTCGTTCCGTTCAACGTGGTGGCAGGCGACGGTGACGTCGCCGTGGTGAGCCAACTCTGGGTCAACGCTCGCGCAGCGCTGCTGGGCCGTGGCATCGAGCAACGCGTAGAGCGGGCACCGGCTGCGGAAATTGCAGCCGTCAATCACCGCGCTCGGGCTCGGGAGTTCGCCCTCGAGCAGGACGCGCTTTCGGTTGCGTTCGATCTCAGGGTCAGGGATCGGCGCCGCCGAGATCAGGGCCTGGGTATACGGATGCCGTGGGTTGGCAAATACCTCGGCCACCGGCCCGTACTCCACGATCCGGCCGAGATACATGACCGCAACCGTGTCGGCGATCTGGCGGATGATGGCCAGGTCGTGGGCGACGAACAGGTAGGACAGACCGAGTTGCTCCTTGAGGTCTTCCAGCAGGTTGATGACACCGGCCTGGATGGAGACGTCAAGCGCAGACACCGGCTCGTCGAGGATCACCAGTTTGGGATTGGTTGCCAGGGCGCGGGCGATGCCGATGCGCTGGCGCTGGCCGCCGGAGAACTCGTGCGGGTAGCGGTCGGCCATCACCGGATCCATGCCGACGAGGTCGAGCAGCTCTGCGACGCGAGCGCGCCTGGCGTCCGGCTTGGTGCCGTGCACGGTGAGCGGCTCACCGATCACATCACCGATCGGAAGCCGGGGGTCGATCGCTGCCATCGGGTCTTGGAAGACGATTTGCACATCGGTGCGCAGCTTCAGGCGTTCGGCCTTGGTCATCGTGGCGACATCGGCCCCGTTGACCAGGATCTGGCCGCCCTGTGGGGTCGCCATCTCCATGATCTCGAGGATGGTCGTCGACTTGCCGCAGCCGGATTCGCCGACGAGCCCCAGCGTCTGGCCTGGCTGGATCGAGAACGACACCCCGTCGACCGCTCGCACTGTACCGACCTGCCGGCGGAAGATCCCACCCTGACTGACCGGGTAGTGCCGGATGAGATCAGTGACGGCGAGCACCGGCACATCGAGCTCTTTCGCGTTTGGCGCAGGGGCGGCGAGTGGTTCTGGGCGCGGGAACACCTCTGCCCGAGCCAGGCTGCCGTCGGCGATCTCGCCCGCGCGGTGGCAGGCGGCTGCGTGCGGCACTGCTACGGGGAGCAAGGGAAGCATCGGACGCAGCTCACGTTCGAGGGTGTCCTCCGTCGCGTGCACCGCAAGCGGCGGCTCATCGGTGTGGCACACCGGGAGTGCGATCGGGCACCGCGGCGCGAACGGGCAGCCGGGAGCGAGCGCGGTCAGCGACGGCGGCCGGCCTTCGAGCGGTACCAGCCGCTGCGTGCCTGCAGTCTGCATGTTCGGGACGGAGCGGAGCAGTCCAATGCTGTACGGCATGTGCGCTGCACTGAAGACATCAGCCGTTGTCCCGTACTCGACGAGCCGCCCGGCATACATGACGCCAATGCGATCGGCGTGACCTGCCACGACACCGAGGTCGTGGGTGATCAGGACGACAGCGGCACCCGTCAGCTCCTTGGCCTTCTCCAGCACCTCAAGGATCTGCGCCTGAATGGTGACGTCGAGCGCGGTGGTCGGTTCGTCGGCGATGATCAGGCGCGGGTCGTTCGCGATCGCCATCGCGATCATGGCTCGCTGTCGCATGCCGCCGGAGAACTCGAACGGATACGACATCGCCCGTCGTTCTGGCGACGGAATCCCGACTACCCCGAGCAGCTCGACGGCGCGAACGTGCGCGGCACGCTTACTGAGCGCCGAATCGTGCAGGAGCAGGGCCTCCGCAATCTGGGCGCCGACCGTGTATACCGGCGTGAGCGCAGACAGCGGGTCCTGGAAGACCATCGAGATGTCACGACCGCGGATGCCTGACAAGGCTTTGTCGTCCAGCTCCAGCAGCGATCGCCCGTCGAACGAGATCGAACCTGTTACCTCGGCCGAGCTCGGGAGCAGCCCCATGACAGCGAGGGAAGACACCGACTTGCCCGATCCGGATTCGCCGACAATGCCGAGGAACTCCCCCTCATTGACGTGATAACTGATGCCGCGAACCGCGTTGACCGCAGGCCCTCCGCGCTGCGGGAAGCTGACCGAGAGGTTCTCGACCTCAAGAATCCGCTTCGAGGGACGCAGCAGCCCGGCCGGGCGCTGGCCCAGATCACGATCGAGATTAGTCACGGTTGACTCCAGAGGTCGGGTCGACGGCATCGCGCAGGGCATCGCCAACGAGGCTCACCGCGAACAGGGTCAGCACAAGCACACCGGCAGGGAACACGAACAGCCATGGACGGGTCACCGCTGCTGACGTGCCCTCTGCGAGCAGCGTGCCCAGCGAGACATCGGGGGCTCGAACTCCGAATCCGAAGTAGCTGAGGCTCGTCTCAGCCATGATCGAGGCCACAATGCCGAGGGTGGCGTCGATGATCAACAGCGAGGCGATGTTGGGGATGATGTGACGGCCCAGGATGGTGCGCGTCGGAACGCCCATGTACCTGGCCGCCTTCACGAAGTCCCTGTCACGAAGCGACTTGGTCTGCGACCTGACAACCTGCGCCATCACCATCCAGCTGAAGCCAGCAATGAACAGCGTCAGGAAGACCCACGACAGCGAGGTGAACAGCGGGCTCAGAATGACGAGCAGGATGAAGGACGGGAGCACGAGCAGCAGGTTGATGCACCACACAAGCACGCTGTCAACCGCGCCGCCGACGTAGCCGGCGATCGACCCGACGACGGCCGCGATCAGCGTCCCAAGCGGGCCGGCGATCAGCCCGATGATGAGCGACTTCTGCAGGCCATTCAACGTTTGTGCGTAGAGATCCTGGCCGATGTTGTTCGTGCCGAACCAGTGCAACTGGGTCGGTCCCATTCCCATGTTCAGCGGATCGCGCCCAGAGACATCGAACGGGTAGAACAGTGGGCCAAGGATCGCCCACAGGCAGATCAGGGCGATAGCGATAGCACCGACCCAGAATCGTGGCGTGTGGGACAGCCGCTGCCAGACGAGGCGTGACCGGGAGAGCGGCTTGCGGGATTGCACCACCTCTGTGGGGGTGGCCGGAGCTGGCCCTGGCAGCGTTGCGCTGGTTTCTTCCAACAGTGACATGTCAGCCCCTTACCCGTGGGTCGAGTGCGGCGTAAAGAATTTCGGACAGCGTCGACGAGAAGAGCACAAGCACCGCTAAGAAGAGCGTTGAGCCCGCGACGCCGTTGATGTCGTTCTGGGTGATGGACTGCAGGGTGAATTCGCCCATGCCGTGGAACGAGAAGACGATCTCGAGCATGATCGAGCCGGCAATCAGCGTGCCGAAACTGTAGGCAAAGAACGTCGACATCGGGATAAGGGCAACGCGCACGCCGTGGCGCACGAGCGCTGAGTTGCGGGATCGTCCCTTGGCCCGTGCCGTGCGGATGTAGTCAGCAGACAACACATCGAGCATCACGCTGCGCTGATATCGCGAGTAGCTTGCAGCGCCCATGAGGGTGAGCGCGATGGTTGGGAGCAGCAGGTGCCCTGCCCTGTCGGATGCCAGTACCCACCACGGTCCCGTCAATCCGGCGGTGTACTCCCCCGTGAAGTTGATCAGTTGCACACCACCGACCTGATTGACCAGCGTCGCGCCGATCATGAGCAGCACGCCGATCACAAAAGTCGGCATGGCGAAAATCAGGTAAGAGGAATACGTCACGAGCTGGTCGCTGAGGCTGTACTGCTTGACCGCTCCCCAGACGCCGAGCACCACGCCGAGGATGGCGCCGAGGAGCGAGCCGATGAGAAGGAGCCGCAGGCTCACCCCTGAGCGGGAGATCATTTCATCGATGACAGGCTTGCCGGCCACAGAGGTGCCGAGCGACCCGTGCAGGATGATGTTGGTCACCCAGTCCCAGAGGCGCTGCAACACCGGAACATCAGGATTGACACCCAGGCTGTTCAGGGTGTTGGTGATCGACTGCTCGCTCGGTCGCGGGTTCCGGCCGTAGTACTTGGCTGCCGGATCCAGCGCGATACTCGACACGATGTAGGCCAGGCAGGTCGCTAACGCCGAGAGGATGACGTAGTTGACGAACCGTTTGGAGATGTAGAGGAGCACGAACGGCTACGAGATTCGAATCATCCTGCCGGTTCTGACTTCCAGATTCGGTGGCGCCACGCGAACAACCTCGACAGACGAACCACGTCGGACAGTTCCACATGGGGCAAGCGACACAGGAGTCTCCTTTGCATTCCGCGTACGGAACGTCGGCGAACAAAACCGTGCAGTCGTGTAACTTCTTCGCACGTGACTGTGATTCTATGGCCGAAAAACTCGTCGTCTACCCCTGGTTAGGTGGCGTAACATAATCGACTCACAACCGTTACACATCTGGCGCTCATGAGCACAGGGACGCAACACTCTTGCGTCATTTTCTGAGAATTTGAACAGATATTGAGGATTCGAAGAAACGCACGCGTGTTCCGCCCTCCGCGCGAACGGCGTTACAGCCCGCCGATGGCCGACTGGATGGCCAGGATGACGACAATCACCACGCCGGTCACGATGGCCGTCCATTGCGGGTGCCATTCGATGGGTTCCACGTCGGCAGCACCGACCGGGTATCGCGCCATGAATCCGTCGACGACGTCCTGCACGGCGACCGAGTCACGCTTCGTGCTGCTCTGCTGCGGGCGGCCGCGGCCAGGCTTGGCCACTGGCGCGCCCCAGCTCTTGATCAGCCGGCCATCTCGCGTCTCGACGACGAGCTGGTAGCGAGTGGTGACATCCGCTACCTGGTCCCACGCGATGTGCGCGGTGCGCAGGATGTTCACCACGGTGATTCCTGAGGCGTCAAGCCGAACGGATGGCCGCAGGAACACCACAACGCCGATCCAGACGATGAGCGCCAAAGTGGGCAACGCGGCGAAGGCCACATCGAGCCTCCCCCTGACGAGCGAATCGCCGAGCAGCACAGCGCAGACGACCGCGAGAACGTAGAACGAGAGCTGCGCCGTGGTCGACTTCAACACCACCGGCTTGTCAGCGGATGCCATTGCCTGTGAATCGTCGGATTCCATCGAAATTCCCCTGTCGAGAGCCGGCGTTGCTGCTGGCGTGACTGATATGGAAAACGGGCGGGAAGAGCATCAGCCCCTCCCACCCGTTTCCGCGTGGTACTGCGTCGGCTGCTATACGCCGAGCATGATGTTCGCACCCGGGATTGCGTCGAGCAATGCCCGCGTGTAGTCCTGCTGCGGGTTGTCGAAGACGTCGTCGACAGACGCCTTTTCGACGATCTTGCCCCGCTGCATCACGCACACCTGGTCGGCGATCACGCGGACGACGGCGAGGTCGTGTGTGATGAAGAGGTAGGTCAGCCCCAGCTCAGCCTGCAGGTCAGACAGCAACCGCAGAATCTGGGCCTGAACGAGCACATCGAGAGCCGACACGGCCTCGTCGAGGATCACGATCTCGGGCTTCAACGCCAGTGCACGTGCGATGGCAACGCGCTGGCGCTGGCCACCTGAGAGCTCGTTCGGGTAGCGCGTGGCGAGCGATGTCGGCAGCGATACCTGGTCGAGCAGCTCGTTCACACGGGCGCGACGTGATGCCCTGTCGCCGACCTTGTGCACGTTGAGCGGCTCTGCGATCGTGTTGCCGATGTTGCGCAGCGGGTCGAGGGAGCCGTACGGGTCCTGGAACACCGGCTGCATGGTGCGGCGCAGTGACAACAGCTGGCGACGGTTCAGCGTCGACGAGTCGACACCGCCGATCTTGACGTGGCCTGCGGTGATGCCTTCAAGCTGGAGCAACAGCTTCGCAACGGTGGACTTGCCGGAGCCGGACTCACCAACCAGCGCCATCGTCGTGCCACGTTCGACAGAGAATGACACATCGTCGACGGCCCTGAAGTTACGGCTCTCGCCCTTCTCCCCACGGATCTTGTATTCCTTGACGAGCGAAACAACCTCGATGGCGGTGTCGCGGGGAACGCTCAGTGCGAGCTTCTCAGCACGAACTTCCGCGTTCTCAATGAGGTCAACCGTCTCGACGACGCTGGGCGCCGTGTAGTTCAGCTTGGCCAGCGGCGTGTGCGTCGACTGGATGCGACGAGACGCAAGGCTCGGCGCCGCAGCGACCAGGCGCTGCGTATACGGGTGCTGCGGGTTCTGCAGGATTTCCTTCGACGGCCCTGACTCGACGACGCGACCCTTGTACATCACGACGAGCTTCTCAGCACGCTCGGCAGCGAGGCCGAGGTCGTGCGTGATGAACAGCACAGCGGTGCCGAGGTCGCGGGTCAACGTCGCCATGTGGTCGAGGATCACGCGCTGCACCGTGACGTCGAGAGCGGATGTCGGCTCATCGGCGATCAGCAGGCGCGGGTTCGACGACAGGCCCATACCGATGAGCACGCGCTGGCGCATTCCACCGGAGAACTGGTGGGGGAACTGGCGCATGCGCTTGTCGGCGTCGGACAGGCCGGCTTCCTTCAGCACCTCGATAGCGCGCTTCTTGACGTCCTTGCCCTTGGCAATACCGTTCGCACGGATTGCCTCCTCGACCTGGAAGCCGATGCTCCACACCGGGTTGAGGTTCGACATCGGGTCCTGGGGTACGAAACCGATCTGGCGGCCGCGTACCTCTTCCATCTCCTTTTCGGAGAGCTTCGTGAGGTCGCGCCCCTCGAACAGGATCTCGCCACCCGTGATCCGGCCGGAGCCGGGGAGCAGGTTGATGATGCCGTGCGCGGTCGTCGACTTGCCCGAGCCCGACTCTCCGACGATGGCGAGGGTGTCGCCAGGCATCATCGTGATGTTCACGCCGTTGACCGCTGGAACGAGGCCGTTCTGCGTCTGGAACCCAACCTGCAGGTTCTTAATCTCGAGCAGCGGCTGCTGCCCGTTTACTGCTGCGTCTGGCGTCTGGCTCATCGCAGTGCCCTCGCCTTCGGGTCAAGTGCGTCGCGAACAACCTCGCCGAGCGAGATGAAAGCGAAAACGGTAATGGACAGGGCGATCGACGGGTAGATCAGCGTCTGCGGCGCGGTGCGCAGGTCCTTCTGGGCCTGGCTGATGTCGTTACCCCACGACATGACGTCGCCACCGAGGCCAACACCGAGGAACGACAGGGTCGCCTCTGCCACGATCGCTGCGGCCAGCGAGATGGTCGTGATCACGATCACGGGAGCGATCGAGTTCGGCAGCACGTGCTTCAGGAGAATCTTGAACCGGGAGAGTCCGAGAGCGGTCGACGCCATGACGTAATCGGCATTCTTGACCCTCAGGATCTCGGCCCGCAACACTCGCGCTGTAGACGGCCACGCGAAGATACCGATGGCCAATGAAATCGACCACACGCTCCGGTACTGGGACAGCACCGACATGATGACGACGGCAGCGAGGATGTAGGGAATCGAGAAGAAGATGTCACCGATGCGTGAGAGCGTCGCGTCGACCCATCCACCGTAGAAACCGGCGAATGCTCCGAACACAATGCCAAGCACCGTGGTGAGAACGATCACGATGATGCCGACGGCCACGGACGTTGACGTACCGTGGATGATCCGCGAGTAGACGTCACAGCCCTGCTTGTTGAAGCCGAGCGGGTGTCCGGCAGTCGGTGCCCCGTTGCTGTTGCTCAGGAAGCAGTTGTTGTTCGGCAAGGTCTGCGTGAAGAGGCCAGGAAGCAACGCAACCACGACGACCAGCAGAATCAAGGCTGCGGAGATCCAGAACAGCGGACGACCCCTGAGGTCGCGCCAGGCGTCGATCCAGAGGTTGCTGGGCTTCTCAGCAACCTTGACGGCATCGATGCTGACGAGAGGAGTTTCCTCCAGCGGAGCAACGAAGTGGGTAGGCGAAGGAACGTAGATCGGCTTGTCGTCGATCGTTCCTTCCGTGAAGTTACTTGACATAGCGAATCCTTGGGTCGAGCAGACCATAGAGCAGGTCAACGACGAGGTTGACGACGAGGTAGATCAGGACCATGACGGTGACGAAGGAAACCACGGTCGGTCCTTCACCGCGGATGATCGCCTGATACAGCGTGTTTCCGACACCGGGCACGTTGAAGATGCCCTCTGTGACGGTGGCACCCACGAGCAGCACACCGAAGTCGGTGGCGAGGTACGTCACGACCGGGATCAGCGAGTTACGCAGGATGTGCACAGGGATGATCCGCTTGCGGCTGAGGCCCTTGCTGTACGCGGTACGCACGAAGTCCGCACCAGAGGTCTCGATGACAGACGCGCGCGTCAATCGAACGATCTGCGCGAAGCTGATGCTTGCAAGCACGAGGGCCGGCATGATCAGGTCCTGGATCGGCGCACCACTGCCCACCGTGGTTCTGGCCCACCCGAGCCACACGCCGAAAACGTACTGCGCAACGAAGGCAATGACGAAGATCGGAAGCGAGATCAGCACGAGGCTGACGGCGAGCGAGCTGCCATCGAAAAACTTGCCCTTGCGGATACCGGAGATGAGGCCGACCAGGATGCCGAAGACTGTCTCGAAGAACAGTGCGAGAACGGCAAGACGGATCGTGACGGGGAACGTGCGAGCGAGAATCTCGGTGACCGGCTCTCCGGAGAAGGAGACGCCGAAGTCGCCGCGGAAGATTCCACCGATGTAGATGAAGTACTGCACGATGAACGGCTGATCGAGGTGATACTGGGCACGAAGCTGGGCAACTACCGCCGGGTTGGGAGTCTTGTCGCCGAACAAGGCGAGGATCGGGTCACCCGGCATGGCGAAGACCATGAAGTAGATGAGGAAGGTAGTGCCGAAGAACACTGGAATTGCCTGCAAGACGCGGCGGAAAATGTATCCGGTCATGAGGCGGCTATGCCTGCGGAGTGGGGTAAGTGGGCATGCGAGAAATGAAACCTAACTGTTATCGGGTAACCAACACCCATACAGGTTACCTGCGCTAATGCATTGTTTTTTACATGAGCCCAGGCAGGCACTGATGGGCGCCCCTGACCGACGAACGGGGATGATGACTGTTGTCACCACCCCCGGTCGCAAATGAGCTGAAATTAGCCCTTGGTGATTTCGTTGTAGAGCGGAACGGAGTTCCAGCCGAACGTGACGTTGTCGACGTCTTCGCCGAAGCCGCCGGTTACGTTGGCGTACCACAGCGGGATCGCCGGCAGTTCCGTCAGGAGGATCTCCTGTGCTGCCTGGAAGTCCTTGTTCGCAGACTCGACGTCAGCTGCCGTCGAACCTGAGTCAAGGAGGGCGTCGAAGTCAGCGTTCGAGTAGTCACCGTCGTTCGAGCCAGCACCGGTCGCGTATAGCGGGCCGAGGAAGTTGAACAGACCCGGGTAGTCGGCCTGCCATCCGGTACGGAAGGCGGTCTCGATGGTGCGGTTGGTGATGAGGGTACGTGCCTCAGCGAACGTCGGGTACGGAGCACCCGATGCGTCGATACCGAGAACGTTCTTCACGCTGTTGGTGACTGCGTCAACCCAGCCCTGGTGTCCACCATCTGCGTTGTACGCAATCTGGAAGGTACCGGACCACGGGGAGATCTTGTCGGCCTTAGCCCACAGTTCCTTGGCCTTCTTCTCGTTGAACGCCAGGACATCGGCGCCCTTCAGGGAGTCTGACCAGCCGTCGATGACCGGCGACGTGAAGTCGGAGGCCGGCGTGCGGGTTCCTTCGAAGATCACGTCGGTGATCTCTTCACGGTTGATGGCCATGGAGATGGCCTGACGACGCAGCTCGCCTTCTTCGCCACTGAAGTGTGCGAGGCGTGCCGGGATCGTGAACGACTGGAACACAGCAGCAGGCTGGTTCACGGCGCGTTCGCCGAGGTCGCCCTCGAAGTTGGCGTACTGAGCGTCAGGAATGGCGTCAAGAACGTCGAGGTTGCCGCCGAGGAGGTCAGCGTATGCCGCATCCGTGGTTGCGTAAAATACGATCGAAATGCCACCGTTTTTCGCCTTGCGGCCACCGTTATAGTCCTCGTTGACGTCGAGGTCGATCTTTTCGTTGTGCTTCCAGGCTTTTTCGCTGGCGAGCTTGTACGGCCCGTTGCCAACTGGGCTCTCACCAAATGCGGCCATGTCGTCGAATGCCGAAGCAGGGAGCGGGAGGAAGGCTGAGTAGCCGAGGCGCAACGGGAAGTCAGCGAGTGCCGATGTGAGCTTCACGGTGAACGTGGTGTCGTCAACGACGTTCAACCCTGACATCGACTCCGCGAGAGGATCGGGCACCTGCAGAGGTTCACCCGCTTCGTCGAGCGCCCCAGTCGGGTCGTCCTTTGTGTTCTGCACGTCAGAGAAGCCTTCGATGTTCTCGAAGAAGTAGCTCGAAAGCTGACCATTCGGCAGGTATGCGCCGTAGTTCCATGCGTCGACAAAGCTCGCGGCGTCGACGGCTTCACCGTTGGTGAACGTCAGGTCGGGCTTGATCTTGATGGTGAAGTTGATGTTGTCTTCGGTCGTGATCGACTCTGCGACGTCGTTGTGGGCTGCGCCCTCTCCGTCGTAATAGACGAGGCCAGCGAAGACGAGGTCGATGATCTTTCCGCCGCCAACTTCGTTGGTGTTGGTCGGGATCAGCGGGTTCTGCGGCTCAGAGCCGTTAGCCGAGACGATGGTGGCGTTGCCTGTGGCGCCCGATGAGGAGTCATCCCCAGCGGTGCAGCCGGAGAGCGTGAGCGCTCCTACCGCAGCCAAAGCAATGGCTGTGATGCCAAGCTTCTTGATTTTCAATTTTCCTCCAGTGCAAAGGGTTGCGAGGCAGCACGGTACGAACCTGGCCGACGCGCTAGTTATCAATGAGACTAAAACTGCACGCCTGCATGCACCAAATTGAGCGAGGAAACGTTACATAGAAGTAACGCAAACGAGGCAATTTCGGCTTTTACACAAGAAAATTGCGCTCATTTGCGCGAAAGCGACGGTTTGGAGCGTCCTCGGTCAAAAATGTGATACGCAAGCCATCCCTGTGTACGTCCCCATCGCCTGTCATGATTGAGTCATGTCAGCCTTCACTCCGCCCTCTCGGCCTGCCCCGATTGGCGCCGTGCTCATCTTCGATGGCGATTGCGGATTCTGTACCACGGCCGTTGAGTGGATGAAACGATCGCTGTCCGTCATGCCGGAAGCGGTTCCGTTTCAGTGGGCTGATCTGGACTCTTATGGCCTCAGTCTCGCCGACGCGCAGTCGCGGGTGTGGCTGGCGAGTGCCAACAGGCAGTACTCGGGCGCCGGTGCCGTCGCGGCGATACTGCGGCAGCAACCGATTGGGGTCCTCCGTTTTCTGGGCTGGCTGGCGATCGCCCCGCTCTGGGCAAATCTGGCCGATGTGGCGTATGCACTCGTGGCAAAATATCGCTATCGCCTCCCCGGCGGCACTCCGGCATGTCGCATGCCGAGCGCATCGTGAGCGAGCCGGTGACCGCCGCCGGAGGCACGGCAGGCACGGCGGGCACGGCAAGCGCTCCCCCGCTGCCCCGTGCTGCGCGCATCCGGCTGTGGTGGGAGATCGCGATTGTCCTCGGACTGTCGCTCGGGGCATCCGCTGTCTATTCGATCGTGTCGATCATCGCCATGCTCACGAAGAAGGTTCCACTCTCCGATCAGTCTGCGACGCTCAATGCCTCGCAGTCGACGAGGGAATGGCTCGACTTCACGTATCAATTCCTGGGGATCTTCTTCGCCCTGTTCCCCGTCGCCCTGGTGCTGTATCTGCTGTGGCGTCCAGCGCAGAGCTCGTTCACCCGGCTGGGGTTCGATTTCACCCGCCCAGGTCGGGATCTGGCATCCGGTGTCGGCCTGCTGCTCGTGATCGGAATCCCTGGCCTCGCGCTCTACCTGGCCGGGCGGGCACTCGGCTTCACCGTGGCCGTTGTGCCCTCTCCCCTTGATACGTTCTGGTGGACGATTCCGGTTCTGATCTTCTCTGCGCTGCGTTCTGCACTGAGCGAGGAAATCATCGTGGTTGGCTACCTCTTCACCCGGTTGGCCGAGCTTGGCTGGTCACGGTGGAGCATCATCATCAGTTCGGCGTTGCTGCGCGGGAGCTATCACCTGTACCAGGGCATCGGACCGTTCTTCGGCAACGTGGCCATGGGAGTGGTGTTCGGTTGGTGCTACGCCCGCTGGGGCAGAGTGATGCCGCTGGTGATCGCGCACTGGATCCTGGACATCGTCTCGTTCGTGGGCTACCCGCTGGCATTGGCGTGGTGGCCGGACCTCCTGGCGCCAGCTAGCTAGCATTCGCCGAGTAGCGCCTTCCGTTGGTCGAGGAGGCCGTTCACGGCCGTTTCGAGACCCACGCGGGCCAGCTGCGTCGAGCTGCGCGGTCCAGGCGCAGCTGCGCGGTAACTGCAGTGTGCGCATTGCTGCGTTCGATGAGCGCGACGCGTTGTGGGCTGGGCCTTGGGTCCGATCCGTAGATCGGCTCGCCGGATTTCGAGACGCGGCCGACTGCGTCGGGCGCTCCTCAATCACCGGGAAACGCGAAAGCGCACAATGTGTCGTTCAGCGAAGAGCTGAAGCGACCAATTGTGCGCTTTCGCGGCAGGGCTGCGTGGTGCGGGTGCGAGGTTACTCGAACGCCTCCGGCGGCGGGCAGGCGCACACCAGGTTGCGGTCGCCGTATGCCTGGTCGATGCGACGCACCGGCGGCCAGTACTTGTTGCGGATCAGCGCACGCACCGGGTAGACAGCTGTCTCGCGGTCGTAGGCGTGTGCCCACTCCCCCTCGATCACTGACTGCGCGGTGTGCGGAGCGTTGTGCAACGGGTTGTCGTCGGCGGGCCAGGTGCCGGCTGCGACGGCATCCGCTTCACCCTTGATGGCGATCATCGCGTCGATGAAACGGTCGATCTCGCCGAGGTCTTCGCTCTCTGTGGGCTCGACCATCAGGGTACCGGCGACCGGGAAGCTCATGGTCGGCGAGTGGAAACCGTAGTCGATGAGGCGCTTGGCCACATCGTCAACGGTGACACCGGTTGCCTCGGTGAGCGGGCGCAGGTCGAGGATGCACTCGTGCGCGACGAGTCCGTTGTCACCGGCGTAGAGCACGGGGAAATGTGCGGACAGGCGCGTCGCCACGTAGTTGGCGGCAAGTACAGCGGATGCCGTCGCCTGCTTGAGTCCGTCGGCTCCCATCATGCGCACATAGGCCCACGAGATCGGCAGGATGCTCGGGCTGCCATATGGCGCTGCCGACACCGGTCCGCCCGCGTGTTCGACGGTACTTGCTGACGAGTCTGCGTCCAGCAGGTAGTGCTCACTCGACTGCGCGAGCGGGTGGCCTGGCAGGAAGGGAGCGAGGTGCGCCTTCGCTGCGACCGGGCCGACGCCTGGACCGCCACCGCCGTGCGGGATGCAGAACGTCTTGTGCAGGTTGAGGTGCGACACGTCGCCGCCGAAGTCGCCGAAGCGGGCGAATCCGAGCAGCGCGTTGAGGTTTGCGCCGTCAACGTAGACCTGGCCACCGGCATCGTGCACGGCCTGCGTAATGGCCGGCACCTCGTGCTCGTACACGCCGTGGGTCGAGGGGTAGGTGATCATGAGCGCTGCGAGGTTCTCTGCGTGCTCTGCGATCTTGGCCTTGAGGTCGTCGAGGTCGACGTTGCCGAGGTCATCGCAGGCGACAACGACGACGCGCATGCCGGCGAGCACAGCTGAGGCCGCGTTCGTGCCGTGCGCGCTCGACGGGATCAGGCACACCGTGCGGTGCGTGTTGCCCTGCGACAGGTGGTAGCCGCGGATGGCGAGGAGCCCGGCGAGTTCGCCCTGGCTGCCGGCGTTCGGCTGCAGCGAGACGGATGCGTAGCCCGTGACATCCGTCAGCCAGGTTTCGAGCTGGCTGACCAGTTCGAGGTAGCCGGCCACGTCGTCCTTCGGGGCGAACGGGTGGATGCCGCCGAACTCTGGCCAGGTGACGGCCTCCATCTCGGTGGCGGCGTTCAGCTTCATGGTGCAGGAACCCAGCGGGATCATGCCGCGGTCGAGTGCGTAGTCGTAGTCGGCGAGGCGCTTAAGGTAGCGCATCATGCTGGTCTCTGAGCGGTGCGTGTTGAACACGGCGTGCGTGAGGAAGTCGCTGGTGCGCTCCAGCGTGGTGGGAATGCTGGTCGCTGCGCTCGTGGCTGCCGCGCCCTCGAGGGCGTCGAAGTCAACGGCCCCGAACGCGTTGCGCCCGCCGAATGCGCCGATGACGCGGGTGAGGTCTGAGCGCGTCGTGGTCTCGTCCACCGAGATGCCGACGGTGTCGCCGTCAACGAGGTAGAGGTTGACGCCGTCGACCGCTGCGCGGGAGACGATCTCCGCCGCGCGCCCGGGAACAGACACGCGAACGGTGTCGAAGTAGGTGTCACTCTCGACGCTCACACCGGATGCGCTGAGTGCGGCCACGAGTTCGCTCGCGCTCTCGTGCACCTGGGTTGCGATCGCCTTCAGGCCAGCTGGCCCGTGGTAAACCGCGTACATACCGGCCATGACGGCGAGCAGCACCTGGGCTGTACAGATGTTCGAGGTGGCCTTGTCGCGGCGGATGTGCTGCTCGCGCACCTGCAGGGACAGTCGGTATGCCGGGTGGCCGGCGGCGTCGACGCTCACGCCGACGAGGCGGCCTGGCAGCTGACGCTCCAGTCCCTTGCGCACGGCCATGTAGCCGGCGTGCGGGCCACCGAAGCCCATGGGAACGCCGAAGCGCTGGCTGGTGCCGACCGCGACATCCGCTCCGAGGTCGCCAGGTGAGGCGATGAGGGTGAGCGCGAGCAGGTCGGCTGCGACGACGGCGAGGCCGCCCTGCGCCTGGGTCGCCGCGATGAGTGCCTGCGGGTTCCAGACACGGCCGGATGCGCCCGGGTACTGCACGAAGATGCCGAAGTGGTCGCCGAGAGCGGCTTCGACTGACTCACCCAGCGCGGCGAGATCCAGCTCGACGAGCTCGATGCCGACGGCCGCTGCGCGGTTGACGAGCAGGGCCTTGGTCTGTGGCAGTGCGTCTGCGTCGACGATGAAGCGCGGCGACGTGAGCTTGGACGCGCGACGGGCCAGCATCATGCCCTCAACGACGGCGGTGCCCTCGTCGAGCATCGAGGCGTTGGCGGTGGCGAGGCCAGTGAGGTCGGTGACCATGGTCTGGAAGTTGATCAGTGCCTCGAGGCGGCCCTGCGAGATCTCGGGCTGGTACGGCGTGTATGCCGTGTACCAGCTCGGGTTCTCGAGCACGTTGCGCTTGATCACAGCTGGCGTGATCGTGTCGTAGTAGCCGAGTCCGATCATGCTGCGCTTCACCGTGTTGCGGTTTGCCAGCTCCCGCAGCTCGGTGATGGCCTCACGCTCAGTCGCGGCGGGCGGCAGCGTGCTGTCGCCGTCGACGCGGAACTGGTCAACGTGGATCGACGCCGGAATAGCTGCTTCGACCAGCGCATCGACAGAGTCATAGCCGAGTGAGGCGAGCATGTGTGATTGGGCTGCGGCATCCGTACCGATGTGACGCCCTGCAAAAGCCTGAGACATGTGTGTACTAAACCTGCGCGTTCCTGGTGTGTAGAACTGGTTTGGGGAGGGGTGCTGGTGGCTGAGTGCGGTGTGCTGAGCGCGCTACTCGCCGACGAGGGCTGAGTACTCGTCGAAGCTCAGCAGCGTCGGCAGCTCGGTGAAGCTGACCTTGATGAGCCAGCCTTCGCCGAACGGGTCGCTGTTGACGAGCTCCGGGCTGGCCACGACGGCGTCGTTGATCTCGACGACGGTGCCGTTGACCGGTGCGAAGAGTTCGCCGACCGACTTCGTCGATTCGATCTCGCCGACGACGGTGCCGTTGGCAACGCTGGATCCGACGGCCGGCAGCTCGACGAAGACGACGTCTCCGAGCTTGTCAGCGGCGTAGGCGGTGATGCCGACGGTCGCGGTCTTCGCCTCTGCACCAATGCGGAGCCACTCGTGCTCTGCGGTGTACTGGAGTGCTGTCGTGTCAGTCATGGTGTCCTCTGAGGTAGTGGGGTGTGCTGGCGGGGAGTGAGCGAGTTACTTCTGGCGCTTGTAGAACGGGAGCTTTGTGACGGATGCCGGGATGCGCGTTCCGCGCACGTCGACGAACAGCTCGGTGCCGACGTCGGCCAGGTCAGGGCTGACGTAGGCCATCATGACCGGGTGTCCGAGGGTCGGTGAGAGGGCGCCGCTGGTGACGATGCCCACCGGCTCAGCGGATGCCGCTGCGTCGGCTGCTGCGTCTGCCGATGCGAACACCGGGTAGTCGGCGCGGCCGGCGCGCTTGCCCTCTGAGACCAGGCCGACCAGCACGCGGGCGTCCGCAGCAGGACCGGCTTCGCTGGCGGCACGCCCGACGAAGTCGTTCTCCTTGGCCAGAGCGACGACGCGGCCGAGTCCTGCCTGGGCGGGGAAGGTGTCCAGGCCGAGTTCGTGGCCGTACAGCGGCATTCCGGCCTCCAGGCGCAGCGTGTCGCGGCTGGCAAGTCCTGCTGGGACCAGGTTGTGATCTGCGCCGGCGACGACGATGGCGTCCCAGAGGGCGCGGGCGGCATCCGCTTGGATATAGAGCTCGAAGCCGTCTTCGCCGGTGTAGCCGGTGCGGGCGACCAGGAGTGGGAGGCCGGCGAAGGTGGCATCCGTTGACCAGTAGTACTTGAGTTCGTCGAGCGGGATGCCGAGATCGGCGATGCCTGCCGTTGCCTCGAGGATGGCGCGGGCGGCGGGACCCTGCACGGCGATGAGGGCGATGTCGTCGCTCTGGTCGGTGACGGTCACGTCGAAGCCGTCTGCACGGGCGCTGAGCGCTTCAGCGGCGGGGAAACGGTTACCGGCGTTGGCGACGATGAGGAAGGTGGTGTCGCCGAGGCGGTAGACGACGAGGTCGTCGATGATGCCGCCGGCCTCGTTCAGGAGCAGGCTGTACTTCGCCTGGCCGTACACGGTGGCCGAGATCTTTCCGGCGAGCGCGTAGTCGAGGAAGGCTGGGGCGTCGGGGCCGTCGACCAGGATCTCTGCCATGTGCGACAGGTCGAACAGGCCGGCATTGCTGCGCACGGCGTGGTGCTCTGCGAGGTCGCTGGTGTAGCGCACCGGCATCTGCCAGCCGGCGAAGTCAGTGAAGCTGGCGCCGGCGGCGACGTGAGCGTCGTGCAGGGGCGAGAGCCGCTCGTCGGTCTGGTTTTCTGATGCAGAGGTCATGAGTTCTCCGGTCGTCACCAGCCGCGAGGATGGCGAGAGTCGCGGGTTCGATTGAACCCGGTGGGAACTCCCCCTCTGTCGTCAGGCCTGAGAGCTTCGCCACACCCATTGCTGGGGCGTGACTTTCACCGTGGGCGAGTCGCGTTGGTGCCGCAACTACTTTTCAGAGTGGCCAATTCGATGCGGTACGCGTACCTGAGAGATTGTCGGGGAGGATTGCTCCTTCGGTGTTCGCTCGTCTTGCGACGTCGAATTCTCCCGCATCGACCATGATGGCCAGTTGTTCAGTTATGGGTGCAACCGGTTCTCTGAGTGCGCGAAAACCCTGTGCGATCACAGCCTAGCGGCTCGGCAGCCCGCGACCCGAAACTCGTCGTGTATGCAGACCTGTCACCCAGAATCGCCGACCTGTGTGACAGGTCGGCGATTCTCGCTGTGGCCGGATACTGCGGGTCAGCGTCCGATCGGCGTGGGGTCGACCGGGTTCGGTGGCACCTCGACCGAACCACGGATCTGATTCTGCGCCTGGCACTGGCTGGTGCAGTTCACTGCACCCTGTGAGAGCTCGATCGCGTCCTCACCGAGCACGCCGCCCAGCCGACCACCGGGCTGCACGACCCACTTGGTGACGGTGCCGGTCTGCAAGGTTTTCGTCGCCACCTGCGGGCTGTCCTTGCCGAGCAGCATCTGATGGGCGTTCGCCGGGTCTTGCGCCGTGGTCACTGCGTCGACGCCAGAGCCGAAGTTGATCTTCCCGGTAAAGCTGTTCACGAAGTAGAACAGGCCGGCGCCGAGGGTGTGGGTGAACTCGACCGGTCCGGCGAATTCAGTCTCCATCTGGAAGATACCGCCCTGCGCACCGTCCTTCGCCTGGATCTTGAACTTGCCCTGCGAGGTGGTGAACTTCACCGTGAGCGTGTCGTCCTTGATCTCGAGCTCGGCGATCCTCGCGCCGGAGAGCTGTGCGGGAGTCAACGTCGGCACCTTCGACGCGAAGATCACGGTGGGCGCGGTGACCATGCGCTGCGCGTCAGGGGCACCGGTGAGCGTGTAGTTGTAGACGCCCAACGTCGACGGATTGATATCAAAGCCCACGTGGCGGCCGCGCACAGCAATCGTGCCGCTGGCCACGAGGTCTTTGAGGTCGACCGACTTCCCCACGGCGGGGTTGTATGACTGGCCGTTGACAGTCACGCCGAAGTCACCGCCCGTTGAGGTTTTACCTGAGGCGGATGCCGGAGCGGCGATGGCGAGCGAGCCAGTGATTGCGACGGCGGCGATGAGAATGCTCGCCCGTCCGATGCTGAATTGTGAACGCGTGCGGGACATAACGAGGTCCTCCTGGGTGGGATGCGCGGGGACGAGCTGAGGTGAGCAGCTCTGGACGGGCACCCGGTGAGTGCCCACTTCCACTCTCAGCGACACCTGGATCGCCGGCAATCAGACCATGGGACTAGTACCATCGCGTGCTGGCTAAGCGGAGTCTCCCGCCGAGCGCTTATCGGGCAGGTTGTCCCTCGCCCACATCGCCGCGCTCGTGCGATCACCTACCCCGATGCGGCGGAACAGGTGACCGACATGCACCTTGACCGTGCGCTCTGCGATTCCGAGCTCCACGCCAATCTGCTTGTTCGACAGCCCGCGGGTGATCAGCCGGAGCACTTGCTCTTCCCGTGTGCTCACGATCTCTCGTTGGGTCAGCGCCGGAGCGGGCAGCAACGCCAGGGCCGCTCGCGGGTCGAACGGAGCCTCCCCCCGAGCAGCTGAGCGGATTGCGGCCAACAGCATGGCGGGCTCTCCGTCTTTCAGCTGGTAACCGATGGCGCCGGCGCGCAGGGCGTCTTCGACGTGATCACGGTCCTGGAAGCTGGTGAGAATCACGACCGGCGTTCCCGGCCGTGCAGCGAGGAGTCTGCGGGTTGCCTCGACTCCGTCCATGAGCGGCATGGAGAGATCCATCAGCACCACGTCTGGATGGTGTTCAACGGCCAGCTCCACCGCCTGTGCGCCGCCAGAGGCCTCCGCGACCACGCTCAAGTCCGTGGTCGCGCCGATGAGAACGCCGAGCCCCGCCCGAACCAGCGGGTGGTCGTCGACAATCAGCACTGACGTCATGTCGATGCCACCGTCAGCCGCCACGTCGTGCCGTGACCCGGTGCGGTGCGAAGCTCCAGCCGGCCACCGGCATCCGCTACCGCGTCGGCGAGCACTCGCAATCCAAAATGACCGTCCTCTGGGCGTGCGAGCTTCGCCGCGGCGTCGAAACCCGTGCCATCATCCTCGATGACCAACGCAACGCCGTCGCCGCCTGAGCGGGTGAGGCGCAGGAAGACCCGCGTTGCCGCGGAGTGCTTCGCGGCGTTGCGGAGGCACTCCTGTGCGACCCGGAAGATGAGTCGCTCGTGCTCGGTACCCAGCGGCTTTCCGCTGTCGAGGTAATCATCGAGGTCGACAACCACAACGATGCCCCTGGCACGGATGCTCGCGGCGAGGTCATCGAGAGCCGCAGGGAGACCATCGGCGGCGAGGCTCGGCGGGTAGATGTCCACGAGTAGCGACCGGAGGCCGCCGATACTTCCGCGCACGGTCGACTCCGCGAGGTGCAGGTCGGCCGACAGGGCGGAGTCGCCCAGCTGTGACGCTCGCAGGGCCGAGCCGGCGATCGAATATGAGGTGGCGGCCAGTTCCTGAACGACACCGTCGTGCAGGGCGCCGGCAATGCGACGGCGTTCGTCCCCTGATGCGTCGAGTGCGTGCTGAAGGAGTGCCTCGCGGTGCGCCTGTGAGGCACGGAGAACCCTCAGCAGCCGCACCAGCACAGGAATCAGCAGTGCGAGAAGCAGCAGGATGCTCGCGGTCGTCACGACCGCGAAGTTCCGCCAGAGATCCCAGCCACGCGCGGTGACCGTGTCGTACCGAAAGTAGACCTCGAACAGCAGGGCTTCACCTGATGGCGTCTCGACCGCGCGGTAGACCTCAAGCAACTTGCCGGAGTCGGCCTCGTAGCGGTTCTCTGGGGCCTGCACGTCGGAGACCTCCGCATCCGTTCTGCTGGATTCAAGTGCCTCACGGTCTTCATCCCCGAGTGCGAAGGTTGATCCGATGAGCCGAGGCTCGTCGGAGTACAGCACGCGACCTGTCGCATCCCACAGCTTGACCCGCACGACCGACTCGCTGAGGTCGGAGTCACTGAAAACAGAGTTCCTGATGGCGCTGTCGAGTGTGGCAATGGCCGCGGGATCACCGGTGAGCAGTCCGTCGGTCAGGACCGGCTGGACTATTCCATCGGCCAGCACAGTGGTTGTGCGTGAGGCTTCGCGGACGGCTTCGTCCTCTGCGAGGCGGCTCGCAGCGAACACCGCCGCAACAGCGACCGCGATGATCACGAGGACAGAGATGATGCCGACTTCGACGAAGACCCGCCATGGAGGCCCTGGCCGGGCGCCGTGGGCCGTGCGCGCCTCGGTCAACACCACCCAATCGGGCCTGGCGCCCACTTCCGTCACACCGACATCGTTCACATCGCTCCCCTCGCGATTGGAGAGCCTAGCGCTGCGGACCGCCGTGAACTCCGCGAAACCCCATCTCACTCCTCACTGCGGCGGCTATGCCCAGCCGAGCTCGTGCAGCCGTGCGTCGTCGAGGCCGTAGTAGTGACCGATCTCGTGCACGAGGGTGATCCGCACGCGGGCACGCAGCTCATCGAGGGTATTGCAGTGCTCCTGCATGTTGTTCTTGTACAGGGTGATGCGGTCTGGCAGCTCGCCGAACCCGTACATGCCCCGTGTCGTCAGCGGATGCCCGACGTACAGTCCGAACAGACGCGGCCGCTCCCCCGGCGGCTGGTTGGCCACCACGATCCCCACGTTCTGGAGATCGCCCACCATGTCATCAGGCAGCGAGTCGAAGACATCACCAACCAGGTTCTCGAAGTCTTCATCCGATATCTCGACCATGGGGTCATCCTGCCACTGTGTTCTGTGGGGTGCAGCGGACGCGGTGCGGACGCGTAACCTAGAAGCGGGCCGCGAACTGCGCGGGTCGAACGAAAGGCTCCCTCGTGAACATCACCCTGCTGCGGCAATTCGTCGCCGTCGCCGAGGAGCTGCACTTTCCAAGGGCCGCAGACAGACTGAACATTCCGCTTGCCTCGCTGTACTCATCGATTGAGAAGCTCGAGACCGAGGTCGGGCATCCGCTCTTCACGCGTACGGCCGAGGGCACGAAGCTGACCAAGGTCGGCTCGCTCTTCCTCGCGGAGGCGAAGCAAGAGATCGCTTCGGCGCCGGAGCCGGTCAAGCCGCCGAAGGTCCCGGCAGGTGGCAAGGCCAAGGCGTCAAAGGGCAAGGGCCGCACCCCGGCGGTCAAGGGCCAGCCGAAGCCGTTCAAGAAGCGTCAGGGCCGCTAACCTCCCCTCCAAGCGCTCCCCTCCAAGCGGAGATTTTGCAACTCGCCGACTGAAAACGCCACGTTCACACGGCGTTTCGCAATTACTCCGCTTGAACGCACGGCGAATGGCAGCGGATGACGGCGGGTCAGGGCGCCTACAGCTCGGTGACCTGCCCGGCCTCCACCCGCCAGTGCCGGTCTGTGTGCACGTTTTCGAGCATCCGTCTGTCGTGTGTCACGAGCAGCAGGGTGCCCTCGTAGGACTCGAGCGCCTGCTCCAGCTGCTCGATGGCGGCCAGGTCGAGGTGGTTGGTGGGCTCGTCGAGTACGAGCAGGTTGATGCCGCGCGCCTGCAGCAGCGCGAGGCCGGCGCGGGTTCGCTCGCCCGGCGAGAGCTCATCGACCGGACGGTTCACGTGGTCGGCCTTCAGCCCGAACTTGGCCAGCAGCGTGCGCACCTCTCCGCTGGCCAGGTCTGGCACGAGTTCCTCGAAGCTCAGCGCGAGCGGGCGCTCACCGGCGAGCAGCGACCTGGCCTGGTCGATCTCGCCGATGCGCACGCTGGTGCCGAGGCTCGCGGTGCCGCTGTCTGGCGCCTGCCTGTCGAGCAGTGCGCGCAGCAGCGTGGACTTTCCTGCACCGTTCGGCCCCGTGATCCCGATGCGCTCTCCAGCGTTCACCTGCAGCGAGACGGGCCCGAGCGTGAAATCACCCTGCCGGAACTCCGCATTGCTGAGCGTCGACACCACGGTGCTCGAGCGCGGAGCTGAGCCGATGGTGAACTCGAGCTGCCATTCCTTGCGCGGTTCCTCCACCTCATCGAGCCTGGCGATGCGGCTTTCCATCTGGCGCACCTTCTGCGCCTGCTTCTCGCTTGACTCAGCGGATGCCTTGCGCCTGATCTTGTCGTTGTCCGGCGCCTTCTTCATGGCGTTTCGCACACCCTGGCTCGACCATTCGCGCTGGGTGCGTGCACGACCGACCAGGTCTGCCTTCTTGTCGGCGAACTCGTCGTACTTCTCACGCTTGTGGCGCCTCGCCGTTTCGCGTTCTTCGAGGTACGCGTCGTAACCGCCGCCGAAGACCCGGTTGGCGCCCTGGGCGAGGTCGAGCTCAAGCACGCGGGTGACGCAGCGCGCCAGGAATTCGCGGTCGTGGCTGACCAGCACCACTCCGCCGCGAAGTCCCTGCACGAACGACTCCAGCCTGTCGAGGCCATCGAGGTCGAGGTCGTTGGTCGGCTCGTCGAGCAACACGATGTCGAAGCGGGACAGCAGCAGCGCGGCCAGCCCCACCCTGGCGGCCTGTCCCCCAGAGAGCGACGTCATCAGGGTGTCTTCGGAGAGCCCGGAAGTGCTGGTTGCACCGCTTGCGATTGTTGCGCTGTCGGCTGCGCTCGCGTCCAGGCGCAGCCCGAGCTCGGCCAGCACGATGGGGAGCCGTTCATCGAGGTCGGCCGCCCCGCTCGCGAGCCAGCGGTCGAGGGCGAGGGAGTAGGCATCCGCTGTGTCGAGACCGTCTGGCCGCGGCGCCGGATTCGGGTCGCCGAGTGCGGCAGCAGCCTCGTCCATCTCGCGGGTCGCCTCTGCGCAGCCGGTGCGGCGGGCGAGATAGCCCGCGATGGTCTCACCGGGAACGCGCTCGTGTTCCTGGGGAAGCCAGCCGACGAAGGCATCCGTTGGTGAGAGTGTGACCGTGCCAGCCTGCGGCTGCTCGACACCCGCGAGGATCTTCAGCAGGGTCGACTTGCCGGCGCCGTTGACGCCGACCACCCCAACCACGTCACCGGGGGCGACGGTGAGATCGAGCGATTCGAACAGTGTGCGGTGGGCGTAGCCGCCGGCGAGGCCCTGGGCTACGAGTGTTGCGGTCATCCATCAAGGTTAGCGACGGCGCGAGGCGATGCGGCACCGCCTCAAACGCCCAGGCATAGTCGCGGGTGCGCATGACGCGAGGGAGACAGCAGCAAACAAGCAACCCGCTGGTTGACGAGACAGCGACGAAGGAGCCGTCGTCTCGAAACCAGTCTCGAAACCGTCTCCGGACCGTCTCCGGACCGGCCAACATCGAGCCCGTGCAGGGCATGGGTCGCCCCGGTAAGAATGTCAGTGGTCGGGTGTTGACTTAGACCTATGAACCAGGCACCGTTCATCACCACCGAGACCGACAGCGACGTCGATCTTGAGGTCGATCTCTCACGGTTCACCCTCGCCGAACGTGCGTCGCTGCACTACTCGCACGGCACCCCGCTTGAGGGCATGACCGACGCCGACGTGCTCGCAGCCTTCGCCGCCGACGGATACGACGACCCGGAATTCCTGCACGGCCATCTCTACCCGACGCTGCCGACGTCCGCCGAGGAGCTCCCGCCCGGCTACGCCGATCGCACCCAGCTTTACCTTGACGACGTCGCGCAGGACAACGCCGAAATCACGTTGCTCCTCGCGCGGCGTGCCCGACACGTGGAGATCGCCCGCGCCTGGTCAGAGCTCTCCGACGATTTCGTCCTCAAAAACCCGAAGATGTCAGACGGAGAACGCAACAGCTGGATCGCCACCGTGTTCACCTCGCTCGTCGCCGCGCAAGAGAATGTGTCACAGATTGCCGCCGGGAAACTCATCTCCGAAAGCCAGACCCTCGTCAACGACCTGCCGGCCACACTCGCCGCATTGGAAAGCACGACCATCTCCTATAGGCATGCCGCGGTGATCATCAACCAGGTCGGCACCCTGCCCGCCTCGGCCAGAGCCGCCTTCGAACTCGCCGTACTGCCCCTGGCACCCCACATGCCCGTGCACATATTCCGAAAGAAAGTCATCCAGGCCAGGGAACGCCTGCACCCGGAATCCATCGTGACCCGCACCGTCGACGCCCGGTCCACGCGGCGCATCGTGTTCGAGCCCGACCTCGACGGGATGGCCTGGCTGCACGCCTACCTACCCACCCCGAAAGCGAAGGGCATCTTCGACCGTCTCACCGACCTGGCCGCCGCCGAACAAGGCGACGGTGAAACCCGCACCCTCACCCAACTCCGCGCCGACGTGGCAGCCGCCCTGCTACTCGAGGGCGTCGTGCTCGACGACATGGAAATCGTGCCGTGGGAGGAACGCTCGAGGCGCACGGGTAAGTCCGCACGCACCGGCAAGTCCACGCGCACCGGCAAGTCCACGCGCACCGGGAAGAATGCCGGTGCCGCGGCACCGCTTCCCACCGGTCGCATGACACTGCGCCACAGGAAGGGCGCGCCGAACTGGGGCATCCGCCCCACCGTCATCGTCACCGTTCCCGCCATGACGCTCCTCGGCCACAGCGACGAACCCGGCTTCCTGCAGGGCTACGGCCCCATCGATCCAGACACCGCCAGAGAACTCACCCTGCGGGCGCCGTCATTCCTCCGGGTACTCACCGATCCGGACACCGGTGAATACCTGTCGATGAATCAACACAAGTACAAGATCGGTAAAGACCTCCGTACCTGGCTGCAAATTCGCGACGGAACCTGCCGCAGTCCCGGCTGCGACAGGCCCTCCACCCACACCGAGGCTGACCACACCAAAGAATGGCCAGCCGGACTCAGCACACCCCAAAACCTCGCCTGCCTGTGCAAACGCTGCCACCGCATGAAACACGCCACCACTTGGACCGTCACCCAAAACGCCGGCGGAGTCCTGGAATGGCGATCCCCGACCGGCACACTGCACACCACCAGGCCTGACAATCGCGATGTGGGGATGACTCTGCCCATCGACGGCCGCCACGAGTCATCGTGGCAACCACCGCCATCGCAGCCACAACCGCCGCAGCCCCAACCATCCGCTGGAACCGTTTCCGTTATCCAACAGCCGGACGAGAACGACCCGCCACCGTTCTGACCCGCGCCGCATCAGCGTTCTGGACTAGCGCGAATGCTCCAGCTCAGTCCCTGACGACCGCGACACACTCAATCTCAACGAGCTGATCGTCGTAACCCAAAACCGTCACACCCAGCAGAGTGCTCGGCACGTCATGGTCGCCAAACGCCGCACGAACCACGTTCCAGGCGGTTCCCAGATCGGACTGATGAGAAGACGCGACAAGCACCCGGGTGCTGATGACATCGTCGATTCCGGCGCCCGCCGCATCCAGCGCAATAAGCATGTTCTCCACGGCCTTTCGTGCCTGCGCCGCATAGTCACCTACACCGGCGGTGCTGCCATCACTGCCCAGAGGACAAGCACCGGCAAGATAAACAATTCGCGCATCCGCGGGCGCGGTCGCCGCATACGCATACTCGGCCCGATCGGATAACAGCGCCGAGCGGATGAGGGTCACCACGCTGTCATCCGTTCTTTTCGGTGCAGCCGACGTCTCGCGCCCACTGATCTGGTTGAGGCGGGCGACCGCAGCTGCCACACGCGGCATCCGCTTCTTGGCAACCGCTGCCCTGAAGGAGTCGACAACGGACTGGTCTGCGTCGTCAGGAGATCCGGCGTTGAAAGGGGGCGCAGGGTCATACTCGAGCGCGAGTTGAATGCGCCGTGCTTCCTCCTCGCCTGCGATGAGCCCGGCGAGCGTGAACGCAAAATCAATGCCGGATGTGACCCCAGCCCCGGTCATGAGGTTGCCGTCTACGACGACTCGTTCCCGCACCGGAATCGCGCCGAATTCGCTCAGCATCGACAGCGATGCCCAATGACTCGTCGCCCGCTTGCCCGTCAGAAGTCCCGCCGCGGCAAGAGCAAACGAACCGGTACAAACCGAGGTGACCCACTGGGCACCTGCTGCCTGCCGCCGCAGGAAGTCGAGTACAACGGCATCGTCGAAGCACTCGAATGCGCCGTCTCCCCCCGGCACGAACAGCACATCGGCTTGAGGCGCATCATCAAATGTTGTGGTCGGCACGATGCTCCAGCCGCAGTCGGTCGCGACCGGGGCGAGATCGTGCCAGACGAGATGCACCTCGGCATTCGGGATGCGCGCCAACACCTGGGCAGGACCCGTCAGGTCGAGTTGGGTCACGTTCGGAAAGAGCAGACAGACAATTCGGAGTGGTGTGGCAACCATGGCCAGAGCCTAGCGGGGCCGCGCGGAAGGCACGACGATCTTGAGCCCCTTCGCTGCTGGCTCACCGACCTACCCCCGAAGCCCCATGACAATTGCCTCTTGCGCAATTTAGCACTAGTGCTAAATTGCTAATATGCAGGACACCTCGACGGACGTATTCACCGCGCTGGCCCACCCCACCCGGCGGCAGATCCTGCAGGATCTGAAGGACGGCGAGATGGCCGCTGGCGAGATTGCGGCTCGCTTTCCCAGTTCTGGTCCCACCATCTCCCGACACCTCGGCGTGCTCAGGGCTGCCGGCCTGGTGACAGAGCGTCGCGACTCGAACCGCATCCTGTACTCCCTCGTCGGCGACCGACTTGCCCTGTCGGTCGGCGACTTCCTCTCCACCGTCTGCCCGGAACAAATAGTGCTGCGCGGCATCCGTAAGAACGCACCCCAGGCAGAGAGCGAGTCCCACGCATGAGAGTTCCCACGCCCCAACTTGCCGCCACGATCGAGCGCCGGTTGCTCGTCAACTATCGCGTCGATCCGAGCGTCGCCCAGTCGCTCCTGCCCGATTCGCTTCGTCCGCAACTCGTCGACGGAAGCGCTGTTGCTGGAATCTGCCTGATCCGACTAGGTGCCGTACGCCCAACATGGGTCCGCCCCGAAATCGGGTGGCGCGCCGAGAACGCGGCGCATCGCATCGCCGTCGAATGGGACGACGAATCCGGCACCCACGCCGGCGTCTACATCCCAGAGCGCCACAGCGCATCCTGGCTGCCTGTTGCCGCCGGCGGCCGACTCTTTCCCGGCGTGCACAGGCACGCGCGGTTCACCGGCTCCGAAACAGACAACCGAGTGCAGGTCGCCATGACCGCCGCCCAGACGAGCGTCCTGGCCGATGTTGAGATCACCGACAGGTGGTCAAGTTCACTCTTTGACACCCTGGCGGATGCCTCAGCCTTCTTCCAGAATGGCGCCGTCGGTTGGTCTCCGTCCCGCGACGGGCGCACGCTCGAGGGGCTTCAACTGGCGACGACACAGTGGCGCGTGGAGGCCGGCCGCCCCGTCACCGTCGATTCCACGTTCTTCTCCGCATTGCCTGCTGGGTCAGCAGCACTCGACAGCGTTCTGGTGATGCGGAACGTGCCTGTCGAGTGGCGGGCCCCAGAGGCTGCGTCAGCAGCGGCTCCCGCTCAGGCGCCGCCGGGCGGGTCGAGCAGGAAGCTCACGCGTTCGGAGAGATAGCTGTCAAAGTCGATGGCCGTCGAGTCGTCTGCCGCGCTGTTCCAGCGCACCAGTGCGCGGCCGTCCGCGAGAAACAGCGGGCCCGTCGAGGAACGAAGGTGGTCGGCATCCACCACGATCTCTGCGGTGTCGAAGTTGACCGTCTCTCCCTTCCCGAACGGTCCCCTCATCGCGGCCGCGCGATAGCCGCGACGCTCCTCGGCCGAGTTCGACTGGTAGCCGGCCCGGCCCGGCTCCACCGCCCTGGTCGTTGCGCCCGTTGCAAACAGGGCGCCGTCATGACCAAGCAGAAAGACACCGAGGCGCCAGACGCGACCGTTCGGCACCAACGCCGCAGCCTTGGTGAACAACAACACCTTGCGCGGCGCGACAAAGGTGGCATGCCATTCATCGCGTGCGCCGGCACGGGTCAGCGCGTCGACAGCCTGATCCAGGCTCTGGCGGATGCCGGCTGCCAACTGCTCGTCGCTTTGGCCGCCGTCGCCAGGGGGCTCAGCAGCGTTATTCATGTGCAGGTGTCGTCCATGTGCAGGCGTCGTCTCAGGCGCAGCGCTAGAGCGGCTTGATCATTTCCAGCTCGCTCTGCGTGGCATCCAGCACGTACGGAATCACCGCTCCGGTCGCCACGAAGCCCCTGTGCTCATACGCGGTACGGGCCCGCACATTGTCTTCGTGCACATGCAGGGTCAGCCGATCGCTTTCCGTTCGCGCCCAGTCCTCGATGCCGGCGAGGAGAGCATCCGTCACGCCGGCGTGCCGCCCGCGAAACTCCGGAGTGACGTAGACGCCGACCAGCATCGGGCCCGTCACCGCCGTTGAGTAGCCGCCCATAGCGCCGATCCAGCGACCCGATTCGTCGATTGCCGCGAGCGCGGTGCCTCGGCCATCCGTTCCCCGACGACCCCGCATCCGCCACTCTGCCTCATCGTGACCAAGCGCGTCCGCCAGCGTTTCGGCATAGGCGTGCGGCGTGTCAGCGATCATCTCAAGCCGAAGCGCCCTGACGTTCTGCCAGTCGTCTTCGGTCGTCGCTCGAATTTCGAAGTGTGAGGTCCCCATCGCTCGACTCTAGTGGTACGCAATTCATGCCAGGAGGGTCTGACGGGCAGACGTTCAGGAGGCGCGCGTCTCCCGCTCCTGTCGCAGGGCGGGAAGGTAGAGAGCGGCGCCGATGATGCTGAACGCGCCGGCAACGATGACGGCGATACCGGCAGTTGTCGCGTCGGCCAGCCCGGTCAAGGCGAGCAATCCGAGACTATACGCGCCTCCGCCCACCATGGAGTTGATCGAGAGAACGGTGCCTCGATTAGCGGATGTCGCCTGCCGATGCAGCAACGTGTTGTGCATCGGGCCAGCTGCGCCATGCGTCACGTACGCGAGCCAGTAGCCTGCGACCAGGCCGACCACCCCGCCGGCGATTCCCATCGCGACCACGAACAGCCCGTTGAAGATTCGAGCCAGGATCGCCGCCCACGCCACACCGATCGTCCGACTGGCGAAGCCGGCGAGCACAGACCCGGCCGCAAACAGCCCCCAGGCCACGGCCGAGACCGGTCCGAAAATCACGCCAGCCGACTGCTCGCTCCCCAGAACATCTGCCAGCTTCACCGGCGCCAGCGTCTCGAACGCAACCATCGCGACGCTCCAGAACACTTCAACGAGCACGAGACAGCGCAGTACGGGCGAGTCCCGCACCAGCTTCACCCCAGCCCGGACGACGCCAGGAACATCACGGAGCGCGCCAAGCCCGAAGCCGCTGGTCCGCCCCGCAGCACGCATGCGCCGCGGCTCCTTCACGAGCGCAGCGAGCAGAACCGTATGAACGACGAACAGCGCGGTGGCCACGATGAACGGCAGCGCGAGGGCCGACATCCCCTGAAACGGATGCCACGCCACCAGACCTCCACCCATAACGGCGCCGACCGCGATCCCGACACCGAGCAGCGCCGTAGCGCGACTCAGCGCGCGGCTGATCGGCGCAGTCGCATCCACGGCTTCGGCGACATCGACGAACCAGGCCTCGAGGCTGCCGGAGTCCAGCGCACGGAAGACGCCCTGCAGAACGATTGCCACAGCGAACAACCAGAACGAGTCAGCGGCGAGGAACAATGCCGTGGACACCACCGCCAGCACCCCGGATGCGATGAGCACTGGCCGCCGGCCCCTCGCATCGCCCAGTCCGCCGGTCGGCAGCTCGAGTCCAAGCACAACGAATCCCTGCACTGACAGCAGTAACCCCACCTGCACCAGGGTCAACCCTCGCTCCAGCGGCAACAGCACGGTCAGCCCGAAAACCATCCCGACCGGAAGCCAGCGCGTCAGCGTCAGGAGCAGCAGTCGATGCTCGGCTTCCCTGACGGACAGTTGCGTTATCACCGCCGACTCACTCGCCTGGCTGCGGCAGTTCGTCAGGCTCGGCGGGACTCAGGTGAGTCACAACGAGCAGCCGCTTCGCGCGCGGGTCATCGTTGCCGGCGCCTCGGTAGCGGTTCAGGACGGCATCGAGGTCAGCCGCCAGAGACTTCGCCTGCTCAGGGGTGACCACCACGAGGCTGTCGCTCAGCCCAACGTGGTCCACCCACTCCGCCGGCCACTCGCTCTCGACATCGAGCCAGTGCTCTGCACGCGCCGCGAACTGCCGCACGTAGTCACGTCGCAGCCACCCGAGAGCCGTTTGCGCGTCCTCATCGCCAGCAAAGTCAGAGGTCGTCCAGGAGTGGTAGTCCGTCGCCGCACGCCATTCGCGTCGCTTGCCGACGCCCTCTCCCGTATCAGCCACGAGTCCGACGGATTCCAGCGAGCGAAGGTGGTAGCTCGTCGCCCCGGTGTTCGTGCTGAGGGCTGCGGCAAGCATGGTCGCCGTTGCCGGACCATGCAGGCGCAGCTCGCTCAAGATCCTCGACCGCAGCGGATGCGCGAGAACACGCACCGCTCGCTCGTCGAGTCGCATCCCTACATAGGCCTGATCGTCATCCGTCACGGCACCATAGTGTCAGGCGCCGCGACTATGCACAATATCTATGCACAAGAAATATGCACGAAGCTTGACGGTCGGTTATGCCTGCAGGATCCGAACCATATTCCCCGACGGATCGCGGAACGCAGAGTCCCGTGGACCCCACGGCTGATCGATGGGTTCCTGCAGCACCTCTGCGCCACTTGAGCGGATGCGCTCGAACGTAGCGTCGAGATCATCGGTGCGGAACACGATGTTCGGCAGCGATCCCTTGGTCAGGAGTTCCTGCAGGGCATCGCCGTCGGCCTGCGACCGACCGGCGTGCGGTTCGGAGAGCACGATCTCCACACCCGGCTGGGTTGGGCTGCCGAGCGTGACCCATCGAAACCCACCAGACGCAACGTCGTTCCGAACCTCGAGCCCGAGAGCGTCGCGATAGAACGGCAGCGATTCGTCTGTGTCATTGACGGTGATGTGTGAGTACTGGAGTGCGATTGTCATAGCACCAACGCTAGGCAGCCGCGGTCCCTGTGGCTTCTCGAATCCTGCTCGATTCGCCGACCGGTGCCGACTCTGCTGCCGGTGCCGACTCTGCTGGCCGTGCCGCCCTCGCCGGCCTCGTGTGCGTCTTCGCAACACAGGCGGGCATCGCTTCCACTGCGCTGTGCTCACGCAGGCTGTACGCGCTCGGCGACTCCCCCACGAGCTCGGAGAACCGTGAGCTGAACGAACCGAGGGATGTGCTGCCGACCGCCATGCAGGCATCCGTCACACTCATTCCCGCCCGAAGCAGCTGCATGGCCCGCTCGATCCGACGCGTCATGAGGTAGCTGTACGGCGTTTCGCCGTAGGCGGCCTTGAACTGCCGCGAGAAATGCGCTGGCGACATGAGCGCGCGCCTGGCCATGGTCGGCACGTCGAGCGGACGCGCATACTCACGATCGATCAGGTCTCGCGCCCGGCGCAACTGCACCAGATTCGCCAGCTTCTCAGGCGTCATAATTCGAGGCTACACCGGAGGAATTTTCATGTCTCGTAGACACTTTGCAAAACACTTCGTTAATGGTTTCAGAAGTTGAGGCCCGCTCCCGTAACCTGACTCTTAATCACAGCACAACGACCGGGGAGCAGAACGATGTCACAGAGCGTTTCAAAGGATGCAGCAACGAAAGTGGCCAACGCATCCTGGCTTCCCTTGATTGTCGTCGTCCTCACGCAGATCCAGGCATCCTTCGCGGTGAACGCGTTGACGGTCTCGATGGAGGGCATCACCACCGACCTCAACACCCCGGCGACCAGCGTTGGCACGGCCATCACCGCCGGCACATTCGCCATGGCCGCGTTCATCCTGCTCGGCGCGAAGGTCGGCGCAAAGTTCGGCTCCCGCCGGGTCTTCCAGATCGCCGTCTCTGTGCATGGCCTGGCCATGGCCGGTGTCGCGCTCAGCGTCAGCCCCGCGATGCTCTTCATCGCCCAGGCAGCATCCGGAGCGGTGATCGCCCTCATCGCCCCTGCGCTCGTGGTGTTCATCGCCGCCAACTTCAAGGGCGAACAGCAGGCGAAGTCCATCGGCTTCCTCGCCGCCGCCATTCCTGCCGCCGGCGTGCTCGCCCTGCTCATCGCAGGCACCTTCGCCTCAACGATCGGCTGGCGCTACTCCTTCGCACTCATCGTCGTGCTCGCCATTGTGAACCTTGCGCTGAGCTTCAAGCTCAAGGTGGTTCCACCGCAGTCCGACGTCGTGATCGACTGGGTGGGAGCTTTGCTTGCTGCCGGCTCGATCATCCTGCTCAGCTTCGGCTTCAGCGGACTCAACTCGTGGGGCGTCGTTCTCGCAACACCGAACGCGCCGTTCGAGATCCTCGGCCTCTCCCCCGCCCCGGTTCTCATCGTGCTGGGCATCATCGGCGGCCAGGCCTTCTTCGTCTGGCTGCGGAAGCGCAAGGCGCAGGGCAAGCCGCAGATCTTCGATCTCGCCGTGCTCAAATCAGGCTCAGAGAAGGCCACGACGTTCGCCATGGCCGCGATGCTCTTCGTCGGAACCGCGGCGAACTTCCTGATCCCGCTCTACATCCAGATCGTTCAGGGCCGCACGAGCTTCGAAACGTCAATCGCCGTTATCCCGTACACCCTCTCGATCTTCGTGGCGAGTTCCGTCGTGGCCAACCTGTACAAGCGATTCCCCCCGCGGCAGATTGCGCGCGTCGGCTTCGTGATTGTTGCCCTCGGCCTCGTCATTCTGGCGTTCACCATTCGCAACGAGTGGGAGCAGATCTTCGTCATTGCCGGACTGATCATCCTCGGCCTCGGTCAGGGTGCCATCGTCGCACTGGTGTTCAACACCCTGCTCTCCGCCGCTCCGAAAAAGCTGGCCGGCGACGTCGGCGCCTGGCGCGGTCTCGTGCACAACATTTCGGGCAGCATCGGAATCGCAGTCGCCAGCGTCTTCGCGGTAAGTCTCCTGGGCTCCATCATTGCCACAGAGGCCGACGCCCACCCCGAGATTCCAGCTTCCCTCATCGAACAGGTCCCGCTTGACAACGCCAACTTCGTGACAAATGACCATCTGAAGGATGTGCTGTCGCAGACGGATGCCACCGCAGCGCAGGTGGATGCCGCCGTCGCGATCAACGAAGACGCGCGCCTGCGAGCACTGAACGTCTCGCTCCTCGCTCTCGCCGGAGTTGCCCTGCTCGCCATCATCCCCGCCGGACGCATGCCGAACTACCGTCCGGGCGACATCCCTGTTGAGCTGTCCTCTGGCAAGCCAGACGACGATGAAGCGGATGCCGACAGGGAAGACACGGAGCCGGAAAAGGTTCTGTAGCCCATGAACCCCATCGTCGTCACACTGGTCATCCTGGCGCTGGCCATCGCTGCCTTTGTCTGGAACAAGATCCCGGTGGGCATTGTCGCTATCGGCGTTGCGCTCGCGCTGTACGCGACGGGAATCCTGACGTTCCAACAGACCCTTGCCGGTTTTGGCGACCCTGTCATCGTCTTCATTGCGGCCCTGTTCGTGGTCAGCGAAGGCCTCGATGCCACGGGTGTCACCACGTGGGCCGGCCAGAAGCTGGTGGCAGGAGCCGGCGACAACAAGCGCCGACTGGTCACCCTGGTCATGATGCTGGTGGCCGTTGTGACGGCGCTTATCAGCGTGAACGGCGCCGTGGCCGCGCTCGTGCCGATGGTCGTTGTGCTCGCCATCCGCATCAAGCAACCGCCGTCGCAAATGCTGATGCCCCTCGCCTTCGGGGCCCATGCAGGGTCGTTGCTGGTTCTCACCGGCACCCCGGTGAACGTGCTGATCTCCGAACTCGCCACTGACGCCACTGGACGGCCGATTGGGTTCTTCGCTTTCGGACTCGTCGGCATTCCCCTGGTGATCGGCACCATCCTGATCACGGTGTTCCTCGGCCCACGCCTGTTGCCGAAGCGGAACGCCAAGGTCGCGCCCCGCGACCTGAGCGCGCACGCCGACACGCTCGCCCAGCAGTATTCGCTGTTCGATGATGGCACTCTCCTCAGCAAGGAGAAGGGTGTCACAGAGGTCGTGGTGCCGCCACGTTCGTCATTCATCGGCGAGAACGTGTTCACCGGCATGGTGACCGACAGCGGCGACCTCGTGGTCATCGCCATCCAGCGTTCTGGAGAAGACCTCACCGAAACGGTTCTCGCCGAGGGTGACGTCATGCTCCTCCGTGGCACCTGGGAGGCGCTCGATGCGCGAACCATCGACCCGAACGTGGTCGTCGTCGACGCTCCGCAGAGCATTCGGCGCCAGGCTGTGCCGATGGGCCCACGGGCAAAATCTGCAATCGGCGTGCTGGCCGGCATGGTCATCCTGCTGGCGACCGGCGTCGTTCCGCCGGCCATCGCGGCCCTCCTGGCCGCCTGCGCGATGGTGCTTTTGCGCGTGCTGTCCGTGAATCAGGCGCACCGCTCTATCTCCTGGACCACCCTCATCCTGGTCGGCGGCATGATCCCGCTGTCAACGGCCATCCAGGTCAGCGGAACGGCTGACCTGATCGCCAACGGCCTGGTCTCGTTCGTGGGCAACTCCAGTCCGTACCTGCTCGTGTTCGGTATCGCGGTGGTCACCGTGATCCTCGGCCAGCTCATCAGCAACATGGCCACCGCGCTCATCGTCGCGCCGATCGCCATCGCCATCGCGACGGAGACCGGCATCTCGCCCCTCCCGCTGCTGATGGCGGTCACCGTCGCCGCGGCCGCCTCATTCCTCACGCCGGTCGCCACGCCAGCCAACACGATGGTGATGGGCCCAGGCGGCTACGCGTTCGGCGACTACTGGAAGCTCGGTCTTCCCCTCGTTGTGCTCTTCCTGGCCGTCGCGACATTCGTCGTCCCCATTTTCTGGTCGTTCTAGGAACGACCCGCCACTTCATACCCGTACAGAACTCAGGCTCAGCCCACAGGCTCAGCACCCACCACAGAAGGAGAACAACATGGCTTTCGGACGACGAACCCGCAGCCTCGCGAGGACCGCGGCGCGCACCGCGGTAATCACGGGAACCGCAGCGGCAACGGCCAACGCCGTACACGGACGCGCGGCCCAGAATCAGGCCGTAGCCCAGCCTGTCGCAGTAGCTCCTGTGGCGCTTGTCGCAGCAGCTCCTGTAGCTCCTGTCGCAGTAGCGCCTGCAGCGCCGCAGACCACGGAAGAGCTGATCGCCAAGCTTGAGCGACTGGCCGCACTCCACACATCCGGTGCCCTTACCGATGCCGAGTTCGCGTTGCTCAAGGCACAGGCGATTGCGTAACACCATGACAGACAACAGCTACAAACTCATCCCCGCGTCCTTCACCGCAATCCCGTCACAGTCGCCGGACCTTTCGGTCGGCATCCAGGTCGTCAGCGAACTCTCCGCCGAGCTGGACGCCTTCGGATTCGTCCTCGGCCAGGATGGCGACCTGCCAGAGAGCCTGAACGTCGATCGGGCGGCACTCAGCCGCGCCGGGTTTGACGCAGAACCCGGCCAGACACTCCTGCTCCCGCAGCCGTCAGGGCCGGCTTTCTTCGTCGTCGGCGCCGGCCCTGTGGCCAAGCAGACGCCGGCCGGCCTGCGCGACGTTGCCGCCGCGTTCGCTCGCGCCGCGCACCGCTACACACAGATCGGCATCACCCTCGGCGACACCTTCGCGTTGCCGGCAGAAGACCTCGGCCAGCTGATCACGGAGGGCGTTCTGCTCGCCCGGTACCGCTACGTCGAATTGCAGAAGACGTCGAAGCACGTTCCACTCGCCGCTCTCGATATCTTGGTTGCCCCTGAACTGGTTGCCTCGGTCACTGAGGGCGTCCAGGCCGGCGAGATCCTCGCCCGCGCGGCCAACCTCGCCCGAGACCTGGCCAACACCCCGCCAGGGCACCTCACGGCAACCGACCTGGGCAATGTCTCCCTGCAGTTGGGCGACCAGTACGGTTTCGGCGTCGAGGTCTTCGACAAAGCCCAGATCATTGACATGGGCTGTGGCGGACTGCTCGGCGTCAACGCCGGATCTGTCGAAGAACCCCGCATCATCAAGCTGACGTACACCCCGACGCCGGCCGACGACGCCGCGGCATCCGCTCCCCACCTCTTCCTGGTGGGCAAGGGCATCATGTACGACTCCGGCGGAATCTCGCTGAAGCCGTCTGACCCCATGCACCTGGCCATGAAGATGGATATGGCCGGTGCCGCCGCGGTGCTCGGCAGCATGACGGCCCTCGCAGAGCTGGGATGCGAGACCGCGGTCTCTGCTTACCTGATGTGCACGGATAACATGCCGTCCGGCTCGGCTATGAAACTCGGCGATGTGCTCACCATTCGTGGCGGCACCACCGTCGAGGTCAAGAACACGGATGCCGAGGGTCGCCTCGTCATGTCTGACGCGTTGGTGATGGCCGTTGAGGAATCACCGGATGCCATCGTCGACATCGCCACCCTCACCGGAGCGGCCATGATGGCGCTCGGCACGCACACCGCCGCCGTGCTCGGCAACAACCAGGCCTTGGTTGATCAGGCGACGGCTGCGTCACGCAACACCGACGAGTCGATCTGGCAGCTGCCGCTTGAGCACCGCTACCGTCCGCAGCTGAAGTCAGATATCGCCGACATCGCGAACATGGCGGGCAAGTATGCGGGGGCGACGACGGCCGCATTGTTCCTGAACGACTTCGTGGGCGACATCCCGTGGGTGCACCTCGACATCGCGGGCACCATGCAAGCGGATGCCGACGACTCCTGGCGCACCCAGGGTGCGACGGGGTTCGGCACACGCCTCCTCGTCGACCTGGCGCTGAACTTCACGCCGGAGGCACCGGCGACGGCGAGCTAGTCACGCGTCTGCACGGATTGAAGCGGCGCCCGAGACTCACCTTTCGGGCGCCGCTTCTGTGACCTAGGGCATTCAGGACGCCAGCGAGGTCAGCCGCGTTCGAGTTCCGTTCGCACCCAGGTTCCGATTGCGGCCATCCGCTCCAGAACGGCATCGCGGGGGTCATCGCCAGCCCCAGCGTCGTCCCAGTTCGCGAGCACGGCCCACGCGAGCGTGCGACCGGTCGCCCCAGCTGCCACCCCGACGTCGATTCGCGCCGTGCTGATGGTGCCGGTCTTGTTCCACAGACGGATGCCACGGTCGACCTCGGCGTGCGCCAGCGGGTCAAGCGCAAATGCAGCGGCCACCATCGAGAGGTCGGTGTTGAGAGCGAGCCAGCCGAGTACTCGCCGGGAGACCACTGACGAGACAATGTCGCCGGCGTGCAGGCGTGCCATCAGCTGTACGAGCTCTCCGGCGTTACCTTCCGACAGGGTCGGCGGATGTTCAGGCAGGCGTTCATCTCGTATGCGGTCGAGCAGCGCAGAATCGACGAAGCCGAGGGACTCAGTGGTCTCCTTGACCCGGTCAAGTCCGATGCGCCGAAGGAGGACGTTGGTGGCGAGGTTGTCGCTCACCGCTCCAATGAGGGCACAGGCATCCCTGATGCTCAGCGTGTCTGCAGACAGCACGTGCCAGATCCCGGAGTCAGCCACCATTTCCGACGCCGTGCGGGTGACGGGCTCGTCAAGATCAAGCTCACCGAGCTCGGCCTGCCGCGCGATCTCCACCAGCAAGAACAGTTTGCCGACGCTCGCGGTCTTCAGCGTCACCGTCGGGGCGTGCGCCCACAGCGTCTCCCCCGTGTCGGCGTCAACAATCGCGGCGGACCACCGAACGGCGGTGATCGGTGCGTTCCCGAGAGTCCGTTCGAGCGGATGTTCGGCGCGGGTGTCTGTCGCTGAAGCGTTCATGGTCCTCCGGGGCGTATCGTCGACGTACTCGGCGAGGTTAGCACCGGCGGTCGGCCGCGTCGGCCTAACGGCCTGCCGACACCGGATGGCACTAGAACGGATGCTCCGTGAACGATCCAGATATCGACGCAATGCTTGCCAGCGATGTCTGGCAGATTCGCGCCCATGCCGCGCTGCGCGGGGACCTGACGCTCGCGCAGATCGAGCAGCTCCTCGATGACCCCAATGACGATGTACGAACGATGACCGCAGACCTCCACCGCGACATTCCAACGGAAGTCATTCAGTCGGCCATCACACGTCATCCGGGTGATGCTGCGAACTTTGCGTACAATGCAACCGCTCCGGGAATTGCTCTCGGCCACAAGCTTGTCGGCATTGCGACGAGCGGCGACGTGGCGCGCTACCTCTCGTACCAGAACGCGACTCCGCCAGACATCGTCCGATTCGTCGCCGCCTACGACGACGGCAGAACGGAGCTGACTACCCTGAATCAGCTCTGGGCGCGTCTTTTCAACACGCAGCCAACAGCGGATCGGTAGGGAGCACTCGCGATGACGATCACGATTAAGCCCGCACACGACTTCGACGACATGACGACGATGTTCGGTCCGAAGAACCCGGAGTCGTCGGTGTGCTGGTGCCTCTCGTGGCGGCTGAGTTCGAAGGAGAACCGGGCGCTTACGGGAAGCGATCGTGCCGACACAGTGCGGGAGCTGTGTTCGCGTCCACTCGCGCCGGGCGTGCTCGCCTATCTCGACGGGGACGTCGTTGGCTGGGCGGGCGTGGCCCCGCGTTCCGAACTGCACCCCATCGAGAACTCACGGAAGATCCCACGTATCGATGATCTCCCGGTCTGGTCGATCTGGTGCATCCGCGTGCGCCCTGGCTTTCGCAAACGGGGCGTCACACACGCGCTCATCGACGGAGCCATCGACTACGCACGGGCCTCCGGCGCCCCGGCGGTCGAAAGCTACCCGGTCGACAATGCAGGGCAGCGGGTCGACCAGACGATGGCGTTCGTGGGCACCCGCGGCATGTTCGAAAAGGCAGGCTTCACGAAAGCCGCTGACACGACATCCGTTTCAGGAGGCATTCCGCGAATCCTGATGCGGCGGATGCTGAGCTGATCGAGCGCTCCATCACGCGATCGTCGCGAGGCTAACTGCAGTACTCCTTGGACACGACGGGGCTGTCGCGTACGACGATGTCGTTGACCAGGCCCTCGTAAATTGAGAAGTTGATCCAGTTGCCGGTGCCATCCGGCAATGCGTAGTGCGGGGTGCTGTGGTCATCCTGAAACGTGATGTCGGGATACGCGGCTGTGAGCTCGTCGAGTGTGGCGCCGATTCCAATGCCGCTCTGCGTTCGCGGCGAATCGGAGCTGACCTCTGCAGACGTCGCGCCTCCCTGCAAAACGATCTGCTCAACGAGGCCTGTTCCCAATCTGTCGGGAATGACAACACTCGGGAACCCTGACTTGTCGAAGGACACAACCGACGGGCATCCGTCGTAAACGGTGCGGGTGAATGCAGCCATTGACTGCTCCGTCGCGCTGATCTCGCCATTGAGCTCAAGGGGGCCGATGCTGTCGAAGTCGATGATCCACGAACTCGGGTCGTTCAGGTCGACGTCGGTCGGCGCCGGCGTCTGATCGATCGCGGCGTCGGTCGGATCACCGGAACTGGTCTGAGTTGGGCTCGGCGCCACTGTCGGCGATTCCGCCGGTTGACTCGCACATGCCGACAGCAGCAACACACAGGTTGCGGCAGCGACGGTGACAGTGACGGGCAAGCGCTTGTGCTTCAGTACGCGGTCGAACATCCGGTCTACCCCCAACGGCTTCGTTCACGTGAGCCTAGTCGGAACTATGACTGCACCTGAATCTGCACCGCGAATTCGTTCTGGATGCTGCCATCCACCGCGCTGGTATTGAACGCCACGAGGTCATACATCCCGGCTGCAAGACCGGCTGGAACGACGAGCATGGCACTGAAATTGGACTCCACACAGCAGGCATCGGCCACGATGTTTTGTGTGAGCACTGCCGTGCCCGATGCGTCGCGCAACTCGAGCGTGAGCGCGGCTTCGAAGAGGGCCGCCCGACCTGTGACCGCGAGGGGTTGGCCGGGGGCAACGACGTCACCGCACGCTGGCGTGGTCAGAAAGATATCCGGACGCTCCGCCGACACCGTGATCGACCGTTCGACGAGGTCGGTCATGCTTCCATCCTTCGGGCTGTGGGCGTAGGCGCGCAGCGTCACGGGCTCCGCGGCATCCGGTGGAGGAAAGGCAAGCGACCCCTTCCACGTACCGGGAGTTCCCGTGCCGGATGTGGCCTGAATGTCGCGCACACAGAGCTGGTCGCCGCCGGCATCCAGCGCATCGACGGTCAGCGCCGCCTCGAAGGTGTTGGCTGTGCCCGCAACGAGAAATGGCACCGAGACGGTTGCTCCATCGCCCGGGCTGTCGAACGTGATGAGTGGGGTCGCATCCCCTGTGGGCGACTGGGTGGGCGACTGGGGAGGCGTTTGGCCAGGCGCCTGCGAGGGCGTTTCGGTGGGTACCTGGGTGGGTGCCTGCGTGGGTGATTGTGACGGTGCTTGGGTGGGTGCCTGCGAACTCGTCGCTGTTGACGAGGTGGCTGGGCTCACGCCATTCCCCGTCGAGCATCCGGCCAGAAGGCCGACCACACTGAACAAGGCCGCACAAGCAAGAAAACGCCGAGCGATCATGGCTGAACTCATCTCCCAACCGCTGTGCCAATTTTACCACCGGCGATCGATTGAAGCCCTGGCAAACTTGCCCCGGTCGGGTTGTGGCTACGGGAAATATGCGTCTGCGATCGCCACGCCACGAGCGCGGGTGGTGAGGATCACGCGTGTTCAACGCTCGCTTGCCCGGCGCTCTGCGCGTCGCCGTTCGTCGTCGTGGGCCTCACGAAGGAGCGTCAAAGCCGTCGACATGGTGTGGTTGCCTGGGTTCACAATGGCTACCCAGCCGAGTGCCCCATAGACCGGATGCGGCATGATTTCATCGACCCCGCTGAAGTCACGGGATGCAAAGTCCCTGGAGGCAAAGTCACGTGGACTTTCGCCGATGAGGTGCGTGAATTCCGCAGAACCGACATGGATGTTCAGCCGCCACCGGTCAGCAGAATCAAGGTTGGACAGGGTGTCGTCTGGATAGTCTTTCGTCACGATCGTCGCGTACGGCTGGGTGTTCTCTGGGATCGTGCCATCTGGGGCGTAATAGAAGAAATGGTCGCCCCACGCGATCTGCGGAAACTCACTTCCTTCGCCAGGAGCCAGCTCCAGCACACCGTCGAAAGACCTGATTTCGTCGAGAACCTGTTCCATGCTCATGGTTCAAGTGTGACCCCGTTTGGGCAAGTGTGACCCCGTTTGGGCTAGTGCTCAATCGGATCCGGCATTGAGGGCAGGCGGAGCCCAGCATCGATGAGAACCTCGGCCGCGGCCCGCGCTTGCATGGCGACGCTGGGATCCGACGAGATCGCGGCCGTGGTCTGTGCACCCTCGGCGAGGATCGACAGCTGCGCACCAAGCGTCTCGGATGCGCCGAGTTCGCTCACCATGCCGGTCATGAAGCGTTGGAACGATTTCTTGTGCTCACGCACGAGCGTTGCGACTTCAGGATGTGTTCCGCCAAGCTCTCCGAACGCATTGATGAACGCGCACCCCCGAAAGTCGCCCGTGCAGAACCAGTCCTGAAGGAAGTCGTAGACGGCGAGCAGCCGACTCCGAGGGCTCTCGCCCGCTGCGGCAACGCGCTCCGTGAGTCCTGATTCCCATTCGTCATGCTTGTGGCGCAGCACGGCCACGACGATGTCGTCTTTCGAGGGGAACAGCGAGTACAGGCGTCGAAGTGACACGCCAGCAGCTGTGCGCAATTCGTCCATGCCAACGGCTGCGTATCCCTTGCTGTAGTACAGGCTCTCTGCTGCGGCGATTACGCGTTCGCGAGCGTCATCTTTCGTCATTCCTCGAGTGTACTTGACATGAGAACGAACGTTCTCTAGATTGTAGATATCACCAGCGAGAACGACCGTTCTCACTGGGGCTTCGAAAGGACAGAATCATGGGATTCATCACTGTTGGCAACGAGAACAGCACATCGATCGAGCTCTACTACGAAGACCAGGGCGAGGGGCAGCCCGTCGTGCTGATCCACGGCTACCCGCTCGACGGACGCAGCTGGGAACGCCAGACACGTGAACTGCTCGCCGCCGGCTACCGCGTCATCACATACGACCGCCGCGGTTTCGGCCAGTCAAGCAAGACCGCCGCCGGCTATGACTACAACACATTCGCTGCCGACCTGAACACGGTTCTCGAGACGCTTGACCTGCGCGACGTGATCCTCGTTGGGTTCTCCATGGGAACCGGCGAGCTCGCGCGGTACGTATCCAACTATGGCCACGAGCGCGTGGCGAAGCTCGCGTTCCTCGCTTCGCTCGAACCCTTCCTTGTGGCACGTGATGACAACCCCGATGGTGTTCCGCAGGAGGTTTTCGACGGCATTGCCGCGCAGGCCAAGGGCGACCGCTTCGCATGGTTTACGAACTTCTTCTCCGACTTCTACAACCTCGACGACACACTCGGCTCGCGCATCAGCGAGGAGGCCGTGACAGCGAGCTGGAACACCGCTGCCGCGAGCGCACCTGTCGCCGCGTACGCCGTCGTACCGGCGTGGATTGAGGACTTCCGTGACGATGTCGAGGCTGTCCGCGCAAGCGGGAAGCCGGCACTCATCCTGCACGGCACGGCCGACAACATCCTGCCCATCGATGCAACGGCCCGTCGATTCCACAACGCCCTGCCAGAGGCCGAGTATGTCGAGGTCGAAGGCGCACCTCACGGCCTGCTGTGGACCCACGCCGACGAGGTGAACGCGGCCCTGCTGTCCTTCGCCAGCAAGACGAGCGTCAGCATCTAACCTGCCCAGGCTGCTCACCCACCGCACCCACTCACCGCAGCGCTCCAGGGATCGTTGATCTCTGGAGCGCTGCGGCGTTGCGGCGTTGCGGCGTTGCGGCGTTGCGGCGTTGCGGCGTTGCGATAGTGAAGAATAGTGTCGCGGGGCAAGTATTCTTAAGCTATGAGCACCAAGACATTCCCGCATCTGATGAGCCCCGGACGCATCGGGTCCATGCAGACACCCAACCGCATCGTCCTCCCGGCTATGGACATGAACGTCTCAGAGCATGGCGAGATCGAACAGACCGAGATCGACCATTACGTGGCGCGCGCTGCGGGCGGGGCTGGCCTGATCATCACGGGCGCGTGCGCCATTGCCTTCCCCTACGGTGCAGCATCCATGAAGGAGCCGGGGCTGTCAGAAGACAAGTTCATCCCCGGACTGAAGGCATTGGCCGACGCCATCCACGCAGCGGGCAGCAAGCTCTGCGTCCAGTCCACGCACCACGGCAAGGTCGCCCGCGTCGACACCGCCAACGACCGCGCGGTTCTGGCGCCCAACACGCCGGACTACAGCTACAACATGTCGGCCCTGGCCGACAGCACCCCCGACGAGCTGCGCAGGATGGGCGCGGCCACCGCCGGCAAGCAGACTTCGTACCACGAGATGACGTCCGAGGACATCACCTGGCTGATCGACACCTGGGCGGATGCCGCGGAGCGCGTCGCCAAGGCCGACGCCGACGCCATCGAGATCCACGTCGCCCACGGCTACATCCTCGGCGTGTTCCTGAACCAGCGTGACAACAAGCGCACCGACGAGTATGGCGGCACCCTGGCCAACCGGGCACGCCTGGCTTGCGAGGTCATCAGCGCTGTGAAGCAGCGGGTGGGCGACCGCCTCGCCATCCTCGTGCGGGTATCCGGCGAAGAGTACGGACAAGAGGGCGGTCTCACGCTCGAAGAATCGATCGAAGCCTCGGCGCTGTTCGAAAAGGCTGGCGCCGACGCGATCCACGTCACCGGTTGGGGACGCAACCCCTTCGACAACTTCACGGATGGCCCGCTCCCCAGCAAGGTGGGCGCCTACATCTCAAACGCCGCCGAGATCAAGAAGCACGTCAGCATCCCGGTCATCGCGGTTGGTCGCATGCTTCCTGAGGTCTCGGAGAAGGCCCTCGCGGCCGGCCAGATTGACTTCGCCGCCATGGGACGTCAGCTGCTCGCCGACCCTGACCTGCCGAACAAGCTCCGCGACGGCAAGTTCGACCAGGTGCGCCCGTGCATCAACTGCTACCTGTGTGTCGCAGAGAACTTCTTCGACGACACCCCCTTCTGTGCGGTGAACCCCGCGCTGGGTAATGAAGCGGTGCTGCCACTCAAGCCGGCGTCGGCATCCAAGCATGTGGTGGTCATCGGTGCAGGCCCCGCCGGCCTGGAGAGCGCCAGGGTGCTCACCGAGCGCGGTCACCGCGTCACCGTGATCGACAAGTCCGACCGCCTTGGGGGGACGATGTGGTTCTCCACCATGACCACCCCAGACAACGAGCGCCTGTTGCGCTGGTTCAAGTCGGAGATCAAGCGACTGCGCATCGCCGTCAAGCTCAACACCCCGGCGACCGTCGAATCGATTCAGGCCCTGCGCCCCGACCACGTCATCGTGGCCACGGGAGCTGTGCGCCCCAAGCCGGACTTCCCCGGCGGCGACCTGCCCAACGTGCAGACCGGCGACACCCTGCGCGCGATGATGCTCGGCACTGCAACGGCTGACGAGGCCGGCCTGGTGCTGAGCACCCTCGGGAAGGCTGGTCGCCTCTCCGGCGTCACCAAGAGCCCAGAGTTCGTGCGCCAGTTCACGAAGTTCTGGCTGCCGATGGGCAAGGACGTCGTGGTGATCGGTGGGTCGCTGGTGGGCCTGGAGCTCGCGGAGTTCCTCGCCGAGCGCGGCCGCCACGTCACCCTGCTGCACGAGAAGCAGCAGCTCGGCCTGCCGCTGGCCATGCCGCGACGCTGGACTGCGGTCAAGGATTCCCTGGCTCACGGTGTCAAGATCCACCGCAACGTCGCGATCACGCGCATCACGCCGAAGAGCGTCGAGTGGACAGAGGGTGAGGAGAACTTCTCTGCCCCCGCCGCCATGGTGGTCTACGCAGACGGCACCACGGCAGCGGCGCCCCTCGCCGACGGGCTTCGCGAAGCCGGTCTCACCGTGGATGTGATCGGCGACGCCAAGGAGGTCAACTACATCCATGGCGCCATCCACTCGTCATGGGAGGTCACGACCGAGCTTTAAGCCGCTCAGTCAGCTGACACGACGACGCCGCCCGGTCTACTTGACCGGGCGGCGTTGTGCTCTCACGACGGAATGCTGAGACGAACTGGGCCAGCTTCACCGGGTCCGCCACATTCCTCGCTGCCGCCCACGCGGTGCCATTCGAGCGCGACCTCTCGTTCGGCGAGCAGCTCACCGTCCGACGACAGCGCACGAATCGTGAGCACATCCGGAGTCGTCATCCCCACCGAGACCGTCCAGCTGCTGTCGTCGACGCGTGAAATGAAGAATGGAAAGGGAACAGCGGATGACGTCGAGGACGTCGACGGCTCTGGCTCTTCGGGGGTCAGCGTCGCGAGCTTCAGCGGCTCATTTGATGCCTGTTGAACGGATGCCGACGACGAACAGGCACCGTCTTCACACACCTCGATGACGGCTACGGCGCCGGCATCTCCGTCGAGGTGAATGTTGACGATGTTGTTCCACCCGATGGCGGGGCAGGCGAACTCAGGGAGCGAACATCCCGTGACAACCAACCCCGAGAGCAGTACGGCCACAAGACCGAACGATCGAATCTTCCCCATGCCGGCCAACCATAACAGCAGGCCTGGCGGGTGATCCGCCTCAAACGTGTTAAAGAAGAAGCGCGCCGGCCCCCCACATATGTTCCCCGGTTTCCGGCGCACTTCCGTCCTTATCCCCCCTTGGACATGTCTAAGCCTAGTGCTATTAAGCGAAAATAATCACATCGTCTACCCTCTGCTCGACTTTGTGCTCGCAGCTTCTGGACCGATCTCTGAGAGTTCGTACCCGTGGGGGTACGACGACGATGAACCGGCAGCACCTGGCACGAACCGTGCGGTGACGGGCAGCGGCCTTCTGGCTGCTCGCGCGGCACGCAGTCGGACGGTCCCTCTCACCAGAGTCGTCATGACCCTGCTGGGTTTCGGCAGCCCGACAGCGTCACAGAACCGGCGGTCGTCGATGAGGCCGCTGAGGATGCTGGGGACGAGGGGCCGAAGTGATGCCGGCAGCCGCACCGCGGTGAGCTCTGTTGCTGCAGCCATCAACGTCTGGTTCGCCGGTGCCGGGCGCACGTTTGCTGCTTCGTAGCGGTCGAAGAATTCGGCAGCTGCATCGTAGGTGGGCGGAATATTCGTCAGGCCCATCCGCTGTCCGAGCTCCTGGTAGAACCGGTGTGCAGCGCGCACCTCAGCCGGTTCCAGCTGGCGCCATCCGTTCGTCATCATCCAACGAACCGGCAGAACGAGCAAGGAGATCAGAATGTAGAGGAAGTCGTCGCCGGTTCCCGGAACTGTGCGATGAACTCGTCGCAGAAGTCCGATCATCCGTTCACCGCGTTCGCTCTCCATCCCGTTCGCGATGATCTCGTAGATGACGATGCCGGTGTCTGAAGCCCGCTTCTGTGGACGGCCTGTCACTTCCCCCGAGCCGACCAGGACATCCGAGATGTGCGGGACACCGAAGCTGCGGTAGTAGGCGAGGAGGAACCCCACCCTCATCTCGGAGTCGAAGTGGACGAGGGCCAAGCCACGGAACGTCGCCTCCCAGTCCTCTGGTGAGGCGTGTCGCACCTCGTGGAGTTGCTGGGTGCGTGTGCGGTGAATGGCGCTACTCGCCTGTCTGGCCTAAGCTGTCTGGCAGCCCGCCCTCGAGAAGCTTCGTGATCTCTCGAAGAGCATCTGGGGAGGTGTCGCCGAGGGTTCGGGCTGCGAAGTTGATCACTCGTTTGACGCGGATCATGCGCACCAGCTCCAACTGCGAGTCGATGCGCTCCGGCAGGTCGTCGTCAGACCCGAGCAGGTACTCGGGTGCAATCCCAAAGAAGTTGGCGATCTCGGTGAGAAGTACGACGTCACTGACCAGTGGGCCTTCGCCCCTGACCATGTACTGCCATCGGGCACGCGACAGCGAAACCTTCTTGGCTTTGAGGCCGGCGGCGATCTCGCGATAGGTGTACGGGGTGTTTCCCTCGGCCACGACGACGTCGAGCAGCAGGTTCAGCTTGCGCGCGAGTTCTTGTTGTGGCGTGGCCTGCGGAGTTCCGGCCCCGGCAGCGTCATCGGGCGTCTTGGTACTCATTGATCCTCGAATCGCTTGTGGTCCCAGTTCGTGTATCTGATGCGTGTTGAATATGCGCTTCTACCCTGCGGATGAGTCTGGCTTCGCGATCGGAGAGCGGCTGCTCTGGATGGAGAAGAAGGCTGTCACGAACCTCGACGTAACGACGGTGGAGGTGGTGAGTGTGGTTCCTGCGGAAGTAGAGGTTTACCCGTGATGTCGGTGCTTCCATACTGAGCTCAGGCACGTCAGCAAGCAGCCGCTCCCAGAGCGGGGTGAGCTGCCACAACAGTCGTCGGCTCCTGGCTGCGTCGATCAGGTTCTTGACGACTCCAACCAGCAAGCGGAGGCCGAGGCCAACTGCCAAGAGAACGGATGCGACGAGCGGGCACGTCACCGACAGGAAATCAACTGTCGGGCTCACGTAGGTGTCACCCGTTACCCTGGCGATCGCCACACCCATCTGCACTACAACGTAGAGGGAGATGACAACCCAACCGAGGGAGATGATCACGAGCGCTGCCTTGATCGTTCCGTCCCGCTGGCGTGTGAAGTCTGATGCGCACGCGACGATTGTCGAGATCGCAAGAACGATCAGAGCAACCCAGGTCGTGAAGCTGTAGACCAGCTGACTCCAGTCGCCAGGACCGATGAACTGGATGTTGTCGATTTCCCAGCCGCTGGTGAAGAAGAGTGCAGCCTGAACAAGGATGAGTCCGGTCGAGCCCCAGAAGGCAACCCGCTTCCTGGTCTGGGTCAACCCGACCTTGGAGACAGCCGTCTGGATGAGGCCGTCGAACAGGGCCACGCAGATGATCGCCGTTGCATGGAAGATGAAGTACGTGAGGTCGACTCCCCCCAGGAGCTGGTCGACGAATGCATATGGGCCGTCGCTGATCAGCGTTATCGTGACGGCGAAAGCCAACATGAACCAGAAGAGCAGACGCCGTGTGCCGCGGAGCGCGCTGGGCACCAGGAGAAGGGTCGTGCCCCAGAGAGCCGCGAGCACCGCGTATTCAATAAGCGCGAACATCAGAGCACCTGCCCAAATCCGGTTTCGACTCCACGCCTGCTGAGTGACGCGTCCTTCCGCAGGATCATCGCGAGTTCGTCTCCAATGGCCTCAGCCAGCGCTTCTTCCTCATCGGTGAAGCTGCTTCTGGAGAGCGCTGAGACGATGGCGTTCATCGGGATGAGGGGCGCAAGAAGCGCGATCCTCTCGGCCGGCATCGTCACCTTCTTGTGGTTGAGGATCATGTGGCCGAATTCATGGTTCACGAACTGCTGGCGGTGTACAGCGGAGTCTGTTGGGGCGTAGTGGATCCGCTCGAACCCTTCACCTGCCACCTCAAGCCAGAGCGCGCAGATTCCGCTGTCGACCATCCCAGGGGGCGCCTGCATGATGACGATCTTTTTCTTGCGAACCTGCTCCATGTGGTGGTGCAAAGTCTCTGAGGTCAGGGGGCGCGGAAGGCCGATCTCCTGAACCAGTTGTTGAGCGCGTTGCTGCCGTGCTGCGTAGTTCACGTATGAATCCGATTTTCGTGGCGATCCGCTGCGTCCCCCATAACCGGATCCAGCGCACCTGCGACATATCTGACTGCCGTCAGCATGTGATTCTTCAAGGTGCCCATGATAGCCAAAAAAGGCGGTGACCGGCACATGTGCCGGTCACCGCCGCCAGATTCTGCGTGCGGTTTCGGGGTGAGCCGTCCGCCCCTGTCGCGTCCTACTTGGCCGAAACCAATTCCGGTTGCGCATCAGTTTTGACCGGCATCCGCTTAGCGGCTGCGGGAATGCATGCGGCCAGGATTGCGGCGATGACAGAGATCCCAGCGCCCAGAATCAGGGCAACCTGGAATCCGGCTTCAGACGGGACAGAAACCCCGCCGAAGTCGATGGTCATCTGCGCCAGTACCAACCCGATGACGGCGGCGCCCGTGGTGGTACCCAGCGAGCGCATCAGCGTGTTGAACCCGTTGGCGGCAGCGGTTTCGCTGAGCGGAACTGCACCCATGATGATGGCTGGCATGGCGCCGTACGCCAGAGCCACGCCACCATTGACGACGAGACCCGAGGCCATCAGACCCCACGTGCTCCCCATGCCCAGCAGGCTGACACCATAGCCGAGCGCAATAACCGCAACGCCCAACACCAGGGTGAACTTGGGACCGCGCGCGTCGGTGAGTCGGCCACCCACAGGAGCGAGCACCAACATCATCAAGCCCGCAGGGGCCATCCAGAGACCGGCGGCGAGGATCGACTGGCCCAGACCGTAGCCGGTCTCCGCGGGCAGCTGCAGGAGCTGCGGCATGACCAGCATGCTCGCGTACATTCCGAAACCAACGAAGATTGAAGCGATATTTGTCAGCAGCACGCGCGGGATTACTGCGGTGCGCAGGTCAACCAGTGGATCCTTGGTACGTGTTTCCCAGATTCCCCACAGCAGCAGAGCGACCACCGAGATGCCCAGCAGACCCAGGGTCAATGGCGAAGCCCACCCCCAGGATGACCCCTTGGAAACAGCGAGGATGAGCGAGACCAGACCGATGGTCAGACCGATGGCACCCAACCAGTCGAAGCGCTGTCCAGCCGCACCCGCGGGCAGCACCGGAATGAACTTCCAAATTGCCACCACAACGAGCAGCGTGACGACCGCGCTACCGAAGAACAGCGCCCGCCAGTCTGCGAATTCAACGACTGCCGCTGAGATCGGCATGCCGAGCGCACCACCAACACCCAGCGTGGCACTCACCGTGGCAATCGCCGCGGAGAGTCGCTCCTTCGGCACAAGATCACGCAGCATGGCGATGCCGAGCGGCACCATTCCCGAACCCAGGCCCTGCATGGCACGTCCAACGATCATGACTTCCACCGTGGGGGCGATGGCACACACAATGGCGCCGAGCATCAGCGGCATAGCCAAGATCAGGATCATGCGGCGTTTGCCGAACAGGTCACCCAAGCGGCCTGAAATGGGCACTGCCACCGCTGCCGCGAGAAGCGTGGCCGTGATGATCCATGCCGTGTTTGTTGCCGGGGTGTTGAAGATGGCAGGCAGCTGAGGGATGAGCGGCGTGACCATGGTCTGGGTAATAGACGAGGCGATACCGGCACTGGCGAGGATGCCAACGACTACTCCTGAGCCGGGGACGCCGGCAGAGGTTTTCTTGGACAAGTTGGCCCTTCAGAACGAATGTGCAGAGTGCACAAAATGTTCATCATACACGCGTGAAGTAGGATGTTAAGGGCCGAGGGAGGAATCCATTTAATGGAACGTCGCATCGCTGACATTGAATACGAGCAGACACTGCTCAGCCGCTATACGATCGCCCAGCATCGCGCCGAGGACGGGCTTGACCGGAGCGTCTATCTCCTGATGAGCCGGATCGATGGGGAGGGACCCATGTCGATCGGCGAGCTGAGCACGGCCTTTCGTCTCGATGTCTCGACCTTGCAGCGCCAGACGACCGTGGCGGTGCGTGAGGGTTTGCTTGAACGGATCCTCGATCCGGCCGGCAGCGCAGCGCGAAAATTCACACTGAGCGACCTGGGGAGAGCGCGGCTGGCAGAGGCACGCGGACGCTCTGTGCACGCCCTCGACAGAATTCTGGCCGACTGGCCTACTGATGACGTCAACGCCTTCGCTGACTTGATGCACAAGTTCAACGTCTCGATCGAGGAGTTCCGGGAAACACGGGCCCCGTAGCAGCGCGCTCGCTGCGACCAATCGGTGCCGGGCGCCGAGATCTATCCGGGCAGCGAACTCACCGGCCGGTTCTCCGCAGTGACACCGTCAGCGGCCTCCAGCGCTGCAACCAGTCGCCCCAAAGCCGGCAGCGATTCTTCAAGCGCAATACGGTCGGCGTCAGAAAGCTCTTCAACGACACTGGTCAGAGCAGCCGAACTGGCCCGGTCGTAACGCTTCAGCAGCTGCAGCGCTTCTGCTGAAGCCGTGAGTACCACCGTGCGCTGATCGTGTTCGGGGCGAATCCGTTCCACCAGGCGCGCAGCGGACATCGTCCTGGCGAGGTTGCTCACCGTGGACGGCGCAACCCGTATGAGGGCAGCCGCAGAACTTGGGCTGAGCCCATCGGCAGAAGTGGAGAGCGCCCTGAGGAGTTCGATCTGCGCCTCCGGCAAGTCCGGCAGGCCCTCCGCGTTGCGGGTCGATCGAAGCACTGCTCGCCGCAAAGGACCCAGCAATCCGCCGAGTCCCGCAGCAACCCGAGCGGAAGTCGTCTTTCTGGATGCCTCATCCGACCCGACCTTGCCCGCGTTGTTCATGGCTTCAGTGTAAACCTATCAAAAGACTTTTGTCTCAAAGCTATTTTGTGACGTACTATTTTTGTGACAGTGATTGACTCGCCCCGTCCGAGGCGGGCAAACACTGTTTGATCTCAGCAAGGAGCTTCACCATGACCACCGAGAACGCCGCTACGACCATTGAGAATCCAGTTCCTCCGCAGGATCTCTCTGGAATCGTCGGACACCGGTTCATCTACACCTACGCCAACGGCTGGCAGTACGAGATGTACCTGAAGAACGCCACCACCATGGACTACCGCATCCACACCGGAATGGTCGGAGGCCGCTGGGTGCGAGACCAAACGGTCGATCTGGTTCAGCTTGCCGACGACGTCTACAAGGTCTCCTGGAACGAGCCGACCGGCACCTCGGTCGTCGTCAACGTCTTGCCAGGACGACGCGTCCTGCACGGCACCATCTTCTTCCCGCAGTGGATCGAGCAGGACGGCAGCAAGACCGTTCTCTTCCAGAATGATCACTTGGACGAAATGCGGGCCTACCGCGATGCTGGCCCGACCTACCCGATCTACGTCGTTCCGGAGTTCGCTCGCATCACGCTCTTCGAAAACGTCGGTGAAAACAACGAGAGCGTTGTTGAAGTTGGACCGAACGAACTGCCATCGGGATTCGCCGACCGCGCAAACTGATCGGACTGCCCATTGAGCGAACGAGCTGCCCTGCGATTGCGGGCAGCTCGTCTCTGGTTGAACGTTGAACCTAAACTCCACGACGTTCCCGCACAGAACACACTCGGGGCACACACTCTGGGCCCGGTCATCACGAATTCCTCCACCGACCGGCGCAAGCGCCGAGAATCTAGGATGCTCATCATGAACGTTTCAGAAGTGAGTCACGCGTACGGTGCGCGATCGGCGGAGTACATCGAGCTGTTCGGCACGATCGACGCCGCCGCCGAAGCAGACCGGAACGCTGTTCTCACCTGGGCGCGTGGACTCACCGGACCGATCATTGATGTCGGCTGCGGTCCGGGGCAATGGACGCACTTTCTGTCCGAGCACAATCTCGAGATCGAGGGCATCGATCCCACCCCGGAGTTCGTCGCCGCCGCACAGCGTCGATATCCAGACATCCGCTTCCGAATCGGGGAAGCCGAGCACCTCGACATCGATGGCCAAAGTCTCGGCGGCATCCTCTCGTGGTACTCCCTCATTCACACGGATCCAGAGCTCATCGACTCCGCCCTGACCGAGTTCGCGCGTTGCCTGCGCCCGGGCGGCAGCCTGGCGCTCGGCTTCTTCGAGGGGCCTGAACTCAAACCGTTCGACCACGCCGTGACGACGGCGTATTACTGGCCGCTGGAACTCTTGTCCGCGCGCGTCGAAGCGTGCGGATTCACCATCACCGGGATGGATAGACGCACCGATCCCGGAGTGCGGACGCACGGATTCATTACCGCCGCACGGAAGCCGCAGTAGGGCAGCGACACTGACGACGCGTCTAGCGTGGCCGTAGTCCCGTCAGGACCATGGCGAGCACGCCATCGGCGAATTTGTCGTCCAGTTCACCGGTGCGTAATAGCCAACGGTGGAAAACCGGTCCGAACAGCAATTCAGCCGCAAGCCCCGGATCCACGGACTCGTCGACCTGGCCGGCCCGGATACCGGCCGCGATCCGTGCGGCGGTCGCATCGAGCTGCGGGCGAAGCAACCGTTGCACCAGTTCTTCGGCGACGACGACATCGGTCTGGATCTCTGCGGTGATCGCGCGTTGAAGGCGGTCGTTGGCCGGCTCGGTCAGCGCGGCGACGGTTTCCCGCAGCATCAGCCGCAGGTCGGATTCGAAATCTCCGGTATCCGGCAGCGCGACCGCGCCCTCCCCTTGTGAGTTGGCATCCAGAATTGCGTCGAAGAGCACGGCAGCCTTGGATCGCCACCATCGATAGATCGTTTGCTTGCCCACACCCGCTGCGGCGGCGATTCCCTCGATGGTCAGCCTGGTGTATCCCACCTCCCCAACGAGGTCGCGCGCAGCGACGAGAATCGCCCGACGGGCTCGATCGCTTCGCCGGGCGGCATCGGGGCCCGGCGCATCGGAACGCGCGGAGCCCGAAGGAGTGGAAGTCATGGAGACATGTTACATCTCGGCGAGACGAGACGCACCGTCTTGACAGCGCGATTGGCCACAGATAGCCTGACGAGACGCACCGTATCGCTGAAGGGATCTGCACCATGACCGAATCATCACGCCCTACTCGCACATGGCTCATCACCGGAGCCGGCCGCGGGCTCGGCCGGGCATTCGCGCAGGCCGCCCTGAAACTAGGAGATCGCGTCGTAGGAACCGTTCGCCGCCCCGGAGCGATGGCGGATCTGCAACGTGATCACCCGAACGCGGTGCGGGAGATCCTGCTCGATGTCCGCGACGCCGCCGCAGTCGCCACTGCTGTCGATAACGCCGCGCAGGCCTTCGGCGGCATCGACATCGTCGTGAATAACGCGGGCGGCGGGCTCGTCGGGGCTATCGAAGAGCTTGACGAACAGCAGGCCCGCGATCATCTCGACCTGAATGTGTTCGGCGTGATCTGGGTCTGTCAGGCTGCGATCCCCCACCTGCGGGCCCGTGGTGGTGGCGATATTGTGCAGATTTCGACGGTTGGTGCCATCGGCTCGATGCCGACATTTGGCCTGTACAACGCGGGTAAGTGGGCACTCGAAGGGTTCAGCGAAGCACTGTCTGCCGAGGTTGCACAGTTCAATATCCACGTAACAATCGCCCAATTGGGCGGATTCGCAACCGACTGGGCAGGGTCAAGCATGTCATTCGCGACCCCGAAACCGGAGTATGACGATCTACGCACTGCCATGTTCGGCACTGCGGAGATACCTTGGCCGACCGTCGACCCCGATGCGCCGTCGTCGGATGGAGATCCGCGCGCTGCGGCCGACGCACTGGTCGCACACCTCTCAGACGCCAACCGCCCGCTGCGGGTGCTAATCGGTGACGATGCACGAGAGCACGCGGCCCTTGCCTACACCTCCCGCCGAGATTCCTACGGCACAGGCAGAGACTTCAACTGGCCGTCGTGACCGACCCGATCCTGCGCCCATGATCGTCACAGGGCCGGTCGAATAACGGATGCCGAACCCGATAGTGCCTGGTGTTCATTGGGTACTCTGGGGCGAGTTACCCACGTTCCCAAGTCAACGGCGTTGAGGGCAACAGCATTCTCAGGAGCTCGTGGTTCCTCGCACATCATGAGTTCGGCCGTACTCAGACCAATGAAGGAAGCCATGCCCGACTCTTCACGTCCACTGCGCAAGCTCGGATTCCTCACTATTGGCATGTTCGATCCGGCGGACCCAGCCGTGGGTCACGAATCCACGTTGCAGGTCATCGAACTGGGCGAACGACTTGGGTTCGACAGCGCCTGGCTGCGCCACCGCCATCTGCAGTTCGGGATCTCCTCCCCCGTTGCTGTCATGGCCGCGGCCAGCCAGCGCACATCCCGGATCGAGCTAGGAACCGCGGTAACCCCGATGGGCTGGGAAAACCCGCTGCGGCTGGCCGAAGACCTGGCCACCGTAGATCTGCTCGCCGGCGGACGAATCAATCCGGGAGTGAGCGTGGGCGAACCAATGCACTACGACACCGTGCAGCACGAGCTGTACCCCGATTCCGCCGAGCTGGAGGATTTCAGCTACGAACGCGTAGCCCGGCTTGCCCGTTTGATTGCAGGGGAACCGGTCCGGGAATTTTCCGGCAAGCAGGGTGTCGTGGAGGAGTTTTCCAACCGCGTCGAGCCGCATTCGTCCGGGCTGCGCGAACGCCTCTGGTACGGAGCGGCAAGCAAGAAATCGGCCATCTGGGCCGGCGCAAACGGATTCAATCTGCTCTCCAGCAGCGTGGTCTTCCCCGAAGTGGATCAGGAGCCGTCGTTTGCCGAAATCCAGCAATCGCAGATTCGTGCCTTCCGTGAAGCCGCCGCGACATCCGCTCACGCGCGCGGACCCGCCCGGGTCTCACAAGGCCTGGTGGTAATTCCGACAGATTCGGCCTCAGCGAAACAGCAGGAAAAGTACCAGCGGTACGTCGATGAACGAACACCCCGTACCACGTCACCACAGGGGCCGAAACGGATGCTGTTCGCCCCGGATCTCATCGGCACCAGCGACCAGATCGCCGAACAGCTCTACGCACATGCCGGGTTTCAGGAGGTCGATGAAGTGGCGTTCGCGTTGCCCTTCAGCTTCGACCATGAGGACTACGTGCAGATCCTCACCGACATCGCCACCAGATTGGGGCCAGCGCTGGGATGGGCACAGGTCGGCTAGGCGTCGCCCATCGGCGCGCGGCCGTCGCGTGCAGACCCGTGGATCGGAAGGTCCGCGCCGTCGTGTGGACGGATACTTAATCGTGGTTCAGAGCGGCCTACCATTGGCGCATGGCCGAAATCCAAGGACTCGACGACCTCCTGACTGCCCTGAACGCCGGGGAGACGATCCCGGGCGAATCGCCGCACCACAAGGCGATGCACGCTGCGAGCCAGGAGTCGCTGCGTATTGCAGCCGAGCTCAACGGGCGCTACAACTCCCCCGATGAAGTGCGGGCACTGCTGAGTGAGCTGACCGGGCGAGACGTCCCCGACTCTTTACAACTCTTCCCGCCGTTCACCGCCGACTTCGGTAAGAACATCCATTTCGGCGAGAGCGTTTTCGTGAACAGCGGCTGCCGATTCCAGGACCAGGGTGGGATCGAGATCGGCGATGGATCCCTCATCGGCCACAACGCCGTCATCACGACGCTGAACCACGACATGGTGCCGAGCCGACGGGCCGATATGCACCCGGCCCGCGTCGTGATCGGCCAGGGCGTGTGGCTTGGGGCCAACGTGACGGTCTTGCCCGGCGTGACGATCGGCGACGGGGCCGTGGTGGGCGCGGGGGCGGTCGTCACGAAGGACATTCCGGCGCGGGCAGTGGTCGTTGGAGTACCGGCGAAGCAGGTAAGTACAGTTCCGGAGGAGTGATTGCCGGCAGGGACACCCTACCCAGACGGGCCCTGTCATCCGCCCCACGAGCAACTAGCACACACACACACACAGAAATAGCCCTGCCTGCCGACGCAGGCGGGGCCGTGGACCCTTCAATAGACGTCGCGGATTGACTCAATGCGTGACATCCGTCATGCCCCGTGTGGGAACCCACGCGACAGTCGGTTCCGTAATGAACGGGCGCAATAGCACGCGTTGAAGGAAAGCGATCAGGTTCACGTCGTACCAGGCGAGACACTCGCCCAGCGCCGCCCTCTGAGTCCATGAGTGGAAAAACAACCACGCGACAAATCCAACGGGCATGACAATCCACAGAAGAACGCCGCGGATGGTAAGCAGCACCAATGCCGTTGCCCAATAGAGCTGAGGCCTCATGCGTCACCCCCAATCCACGTGGCCAATCCGAGTCCGCGAGCGAACACACTGAATATCGAACGCAAGATCGACCGGTCAGTCGCTCATGACCCTCATCGTAGGTCAGCCAAGTCCGCATCGTGGAGAAACCGCCTACCCGCATACTCAGTGATCATGTTCAGACTGGAACCGTTCAAGAAGGGCGCGCTCAGGCATCCGAAGGGGCGTCGCTCGATTCCGGCACTCCGAGAGCACGCAGGGCGAGTCCGTCGAACCGACGCAGCATCGACCACTCCAGCACGGCAGTCTCCGTTCGGACCGTGACGATGATTGTGTCATCTACACCGACGATCTCGTTCAGCTTCGCTGGCCGACGTGAGCCAGCCACGGTCTCCACGATCGGAACGACCAGCTTCTCCATCCTCAGGCGACCGGGACGAATGCGCCATTCCCCGACGAGCCACTCAGTGCTGAGACCAGGCTGACGCCCGGACACGACACGCAGCCCGCCAAGGAAGACGCCGCGTCGCACGACCTCGCCTCGTGTGCGTCCGAATACCAATTCTGCGAAAAGACCGCCGACAAATGCGCTCAGCTCTCCGATGAGCAGGGCGATCATCGCGCCGGCCTAAGCGACATCGACATCGACGGTGGCTGGAATGACATCCCACTATCGTAGATCCGCAAGGATCAGGCGTTTAGCGACTTAATCGCCGAAATCAGCGATACCGCGAGCGGGAGATGCGTTTCCAATTAGCACACGGTTGGGTCGAGCCCCGTCGCGTCGTCCCGCATAGGGGCATCGTGTCGGGTGACTCCGGTCCCACCCACTCGTCAATTCCATCCCCGTCGACGGCCACCTGTTCCTGTGCCTGTGCCCACATCTTCTTGACGGGCTTGAAGCTGTTCATGAACATTTCGCAGTCGCAACAACACGCGCCCATCGCGGAGAGGTGCCGGAGCAGTGCCGTCGCGCGAGGTGCAACGCTGTCTCGATAGTGCAATGCGAATCGGTGGGTGCCGTCGCACCCGAACTCGTCGAGTTGGCGAGCCACGAAGCAGACGAGACATTCGCCGGCCTTGGGAGTCATGAGCATCGTGGCGGCATCCTGAAGAATCCGCTCTGCCCGTTCGGTGATCGCTGCGCGTTCCATGTCGCCACCGTGCCACGAACCACAGACATCGTTTCAGATTGGCGCGTGCGGTTCCGCTGAGCAGGCGGAAATGCTGCCGCCCAAGGGCTAAACGCTAAATCCAAATTCCAAATTCCACCACGTTCAGTCGCCAAACAACCCCTACGACAAACTCAGCCGGCCTCGCGCGGTGGGTTGTGCATGAACTCAATCCGGATGCCGTTGTCATCCTCGACGAAGGAGGCGTAGTACCGGTCCGTGAACCGGGGGTACTCCTTCGGGTCACGCACGACCGTCCACCCGGTGTCCGTCGCGATCCGATGCAGGCGGTCCACCTCCTCGCGTGAGTCGACGGCGAACGCCAGGTGCTGCCACCCGACTCGACCGTGACGGTGCGGCCCGGTACCCGAATCCCGAGCCGGCAGCAGGATGAGCTCCGGCTCACCGTCAAGGTTCCAGGAGACCGACCCGTTGGCGTCGTGCCGGGCGAAGCCGAGCGCCGCCAGCACGGGATCGAACTGCCTGACCGCCCGCGGGACGTCGTCGACCGTGATGCCGAGATGATCAAAAATGGCCATGGTCACACGCTATCGGATGCATCCGCCTGGGATCAGGAACCCCATCTGGCGAGCTGATTGACTCAACAGTGGGAGTTCATCACGCGGTGCGCACCGGACCTCTACTCCCTGCCGTCCTCGAGCGGGATGAGCATGGTGCGGAACGGCCCCGCGGCGGCGTGGAGATCCCAGATGCGAGAGGCGACGTCGTCGATGCCGTTGGGCAGCTGAAGCTTGGGAATGCCTCCCGGGATGACGAGCTGACGGACACGGATGCCCTCGTCCTCGAGCGCGTCGTGAAGCATCTCGCCGTAGGCGCTCTCAGCAGGAAAGGCCACCGATGTTCCCGCGAAGCCGGCGCGTGCTTTCACCGAGGTGCCGCCGTTGATCAGGATGATGCTGCCGTCACCTGTCTCACGCATTGACGGCAACACTGTGCGTACCGCACGAATGAGACCGAGCGCTGAGAACTGCAGCGCTTCCATCGCCAGCTCGGGAGTCAAGTCAAGAACCGGCTTCAGGTAGTCGGGCGACGGGAGTGGGCTGTACTGCAGCGTGGCGACTGGACCCAATTCGGCGGCGGCACGCGCGAGCGCGACTTCGAGCGCCGCCGGCTCCAGCACGTCCGCGGCGTAACCGCGAGCCGTCACACCATCCGCTTCAAGTTCTGCTGCCAAAGCGTCGAGCTTCAACTGGTCCCTCGAAATCAGCGCAACAGAGAAGCCCTCGCGCCCGAACTTACGAGCGACCGCTGCTCCGAGACCCGGTCCAGCTCCGATGATTGCGATGACTGGCATTGTGAGCTTCCTTACAGTCGATGATGCCGGCGGGTACGCCATTCGAAAGCCTACCGGGACGCGATTTGGCGAGCGTAGCGGGCGCGCAGAAACGGCCCCGCCTGCCGAAGCAGAAGAGGCCGTCTCCGAAGTGCGCGTGACTACACGTTGAAGCGGAACTCCACCCGTTTTCGTTACGGAAACGGATGATGATTCGAGACATGACTGCACTACGGAGATATATCTGGTGTGCAGCTCCAGTGCCATCACGGCGAGGTACCGTGGGTACATGGTTGGAATTCCCGGACTCGACGCGCTTCTCACGGCATTGAACTCCGGGGAGACAATCCCCGGAGGTTCGCCACACCACGCGGCGATGCATGCCGCGAGCCAAGAGTCGCTACGCATCACGGCCGAGCTCAACGGGCGCTGTCGTCCACCCCACGAGCAACTAGGCGCGCACACAGAAACGGCCCTGCCTGCCTGCCAACGCAGGCGGGGCCGTCCTGAGAGCTCACGAGTTAGACGTTGAAGCGGAACTCCACCACGTTCCGGGTGATGGCGAACAACGCAGGTCCGTCACCCCACTCCGACTTAGCCGAGTGAACTCAAACGCTGCGACGTTCTGGGCACTGGAGAACTAGATCAAGATCGCGGCCTTGAACTGCGCTCAAGACTCACGGAACTCCGGGCAGCCATCCGGCCACGCGGTCTCTGCCGCCACCAATCAAACGATCAAGCCATGTGCGAGTCAGCCCGTCGCGCGCAAGCTGAATAATTGCTTCAACGATTCGCGAAACCTGGTCATCTTCCGTACCGGCCATAGGCTCCATGTCATAAACGCGGAAACGCCCGACCTGAAGGTCGAATGACCAGTCGGAGTTAGCGCACAGCGACACTATTACGCCGTCACTATTGGGAGGTGTGAATGTCGCCGTGGTGAACCACCGACCACTCGCCCACGGAACGAACTCGACCGCGGCAGCCGGATAGCGGGCCATGACCGCGAGCGCTACGCGCTTGGCTAGACGCTCGCCAAAGTCATTCTCATCGATCACACTGCAATACAACCATGGCTTGTGAGCCGAAAGGCGGAGCACCACCGCGCTCCAAAGCTTGTCTACTCCACGGACTAATGACTGAAGTCAGGCCGAGCAAGCCAAAACAAATCCTTGATCAAGAGCGAGCTACACGTTGAATCTAAACTCCACGACGTCGCCATCCTGCATGACGTACTCTTTGCCTTCCATGCGGGCCTTGCCCTTGGCACGGGCCTCGGCAACGGAACCGGTCTCGATCAGGTCATCGAACGAGACGATCTCGGCCTTGATGAAGCCCTTCTGGAAGTCGGTGTGGATGACGCCGGCAGCCTGCGGCGCCGTGGCACCCTTCGGGATCGTCCAGGCGCGAGTTTCCTTCGGGCCGGCCGTCAGGTAGGTCTGCAGGCCAAGCGTGTCGAAGCCGATGCGGGCGAGCTGGTCGAGGCCGCTCTCCGTCTGGCCGGTGGATGCCAGCATCTCAGCGGCATCCTCGTCGTCGAGTTCTGCCAGCTCGGACTCGAGCTTCGCGTCGAGGAAGACAGCGTGCGCTGGGGCAACGAGGTCGGCCAGGGTCTTCAGCTTGCCGGCATCCTGCAGCACTGACTCGTCGACGTTGAAAACGTAGATGAACGGCTTGACCGTCAGCAGACCGAGCTCCTTGATGGGCTCCAGGTCGATGTTTGAGGCCGACAGCGGCTTGCCGGCGTCGAGGAATTCCTGCGCCTTCTTGGCGGTCTCGAGCACGATCGGCTCGGCCTTGCGACCCTTGACCTCTTTCTCGAAGCGCGCGACGGCCTTCTCGAGGGTCTGCAGGTCGGCAAGGATCAGCTCGGTGTTGATGGTCTCCATGTCGCTGGCCGGGTTCACGGCTCCGTCGACGTGCACGACATCCGGGTCTTCGAATCCACGGATGACCTGGGCGATGGCATCCGCTTCACGGATGTTGGCCAGGAACTTGTTGCCGAGGCCCTCTCCCTCGCTCGCACCGCGCACGATGCCGGCGATGTCGACGAACGACACCGGTGCGGGCAGCAGGCGTTCGCTGCCGAAGACTTCGGCCAGCGCGGCGAGACGCTTGTCAGGCAGGTTGACCACACCGACGTTGGGCTCGATCGTGGCGAACGGGTAGTTCGCTGCGAGCACGTTGTTCTTGGTGAGTGCGTTAAAGAGGGTGGACTTGCCAACATTGGGCAGACCGACGATTGCAATAGTAAGAGCCACGAGGGTCCATCGTACCGGCTGAGAGTGAGGGAGCGCTGAACGCCACCACCCGCACGGCGCGCTTCCTGCCTGAACGGGACTGTCAGTGCCGCATGAGAGCATGAAAGGGTGCCACTGAACTTCACTGCAATCGATTTCGAAACCGCCAACTCCTCAAGTGCTTCTGCCTGCTCCGTCGGGCTCGTGAAGGTTCACGACGGCAAAGTCGTCGATCGGGCGTCGTGGTTCATTCAACCCGCACCAGGGCACGACGCATTCTTGGAATGGAATATCAAGATTCATGGCATCACCCCAGCGGATGTCGTCGGCGCAGCCACCTGGGGCGACCAGCTCCCCGACTTGGTCGCCTTCGCCGACGGCGATCACCTTGTCGCTCACAATGCCGGCTTCGACCTCGGCGTGATCTCGAAGGCATCCACCGTCGCTGGACTCACCGTGCCCGACTTCAACTACGTCTGCAGCCTGCAGGTCGCACGCCGCACGTACCACCTGGACTCCTACCGACTGCCCGTCGCCGCCATGGCCGCCGGATTCGAAGACTTCGCGCACCACGACGCTCTCGCCGACTCTGAGGCCTGTGCCGCGATCATGATCCACGCGGCTCAGCGCCATGAGGTCGACACCATCGAGCAGCTGGCCCACATCACCCGCGTGAAGATCGGCGCCATCGGCCCGGTCGCCACCAAGGAGCACGCCTCGACGCACGGCCCCATGGCTCTGGGATAACGCCCTGCTCCCCGAGGTTCCTCGAAGCCCTGCGCGCTACGCGCTGCGCGCCATGAACGCAGCTGCGCGGTAGCTTCAACACCCGCGTAGCTGCGTTCGACCCGCGTGGCTGAATTCGCGGCTGGTCGTGCTGCCCGCGCGGCTCTGTCGGTGGTCGCTGCGAGGATAGAACCATGGATCCCGTACTCAGTCTTCTCCTCGGCCTGGTCATCGGCGCGCTCGTCGGCGCGCTGCTCACCGTCGTGATCGTGCAGCGCCGGCACAGCTCAGGTGCGCACGGTGCTGGCGCCGGCGAGGCTCCCGCCGTCGTCGAGGCCCGGCACCAGCTCGAGCTGGCAGCGGTGCGTTCCAATGAGGCCGCCGTGGCCTCGCTGCTGCGCGAAGAACTCGCGGCCATCCAGGCCACCTCAGACGGTCTCCGCAGCCAGGTCATCGCCGCGCAGCAGCAGTACAGGGAACTGATCGAACGCCAGCGCGCCGAGCAGGAGAAAGCCGCCGCACAGGGCGAGCAGGAGAGCCGCGTGCTGCAGGCACTCGCACCCGTTCGCGAGAGTCTGCACGACATGCAGAAGAAGGTCACCGACCTCGAGGCGCAGCGCAGCTTGCAGCACGGCGAGCTCAGCCAGCAGCTGCGCTCTGCCACAGAGTCAGAGGAACGACTGCGTAGCACGGCGGAGTCGTTGGCGTCAGCCCTCCGCGCAAACAGCACGCGTGGGGTCTGGGGCGAGACCCAGCTGCGCAGCGTCGTTGAAGCGGCCGGGCTCATCGAACGGGTCGACTTCGACCTGCAGTCCAGCATCACCTCGGATGCCGGCGCCGGGCGTCCAGACATGGTTGTCCATCTCCCCGGCGGCAAGAACATCGCAGTCGATGCGAAGGTTCCGTTCACGGCATACCTCGAAGCCAGCCAGATTCCGGCCACGGCCACCGGTGTGGAGGGCGCCCAGCGCGCGGTGCTCATGAAAGCTCACGTCAAGGCCGTGCGCGACCACATCACCGCGCTCGGCAGTAAGGCGTACTGGCAGGGCCTCGACGCGTCCCCTGAATTGGTCATCGCCTTCATCCCCAGCGAGTCACTGGTGTCGTCGGCCCTCGAGGCCGACCCGTCCATCATGGAGTTCGCCTTCAGCAAGCGCGTCGCGCTGTCCTCCCCCGTCACGCTGTGGTCGGTGCTGAAGACCGTCGCCTTCAGCTGGCAGCAGGATGTACTCACCCAGGACGCGCAGGTCTTGTTCGACCTCAGCCGCGAGCTCTACTCACGGCTGGCCACCACGGCCACCCACATTGAGAAGCTGGGTCGCTCGATCGAACGCACGGTGAAGGACTACAACGGCTTCGTCGGGTCCATGGAACGCCAGGTGCTGCCAACCGCCCGCAAGCTCAACGCTCTCGACGAGTCGAAGGTGCTGGCTCCCCTCGTCGGCATCGAAGAAACACCACGCGAGATGGTCGCCTATGAGTTCGTGGCCGAACTCGGGACAGAGTTCGTGGCAGAGCTCGGGACTGAGCTCGGGGCCGAGAACGGGACGGAGAACGACTACCTACCGGTAGCGGTGGCGGCCGCCGAGTAATTCTCCTGGCAAAAGCGTCTCGTCGCGCACCCGCCGTCCGGGGATCGCGTCCAGCAACTCACGCGTGTACTGCTCGACCGGATTCGACAGAATCTGGTCGGCGCTGCCCAGCTCGATCAGCTTGCCGAACTTCATGACGGCAATCTGATCAGAGACCTGCCGGATCACGCCGAGGTCGTGCGAGATGAAGAGATAGCTGAGCCCGAATTCGACCTGCAGGTCGACGAGCAACTGCAGGATCTGCTCCTGCACCGACACGTCAAGAGCCGACACCGGTTCGTCCAGAACCAGCAGTTCCGGCCCGAGGGCCAATGCCCTGGCGATGGCGATGCGCTGGCGCTGTCCGCCAGAGAGCTGAACCGGCTTGCGCTCGGCCAGTGCCGGGTCGAGGCGTACCGCGTGCAGCAGCGCTCGAACTGTCTCAGCACGCTCAGCGCGGGTACCAATTCCGAATGCGCGCAGGGGCTCTGCGATGATGCGCTCGACCGACATTCTCGGATCAAGCGAACCGAACGGGTTCTGGTAGACGACCTGCACGCGGCGACGCAGCTGGCGCAGCTCCTCGCCGCGCAATCCGCTGATGTCGACACCGTCGAAGTGGATGGTGCCGGAATCGGGCGAGATGATGCGGGCAGCGATCCGCGCGGTCGTGGTCTTACCTGAGCCGGACTCCCCCACGATCGAGAATGTGCTGCCGCGCGGCACGGCGAACGACACTGCATCCACGGCCGTCAACGTCGAGGCAGGCGCTCCACTGGGGCGCAGCGTGTATGTCTTGGTCAGTTTGTCGACGACGAGAATGTTCTCCGAAGCCGACACAACGGATGCCGTCGGTGCGGCAGCCCGGAAGCCGAGGGTGAGCCCGGTGCGTGCTGCGTTGGCTGCGACGTCGTTGCCGTCGATGACAGTCGGAACCAGGCGCTTACTCGAGAGCCCGGGCGCTGCGGCCACCAGTTCCCTGGTGTAGCTGTGGCTCGGCGACCCGAGCACATCGGCCGGGGTGCCCTGTTCGACGATGCGACCCTGCTGCATCACGATGATGTGGTCGGCGCGGTCTGCGGCAACGGCCAGGTCGTGCGTGACCAGGATCACGGCGGTGCCGTGGTCGCGGGCGAGCGTCTCGATTCGGTCGAGAACCTGCCGCTGCACCGTCACGTCGAGAGCACTCGTCGGCTCGTCGGCGATGACGAGGCGTGGCGTGCACGCCCAGGCGATGCCGATGAGAACGCGCTGCTTCATTCCGCCTGAGAGCTCATGCGGGTACTGCCCCGCCCGGCTTTCGGCGTCCTGGATTCCGACCTGGTCAAGGATCCGCACCGCCTCTGCTGCGGCATCCTGCTTGCTCAGCTTCAGGTGCAAACGCAGGGTCTCTGCGATCTGCTCCCCCACTTTGAGCAGGGGGTTCAGCGAGTTGCTCGGGTCCTGGGGAACGAACCCGATCTCGGCCCCGCGGATGCGACGCAGCATCCGCTCTGGCATCTCCGTCAGGTCGTGTCCGTCGAATTCGATCGACCCTGAAACGATGCGCCCGCCCTCAGGAAGGCGACGTACCAATGCCTGCGACAGGGTGCTCTTTCCTGAACCCGATTCACCGACGATCGCGACAATCGAGCCCCTGGCCACCGTGAAGTCGAGGCCACGCACGGCCTGCGTGATGGTGCGGCCGTTCGAGTATTCGATCTGGAGGCCACTGACCCGAAGCAACGGGGAACCGGTGGCATCACTCTTCTGCACGATCATCGTTCTTCTCCGATCAAACGCGCCAGCCGATTGACGGCGAGGACAACGACCAAAATCACAGCGCCTGGGATCAGGCTCAGCCACCATGCCGTCGCGACGTAGTCACGGCCCGATGAGACGAGCGCACCCCACTCCGGCGTCGGCGGTTGGGCGCCGAAACCGAGGAAGCTCAACGCGGACACCGAGAGGATTGCTGTGCCGAGTTCGAGGGCTGCCAGTGCGATGACCGGCTTCGCCGAGTTCGGCAGTACGTGTTCGAACACGATGGACGGCCACCGCACGCCGAGGGTGCGCGCCGCCTCGACGTATTCTTCGTTGCGAATGCGCACAACTTGCGAACGCATGATGCGGGTGAACGATCCTGCAGCGCCGAGCCCGACGCCGAGCGCCACCGACCAGGGGCCGAAGCCGAGGCCGGCCACCACGATGAGGGCGAGCAGCACGCCGGGGACGGCGATGAGAACATCGACGAAACGCATGACGACGAAGTCGAGCTTGCCGCCGATGAAGCCGGAGATCAGGCCGACGACCGCTCCAATAGTCACACCCACGAGAACGGCGGCACCCGCCGACGAGAGTGAGAGGAATGCGCCATGCACCACGCGGGAGAAGACGTCACGGCCGAGGTGGTCGGTTCCGAACAGGTACGTCGAACTCGGGGGAAGCAGCTTGTCGGCGGCGACACCCTCGAACGGATCCTGGGTGGCGATCAACGACGGGAAGAACATGGCAGCCAGGGCAGCCAGGATCACCAGGGCGGCGATGATGACGCCGGGCTTCTGCAGATTTCTCATGACTCAATCCCCGCCTGGGCGCGAGCGGTTTCAGTGGCGGATGCTGGTGCAGGTGCAGAAGGAGCAGCAGGAGCAGCAGGAGCAGCCGTGCGGCGACCGAGCGCACCACGCGTGCGCGGGTCGATGATGCCGTACGACACGTCGACGATCAGGTTCACGACCGAGTAGACGAGCGCGACGACGATGACGACCCCCTGGATCACCGTCGCGTCGCGAGCAAGCACGGCGTCAACGGTGAGGCGACCGATTCCATCTCGGGAGAACACGGTCTCGACGACCGCGGTGCCGCCGGCGAGGTAACCGATCAACAGGCCGAGGATGGTGATCGACGGCAGTAGGGAGTTACGCAGCACGTGGCGCAGGAAGATGTTGCGCGGCGAGACCCCCTTGGTCACTGCCGTGAAGACATAGGGACTTCTCATCGCGTCGAGGACCGCGGCGGAGAACACCTGGAAGAAGATGGCGCCAATGGGAAGGGCGAGGGTGATCGCGGGCAGGATCACCGCTGTTGGGTTGCGCGTGCCTGAGGCCGGCAACCACCCCAGCCAGAACGAGAACACGCTGACCAGGATGAGTCCGCTGAGGAACGCGGGAATCGCCACACCGAGCGGCGGAATCTGCAGCAGCGTCTGGCGCAGCCAGCGCGACGGTGTGAGGAAGGCCAGGAAGGTGAGCACCACGGAGGTGACCACGCCGAAGATCAACGCGAGCACGGCAACGGATGCCGTGTTGGGGAGCGCCCTGGCGATCATCTGGTCAACCGGCTGACCGGTGGCGATGGACGTGCCGAGGTCGCCACGGAGAGCGGACAGCAAGTTTCCGATGTACTGGTCCCAGAGCGTGCCGTCGAGGCCGAATTTCTCGCGCAGCACGGCGAGTGTCGCTGGGTCGGTGGTTGTCCCGTCCCCGCCCTTCACCGACAGCGCGGCGAGCAACGGGTCTCCTGGCAGGAGATGGATCAGCAGGAACGTCACCGTGTATGTCGCCCAAATCACGAAGGCGAATTGAACGAGCTTGGGCGCCACGTATCGCAGCACCGCCAGAATTCTCTGCACGGGTGACGTTCCTACTGATTCCATGAGTTACCGAAGGGGTGCGGCGTTACTCAGCGACGCGGACGTCGTAGAGCAGCACGCGGGAGGCGGAGTCGAACGTGAGGCCTTCGACATTGGCCCGCGAGGCGTGCAGCTGCACGGTCTCAAGGGTCGGGATGAGGTACGCGTTGTCCACGATGATCTTCTGCGCCTGGGCGACGAGCTTCGAGCGCGCGTCGGTGTCAGCCGTCGTCGCCTGCTCGGCGAGCACGGATTCCAGTTCGGCGTCGTCGACAATCGCCCAGCGGGCCTGCGAGTCAGCGGAGAACAGCACACGCAGCGCATCGGGGTCGGTGCGGGTGAGGGCTGCACCGAGGAAGTCGTAGTCGCCCGATGCGATCGCACCGAAGAAGTCTCCAGCGGTCACCATGTTCAGCTGCAGGTCGATGCCGATCTTCTTGAGCTGCATCTGGGTCGCCTCCAGCACGTCCTGCGCGTAGAAGGCGGTCACCGCGACGGAGAGCTTGGTGCCGTCCTTTTCACGGATGCCGTCGGTCCCCATCGTCCAGCCGGCCGCCTCGAGCACGGCCTCGGCCTTCTTCGGGTCGTACTCCATGGCATCCGCCTGGCTGGCAAATCCCGGCGTCGTCGAGGTCAGCGCGCTCGTCGGTGCCACGCCGCTGGTCGAGCCGGCCACCTCGTTGATCTCTGCACGGTCGGTGCCGAGCAGCATCGCGGTACGAACAGCGATGTCGGAAACGATCGGACGTGACGTGTTCGGAATGAGGCTGTTCGGGATGCCGGGGTTGGCCTTCGAGTACACGTTGAAGTCGTCGGTCGTGAAGCGAGCCTCATCGGCGTACGGGAGGTCCTGGATGATGTCGAACTCGCCGGAGTCCAGTCCACCGGTACGCACGCCGTTCTCGACGATGATCGGGAATTCGATGGTGTTGACCAGAGCTTCGCCGGTGTGCTCGCGCAGGCTCGATGCCCAGTCGTAGCCGACGCGCTTCTCGATCACGACGGAGTCGTTCGGCACGTACGACTGGTAAACGAACGGGCCTGCGCCGGTCACGGTCTGGCAGCGCTCTTCGGGCGTCATTTCCGTGGTCGCCTCTGAGACCAGGCCAAGTGTCATGGTCGATGCACCCTGCAGGAACTGCGCGTTCGGCTGCGAGAACAAGACGGTGAAGGTCTTGTCGTCGGTCACGTCGACGCTGTCATAGCCCGAGAGGTACTGCGAGGCCAGCGATGCCGCTGAGCCCATGTCGTACAGGGCGTCCAGGTTCGCCTTGACCACGCCGCTGGTCAGCGCGGTGTCATCGCTGAACGTGACACCGTCCTTCAGCGTGAAGGTGAATGCCGTGAGGTCAGAGTTGGATTCGAAGCTCTCCGCGAGCCATGGCACGATCTCGCCCGTCTCCACGTCCTGGTCGACGAGGGAGTCGACCACCTGACGGCCGATGTTGAGCGCCGTCGTCACCGTCGTCTGCTGCGGGTCGAGGCAGGTGGGGTCTTCCTTGAGGGCGAAGATGACGTTGTCCTTGGACGACTCGATGCCGGCGCTGCACGACGCGAGGAGGCTGACAGCCACCAGTGCGCCAATCGGGGCGGCCGTCAAACGCATGATTCGGTTGGTCTTGCTACTCACTATGGTTCCCTCCGAGGGACTGGATGTGTGACGTGTGATGCGTGATTGGTGGGGAATGCGAGGCGACACGCACTGTGTGGCGCTCCGTGGGTCGCGCTGGATCAGGACGCGCGTCGCGTCGGCAATGCGCCGGAGATGACGACGCCGCGGGAAACGACGGCCACGATGTTCTCGGGACGAAGAGTGTCGAGATCTTCCCAGGGGCGTCCGGCGATGACGACGAAATCGGCGCCGAAGGACGGCGCGATGGTGCCGACCGTGTCGCCCATTCGAATCGCATCCGCTGCATCTGACGTGGCGGAGACGAGCGCGCGCTCAGCGCTCCAGCCGAACATCTCCTTCATCAACCGCACCTCTTCGAGCTGGTCGCCGAACTGCACGAAGACACCGTTGGCGTCGGTGCCGAGAACAAAGCGCACTCCGGCCTGCCCCGCAGCGGTGAAGTTGCGGTTGCGCTCTGCGACAACGTCGGTGGCCTTCTCCTGCGCTTCAGCGGTGACGGCGACGCGGCCCTCTGCGATGACATCGTTGATCATCAAGGTCGGGGCGACGGGGATGTTGCGCTCCAGCAGGCGTGCCCAGTGCGCTTCAACGATGCCGGTGCCGTGCTCGAGAGAGTCGACGCCGTGGTTCAACGCGATCTCGACGCCGATCTCGGTGTGCGTGTGCGCTGCGACCAGCATTCCGAGGGCATGTGCCTCGTCGACAGTGGTGCTGATCTCCGCGTCGGTCTGGTTGCGCCAGCCCACCTTGTCGCCCATGGAGAGGACGCCGCCGCTGGTGTAGATCTTCACGCCATCGGCGCCGGATCTGGCCAATTCACGCACGCGCTTGCGGCATTCGTCAGGGCTGTCTGCGACAGGGTCGCGGTGCGGGTAGTGGCGCGGAATGAACAGGTCGCCGTGCCCTGCTGTCATGCCGACCTGGCCGTGTACGACAACGCGGGGACCCTGCTGGATTCCCTCGTTGAACACCCGGGCGACCGCCATCTGGTGCTGGTCTCCGGCCAGGTCGCGCAGGGTGGTGACCCCGGCACGGGCTGCACGCTGCGCATTGGCGGCAATGTGGAAGACCCGCTCTTCACTGGGCGTGATCAGCGGCCAGCTCGACCAGTCGACGGTGCGCTCACCGGCGTACGCGCCGAGGTGAACGTGCGTGTCAACGAGGCCGGGAATGACGCTGTACTCGCTGAACTCCGGCAGAGCCTCTGCAGGTTCGACCGAGACAATGCTGTCGCCACTCCAGCGGAGCGCGCTGGCTCCCAATGCGGTGTGGCCATCCCAGACCTGGATGCCGTCGAGTTCGCTCAGCACGCTCACGACAGGCGGCCGGGGGCGTGCACGAGTGGCGTGTTCGAGAGCATGGGGGAACCTCCGCGGTTGTTGCTGACTCAGTGTGAGAACTGGTACGGCGACCCTGCCGCGAAAAAGGAAAATGGTGTCGGCCTTGGGCCGCTCTTTCAGTAAAGCCGTCGCGGGTGTCAATCTCTACGACAGCACCTACGAAGAATGGGGGCCGGATGCCCCGTTGGTTTGGTGGATCATCCGAAAGGCCCTTCTCTATTGTTTCAAACTCTGGCCGACGTCTTGTCCTTTGTCGGATTCGCCAGCGCGGACACACCCGATGAGCGTCGAACCTTGGCGGATCATCCGTGTACCGCTGCATGCGCCTGTGATTAGCTCGGAACAATGCCTCATCGACGCTGATGTGCCGGGCAGTCATCCGCACTCGTCAATGTCAATCATCAAGAGGAATCAGCACCGTGTCGCACCGTGTCACCCCGCCCGTCCCGTCGATCCACCCCCTGCTGGTCGCTGATGTTCAGCGCTGAGATCACGACCGGCCGCCGATTTGCCGTTGTACTGCAGCCCGGAGACGACGTGATGGACTGCCTGGGGCGGTTCTGCCGCGACAACGATGTGGAGCAGGGCTATCTTCCGGTCTTCCTCGGCGCGTTCAGCGAGCTGTCGATGATCGGCACCTGCGAGCACGTCGAGGACGAGTTCGAACCGATGCCGAAGGCGGTCGATCTCGGCAACGTCGAGGGAATCGGCTCTGGCACCATCGCCTGGGATGCCGATGCAGGGCGCGTGCTTCCGCACCTGCATGTGGCCGTTGGCCTCAAGTCGTACTCCGCGACCGCCTATGCGGGTCACCTGCTGGCCGCAACGGTGCAGTACGTCACCGAGGTCATCATCGAAGAGGTCACGGCACCGCGATTCAGCCGTGTGCCAGACCCCGCAGCGCGGGGCATCCCGAATCTCAGCTTTCAGGCGTAGCGACGGACTCTGGGTTCAGGATCGATAGGGCGAGGTAGAGGTCGACGCGATCTCGCATGGTCGCGAGGTCGCGATCGGTCAGCGCCTCGATGCGCCCGATGCGGTACCGCAACGTGTTCACGTGCACGTGCAGCAGTCCTGCGGCCTGTTGCCAGGCTCCCCCTGAGTCGAGGAACACGCGCAACGTCAGCACGAAGTCTGAGCCGTGGCTGGTGTCGTAGTCCAAGAGCGGGGCCAGCAGGCTCTCGGCGAACGAGCGCCTGGCCCGTTCGGGGAGCATGGCGAGCAACGCTTCATGCGACGGTGGCGTCGAGCCGGTACCCCAGGTGATGGTTCCCGTTCCGGTGACCGACAGCATCCGCCCCCTGGCCGTTGACACAGCCAAGGCCAGCTGGTCGATCGATGTGACCTGCTCGCTCACTCCGAGACGCATCCGACGCGAGCCGAGCATCACGCTCTGCTCGCCTGTGCGTGTGTCAGCGAGCTGGATCAGCCCTTCCGGAGTCGCATCATCTCCACTGATCAGTGCGATCGCCTCCGAACCGCGCTCTGCGCCGAGCAGGGTGTGCGTCTCATCGGCGACCAGGGCTGTGGCCGCCCCGAGCACGGCGCGGGGCGAAGAGAAGCGGTCGTCGATAGTCGCGGCGACCACGACCATCGGGTTCGACGGGTCGATGCCGAGCAGCCGGAGGCGGGCAGAGGCCTCCCCTGGCGATACTGTGTCGTCGATGAGCATCGAGACGAGCTCGCCGACCTGCTCGAGTTCGATGGAGCGGCGGTAGTTGGCCAGCTCCAGTTCAACGCGCACCACGGCAATCAGGGTGCGGATGACGCGCTCCAGGTCGGCAGGCCACTCACGATGATCGCCAGAACAGACCAGGTACCCGGCCGGGTGATCGCCGTCGGCGATGATCGGCCAGACGGAGGACGGACGACCCTCCTCGTCGGGGACGACGGCGACTCCCCTGCCAGATCCGAGCATCCGGTTCCAGACCGCGGCCCGCCACTCAACGCTGGGATCAGCGCCGACGACAGCCGTGATGGCGCCACCGGCCTCCAGCACCCAGCATCCGACAGCGAAATCCTGGTAGAAGAGGTCCAGTGCCCCCTGGGCGCCTGGGCCAGACGCGAGCGTGTCGAGCAGTTTCCGGTCGAAGCCAACACCGCGGGAGAATTCCGGCCAGTGCCCGGTGGCCACCGAGGATTCGATGAACTGGGCGATCGATTTGAACGACACGGTCTTCGAGACCGTCAGCAAGGCCACACCCCAGCGACGGCAGGCGCTCTCGACGTACTCGGGCACCTCACCGATCACGATGCGTCCGACGACGACGGCCGGTACCTTCTTGCCAGCCAACTCTGAGATGAAGAGCTCTGCGCTCTCCGGTCCCTGCGCCCACAGCGCGCCGGTGAGCACGAGATCTCCTGCTGACAGGAAGTTCCCGGGGCTCGGCAGGTCGACGATGTACGCGCCGTCGACCGACAGCGCGAGCAGGTCTGGGGTCGCCCAGATCAGGCTCAACCCCAGCTCTGCTTGCTCCAGGAGATCGGAGACGTTCACCGGCTCGCACTCATCTCAGGCCGGTTCCCGCCTCCGGTCATTCTGGGGTTACAGCCACTTCTCTGCGAGGTGCTCCGCGATAACGCGACGCTGTGTGCCTGAACGCGAACGCAGCACGATGCTCTCGGTGCGAATCATCGGGCCGACGCGGCGAACACCCTCGACCAGGGCGCCGTCCGTGACGCCGGTGGCGACGAAGAAGGTGTTGTCTCCACTGACCATGTCGTTGATCTCGAGCAGCTTGTCGACGTCGAGCCCTGCAGCCTTGGCGTTGGCACGCTCGATGTCGGTGCCCGGCGCCAGACGCGCCTGCATGTATCCGCCCATGGCCTTCAGAGCGCAGGCGGTGGTGATGCCCTCAGGGCTGCCACCGATACCGATGCACATGTCGATGCGGCTCTCGTAGCGGGCGGCGTTGATGCCACCGGCCACATCGCCGTCGAGCATCAGCAGCGTGCCGGCGCCGGCAGAGCGGATCTCGTCGATCAGGCCCATGTGACGCGGACGGTCGAGCACAGCAACGACAATCTCACCGACCGGCTTTCCAGCGGCCTTGGCGAACTCGCGGATGTTGTCGCCCACCGATTGGTCGAGGCTCACGACGCCACGGCCGATGGAACCGGTGGCGATCTTGTCCATGTAGAAGACGGATGACGCGTCAAGCATGGTGCCGCGGTCAGAGACGGCGATCACCGAGAGGGCGTTCTGTCGACCGGCGGCGGTCAAGCTGGTGCCGTCGATCGGGTCGACAGCGATATCGCAGGACGGGCCGCGGCCGTTGCCGACGTGCTCGCCGTTGTAGAGCATCGGCGCCTTGTCTTTTTCGCCCTCGCCGATGACGATGACGCCGTCGAAGTTGACGGTGCCGAGGAACTTGCGCATGGCGTCGACGGCAGCGCCGTCAGCGGCGTTCTTGTCGCCACGGCCGATGAATGGCACTGCGCGAATGGCTGCGGCCTCTGTGGCACGCACCAATTCCATCGCAAGGTTGCGGTCGGGGTGCTCGAAGAGCGTGGCGGAGTCTGAGCTGGTCACTAAATGGTCCTTCCCGGACGAGTCGTGTGATGTGGCGGAGCCCTTCGTTGGGCCGGCGCTGAGCTCTCAGTGCCGCCAGGATCAGCCTACTCGCCCGCCCTCTCGGGGCCCCGACTGGAATCAAACCGTGCACATGCGTGCAGGTATCGAGAGTTCAGAGCGACGATCCCATCCGCTGCCGTGAGACCAAACGGATGCCGCCACCCGGCGAGATCATCACAGATTCTGTATGCGCACGCTCGCCGTGCAGGCGCACCTCCCGCAGGTCAATGCCCGGGGTGATCCCCGTCGTCTCTGTGACAGCAGTAAGGAAGAAGTACCCGTCGGCCGACACGAGGTCGTCGAGTCGGAGCACCCGGCCGATGTCGAACCCGCGTTCGGTGGCCAGCCGCGTCTCCTCCTCGGATTGCGGCGCGAGCCTGCCTTCCATCTGACCGCCGAGCGCACGAACGGCGACAGCGGTCAGCACTCCCTCCGGCGCACCGCCGATGCCCACCTGGAGATCGATGCCGCCATCCGGTTGCGCAGCGCGCAGCGCGGTGACCACGTCACCGTCACGGAAGGTGACGACGTGCGCGCCGACGGAACGCACGGCATCCGCATAGGGCTTGTTCCGTGCCCGTTCCTGGATCGCGACGCGGAGCGAAGTGAGCGGCCGGTCCAGTTGAACCGCCATCATCTGCAGTGTCTCGGTGAGCGGCACATCCAGTGTCAGCGAATGGGTGTCGCGTGAGCTGATCAACTTCTCCAGGTAGAAGACGGGGCCTGGGTCGAAGAGCGTTCCGCGTGGCGCCAGCGACATGACGGCGATTGCCCCTGTCTGTTCGTAGGCGGCCAGCGCGGTGCCATCGACGGGATCAACAGCGATATCGACGAGCGGCCCGGCCTTCGTTCCGACACGGTCGCCCGTGAACAGCATCGGCGCCTCGTCCTTCTCCCCCTCTCCCACCACGATCACACCGTCGATGGGCACCGATTCGAAGGCGAGTCGCATGGCAGCAACGGCCGCGCCGTCAACCGCGTTCTTGTCGCCGCCACCGACAAAGGGGGTCGCCGCTATCGCTGCGGCCTCCGTCACGGCAAGCACCTGCAGCAGGAGTTCATTTGGCATCGTCAGCTCTGGCACAGTCCTATCATTCCCGCTACTCGGCCTTTCGGCAGGCGTAAGGCTTCCACGATCAATAGAATTTGAAAAGTAGGCACTATAAAAGCGCGTGATAACAGCGCACGTTCGCACTTCAGAGGAGAAGCAATGCCCATCGCAACCCCCGACCAGTACGCAGAAATGCTGAACAAGGCCAAGGACAAGGGCTTTGCATACCCCGCCTTCAACGTCTCGTCGTCGCAGTCGATCAACGCCGTGCTGCAGGGACTCACCGAAGCCGGCTCAGACGGCATCATCCAGGTCACGACAGGTGGCGCTGACTACTTCGCGGGCCACACCGTGAAGAACCGCGCATCAGGCGCGCTGGCATTCGCTCGTTTCGTGCACTCCGTTGCCGACAACTACCCCATCACCGTCGCGCTGCACACCGACCACTGCCCGAAGGGCGCGCTCGACGACTTCGTGCTTCCGCTCATCGCCGCCTCAGAAGAAGAGGTCAAGGCCGGTCGCAACCCGATCTTCCAGTCGCACATGTGGGACGGGTCCTCCGTGCCGCTGGCTGAGAACCTGGAAATCGCTGAGCAGATGATCAAGCGCACCCAGGCGATCAACGCCATCCTCGAGGTTGAGATCGGTGTCGTCGGCGGCGAAGAAGACGGTGTCAGCCACGACATCAACGACAAGCTCTACACAACCCTTGACGACGCCATCGCCATGGTCGAGGCGCTCGGCCTCGGCGAGAAGGGCCGCTACATGGCAGCCCTCACCTTCGGCAACGTGCACGGTGTGTACAAGCCGGGCAACGTGAAGCTGCGCCCAGAGCTGCTGAAGGGCATCCAGGACGGCATCCAGGCCAAGTACGGCACAGCTGCCAAGCCGCTCGACCTCGTTTTCCACGGTGGATCAGGCTCAACGGATGCCGAGATCGCCGAAGCAGTCGCCAACGGCGTCGTGAAGATGAACGTCGACACCGACACCCAGTACGCCTTCACTCGCTCCATCGCTGACTACATGTTCAAGAACTACGATGGCGTACTGAAGGTCGACGGCGAGGTCGGCAACAAGAAGTTGTACGACCCGCGCGCCTGGGGCAAGGTCGCAGAATCGGCCATGGCCGCTCGCGTCGTCGAATCGACACGCCAGCTCGGCTCTGCCGGGCACTCAAACAGCTAACGGATGACTATGACACAGAACCCAGGATCGTCAGGGCCAGACAAGCCCCCGGCAGATTCCCGCCCGCAACCACGCTACGGCGAGCTCGCACCAGAAGGGTGGACCTGGCAGCCACCGGCGCCCGCCGCTCCGGCAGCGGATGCCACGGATGCGCCCTCTTCGGCGCACCCGGATCGGGTTCCCGTGTCAGCGCCGAGCGCGCCGAACGGTGTGGCGTCTCACGCCGCACCGTTCGGCGGCGTCCAGGCCGCAAAGCCCGCTGCACCAGCCTGGGATCGGCCGGTCACGCTGGCGCTCCTGGTACTCGGACTGTTCGGCACCTTCTTCACCGTCGCGGTGCTGAATTCCATTCCGCAGGCGTTGCAGATGCTGTACACGCAGGAAGGCCTCGGCACATACACAGCTGCGGCATCCGTCGCGACTCTGATCCTGGCCGGCGTCATCACACAGGGCGCCCTCTGGGTCGTCACTGCTGTGGTGTCAGTACTGGTCACGCTGCGTCGCCGACGGGCGTTCTACATTCCGCTGATCGGCGGGGTGGTGTCGTTCATCGCCATCTTCGTGTTCCTCACGTTTGTGCTGACCACGGATTCGACGCTGCTGGACTTCTACGGCCAGCTGTAGATCTGGTTTCGAGACGGCCTGGCGGCCTCCTCAACCAACGGAGACCCGTTGGTCGAGGAGGCCGTTCACGGCCGTCTCGAGACCCGGTGACCGCTAGTCGTTGCAGCCAGGAGCGCTGCTGGTGCGGCCACCGAGAGCACGCTCATCCGTTGCGCCGCTGCGCGTCTTCCGCAGTTCCTTGGGGAGCGAGAAGATCAGGTCTTCCTCTGCGGTCTTGACTTCCTGTACGTCGCCGTAGCCGGCGTCCACGAGGTCGCGCAGCAGTTCCTGCACCAGTTCGTCTGGCACGGATGCCCCGCTGGTCACACCGACAGTCTCAACGCCGTCGAGCCATTCCTGCTTGACCTCGCTGGAGTAGTCAACGCGGTATGCGGCCTTCGCACCGTACTCGAGTGCAACCTCAACGAGGCGCACGGAGTTCGACGAGTTGGCCGACCCAACGACGATCACCAGATCGGCATCCTTCGCGACCTTCTTGATGGCAACCTGACGGTTCTGGGTGGCGTAGCAGATGTCATCGCTCGGCGGGTCCTGCAGGTTCGGGAACCTGGCGCGCAGCCGGCGAACCGTCTCCATGGTCTCGTCGACGCTGAGGGTGGTCTGTGACAGCCAGACGACCCTGTTCGGGTCGCGCACGACAATGGTGTCTGCTTCGTCCGGGCTGCCGACGAGCGTCGTGTGTTCGGGGGCTTCACCGGCGGTACCCTCGACCTCTTCATGGCCTTCGTGGCCGATGAGCAGGATCTCGAAGTCGTCACGGGCGAAGCGCACGGCTTCGCGGTGCACCTTGGTGACCAGCGGGCAGGTGGCGTCGATGGCCTGCAGGCCGCGGTCTGCAGCAGCATTGACCACGGCGGGCGACACCCCGTGCGCGCTGAAAACGATGTGGGAGCCGGCGGGCACCTCATCGACCTCGTCGACGAAGATCGCGCCCTGCTTCTCCAGTTCGGTCACCACGTGGATGTTGTGCACAATCTGTTTGCGCACGTAGACGGGCGAGCCATAGTGCTCAAGGGCCTTCTCGACGGCAATGACCGCGCGGTCGACGCCGGCGCAGTAACCGCGGGGCGCTGCGAGCAGCACCCGCTTGTGTCCGACGACCGGGGTATCCTTGAGTCTGCCTGGCGCGCTCATAATTCGGGGCATGCCAAGGCCGATCACTGGCGAATTTGTACTGATGCTCACAACCCCAGTCTATGCGGGCACGCCTGAACAGCCCGTGGGAGGAAGACCGTATGACAGACGCACCACCCACCCTCGATGCGCCATGGCCGGTCGCGCTCCTCTCCAACAAGATTCGCGGCTACATCGACCGCCTCGGCACCGCGTGGGTGGAGGGTGAAGTCACCCAGTGGGGCGTGAGCGGCGGCAACGTCTACGGCAAGCTCAAAGACCTGAACGAAGATGCGACGGTGAGCTTCACCATCTGGTCGTCGGTCAAGGCGAAGCTCTCTGAGAACTTCAAGCAGGGCGACAGGGTCATCGCCCTCGTCAAGCCCAACTACTGGGTCAAGGGCGGATCGCTCACCATGCAGGTGTTCGAGCTGAGGCATGTCGGCCTCGGTGACCTGCTCGAGCGACTCGAACGCCTCAGGGCACAGCTGAAGAGCGAGGGCCTGTTCGACGCGTCGCGCAAGCAGCCGCTGCCGTTCCTGCCGCACTGCATCGGCCTCATCACCGGCAAGGATTCCGACGCGGAGAAAGACGTCATCCGCAACGCCCAACTGCGCTGGCCTGCCGTGAACTTCCGGGTGGTGCACGCCGCTGTGCAGGGTGACCGCACGGTCGGCGAAGTGACCACCGCCATCCGTCAATTGGATGCAGACCCCGAGGTTGACGTCATCATCATCGCCCGCGGTGGCGGCGACTTCCAGAATCTGCTTGGCTTCAGCGACGAGACCCTGGTGCGTGCCGCTGCGGCCTGCACGACACCCATCGTCAGCGCAATCGGACACGAAGCCGACCGCCCTCTGCTCGACGATGTCGCCGATTTGCGTGCATCCACGCCAACGGATGCCGCCAAGCGCGTCGTTCCAGACGTCTCAGACGAGCTCAACCGCGTGCAGCAGGCGAAGGCACGTCTGTCCAACCGGCTCACCAGCTTCCTGTCGTCGGAGATCGATCGCATCTCGCAGCTACGGAGCCGCCCCGTACTGAGCAACACCACGTGGATCGTTGACTCGCGCTCCGAAGAGCTCACCCGCACGGTGGCCCGCGGAACCGAGCTGGTCGAACGCATCATCGACCGCGCAGGCACCCAGATCGTTGAGCTCAGGTCGCAGCTGCGCGCGTTGTCACCGCAGGGAACGCTGGATCGCGGCTACGCGATCGTGCAGCTGCCGAGCGGCCATGTGTTGCAAGACCCCGCAGAGGCGCCGAGTGGCACAGACCTCCGGCTCACCCTCGCTGCGGGAACCCTTACAGCTACGTCGAAATAGAATGGATCCCATGAGTAAGCCTGCAGACGACATCACCGCCCTGAGCTACGAGCAGGCGCGTGACGAACTGGTCCGCGTGGTCAACGAGCTGGAACAGGGCTCTTCGACACTTGAGCAGTCGCTGGCCCTGTGGGAACGCGGCGAGGCACTGGCCAGCCGCTGCGAGGAATGGCTGATCGGCGCCAAGGCCCGTCTCGACGCCGCGCGCGCCGGCCAGGCGGCCGCAGCGGAATGAGCACGGTGAAAGCACCCAAGCCTCCTCGCGTTGTTGCAGAACTCGGTCGACCTGAGACGCCGGACGAAACCGCAGCGCGCCTGACAGAGAACTCGCGCAAGTACCGCGCACACAAGACGATCAACAATCTGGTCCTGTCGCTGCTGGTCACTGTCGGCATGGTGTTCATCATCGTGCTCGCCGTTCCCCGCAGCGACACCCCGATCGACCGCGACGTCGATTACTCGGCCACCGCGTCCCAGCTGCAGCCCGGTGTCGAAGAGCCCATCGCCGATCCGACCCTGCCAGACGGATGGCGAGCCAACTCGGCAGACTGGCGCACGGCATCCGGTTCAGGCGGCGTCGAGTCGTGGAACATTGGCTTCCTCACCCCGACCGACCAGTTCATCGGGCTGACCCAGGCGTTCGACGCCGACCCCAGCTGGATCGCCGACCAGCTGCAGCGCCAGGCCGCTGTCGAGACAACCGTCATCGACGGCATCACCTGGGACGTTTACCGCAACACGGTTCCGGCGAAAGACCGCGGCAATTTCGACTACGCCCTGGTGACCCAGGCCGGCACCACCACCTACCTGCTGATCGGCACCGCCGTCGAAGAGGAGTTCGCCGTGCTGGCGAGTTCACTCACCGCCGACATTGCCGCGGCCGAATAATTGAGAGAGAGCAATGCCTGATCAGGAAGAGACCTCCACTCCGCAACGAACTCCCGCCCAGGTGTGGGAGGAGATGCGTCGTGGCAACGAGCGCTTCGTTGCCGGCGAGCCGCGCCATCCGCGCCAGGACGTCGACCGCCGCGAAGAGCTCGGCCACTTCCAGGCCCCCCATGCCGCGCTGTTCGGCTGCAGCGACTCGCGACTAGCTGCAGAGATCATCTTCGACAAGGGCCTCGGCGACCTGTTCGTCGTGCGCAACGCCGGCCAGGTCATTTCAGACTCCGTACTCGGCTCGCTCGAATACGCCGTCGGTGTGCTTCAGGTTCCCCTCATCGTGGTGCTCGGCCACGACGAATGCGGTGCGGTGCGTGCCGCCATCGACTCGCAGGCAGCGGATGCCCCTCAACTGCCCGTGCACATCGGCACCATCATCGAGAAGATCGTGCCGGCCGTTCGACGGGTGACGGGTGCAACCGACACCGTGCACATCGATGCAGCCACGGTCGACGCCTCAGCAGTGGGCCGCGAACACCTGCGCGACACCGTCGCCGAGCTGCTGGAGAAATCAGAGCTCATCAGCGCCGCGATCGCAGAAGGTACATTGGCTATCGTCGGCGCGAACTACCGACTCGTCGAAGGACGTGCCGACACAGACATCGTCATCGGCGATATCCAGGCGCGCTAGCGCCGCCTACAAAACGCGCTACAACCGAAAGGGAAATCACACCGTGGTGGACAACTCCTCACAAGCCGGATACCGGATCGAGCACGACACGATGGGCGAGGTGCGTGTTCCCGTCGACGCGCTGTACGGCGCCCAGACGCAGCGTGCCGTCGAGAACTTCCCGATCTCCGGATCGGTGCTTGAATCAGCCCAGATCGCGGCCCTGGCTCGCATCAAGAAGGCTGCAGCCCAGGCCAACGCGCGTCTCGGCGTGCTCGACGCGGCCATTGCCGACGCCATCGCAACGGCAGCGGATGACGTCATCTCCGGCCGCTACGACAGCCAGTTCCCGATCGACGTCTACCAGACCGGCAGCGGAACCTCCTCGAACATGAACATGAACGAGGTGCTCGCGACGCTGGCGTCACGCATCCTCGGCAGCAGCGTTCACCCGAACGACCACGTCAACGCCTCGCAGTCGTCGAACGATGTCTTCCCGACATCCGTTCACATCGCGGTGACCGCCGCACTGATCGACGATCTGGTCCCGGCGCTCGACCACCTCGCTGTGGCCTTCGAGGCCAAGGCCGTACTGTGGGCCGAGGTCGTCAAGGCCGGTCGCACCCACCTAATGGATGCCACCCCTGTGACCCTCGGGCAGGAGTTCGGCGGCTACGCCAGGCAGATCAGGCTCGGCATTGAGCGCGTGCGCACCGCTCTCCCCCGCGTCGCTGAGGTTCCGCTCGGCGGCACCGCCGTCGGTACCGGAATCAACACTCCGGCCGGCTTCCCGCAGCTCGTCATCCAGCTGCTCTGCGACGAAACAGAGCTGCCGATCACCGAGGCACGCGACCACTTCGAGGCGCAGGCCAACCGCGATGGCCTCGTCGACGCATCCGGTGCCCTTCGCACCATCGCCGTCAGCCTCACGAAGATCTGCAATGACCTCCGCTGGATGGGCTCAGGCCCGAACACCGGCCTCGGCGAGCTGTCGATCCCCGACCTGCAGCCTGGGTCGTCGATCATGCCTGGCAAGGTGAACCCGGTCATCCCTGAGGCAGTCCTCATGGTGGCCTCCCGCGTCATCGGCAACGACGCCACCATCGCGTGGTCCGGCGCATCAGGCTCGTTCGAGCTGAACGTCGCCATCCCGGTGATGGGTACAGCGCTGCTCGAGTCGATCCGCCTGCTCTCCAACGCCACCCGCGTGCTGGCTGACAAGACTGTCGACGGCCTCGAGGCCAACGTGGAGCGTGCGCGTGCCCTCGCAGAGTCGTCGCCGTCAATCGTGACGCCGCTGAACCGCGTGATCGGCTACGAGGCTGCAGCCAAGGTCGCCAAGCACTCCGTTGCCGCCGGCCTGACCGTGCGTGAGGCCGTCATCGACCTCGGCTTCGTCGAGCGCGGCGAGGTCACGCTCGAGCAGCTCGACACGGCGCTCGACGTGCTGAGCATGACGCGTCCGCCGCAGGCCAAGTAGTCACCAACGCACCACACACGTCGAGCCTGTCGAGATCCCGGAAGGGAGTCGGCAGGCTCGATTCGTGTGTGGTGGTCTACGCCAGCTCGTTGCCCTCCAGCATCTCGGTGACGAGGGCTGCAATGGCGCTCCGCTCCGAGCGGGTGAGCGTCATGTGGGCGAACAGCGCATGCCCCTTCAACGCCTCGATGACCGAGGCGACCCCGTCGAAGCGGCCGACACGCAGATTGTCGCGCTGGGCCACATCGTGGGTGAGCACCACCCGCGAGTTCTGGCCGATGCGGCTGAGCACCGTGAGCAAGACGTTCCGCTCCAGCGATTGCGCTTCATCCACGATCACGAAGGCATCGTGCAGGGAACGACCGCGGATGTGCGTGAGCGGCAGCACCTCGAGAATGCCACGCTCCACCACCTCGTTCAGCACGTTGTCAGACACCACGGAGCCCAGCGTGTCGAAGATCGCCTGACCCCACGGGTTCATCTTCTCGCTGGCGTCCCCAGGCAGGTAACCGAGGTCCTGGCCGCCCACCGCGTAGAGCGGGCGGAACACCATGATCTTCTTGTACTGCTGGCGTTCGAGCACGGCCTCAAGTCCTGCACAGAGTGCGAGCGCGGACTTCCCCGTCCCTGCGCTTCCTCCCAGCGACAGGATGCCGATCTCCGGGTCGAGCAGCAGGTCGATGGCCAGCCGTTGCTCGGCGGAGCGGCCGTGCAGCCCGAAGACATCTCTGTCGCCGCGAACGAGCTTCACCTCTCCCCTGCCCGTCACGCGTCCGAGCGCAGAGCCGCGGTCGGAGTGGATGACGAGGCCGGTGTTGATCGGCATGTCCTGTACGAGCCGGGTGTGGATCATCTCGTTGTCGTACAGCTCGTTGATCTGGTTGGAGCCGAGCGTGATCTCGTCGAGGCCCGTCCAGCCGGAGTCAACGGCGAGCTCATGCCGGTACTCCTCCGCCGCCAGGCCGATGGATGCTGCCTTGACGCGCAGCGGGAGGTCTTTCGAGACCACGGTGACGTTCAGCCCGTCATGGGCCAGGTTCATCGCAACCGCGAGGATGCGTGAGTCGTTGTCACCCAGCTGCAGACCGGACGGCAACACTGACATGTTCGAGTGGTTCAGTTCCACCCGCAGGCTACCGCCGTCGCCGACGGGGATCGGGAAGTCGAGTCGCTCATGCTTGATGCGCAGTTCATCGAGATTGCGCAACGCCTGCCTGGCGAAATAGCCGATCTCAGGGTCGTGCCGTTTGGACTCCAGTTCGGTGATTATGACAACGGGAAGCACCACTGAATGTTCGGCGAATCGGAAGATCGCCTGCGGGTCAGAAAGCAGGACAGACGTGTCGAGCACGTATGTGCGCTCGATAGTGCCAACATCCGCTGTTGACGAGTCAGCGTTCTGGTAGTCGGTTCGATTCGAGGCCACAACCACTCCCACCCCGCGCTCTGCGCGGATCCTTCGGCGAGCTGGCCACGGGCGGGTTATCGAGCCGTACTTATGTGGCCGTCTCGATCAGGCGCCATACCTGATGTGCACGACGCTAAAGCCGCGGGCCCGGAATGTCGAGAGCGACACGCCAACCGCAACAAGAGATTCACATTCACGGCATGAACCGTTAGTAGGTCACGGCCGACGAGAACGACATCAGCGCGCTCCGCAGCATCTCCAGGGTCTCGCGCGACGTGCCGGCGTGCACGGAGAGGCGCACAGCGCCGAACCGGGACGTGACGTTGATGCCATGGTTGTGCAGCGAGGCGACCAGCAGCGTGAGGTGCTCAGCCGGCGGCTCGAGCACTACGATTCCGGCGCGCTCACGCAAGTCCCTCGATGAGACAACGGGAATCCCGAACTCATCGGCCAGGTCGATGACCTGGGTCACCGTGTCAGCGATCACAGCGGCGATCGCCTGGACGCCGACCGACTCGATCTCTTCCAGTGCGGTGGAGAAGCGTGCCTGGGCGATGGCGTCGCCATTGCTGACCTGGAAAGCCTTCGCGCCGTTGGCGGGCGGCGGCACCTCGTCCCACGGATCTTCGACGCTGCTGGCGTTGAATCCGGAGAACACCGGTGTCAGCTGCTCAGTGGCGCGGTCGCTGAGGGCAAGGAACCCCGTGCCCCAGCCGGAACGGACCCATTTCTGACCGCCGGACACCACGACATCCGCGAGCTCGAATGGCGCGTCGACGACGCCGAACCCCTGGATCGCATCGACGATCAGCAGCCGGTCGCCGATGACCTGCCTGATGCCCTCAAGGTCTGCGAGATAGCCGGTACGGGAATCGACCAAACACACTGCGACAGCGGTGATGCTCGACCCCAGCTGGTCTTTAATTTCGCCCGGTGTGACCCGGCCGTGGTCGGTCTGCAGCCAGGTCGGGGTGAGCACGTGCAGCGATTCTGCGGCGCGCATCGCCGCGAACGGCACGCTGGGAAAGTCAGCAAGAGACAGCAGTACGCCGCCGGTGAGACCGAACATGGCGTGCATGAGCCCTGAGCTGGCATTGGGCTGGGCGACGACCTGGTCTGCACGGAACCCGGTGACGGCCGCAACGGCGTTCTCGAGGCGCACGTTCTGTCGGAAGAGATTGTCGAGACTGCCGAACCTGGCGCGCGCAAGCACATCGGTTTGCGCTCTGTCCTCAGCGACGACCGCAGCCGACAGCGGGCCGACCCGCCCGTAGTCGAGATAGCCCGGCTCTTCAGTAAAGCCGTCAATGTACTGCTGCGTTGATGTCATCCTGCCCAACCTCTCCGCACTCATTCTTACAGAGAGCCCGTTTTCTTACAGAGAGCCCCGTGCCAACGCAGGTGCTAGCCGCCGTAGCGGCGGTGCCTGCGCGCGTAATCGCGCAGTGCGCGCAGGAAGTCGACCTGGCGCAGATCAGGCCCGAGTGCCTCCACAAAGTAGAACTCGCTGTGCGCGCTCTGCCACAGCATGAAGTCACTCAGCCGCTGCTCCCCAGACGTACGGATGACCAGATCAGGATCCGGCTGGCCTCCCGTGTAGAGATGCTTGCCGATCAACTCTGGCGTGAGCGTCTCCGCGAGGTCTTCCAGCGTGCCGCCGTCTGCGTGGTGGGACGCCACGATACTGCGCATGGCATCCGTTATCTCTGCACGACCGCCGTACCCGACGGCCAGGTTGATGTGGAGCCCCTTGTTGCCTGCCGTGCGGGCCTCTGCGGCGTTGAGTGCCTGCACCAGCGGTTCAGGCAGCCCCTTCTTCGAACCAACGTGCTGCACGCGCCAGTTGCGATAGTGGGAGAGGTCTTCTGCGAGGTCGGCAATGATCTCAAACAGGTCAGACAGTTCGTCGCTGTCGCGCTGCAAGAGGTTGTCGTACGAGAGCAGGTAGAGCGTGACGACGGAGATGCCGAGGTCGTCGCACCACTCCAGAAACTCGCGCATCTTCGCGGCACCGGCGCGATGACCGTGCGACACGGAATCGTAGCCGAGCTGCTTGGCCCAGCGTCGATTGCCGTCAATGATCATGGCGACGTGCCGTGGCACGACATCCGGTGTCAGGCCGCGACGAATACGGCGCTGGTACACCTCGTAGAGGAGACCACGCCCGAGAGGTATTTGCCGCTTCTGCACGTATTTACGGTAGCCCCATTCGGCTCCTTCCGCGCACACAGTGGCGGATGCTGCTGTCGTAGTCTTGCTCTATGAGCACAGAGCGCGATATTCCAGCACTGCCTCTGCACGAGGCAGACGACCTCAGTCAGGCCGATGTGAAGCCCACCTGGCGCGGGTGGATTCACGCTGGAACCTTCCCCGTGACAGTCGTCACCGGTGTCATCCTGCTCATCGTCGCCGATGGGCCTGCCGCGAAATGGTCGAGCGCCGTCTTCGTCGCGACGTCGATGCTGCTGTTCGGCAATTCAGCGCTGTATCACCGCTTCAACTGGTCGCCACGGACGAAGCTCATCCTGAAGCGGATCGACCACGCCAACATCTTCCTGCTCATCGCCGGCTCGTACACGCCCATCGCCGTGCTCGCCCTGCCGCCTGAGAAGTCGACCCTGCTGCTGACGCTGGTCTGGGCCGGCGCGATCCTGGGGATCGCGTTCCGCGTGTTCTGGATCGGCGCCCCGCGCTGGCTCTACGTTCCGCTGTACGTGCTGCTTGGCTGGGGCTCGCTCATGTACATCGTCGACTTCTTCCAGGCCAACGCCGCGATGATGACGCTCATCCTGGTCGGAGGCCTCTTCTACACGATTGGCGCCGTCGTCTACGGTCTCAAGAAGCCGAACCCCGTTCCTGGCGTGTTCGGGTTCCATGAGATCTTCCACAGCCTCACGGTTCTGGCGTTCCTGTGCCACTGGGTCGCGATCCTGATCATCGCCACCCACCCGCTCTATCCCTAGTCGAGCGCTGGCCGTAATCGACAGCTAGCCCTTGTCGGGCTTGTTCGCGTTCTTCTCGGCCAACTCAGCCTCAAGGCGTGCCGAAATCTCAGCGCGGTAGTTGGTGCGGCGAATGCGGCGAATCATGTCGATCGCGAGGAGCACGACAGCGACAACGACAAAGAAGAACAGGAAGAAGCCGCCAGGACCCGGTGTGACCGTGTCAGGGTTGAACTCCGGCGGAGGGGTTGTCGCCGCGATGAAGCCAAGAAGCGGGCTCATGCGTCATCCCGTACGCCGGCGAAAAGGTCTGATTCAGGCACGATGGATGTCACTTTCGATTCGATGAGTTGAAAATCTTCATAGGGCCAGGCTTTGCGAACGAGCCAGTTGGGCCAGAAGAAGAAACCGCTGTCAGGGGCGACCTGGCTGGCGTGGGCGCGCAGCGCTGCGTCTCGCACCTCCAGGAAGTCGCCGACCGGGATGTGGGTGGTCGCAGTGTGCGGGTAGTCCTTCATCCAGTCCCTGGCCTCCCCCAGCGGCTCGAGGAGTTCCGAATCCGGCTCGGTGGCGCTGAGTTCCAGGTACATCGCGTCGACGCGCTGCAAGTTGAAGATGCGGTCGTAGTACAACTTGTCGATCTGCCACGGTTCGCCGGCGTCTGGGTAGGCCGTCGCATCCGCTGCCGCCCGGTAGGCAGCCATCGACACGTCGTGGGTGCGAATGTGATCGGGGTGCGGATAGCCACCCTTCTCGTCATACGTGATCAGCACCTGTGGCTTGAACTCGCGGATGATGCGCACCAGTGGCTCGGCGGAAATCTTGACAGGGATGTCGGCGAAGGAATTGGGCGGCACTGAGCCGTCGTCGTTCATGCCGGAATCCTGATAGCCCAGCCAGCGGTGCTCGACTCCGAGGATGCGCTGCGCTTCGGCCATTTCGAGTCGGCGAAGGCCGGGCAGATCCCGCTCGGCCAATGCCCGATTCGGGACGGCCTCATTCAGGATGCTGCCGCGTTCACCGCCCGTGCAGCTCACAATCAGCACTTCAGCGCCCTTGCTTCGATATGAGGCATAGGTCGCAGCGCCCTTACTCGACTCGTCGTCGGGATGGGCGTGCACCGCCAATAGACGCAGTGTCACGTAACTCCTCAGGAATGCCAGCTAATCTTGAGAGCAAGCCTAATCGTTGAACATGAGTGTGGAGTCCTGAGTGAGTGAGAACGCCGAACTCGAGTCTCGCTATGGGCGCTCGAAGCAACGGATGAAGCGTGACCGACGCCTGTACTGGCTCGTCGGCGGGGTATTCGCCGTCATCCTGGTCGCCTGGGTTGTCTGGGCAGGACTGGACGCATCCGGTCCCCAGATCGAGACCCGCGACATCGGCTACACAATCATCGACGATTCAGCCGTCAGCATCACGTTCGAGCTCTCCGTGCCGAGCGGCACGGCCACGGCGTGTGCCGTCCAGTCTCTGAACGAGAGCTTCACCGTCATCGGCTGGAAGATCATCGACGTTCCCCCCTCAGACACCTACACTCGCTCATTCACCGAGGTCGTGCGCACCAGCGAACTCGCGAACACTGGATTGATTTACCGCTGCTGGCTGACCTAGACTGTTGTATTCGCCTCGACGATCATCGTCGGGGCGTCGACTGTATCTCTGGACGCTGTTCATCATGAGCAGAACCAATCTGGGGCGAAGCACCAATCTGGTACGAAGAAGCAGAGGAGAATATCCATGGCTACCGACACGACAGTCACCTGGCTCACCGAAGAGGCCTACAAGCGTCTCGAGACGGAACTGGAAACTCTCAGCACGACCGGACGTGATGACATCACGAAGAAGATCGAGTCAGCGCGAGAAGAGGGCGACCTCAAGGAGAACAGCGGCTACCACGCCGCGAAGGATGAACAGGGCAAGATCGAGGCCCGCATCCGCACCCTCACGCTGCTGCTGCGAAACGCTGAGGTCGGCAGCGCGCCCGAAAGCCACGGCGTCGTACAGCCAGGAACGGTCATCACGGCCACCATCGCCGGAGACGAGACCCGCTTCCTCCTGGGCAGCCGTGAGATCGCCGGCAACAGCGACCTGGACGTCTACAGCGAGCAGAGCCCGCTCGGCGCTGCGATCATCGGCCTCGCCGTCGGTGCGTCCACCAGCTACACGGCTCCGAACGGCAAGGAGATCACCGTTGTGATCTCTGAGGTCGAGACCTTCACCGGCGCCTAAAAGTACAGGCGCCTAAAACGTCGCTTCACCACGCACACTGCGGTTGTCCCACCTGAATCATTCAGGCAGGACAACCGCAGTTCTGGTTAAGCGTGCTGACGCGTGATGATTTAGGAGAAACGCGGGTCGTAGCCCGCCGAACGCAAGAGCTCGACGACCTGCTCACGATGTTCTGTCCCGCGGGTCTCGACGCTGATGTCGATCTCAACTTCGCTCAACTGGATACCGACGCCATGACGGGTGTGCAGTACCTCGATGACATTGGCGCGCGCCTGGGCAAGCAGCTCTGAGATGCGGGCGAGCTGGCCGGGGCGGTCAGGCAGCATGATGCGGAGCGTCAAGTACCGGTCGGAGGCAGCGAGGCCGTGGCTGATCACGCGCTGCATGAGCAACGGGTCGATGTTGCCGCCAGAGAGGATGGCCACCGTCCGCCCTGTCGGGGCGATCTTGCCCGCAAGGATTGCGGCAACGCCAACGGCGCCGGCGGGTTCGACCACAAGCTTCGCGCGCTCGAGCAGCACGAGCAGTGCACGCGCAATGTCGTCTTCACTCACCGTGACGATCTCATCGACGAGCTCGCGGATGATGGCGAAGTTCAGCACGCCAGGCTTGGCAACGGCGATACCGTCAGCGATCGTCGGCTGGATGACGATCTCCGTCAAGACCCCCGCGGCGATCGACACCGGATACGGGGCAGCGTGCTCCGACTGGACGCCAATCACACGAATCTCGCGTCCCTCGCGGGCCGCCCGTTGCTTCACGGCGCTGGCCACGCCGGAGATCAATCCGCCGCCACCGATCGGCACGATTACTGTTTCGACGTCTGGCACCTGGTCGAGGATCTCCAGGCCCAACGTGCCCTGGCCGACGACGACATCCTCGTGGTCGAACGGTGGGATGAGGATTGCGCCGGTCTCTGCGGCGAATTCAGCGGCTGCCAGCAACGGCTCGGTTACCGTGTGCCCACGCAGCATCACGTCTGCGCCGTAGTCACGCGTCGCCTGCAACTTGGGCAGCGCGACGCCGATCGGCATGAAGATCGTGGCCTTGATGCCCAGCTCCCGCGCGGCGAAGGCCACGCCCTGGGCGTGGTTTCCGGCTGATGCCGCCACGACGCCCTGTGCGCGCTCGGCTGCGGTGAGCTTGGAGAGCCGGTTGTACGCCCCACGAATCTTGTATGACCCCGTTCGCTGCAGGTTCTCGCATTTCAGGAAGACCGGCATCCCGAGCACCTCTTCGAGGTACCGCGAGCTTTCCATGGGCGTCACCTGTGCCACTTGGCCCACAATGTCGCGGGCGGCTTCGATCTCGGCAAGTGACGGACCGGCGACGTGGGTTTCAGTCATTCGTGGTTCTCTCTGTATCGGCGGCGCCCTCACTGGGCGATGAATCGGGGGATGTGGCAGCGGAGGTGGCGGGAGGTGACTTCTGGTCAGGCTTCGACACGAGCACGCGGCGGCGGTACCGGGGTGGTTGTTGCGGCACCGTTTGCCAGAGGTTGGATTGTGGCAGTCCGCTCGACAAGGGGGCATCGCCTCGCCAGACCCCGCTTGCGATGTAGTTGATCATCACGTTCAGCACGGCGGCGACAGGGACCGCGAACAGGGCGCCTGGGATGCCGGCCAGCAACGACCCTGCAGCTACGACGAGCACGACCGCCAGCGGGTGCACCTTGACGGCGGTGCCCATGATGAGCGGCTGCAACACGTGACCCTCCACCTGCTGCACCAGCAGTACCACCCCGAGCATTGCCAGCGCGACTATCCAGTTGTTGAAGATAAGGGCGATGACCACCGCGATTGCCCCCGTCGCGACGGCACCGACAATCGGAATAAAAGCGCCGAGGAAGACGAGTATGCCGATCGGAATGGCCATCGGAACACCAAGGAGCGCGGCGCCGACCCCGATGCCAACGGCATCGATGGAGGCCACGAGAATCTGCACCCTGACGAAGTTGCCCAGTGTCTCCCAGCCTGCCCGCCCTGCGCCATCGAGGGCGACTCGTGCACGCTTGGGGAAGATCCGGACGATCCAGCCCCAAATGCCTTTACCGTCAATGAGGATGAACAGGAGACTGAACAGAGTGAGCAGCAAGCCGGCCAGGAAGTGCCCAAGCGACGAGCCCACCGACAGTGCGCCACTGATGAAGACCTGGCTATCGGCCTGGATCGCATCCCATATTTGGCTGACGAAACCGTTGAGCTGGGATTCGGAGAATTGGAACGGCGGCGCAAGCAGCGCATCCCTCAGGCTCACATACGAGGACTGGAGCCGGGACGTGAGCCCCACGGATCCGCTGGCGATCTGGGTGGCAGCCAGGGTGATCAGACCGGCGACCACGGCAATCGTCAAGATCAATGCTGTCGCGACAGCGAGACCCTTTGGCCATTTATGCCGCGTCAGGAATGTAACGAGCGGAACGAGCAGGGCAGAGAGCAGCACGGCAACCAGCACGGGAATGACAATGAGCCGCAGCTGGATGACGAGGTAGATGAAAACGGCAATGGCGGCGGCGATAACGAGCAGCCGCCACGACCACGCGCCGGCCAGACGCACGCCCTTCGGCATGGACTCCTCGACGGTCTCAGGCACAGGTTCTCCCTTGGAGCGCGCTGTGCCGCCGTTGGTTCCCGTGGAATCCGTCACGTGCTCAGTCTAGAACTGTGGTGGCCATACTCCGTTCAGCTCCTTGCTCCGTTCAGCTGCTTGCTCCGTTCAGCTGCTGAGACGCACAGACACCGGGTTGCCCCGAAGTCGGAGGTGGGCGAGCTCACCCACCGTCGGAACGGTTCTCACGTCGTGTTGCACGAGCACGTGCTGGCCGTCGTTCATGGCGACAGTCGTGCGCCGCAGCGATCCATGAAAGCTCGACGCGGTGACGATCCCGCTGATGATCCCGCTGACGACCCCACTGACGACCGCGTCGCCATATTCGCCGTCTGCCGGCAGCAACTCGATATCCTCAGGGCGCACGAAGACAGCACACTCACCGTCATCCTGCGAGGGATCCAACAGCGGCAGCCGAACGCCATAGACCTCGGCCGTGCCATGTGCGACCGAGCCGCGGATGGCGTTACTGAGCCCAACGAATTCAGCGACGAAAGCCGTCGCTGGGCGGGCATACAGTTCCTCGGGGCTTCCGATCTGCTCGATCACACCCGCCTTCATCACCGCGACCCTGTCGGCGACGGCGAGCGCCTCGTCCTGATCGTGCGTGACGAACAGGGTCGTGATGCCGAGATCAGACTGGATGCGCTTGATCTCATCCCGCAGCTGTACACGCACCTGTGCATCCAGCGCAGACAGTGGTTCGTCAAGCAGCAGGACGCGTGGCTCAGTGACGAGGGCGCGCGCCAGCGCAACGCGCTGCTGCTGGCCGCCGGAGAGCTGATGGGCGTAGCGATCGGCGTGCGCTTCCAAACCGACCATGGCCAGCGCCTCCCGTGCGCGTTGACGTCGTTCATCGGCGCCAACCCCGCGCATCCGCAACCCAAACTCAACGTTCTTGACCACGCTCAGGTGGGGGAACAGCGAATAGGACTGGAAGACCATGCCCATGTCGCGTTTGCTGCTCGGCAGCTGAGAGACGTCGCGGCCGTCGAGTGTGATCGTGCCGGCATCCGTTGATTCCAACCCGGCCAGCACCCGAAGGGCCGTGGTCTTTCCGCACCCGCTTGGCCCGAGCAGGGCAACGAATTCACCGGAATGCAGCGTGAGGTCAACGCCGTTCAGCGCCCGGTGGCCGGCGAAGTCTTTCACGACGCCAGTAAACTGCACGGCCGCTCCCGTACGCCGCGGTTCGGTGTGTTGCGTTTCACGCTGTCGTTGCATGGTCATGGGGTGCCTTTCATGGTGAAAACGGATGCCGCACGCCGGACCCGCGCCGTGCGCGACACACGCCTGGTGCCGGGAGTGATGGCGCCGAGACGTCCGATCACGAGCAGCAGGACGAAGGCGAACAACAGAGCCAGCAGTGACAGGATCACGGCGGTGTACGGGTCGTTCTTGCTGACAACGACCAGCGCCGTCTGCAGGTTGGTGCGGTTCAGCAGCGAGGCAATTGTGAATTCACCGAGCACGACGGCGACGGCGATGAACGACGCAGCCAGGACGCCGCGTTTCAGGTTCGGCAACAGCACTGAGAGGAAGACCGTGCGCGGCCCTGCACCAAGCGTCTGCGCCGCCTCGCTGAGGGTTCTGACATCGACCGCATCGAGGTTCGACTGGATCGCCCGGTATGCGTACGGCAACACCGTGATTCCGTATGCGAATGCCAGCGTCCACACACCGCTGCCGAACATCCGTGAGACCACCGAGTAGACCGGCGCCAGGCCGACCACGAGCACGATCGCCGGGATGCTGATCGGCAGCACGCAGATGATCTCAAGGGCCCGTCGCAGGCGAGGGAACCGCACCTGTACCAGCACCATGGTCGGCACGAGTATGAGCAGCATGATCGCCACCGTGCCGATGGCCAGCGCCACGGAGTTTCCGAGAGCGGTGAGCACCGGCCGGTACTCCCCCGTCAGCCCACCACCGAACAGGGCTTGCCAGCGTGAGAAGTCGTAGCCGCCACCGAGCCCCTTGCGCAGGGTGAATTCGAGCATCGCCACGAAGGGGATCACGAACACCAGTCCGAGCAGACTGAGGATCAGGCGTTGAGTGCGCGATGTCGGCGCGTGCGCGACGCCGTTGCGCATACCGAGCCCTGGCTGGCGTGCCTGCGGCGTAGTGCGGCTCATCCCTGCCACCTCGATGCCCGTGATGTCAGCACCGAGTAACCGAACATGACGACGGCCACCACGATAACCATGCCGAGCGCGAGCGCCCCGGCGAGGTTCTCCCTGCCGAGCAGTGTCTCACTCGTGAGCGCAGCCCTGATCTGCAGCGGAACGATCTGCGAGCCCTGGCTGGTGAGAGCCGCTGCGGTGGCATACGAGGAGAACGCGTTGGCGAACAGCAGGAGCAGGCTGCCGAGGAACGAGGGTGCGAGCACCGGGAATGCGATGCGCAGCCAGTATGAGGCCCTGCTGCCGCCCAGGGTGGCATTCGCTTCGGCCCACTGCGGCTTCAACGCGTGCAGCGCCGGCATGAAGGTGATGATCATCAGCGGAACCTGGAAGTACAGGTAGGGCAGGATGAGGCCCGGTAGTTCATACAGCCACACTCCGTCGGCGTAGATGTCGATACCCATCGTGTCGCGCAGGAGCACGGTGACCATGCCCTGGATGCCGATGGTCGCCACGAAGGCGAACGCGAGCATGACACCGCCGAACTGGGCGAGTACCCCGCTCAGCGAGTCAACAGCTGATCGGAGCGCACCGTCGGGGGCGGATCCGAGCAGGGCGTAGCAGGCGACGGCGCCGGTGATCGCACCGACGATCGCGGTCAATGCCGATAGCCAGAATGAATTGAAGAAGGTCTGCAGGATCAGCGGATCGGCCAGTGCGGCGACCGTGTCCCAGGTGAAGGCGCCGGACGCATCGAAGAACCCCGTGCTGATCGCGATCAGCGTCGGGATGGCGAGGAAGAGTACGACGTAGGCCGCGAACGGCAGCAGCCAGAGGGCTGCTGCCGCATCGCGGGACTTACTGGACAGCCGCCGCCCACTTGTTGCCGAGCAGCGTTGCTGCAGCGTCGCTCTGTGCCGCCGTTGGCACGACGGTCTCCTCCGGAGCAGCGGGGAGAGCATCAAAGAGCTTGGCGTCGATGGTTCCGGCCTTGGCCATTGCCTCCGCGCGCACCGGGCGGGCGCCGCCCTCGAGCCACAGGTTCTGCGCGTCGTCGCTGTAGAGGAACTCCTGCCAGAGTCGTGCAGCGGCCGGGTGCGGGGCGTCGACGTTGATGGCCTGGTTGTAGTACCCGGCGTAACCGGTTCCGGGGAACACGACTACTTCCCAGTTGCGCTGACCATCGAGCTGTGCGCCGTAGCCGACGTTCAGGTAATCCCAGTCAAAGACGACGGGGGTCTCACCCGACGCAATGGTCGCGGTGGTCGGGTCGATCTTGACCAGGTTTCCCGCCGCATTCAGCTTCTGGAAGAAGTCGATACCGTCCTGGAAGTCATCGACTGTGCCACCGCTCTGCACTGTCGCAAGACCGACAGCGGCGAATGCCGCACCGGCCTGGGTGGGGTCACCGTTGATGGAGACCTTGCCCTTGTACTTCGCGCCCAGGAGATCATCGAGCGAGGTCGGTGCCGGAACTGCATCCGGGTCATAGCCAACGGCCATGTATCCGCCGTAGTCGCCGACGTAGAGGCCGCTCTCTTCCTTCAGGGCATCCGGGATGTCGGCCCACGTCGCGACCTGGTACGGCGCAAAGTGATCCGTGCTCGACAGCGCGACGGCAAGCCCGAGGTCGAAGACGTCCGGGGCCGTGTCCTGGCCGGCGAGGTTCTCTGCCGCCTGGATCTCCTCTGCACTTGATCCGTCTGGCGATGCCTCTGTGATGGTGATCTCAGGGTACTTCTCTGCGAAGGCGTCGAGGACTGCGCCGTAGTTCGCCCAGTTGCGCGGCAATGCGATGACGTTCAGTGCGCCTTCGGCTTTGGCGGCTTCCTCTAGCCCGGCCAGATCGCCGAACGCGCTCAGGCTGGTAGCGGATGCTGCATCGACGCCGTCTCCGCTCGATGCAGTCGTAGCACTCGCGCATCCTGTGAGCGTGAGGGCGAGTGCAGCAGTGGCAGCGAGTGTCGCGACCAGGGTGCGTGTGGTGATCACAGTTCCTCCAGACCCACGCCTGGCCGTTCGCGCTGTGGAGCGAACTGTTGGATGCCGAGTTGTCGGGTCGATCAGAGGTTAGGAAGCACAGGCATCCAGTTGGAGCCCGCCTGCTGAACGGCACATGAACGTCAGTGGTCAGCGCTACTCTCGAAGCGATGACACAGACAACGGAGTTTCGCCCCGCAACGAAGCGTATTTCGGCGACGCAGCGTATTTCGGCGACGCAGAGCATTTCGCCCGCGCTGGCACGGCGCATCGCGCTGGCCGCGCAGGGCTTTGGCCGACCCACCACGCCTGCACTCGGTGATCGCCAGCCCGGTGTTCGCCAGCTCGACGCACTGGTGAACCGGCTGCAGCTCCTGCAAATCGACTCTGTGAACGTCTTCGAGCGCAGCCACTATATGCCGGCGTTCAGCCGACTCGGCACCTACGACAAGGCGCTGCTCGACCGACTCACGTATGGCACTGGCACGTCGTCAGGCGGCGCCAAATTCACCGAGTACTGGGCGCATGAGGCGTCCTTCGTGCCGCTCGACACCTGGCCACTCCTCCGCTGGCGGATGCAGCACTATCGCGACAAATGGTCTGTCGACGCCGACTCCTGGGCGAGTACACACCGGCCGATGCTTGAGTGGCTGCGTGCCGAACTCGCGGAGAAGGGTCCGCTCCGTGCAAGCGAGATCGAGCACGACTCCAACAAGCGCAGTGGCCCGTGGTGGGGATGGTCAGACGTCAAGACCGGGCTGGAAGTGCTGTTCCGCTGGGGCGACGTCGTCAGCGCCGGCCGCACGCGCTTCGAACGGGTCTATGCCCTGCCAGAACAGGTCTTCCCTGCGGCAATCCTCAATCGGGACGTGAATGCAGCGGATGCCCACCGCGAGCTCATTCGCAGGTCGGCTCTCGCCCACGGCATCGGAACAGCCGCCGACTTCGCCGACTACTTCCGGCTGAAGAGCGTGCCGGCTCTGGCTGCGATCCGGGATCTCGAAGACAGCGGTGAGCTGCTGCCGGTCACGGTGCCCGGCTGGGGAAAGAACGACAGGCCGGTGCAGGCGTGGTTGCATTCCGCGGCCAGGCTCCCCCGCCGCATGGATGCCGCGGCAGTGCTCTCGCCGTTCGACCCCGTGGTCTGGGAACGAGCCAGGGCGCTCCGCATATTCAACTTCCACTATCGCATCGAGATCTACACCCCGGCTCCGAAGCGGGTCTTCGGCTACTACGTGCTGCCCGTCCTGATCGGCGATTCCATCGTCGGTCGAGTCGATCTCAAGAACGATCGGCAGGCGGGCGTGCTGCGCGTGCAGGCAGCCTGGGCCGAAGACGGCGCCCCGCCAGAGACCGCGGCCCGCCTGGCTGCTGTGCTTCGAGAGACGGCAGCCTGGCAGGGACTCGCCGATATCGAAGTTGTGCAGCGCGGCAACCTGGCCGAGGCCCTCAGTACTGAATTACGCAGCTGAATTACGCTGCTAGAACTTCCGGCCCATCGTGTGCAGGCGTTCGATGCGCTCTGCAATCGGCGGGTGGGTGCTGAACAGCTTGTCGACCAGGCCGGGCTTCAGCGGGTCGGCGATCCAGAGGTGCGACATCGATGTGTTCTGCTTTTGCATCGGACGGCCATAGGCTTCGAGCTTGGCGAGGGCGCTGGCCAGTGCATCCGGGTGCCTGGTCGTCATCGCGCTCGTGGCGTCGGCGAGGTACTCGCGCTGACGGGACACCGCCAGCTGCACCATCGTGGCCACCAAAGGGGCAACGATCATCGCGGCGAGACCGAACACCAGCACCACGGGGTTGCTGTTGTTGTTATTGCGCCCGAAGAACGCCATGCGCATGAACATGTCGGCGATGAAGCCGACGGCGACCACGAGCCCGAACACGATGGTGGAGACCCTGATGTCGTAGTTCTGCACGTGGCCCAGCTCGTGAGCCATGACACCCTGGAGCTCAGAGTCGTCCATGATGTCGAGCAGACCAGTGGTAGCTGCGACGATGGCGTGCTCAGGGTCGCGCCCTGTCGCAAAAGCGTTGGGAGCTGGGTCGTTGATGATGTAGATCTCCGGCATCGGCGTTCCGGTGGTGATCGACAGGTTTTCAACGGTGCGCCACAATCGCGGGTGATCCGCCTGGCTTTCGAGCTTGATCCCGCCGCTCATCGCCACGGCCTGCTTGCCGGCCATGTAGTACTGGAACAGCGCGTACAGTGCGGCGATCACGATCGTCGAGATCATGATTCCGTAGCTGCCCGGCCCGTAGACCACCTGGGCCAGCCAGCCAAGGGCGCCGATCAGGACGAAGAAGAACAGCAGGATGAAGACCGTGTTGCGCTTGTTGCGCGCGATCGCGCTATACATCTGCGCCCGCCGCTAGAACTGGACGCGCGGGGGCTCCGCGATTGCTGCAGAGTCGGAGACCTCGAAGAAGTCGTGCTCTGTGAAGCCGAGGTTGCGAGCGAACAGGTTGTTCGGGAACGTCTTGATCTTGGTGTTGAGCTCACGAACGCCGCCGTTGTAGAACCGGCGCGACGCCTGGATCTTGTCTTCGGTGTCGACCAGCTCTGACTGCAGGTGCAGGAAGTTCTGGCTCGCCTGCAGCTGCGGGTAAGCCTCAGCCACGGCGAAGATGCTCTTCAGCGCGTTCTGCATGTGGTTCTCAGCGACGGATGCGTCGGCCGGCCCCTGTGCGGACAGGGTCTCAGCCCTGGCCTTCGTGACGTTTTCGAAGACGCCCTTCTCATGAGCCGCGTAGCCCTTGACCGCCTCGATGAGGTTCGGGATCAGATCAGCCCGTCGCTTCAGCTGCACCGTGATGTCACTCCACGCCTCTTCAACGCGAACGTTGAGCGTGACCAGGGAGTTGTACGTCGCCCACAGGTAGATACCGACGATGACGATGAGTGCCACAACAATGATGACCGGGATGAGCCATTCCATGGCAGCTGTCTCCTTGCGATTGAGCGAACGTGTACTGTGCGAAACGGGTGATCGAAACCGTGGTCTCGACGTATTCAGCACTATCCTAACGGGGCAGCTTGAGCCTCCCATCCGCTTCCCACCACACTCGAAGCTAAGTCAAGGCTGGCATCCGCCTACCTCTCCGCCTACCTCTCCGCCGACCGGCGACGTAGGCTCTGCAGATATGAGCGATCGACCGGCCGCGGTGGTGGTCACAGACCTGACGGTGCGACGCGGTTCGAACCTGGTTCTTGACGGTCTGACGCTCACCGTTCCGAGCGGACAGGTGATTGGGTTGCTCGGCCCGAGTGGCTGTGGCAAGACGACGCTGATGCGCGCGATCGTTGGCGTTCAGGTGGTGAAGTCAGGCACGGTGACCGTGCTTGGCCGGCCAGCGGGCAGCAAGTCACGGCGTGGCCGCGTCGGGTATGTCACGCAGTCCCCCAGCATCTACGACGACCTGACGGTGCGCGAGAACCTGGCGTATTTCCGCACAGTGCTCGCGGCTCCCCGCTCCGACGTCGACCGGGTGATCACCGAGACCGACCTCGGCTCCGTGACCGGGCAGCTGGTTGGCTCCCTGTCAGGAGGGCAGCGCAGCCGGGTGTCGCTGGCCGGCGCCCTCCTCGGTTCGCCAGACCTGCTGGTGCTCGATGAGCCCACCGTCGGACTCGATCCAGTGCTGCGCGTCGAACTGTGGTCGATGTTCCATCGGCTGGCCGCCACCGGCACCAGTCTCCTCGTCTCCAGCCACGTCATGGATGAGGCCACCCGCTGCGACCAGTTGTTGCTGATGCGCGACGGCGAGATCCTCGCGGACGACACCCCGGCCGGCATCCTGCTGAAAACAGGGGCAGGGGATGTCGAGAGCGCTTTTCTGACGCTCATCCGTCGTCGGCCGAGACCGCCTGAAGGCGATCTGTCATGAACCTGCAGCGTACGTTCGCCACCACGGGGCGAATCCTCACCCAGATCAGGCACGATCCACGCACGATCGTGTTGCTGCTTATCGTGCCGAGCCTGCTCATCGGGCTCGTGGCGTGGATCTTTTCCGACACCGACACATTCCAGGTCATCGGGCCGTCGATGATCGCGCTGTTCCCGTTCATCGTGATGTTCCTGGTCACCAGCATCACCACGCTGCGCGAGCGGCGCACCGGCACCCTGGAGCGCCTCCTGTCGATGCCGCTCGGCAAGGGAGACCTGATCCTTGGCTACACGCTCGCCTTCGGTCTGCTCGCCGTCGTGCAGTCGGCCATTGCCGTGGCCTTTGCGACCTGGGTGTGCGGCTTGGAGATCGAGGGATCCATCTGGCTCCTGTTCGCCGTTGCCGTAGCGGATGCCCTGCTCGGCACAACCCTCGGCCTGCTGGCCAGCGCCTTCGCCCGCACCGAATTCCAGGTTGTGCAGTTCATGCCGCTGCTGGTCTTTCCGCAGATCCTGCTCGGCGGCATCTTTCTGCCGCGCGACCAGCTGCCGCCTGGCCTGAAGGAGATCAGCGACTGGCTGCCGCTGTCGCACGCCATCGACGCGCTGCAGGCCGTCGCCACCAATTCAGAGGATGCCGGATACATCGCGGGAGAACTGCTCATCATTCTCGCCTGGGTGGTGGGCGCCGTCATCCTCGGGTCGATCACCCTGCGCCGACGGACGCCCTGACCTGCTCGCTGCGTCAGCGCGCGGACAGCACCTGCTGCAGCCAGCGATACGACGACTTGGGCGTGCGCTTCTGGTCGGCGAAGTCAACGTGCACCAGGCCGAACCGCTGCGTGTAGCCGGCAGCCCACTCGAAGTTGTCGAGCAGCGACCACACGAAGTAGCCACGGAGGTCAACGCCATCCGCTGCCTTGCCGGGAGCCACGGCGTCCACGGCGGCGAGCACGTGCTCTGCGAGGTAGTCAATGCGCGCGGGGTCGTCGACGTTGTCCCGGATGTCAACGACGTCTGGAAAGCTTGCGCCGCCCTCTGTGATGTAAACAGGGGGCAGCGAATCTCCGTACCGCTCCTTCATCTCCGCCAGGCTCACGGCGAGGAATTCGGGCGCGATGGGCCAGCCGAATCCGGTGACCGGGTACTCGGGGAAGGGCTCGAGGCTGAAGGGCAGCGCCGCCATGGCCGCGGATTCGCCGTCTGGCGTCGCCAGGCTGCGTGAGCTGGCGCTGCCGCGTGCCGCACTGCCGTGTGCCGCTTTGACGCGGGACGGCATGTAGTAGTTGAGGCCGTAGAAATCCAGCGGCTGGGAAATGGTGGCCAGGTCGTCCTGGTCGACCTCATCGAGGAAACGGCCGAGTGCGTCGAACGGCTCTGGCAGGGTCGGGTAGCGTCCAAGCAGCACTGGGTCGGCGAAGATCCGGTTGTGCAGCGCATCGAACAGGTCGGCGACGACGACATCCTCATCGCGGTCGCTGTACGGCAACACCGGGGAGTGCACATTGGTGATGCCGATCTGGCCGCTGACCCCGACAGAGCGGAGCGCCTGCACCGCAATGCCGTGGCCGAGGAGCTGGTGGTGCGCGCTCGGCAGTGCGTCGAAGAGCAGCGGATCGCCGGGGGCGTGCAGGCCGAGTGCGTAGCCGTTCAGGGTCACGGTGGCCGGCTCGTTGATGGTGATCCAGGAGTCGATGCGGTCGCCGAAGACCTCACCGACGCTGTGCGCATAGTCACCGAAGCGCATAGCCGTGTCACGGTTCATCCAGCCGCCACGGAGGGCCAGCGGGGTGTCCCAGTGGAACAGCGTGGCCATCGGGCTGATACCGGCGGCCAGGAGTCCGTCGAGAAGCTGGTCGTAGAAGGCGATGCCGGCCTGATTCAGCCGGCCACGGCCATCCGGTTGCAGGCGAGGCCAGGCAAACGAGAACCGGTACGCATCGACGCCGAGATCGCGGAGCAACGCCACGTCTTCGGCGTACCGGTGGTAGTGATCGGTGGCCACTGAGGCGTTGCTGCCGTCGAGCACGCGACCAGGCTGGGCGGTGAACCAGTCCCAGATCGACTCAGACCGACCGCCATCACGCGCACCGCCCTCGATCTGGAATGCCGCCGTCGATGTACCCATGACGAAACCAGCGGGCAGCCTGTCTCCGAGTTCACCCGCGCGGTGCTGCCAGGCCCTCGCCTGGCGCTTCGACACGCTGCCGTTGTTCGTGTTGCGTGGACCTGGGGCCTGTGGCGTTGTGGTCATCGACCGAGTACTCGTTCCAAATAGGGGTTTGCGAATCGGCGCTCGGGGTCGAGCCGATCGCGCACAGCCAGGAAGTCGTCGAAGCGGGGGTAGACCTCACGCAACGCGTCAGCATCCTGAGTGTGCATCTTTCCCCAGTGTGGGCGACCACCGTGCGATCGCATAATCGCCTCGACGTCCCTGAAGTACGCCGTGTGGTCCTCCCGGTAGTAACGGTGCACGGCGATGTAGCCGGTCTCCCTGCCGTGCGCCGTCGACATCCACACGTCATCGGCCGCAGCGGCACGCACCTCGATGGGGAACGAGACATTCCACCCGCGACGCTCAATCAGCGCCTTGACCTCTCGCAGGGCGTCTGGAATCACCGCGCGGGGCAGGGCGTACTCCATCTCACGGAACCGCACAGTGCGATTCGTGATGAAGACCCGGGGAGAGACGTCGGTGAACTCGCGCCTGCCGCTCAGCTTCTCCGCCATGCGGCTGAAGCTGGGAACGAGAGGCGGTACGACGGTGCCGACGGCGCAGGTGACACGGTAGAGCCCGTTGGCGAGCACCTCGTCGTCAACCCATCGCGACACCCGGCCAAGGGGTGCGCGTTGCGCGCCGATCGGCAGCCGGGTATTGGTCTTGGTGAGCGCGGTCTCGGTGTGCGGGAACCAGTAGAACTCGAAGTGGTCGTTGGCGAGTACCCGCTCCTGGAACGACGCCAGGGTCTCCTCAAGGGGTTCAGCCGCTTCCACCGCGTGCAACAGATAGGCGGGAACACACTGGATGGTCACGTCGACGATGATGCCCAGAGAGCCGAGACCGAGGCGTGCGGCCGGGAGCAGTTCCGCGTTCTCTGTCTCGCTGATGTGCAGCAGGGAGCCGTCGCCGACGACAAGGGTGAGGGCAACGATCTGGGTGGCGAGCCCGCCGAATTCCCCTCCGGTGCCGTGGGTGCCCGTCGACGTGGCGCCGCTGATCGTCTGCCGGTCGATGTCGCCCATATTGGCGAGGGCCAGCCCGTATGGCGCGAGCAAAGCCGGCAGCCGGTGCAGGCGTGTTCCGGCGGCGAGCGTCACCCGATGCGTCGACTCGTCAACGCTGAGGACGCCGGTGAGGTCGGTGAGGTCGAGTTGCACGCCGGGGGCCACCGCGATGCCGCTGAAACTGTGCCCGGCCCCGACCGCCTTGATGCGAAGATTGCCTCGCCCAGCTGCGGTGACGGCGCGCTGCACCGCGGCGGCACTCGTCGGTCGTTCGACCCGCTTCGGTCGCACCAATTCGGTGCGGGCCCAGTTGCGCCACACTCCGCCATTTGCTGTCACAGGAATGCCTTTCCTTCGCCCCGATACGTCGGAACGATTCCAATGAGCTGGTCGCCATCGACCAGTGCGAATTCGTTGACGCGTTCGCTGAGCTCCCCCGATTTGGTGTGGCGCAGCCACACCCGGTCACCCACGGTGAGGTGCCTCGCCGCGGCTCCGGTCAGCGGCGTCTGTACCTCACCGGCCATCTCTCTGGGCATCATCGCCAGGCCCTGCGGCCAGACGATCTGCGGCAGGCGGTCGGCGTGCGGCGGCCCTGAGGCGATCCAGCCGCCGCCGAGCATGGTGGCGATTTCTGGTGCGGGCTTCCGCACAACGGAGAGCGCGAACGCGGCGGCCGGTGCCGGCTGGAATTCGGAGTAGTTGTCGAACAGGTGGCCGCCGAAGAATCCGCTGCCCGCAGCGATGTCGGTCACGGAGGCATCGGCCCCCGTGCTCTCCAACGACCCTGTGCCGCCGCCGTTCACGAACTCGAGGTCGGCGACCTGCCGCACGGCAGCGACAGCGGCGCCGCGCCGTTCGGCCAGCTCCGTGATCGAGTGCTTGCGCATCCACCGGTTGAGGCCGCCCTCAACGGGCCGGCCGATGGGGTTGTCTCCTCGCCCGGCGATCTGCGCTTCGTAGCCCATCATTCCCACGAGGGCGAACCCGGGCCTGGCCACAATCCGGAGTGCGAGTGACACCGCTTGCTCTGGCGTGTACACGGGTGACCGCCGCACCCCGAGGTGACCAAGCACCGGCGCCTGCCAGGCCGAGTCCAGTTCGATGGCGACCCTGATGGTCTCCCGCTCGCCCGGTGCCACGACCGAGTCGATGAAGTCGAGCTGCTCGATGGAGTCCACCATGAGGGTGATGTTGGCGGCGGCCTGCGGCGAGCGCGCCAGCTGCATGGTGGCGTGCCGTTCTGCGCCGGGGTACCCGACGACGATGTCTGACACGGTGTCGGTGAGCCAGAGCGCTTCAGCCAGCGTGAACGCCAGCACCCCCTCATAGCCGGGAAGCGTGAGAATCTGTTCGATGATGCTCCGCACGCGCAGCGACTTGGTCGCCACCCTGATGGGCTTGCCCGTAGCTCTCCGCAGCATGTCGTGCGTGTTGTACCGAAGAGCATCGAGGTTGAGCGCGGCAACCGGGGTGTCGAGATCTGCCGTGGCCGTCGTCATCTGCGACCAGTAGCGTTCGGGCATCAGCCACGGCTGGGCCAGCGGCGCGGTCTCCAGGTCGATCTGCATTACCGCACGCCTTTCACTCGCGACACAGCCAGCGCGCCCGCGAATGCGAAGACACCGGCGAGGATGAAGAGCCCGGTGAAACCGCCGAGAGCGGCGACCGTGATCGCTCCGATCAGAGGAGCGATCGCCTGGGGAACTGCGGTGGCGATGTTCATGATTCCGAGGTCCTTGCCCCTGGCTGCGGGGTCTGGCAGCACCTGGGTTGCCAGCGCCTGGTCAACGGAGAGGAAGCATCCGTAGCCCAGCCCCAGGATGCCAGCGGCGATCATGGCGACGGTCAGGTCGGGGATGAAGGCGAGCATCAGCGCCGCAATACCCTGCAGGGCGGATGCCACGAACACGAACGCCTTGCGACGTTCCAGCTTGTCGCTGAGCGCACCGAGGAACAGGGAGGCGAGGATCACGAACACCATGTAAATGAGAGTCAGGATGATGAGGTCGTCTTCGGCGTTTGAATCGTTGAGCCCGAACATCAGGAAGTACAGCAGCATTGTCGTGCCGAAGGCGTTCCCGAAGTTCACCAGCACTCGGCTGAGCAGGGTCCAGCCGAAGTCTGGATAGGCCCGCGGACTGATCCACAGGCTCTCCAGGATTCCCCGCAGGCTGAGCTTCGGACGCTGGTCTGGCCGGAGCACCGCGTCTGGCTGGAAAAGGAACGGGACGATGAGCACCACCAACAGCACCGCGACGACCGCGTAGCCGGCGAACTGGCCGGTGAAGAGCATGGTGACGAGCAGCAGACCGAAGATGATGCCGATCGCCTGCGGGGCAGACAACCAGCCAGACACCAGTCCGCGCTGATTGACGGGCACCTGGTCGGAGATGGTCGCCGTCAACGCGGCCGTCAGCACACAGAACCCGGTGAGCGCCAGCGCCCAGAAGATGCCGATCCCCACCATGGTGTCCTGCACCCCGAGGGCCAGCAGCGAGAGCGCGAAGACGACGGTGCCGCCGGCGATCCAGGGGCGCCTTCGCCCGAAGCGCGAGGTGGTGCGGTCTGACAGTGCGCCGGTCAGCGGGTACGCGACGACCGCGCACAGTCCAGCGATCCCGGAGATGATGCCGAAGGCGACCACGCTGTCCACCCAGTTCTCCGGGTGCAGCTGCGCGTCGATCTGGGCGGGCAGCAGGAGTTGCACCGGGGTGAGCTGCGCCATCCAGATACCGAGCCAGGCCGAGGCGAATGCTGCGATCCACCGGCCTGGCACGCGTCTGGTTGGTTCGGCGAATACAGCGACAACGGTCTGCGTACTCATACGTGTCTCGACAATCCAGCAACCGTGTCGGCCGCAAAATCAATGACGGATGCCGCGGCTGCGTCATCCCTGTTCACCAGCCAGGCAATGGTGAGCCCGTCTGTCAACGCGACGAGGATCCGCGCGACGTCGGCAACCGGGCGGTCCCAGCTGCAGCTGGTCCACTCTGCGGCCTGCTCAAGTGCAGCGGCGGCCAGAGTGAAGTAGTGGTCGTACTGCTCCTCGGCAAGGGGAGTCATACCCGGTGAGCGGAGCGCGAAGTGGGTGAGTTCGAACATCGCCTTTTCGCGCTGTGGGTCGCGGCGGAGCAGATCGAGGTAGTTGCGAAGGCCCGCAGCGATGTAGTCGCGCATGCTGCCACCGGCCGGCAGCTCCGTGACCCCACCGAGGATCGCCACCTCTTCCTGGCTGACGACGTAGCGGATGAGCTCGGCCATCATGTCGTCCCGTGACGCGAAAGCGTAGTGGAAGCTCGCCAGCGACATCCCGGCTTCTGCGACGATCGCGCGCGTGGTCGCTGCGGCCACTCCGTGTTCGGCGACAACGGTCAACGCAGCATGAACCAGCGCGATACGTCGCTCTGGTGCGGGGATGCGTGGCACGCGGCCTCCTCACGCTGTTCACGACACGAAGAAGTGGGACATCTGACCCAGTCGCAAGTATGCCCTATCGCAGGTTAACGAACGATAACGATTCCCGCAGATTACTCTCCGCGCCGCGCAGGAAGTTGACTTCACGCGTTCTACCCCGTGAAATGGAGGAGGGGTGAATGTGGCAATCATGATCAAACGCGGTCTCTTTGTCTCGCGACCTCGCACGCACGCACCGGGCCGACTCGCGGCATCCGTTGCAGTCTTCGCGCTTCTTGTCGTCGGCCTGTTGGCCGGCGGAATACTCGTCGGCACCCCTGGCGATTCGCCGGCGTACGCCGAGACGGTTCCTCCGAGCGACGTCGCCACTCCCTTGTCGACGGCCACTACCCCAGCGACAGATGCGCCCGCCAGCGCCCCGACCATCACAGCGCCCACAGCCGGCACCTTCATCGGACGCAGCACCACGAGTGTTTCCGGCACCCGCGACGCCGATCAGGAAATTCAGATCTTCGTGGCGAATGGCGCAGAACCGTCGTGCATCGTCGCCGCCGACGGTACCGGCACCTGGAGCTGCGACGAGGTGCGCCTGCCCAGCGGATCTGCCGTGCCGATCCGCGTCGTGGTGTCAGGCGATTCCAGCCTCAGCACCACCATCGCTGTCGCGGTGCTCGGCGCGCCGGTTGTAGTTGGCGGCCCGACCGGCCAGGCATCGTCCAACGGCACGGTACGCGGGACCGGATACCCGGGGGCAACAGTCTCCGCGACCCTGGCGACAGGGGCCCAGTGCTACGCGGTGGTCGACAGCGCTGGGAACTGGTCGTGCGCACTCACCGGGTCCGTTCCGAGCGGCAACCAGTCGGTCAGCGCCAGCCAGAAGTCAGACTTCAGCTCGCCATCCTCATCGAACACGAGCGCGGCGACCACCGTGCATTTCGACCTGGAACGCCCGGCCAGCCCCGTGATCCTGAGCCCAGCCACCGGCACCATCGTCGCGCTGGCCGGTAGCTCGTACTCTGGCACGGGAGAAGACGGCGCAACGGTCTCGGTCTACGCCGGCCCGTACCTGGCGTGCACGACCACCGTTTCGGCCGGCAGCTGGGCCTGCAGCACCACGAGCGTCGCTGCAGGAGCATACAAGGTGATCGCCGTGCAGCAGGACGCGGCCGGCAACCTGAGCAGCGGCTCCGAAGCCGTCACCCTCACCTTCGCCAACACGACGACGCCGCCGGCATCCGCTTCGCCAGCCCCGTCTGCGGGTGCGGGCACGGAGCCGCCGGCTGCCATCGTCCCCCTCGTTCCGGCGCCCGCGCCTGCCCCTGCGGAGTCGGCGGACCCTGGCACCCACAGCCCGTTTGCGACTCCCCTCCCCCGTCCGGACAGCGATGCACAGGCAGGGGCAGCGCCCGCGTTCCGCCCGCCGGGCAGCTGGACTGATCCGACCAGGTTCGCCACGGCCATCGTTCCGTTCAGCTTCACGCAGGCCATTCCGTGGCTGCAGGCCATAGCGCTCACCTTCGGCGTGCTGCTGCTGGTCGTTCTCCCTGCCCTGATGCTCGCCGGCACGATCTCCCGTGCGCGGGGCGGACGGCCGCTCTGGAGGCCGACCCGCATCGCCGGGCGCAACCGTGCGTCAGTGGAGTTTGAAACCGCGCCGACGCTGCACGTCAACCGGTGGTTCGTGGAGGTGTCGGCCGTGCTGGCCGCTGCGGCGCTTGTCGTGCTCTCCGGCCCTGTCACCGACCAGCCGGCCTACCTGCGACTGCTCATCGCTTCAGTACTCGGCGTCGCCGTCGTCAACGTCGTGAGCGTTGCGGTGCCGCTGTGGTGGAGTACCCGCGTGCTGAACACGCCGGCGAGCTACCGTTTCGTGCCAGGGTCGCTGATCCTCATCGCGGTTGCGGCTCTGGGCTCCCGGTTCCTTGACCTGCACCCGGCGCTCCTGTTCGGGCTGCTCAGCACCATCACCGTCGGGCTGGCATCAACGGATGCCGATGCGCTGCCAGACCCGGTCGCCGAAGCCCGCGCCGTCATCGCCCGTGGTCGTATTGGAGCTGTGCGCACGATCAGCCTGGTCCTCGTTGGCGCACTTTCCTGGGTCGCGCTGGCGATCCTGCCGCCGGCGACCGGCGTGGTCGGCACCTTCGCCGCCGAGTTCATGAACATCGTGGCGCTCACATCGATCGGCTCAGCAGCAGTGATCCTCGCTCCCCTGGCGTGGACCAGCGGGCGCAGCGTGCTGAACTGGTCCCCGCCCGTGTGGGTCGGCCTGTCGGTGCTCGCTCTCACCGCGTTGTTCCTGGTGATGCTGCCGTCCGTCAACGCGGCCAACGCGAACGGAACCGCAGCCATCGTGTGGTTCAGCGCAATCGGGTTTGCAGCTCTCAGCGTGTGTGTCTGGGCCTGGCAGAAGTACATCGCCCCTATCATCCGCTGATCGCGCTCGGCGTAAATGCTCTCTGCATCCGTTGCTCTCTGCATCCGCCGAAAGTCGCCGAATCTGCCGAGAGTCGCCGTTCCAGCGGCGACTCTCGGGCGTAACGGCGATTCTCAGCGAGCGGATGCCCAGCTCTGCGCCCGCGGCCACGAGTGCCACGCGTAAATAGTGGTGCCCCCACTGGGACTCGAACCCAGACTGTGACGATTTTAAGTCGTCTGCCTCTGCCAATTGGGCTACGGGGGCGGGTAATTCCTGAGCTTAGAAATTCCTAAGCGTAAGGGCTGCGGTCAAACGACCGCAGCCCTTACTCAGGAGGTGTGTCTCTTAGGAAGCGGACACCGAGTCAGACGACGGAGCGTCGGTGGCCGGTGCTGCAGCCTTCTTGACTGCAGGCCTGCGCGGAGCCCTGGCAGCAGCCGGTGCCTTCGCAGCCGGAGCCTTGACGGTCGCGGCCTTCTCGGTCACGACGGCCTTCTCGGTCACAGCCTTCTCGACGGGAGCCTTGGCAGCAGCCTTGGCTGCAGGAGCCTTGGCCGCAGGGGCCTTCGCCGTAGATGCGCGCGCTGCGGGTGCCTTGGCGACCGGTGCGGCGACAGCAGGAGCTGCCTCAACCGGGGGCTTCGGACGCGATGCGAACTCTTCGAACACGGCGCGCGGGTTCTGCACAGCAGCGATCGACACAATGTCGCGACCGAGGAAGAAGTTGTTCACCCAGCCCCAGACGACGCGAAGCTTGCGCTCCCAGCTCGGCATTGCCAGGCCGTGGTATCCGCGGTGCGCAACCCAGGCCGGGAAGCCCTTCAGCGCGAACTTGCCGGACTGGAAGACACCAATACCAATACCGAGGCCTGCAACAGCGCCGAGGTTCTTGTGCAGGTATTCCTTGGGGCCCTCGCCACGAAGAACGGCAACGATGTTCTTGGCCATGAGCTTGCCCTGGCGAACAGCGTGCTGTGCGTTCGGCACGCAGAAGCCGCCGACTCCACCACCGCTGAGGTCGGGAACTGCGGTCACGTCGCCGGCGCCCCATGCGCCCTCGATGATCTCGTCGTCGGTGCCGACGCGGAGGTCGGCGCGCACGCGGAGGCGACCGCGCTCTTCGATCGGCAGGTCGGTGTGACGCACGATCGTGGGGTTGGCCATGACGCCGGCAGTCCACACGATGAGGTCGGTGTAGAAGCTCTCACCGGTGGAGAGCTCGATCTTGCCGTCGACAGCCGAGGTGAGCTGGGTGTCGAGGTGGATCGTTGCGCCACGCTGGTCGAGGTTGTTGATGACCCACTTGCTGGTCTCCAGCGACACCTCTGGCATGATGCGGCCCATTGCCTCAATGAGGTGGAAGTGGGTGTCTTCGAAGCTGATCTCCGGGTAGCGCTTCAGCAGGTCGCTGGCGAATGAACGCAGCTCTGCGAAGACCTCGATGCCGGCGAAGCCGCCACCGACGACAACGAACGTCAGCAGGCGGTCGCGCTCTGGGCCGGCAGGCAGGTTGGCTGCCTTGTCGAAGTTGGTGAGAACGCGGTCGCGGATGGCGACTGCCTCTTCAATGGTCTTGAGGCCGATGGCCTGGTCTGCAACACCCGGGATCGGGAACGTGCGTGACACTGCACCAGCGGTGACAACGACAATGTCGTACTCGAAGTCGTATGCATCGCCGATGGGCGGCTGGATGGTCGCCTTCTTCTCCGCGTGGTTCACGTTGGTGACCTTCGCGGTGACGATGTTCGTCTTCTTCAGGTGACGACGGTGTGCAACGACAGCGTGACGCGCCTCGATGGAGCCTGCAGCGACCTCCGGAAGGAAGGGCTGGTACGTCATGTAGGGCAGCGGGTCGACGATCGTTACGTCAGCCTCCCCCTTGCGCAGCCACTTCTCAAGCTTCCAAGCGGTGTAGAAACCGGCGTAGCCGCCACCGACGATGAGAATTTTGGGCACGATGAAAAGGCCTCCTACATGAATTTTTATGCGCTTACGATCCGTGATTGCGACGTGCACGCTTGAGATGCCGAGAGGCGCCGATGCCGAACAGCGTTACTAGGATACCAAATCCCAGAAGTACACCGAGCGGAACGCTGATATAGGTCAGGGTGAACTGGTTCGGAACCCACAGGGCCGCGACATTGCTCACCGGCAGTGGTGGGTCCTGCTGCGGGGGGACGGGCGCGATCGACGTTGGAGTGTCGGTTGCGCCTGGGGATGTGTCCATGCGCCTGTGCAGGTGAATCCAGTCCTGTAACAGCTGGGCTGGGGTCTGACCAGAGGCTGCCGGAACCGAGGCCGTCACTGCGGCATAGGCGTCGATCAGTCCGTTGCCGTAGATGGGGCTTGGGACATTCTGCCCGTTCGGGTTTGCCGTCGCGATGACCCTGTTCATCACCTGGGCCGCATCGAGTTCCGGGTGTGCAGCTCGCACCAGTGCGACCAGCCCCGACACGATGGGTGTCGCTGCACTCGTGCCGTCCCAGACCATGTATTCACTCCGGGAATTGACACCCACGAGTTCCTCGCTCGGTGCAGCGACAGAGATGGTGATGCCCTGTGACGACGCATCGAAGCTTGCCTTCTTGTTCCGGTCAACACCAGCAACGGTCAGGACGCCGGGGATCGTGGCAGGGGCCCCGACCTCGGTGGTCCCGCTGCCGCGGTTGCCGGCTGCCGCTACGACGACGACATCGTTCTCGAAGGCGTACAGGAAGGCGTCGTCCCAGCTCTCAGGCCAGTCGAGCGTGTTGCGAGTGAGCGACATGTTGATCACGTCGGCGCCATTGTCCACGGCCCAGCGCACAGCCTGGGCGATCTGGTCGTCATTGCTCACCGGAGAATTCGAATTGCCGAAGGCGACGGAGATCGAGAGCAGCGAGGCAGCAGGAGCGACGCCGATGACGCCATTCCCGTTGCCCGTTCCGCGCCCGGCCAACAGCGAGGCCACCATGGTGCCGTGGTCGCTGTCTTCACCGACGGGCGTGCGGCCATCCGCTGAACCGATGCCGGAGACGTCCGTGCCGCCTGAGACGGCGCCGGACAGGTCGGCCACTCCCCTGGCAATGCCGGTGTCGATCACGGCGACCGTGACGCCGTCGCCCTGGGTCGTATTCCATGCCTGCGCAAAGCCATAGTCGTTCAACCAGTATTCGAGGTCACGAACCTGGTCGGCCTGGGCTGGGGCAGCGACAACGGCCACCGAACTGAACAGCATCGCTCCCGCGATCACCACTCCGATTCCGAGGCCCCTGCGCCGCATGCCCGGTTTCACTCGCGCGCCGACCCCGTCGGGTTCACGTCATCCAATTCGTAGTCGAGGCACTCGCACACCAGCGGTGACCAGTTCGCGCGTTCGAGCGCCAGGTCGCCGATGGGGTTCACGCCAGGACCGGTGGCCAAAGCGTGCCCGGCCAGCGCGTGCAGGCACTTCACCCGTTGCGGCATACCGCCGGAGGAGATCCCGGCGATCTCAGGGACAGTGCCCAGGGTCTCGCGATCAGCGAGGAAGCTCTGGTGGGCGGCCAGGTATGCAGCCTTCACGTCGGCGTCTTCGGCCAGCAGCTCGTTGTACTCGTTCATGACCTGGGTGGCCTCAAGGAAGGAGATCGCCGCGGTCGCCGCCGGGTGCGTCAGGTAGTACAGCGTCGGGAACGGCGTTCCATCGCTCAGGCGGGGAGCTGTCGCGACCACGGTCGGAGCGCCGCAGGCACAGCGTGCGGCAATACCGGCGACGTCGCGCGCCGGGCGTCCGAGCTGGGCGGAGACGATGGCGATGTCGCGCTCAGTGGGCGCATCGAAGGGGGGTCTGGTCACTGGGCGGCCGCCTCTGGAACGAGGCCGGCTGTCATGACAGAGGCAAACATTGATTTGAGCCAATCGACTTGGGTGTCTTGAATATCTTTGCTCACCGGGGCGGTATCGGCCGCCTCGGTGGTCGGCAGGGCGAGGTCGTTGATCACGAGGAACGAGATATCGCCCGGCTGCACATAGGAGAGCCGATCGCGAGCCTGCGTCTCGATATAGGTACGGTCATTCCATCGCTCACGCTCCGACGTGAGCTTGTCGACCGCGGCCTGTGCGGCCTGCACGCTGTCTTGCAGCTCATCGATCTGCTGCCGCTGTTCAGCGTACGTGCGCAGGCTGGGAGCGAGCACGACGACGGCCAGCACCAGGATTCCCATCATCACGAAGGAGAAGCCAGACAAGCGGATGCCGCGCAGCCACCCCCCGGCTGCTGATTCCGCGCCGTCGAGGGCGATCGGCTGCTTCTGCGGACGAGTCCTGGCCACCGTTCTCCCCTCGCGTACGTTGTTGTGCATTCGTTGCGTTGTTTCTAACAAAAAGAAGGCTCTCGAAGCGCGGATCACCGCGCTTCGAGAGCCTTACAGAGTACTTAGCCCTTGAATCGCGGGAAAGCGGAACGGCCGGCGTAGACCGCAGCCTCGCCCAGCTCTTCTTCGATCCTCAGCAACTGATTGTACTTAGCGACTCGCTCGCTGCGGGCAGGCGCACCGGTCTTGATCTGACCGGCATCCGTTGCCACAGCCAGGTCGGCGATGGTGGTGTCTTCGGTCTCACCTGAGCGGTGCGACAGGATCGCGGTGTAACCGCTGCGCTGCGCGAGAGCGACGGCGTCGAGCGTCTCGGTGAGCGTACCGATCTGGTTGACCTTCACCAGGATCGAGTTGGCTGCACCGATCGCGAGGCCCTTGGCCAGGCGAACCGGGTTGGTGACGAACAGGTCGTCTCCGACGATCTGCACCTTGTCGCCGAGCTGCTCGGTGAGGTGAACGTAGCCGTCCCAGTCCTCTTCCTCGAGCGGGTCTTCGATCGAGACGAGCGGGTATGCCTCAACGAGCTCTGCGTAGTACGCGACGATCTCGGTTGCGGAGAGCTTCTTGCCTTCGAAGTTGTATGCACCGTCGGAGTAGAACTCGGTTGCAGCGCAGTCGAGTGCCAGTGCGATGTCCTTGCCGGGCGTGTAGCCGGCAAGGGTGATGGCTTCGACGATGAGGTCGAGTGCCGCACGGTTGCTCGGCAGGTTGGGAGCGAATCCACCCTCGTCGCCGAGACCGGTGGAGAGGCCCTTCGACTTCAGCAGGCCCTTCAGAGCGTGGTAGGTCTCGACGCCCCAGCGAAGTCCTTCGCTGAAGGACTCTGCGCCCAGCGGCACAATCATGAATTCCTGGATGTCAACGTCGTTGTCTGCGTGCGAGCCACCGTTGATGATGTTCATCAGCGGCACGGGCAGGGTGTGTGCGTTCGGGCCACCGAGGTAGCGGAACAGCGGCAGGTTGGCGGAGTGCGCTGCTGCCTTGGCGACGGCCAGGCTGACGCCGAGGATGGAGTTGGCGCCGAGGCGCTCCTTGTTCTCCGTGCCGTCGGCCGCGATGAGTGCGGCGTCCACGATGCGCTGGTCGGTGGCGTCGAGGTCTTCGATGGCCGGTCCGAGGTCGTCGATAACGGCGTCAACGGCCTTGAGCACGCCCTTGCCGAGGTAGCGACCCTTGTCGCCGTCGCGCAGTTCGTATGCTTCGAATGCGCCGGTCGATGCGCCGGATGGGACTGCAGCACGGCTGACCGTGCCATCCTCCAGCAAAACCTCGACCTCGACCGTTGGGTTGCCCCGTGAGTCGAGAATTTCGCGGGCGTCTACTGCCTCAATGAGAGCCACAACTATCTCCTGTGTTCTGGTGTGGATGGTTTGACGGAAACTACGCTGTAATCCATAGCCAGTCTAGTAAGGCCTTATCCGAGCGACTTGAACTCGAGTGAAACGGCATCCGTCGTCTCGGCGTTCACGAAGGCGAAGCGACCGTAGCCGGCCTCCGCAGCTCGTTCGAGAAGTGCCTTCATGTTCTTCGCCCTGCGCTCAAGGCGCACCCGCAGGCCCTGGGCGATGAGCTGGCCCTTCAGCGCCACCAGCTGGGCCGGGTCTGCATCTTTTTCGTGCACGAGAACGACCGCATTCTGAGCGGATGCCGCATCTTCTTCGAGCAGGTCGACGATGCGTTCGAAGCCAATCGAGAAACCACACGCGGGGACATCTGTGCCGAGGAAGCGGCCGATCATGCCGTCGTAGCGTCCGCCACCACCGAGTGAGTAGCCGCGGGTGGGGTGGGCGATCTCGAAGATGGTGCCCGTGTAATAGCCCATGCCGCGCACGAGGGTGGGGTCGAAGACGAGTGCGACACCGGGCAGCGCGCTCTTCAGGGCGAGCAGGTCTGCGTATGCCTCAAGGTCGAGCCAGGCCGGTGCTGGCACCTCACCGTCGGCGAGGGCCCACCCTGCGGTGCCGATGGAGTTCAGTGTCTCTGCAATGCCAGCGGTCTCGACACCCAGCGTGCCGAGTTCGGTGACGACGCCGTCGACGCCGATCTTGTCGAGCTTGTCGATGGTGATGAGCGCGCGCTCGTTGAGCTCAACTGGCACACCCCAGTGGGCCAGCAGCGTACTGAGGATGCGGCGGTCGTTGATGCGAATGGAGCATCCGGTGAGGCCGAGGGCGTCCAGCGTTGCCGCGGTGGCCGTGATCAGCTCGATCTCTGCGAGGGCGCTCGGTTCACCGATGATGTCGATGTCGCACTGCATGAACTGGCGGTAGCGCCCCTTCTGCGGGCGCTCAGCACGCCAGACTGGCGCGATCTGGATCGACCGGAACACGGTGGGCAGGTTGGCGCGGTGCGTCGCGTAGAAGCGGGCCAGCGGCACGGTGAGGTCGAAGCGCAGCCCGAGGTCGGCCAGCGACAGGACATCGCCGGTCTCGGCCGCGGCGGCGAGGTCGTCTGCGCCGAGTCCCCGCTTCATCACGGCGAAGGCGAGCTTCTCGTTGTCGCCACCCAGGCCGGAGTGCAGGCGAGCTGAGTCCTCCATCACGGGCGTTTCGATCTCGTCGAAACCGTGGGCGGCGAAGTTCGTCCGGATGATCCCGAGCGCATGTTCCCTGGTTGCCTTCTCGGCTGGAAGGAAGTCACGCATGCCACGGGGAGGAGTCACAGAAGTCGCCATGACTCAATTCTGCCAGCTTGCCGCGATGCAGAATTGCGACAAGCTGGCAGACGTGGTGCGGCGTGTGTGCGCTCCGCTTAGAGAGCGCCGCCTGCGGCTCCGGGGGCATCCGCTTCAAGCCCGCCGTCACCGACGTTTTCGCGAGCGACGAAATTCTCCAGGTCGAACCAGTTGTCGCCGGCGCGCTTGGCGACGGTCAGCAGTGTCGACATGGAGGCGACCTCTTCGATCTGCTCCTTGAGGAACCACAGCATGGCCTGCTCGCCGAGGGCGTCGCCATCTGCGCGAGCCGCCTTGAACATGGCCTCGATCTGGTTGGTGACCTGCTTTTCCTGCTCAAGAGCGAGCGCAATCGGCTCCACCGTGTTCAGGAAGTCGTTGCGGACGGTCGGGATGCCGGGGATCACGATGTCGAGACCGCGGTCGAGGCGGTACTGCACCAGCATCATGGCGTGATTGCGCTCTTCGATCGACTGGCGGTAGAAGTGGGCGGCCAGCTGCGGAAGGTCTTGGTTGTCGAACCAGACGGCGATGGCAATGTACTGCTGCGACGCAGCAAACTCGTTCCCGATCTGGGCGGCCAGAAGTTCGTTGAATGACGTTTCGCTCATGATCAGACGCTAACGGCAACGGAGCGCAAGCACCAGTGAGGTAAGGCTCCACGAACTTGCTTCGCTCCAACTAGACTCGCAGCCAGTATGCCGGTGACGGCAGCACCACAAGGGGGTCATGCATGAGCAGCACCGTGAGCAGCACCACATCGGGCGGCATTCACGTCGTCGGAGTCAGTCGCAGTTTCGGATCGGTGCATGCCGTGCAGGATGCCACGCTGAGCGTGGCGCCAGGATCGGTCACGGCGCTCATCGGCCCCAACGGGTCTGGCAAGACCACGCTGATGCTCATGCTGGCCACGCTGCTCGCCCCCGACACCGGAACCATCACGGTGGCCGGCCACAACCCAGTGACGGACCCCGCTGCGGTTCGCGCGTCAATGGGATGGATGCCCGACGTGCTGGGCGCCTGGCCCAGCCTGAGCGTGCGCGCCGCGCTTGAGGTGACGGGGCGGATGTATCGGCTGAGCCGCGCCCAGGCCGAAGTGCGTGCGTCGGAGCTGATCGTGCTGACCGGGCTTTCCCCGTTGGCCGACCAGCCGTCTCGCGTGCTGTCCCGCGGCCAGAAGCAGCGTCTCAGCCTCGCTCGGGCGCTCGTGCACAATCCGTCGGTGTTGCTGCTCGATGAGCCGGCATCCGGCCTCGACCCCGTCGCCCGTGCCGCCCTGCGTGACCTCGTGAAGCATCTCGCTGCTGAGGGCACGGCAATCTTGATTTCCAGCCACGTGCTCGCCGAGCTCGACGAGATGGCGGATGCCGCTGTCTACGTGACCGAGGGTCGTACGGTCAGCGCTGACCGCGTGGCCAAAGCCGGGGCGAGTGCCAGGGCGTGGCGCATCCGCTCACTGGATCCCGCCGCGTTGGCTGCAGCGCTTGCCAGCGTTGGGGTCGGACCAGAGATCAGCAGCATCGACAACCTCGGCACGCTGGTGCAGATTGCCCACGAGGCCGCAGCGGCTGACTTGTTGGCCCAGCTGGTGAGCCGGGGCGTTCCGATCACGGCGTTCGGCCCGGCCGTCGGCAACCTGGAGCACACCTTCCTCGACCTCAGCAGAACCGACCTCAGCAGAACCAGCGCAACCGGAGAGGCTGCACTGTGAGCCGCGTAGACCTGACAGAGACCCAGCCGGCAGAGCGTCCGGGATCCGTGCCGGATTCGGCGCTTCGGACGTACCTCTCCGGGCTGTGGCTGATCGTCACGCTGGAACTTCGCCAGCGTGTGCGCGGAGTCGCCTGGTACGTGTTGCTCGGGATCTTCGTGCTGCTGGTCGGTGCGGTGACCGCGCTGCTGTGGGTGTCGACCAACGCGTGGGACAGCGGCGGAGGCGGCGTCTTCTCCACGATCGTGTTCTTCGTGCTGCTGCTCGGAACGCTGGTCTCCCCTGCGCTCTCCGGCAATGCGATCAACGGCGATCGGGAGGCCGGCACCCTTGCCACCACCCAGGTCACTCTCGTCACCACGGGGCAGCTGGTGTTCGGCAAGTTCCTGGCTGCCTGGATCACGGCGCTGGCGTTCCTCGCCGCTGCCGTGCCGTTCCTCATCCTTGCCGTCGTACTCGGCGGGGTCTCAGCCGCGACCATCGCGATGTCGACGCTGATGCTCGCCATCGAACTCGGCGTGGTTGCGGCCGTCGGAGTGGGACTGTCCGGCGCACTGACCAGGGGCCTGTTCTCCATCGTCGTGACGTACCTCGTCGTCGCGGCACTGAGCGTTGGCACGCTCATCGCGTTCGCCCTGCTCGGCACGGCCACCAAGACCGAAACGACATATGTGAGCATCGACGTCGCGTCGGCAACCTACGACGAGCAAAGCGGGGCCGCTTCTGATGTGATCTGTGCAGCGCCCGTAACACGCACGCAGGATGTTCCGCGTTTCGACCTCTACTGGTGGATCCTCGCCGCCAATCCCTACGTCGTGGTGGCCGACGCGTCTCCTGGCGTCTTTGACGCTAGCGGCTACCCTGAGGACCTCTTCGGCTGGATTTCCGTGGGCGTTCGTACTGCCCAGGAACCGCCCGAACTCAACCAGGTGAACGACTACTGCGCGCAAACCAAGGCGAACTACCCGCCAACGGACTACCCGACCTCGCAGGAGATCTACGACGCAGCAGTGCCGTCGTGGTTCGTCGGCCTCGGCATCCACCTGCTGCTCGGTGCCGGTGCGCTCACGTGGGCGTGGCGCCGTACCCGGACGCCGGCGCGCACCCTCGCATCGGGGAGCCGGATCGCCTAGCGGCACTCGGTCCGTTCGGTCCGTTCAGTCCGTTCGGTCCGTTCGGTCCGTTCGGTCCGTTCGGTCGAGGAGCGAGTGTCAGCGAGCGTCTCGAGACCCCGGCTGCCGGCCCTCGGGCGCGCACGGCATCCGCTCGCAAGAAATCGACCCAAAACTGATGCTTTGGGTCGATTTCTTGCGAGTCGAGTGCTTGAACGCTCGCTACGCCTGGCGACCGATGATGCCGGCGTCGAACGGGTCGATGTCGAACTGGTCGGCGTCGCCCTGGTACTCCCCCGATTCGCCTGCAGCGGATGCCGTCGTCTCGACTTCCGCCTCAGACTCGGCTTCCCTGATCTCATCCTGCAGGTCGCGCAGTGCACTCCGCAGGGCACGCTCTGAATCGAGTCCAGCTGACTTGGCCGATGACACGATCGCCAGAAGCAACGGACCGAGTTCGTCCTCACTCGCAATGGGCATCGCCTGCGGCGCACTCGGGTCGAGCAATCCGATCTTGTGGGCACGCCCCAGCACCTTATCGGCGAGCGAGAGCGCCGGCATTCCCTGCGGGATGCCATCGAGCACGCTCGTGCGATGCGGCTTCTCCGCAGCCTTGTAGCCGTCCCAGGCCTGGGCGACCTCGTCGGCGGTCTCCAGCTGCGTGCCGCCGAAAACGTGGGGATGACGGCCGACCATTTTCGCCGTCATGTGGGCGGCGACATCCTGAATATCAAAGTCTTCGCCACTCGTGTGCGCGGCGATATCGGCATGGAAGAGCACCTGGTACAGCACGTCGCCGAGCTCTTCGAGCATCTCTTCCCGGCTGCCGGCTTCGATCGCGTCGATCAGCTCGTGGCTTTCCTCGATGAGGTACTGCACGAGTGAGGCGTGGGTCTGCTCTGCATCCCACGGGCAGCCGCCTGGCGCTCTGAGCTGGGCGACCGTATCGATCAGGATCTCGAGCTGGCTCTTGCCTGACTCATCGGTCATAAAAATGCCTCCACGCTTTCGCTGTTCACAACATCGTAGACTGCCTCGCTAAGCTTGATTTTTGGTGAGCCGGGAAGTCTGGTCGGCGGGTGGAGGATTCCACTCTCGATCTCTACTCGAACCTTGACGGTTTGGAACAGGCACTCATGAAAGCCACCCGCATGAATATCTTCCGCACGAACTTCTTCCGATCAGAGCGCTACGCTGCAGCACTGCTGCTCATCGCGGCCGTCGTCGGACTCCTCATCGCAAACCTGTCATTCGGCGCCGATGTCATCACTTTCTTCGATGAACATCGTGATCTCGGCATCCTCGGACTCGATCTCTCGATCTCCCACTGGATCAGCGACGGGATCCTCGCCCTCTTCTTCTTCAACGTGGCCGTCGAGCTGAAGCGTGAACTCGTGATCGGCGACCTCAACAGTGCCGGCAAAGCCGCACTGCCGGCCTTCGCCGCTCTCGGCGGCGTCATCGTGCCTGCCGCGATCTACCTGGTTGTGACGCGTGGCACCGACCTCGCCGCCGGTTGGCCTGTACCAACGGCAACGGATATCGCCTTCGCCCTCGGCGTGCTCGCGGTCTTCGGGCGCGGCCTGCCGACCAGGGTACGGGTCTTCCTGCTTGCCCTCGCCGTGCTCGACGACCTCGTCGCCATCCTCATCATCGCGTTCTTCTTCACCCAGGATGCCCAGCTGGCCTACATAGGGTACGCCGCCATCACGGCCACCCTCTTCGGCATGATCAGCCGGCTGCTGAAGCCCCGATCCGGCTGGATCCTCTCTCGCAGGCCGCAGTGGCCGCTCGTGCTCACGTTGAGCGTGCTCGGCGTGCTCACCTGGTACTTCACCTACCAGTCAGGCGTGCACGCGACAATCGCCGGCGTCGTGCTCGGCCTGGTCATGGCCCGCATCCCTGCAGGGCGCGCGCACCAGGTCATCGAGCCGTACTCCAACGGCATCATCCTGCCGCTCTTCGCCTTCTCTGCCGCCCTGGTTATCATCCCAGCGGTCAGCATTGGCGAGCTCAGCCCTGCCTTCTGGGGCATCCTCATCGCGCTGCCCGTCGGCAAGTTCATCGGCATCACGCTCGCCGGCTGGCTCGGCGCGTCGATCTCCAAAAAACGGGGAGGAGCCGTGCTGACGCTGCCCGATGTGATCGTCGTCGCGTGCCTCGGCGGCATCGGCTTCACGGTGTCACTGCTCATGGGCGAGCTCGCGTTCCGCGGCAACGACGTCGTCATCGACGAGGCGACCCTGGCCGTTCTGCTCGGCTCAGGGGTCTCCATCGTCGTGTCTGCGCTGGTGGTTACCGCGCGGGCTCGGCAGTACCGGTCGACTCAGCGACAACCACAGGTGGCGGGAAAATAGCCCCAAGGAAGGTGCCGGTCCACTCGATGAGGGTCGCGTCATCCGGTGCCTCGCCGTGCACCCGCGGCAACGGGACAATCATCGAACCCGTCTGGGCGACGTAGCGGGTACCCGGGTACATCCGCTGCAGGCGCACCTGCATGGAGTCGGCCAGGTCGGCCGGCGCGACGCGAAGGTTCGACCCCATCGCGACGACTTCGCCGAGGCCTGCGCGCTGCGCCTGGCGGCGAAGACGCGACACGGCGATGAGGTTCTTCACCGGCAGCGGCGGCTCGCCGTAGCGGTCGGTGAGCTCGTCGAGTACGAGGTCGATCTGGTCATCCTTGGCAGCCGGCGAACTCGCACTCGACAGCTTCTGGTACGCCTCCAGACGCAGTCGCTCGCTGTCGACGTAGTCTTCTGGGATGTGAGCGTCGACCGGCAGCTCGAGGCGCAGCTCGGTTTGGCCCTCAGCTACATCTCCCCTGAAGGTCGACACGGCCTCGCCGATCATGCGCAGGTACAGGTCGAAGCCGACGCCGGCGATGTGGCCGGCCTGCTCACCACCGAGCAGGTTTCCCGCTCCACGGATCTCCAGGTCTTTGAGAGCCACCTGCATGCCGCTGCCGAGTTCGTTGTTGGCAGCGATGGTCGACAGCCGCTCGTGCGCGGTCTCTGACAGTGGCTTGTTCTCGTCGTAGAGGAAGTAGGCATACGCCCGCTCGCGGCCACGACCGACACGGCCGCGCAGCTGGTGCAGCTGGCTGAGCCCGTACTTGTCTGCCCGGTCGATGATGATGGTGTTCGCGTTGGCGATGTCGAGGCCGGTCTCGATGATCGTCGTCGAGACGAGCACGTCGAACTTGCGCTCCCAGAAGTCAACGACAACCTGTTCGAGCTGGGCCTCAGGCAGCTGCCCGTGCGCGACGGCGATGCGCGCCTCTGGCACGAGCTCCTTCAGCTGCGCTGCGATCCGGTTGATGCTCGACACCCGGTTGTGCACGAAGAAGATCTGGCCCTCCCGCAGCAGCTCGCGCCGGATGGCAGCCCCCACCTGACGGTCGGAATACGGGCCGACGAACGTGAGGATCGGGTGCCGGTCTTCTGGCGGGGTGGCCAGTGTCGACATCTCACGGATGCCGGTCACGGCCATCTCCAGCGTGCGTGGGATCGGCGTTGCGCTCATGGCCAGGATGTCGACGTTGGTCTTCAGCTTCTTGAGCGAATCCTTGTGCTCAACGCCGAAGCGCTGCTCCTCGTCGATGATGACCAGGCCGAGATCCTTGATGATGATCGAGTCAGACAACAGCCGGTGCGTACCGATAACCATGTCGACGGTGCCGTCGAGGAGGCCGGCCAGGGTTTCCCGCGACTCCTTCTCGGTCTGGAAGCGTGACAGGGCGCGCAGGTGCACCGGGAACCCGGCGAAGCGTTCCTGGAACGTCTCCATGTGCTGGCGCACCAGCAGCGTCGTCGGCACGAGCATGACGACCTGCTTGCCGTCCTGGATGGCCTTGAACGCGGCACGCACGGCGACCTCGGTCTTGCCGAAGCCCACGTCGCCTGACAGCAGGCGGTCCATCGGGATGGGCCGCTCCATGTCGGCCTTCACCTCGTCGATGGTCGTGAGCTGGTCTGGCGTTTCCGCGAACGGGAATGCCTCTTCGAGCTCACGCTGCCAGGGGGTGTCAGGCCCGAAGGCGTGACCCTTGCTCGCCATCCGCGCAGAGTAGAGCTTCACCAGTTCGACAGCGATGTCGCGCACGGCCTTGCGCGCTTTGGTCTTGGCCGCAGACCAGTCACTGCCGCCCATCTTGCTGAGCGCTGGGGCCTCACCGCCGACGTAACGACTGAGCAGGTCGAGCTGGTCTGTGGGCACGAACAGCTTGTCCCCAGGGTGTCCGCGCTTGGACGGCGCGTACTCAAGCACCAGGTACTCGCGCTTCGACTTCACCGGATTGCGCCCGCCGCTCGACACCTCCCGCTGCGTGAGCTCGACGAACTTGCCGATACCGTGCGTCTGGTGCACAACAAAGTCGCCGGCCTTCAGCTGCAGCGGGTCGACGACGTTCTTGCGCCTCGTCGCCAGTTTCTTCACCTGGCGGGCGTCGTAGCCGATGGTGCGGCCGTAGAACTCGGTCTCGCTCACCAGGGTGAGCTTGGTCTCCGGCAGCTCAAAGCCGTGTTCAACGGATGCCTTCACCACGTACGCGATGCCGGGTTCGGCATCCGCTGGGAACTCATCGACGATACGGGCCGGGAGCTCGTAGCCGGCCAGCACGTCGGCCGCGCGCTCCACCAGGCCGATGCCGCGCGCGGTGATGACGACGGTCCAGCCGTCTTTCAACCGGGTGGCCAGGTGCCCGACGGCGCCTTCGACGCTGCCCTGGAAGCTCGGCACGGCATCCGCTTGGATGCGCACCGTCAGCAGGTCGTCCATCTCGCGGTGTTCTGGCAAGACGGGCGCGTCGTCGGGTGCAGCCTGGAACGTGCTGAGCGTCCACCATGGATGATTCGGGGCACTCTGGCCAGGGGCAGAGAACGTGACAGAATCACGCAGCGCGCCGAGGGTGAGGAAGTCGCCAGAATCGAGGTCGATCGGCGCCTCAGCGCCGGCCGTCGCGGCATTCCAGGCAGCGGAGAGGAACTCGCGGTTCGTCTCGGCGAGGCTGATCGCCCTCGATGCCACCCGCTCAGGCGAGATGACCGCAACGGCGGCACCCTCTGGCAGGTAGTGCGTGACAGGCACCAGGCGTTCAAGCAGCGCGGGGGCCAGGCTCTCCATACCCTCGACCGGGATGCCCTCTGCGATTTTGGCGAGCATGCCAGACAGGCTCGGGAACTCGTGCTGCATCTCGGCTGCGCGCTGGCGCACGGCCGGACTCAGCAGCAGTTCGCGACTGGGTGGCAGCGTGACGGATGCGATGGGCTCGGCCATCGAGCGCTGGTCGGCCACCGAGAATGCGCGGATCTGCTCGACCTCATCGCCGAAGAACTCCACGCGGTACGGGTGCGGGGCGATGGCGGGGAACACATCGAGGATGCCACCGCGCACGGCAAATTCGCCGCGCCTGGTCACCATGTCGACGCGGGAGTAGGCCACATTCACCAGTTGCAGGGCGATCTGGGCCAGGTCGTGTCCACGGCCGCCGGCCACCAGTTCAATGGGCTCATAGTCGGTGAGGTTGTCGGCCACCGGCTGCAGGGCGGCGCGAACGGATGCCACCACGATCAGCGGACGACGCGTCGCCGGGTCTGATTTCTCCCACTCGCGCATGCGGCGGAGGGCGTAGAGCCGGCGGCCCACGATCTCGGCGCTCGGGCTCAACCGCTCGTGCGGCAGTGTCTCCCACGCCGGGAAGTCGACGATCTCGGCGTGATTCTCACCGGTGGGCGTCGAACCGGGTGCGAAGCACGCCAGGTTCTCGCGGAGCGCCTCTGAGTCGCGCCCGGTTGCGGTGATGACGAAGAGCGCCTGGGTGGCGCCCAGCGTGCGCCGTCGCCCCAGGAGAGCCGCAAGCAGCGGAGCGCGCAGTCCCTCTGTCAGGGAGAAATCGGCGTCCCGTGCGGCGAAGCCGAGGGCCTTTTCGAACGTGGAGGCGCCAGAAAGCGCATTGATTAGGCCCTGGAGGATCACTCGACAAGTCTAAACGTCAGCACCGACACAGTCTGAGCGTTCGCTTACCGCGCGCTGGTAGGCCCTAGGCCGGGGAGTGGAACTTCTGCTGCGCAGAGGCGAGGCCTTCTGCGGCAATGAGCTCAACGGCATCCGCTGAATCTGCCAGCAGGTTGGGCAGGGTGGCCCGCTCCGTCGACGCGAAGTCGTGCAGCACGAAGTCCGCAGGGCTCTGCCGCCCAGGCGGACGCCCGATGCCGACGCGCACCCGGGTGAAGTCGCCGGTGCCCGTGGCGGCGATGATGTCGCGCAGGCCGTTATGACCGCCGTGACCGCCACCGAACTTGAGTTTGAGGGTGTCGAATGGCACGTCGAGCTCATCGTGAACGACGATGAGGCGCGACGGATCGATCGAGTAGAAGCGCAAGAGCGCAGCGACCGGCCCGCCGGACACATTCATGAACGTGTTGGGCTTGGCCAGGACCAGCTTGGGCCCACCGGGGAAACTGCGTCCCTCGGCGACCGTCGCGTTGGTCTTGTGCGACTTGAAGTTCGCCGACATGCGATCGGCGAGTTCGGCCAGAACCATCTGACCGACATTGTGTCTATTACCGGCGTAGCCGGGCCCGGGGTTACCGAGCCCGACTACGAGCCAGAGATTCTCGTCCAGGGGATTCCTCCGCTTACGACGAAACCAGTGGGGGATGACTACTCGGCAGCTGCTGCCGGAGCTTCCTCAGCGGCGTCTTCTTCGGTCTCGCCACGCGGGGTGTGTACGTAGAGCACCAGGGCGTCAGCGTCAGTGATGAGCGAAGCGCCGGCCGGGAGGGTGATGTCCTTGGCGTGGATCTGCGCGCCGTCTTCGAGTCCGTCAACGTTGACAACAACGTTCTCCGGGATGTTGACAGCTTCGACCTCGAGGAGCAGGGTCTTGGTGTCGAAGTCGACGTTGGTGCCCGCAGCTGCTTCGCCCTCAACGTGGATTGCAACTTCAACCTGAACCTTTTCGCCCTTGCGGACGACGATGAGGTCGATGTGCTCGATGATCTGGCGAACGGGGTCCTTCTGGACATCCTTCACCAGGGTCAGGTGGCTTTCGCCGTCGAGCTTGATCTCGATGATGGCGTTTGCCTTACGGAGAACCAGTGCGGTCTGGTGTGCCGGAACGGCAACGTGGACCGGGTTGGTGCCGTGGCCGTAGATGACGGCGGGGATCTTGCCTGCAACGCGAAGGCGGCGGGCGAAGCCCTTGCCGAAGTTTTCGCGCAGCTCTGCGTCGAGAGCGAAGTTGTCAGCCATGAGGTTTCTCCTTGCGGGTCTTTCGACCCAGATGATGTTCGCAGGCGGAGCCTCGCGAATCGGTGTACTGGTTCAACTCGAACGCATGTCAGCGTGAGGAAAGTCCGAAAGGGTCTTCTCGCCGCGTCGATAACGGAGCCGCATCCACTGTTTCCAGTGGTCGCGATTCCCTCGCCGAAGTTCAGTGTGTCAGTCTAGCGCAGGTTTCTGCTCATGCATTCCGGTTTCGCGGCATGGGACGAAGCGCTCCCCTCCGGCGCCCGATACAGTACGAACATGCCGTCAAGCCTCCACACCCGTGTGCTCGATGACATCGGTACCTCAATCGTCGACGGCACCTATCCCCCAGGGTCGATCATCCGCTCAGATGAGATCGGGCAGCGCCTCGGCGTCAGCCGGTCTGTGGCCAGGGAGGCGGTACGAGTACTGCAGTCGATCGGCCTCGTCGAGTCGGTCAAGCGGCTCGGCATCAGGGTGCTCCCGCAGTCGGCGTGGAACGCATACGACCCGACACTCATCAGCTGGCGTCTGGCCGGCGCAGGGCGTGCAGCCCAGCTGCGCTCGCTCACCGAGTTGCGCGCGGCCGTTGAGCCCATAGCTGCTGAGCTCGCCGCAACGCACAGCCCGCAGAGCCTGTCAGGTGAGCTCATGGCCGTTGCAGCCCAGATGCGCACCGTCGGCCGCTCAGGCGACCTCGAGCACTTTCTTCAGCTCGACATCCTGTTCCACAAGCTCGTATTGCACGGCTCCGGAAACGAGATGTTCGCCAAACTCGACGAACCCATCGCCGCGGTGCTCTCCAGCCGCACCGAACTCGGGCTGATGCCGACCCATCCCCACGAGACCGCGCTGCAGTGGCACGTGGATGTCGCCGACGCGATCCAGGGCGGGCACCCGACGGCCGCGCGGGAGTCGATGGAGCTCATCATGCGACGCACCGTGAGCGAGGTCGAGTCCACCTGGGCGGACACCGCGCGGCCGTTCTTCAGTTAGAAGAGCCCGGCGATCAGGAAGATCGCCAGCGCAATCACGAAACCGACGACGGCAACCAGGGCCTGGCCGACCGTCCACGTCTTCAGTGTGGTCTTGGTGTCCATCTCGAAGAAGCGGCTTACCAGCCAGAATCCAGAGTCGTTCACGTGACCGGCAAATACCGAACCGGCAGCGAGGGCGAGCACGATCGCAGCGAGCTGGATCGGGCTGTAGTCGCTGTTTCCCATCACGACGGGCTGCATGAGCGCCGCTGCGGTGGTGAGTGCGACGGTTGCCGAACCCTGGGCGACACGCACGACGGCTGCGATCACGAAGCCGGCGACGATGACGGGGAGGCCGATCGCATCGAGTGAGTCAGCAACAGCGTTGCCGATGCCGCTTGAGCGCAGGACGCCACCGAACATTCCACCTGCACCGGTGATGAGGATGACCGAACACACAGGGCCGAGCGCGCTGTCAACGACGGAGTCGATGAGGCTGGCCGACTTGCCCTTCCTCCAGCCGAGCAGGATCATCGCGAGCAGCACGGTGATCAGCAGGGCGACAGGGGTCTCACCGAGCGTGCGGAGCACCTGGACCCAGCCGTTGTCGAGCGAGACGAGTCCGGCGGTTGCGGCCATGTTCAGGCCGGTGTTCAGGAAGATCAGTCCGAGCGGCAACAGCAGCAGGATGAGGATGGTGCCGAGCTTCGGCCTGGACGCGAAGTCGGCGAAGTCGCCGGTGCTTCCGCGCAGGATCGACGGCACTGGAAGGTTGTACTTCTTGCCGACGTAGCGGCCGAACAGGTGTCCGACGAAGTACCAGGTGGGCAGTGCCACGATGAGGCCGAAGATCAGCACGAGTCCGACATCCGCTCCCAGCAGTCCTGTCGCGGCAACGGGACCGGGGTGCGGCGGCACGAAGATGTGCATCACAGAGAATGCGACAGCCGACGGGAATGCATACAAGAGGAACGATCCGCCGAGGCGACGTGCGACGGCGAAGATGATGGGCAGCATCACGACGAGCCCTGCGTCGAAGAAGATCGGGAAACCGAACATCAGCGAGGCGACGGCGAGGGCGAGCGGAGCACGCTTCTCACCGAACTTGTTGATCAGTGCATCGGTGAGCACCTGTGCGCCACCGCTGGTCTCCAGCATCCGGCCGAGCATCGCGCCGAGACCGACGAGAAGCGCCACGCTTCCGAGTGTGCTGCCAAAGCCGCCGAGCAGTGTGGGCATGAGGCTCGTCGTGGGGATTCCGGTCGCCACTGCCGTGAGCAGGCTCACGATGATGAGTGACAGGAACGCGTGCACCTTGAACTTCATGATCAGCACGAGCAGTAGCCCGATGGCCGCTACGGCGATTCCGAGAAGGGCGGGTGTTGAGAGCACCCAGTTCATCTCTAGGTCGGTCATCATTGTCCTATCTGAGTGGTGATCAGCCCGACGATTTCGGCGGGACTGCGTGTGAGATCAACCCGGGCGCCGGCCTCAGCTGGGGTCAGCGGCTCGAGCGTCGCGAATTGCGAATCGAGCAATGTGGGGGGCATGTACTCGTGGTTGCGGTGAGAGAGTCGCTCGGCAATCAGGGCCTGGCTGCCTTCGAGCTGTACGAAGTAGAGGCTGGGCACGATGTCGCGCATCAGGTCGCGGTAACTCACCTTGAGGGCTGAGCATGCGACGACCAGCGGGTCGCCGTTCTCCAGCGCCTCTGCGATGGTCTGGGCGATCAGGGTGAGCCACGGCAGCCTGTCGGCGTCGGTGAGCGGATGCCCGGACGCCATCTTTTCCTTGGCTTCTGCGCTGTGCAGTGAATCGCCATCGAGGAAACGCATTCCGCGGGAATCCGCGAGTGCCTGCCCGACGGTGGATTTTCCACAGCCTTGGACGCCCATCACAATGATGGGCTGAATTACATCAGTCATTGACGCTCCGCCACTCTTATCAGACGCTTCTTTACATCAGATCATTGGGCGGTGTTGCACTCAATAAATCAGATTTCAATGAGTAAAGCTATCAGTTACGTCTGCCGTGTCAAAATGAGCGGAACCCGGTGTCGAGTGCGGGATTCGTCTTCTACCGATAGCCTTGAAAACGGTCTGGAATCCATCGACCCAAGGGAGTGAATGTGTCAGATAGCAGCGCAGCTCAGGCAAATATCGGCGTGGTCGGATTGGCGGTGATGGGCTCGAATCTGGCCCGCAACCTCGCCAGCCGCGAAGGCAACACCGTCGCCGTATACAACCGCTCCCCCGGGCGCACCCACCAGCTCGTGAGCGAGCACCCTGAGGCCGGCTTCGTCGCCTCAGAGACCATCGAGGACTTTGTCGCATCGCTGGCCAAGCCGCGCACCGCGATCATCATGGTGCAGGCCGGCAAGGGAACGGATGCCGTTATCGACCAGCTCACCGAGCTCTTTGAACCCGGCGACATCATTGTCGATGGCGGCAATGCCGACTTCCACGACACCATCCGTCGCGAGAAGGCCGTCAGCGCAACCGGCGTCAACTTCGTCGGCGCCGGCATCTCTGGTGGTGAAGAGGGCGCGCTCAAGGGTCCGAGCATCATGCCGGGTGGCTCAGCAGAGGCATACGTCACGCTCGGCCCGATCCTCGAATCGATCGCGGCGGTCGTTGACGGCGTTCCGTGCGTCACTCACGTCGGCACCGATGGTGCAGGTCACTTCGTCAAGATGATCCACAACGGCATCGAGTACGCCGACATGCAGCTCATCGCCGAGGCGTACGACCTGCTGCGCCAGGTCGGCGGCCACTCCCCCACTGCCATCGCTGACATCTTCTCCGAGTGGAACCAGGGCGAGCTCGAAAGCTACCTCATCGAGATCACCGCTGAAGTGCTGCGCCAGGTCGACGCGAAGACCGGCAAGCCGTTCGTCGACATCGTGCTCGACGAGGCCGGCTCAAAGGGCACCGGCGTCTGGACAGTGCAGAACGCGCTCGATCTCGGCGTTCCCGTCGGCGGCATCGCCGAAGCCGTCTTCGCCCGCGCCGTCTCCAGCCACCCCGAGCAGCGTGGACCGGTTCGCGCCGGCATCACCGCGCGTCCAGAGATCGCTGTCGTCGGCCACACCTTCCAGGAGGACGTGCGCGCTGCGCTCTACGCCTCAAAGATCGTCGCATACGCCCAGGGCTTCGACGCGATCATCGCTGGGGCCGAGAAGTACAACTGGAACATCGACAAGGGTGCGATCGCCACGATCTGGCGCGGCGGCTGCATCATCCGCGCCCAGTTCCTGAACCGCATCAAGGACGCATACGCGAACGACGCGTCCATCACCACGCTGCTGGTCGACCCGTACTTCGCCCAGGCCGTCACCGACGGTGAAGCAGCCTGGCGTCGGATCGTCTCGACGGCCGCACTCTCCGGCATCCCAGCCCCCGGCTTCTCCTCTGCGCTCAGCTACTACGACTCGCTCGCCAGCGAGCACCTGCCGGCCGCACTCGTTCAGGGACAGCGCGACTTCTTCGGAGCGCACACCTACAAGCGCGTCGACATGCCTGGCACGTTCCACACACTGTGGTCTGGCGACCGCAGCGAGATCGAGACAGAGGGATCGAGCCACTAAGCGCGAGCACTCACCCCTGCATCACACGAAACCCCGCCTGTACTGGCGGGGTTTCGTCGTTAAGGCGCCGGCTGGTCTGACGCTAGAGATTCGACGACCGAGCCATCATCTGGCATCCCCCTGTCCCTCTTCAGCGGTGCACTGCCCAGCGCGGCACCACCGTCACCTCTGGAACCTGCCCGCCGTGGCCATTCGCGGAAATCCCGGAAGACCATCGGGACTCCCTGCGCCACAGTCATGTCGAGGCTGTCCATCACCTGCAGATGAACGTGCGGTTGGGTTGAGTTGCCGGAGTTGCCACAGTCGGCGATGCGGTCTCCGATGCCGACCTGGTCTCCGACGGCCACCCGCACCGAGCGGTTGCGCAGGTGAACGAGCACGACGAAGAGCCCTGTGCTCCCATCGGCGATGATCACGTGGTTGCCGGCGATGGCAGCGACGCCCTGCCGCATCCGCGATGCCTGCCCCAGCGCATAGGACGCGAGCGCCAGCTGCGACCGCCGCGCGACGTGGTCTGGCTCACCGTCATGCACCGCAACGACGGTGCCGCCTGTCGGTGCCAGGATGGGCCGGCCGAACGACACGAACCGCTCAGGAGGTTCGGTGCCGAAGAAGGTGCGCCAGTCTCTAGCGGATGCCGCCCTGCCTGCGTTGTCCACCCCGACGAAGTCGATGGCATAACGCTGGCCGAGCAGGTCGACGCCATGACTCGGCACCCGACGCGCCGGGCTGTTTTGTACCGCCCACCGTCCCTTGAACGGCAGCGACAGGGTAACGGTCTCGCTCACGCTTGCTCCTCCCGATGGCGCCAGACTATCCGGACGCCGCGCGGCGAAGCCGGAGTGCCCGCACCACGATGCCCACCGAAAGCCAGAGGGCCGCGCCCAGGATTCCTTGCCATGGCAGGGTGAACGCGAGCAGGAGGCATCCGCCCAGTCCGACAATCTGAACGACCCGCGGCAGCCAGCGCTCATTCGGCGGTTGCCGAAACGCTGCCAGCTGCGCGATTGCGTAATACACGAGCACTGCACAGGAGGAGAAGCCGATGAGTCGGGTGGGGTCAAGCACGAGGATGCCGAGGACGACGAGTGCGGCCACGGTGACTTCCGCGGCCATCGGAGCGCCGCGCTCCGCCGAAACTCGATTGAGCCGGCCGGGAAGGTCGTGCTCCCTGGCCATTGCCAGCGACGTACGGCTGAGGCCCGCGAGAATACCGAGCAGCGATCCTACGCTGGCGATCACCGCGATGACCCGCGTGAGAGTACTCCATTCGCCACCGACGAGATCGGCGAGAGGTGCCGCGGAATCAGCAAGTGCGCGTGGGCCGAGCACGCCAACGCACAGCACCCCGATCGCGCCATAGACGACGAGTGCGATGGCCAGGGCCAGGATGATGGCCCTGGGCAGCGTGTGGCGAGGCCGAACTGCTTCTTCACCGAGCGTCGCCATCCGCGCGTACCCGGCGAAGCAGAAAAACAGCAGACCGGCCGATTGCAGGATGCCATACCAACCACCGGCAGCCCCTGTTTCCACAACCGAGTGCGATGATTCGAGCGAACCATCACCGACCGTCACCGCAATGACAAGCAGCAGCCCGCCGATGACGATGAGCACGATCACGGAACTCACGAGCGCCGTCGAGCGGATGCCGGCAGCATTGATCGCGGCGAGGCCGACCACGATCACGACGGCGACGGGCGTGGCGGCACCAGGCCAGAGGTAGCTGCCTGCAACGAGGGCAATCGCACCAGCCGACGCTGTTTTGCCCGCCAGGAACAGCCAGCCGGCCGAGAAGCCCCACCACGGGCCGAGCGTGGCCCGACCGTACGCGTACGCGCCGCCTGAGACCGGATGAGCCATGGCCAGCTGAGCAGAACTCACGGCGTTGAGGGTCGCGATGATGCCGGCGATGAGGAGCCCGAGCAGAAGTCCTGTGCCCGCTACGGCGGCAGCGGGGGCCCAGACGTAGAAGACGCCGGCACCGATCATCGCAGCCAGGCCAACGCTGGTCGCGCTCCACACGCCGAGGCGTCGATGCAGGGCTGGCTCTGACGCGGTCATGGCGAAACACTATCGCTGCCGTGTAAACAGCAGGCGCGCTCGCGAGGCGCCCGGCGCCACAGTGAATGGCGCCGTATCGAATACAGGATTGCGACTTTGTCGTCGAATACAGGACAGATTCGCCACTCTCGAGGCGAGCATCCGGTTTTCGCGACACGACCCGACGCGAGCTGGTCTAGAGCGGTTGGCCGCGGCGCCGCTTTGTGGTGAACGCACATGCTCGATTTGTTGATCGCACCTCGTACCTCGTACCTCGCACCTCGTACCTCGGCCGGCGGATGTCGCGAAAACCGGAAACGTTGCCGCAGAGAGCGCGATCCGTCCTGTATTCGGTGACAGTGGCTCGATTCATCCTGTACTCGCTACTGGTTGAGCGCTGCGCGACCTCATGGTGACTGGATATCGCGTCGCGCTGGCGTTCTCGGCCGGCGAGGCCGGCGGCGGGACCCTCGTGCTCGTACGCATCGTGCGCTCGGAAGTGAGACTTTTGCCCAATGGCCGGCCTGGCGGATTCCCGGCACAAACGAAAGAACCCGCTGGTCGAGCGCAGAGACGGGGGTCTCGGCGGCCGAACCAGCGGGCTCGTTACACACGGACGACTACGCGTCCAGGAGAGCTATTACGCGGCGCCGTCGAACATGGAGGTGACCGATGCGTCCTCGAAGACCGCGTGGATGGCCTTGGCCAGCAGCGGCGCGATCGGCAACACGGTCAGTGTCGGGAAGCGCTTCTCTTCTGGGATGGGCAACGTGTCGGTGACGACAACAGAGTCGATGGCATCGCACTGCAGCAATTCGATGGCCGGGTCGCTGAACACGGCGTGTGTCGCAGCGACGACGACACCGATAGCGCCGGCGGCCTTCAGGGCCTCTGCGGCCTTGACGATGGTGCGTCCGGTGTCGATGAGGTCATCGACGAGCAGGCAGACGCGGCCCTCGACCTGGCCAACGATCTCGTGCACGGAGACCTGGTTCGGTACCAGCGGGTCGCGACGCTTGTGGATGATGGCCAGCGGCGCCCCGAGCTTGTCGCTCCAGATGTCGGCTACGCGAACGCGGCCCATGTCGGGCGACACGACGGTGATCGTCGACGGGTCGAGCTTCTGCTGCATGTGCTCGAGCAGCACAGGCATGGCGAAGAGGTGGTCGACGGGGCCGTCGAAGAAGCCCTGGATCTGCGCGGCGTGCAGGTCGACCGACATGATGCGGTCAGCGCCGGCGACCTTGAACAGGTCGGCGACGAGACGGGCAGAAATCGGCTCGCGACCGCGACCCTTCTTGTCCTGGCGTGCATACGGGTAGAAGGGGGCGACAACGGTGATCCGCTTGGCGGATGCACGCTTCAGCGCGTCGACCATGATGAGCTGCTCCATGAGCCACTCGTTGATCGGTGCGGTGTGTGACTGGATGACGAATGCGTCGCTTCCGCGAACGCTCTCGTCAAAACGGGCGTAAATCTCGCCGTTGGCGAATGTACGTGCATCGGTGGGAACGAGCTCGGATCCCAGCTCAGCGGCAATGTCTTCTGCCAGTTGGGGGTGCGCTCGTCCTGAAACCAGTACGAGTCGTTTCTCACCCTTGGCCTTGATGCCAGACAATTAGTCTCCGCTCTCTGACGCAGCGTTCGCCGCGTCTGTTCCGGGGCGGTTGGCCTGTACCCAGCCGTCCATGTTGCGCTGTGGAGCGACGTTGATAGCCAACGCCCCGGCAGGGACGCTCTTACGAACGACAGTGCCAGCTCCTGAATACGCTCCGTCACCAATTGTAATCGGCGCGACGAAGACGTTGTGCGATCCGGTGCGCACGTACGAGCCAACGGTGGAGTGATGCTTGTTCACTCCGTCGTAGTTGGCAAAAATCGTACCGGCACCGATGTTTGAGTGCACCCCGATGACGGCATCGCCGACATAGCTGAGGTGGGGAACCTTGCTGCCTTCACCGATCGTGGCGTTCTTCGTCTCAACGAACGCGCCGATCTTGCCGTCAGCACCGAGGTGCGTTCCCGGCCTGAGGAAGGAGAACGGTCCGACGGTGGCGCCGGCATCGACGACGGCGAGTGTGCCGTCTGTGCGGCGCACCGTTGCGTTCTCGCCGATCTCGCAGTCGAGCAGCGTGGTGTCTGGCCCGATGGTCGAACCGGTGCCGATAACCGTCGCACCGCGAAGCTGCGTGCCTGGCAGCACGGTGACGTCGGGGGCCAGCGTGACCTTCAGGTCGATCCAGGTGGTCGCGGGGTCTTGCACCGTCACGCCGGCGAGCTGCCAGCCGCGCACGATGAGCGCGTTCAGCTTGAGAGCCGCCTCGCTCAGCTGGGCACGGTCGTTGATTCCGGCGACGATCCAGGGTTCTGCCACCGGAACGGCGCTCACCTCAGAGCCGGCTGCACGCAGCAGCTCAATGACATCCGTCAGGTATTTCTCGCCCTGGGCGTTGTCGGTGGTGAGGTTGGCCAGCTGGTCGCGCAGCGCGGAGGCACCGAACAGGTACACGCCGGCGTTCACTTCATTGACCGCGAGTTCGTCTGGCGTCGCATCCTTCTGCTCGACGATGCGGTCGAAGTCTCCGCCTGCAGAGCGGATGATGCGGCCATAGCCGGTTGCATCGTCCGGTACCGCAGAGAGCACGGTGGCCGCAGCATTGTGAGCGCGGTGCGCGGCGATGAAGCCGGAGAGGGTGGCGGCATCCAGCAGGGGAACGTCACCGTTGATGACGAGCACATCGCCCTCGAAGTCGGTGGGCAGCGCGTCGACGGCCTGCTCGACGGCGCGGCCTGTGCCTGCGATGTCGTCCTGGTCGACGATGATGCTCTCTGGCAGCTCGGTTTCGACGACGGCGGCGAGCTTGTCTCGCTCATGCCGCACGACCGTCACGATGTGCGCGGCGCCGAGCTCATGTGCGGTCGCCAGCACGTGGCTGATGACCGGCATTCCCGCCAGTGGATGCAGAAGCTTGGGCAAGCTCGATTTCATCCGTGTGCCCTGCCCTGCGGCAAGGATGATGATGGCGAGTGTACTGTCGGTCACGTATTCTCCCTGGTGTCATTTCTCACAGCTCCGCCGCCAGGACTCGAACCTAGACCTAACAGCTCCAAAGGCTGTCGTGCTGCCATTACACCACGGCGGATTGCGTCGACTCTTGGCCGAGCGCCGCAGTCAAGTCTGCCAGATGCGAGCACCTACCCACGCGCGTTTTGCATACTCGGGGCGAGATACACAGGAGATAATAGACGGATGCCCGCCCATGATGAAGTCGACCGTATCGTTGACTCCTGGCTGCGCGAACGCCCCGACCTTGATTTTGCGCCGCTGCAGGTACTTTCTCGGGTCGGCCGCCTGTCGAAGCACCTCGACCGCGCACGGCGAAGTGCGTTTTCTCGCTCAGAGCTGGATTCCTGGGAATTCGACGTACTTTCGGCCCTGCGCCGGGCAGGTACCCCCTATGAACTGAGCCCGAAGGCGCTGCTGCAGCAGACCCTCGTCTCGAGCGGCACCATGACGAACCGCATCGATCGGCTCGTCGAGCGAGGCCTTGTCACCCGCCGCACCGACCCCAACGATGGTCGCGGTGTGCTCGTCGGGATGACAGAGAGCGGGCTCACCAGAGTGGATGCCGCCATCACGCGGCTCCTTGACGCCGAGGAAGAGCTCCTGTCGACGCTGTCGTCGTCCGACCAGGAACGCCTGGCCGGACTGCTGCGGAAACTCTCGCTCGACTTCGACTAGTTCACGTCGGCCGGCATCCGCTGCTAGCGCCGCATGGCCTTGCGTGCCAGCCAGTTGCCGAGGAACTGCACGACCTGCACCAGCACAATGATCACCAGGAGAGCCGCCCAGGTTGCGATGGGGTTGAACTGCCTGAACCCGTACGTCAGCGCGAACTTTCCGAGCCCGCCCGCACCGACGGCGCCGACGATGGCCGCCATGTCGACGAGGGCGACGAACACGAACGTGTAGCCGAGGATCAGCGGCCCGAGCGCCTCTGGCAGCAGCACGGTGAAGATGATCCGCAGCGGGCTTGCGCCCACAGCCCTGGCCGCCTCAATCACGCCGGGTGAGACGGTGACCAGGTTCTGCTCAACCACACGGCCGATGGCGAAGCACGCCGCGAGCGAGATGGCGAAGATGGCTGCAGGGTTTCCGATTCCCGTGCCGACGACGATGCGCGACAGCGGCTGGATCGCCACGATGAAGATGATGAACGGGATCGGCCGGAAGAAGTTGACCAGCACGTTCAGGGTGAGGAACACCCCACGGTTCTCCAGGATGTTGCCCGCCCGCGACAGGTAGAGGCCCAGCCCGATCAGCAGCCCACCGAGGCCACCGAACAACAGGGAGAGCGCGACGATGTAGAGAGTTTCGACGCTGGCGGTCCAGAACTCCGGCATGAGGTTCAGCAGGTCATCCATCAGCGCACCTCCGTCACAGTCGTGAGTCGTCGTACCCGGTCGAGCGCGGTGTCGACGGTGGCGTCATCCGCTGTCAGGGCCAGGGTGAGATGGCCGAACGGCCTGCCCTGGATCTCGTTGATGCCGCCGTAGATCACCTCGAATGCGATGCCAGCAACCGCGAAGACACCGAACACCTCCGACTGGCTGACAACGCTGTCGCGGAACGACAGCGTCACGATGCGGCCGCTGTGACGCTCGCGCAGCACGGCCAGTTCCTGGGCCGTCGGCAGCCCACGGATCACCGTTGACACAAAGCGAGCGGATGCCGGCTGCTGGGGATTCGAGAACACTTCGAACACGTCGCCGTTCTCGATCACCTTGCCCTTGTCCATGACGGCCACCTTCGTGGCGATGGTCTGGATGACGTCCATCTCGTGCGTGATGACGATGATCGTCACGCCGAATTCCTCGTTGACGCGCTTCAGGAGCGCGAGCACCTCATGGGTCGTCTCAGGGTCGAGGGCGCTGGTGGCCTCATCGGCGAGCAGGATGTCTGGCTGGGTGGCCAGCGCCCGTGCGATGCCGACCCGCTGCTTCTGGCCGCCGGAGAGCTGGTCAGGATAGGCGCGCGCCTTGTCGCTGAGACCCACGAACTCGAGCAGCTCTGCGACACGGGCGACACGCTCGGCCTTGGGCATCCGCGCGACTTCGAGCGGATACGACACGTTGCCGGCGACGGTGCGCGAGTTCAGCAGGTTGAACTGCTGGAAGATCATGCCGATGCCGAGGCGCACGCGGCGTAGCTCACGTTCAGGCAGGCCGGCGATGTCTTGCCCGTTGACGAAGATCTGGCCGCCGGAAGAACGCTCCAGCGCATTGATGAGACGAACCAGGGTGCTTTTACCCGCCCCTGAGTAGCCGATGATGCCGTACACATCGCCGGCCGCAATGTCGAGGCTGACGCCGTCGATGGCGACGACAGGGCTGCCGCCCTTGCTCGTCGGCGGGTAGACCTTGCTGACGTCTCTCAAACTGACAACGGGGTGGGTAGTGCCTGTCATGCGGGGGTTTCCTGACTCAAACGGCGAAGCGGTGGTCGCGATGTTCCCTGAACACCGCGACCACCGACTCACTACAACTGGGTGCTGCTACTTCTGCGCCTTGGTGTCTGCCTGCACCTTGGCCAGCGAGGCCTCAAGGTCGGAGACGGGGGTCTTCAACAGAACAGCGGAGCCACCGGATACCTCGAGGACGCCATCCTGCACGGCCTTCGAGTTCTGGTAGATCTCGACGAGCTTCTTGTACGTCTCGTTGTCCTTGTCCTCTGCGCGTGCCGCGAAGATGTTGACGTAGGGCAGCGCGTTCGCATCGCTGGGGTCGTCCTGCGCGATGGCGTCTTCGAAGCTGAGTCCAGCCTTCTCGACGAAGTCGTTGTTGATGACGGCTGCGGCAACGTCGGGCAGCGACGTCGCGGTGAGGGCTGCCTCGAGGGCGGTGACCTTGACCTTTGACTTGTCGGCGTCGATGTCAGACAGGTCGGAGAAGATCGTTCCGCCCGACTTCAGCGTGATCAGCTTGGCCGACTGCAGGACGAGGAGTGCGCGAGCCTGGTTGCTGACGTCATCGGGAACGGCGATGGTGTCGCCTTCCTTGATGTCGGCGACGCTGTCGTACTGCGTGGAGTACAGGCCGAGCGGGTAGATCGCGGTTGACCCGATCGGAACCAGGTCGTCGCCACTCGACACGTTGTAGTCGGCGAGGTAGACGATGTGCTGGAACTGGTTGAGGTCGAGCTCCCCAGCGGAAACGGCCGGGTTCGGCAGCTGGTAGTCGGTGAAGTCAACGATCTCGACGTTGATTCCCTCGTCGGCTGCTGCCGTCTTGTAGTCGGCCCAGTACGGGTCACTGGCGCCGACGACGCCGATCTTGACGACCTCGTCTCCACCGGCGCTTGCGGCGCAACCGGACAGGGCGGCAATGAGCGGTACGACTGCGAGGGCAGCCAAAATCTTCTTGTTCACGTGTGTTTCCCTTTCGCTGTGTGCGCCTGGGCCGCACCGGAATCGGTGAGTGGGCAAGACGGCACAGAAAAACCACGAAGACATGCAGTGGGGGTCTGTGCCGCTGCGTTGCGAGGCACGTTTTCTACGTTAGCGGGAGATTCTTCGGCACGTTGACCGTTACGTCACATGAAGTCACAGCTTCTGCGAGCAGATATCGCCAGATCGCAGCATCACCGCAAAAAGGCGGTTTTCGACCTTCGCAGGTCGGCGGCAATTCTGCGGTGATGCAGAATTGCACCGGTTTCGAGACGGCCTGGCGGACTCCTCAACCAACGGACACGCCGGTGGTTGAGGAGCGGAGCGCCCGAGGCACGAGGACGCGTCTCGAAACCCGCGCTTAGCCGTTGATCAGTTCGGAGAGTTCAAGCCAGCGCGTCTCCAGCGCCACAACAGCGCTTTCGATGTCCTGCAGCTGCGTGGTCAGTGCGCCGAGGCCGGCGTAGTCCGACTGGTCGTGAGTGGCGATCTTCTCGTGCAGGGCCGCGATCTCGGCCTGGCGCTTCTGCACCTTGCGCTCCGTCGAGGCGAGCTCCTTCTGCGCGTTGCGGAGATCCGCTCCCCCGACTGCAAGCTTCTTCGATGCGGGGGCAGAACCTGATGCCTCTGTCGGTGAACCGGTGGCACCCAGGGTGCCGCCCTTGCTCAATGTGAGGTACTGGTCGACGCCGCCCGGCAGGTGGCGGAAGGCGCCATCCGCTACGGCGTACTGGTTGTCGGTCACGCGCTCGATGAGGTACCGGTCGTGCGAGACGACGAGCAGCGTGCCGGGGAAGGAGTCGAGCAGGTCTTCCATGGCGGCGAGCATGTCGGTGTCGAGGTCGTTAGTCGGTTCGTCGAGGATCAGCACGTTCGGCTCGTCGAGCACGATGAGCAACAGCTGCAGGCGACGCTTCTGTCCACCGGAGAGGTCTTTGACCTGGGTGGAGAGCTGCGCGCTCATGAAGCCCATGCGTTCCAGCATCTGGCCGGGCGTGATTTCCTTGCCGCCGGCGACATACGAGCTCTTCTGCCGGGCAATGACGTCGCTGACGCGGTCGTTCTGGATACCGGCGAGCTCCTGGAGCTGCTGGGTGAGCACGGCGACCTTGATGGTCTGGCCGCGCTTGACCGTACCCTTGGTCGGCTTCACCGTGCCGGCGACGAGGCCGAGCAGCGTGCTCTTGCCTGCGCCGTTGATGCCGAGGATTCCGGTGCGCTCACCGGGCGCAATGCGCCAGGTGATGTCGTTCAGCACGGTCTTCTCGCCGGTCTTGGTCGGGTAGGTGACGGTGACGTCGATGAGGTCGACGACGTCCTTGCCCAGGCGCTGCATGGCCATCGACTGCATCGTGACCGTGTCGCGGGGCGGCGGCTCGTTCTCGATGAGCTCGTTGGCCGCATCGATGCGGAACTTGGGCTTGGCCGTGCGGGCAGGAGCTCCGCGGCGGAGCCAGGCCAGCTCCTTCTTCATGAGGTTCTGGCGCTTGGCCTCTGAGACGGCGCTCATGCGGTCACGCTCAACGCGCTGCAGGATGTACGCCGCGTAGCCACCTTCGAAGGGCTCGATCAGGCGGTCGTGCACCTCCCAGGTCTGGTTGCAGACCTCATCGAGGAACCACCTGTCGTGGGTGACGACCAGCAGCCCGCCGGAGTTCTGGGCCCAGCGGGTCTTCAGGTGACCGGCAAGCCAGGAGATGCCTTCAACGTCGAGGTGGTTGGTGGGCTCATCGAGGAAGACGATGTCGTGGTCGCCGACGAGAACCGCGGCCAGGGCGACGCGGCGGCGCTGGCCACCAGACAGGTCGTCGACGAGCGCATCCCAGGGGATGTCGCGGACGAGTCCCCCGATGACGTCGCGCACTTTGGAGTCGCCTGCCCAGACGTGCTCATCGATGCCGCCGACGATCGCGTGACCGACGGTGACACCCTGGACGAGGTCGTCTGACTGGTCAAGGACGCCCATCGTGACGCCGCGGCGGCGGGTGACGCGGCCGGAGTCCGGCTCCATGCGGCCGGCGAGCAGCTTCAGCAGGGTTGACTTGCCGTCGCCATTGCGGCCGACGATGCCAATGCGGTCGCCCTCATCGATGCCGGCGGTGACGCTGTCAAAGATAACGCGGGTGGGAAATTCGAGGTGCAGGGACTCAGCCCCGAGCAAATGTGCCATTGTACCTTCGAGCCTACCGGCACCAGCTGGGAGGTCGGTCGCGCTCAGTCGTGGATGAGGCGGGCGCCGTGAACGGGGCCAACCGCGCGCACCACGTTCAGACGGGCGGCGGAGAGTGCGACCTGCAGGTCATACGAGCTGTCGGAGTCCGGTACCAGGAAGGCAATCGTCGGTCCTGAGCCCGAAACGATACCGGCAAGGGCACCATGCTCCTCGCCGAGTTCGAGCACGGCGCCAAGGCCAGGCGCCATGTGCAGCGCAGGCGCCTGCAGGTCGTTGTGCATCGACTCCGCCAACATCACGGGGTCTCCTGCGCGGAGCGCCTGCAAGACATTCGGATCGACCGTCGGCTGCACTGATGCTGGGAAGATATCCTGGGCGTGACGCTCACGATGCCGATCGAGTTCCGTGTAGACGCCGGGCGTCGACAGGCCGAAATCCGCCAGTGCGAACACCCAGTGGAATTGACCCTGGGCAAGGGCAGGGCTGAGTTCATCGCCGCGCCCGGTTCCGACAGCGGTTCCGCCGGTCATGGCAAACGGGATGTCAGCGCCGAGTGTCGCGGCGATCGCGAGCAGCTCGTCCTTGGTGGCTTCCGTTCCCCAGAGCGCGTCGCAGGCGAGCAGGGTGGCAGCGGCATCCGCTGACCCGCCGCCCATGCCGCCGGCAATGGGGACGTTCTTGTCGATCTCGAGCCTGACTCCCCCGCGAAACCCGGCTTTCCTGGCCAGAGCTCGTGCCGCCTTGATCGCCAGGTTACTGCCGTCGGTCTGGAGGCCTGAGGTGTCGATCGAACCCGAGAACGACACGGAGAAGTCGTCTGCCGGGTATGCACGCACGTCTTCACAGAGAGAAACGGCCTGGTAGGCGGTTGCGACTTCGTGGTAGCCGTCTTCGAGCACGGCGCCCACCTTGAGGAAGACATTGATCTTTCCTGGAGCCCTCGCGTGCACCACCTGTGAGGAAGCCGAGACAGTCATATTTCTAACCTAGCCCAGCGCATGATGGCTGCGTGACGCGGCTGAGTGTGACGAGCTGAGTGAGGCGAGGCAGGCGACGCACGCCGCTACTCCCCGTGCCACGCCCGTGCGATAGCGAGGAAGTCGTGAACGGTGAGCTGCTCACCGCGCGCGGTGGGGTCAACACCGGCTTTCTGCATGATGTCTGTGGCTGTCGCAGAATCGCCGAGCACGACGGACAACGCCTGGCGCAGCATCTTGCGACGCTGCTGGAACGCAGCGTCAACGAGCGCGAAGGTTGCCAGTCTGAGGTCTGCGGATTCGAGCTGGTCGGCTCGACGCTCGAACCCGACGAGGATCGAGTCGACGTTCGGCACCGGCCAGAACACCTGGCGGCTCACCTTGCCCACCGTCTTGAAGTCCCCGTACCAGGCGGCCTTCACGCTCGGGCTGCCGTAGACCTTGGATCCGGGAGGGGCAGCGAGACGCTCGCCGACCTCTGCCTGCACCATGACGACACCGGCACGAATCAGCGGGAAGTGCTCCAGCAGGTGCAGCAGCACCGGAACAGACACGTTGTACGGCAGGTTCGCCACTAGCCGGTTCGGGTCACCAGGCAGGTCCATGATGCGCAAGGCGTCTTCACGGATGACGGTGAGCGGCGCCCCAGGCTGCATCAGCTCAACGGTCAGCGGCAGCTGCTCTGCGAGGCGGTTGTCGATCTCGACGGCGACGACGCGTGCGCCGGTCTCCAGCAGGCCGAGGGTCAGCGACCCGAGCCCAGGACCGACCTCAACGACGGTATCCCCCGCACCGACCGACGCCGACTTCACGATGCGTCGCACGGTGTTCGGGTCGATCACGAAGTTCTGGCCGAGCTTCTTGGTCGGGTTGACGCCCAGCATTTCGGCCAGGTCGCGGATCTCGGCCGGGCCGAGGAGCGCACCGGTTGGCTTTGCGGCAGCGGAGTCCGGAGTGGGCTCACTCATGCGAGACCACCTTCGGGACCCGACGCGTGCTGAACGGGTGAGGGCAGCACCGTGACCGGCTCAGCATCCCACCGCCCGTACACGAGTTCTGTGTTTGACGAGATCTGGGCGGCGAGCACAGTGACATCCGTTTCGAGGTGTTCAGCCATGGCGCGAAGCGTGTTCGGCAGCAGGTATGGCGCATTGGGGCGGCCGCGGAACGGCGTTGGGGTGAGGTAGGGGGCGTCGGTCTCGACGAGGATCAGGTTGCGCGGCATCACGGACAGCGCCTCGCGCAGCTCCGACGCGTTCTTGAAGGTGACGGTGCCGGAGAACGAGAGGTACCAGCCGTTCCTGGCGCAGATCCTGGCCATCTCTGCATCGCCTGAGAAGCAGTGGAACACCGTGCGCTCTGGTGCTCCGACGCGAAGCAGGGTGGAGATCACGGCGGCGTGGGCATCGCGGTCGTGGATCTGGAGCGCCAGGTTGTGTGCCTTGGCGATCTCAATGTGCGCTTCGAAGGAACGCTGCTGCGCGGCACGGCCCTCTTCCGGCGTGCGGAAGTAGTCGAGTCCGGTTTCACCGATCGCCACGACGCGGGGCAGGGCTGCCAGCAACGCGATCTCGGCGAGTGCGTCGTCGAGCGTTCCAGCCAGCTCCAGCTCAGGTGCATCGTTGGGGTGGATGGCGACGGCCGCGAGCATGCGCGGCTCGAGCGCCGCCTGTTCGGCTGCCCAGCGCGAACTCTCCACGTCTGTGCCGACCTGGACGATGCCACGGACACCGACGCTCGACGCACGGTCGAGCTGTTCAGCCACGGACAGGGTTCCCTCGCCGGCTGCGTAGTTCACATGGGTGTGGTTGTCATAGACACCAACGACCAGCGGAATCGGCAGCGGCGGGTAGCTCTGGTCCCTGGTGTCAGTCAAACGTCGCCTCGATGCGCGGGAACAGTGCCTCGAGAGGAGCGACGGTGTCGCCTCCCGTCCACTGCCAGGCCTGGTCGATGCGCTGGTCTGCAACAGCCCCGGTACCGCCAAGGGCGGTCCACAGCTTGGTGGTTGCCTCAGGCACGACAGGCGACAGCAGCACGGCGAGGGTACCGAGGCCGCGGAGCGCCGTGTACAGCACGGTCTCGAGGCGCTCACGGTCGGCTGGATCCTTGGCGAGTCCCCACGGCTCCTGGCTGGTGATGTAGCCGTTCAGTTCGTCGACGAGCTCCCACACGGTGGCGATGGCCTCGTGGATGGCGAGCCGGGAGATGGCCTCCCCAGCGGCATCCGTCACGCGCTTTTCGGTGGCGATAATCGCCAGGTCGTCAGCGGTGAACGCGCCAGGCGTCGGGATGGCCCCGTCGCAGTAGCGCACGACCATGGCAATGACGCGGGACGCCAGGTTGCCGAAACCGTTGGCGAGCTCTGCCTGGTACCTGGCCGACAGGTCTTCCCACGAGAACGAGCCGTCCTGACCGAACGTGATGGCGCTCATGAAGTAGTAGCGGAACGCGTCTGCACCGAACGTGTCGGTGATCTGCTGCGGCGCGATGCCGGTGAGCTTCGACTTCGACATCTTCTCGCCGCCGACGAGCAGCCAGCCGTGACCGAAGACCTGCTTGGGCACCTCGATGCCGGCGGCCATCAGCATGGCTGGCCAGATGACGGCGTGGAAACGCAGGATGTCTTTTCCGACGACGTGCGTTGCCGGCCAGAGCGAGGCGAACTTCTCGTCGTCCTGGCCGTAGCCGGCCGCGGTGATGTAGTTGAGGAGCGCGTCGAACCAGACGTAGACGACGTGGCTTTCGTCCCACGGGACCTTGATTCCCCAGTCGAAGCTGGAGCGGGAGATCGACAGGTCGGCGAGGCCGCGCTTGACGAACGACAACACCTCATTGCGCGCCGACTCTGGCTGCACGAAGTCGGGGTTCGTCTCGTAAAGCTCAAGCAGGCGGTCGGCGAACGCGCTCATCCGGAAGAAGTAGTTCTTCTCGTGCAGCAGTTCGACAGGCTTGGAGTGGATGGCACAGACCTGCTGGCCGAGGTACTCGCCCGTGCCGTCGACCAGGTCGCTCGGCTGCTTGTATTCCTCGCACCCGACGCAGTAGTAGCCCTCGTACTCGCCCGTGTAGATGTGGCCCTCGTCGTGCAGGTGCTGGAGGAACTTCTGGGTGTTGACCTCGTGGCGCTCTTCCGTGGTGCGGATGAAGTCGTCGTTGGCGATGTTCACGGTCTCGAGCAGCGGCTTCCATGCCGTCTCAACCAGGCGGTCGGCCCAGGCCTGCGGCGTGGTGCCGTTGGCGGTAGCCGTGCGCAGGATCTTCTGTCCGTGCTCGTCCGTACCGGTGAGCAGCCACGTCTTCTCGCCGGACTGGCGGTGCCAGCGCGCCAGGACGTCGGCTGCGACCTCCGTGTACGCGTGCCCAATGTGCGGGACGTCGTTGACATAGAAAATCGGGGTGGTGATGTAGAAAGAGGAGCCGTCGGACATGCTCATATCTTATTGGGAGCCGAGGCCCTTCTTCTGCGTGTTACTCCCCGTCGTGCGTGCCTGCCTGCGCATCATGACCGCCTCAACGATGTTTCTCGTCGCGCTCACGCGGTGTGAAGTGCCCGATGACCGGGGGAAGCGCTTCTTCCTGGTGCGGAACGGGAGCCCGATTCGGGCTGTCCCTTGTCGCCTCAACTTCGCGGATGTCGACGCCGTGCACCTTCTGGTGCGCATAGCCGACAGGAAGCATGCTGAGCAGGATCTTGCCGTGCGCATGGCCCGTTTCCAACTCCAGGTAGGCGTCCTGGACCAGTGCCAGGGGGTAGATCGCAGCAATGGGCAGCTTGAGCTGGCGGTTGGCGATGGCCGCCGCCACCCGACTGAGAGCCATCATGTCGGTGGAATTGACGATGCCGAGGGTTTCGTTCACATCGTGGGCCAGCTCCATGTCGATCCCCTGCGGCGCGACGGCGGCCAGGCGCTCCTCGAAACCGGGTCCGTGCTCGACGGGGATGACGCCCCACTGGCGCAGGTAGTCAAAGTTCTCTGGGAGCGCGGTGCCGATCACCGTTGCGCCCGTGGCCCGCGCGAGCTGAGCGGCCAGGGCGCCGACGCCGCCGGCGGCCGCGTGCACGAGCACGGTCGTGCCCGGCCGAGGCCGCGCGTCTTCAATCGCCTTCGTGGCTGTGGCCGCTGAGACAAAGAGGCTGCCGGCAACCTCCCACGACAGGCGCTCCGGCTTGACGATTATATTCGCGGCTGGCACGACGACAAATGTTGCCTGTGCACCCCGCACGACGTGGCCGATGACGGCGTCGTTGATCGCCCAGTCCACCACCCCGACGCCGACATCCGTGATGAAACCAGCGAAGTCGCTGCCCACAGCCTCTGGGAAGTGAGCGGGCAATCGCTCTGCGAAATGGCCCTCGCGGATGCTCGAATCGATGGGATTGAGCCCGGCGGCCATCACTTGGACGACCACTTCACCGGGGCCGGGAGAGGGCTTCGTCGCGTCGACAACGTCGAGAACGTCGGGTCCGCCGTACCGCGAATACTGAACCATATGTGCCATGTCGCCGCCCCACACTCCCGAATGCGTGAGATTTACTCACATTGCCAGTGTATGCCAGCGGCGGAAGTAGGCCAGTGAGAGGCAGCAGACCAGTCGCTACGAGCTGAGCGGTGGAACGACCTTCTTGGGCTTCAGCGCTTCTTTGCTCTTCAGCGCTTCCTTGTTCTTGAGTGCTTCCTCGTAGAGGTCGCGCTTGCTCAAGCCCGTTGCGGCAGAGACATCGGATGCCGCATCCTTCAGTCGAGCGCCGCCCTCGACGAGCGAGAGCACCTCTGCAACTCCGGTGGCGATGTCCATGATTCGCGGCTCTGCGCCGGCGACAACGACGCAGATCTCCCCGCGCACGCCCGCTGCAGCCCACTCGGCGAGCTCTGCTGCCGTTCCGCGCTTGACCTCTTCATAGAACTTCGTCAGTTCACGGCACACGACGACGCGACGGGACTCTCCGAGGACCGTCGCCATATCGGCCAGCGATGCAGCCAGCCGGTTTGGCGACTCGAAGAAGACCATGGTGCGGGCCTCGTTGGCCAGTCCGCGCAGCGTGCCGCGACGGTCACCTGGCTTGCGCGGCAGGAATCCCTCGAACGTGAAGCGGTCGGTCGGGAGCCCAGAGACGGCGAGCGCGGTGAGCACGGCGGATGGGCCAGGCAGTGCGGTGACGACGACGCCGGCAGCGGCCGCGGCATCCACGAGGTGAAAGCCGGGGTCTGACACGGTTGGCATGCCAGCGTCACTCAAGACCAGGACATCCGTTTCGCGAGCAAGCTCAACGAGCTCAGCCGCTTTGTCGCGCTCGTTGTGGTCGTGCAGGCTGATGAGCTTCGGCCGGTTCTCGATGCCGAGCGCCTTCAGCAGGTGCACGGTCACCCTGGTGTCCTCCGCGGCAATGACGGTCGCCATGCCCAATGCCTCTACCAGGCGCGTCGTGACGTCACCGAGGTTTCCGATGGGAGTGGCAGCCAGAATGATCATGTGTCCAGTCTCCCAGCCTCAGGGCCAGTCTGCTCTCACTACGATGGTCAGGTGCTTCGAACACAACCCTGGTTCCGCTGGGCAGGCCCCCTGTTTGTGATGGTGGTCGCCTCCGTTTTGCGACTGTGGAACCTCGGGAACCCGAACACCCTCATCTTTGATGAGACCTTCTACGTGAAGGATGCCTGGACGCTCTTCAACAACGGCTACGAATCGACGTGGCCAGAGAACACGGATCCCCAGTTCGCTGCCGGCGACACCCAGATCTTCTCGACCGACCCGTCGTTCGTCGTGCATCCGCCACTCGGCAAGTGGCTCATCGCGCTCGGCATGGCGGCGTTCGGCGCCGACAACAGCTGGTCGTGGCGGATCGTCACGGCCATCATCGGCATCCTGGCCGTCGGTCTCATCATGGTGATCGCGCGCGTCCTGTTCAGCAGCACGCTGCTCGCCACCATCGCCGGCTTCCTTCTGGCCATTGACGGGCACGCCATCGTGATGTCGCGCGTCGCCCTGCTCGATAACTACGTGATGTTCTTCGCCCTGCTCGGCTTCGGCGCCGTCCTGATGGACAGGGCCTGGCATGCGAACCGACTGGCGGCCTGGCTGGCGGAGTCGCGGGAGCGCGGCGACGAACCAACGTGGGGCCCGACCCTGTGGTGGCGTCCGTGGCTGTTGGCCGCGGGACTCGCGTTCGGCCTGACGGCATCCGTGAAATGGTCTGGCCTCTACTTCCTGGCCGCATTCGGTATCTACGTTGTCGTTGTGGATGCGCTCGCCCGGCGACGCGCCGGCGTGCCGTTCTGGTTCAGTGCGGCGATCCTCAAGCAGGCACCGGCCAACTTCCTGCTCATGGTGCCCATTGCCATCGTGACCTTCCTGGTCTCGTGGACGGGCTGGTTCGTGACGAGCGGCGGCTACTACCGCAACTGGGCGGACACCGCGGGTGCAGCCTGGACCGGTGCGCTGGCCTGGGTCCCCCACTCGCTGCAGAGCTTCTGGCACTACCAGGTGGCCGCGTACACCTATCACGTCGGTTTGCAGACCCCGCATCCGTACCAGGCGAACCCGCTCACGTGGCTGTTCATGATCCGCCCGACGAGCATGTATTACCTCGGTACGACGCGCGGCCAGGATGGCTGCGAATTCGACAGCTGTTCGGCAGCGATCACCTCCGTCGGCAACCCGATCATTTGGTGGGCGGCTACCGCGGCGATCCTGTATCTCGTGTACCGCCTGGCGCGCTATCGGGAATGGCGAGTTGGCCTCATTCTGATGGGAATGGTCGCCGGGTACGTGCCATGGCTCATGTACCTGCACCGCACGGTTTTCCAGTTCTACACGATCGCCTTCGAGCCGTACATGCTCCTCGGCCTCACATTCGTCATTGGGTTGATCCTCGGCAAACGCACAGACACGCCGGATCGGCTGGCGGCGGGTCGTCGCCTCGTGGTGGTCTTCCTCGTGGTTGCCACTCTGGTCACCGCCTTCTTCTTCCCCATCTGGACAGGGATGCAGACGCCTTTCCTGTTCTGGCAGCTCCATATTTGGCTGCCAACCTGGCGATAGCCATAAGTGCATACATTCCATTTCGGGAATATTTCGGCTGTGAAACAGATGGGAATCGCCGCGCTATGAGGAGGATTTCCCCCTAGTATGGCGAGTATCTGCACCACGAGTAATCGCTCAATTTTCGACTGAGAAGTCACGGAATCCGGAGGCCTCGATGTCGGAAGTTTCGTCTGCCGCCCCCATTGTTCGAATCGTCAAAACGCGCCCAGGCGGCGACCGAAAGAACCCCACCAGCGAGTACTCATCGCTGCTGAACACGGTCCGCAACCTCGGTCTGCTCCAGCGTCGCACCGGCTTCTACTGGATGATGTTCGCCATCCTGGTCGTCGCACTCGGTGGCGCCGTCGCCGGCTTCGTCCTGCTTGGGGAGTCGTGGTACCAGCTCCTCATCGCCGGCGCGCTCGGGATCATCCTGACCCAGTTCGCGTTCCTGGCACACGAGGCATCGCACCGCGCAGTCTTTGAGTCCGGCAAGGCCAACGACCGTGCAGGTCGCATCCTCGCAAACCTGTTCGTCGGCATCAGCTATTCCTGGTGGATGACGAAGCACAGCCGTCACCACGCCAACCCGAACGTCATCGGCAAGGACCCTGACATCGAGGTTGACGTCATCCGCTTCACGGAGGAAGACGCCTCGAAGGTCAACCGGATGACCGCCCTGATCACGCGCAAGCAGGGCTACCTGTTCTTCCCACTGCTCATGCTCGAGGGCCTCAACCTGCACGCCCACGGTTTCCGCACCGTCTTCGGCCGTGGCAAGGTCGACAAGCGCTGGGTCGAGATCACCATGCTGACCGCTCGCATTGTGCTCTACGTCGCCGCGATCTTCTACTTCCTGCCGCTCGGCATGGCATTCGCCTTCATCGGCGTGCAGCTTGCCGTGTTCGGCGTCTACATGGGAGCGTCGTTTGCCCCCAACCACAAGGGCATGCCTCAGCTTCCGCACGACAGCAAGGTCGACTTCCTGCGCCGCCAGGTTCTCACCTCGCGCAACATTCGTGGCGGCACGTTCATGGACACCTTCATGGGCGGGCTCAACTACCAGGTCGAGCACCACCTGTTCCCGAACATGGCTCGCCCGAACCTCCGCAAGGCGCAGGAAATCACCAAGGAATACTGCCAGTCGCACAACATCCTGTACACGGAGACGACGCTTTTCGAGTCGTACGGCATCGTCGTCGAGTACCTGAACCGGGTGGGCCTCGCAGCCCGCGACCCGTTCGACTGCCCCATGGTGCGGAGCTTCCGCACGCACTAGCGGCCAGGAAGCACGCCGCGCGCCACACCTCGCTCGCGCAGGAAGCCACACGACGACACCGTAAGGTGGAAGTCATGTGGCTTCCTGGCGTTGGTGTCGCGGCCGGAGCTGCACTCGTCGCCTGGGGAATCCACCTGCTCTTTCCTGCTGTACCGCTGCTGACGGCCGCGGTGGCTCTCGGCATCATCGTCGCCCAGATCCCGGCGGCTCGGCCCGCCGTGACGGGCGTGCTGGCTCCCGGCCTCTCACTGGCTTCCAAGCGCATGATGAGAATCGGCATCGTGCTGCTCGGGCTAAAGCTCAGCCTCTTCGACATCGCCAGCCTGGGCTGGGTGGCTGTCGCCACCACCATTGCCATCGTGCTCATCACCTTCGCAGGCACCTACGGGCTCGGCCGCTGGTTCGCTCTCCCCGGGCATCAGCCGCTGCTCATCGCCACCGGCTTCTCCATCTGCGGCGCGTCAGCAATCGGCGCTATGAGCGGCGTCGTGAAGGCAAAGGATGAGGAGACCGCCACGCCGGTCGCCCTCGTCACCCTGTGCGGCACGCTGGCGATCGGCGTGCTGCCGCTGCTCTGGCATCCGCTCGGCCTGAGCACACTGCAATTCGGCCACTGGGTCGGGGCCGGCGTGCACGACGTCGGCCAGGTCGTTGCCACTGCCCAGATCGCCGGGTCTGCGGCGCTGGCCGTCGCAATCGTCGTCAAGCTCACCCGCGTGCTGATGCTGGCGCCGATCGTGGCTGTGGCATCCGTCGTCGAACGTCGGAAGCATGCTGTGCTGGTGGGCAACGGCACCATCACTGCAGCGGATGCGGCGCCGACGCGTCCGCCGATCGTGCCGCTGTTCGTGGCCGGCTTCATCGCCGCCGTGCTCGTACGCACCCTGCTTCCGGTGCCGGAGATTGTATTGGACGCGGCCGATACCCTGCAGACCGCGCTGCTCGCGATGGCGTTGTTCGGCCTTGGCTCTGCGGTACGTCTCGGCTCGTTGGTGCGCACCGGTTGGCGCGCGTTGCTGGTCGGCCTGCTCTCGTGGGCCATAATCGCGGCGCTCGCCTATGGTGCGGTGCAGCTGGGCTGACAGTTGCTTCAGTGGCCGCCGTCGACCAGCTTCAGGCCGATGACGCAGCCGATCAGGCCCAGGATCAGCAGCACCTTGATGAGTGAGGCCGGTTCGCCGCCGAAGATCATGGCGTAGGTCACGGTGAGCGCTGCGCCGATTCCCACCCAGACGCCATAGGCGGTGCCGGTGGAGATATCGCGCATGGCCCAGGCGAGTCCGCCCATGCTGGCGACGAGCGCCACACCGAAGATGACGGATGGCCAAAGCTTGGTGAAGCCGTCGGATTTACCGAGGGCTGTTGCCCAGACGGCTTCGAGCACGCCGGACACAATAAGGATGATCCACGACATTAGTCACTCCCGTGGCCAGTCTTGTCGCGTTCCGGGTACTGATCCGTCGTCCGGGGTCGCGGCTGCGCGACCTGTGTCCAGAGTAGCGGGAGGGGCTGTGCAGGCACTGTGCAGTATGAGGGCACTGTGCAGTATGAGGGCACTGTGCAGTGCTAGCTGGGTTCCTCCGGCCGGCGGAACTGACTGATGGTGAATTCGGCGCCCTGCGGGTCGCGGATATCGGCGAGCAATGCCCACACCTGATCTTCGGTGCCGAGCACCGTGCCACCCAATTCTCGGACAAGATCGAGGCTCGCTGCCCGGTCGGCAACGCTGAACTTCACCCGCCAGTGCGCGTTCTCTGCGCCTGCAGTCGCGCCGGCAGCACCAGCGTCTGGCACCTGCTCGATCGCACCGATGACATCGGCGAATCCCGCCGGCGCCCCCACCTGGCGTTCAAAGATCTCAGGGTCGGATGTCGCTGCGAGGTACTCGCCGTAGCCATCGACCGCGATCATTGCCTCGACCGTCTGGCCGAAGTCGAGGTAGGTCCAGCCGAAGACCGTCGTGTAGAACGCCTTGGCGGCGTGCTCGTCTGTGGTGCGCAGGTCGCTGAAGTTCCACGAACCAGGCCCGTTGACCGCCTGCGCGCCGAGGCGACGGTTCGCCTGCCACAGCCGAAACTGAGCGCCCTGCGGATCGGCGCAGAGTGCCATGCGGCCCGCCTGGGCGACGTCCTCCGGGCCGTGCAGCACCGTGCCGCCCGCGGCTGTGATCGCGACCGCTGTCTCCTCTGCGTCATCGGTGGCGATGTAGGTGTTCCAGACTGCGACGCCAACGCCCGTCGCGATGGCTGCGGCGTCCGTGCCGTCATGCTGCGCGATGAGGTAGACGGACTGGGCTGCTGGCGGCATCGCGTTCGAGAATGTCCAACCGAACAGGGCGCCGTAGAACCGCGCTGCTGCATCAGGGTCTGGTTGATCGGTGTCGATCCAGGAGGTGACCCCTGGCGGGTAGGTACGTGGAGGGATCTCGGTCATCGGCTTTCCCCTGTCGAACGTCATCTCTTGAACGTCGTCCTTGTCGTTGGTCACGATCAGGGTAGCGCTGGCCGCCGACAGGAGACAGGGGTCGGGTGGGCTGTGGAGCTCGACGAGGCAGGTGACGTCTGGGTCTGTTTCGAGATCCGTTTGACACAACCGGGTAGTTAGTGTTCAATCAGTCACATGGCTTCAACGCAGGCATCTGGCAGCGGTCGATCTACCGCGGAGGAGCAACGACCCCGGATCCTGGGGCATGCCGTCCATGTCTTCGCCAAAGCCGGCTACCACTCCACGCCGATCACCGACGTCGCCGCCGAAGCAAAAGTATCTCCCGCCTACGTCTTCCGCCTCTTCGGCGGCAAACAAGAACTGTTCATCGATGCCATCGACAGTTGCTACGACCAGGTCGCCGCAGCCCTTCAAGCTGGGGGAAAGAACACCTCCTCGACGAACCCAGCAGACGTTGCCGAAGCGATGACGGCGGCGTACATCGAATTGATCGCCGACCGGGATCTCATCGCCCTACAGGTGCACGCACAAAGCGCGTGCGACATCCCCGAGGTCCGAGACGCCGTCCAACGCGGCCTTGCCACCGTCACCCACGTCGTCGCAGCCATCCCGGGCATCACCGACGCCGACGTGCAACGATTCATCGCCTACGGGCAGCTCTGCCACCTCATCGTCCAGGCCGACCTCACCGGCATCGACTCACCGTGGGCCAAAGCACTCACGCACGGCATCCGACACCTCTAAACCCCAGCCCCCTTTCAGTCATCCTTCAACACCCCGTCTCATCCCAAATTGTGATTGTTCAGTCAGTCACTCAAGGAAAAAGGTTCTCATGAACGTCCTCCGTGTTGTTTCCGCCGGCGCTTTACTCGTCGGTTCGGCCATATATCTCGCGGCCGAAGCCATCGCCGCAGCTGCCTGGAAGTCGCCGACGTACAGTTACGCCCAGAACTGGATCAGCGACCTCGGATCCGCCTCGAAAGGCGTCTTCCAAGGGCGGGAACTGGATTCGCCGCTGCACGCGGTCATGAACGCGGGCTTCATCATCCAGGGGCTTCTGCTGGGTCTGGCTATTGTGCTGCTGTCTCGTACGGTGTCCGGTCGCTCTCGCCGATTCACCGCCGTCATGGCGGGCGTCGTCACTCTCGGGTACGTTCTGGTCGGCACCTTCCATGGCTCCCTACAGGCACAGCAGAACGGCACCCTGTGGCTACATTTCACCGGCGCCACCCTTGCAATCCTCGGAGCGAACACGCTGGCGCTCGTCCTCGGGCTGCACTGGCGGAAAACTCCGGACACCCGGACCCTCGGTGTCCTCAGCATCATCGCCGGTGTAGTCGGGCTGGTGGCGACTGTGGTGTTGTTGTCCACGTTCAACTCCGCCCTGCCCTCCGGTGCGATTGAACGGGGCTCGGTCTACCCGATCGTCCTCTGGGAAGTGCTCGTCGCGGTCACCCTCCTGCGCCGGCCCATCGCCGCGTCAACGCGGGCGGCTGCCAGCGCCGGGATTGTGCCAGCGCGCGCCTGACCCAGCTCAGCGCGACAGCGCGAAGATCGAGAGGTCGAGGTTGGCGCCGGCGGAAGCGGGTGGCGCGGCATCCGTTGCCAGGTCGGCCAGGATACGCCCGACGGACGGGGTGAACTTGAAGCCGTGGCCGCTGAAGCCCGCACCGACCACGACAGGGCCGACACGATCGAGGATGAAGTTCTCGTCTGCGGTCGTGGTGTACGTGCAGCTCACGGGTTCGAGCACATCGGCGTCGGCGCCAGGCAGCCAGTCGCGCACATAACGCTGCAATGCCGCGAGTTGGGCGGGCTCAGGCAGGAAGGTGCGCGCATCGGGGTCGGCGACAGGGCCGACACCGTGCCAGCCCGCTTTGACGCCCTGGCCAGGCGTGTACATGCCATACACCGCTGAGTACCAGTAGCCGGGGTTCGACGGGTCGATGGCGTGATTGAAACCTGGCCAGTCGAGGGCGGCGCGCGCGGCGGCATCCGCTGACTGATCGCGAAGGGCGAAGTGCGCCGGCTGCTCCTGCGTGACGACGAGGCGCGGCAACGGAATGCCGCCGAGCAGGTTCTCACCAAGCAACTTGTTCGTCCAGGCGCCGGCCGTGACGACGACGCGCTTGGCGACGATCGTCTCTGGCGCGGCACCATCCGTGCCCTCGACCGTCACGCGCACCTCGTCATCGCCGAGCACCTCGATGCTGAGCACGCGGGCATCGTGGCGCACGTCGGCACCATTTGCGCGCGCTGCCTGCTGCATGGCCGCCACGGCGGCGTCGGCGTTCAGGCGGCCGGCATCCGGCGTGTAGAGCACCCGACCATCGAAGCGGATGCCTGGCCAGCGCTCCTCCGCAGCATCCGGCGTGAGAAATTCAGCTCCAAAGCCGATCCCGGCGAGCGCCTCCGCCACATCATCGAACGCGGGGTTGCGGCCGTGGTTCACGATGCCGACCTGGTCAAAGACGTGCGAGCCGGTCTCCGCTTCAAGGTCGCGCCAGAGCGGCAGTGCCTCAGCGAGCATCGCGACGTAGCTGGGGTCGGCATAGGCCGTGTTGAAGTTTCGCGAGGCGCCGTGCGAGGCGCCGTTCAGGTGTCCTGGCCCGAATCGCTCGAGCAGCGTGACGGATCGCCCGCGCCTGGCGAGCTGCCACGCTGTTGCGGAGCCCATGGCTCCCCCACCGACGACGACCGTTTCCACCTGTGTGACCATGCTCTCCATATTGCCGTACCCCGCGCATCCGCTTGACACTGGCTACCCCAGGGTCGCGGCGGATTGCACTCTGTTACACGCTCGCCGCCCGGCTGCGGCGTGGCAGCACTAGCGTGAGGCCATGGCAGATCGCGAGTACGGCTTCACCACGCGTGCAATTCACGCTGGCAACATTCCAGACCCGGTAACCGGAGCCCGCGCGCTGCCGATTTACCAAACGAGTGCATACGTCTTTGACGACACAGCGGATGCCGCGGCGCGCTTCGCCCTGCAGAAGTACGGCAACGTGTACTCGCGGCTGGCCAACCCGACGGTGGCAGCGTTCGAGGAGCGCATCGCCAGTCTGGAGGGCGGACTCGGCGCCGTCGCGACGGCCAGCGGACTCTCTGCGCAGTACATCACCTTCGCCAGCCTCGTCGGCACTGGGGACCACATCGTCTCCTCGGCGAACCTCTACGGCGGGTCGATCACCCAGCTCGACGTGACGCTCCGCCGCTTCGGTGTCGACACCACGTTCGTGCAGGGCTCTGACCCGGCCGACTACGCCGCGGCGATCACCGACAAGACGAAGTTGATCTTCGCCGAGACGGTGGCGAACCCGTCTGGCGATGTCGCTGACATCGAGGGCCTGGCCGCTGTCGCCCATGCGGCCGGCATCCCCCTCATCATCGACTCCACCGTCGCCACCCCGTACCTCACCCGGCCCATCGAGTGGGGCGCAGACATCGTCATCCACTCGGCCACGAAGTTCCTCGGCGGGCACGGCACGACGCTCGGTGGCGTCGTCGTCGAGAGCGGCCGTTTCAACTGGCACAGCGACAAATTCCCACTGTTCGGCGAGCCGGTGCCCAGCTATGGCGGCCTGCAGTGGTCTGGCAACTTCGGCGAGTACGCCTTCCTCACGCGCCTCCGCGCTGAGCAGCTGCGCGACATCGGCCCTTCGCTGGCCCCGCACTCCGCCTTCCTGCTCGCGCAGGGCGTCGAGACGCTGCCATACCGGATGCAGGCACACGTCAACAACGCACGCATCGTCGCAGAGTGGCTGGATGCCGACCCGCGCGTCGACTACGTCAACTGGGCCGGCCTGCCGACCCACCCGCACTATGAACGCGGGCTCAAGTACCTGCCGAAGGGACCTGGCTCTGTCTTCAGCTTCGGCGTGAAGGGTGGCAGGGATGCCGGCCGCACCTTCATCGAATCCCTCAACCTGGCCAGCCACCTCGCCAACATCGGCGATGCGAAGACCCTCGTTATCCACCCCGCGTCGACGACGCACGCGCAGCTGAGCGAGCAGCAGCTCATCGACGCCGGAGTGCTGCCGGGGCTCGTGCGTTTGAGCGTGGGCATCGAAGATGTCGACGACATCATCTACGATCTGGATCAGGGGCTTGCGAAGGCAGCGGGAGGCACCAAATGAGCGTGATAGAGACTGCAGAATCCCAGACCGTCCAGCTGGCCAATGGCTTGAGTTGTGACGTTCCGGCCGATTCGCCGCTGGCCAAGCTGCTGCGCTCCCAGCGCACCTGGGTCGGTCCTGATGCGAAGGCCCGCCTGAAGCTGCTCCGCGAGGCGAAGTCGGTGGCCATCGTGGGCGCCTCGCCGAATCCGGCCCGCTCCAGCTACTTCGTCGGCACCTACCTGCAGCAGTCGAGCGACTACCGGGTGTACTTCGTCAACCCGAACGCCGAGACCATCCTCGGCGAGAAGGCGTACCCAGACCTCGCCTCGTTGCCCGAAGTGCCCGACATCGTGGATGTCTTCCGCCGCGGCAGCGACATCCCCGCCGTCATCGACGATGTCGTGGCCATCGGCGCCCCCACCATCTGGGTGCAGCTGGGAATCTGGAACCAGGATGCCGCCGAGTACGGCGAGTCCAAGGGGCTGAACGTGGTCATGGACCGCTGCATCAAGATCGAACACGCCCGGTTCAACGGCGGGCTGCACCTGCTCGGCTTCGACACCGGGCAGATCACGGCGCGGAAGACGATCCGCTAGCGACCCCGCTGATCGAGGAACGAGCGCCAGCGAGTGTCTCGAAATCCCGCGAGCCGATCTCTGACATCGTGCGTCAGGAGACCGGCCTGCAGGGGTTTCGAGACGGCCTGGCGGCCTCCTCAACCAACGGTGTGGCGCACTACGCCCTGCGCATTCCTCTGATGCCCACCCAGAGGCCGAGGATCGCCGTGATGATCGCTGCCACGAATCCACCAGCCACCGCTGCCGTGGCCAGGTCGCCGGCGAACAGGTCGCGTTCGGCCTGCACGACATAGCTCAGCGGGTTCACGGAGGCGACCAACTTCATCCAGGCCGGACCGTTCTCCAGCGGCAGCAGCATGCCGGAGAGAATCATCAACGGGAAGATGACCGTCTGGTGGATGACCCAGAACATCCAGTCACGCGAGCGGCACGCCAGCGCCACCGCGTAGCTCAATGCGCCGAAGCCGATGCCGAAGATCGCCAACAGGATGAAGCCGATGAGCAGCCCCGGCACGCTCACCGTGAAGCCAAACGGCAACGACACCAGGCAGATCAGCAGCCCCTGCACGGTGAGCGGCACCACTTCTTTCAGGGCGCGACCGATGAGCAAAGAGCTCCGCGACAGCGGTGCGACGAGGGTGCGTTCGTGCGACCCCGTCTGCATCTCGGCCAGCAGGTTGGCGCCGGTGCTCGCCGTTCCGAACAGGGCAACCATGACCAGGATGCCCGGCACGAACCACTGCAGGGTCTCCCCGGCCGGCAAGCCTGACGATGCGACGAGCAGTGGCCCGAACAGGCCGAGGAACACCAATGGCTGGACGAGGCTGAACAGCGCGCTGAACGGGTCACGCCAGACGGGACGCAGTTCCCGCACGAGCACGTTCCAGGTGTCGACCGCGACGTTGCTGCGAGCGGCAGCGGCAGCGGCAGCGGTGTCGGCCGTGCGCCGGCCAGGCGTGGTGTCGGTGATGGTGCTCATGAGCGTGCCTCCTGTGGTGTCTTTGATGTGCTGGTTTCTGAGCGGGTCTGGCTGCTCCGGCTGTCATCGCTGCTCCGGCTGTCATCGCTGCTCCGGCTGTCATCGCTGCTCCGGCTGTCATCGCTGCTCTGGCTGTCATCGCTGCTCTGGCCATCCGCTCCCTGGGCGGCGTGCCCCTCCTCGCGGAGGCTGCGCCCGGTTAGCGCGAGGAACACGTCGTCGAGCGTCGGCTGCCGATGGGTCACGCCCACGAGTGGGATCTTCGCGGTGTCGAGCGCACGCACGAGGCGCGGCACCTCCCTATCGCCGTGCTGCGCAGCCACCGTGACAACGGTGCCCGCGACCTGTCCGCCGATCTGCGTGGCCGCGGTGGCGGCATCCGCTGGAGTAGTGAAGCTCAGGGTGATGGTGTCGCTGGCGACGTTTGCCTTCAGCGCCGGGGCTGTGTCGTCGGCGATGACGGTGCCGTTGTCCATGACCATGACGCGTTCGGCCAGCTGGTCGGCCTCATCGAGGTAGTGCGTGGTGAGGAAGATTGTGGTGCCGAACCGGTCGCGCAGGTCGGTGATGTGCTGCCAGAGATTGGCCCTGCTCTGCGGGTCGAGGCCGGTCGACGGTTCGTCGAGGAAGAGCAGCTCTGGCCGGTGGATGAGGCCGAGCGCGATATCGACGCGTCGCTTCTGGCCGCCAGACAGCGACTGCACCTGGCGAGTGGCGATGGCCTCGAGGTCGAGGGAGCCAATGAGCTCATCGGCCCGCGCCCTGGTCTCTGCGCGCCCGATTCCATAGAAGGCACCCTGGCTCAGGAGCTCGTCGCGCACCCGCTGGGTGTGGCCGCCCGACGCGCCCTGTCCGACGTAGCCGATGCGCCTGCGCACGCCGGCCGGGTTCTGACGGATGTCGCAGCCAACCACTGTCGCCTCCCCCGCCGTCGCCGCAAGCAGCGTGGTCAGCAGGCGAATCGTGGTGGATTTGCCGGCACCGTTCGGTCCGAGAAATGCAACGAGTTCGCCGCGCTGGACGTCGAGGTCGAGGGAATGCACAGCGTTGACCGTGGCCCCTTTTACCGCGAACGACTTGCCGAGGCCTCGTGCCCTGATCAATGGTGATGAGCTGGTGTGAGTAGTCATAGCGACAGACTAAAAACGCTATAGGACACCTCTTGTCCTAATAATCGAGATACTGGGAACATGTCCGATACGACGTCGCGCGCCCTCGATCTGCTGTCGCTGCTGCAGAGCCACCGGCATTGGTCATGCAGCGAATTGGCCGATCGACTCAGCGTCACAGAGCGCACCGTGCGCCGCGATATCGACCGCCTGCGTGAGCTGGGCTACCAGATCGATGCCGCCCGCGGCCCCATCGGCGGGTATCGACTGGGAGCGGGCACCGGGATGCCGCCCCTGCTCCTCACCGACGACGAGGGCGTGGCCATCGCGATCGGACTCCGGTCGCAGGCAACGGCCACCCTCCGCGGCGCCGAACACACCACGCTGAGTGCGCTGGCCAAGCTCGAGCAGGTGCTCCCGCCTGCCCTGAAGCGGCGCATCGACGCCCTGCAGTCGCACGCAACGCTCACGCCATCGCCCGCGCCGGGGCCGATCGTCGACGCCGACTTGCTGGCCCAACTCGCGCTGAGCTGCCGCGACGGCGAGCGCCTGCGCTTCGCCTACACGGATGCCACAGGTGCCGAGACCGTGCGAAGCACCGAACCGCACATGCTCGTGCCGCAGGGCCGCCGGTGGTACCTCGTCGCCTGGGACAGGGATCGGGCCAACTGGCGCACCTTCCGCATTGACCGGATCAGCAGGCTGTTACAGACGCGGGTGCTCTTCCCGGTGCGCGACCTCAGCGCTGCGGGCGCCGCCGCGCTGGTTGCCGCTGCGGTGAGCTGGCGCGAGACGTCATACCAGCTCACCATCACACTGCGGATGCCGCTGGCCGAGGCCCGCGCGACCCTGGGCTGGTGGGGTCGAGACACCGTCGCGCAGGACGCCGACCACACGCTCTGGCCGCTCACCGGGGACTCCCCTGCCGCACTGGCCGGCGCCTTGCTGTGGATACCCGCCGGGGTGGAGTACACCGTGGGCGGTTCGCCTGAGGTGCTGGATTTCATCCGTCTGCAGCTCGGGCGGATTGCTGCCGCGCTGCCCACGGGTGCCGATGGCAGGGCTCGCTAGGATCAGCAGAGTGGATTCTTCTGACGAGGCGCACGTTCGGGTCGCGATTCTCGGCCCCGTCCTGGTCGAAGATCGTCGCGGTGTGCTCGTTCCCCCTCATGGCGCGCGCAGCAGTGCCCTTGTGCAGGCGCTCGCGCTCTCTCGCACGCATGCTCTCTCCAGTGCGGCCCTGATCGATGAGCTGTGGGCAGACGAAGCGCCTGTCAACGCGCGGGCTGCCCTGCAGACACTTGTCTCGCGGCTGCGCGCTGTGGCCGCAGAGGGCCTGATCGTCTCGACCGAGAATGGCTATCGCTTGGCTGTTCCCCCAGGCGCCATCGACCTTGACCTCGCTCGTGCACGCCGCGACCGCGCTGATTCGCTGACATCCGCTGACCCGACCGGCGCCCTAATGCTGGTCGAGCAGGCTCTCGCACTGTGGCGCGCAGAGCCGAGCGGCATGTCGACACCCGTACTCGACCTCCATCGCTCACTCACTCGCGCGCGCGCTTCGCTCCTTGCCGCGCTCGGCAACGACAATGCATCCCTCGCCGTCTGGAATGTCCTGTCAGAGGATTCCCCCTTCGACGAAAGCGTTACCCACGAGCGGATGCGCGCGCTCGCCAGACTCGGACGCCCTGGCGATGCGCTGCGTGCGTTCAGCGAATTCCGGTCCCGGCTGCGTGACGAACTCGGCAGCTCCCCCACAGCCGCACTGGTGTCGCTCAATACGCGCTTGCTGAAGGACGACGGTGACGTCGCGACGCAGGAACCTTCGCCAGCGTCAGTCCCGATACACGAAGCGCCGACACCCCAGGTACCGACACCCCAGGTATTGATCGGGCTCCGCAACCCGCCGAACCAGCTTGTCGGACGCGAGGGGGACATCCGTCTTATCGAGGTCGCACTCAAGGATTCACGACTCGTCACGATTCTGGGCGCTGGCGGACTCGGCAAGACTCGGCTCGCTCAGGAGCTGGCGCGCAGATCGTCGGCCTCTGCTGTGATCGTCGTCGAGTTGGCGAGCATCGGCACCGACGACGACGTCACCTTGGCACTTGCCTCCACGCTCGGGATCAGTGAGCGGGTGCCAGGACAGCGGCTCGCGGATGCCCCCATGAACGATCTTCGTTCGCTCATTCTGCGGCAGCTCAGCGAACGCGACACCCTGCTTGTCGTCGACAACTGTGAGCATGTCATCGATGGCGCCGCACGCTGGGTGGCTGACATCCTGGCGAGCACGTCAACAGTGCACGTGATCGCGACCAGCCGCAGCCCGCTTGCCATCGGCAGCGAACGGGTCTATCCGCTGGAGCCGCTCGCCAGCAGCGCAGAAGGCACGGATGACGCCTCGAGTCTGGGCCCTGCCGTGCGCCTGTTTTGCGAGCGCGCCCGCGCAGCTCGCCCTGGCGTCGCCCTTCCCCTCGACACCATCGCGCGGCTCTGCACCCGCCTCGATGGCCTGCCTCTCGCCATCGAGTTGGCCGCTGCCCGGGCACGGTCCATGTCGGTCGAAGAAATCGAACGCCGCCTTGAGGACCGGTTCGCGCTCCTCGTCGGCGGCGACCGTGCTGCGGCAGAGCGTCATCGCACCCTGCAGGCGGTCATCGAATGGAGTTGGAACCTGCTCTCCCCCGGGGAACAGGCGGCTCTCCGGCGGCTCTCGCTGTTTCCAGACGGTTTCGGCGAAGCGGCTGCTCGCCGCGTCGCGCTGCTCGGCACTCTGCCCGACAGCCCCGCCGCCATTCTCGACATCCTTGATGCGCTGGTGACACAATCGCTGCTGGGGGTGTACGAAGACCAAACGACCGGGCAGCTCCGCTATCGGATGCTGGAGACGGTACGGGAATTCGGTCTACGCGAACTCGGTCGGTCCGGTGAAGAACAGGCAGCACAGCTGGCAATCTTCGACTGGGCGGAGTCGTTCTCGCTCGCCGCATTCCCTCGACTGGATGGCCACACTCAGCTGGAACAGTACGTGCAGATTCGCATCGAGCATGACTCGCTGCTCTGGACACTGCGGCAATCGGTTGCCGCAGGTCGGCCGGATGTCGTGGCGAGCGTGTTCGCCGTGATCGGGTTCTACTGGAATATACGCGGGACGCACAGTGAAGTCGCGGCATTCGCCCCGAGTGTGCTGCGTGTCATGCGCGGCTACGAACCGGATGCCGTCCACGCGGAGTCAACACTGGCCTCCGCACTTCTTGTCAGCACCATTCTGCTGTTCGACAGCAGCCGCATTCGTAACGCCGCCGTCGCCATTAGCGCGCTGCGGAAGCTGGCGGCCCGTGGACATCCGGTCTCTCCGAGGCTTGGCGCTCTTGCCCGATTCCTGTTGCACAGCTCCAACCGACAGAGTGCCGATGCCGAACTCGCCGCGATGCAGCGCTCCAGCGATCCATCGACCACCCTGATCGGCCACCTGATCGGCGTCCAGCTCGCGGAGAATGACGGCGATCTGGAGCTGGCCCAACGACTCGGCGCCAGAGCCTGGCAGGTGGCGACGGAGCGAGGCGATGTCTGGATCGCATCCACGTCGGCGATGCTGATGGGGCAACTCGCAAGCCAGAACAACCAGCCGACGGATGCCCTCAGCTGGATTGATCGCGCGACTGCGGGTCTGGGTGCGCTCGGCGCTGACGAAGACGTCAGGCAACTGCTGTGGATCAAGGGCACCAATCTCATTTCGATCGGCAAGCTCGACGAGGCCAGGGCCGTCTTCGACGGATTCAGCAGCAACGCCTCCCCGACGCCTAATGGACTGGACGTTCGCTCGGTGACGATGGCGGGGCACGCCGAGATCGCCAGGGCACTCGGCCGCTTCGATGAGGGAGCCGAGTTGTACGACACGGCGGTTCAGATGCATGTCACCGGCCGGGAGCGCACATCGCCGTGGTTCACCATGCTGTTGGCCGGTCTGATCACTGCCTGGGTGGGCGATGGCACGGGCGAACCGGAGAAGATCGCGGCACTCGCCAGGGTGCTGCGCGCCCGCACGCTCGGCGCGCAGAGGGCCAGGCCCGGGTTGGTCGACAAGCCCGTGCTTGGCACCGCGGCGATTGGCTACGCCGTCTGGGCTTTGACGGTGCCGGCCATGGCCGAGATCGGACTGGAGCTGCTCGTACTGGCCGAGGCCATTCATGGCAGGCAAGACCTGCCCGTGCTGCATCTGGATGCCCACATTACCCGGGCATCAGCACAGCATTCGGCGGAACGGATTGCAGACCTGCGGGCAGCCGCTGCCGCGCTCTCGCTCGATGAGCGCGCCCACCGCGCGCACGACTTGTTGGCCCGTCCTGTGCTTCTGGGGTGAGGCGGCGCAGCCCCAACCTGTAGCGAATACAGGATGAATCGAGCAGATGTCACCGAATACAGGACGGATCGCGCTCTCTGCGGCAACGTTTCCGGTTTTCGCGACATCGCGAACCAGGTGCCCAACCCGCAACGCGTACGCAGCCCGCCTCTCCAGGACGGAGAGGCGGGCTCGGCTTGGGTGCGGCTCACGGGAAGCGATTGGGTATCGCAGGATTCCTGAGTGAGGGCTGCCGCCTTTCGCAGGGCCGAAAACGGCGCCCCGCGCCGTTTTAGGCCCTGCGCATGTAAGCCCGGACCGTCAGGGGTGCGAACACCAGAACGATGACGGCCGCGCCGGCCAGCGCGAGCGCGGCATCCACTCCGAAGGTGCCAGAGACTGTCAGCTCACGCACGGCGGTGACCAGGTGCGATACCGGGTTCGCGTTCACAAAGCCCTGCAGCCAGCTCGGCATGGTGTCGACCGGTACGAAGGCGTTCGAGAGGAACGTCAGAGGGAACAGCACGATCATCGAGATGCCCTGCACGCTGCTCGCGCTGCGGGCAATGACACCGAAGAAGGCGAAGACCCAGCTGATCGCCCATGCTGACACGATCACCAGCAGGATCGCGAGGATCACGCCGCCAAGTCCGGCTTCCGGGCGGAAGCCCATGATGTATCCCATGGTGAAGGTGAGCGTTGACGCGATGGCGTAGCGTACGGTGTCGGCCAGCAGCGCACCGGCCAGTGGTGCGATGCGGGCGATCGGCAGCGATTTGAACCTGTCGAACACGCCCTTGTCCATGTCCTCCCGTAGCTGCACCCCGGTGACGACCGACGTTGTGATGACCGTTTGCACCAGGATGCCGGGGATGATCACCGGCAGGTAGCTCGCCACATCCCCGGAGATCGCCCCGCCGAAGATGTACGTGAACATCAGCGTGAAGATGATCGGCTGCAGAGTCACATCGAACAGCTGCTCTGGCGTGCGCTTGATCTTCAGCAGGCCGCGCCAGGCCATCGTGAAGGAGTTGCGCATGGTCTGCTCGAGGCTGACGCGATTGCCCAGGGTGCGCGTTGCCCCTGGGGCGATGATGGTGGCGCTCATGCGCTGATCCTTTCGGGGGTGGAGTCGGTGTCAGTGGAGGAGGCGGCGGTGGCCGCGGTGGTATCGGTCTCCTCGGCGACGCCGTGGCCGGTGAGCGTGAGGAACACCTCGTCGAGGGTTGGCTTCTGCAGCGAGAATTCGGTCAAGCGGATGCCGGCCTCACGCAACACCACGAGCAGTTCGGTGACGCGGTCTGGGTTATTGATCGGCACGTTGATGCGGGAGCGCTCTGGCGAAACGGTGCCGGGGACGCCGAGGAGTGAGTGGATGGCGCGCAACGCGTCATCGGCATCCGTCTGGTCGACGAGGGTCACCTGCAGCGAGGCTTCGCCAACGGATGCCTTCAGCTCGTCGGCCGTTCCCTCTGCAACCACGATTCCGCGGTCGATCACCGCGATGCGGTCGGCAAGTTGGTCGGCTTCGTCGAGGTACTGGGTGGTGAGCATCACCGTCGACCCTGTCGCGACCAGACGGCGGATGGTGTCCCACATCTGGGCGCGGGTGCGCGGGTCGAGGCCGGTGGTCGGCTCATCGAGGAAGATGAGGGGCGGTTGCGAGATGAGGCTGGCAGCGAGGTCGAGGCGTCGGCGCATACCGCCGGAGAAGTTCTTGAGGGGGCGCTTGGATGCTTCGGTGAGCCCGAATTCGTCGAGCAGGTCTGCCGACTTCTTTCGGGCGGCAGCGCGGCCAAGGCCATGCAGGCGGGAGAAGAGCACGAGGTTCTCGGTGGCGCTGAGGTTCTCGTCGACGGACGCGTACTGGCCGGTGACACCGATCAGCTGGCGAACGATCTGCGCTTCCCGCTGTACGTCGTGGCCGAAGACTCGGGCTTCGCCGGCATCCGGTCGGAGCAGGGTTGCGAGCATGCGGATGGTGGTGGTCTTTCCGGCACCGTTGGGGCCGAGCACTCCGTAGACGGTACCCGTGCGAACGTTGAGGTCGATCCCGTCGACCGCGCGGTTCGCGCCGAACGTCTTGACGAGTCCGTGGGCTTCGACGGCCCAGTCTGAGGTGGTTGTGGTTGTCATAGGCACCATGCTGGTCGCGGCGACTTTCATGGCGCTGTCACGGTGCTGTCACCGCGCTGTCACTGCTGTCCAGTTTTGGGGGCAGCGGTACGCGCGGGAATCCGCCTAGGATGATCACACGCTGCACCGCGGGACGATCCGCAGGTCAGAGACATATTCAGCGATGTTCTCAGCAGCGGAACAACCGGGGGATCACTATTTTCAGCACGACTAACCTGCGCCGCACCGTTGTGGCGGGCGCAGCATCCGTTCTTCTGCTCACACTCGTCGGCTGCGCAAGCGCCCCTGAACCGGTCGTGACAGAGACCATGACGATGGCACCGAAGCCGACCCCGACGAAGACCCCGAGCCCCACCCCGACAGCGGCCCCCGTGCCCACCGCCGAACCGGCGCCCGTCGAAGAACCAGAGCTCGTGCCGAACCCGCCGCTCGGTGAAGTCGTGCCGAACGCGCCTGCGCCGCTCGTTGAACCAGGACCGGCCGTTGAGCTCGGCTCGATTCCAGGGGCGACCGGATCGACGACCACCGACGGCTCCGGCAACCTGCTGACCTACACGGTGGTCAGCGGTGACTCATTCTTCGACATTGCGCAGCGGTTCGACGTTCCCGTGCAGCAGCTGCTGCACATGAACCCGTCGGTGCCCGGCCTCGGCGAGGAGATCTACATCAACCAGGTCATCAACCTGGACTGGACCACCAAGCGCTAACCACGTACTGATTCTCGCGCCGCATTACCCCTTGTTTCACCCGGAGGGGCGGATTCCGCGCCCCGGGCCTAGCGTTGCCGCATGACAGCTTCCGCCGCATCCGCCCCGCTCGATTCCACGCAGCTTGTTTCTACGCAGCTTGTTTCTACGCCGCTTGTTACAACACAGTGGCTGGCTGACCACCTCGGTGAGAACGACCTCGTCGTGCTCGACGCCACCGTGTTGCTCACCAAGGCGCCGAGCGGCGGATCGCGCTGGCTGAGCGGTCTCGACCAGTATCTGGTCGAGGGTCACATTCCAGGCGCGGTCTTCGCCGACCTGCTGGAGGTGTTCTCCGATCCGGCCGGCGAATTCGGTTTCGCGCGGCCGAATGCCGAGCTATTCGAGCAGGCGGCGGCATCCGTTGGAATCGACAATGCGACATCCGTCGTGGTCTACGACACGTCGGTGGGGCACTGGGCCGCGCGGATCTGGTGGCTGTTTCGCGCCTTCGGCTACGACAACGTGGCCGTGCTCGACGGCGGCTACACGAAGTGGACGGCAGAGGAACGCGCCACCGAAACCGGCTTCGTTGAGCCCCGAAGCGTCGCCGGCTCGGCCTCCCGCTTCACGGCCGTCGAACGCGACGGCCTCTGGGTCGACAAGGCATACGTCGAGTCCGTGGTGGCCGGTGAAACGGATGCCGCGCTCGTCTGTTCTGCACCTCCGACCGAGTTCTCCGGCGAAGTGAGCTCGCGTCCGCGGGCCGGGCACATCCCGGGGAGCGTGAGTGTTCCGGCGAGCCGATTGGTCGACCGCGAGACCAATGCGTTTCTCCAGGGTGATGCCTTGGATGCCAAGCTCGCCCCATTCGTCAGCGCACCTCGATTCGTGACGTATTGCGGGGGCGGCATCGCTGCGGCGTCGAGCGCCTTCGCGCTGGTGCGTGCCGGGCAGCAGAACGTCGCTATCTACGACGGCTCGCTCAACGAGTGGGCAGCGGATGCCGCCGCTCCCCTGACCGTGACCGTCTAGCTCTGGGTGCCCATCCGCAAAGTCAGCTTGACGTCACGTCGTGATCTGCAAGGAGCCGAAGGATGCGGCGGGCAACCTCCTGCATGCCGCGGGCGGTCGGGTGGAACGAACTCGACATCTTCGTGATTCTCAGCGGCGTGATCCACGGATCGCTCGAACCAAGCCCATGGGACTGGTTGTACGCCGAGGCGGGAATCACGTCTGCCCCTGTGCGGCGTGACGCCTCCATGAATGCTGCCGATAGCTGTTGGCCCAGCTGGCGGATGTGCTCAATCTCGTCGCCCGTGAATCGGAGCGTGGGTCCTGGCCGGGATTCCTGGGTGAGGATCGGCAGATTGTCGGCCAAGATCACACGGGCATCGGGCGCTCGCTCACGGATGTCCTCGACAATCCGCACCAGCCCGTCGGTGGCGACATCGACCTCCTCCTCCGTCACGGGATGAAGGGGGTTTCGAGCACGGAGGCGCCGGCCGAGGGTGTACGTCAGCTGCGAACTTTTCAGGCGCTCCACAATGCCCGTCGTCATGACCGCGGGCAGGTAACCGAGATCGTTGCCGCCCACTGTGACCGTCACCAGATCGCTGGATGGCCCAACTGCCTGGATCTGTGGTGGGAACGTGTGGTCCCGGCTGCGCTGCGGCAGGTCGAGGACGTTCGCCGTTGTGGCACCTGAAACCGTCGCGTCGACAAGCTCCGCGCCCAGCGTTGCCGCGACGAGGTGCGCGTAGTTTCGCCCCGAACGCATGGCACGCCGATCCACAACGGGCTTGATTCCCGGTCCCGCGGCGAAGGAGCTGCCCAGGGCGACCATCTTCGAGTACGGCATGCGTGCCTCCCCACCACGGAGCGTGTGAACGCAAGCCTCATCGGCACCCCACACATTGTCAAGGCAACCGGGACGCCACGACTCAAGTATCGGGCTAGGCCTTCGGCAGCTCCGGCTCTCCCAGGCTCAACATCAGGCGATTCGCCCAGTTGAAGAACGCCGCGCCATGGATGACATCCGCGATCGACAGGTCATCAAGACCCTGCGCACGCAGCTCGGCCAGGTGCTCCCCCGTCAGTGCGGGCGGCGTTGCCGTGAGGGCAACGGATGCCGCGATGATGGCCGTCCAGCGCGGGTCTTGTGGCGCATCCGTTCCCTCATCGAGCAGGCGCTGCACGTCGTCGCCGCGCTTGGAGTGGTGCGTCGCGAAGCGCGAGTGAACGGATGCGCAGAAGATGCAGCCGTTCGACCGGCTGGTGGCGGCGGCAGCCAGTTCTCGCTCGGCGCGGGGCAGGCCAGCCTGGGTGTTGTAGAAGATGTCCTTGTCGGTGCGGGTGCGGGCGCCGAGGATCTCCGGGTCGCGCGCCAGCAGCGAGAAGTACGGTGACTTCGCGCGGGACGCATCCACGAGTCCTGCCCAGTGCCGCTCGGTCAGCTCAGCCTCTGCAAGCGGTTCGAGCCAGGGCACCCAGCCGAGATCGTCCTGCGTGAAGACCTGCGGACGCGCCAGCTCTGGGTACGGGATAGTGGATTCAGACGTCGCGGTCGTCGACGTGGTGGGTGTGGCGGTGTCAGTCATCAGAGGCCCTTCGGGATGTCAGTGGATGCAGCGGGAGACGACGCAGCGATGTCGGACGACGCAGCGATGTCGGCGGCGAGCAGCCGGAGTCCGGCGATCACCCGAACCTGGAAGCTGAGGAAGGCGACCAGCTGCGACAGGGTGACGATGTCGGTCGTCGACCAGCCGGCATCCAGCAGCACCTGCAGCGCATCCGCGCTCGCCTCGCGCGGACGGAACATTAGCAGGTGCGCGTGCTCGAGCGCCGCGACCAGGCGCGACCCGAGTGCGTCTCGGTTCTGGTCAGCGACGAGGTAGCGCGGCCCGTCGACGTTCTCGGCGCTCAACGCCTCCGCCGGGTACGCGCCATACGGCCCGGTGGTGGCGCCGAGGACAATCTCGCCCTGCACTGCGGCGGTCACGTCGGCGCCGTCTCCGTCGCCGGCCGCCCCATCGGCATCCCGCAGTCGCGCTTCGTAGAACGCACGGGTCTCGGCGTCGTCGTGCAGCCCGATGACGAAGGTGGCGACCGCGAAACGCTCGCGCGCGGTCACGGTTCCGGGGTACTCCGGCTCAAACAGCGCGTCGTAGCTGGCCTGCGCGTTCGCCTTGGTTGCTGGGCGCGCGTCGCGCAGTGCGGCGATGGCAGACCCTGGTTCGATGCCGACGAGCTGGTTGATCACGTCGGCGCGGCCGTCGGGGCCCGACGAGGCGATGCCGGCCGCGACCTCTGGTGTGGTGATGGTCATGGTGTGCTCCAGTGCTGGGTCGTAGTGCTGTGGGTGTGGTCAGGAGATCAACGCGGATGCCGCGCGCCCGGCGCCGCTGGCGTGCGTGGCGGTGCCGGTGGCCGTGCCAGTGCCGCCCACGCGCGCGCCGATGCCGAGCGCCGGTGCGACCTCCGTGGCGATGAGCTCGATCGAGCGCAGGATGAGCTCGTGTGGCGGATCGACGGAGTGCACCTGGAACACCACGTCACTCACGTTGTCGAGCGACCGGTCGGCCGCCAGCGATTCGATGACCTCGTCGACGGTGCCGACGTGGGTGTCGAGCGAGACGATGAGTTCGTCGAGGGTGTCGCCGGAGATGGTCTGGCCGGATGCCCGGAATCCCGCGATGGCCCTGCGCAGCCCGATCTCGGCGTAGCGCCGCGCTTCGGCGCGATCGTCGGCGACGAACAGGGTGCGCGACGCCATAATGCGCGGCGGGGTCCCTGCAGGCAGCGCCTCGAAGTAGGCGTCGATGATGGGGAGCTGGATGTCGGAGAGCGTTGCGCCCAGGGCATCCGCTGGTCGTGGCTGTGTGCGGGAGAGCATCAGGCCGTCGCCGGCAGCGCCTGCCCTGGTTGCGCCGGCCGCGGAGAACGTTGCCTGCCAGATGCGGCCGAGTAGGTCTGGCGCTGCCGGGTAGAGCCGGTTGGCCGCAGCAGAAGACGGCGCATCGGACGGCGCGGCAGCAGCCTGTCGCGCCCCGAACTCCTCGCCGGCGAATGCGTCGCGTACGATCTGCAGGTGTTCGGCGAAGATGCGGCCGCGGTCTGAGCTCTCGTGTCCGAATGCCGTGAACGAGGATGGCGTTCCGCCGGAGCCGACGCCCACCTCGAGCCGCCCGTTGGAGAGCAGATCGAGCACGGCGGCATCCTCTGCGACCCTGATCGCGTTCTCGAGGGGCAGCGTGATGATGCCTGTGCCGAGCCGGATCTCGGAGGTCAACGCCGCGACGTGCGCGAGGAAGACCAGGGGCGATGGCAGACCGCCCTCCTTCTCATGGAAGTGGTGCTGGGCGACCCAGGCCGAATCGAAGCTGAATCGTTCAGCGGTGGTGATCTGCTGGGCCGCGAACCGGTAGCGGTCGCCGGCCGGCACCTCGTCGAGGAGGCGAGTGAAGAAGCCGAGGCGTCTGGTGGTCATACGAGGATGTTCCTTTCGTGGGGCTGCAGTGGTACCTGCACCTGCGCTGGCACCGGGAGCGGCACCGGCACGGCGGCCAGCAGCTCACGGGTGTAGTCGTGGGTCGGGCGTTGGAAGACCTGCTCAGCGCTGCCGCTCTCGACGATGCGGCCTCGGCTCATCACCGACACGGTGTGGGAGATCTGCCTGACGACCGACAGGTCATGCGAGATGAACAGGTAGGTGAGGTCGAGGTCGCCCTGCAGCTGGCTGAGCAGCTCGAGAATCTGCGCCTGCACCGTCACATCGAGCGCCGACACTGCCTCGTCAAGCACAACCACCCGCGGGTCGACGGCGAGCGCCCTGGCGATCGCAACGCGCTGGCGCTGCCCGCCGGAGAGCTCACGGGGCTTCCGCTCGAGGGCGGCAGCCGGCAGGGCAACGCGGTCGATCAGTTCCGCGGCACGCTTCGCCCGCCCCTGACGGTCGGCGAGCGCGAAGTTGCGCAGCGGTTCTGCGACGATCTGGCCGACGCTCTGGCGCGGGTCGAGCGAGGCGAATGGGTTTTGATAGACGAGTTGGATGCGACGGCGCAGCTGCCGAAGCGCCTCACCGCGCAAGGGCGCGACGTCATCCCCATCCACCTCAACGCGCCCGCTCGTCGGCTCCTCGAACCGCACGATCATGCGCGCTGTTGTGGTCTTGCCCGATCCTGATTCGCCGACGATGGCGTGGGTGGTACCGCGGCGCACGCTGAACGACACGTCGTCGACGGCGCGGAAGCTCGCACCGTTCCTGGTCGGAGCCGCGAATTCCTTGACCAGGTTCGTGACCTGGATGGCCGACGGGTTCTCGGCCGCGACACTGCCGGCGTCACGCAGGTAGATGGGCGGCTTCTGCGACCGGAACGCAACGGGAGCCAGCGCCGGAGCGTTGGCCAGCAGGCGCCTGGTGTACTCGCTCTGCGGGTTGGCCAGCACCTCACTCGTGTTGCCCTGCTCCTGGATGCGGCCGTCCTGCATCACAACCAGCCGACTCGACCGGCTGGCGGCGACGCCGAGGTCGTGGGTGACGAACAGGATCGCGGTTCCAAACTCGGCGCGCAGGTCGTCGAGCAGGTCGAGGATGCGACGCTGCACGGTGACGTCGAGGGCGCTCGTCGGCTCGTCGGCGATGATCAGTTGCGGCTCTAGTGCGATCGCGATGGCGATCAGCACACGCTGGCGCATGCCGCCGGAGAGCTGGTGCGGGTACTGCGCGGCGCGCAGTTCAGGGTCAGGCAGGCCGACGCGGGTGAGCAGCTCGACAACACGGGCAGCGATGTCGCGCCTGGCACCCTTCCGGTGGATGCGGAGCACCTCGCCCACCTGCGCGCCGATGGTCTTCACCGGGTTCAGCGAGCTGGTCGGGTCTTGTGGCACGAGGCCGATCTGAGCGCCGCGCACGGTTTCGAGTCGTTTGTCTGGCCAGCCGGCGATGTCGGTGCCGTTCAGCAGAATGGAGCCATGGTCGATCCGTCCATTCCCCGCAAGCAGGCCGATGATGGCGTGCGCGGTGGTCGACTTGCCAGAGCCGGATTCACCGACGACGGCCACCACCTCACCGGGTTCGATCGCGAACGACACGTCATGCACGACGCGGGCTGTTCCGGCAGCCGTGCTGTACGACACGGCGAGGTTGTTGATCTCGAGCAGACTCATGCGCGCTCACCTCCGATGGACTGGCTGATGCGGTTCGTCGACAACACCACGAGCACGACGAGGATGCCGGGGAAAGTGGTCAGCCACCACGAGGTCGCCACGTAGTTGCGGCCCTCCGCGATGAGCAGGCCCCACTCCGGCGTGGGCGGCGGTGCACCGTAGCCGAGGAAGCCCAGTGTCGAAATGGCCAGGATCGCGACACCGAACTGCAGGGCCGCGAGCGAGATGACCGGCGCGAGCGAGTTCGGCAGCACATGACGGATGAGCACGGTTCCGAAACGCCCACCAGACCCGAAAGCTGCCTCCACATAGTCGGCGCGGCGCACCCGCACGACCTCAGACCGCGACAGCCGAGCAAAGGAGGCGATGGACGCAACACCGACCGCGATCGCGGCGTTCACCGTGCCGAAGCCGAGCAGGATGATGATGGTCAGCGCCAGCAGCAGGCCGGGGATCGACAGCAACACATCGATGACGCGCATCAGGATGTCGTCGATGATGCCACCGACCGACCCGGCGACCAGGCCAATGGCTGTGCCGACCACGAGCCCGACCGTCACGGCCACGAACGCGCCCGTCAGTGAGTTGCTGGCGCCGAAGATGACCCGGGCGAGAAGGTCGCGGCCGAGGGCATCCGTCCCGAACGGATGCGCGCCGCTCGGGGCCTGCAGCTTCTCGGCGGCGACGCCGCTGAGGGGATCGAATCCGGTGAAGACGCCGGGCAGGACAGCCCAGAGTGCGACAAGCACGACCACGGCCCAGGCGAGGATGAGGCCGAGCGACGGGCGACGGCGACGACGGCTCTGCTGCCGTTCTCCGCTGGCGGAATCAGGAGCAGGCGCGGTGGCGGGAATCGCAGCGACGCCAGTACGTGCACGAGCGGCATCAGCGGCACCAGCGGCATCCGCTGAAACAGCGGCTTCAGAGTTCAGGACGGTCATGCGAGCACGGTGCCTTTCGACTCGGCGGCGGCTGGAGTGGTGGCAGAAGTCACGGCATCCGTTGTTGTAGCGCTGCCGGTGCCAGAGCGCGGACGCCCGGTTCGCTTCGGGGCAAGCCGGGGATCGAGCACCGGATAGAGCAGGTCGACGACCAGGTTCACGGCAACGAAGACGAGCGCAGAGAGTACGACGATGGCTTGCAGCACGGGAACGTCCTGCGAGGTGACGGCCTGCTCGGCGAGGCGCCCGATGCCGTTGCGGCCGAAGACGGTCTCGGTCACGACTGAGCCGGCGATCAGCTCGCCGAAGATGAGGCCGGCGATGGTGAGCGTTGGCACGAGGGCGTTGCGGGCCACGTGGCGCCAGAGGATCCACTGGCGGGATGCCCCTTTGGCCTGGGCAACGGCCACAAACGGCTGTGTGTAGACCGCGTCGAGGCTGCGGCAGAGTATCTGGGCCAGTGGGGCGGAGATCGGGATGGCCAGGGTGAGGATCGGCAGGATCAACAGCTGCGCTTCTGTCCCGCCGATCACGGGCACGAGCCGCAGCTGGAAGGAGAACACCTGCACGAGCAGGATGCCGAGCCAGAAAGTCGGGATGGAGATGAACAGGCTCGGGGCCGAGAGCAAAACGCTCCGCAGCCAGGAGAAGCGTGTGTAGCTGGCGGTGAAGGCGATGGCTGCGGCGAGCAGGATGGCCAGCAGGAAACCGCCGGTCGCGAGTTTCAGCGTCTCTGGGAGCCCCTCGGCCAACCGTTCGATCACCGGGGTGCCGGTCTGGATCGAGTACCCGAAGTCGCCGCGGAGGAAGCCGAGCAGCGTGTGCAGGTACTGGATGACGGCCGGCTGATCCACACCGTAGCGCTCCCGGATCTCCAGGATCTGGGCCGGTGACAGACCCAGCTCCGGATTCTCAAACTTGATCATGACCGAGTCGCCCGGCAGCGACTGCAACAGCACGAACGTGATCGTGAACGCCGCCCACAATACGAGGGCTGCCTGCCCTACTCGTCCGGCGACGTACCTGAGCCTGCTCATATCCGCCCCTTTCCTTGTCGTTCGTGTCTGTGGGTATCTGGCCCATCCCGGTGGTTGAGGAAGGCGCGAGCGTGCGAGCCCCTGTCTCGAAACCAGGCGAGTCGGGATCGACTCACGCGGTTTCGAGACGGCATGGCGGCCTCCTCAACCACCGGAGGTGGTGCGTGTTACTTGTTCAGCCAGACGTTGTAGAAGCTCGGGCGGCCGACCGATTCGAAGGTCACGCCCTTCACGTACGTTGCGGCTCCATACACCTGCGGTTCCTCGAAGAACGGAATCGCGTAGCCCTGGTCGATGATGTATTCCTGGGCTGCGGCGACATCCGCGTTCCTGGCATCCAGGTTCGGTTCGGCGGCTTCAGCTTCGAGCAACGCGTCGAGCTGTGGGTCGTTCGACAGGATGACGTTGCGGTTCTTGGTGTGGAACTGGCTCTTGATCACGTCCTGGTCTGCACGCCCGACCATCGAGTGGTTGAGCGCCGTCTTCTCCGCGTCCTTGATGTCGGCCGCGAGCGATCCAGAGTCAGCCGGTTTGACGTTCAGCAGCACGCCGATCTTGGTCCACTGCTGCGCCACGAGTTCGAGCGTCTGCTTCGACAGCGGCTGGGCGGACGCGACGAACACGTTGAGCGAGAGCTGCACGCCATCCTTGACCCTGATGCCGTCATCCCCGGCGACCCAGCCAGCGGCATCCAGCAGCTTGTTGGCCTTCTTGGGGTCGTACTCGAGCTTGTCGGAGAGATCTTCGTAGCCGAGCGCGCTCTGGGACAGCACCGAGGTGGCCCGCGGGTAGTTCTTCGTGAAGATCGTGTCGACGATCTCCTGCGTGTCGGTGCCGGCCTGCAGCGCCTTCCGCACGTTGATGTCCTGCAGGATCGAGTTCGCGGGGCGCAGGAACAGCCCGTTGTTCACGCCGCGGGTCTGCGGCGCGTACAGGTCGAACCCTGCTGCTTCAACGGATGCCTCATCAAACGCCTGCACGTACCGTACGTAGTCGGCCTGGCCGGAGAGCAGCGAGCCGATGCGCACGCTGTCTTCAGGGGTGACGATGACCTTGACCTCGTCGAGGTACGCGCGGCCCTGGTGATCGCTCGACGGCGGTGCCCAGTCGTAGTCCTCGCGAGCCGCGAGGTCGATTTCCTTGTCGACGATCTGGTTCGACACCGTGAACGGGCCGGAGCCGACGATGTTCTTCAGCTGGCACTGCTCTTCGTAGGGCAGCGCGAGAGTGGCCGGCGATACCAGGCCCGACTGGATCACCGAGGTGCCCTGCAGGAACCCAGGCGAGGGCTGCGTGAAGACGAACTTCACGGTGTGATCGTCGATGACCTCGCTGTGGTCGTAGTTGTTGATGGCCTCGGACACGGTGAGTTTCAACTCAGCGTTTCCCTTGCCATAGGTGTCGAAGTTCGCGGCGACGGCGGCGGCGTCAAGCGGGGTGCCGTCTGAGAAGGTCACGCCGTCGCGGATGACGAAGGTGTACTCGGTTGCCGTGTCGTTGATCGTCCATGACGAGGCGATCCAGGGCTCGACCTCGAGCGTTTCGGGGTCCTGGTAGGTGAGCTTGTCGGTGATCTGGTTCACGATTCCGCCGTTCGGGTAGAACCCGGTTCCCGGCAGGTAGAGGCAGGTCGGAGCCTGGTACTCGAGGTACGTGAGCGAGCCGCCGGTCACCGGTTCGCCGGCCGACGCGCCCGACGTTGACTCCTGGGACGCGGGGGCGGCGCAGGCGCTGAGGATGACGGCAGTGCTAAGCACCGCTCCGGCAATGAGTGAAGTTCGTGTGATGCGAGACACTGTGGATCCTTTCGCTGTGAGGTGTGGGACTGATCGTGGCAACAGATGTCAACACCGGCGAGAAAGGCCGTCACATGGCTACCGCGTTCGTCACGGAACGTCACGTCCTTGCACTCTCGCGATTCGTGGGGATCTGGCGCCACGCCCGGGCGGCTTCGCGCGGGGGTTTCTCCCATTTCGGCGTGCCTACAATGCACTAGTGCACAGATCTCCCACACGCCCCAGCGCAGTGCCTTGCGTCGTACCAACTTTCACCCAGCGCACAGCGCAGTGAGACGTGCATCTGCCCCTCTGCCATCTGCCCCGCTGCGAGGCGACGCCGAGCAGGAATCTGCACCGTCAGCGCACCGGCAGCGCGTTGCCCTGATCGACGCCGCCCGGTTCGTAGCAGTGCTGCGGATGACGCGTGCCTCGTTCTGGCACTATCTGGCGATCATCCTGGTGGTGCAGGGCACCATCGTGACGTGCGTGATTCCCGCCATCACCAGTCTGTTTGAACTGGCACTGGCCTCTGCAGGCCTCTCAAACCTCACCGACCGCAACCTCGGCACCATGCTGGCCGACCCGATCGCCGTATTGCTGTTGCTCCTGATCGCCGCCATCGCGCTGACGGCCGTGAGCCTGCAGGTCTCCACCATCTTCATCGTGGCCAACCGGCAGCAGGCCGGACGATCCCTCGGCATCCGAGGGATCGTCGCGGCTCTGCTCTGGCACCTGCGCAGGGTCTTCCACTACCAGTCCCCCGTGCTGCTGGCCTATTTCTTCCTCGTCGCTCCGCTGGGTGGCCTCGGCCTGCTCTCTGTGCTCACGAGCGGAATCGGGATTCCGCCGTTCGTCACCGGCGAGTACATGAAGACGCCCATCGGCGCCACCGGATACGTCGTCGTCATCATCGCGATCTTCTACGTGAACCTGCGCCTCATCCTCGCGCTGCCGTTGCTGGTCGTCTCCGGTCGCACGCCGCTCCGCTCCCTCGGCCGGAGCATCCTCGCGACCCGCCGCCGGTCCTGGCAGCTGCTGGTTTCCGTCGGCGGCCCTGTGCTCGTTGCCGTGCTGGTGTCGTCGCTGGGCATTGAGCTGATCATCAGGGTGACCGAATTCGCCGCAGACCTCCGACCGGGGGCGGCCGTTGTGGTGGAATCCGTGGCCATCGGCACCGGCCGTGCCTTCGGCTTCATCGTCGTCGGAATCACCCAGGTGGTTGTCGCCCATATCCTCGTCGCGATCAGCCGTGACCTGCTCGGCATGCACACTGTTCGACCGGAGCCGATGACGGTTCGTCCGAGGGGTGCGCGTGCACAGTCTGCTCTCGCCTGGTCGGTCTCGGCCATCCTGGTCATGGGCATTGGGATGGATGCGGCTCCCGCGGTCGCCACGCCCGTCGCCGCGGCGTCGGACACGCTCGTGATCGCCCACCGCGGTTTCATCGGCGGTGGCGTTGAGAACACGATTCCCGCGCTCGAGGCGGCGGCAGAAGCGGATGTCGACTACGTCGAGACCGACTTCCAGCAGACCGAGGATGGCCAGTTCGTCGCGAGCCACGACAGCAACCTCTTCATGGTCGCCGGCATCAACCGGAACATCTTCGACATGACATTCGAGGAGGTCACATCGACCCGAGTGCGGGTAGGTGGGCACAGCTCCACGATTCCGTCGATGGCTGAGTACGTCACCCGCGCGGCCGAACTCGGTGTTCCCCTGCTCATTGAGCTCAAGGTGCACGGGCACGAGTCGCCCGATTTCGTCGATCAGTTCCTCGCCGAGTTGGATTCGCTCGGGGTGACGGAGAGCAACATCTACCACTCGTTGAGCGCAGAGGCGGTGGCAGAACTGAAGTCGAAACGCCCTGAGCTCCGGGTCGGGTACACGATCGCGATGACGATCGGCGACCTGCCAGATGTCGACTGCGACTTCTTCGTCGTGGAGCAGGCCTCCTTCAGTGAGGAGTTCCTCGCTGAGGCGCACGCCATCGACAAGCCGGTCTACGTCTGGACGGTGAACGGCGAGGAGACCATTCGCGACCTGCTGCGCGTTCCCGTTGATGGAATCGTCACCGACCATCCGGACACGGCCATCCGGTACCGCTCACTCATCGCCGACGAGCGCGGCTTGTCGTTCCAGGTGAGCGATGCGCTGAGCGACCTGAGCGTGTTCCGCTAGCTGGTCTCGAGACGGCCCTGGCGGGCCTCGTGAATTCAAGCATCGCCGACCAACGGCAATCCCGCTGATTGAGGAGCGCCCGAGGAACGAGGCCGCGTCTCGAAATCGAGCCACGCGGGCTGAACGCAGCTGCGCGGCAGTTGCAACACCCGCATAGCTGCGTTCGACCCGCGCAGCAGGTTCTAGAGCCGGTTCACCCCGGTCACCCGCACGACAGCGGCCCCCGCCTCGTCCGAGGCGGCCAGGTCGACCTCCGCGCTGATGCCGAAGTCGTGGTCTCCTGCAGGGTCGTCGAAGATCTGGCGCACGGTCCAGCATCCGCTTGCCACTGTGCCGTCTGGCCGAGTGCCGGTCTCGTCGAAGATGATGAGTGACGCACTGCGAGCATTGCCGCCGGTCTGCACCTCGTCGTATTCGTCGAAGTAGTCGTCCATGGCGTTGGCCCATGCGTCAGCGTCGAAGCCGCTGTCCCGATCGAGGTCGCCGAGCGCCTCGTACTGCTCACGGGCAGCGAGCTGCACGCGCCGGAACATCTCGTTCCGCACCAGGATGCGGAAAGCGCGCACGTTCATCGTGAGGCGCTTCGGCGCTGGCGGCAGCACAGCGGTGGCGCCGGCCTCATGCGCGGCGAGGTCGGGGTGGATCAGCTCCTCCCACTCGTCGAGGAGGCTGGAGTCGACCTGGCGCACCAGTTCGCCGAGCCATTCGATGAGGTCGAGCAGGTCTTCGGTCTTCGCCTCATCGGGCACGGTCTGCCTGGTTGCCCGGTAGGCATCCGACAGGTAGCGGAGCACCACGCCCTCGCTGCGGGCGAGCTTGTAGTACGCGATGAACTCGCCGAACGACATGGCCCGCTCGTACATGTCGCGCACGACAGACTTCGGCCGCAGTTCGAAGTCCGCAATCCAGGGCTGCGACAGCTTGTACGTGTCGAAGGCGTAGGTCAGCAACTCATTCAGCGGCTTGGGATGCGTGATTTCGTCGAGCAGTGCCATCCGCTCGTCGTATTCGATGCCCTCAGACTTCATGGCGGCGACGGCCTCGCCGCGCGCGTGGAACTGTTGCCCTGAGAGCACCGGACGCGGGTCATCGAGGGTCGCTTCGACGATGGAGATCATGTCGAGCGCGTAGTTGCCCGTGCCAGTCTGCACAGTGGGGTCGGGGTCGAGCAGCTCGAACGCGGCGAGCGCGAAGGGCGACAGCGGCTGGTTGAGCGCGAAGTTCGGCTGCAGGTCGACGGTGAGACGGATGATGGTCTCCCCCGTCTTCGCGTCGGTCACCTGCTCGACGATCCCGGCGGCACGCAGCGTCTTGTAGATGCCGAGCGCACGCTTGGCCAGTTCGAGCTGGCGCTTCCACGGCTCGTGGTTGTCGAAGACCAGCGAGTACACGTTGGCGAAGGCGTCGCCGCCGCGGGCGATCACGTTGATGAGCATGGCGCTGGTCATCTGCATGCTCGAGGTGAGCGTCTCAGGCTCGGCCGCGACGATGCGCTGGAACGACGGCTCTCCCCACGACACGAAGCCCTCAGGCGCTTTCTTGCGGATGATCTTGCGGCGCTTCTTGGGGTCGTCTCCGGCCTTCTCGATGGCCTTGAGGTTCTCGCTCTCGTGCTCTGGTGCCTGCACGACGACGGTGCCAGCGGTGTCGTAACCCGCGCGACCCGCACGCCCGGCGATCTGGTGGAACTCCCGCGCGTTCAGCTGGCGCATCTTCGTGCCGTCGTACTTGGTGAGCGCGGTGAACAACACGGTGCGGATAGGCACGTTGATGCCGACGCCGAGAGTGTCTGTGCCGCAGATCACGCGGAGCAGGCCGCGCTGGGCCAGCTGCTCAACGAGACGCCGGTACTTCGGCAGCATGCCGGCGTGGTGCACGCCGATGCCCATCTTGATCAGGCGCGACAGCGTCTTGCCGAAGCTTGTCGTGAACCTGAATTCCTTGATCAGCTCCGAGATGGCATCTCGCTGCTCTCTCGTGGCCACCTTGGCGCTGGCCAGTGCCTGCGCGCGCTCGAGGGCGGCGGCCTGCGAGAAGTGCACGACGTAAATCGGTGACTGGCCGGTGCCGAGCAGGTCTTCGACCGTCTCGTGGATCGGCGTTGTCTCGTAGTAGTAGTGCAGCGGTACCGGGCGCTCAACACCGGTAACGACGGCGGTCTCCCGGCCGGTGCGGCGCTTCAGATCTGCAGCCAGGTCGGTGACATCACCGAGCGTGGCCGACATCAGGATGAACTGCACCTTCGGCAGCGTGAGCAGCGGCACCTGCCAGGCCCAGCCGCGATCGGGGTCTGAGTAGAAGTGGAACTCGTCCATGACGACCTGGTCGACGGGAGTGTCCTCACCGTTTCGGAGGGCCAGGTTCGCGAGGATCTCCGCGGTGCAACAAATGATGGGAGCGTCGGAGTTGACGGAGGAGTCCCCCGTCATCATGCCGACATTCTCTGCGCCGAATACCTCGACGAGGGCGAAGAACTTCTCGCTTACCAGCGCTTTGATGGGCGCGGTGTAGAACGAGCGCTTGCCGGCGGAGAGCGCGGCGAAGTGGGCGCCGATAGCGACCAGCGATTTACCGGTGCCTGTCGGGGTGCTGAGGATGAGGTTCGCGCCGGAGACGATCTCGATGACCGCTTCTTCCTGCGCTGGGTACAGCGTGAGCCCCTGGCGGCCGGCCCAGAGTTCGAACGCCTCGAACAGCACATCGGGATCGGTTACGTGCGGCAGTGCTTCGAGTGTTGACATGATCCTTCGATCTTGCCTTACCCGGGCGTACTGTCGGAGCAGATCTGTTGGTTGAGAAGGAGTTCTCATGGGATTTGATCAGTATCACGAGCCGGCGAATGAGCTCTCGGCCGAGACCCGAACCTTCGCGCGCATGTGCGCCAACCTCACCGAAGAGGCTGAAGCCATCGGATGGTATGAGCAGCGGATGTCGCTTGAACCGGATGCCGTCTCCCACGCCATCATGGCCGACTCACTAGGGGAAGAGTTCAAGCACTTCAGCATGGACCTGGAGTTCTTACTGCGACAGAAGCCGCTCTGGCGGGAAACCGCGCGCGGCATCCTGTTCCAGGATGGTGACATCGTCGAGAACGGCGAACGCTCAGAGGCCGAGGCCGGCGCGAAAGCGGATGGCGGCGCGAGCGGCGGTTCTGGTGGCGGTGGGGCTGGCGGCAGCTCGAGCAGTGCGGCTGGGTCTGGCGGCCTTGGCGTTCCCGCCGCGGACAGCCGGTTTAACGGGACAGGCGTATCGCGCGCGACCGGCGGCAACCCCGCGGTGAGTGCCAGACGCGACGCAGCCACACAGGGCGCCGACCTCGGTATTGGAAGCTTGAAAGGCACGGGATTCTAGCCATGGACCATCTGCTGCGCGCTCACGCCCCGATCTCCGATGCCGGTTGGGCGCTGCTCGATTCAGAGGCAAAGCAACGACTGATCGCGGCGCTCGGCGCTCGCAGGCTCGTTGATTTCGCCGGCCCGTTCGGCTGGGAGTACTCAGCGACGAACCTGGGGCGCACGGAGTCGTTACCGATCTCGCCGGTCGAGGCGGTCACCGCCAGGCGGCGCCTGGTGCTTCCGCTGGCGGAGATCCGGGCAGAGTTCACCGTCTCCCGCGAAGAATTGCTCGACTACGACCGGGGCGCCGTCGACACCAATCTCGACAACCTCGACGACGCGGCCATGCAGATCGCCCTCGCCGAGAACATTGCTGTGTTCCACGGCTGGATGGCGGCGGGAATCGTCGGCATCTCAGAGGCGTCCCCGCACACGCCGGTGCCGCGGGTCGAGGACTTCTACGACTATCCGCAACGGGTGGCCAAAGCCGTCGAGGTGTTGCTGTCGAGCGGGGTGAGCGGCCCATACGGGCTCGCCGTTGGCCCCGCGCACTACACGGCGATCATCGAGACGGCCGAGCACGGCGGATATCCGCTGTTCGACCACGTGCGCAAAATCCTGGGCGGGCCGATCGTGTGGGCGCCCGGCGTGCGCGGGGGCGTTGTCGTCAGCCTGCGCGGCGGGGACTTCCTCTTCGAATCCGGCCAGGACCTCTCGGTCGGCTACGAGTACCACGACCCGGACGACGTGCACCTCTACCTCGAGGAGACCTTCAGCTTCCGGGTGGCGACCCCAGAAGCGGCGATCAGCCTGGATGCGTCCTAGACGCCCCCAAGCAACATCGTCGTTCTGCTCGTGTTGGCTGTCTCATACTTAACGGTGCGCATTGCGATTCGAGCGGTAGGCAATGCGACATCGAAACACTACGACCGAATGGACGGATGATCGCATGGCCAACAACGTTGAACGTCGTCGAGCAGACGTTGAAGAGGTCGAGCTAGTCGGCGGATCTGAAAAGCGCCATCTCGAAGTGGTCGGCTACGACGAGAGCTGGCCCGATATTTTTCTTGACCACCATGCACGAATGCGGAAGGCGCTTGGAACGGCGGATGTCGAGGTCGAACACATCGGATCGACATCCGTTCCCGGACTGGCAGCCAAGCCGATTGTCGACATCCTGGTCACGGTTGACGACATCACCGCAGAAGAGGACTATCTCGTTCCTCTCTTGGCCGCAGGATATGAGTTACGAACTCGTGAGCCTGGCCATCGTCTGGTGCGCACTCCAGCACGCGATGTGCATATCCACATCCTGGAACGAGGCGACCACGCTGCAGACAACTACCTCCTCTTCCGCAACCATCTCCGCGCGGATTCGGACGACCGCGCTTTATACGAAGACACAAAGCGAGCATTGCTGAATCAGGGCTTCGACGACATGAATGCATACTCCGATGCCAAGACCGACGTGATTGCGGGCATCATGAGTCGGGCGCTCTCGGCTGGAGCCTAATGCGATCTACATCTATCCCGGTGACACTTAGTCCAGGGTTATCGAGTCGGTGCCGTCCCAGTCGGCGTAGGTCAATGTGATTGTCAGCGGGGTCGCTCCCGAGCCGCTGGGCACGGTGAACTCGTGTGTTGTCGCCGCCATGTCAGCCGTGCACGGATCGTGTGGCGACGATTCGAAATGAATCGTGACCGTATTATCGGCTTCCGATTCGATTGATGTCGGGATGGGTGGGCAGCTAGAGCTACCCCAGGTGGTGATGGCGAACGTCTGATTCCTCTCAAGCCAAGTGCCTTGTGGTGCAGACTCAGAGAACGCCGTCCCTTCGACGGGGCCACTGGACGTTTCAGCGGTTCCTCGGTTCGTGCGATCCGCGACGCTCGACGGCTCTCCCTGATCCGAGGCGATCGGCGGTACCCCCGTGCAGGCAGCGAGCAGCATCACGGCAGAGAGTGTTACGAGTGCCGTAATTCCCCATCTCGTCATCCTCGAAGCATGCCGGACAGCGGAACGAAGCGCTACTCCGCGAAGCTAGTCATCGCCCGTTCGACTTACGGACGCCAACACGACTGATCGAAGATGTTCGGGCGACCGTCCCGGGCGTTGGCGCCGCTCTCCGACCGGGATCCGGTCGGAACCCGCAGATCTAACACGCTAATAACGAAACCTCTGGAGCCTACCGTCGCATTCAGTGGTGTGAGAGCGTCGAAGTATGAGCAGACACGTGGATCGTTCCCGAAAAGCGTGGACGGCCGTCATCGGCGTCATTGTCTCCGCCACACTCTCGGGGTGCGCCGGGGCGCCATACATCGACTGCTCGGCTGTCGGCTACATTAACACTTTGTCCGTGCAGCTGACCGGCGACGCCAGCCAAATCGAAGAGGTGCGCCTATGCGATCTCGACGGCTTCTGCTCTCAACTCGGTCACGGAATACAGCCGGTCGAGACGTCCTCCTCTCCGCTCGTCGGCGGCGTCACTCCAACCGTCGCATCTACCTCACCGTTGGACGACCTCTCGCCATACACGGCCAGCGGAAGCGGGAACTCATGGTCGTTCCGGATGCCCAACCAGCCTGAACAGGGCACGATCACGGCCTACTATGCCGACGGCTCCGTGGCAGCAGAAGTTGCCACAGACTTCGTCTGGATTCGCAGCACCGCTGAATGTGGAGGCCCAGCCGAAGCCGGTCCAATTGTTCTCCCTTTGACCTGATCCCGTAGCTCATCACGAATCGAGTAATGAAAAGAATGCGGCCAAGAGCGCTCACAGATGGTGAGGAAAATCGCCCGACCACGGGCGCAGTGTGTCATAGTCTCTGCGCCTCATAACCCATGGGTTATGAGGCGCATCGCTGCAGCGTTGCCAGGTCAGGGTGCCCGGAGTGAGGCCTGACTTTTCCCGCGCATTGCTTATGATCCCCGCGAGTAGGCCCTCGTGGCTGGAATCCAGAGCAGGATCGCCGCTATGAGTGCAATCGCGGAGATGAAGTACTGCATTGGGTCAATGTTTAGGAAGGCCGTAAGGATCTGAGCGACGAAGTAGAGGACGGCCCAGACCGCCGCAGCTGCGGATCGCTGCAATACGGCAAGGCCCGCCCAGACGGGCAGTACGACGAGAAATATGGCCGTCAGCAAAAGGGCTATCAGAAGTACCACGGTGGTCGACTCGTCGAAATCGAAAAGGAGCACGAAGACTCCTGTCACGAACGTGACCAGGTTGAATGCTCCGGCTACGAGCAGCGCCGAGGCACCGAGCCAGAGGGTCAACGGTCGTTGGCTCATTTCTTTCGAGGGCACATCGAGTCTGGGCGTCCGCGACGCCTTTATCAAACCTTGTCCATCGAACATGTCGTCCTTCGATTCCATCATTTGCAGTCATCTAGCCGCGAGGTCGCATTTTCGGACGGGTGCATAGCGGCGGAAGTCCGGCACGCCCGGGTCAGTCTCGAAACGTGGTCGCCCATCCGCTGGCGAGGAGTTCGAAGATCTCGCTTATGGCGTCGTGGGGACGGGGGTGCCCTCGGATGAGTGTGGGGACGTCGAGCGCGAAGCGGGCTAGTGCCGCGCTTGCCAGGTCGCTCTGTGGGCGGCCGGTCGCCTCGGCGATGGCTGCGGCGAGTGCGTCTGCGTGTCGGAGCCAGGTGCGTTCGTAGTAGTGACGCAGGGACGGTGTGGAGTCGATCAGGGCGGCCAGCTGCTGGAGGCGAGGGTCTTCGGCAACCGGCGCCCAGGCCTGGACGGCATGGACGCGCAGAGCGTCGAGTATTCCCTGCCCGGTTGGCCGGTCGCGCACGGCCGCGACGAGCTCTGCTTCGAAGTCGTCGCTTCGATCGAAAACCAGGGCTTCCTTGCTCGCGAAGTGCTTGAAAAGCGTGGTGGTGGAAACGTCTGCCTTGTCAGCGACCTCGCGAACGCTCACCGCATCGAAGCCGCGGGCGATGAACAATTCCCAGGCTGCGTCGGCGAGCGCTCGGCTCGTGGCAGCCTTCTTGCGCTCTCGTCGCCCGATGGGCTCGACATCCGTCATGCCATCATGATACCTGTTCGGTTGCACTGTTGCAAAAGTGTACTCGTTGCACTTTTGGTCTGAGTGTGCTTTTGTTGTGATCGCAGTGAGCGAGTGCTCGCTGAGACCCATCCGAGAGGACAACCCCATGACGACTCAGACACTGATCAGCAAAAGAATCAGCATTATCGGTGCCGGCCCCGGCGGCCTGACCTGCGCGCGCATCCTGCAACACCACGGAATCGCTGTAACCGTCTACGACCGGGACCCCGATGCCGCCACCCGCAACCAAGGCGGCTCACTCGACCTGCACGCGGAAGATGGGCAGGTGGCACTTCGTGAAGCGGGCTTGTTGGACGAGTTCTTCGCCCTCGCCCGCTTCGAGGGGCAGGAAATGCGCCAGCTGAGCCCCGCGGGCGAGCTTCTCATGCACCACCGGCCCGAAGCCGGCGAGACCTCAGCGCCCGAGATCGACCGCGGACAGCTGCGGGCGCTGTTGTTCGACTCGCTTGAGCCGGGGACAGTGCAGTGGGGTCGCAAGCTCGAGTCGGTCACCGGGCCCGACGAGGGGCCGCGCGTGCTGACCTTCAGCGATGGCAGCGCGATCGAGACCGATCTCGTGATCGGTGCGGACGGCGCCTTCTCCCGTGTGCGCGCAGCGATCTCGGATTCCGTGCCCACGTACTCGGGTGTCGACTTCCTCGAAGCCTGGTTCGACGATCTGGAGGCCCGTCATCCGCAACTCGCCAAGCTGGTCGGCGGCGGGAGCGCCATGGCCGCCGACGCGAATGCCGCCCTCTTCGCCCAGCGCAACAGCGGTGACCACATGCGGGTCTACATCGTGCGGAGGGAGCCACTGGACTGGATGAGCCGCAACGATCTCACCCCGGCCGACACCGATGGCATCCGCCGTCACCTCGTGAGCCAGTTCGAGGGCTGGTCGGACGACGTACTCCGGATGATCACGGAGAACGACGGGCAGTATGTCGATCGGCCCCTTTTCGTGCTGCCCGCACCGCACGAATGGCAGCGTTCCGCCTCAATCACGCTGCTCGGCGATGCCGCCCACCTCATGCCGCCAGTCGGCGTCGGCGTGAATCTCGCCATGCTCGACGCCAGCGAGCTCGCCCTCGCCCTCGTCGCATCCGACACTATCGCCGAGGCCATTCGCGCCTATGAGTCCACGATGCTCCCCCGCTCGATCGAGCTCGCCGTGCGCCTCGACGGCCACGCCGACTTCCTCCTCGACGACGGAGCGCGACCCCACTTCAGCGACACCGACAGCGCGGACGAGGGACCGAATGAGCTGGTGAGCGGACTGGTCGCGAGCACACCGACCCCGTAGACGACCTGCGCTTCCGACTGAGCCTTACCCTCGCCGAAGTGGACCTGAGGGTGGCTGCGGAGTTTCACCAGGACAAGCGCAGAGAGATTGGTCGAAGGTGAGGCGAAGATCCCCCTTGCGACCCATGGGATACGAGACGCAGGGATCACTTCTGGACGCGCTACGAGTGGTGAGATGAACGGCGCGGACTATGGTCTGAGCATGGCCCGGTGAGACGCGCTGCGCGCATCGAGGGAGAGCAACGAGATGAGACCGCTTCGATATTCCATCAACGTCACGCTCGATGGCTGCTGCCATCACGAGGCAGGCCTTCCTCCGGACGAGGAATCGATGGACTTTTGGACGACGGAGATGGCGCGAGCGGATGCACTGTTGTTCGGCCGCACGACCTACCAGATGATGGAGTCGGCGTGGCGAAAGCCCGTCTCGGGTAGGTGGCCTGACTGGATGGATGAGTGGGAGATCCCGTTCGCTGAGACCATCGACCAGGCGAAGAAGTACATCGTGTCGAGCACGCTGAGTGAGGTCGATTGGCGGTTTACGCGAGCGCATTCAGCTCGAGCTCGTGGATCGCCACGACTTCCGGTCGGGAGTGGTCGCTCTACGATTCCGGCCCCTGGAGAAAGGAAGCGCTTAACGCGCCCCGCGGGTCCGGCGCCCCGCGAGCATGGCCGAGCGGTCGAGGCCAAAGATCCGTCTGGCAGCAAAACCACCGATAGTCGTTCCCGCTGCGAGTCCAATGCCTGTCGCCAGCGCAATCACCATCGCGGGAAGGGCCTCTGTCACTCCGTTCGCGGAGTCCATCAACGCATACAACGACCGGTAGACCGCGAGCCCAGGAATCAGGCCGATGATGCCCGCCATAGTCATTGCGCTCTCCGGCACTTTGACCCAGCGGAAAATGAGGTACCCGATCACGCCCGCCACAATGCCGGCGATCCCCGGCGCGAGTCCCGGTTGGGAGGCAAGGGGAAGTACCAGCGAATACACGGCGAAAACGAGACCGGCCAAGGCGCCCATCAGTAGTACGTAGCGCAGTCGCACGTAGGAGGTGAGCGCGAATCCCACGCCGATGAGCGCGGAGCCGACTACGCCGGGAACGAGACCAATCTCGCCACCGAGCGATGTCCCGATCGTCACGGGCAGTCCCATCCGCATCGCAGCGCCCAGAACGATCGAGATGCCGACGGCGAGGCCGAGAGTGAGCATGAACACTTCCATACCGCGTGCCGTCGCAGTGACGTAATACCCGTCGATGGCGTCGCGAGCGGATGCGGTGAGGCCGACGCCGGAGAGAAGCGTGATGATCCCCGCGATAACAATGACGGTGGGGCTATTGGATCCCGGCAGTTCGATGCCCATCGACCGCAACCAGAAGATGAATACCGCGATGCTGGTCGTTGCCATGGCCGCCGCAATCTGGGCGAAGAAGTCGGGTACTAACAATCGTCCGAGCTTGCGGGTGATGAAGTCCGAGAGAATTGCCGTTGCCGCCGCGATGAACACCAGGACGAAGCTCACGTCGAACATCACCACAACTCCGGCAGCGAGAATGGCCTTGCCCGCGGTGACCACCCAGCGGCGGTACGGATGCGGGCTGGTCAGAATCGAGCTGAGACTCTCACGTGCTTCCTCGACACCGATCCGACTATCGGCGCGGGTTATCTCGTCGATCAGCAGGTACACATTCTGCAGCCGCGAGTAGTCCGTGGTTCGCACCTTCACGACTCGCATCACCGACATGGGGTCTTCATTCATCCCGCGATGGATCGAAACGGTAAGAGATGTGAACGTGATGTCCACGTGCATTCCGCTGACGCCGTATGCAGTGCTGACCCTCAACACGGTGGCCACAACGTCAGCAGCAGAAGCGCCAGTGGCCAACATCGCCTCCCCAGCACGCAGGCACAGGTCGATCACTAATCTGGCGTGCCGTTGCGGCATCTGGTCGTCAGCGGTGACGATGGATATGACCTGGGTGGGAGCATCGATCGTGCGAATGGCGTCACCAGCCAGCCGCGAGATGGATCGGCTCACGCGATCTCGAAGGACGTCACGCCGGTGGTTGGTGCTGTTGGTCACGCGTTCAGGTTACGGGCTGATCACGCCCCCAGCAGTCTGGACTCACTGTCGGGGAAGAGGCGATTGATCCTCACGTGCCAAGCGTCCACCTGGTCTTCACCGGTGACCGAGCCGTGCTCCACCGACCAGCTCGGCGGAGCCCTATGGCTGGCCCTCGGTGACATTTGGACGATCGTGGTCAAGGCCTCGCGATGATGGCGCACCATCAGAGCGAGTTCGTTGGAGAAACGTCAGCGTGTGGTCCAGCAGCAGCGCGGCCGCAGCCGCGTCATAGGAAGGCAGCGTGCTGTCGGCGAAATAGTGCTGGTCACCCGGATAGAGGAACAGCTCAGCATCACCAGTCGAGTCGACGAGCGCGCGGGCAGCGTCGATGTCGCCCTCGCCGACGAAGATCGGGTCGGCGTCCATGCCATGCACCTGCACAGGAACGCCATCCGGCCAGGCAGAGCCGAACTCAGAGACGGGAACACAGGAAGAGAACAGTAGAGCGCCTCGTGCGCCCACGCGGGTCTGCGCAAGTATCTGTGCGGGGAGCACACCTAGCGAGAAACCGGCATAGACCAGTTCGACGGGTAGTCCCTCAACCGCCCGCGTGCCGCGGGCGATCACTTCGCCGAATCCGATCTGCTCGGCATAGACCATCCCCTCATCCACGGTCTCGAAGGTGCGACCTTCATAGAGATCGGGCGTGTGCACGGTATGCCCAGCCTCGCGCAGTTCGTCGGCGAAACGCACGATGCCCGGCGTGAGCCCCAGGGCGTGGTGGAACAGAACGACTTCGGCCATTTCTTCAGCTCCATCTGCTCGCACTGGATGATCGGTGTCTCATAACCTAAGCACCGCGGAACCCCGGAGAGACAGGGAAACGGGTAAAAACGCATCGAGCCAGATGAAAGACTGGACTCATGACGATTACCGCTGCCGCCGACGGTTCTGCTCTCGGAAATCCAGGACCTGCAGGCTGGGCCTGGTACGTCGATGACTCCTGCTGGGGGGCCGGCGGCTGGAAGCACGCCACCAACAACCAGGGCGAGTTGAAGGCCGTGCTCGAGCTCTTTCGGGCCACCGCGCACCTCGACGACGACCTGCTCGTGCTCTGCGACAGCCAGTACGTGATCAACTCGATCACCAAGTGGATGCCCGGCTGGAAGCGTAAGGGCTGGAAGAAGGCCGACGGCAAGGCCGTGATGAACATCGAGTTGCTCAAAGAACTCGACGAGGTATTGGCCGGCCGCCGCTACCGGTTTGAGTGGGTCAAGGGTCACGCAAACCACCCGCTGAACGAGGCTGCCGATTCCCGCGCGCGTGCCGTGTCTGAGGCGTACCAGCGCGGTCTGCCGATTCCCTCAGGCCCCGGTTGGGTGCGAGCCGGCGACCCTGTTGCGGATGCCGCAGCTCCGGCATCCGCTGCCTCGACGGCCAGCGCCACGAAGACGGCCTCCCGAGCAACGGCTGAGCGAGCAACAGCCGAGCGATCCACCGCTGAGCCGCTCGGACTCTTCGACTTTTCAGATGACGATGAAGGCTTCGCCACCCTCTCAGATTCGATGCCGGACGAGTCAGGCAACGACTCAGGTGACTGGACTACGCTCGCTCTCACGCTCAGTTCGACCGAACACGCACGCCTTGTTGCACGAGCACGGGAACGTGGCGTAGGGGTCGAGGAATTTCTGCGCAGCCTGATCTAAGCGCAGGTCCCCGGCTGGCAGCCACTGGGTAGACCCAGGAACAATCAAGGAAAAGGACGCAATGATCGGCTCGGTAATCCTTGACGTGATCCTGACACTGCTGCTCGTGTCGTTCTTCGTCTCCGGATATCGCAGCGGTTTCCTCGGCAGCCTCAGCGCACTCATCGGCGTGGTGGTCGGCGGGATTGCGGCCTACATTCTGGTTCCGCTCGTCAGCGCCTGGATTCCCGCGCCTGAGTGGCGCACGCCAGCAGCCCTGGCCGCAGCCGTGATCCTCGTGCTCGCCGGCCTCAGTCTCGGGCAAACCGTGGGCCACGCACTTCGCCGCCGCACTCATCGCTCGCCGCTGCAGATCATCGACCGACTTCTGGGAGCGGCCGTCGCGACGGTGGCATCCGCTTTGATTCTGGCGATGCTGGCCACCAGCGTTGGCGCGCTGGGGGCGCCGGGCATCTCGCAGGCCATCGCGTCATCCACTGTCCTCCGCACCATCGACACGCTGACGCCAACGCCCGTCCAGGCGTTCCTCGCCCAGCTGCGCTCCGCAGCCGTCGATGAGGGGCTCCCCCGGGTCGTCGACGCGTTCACGGGTGAGGCACCGCAGATTCCCACGCTCGACCTCGGCACCGCAGAGTTGAACGCGGCAGCGCAGTCGGTTGTTCGTATCACCGGAAACGCATATGCCTGCGGACAGAACCAGTCAGGCAGCGGATTCGTCGTCTCCGACGACCGGATCATCACCAACGCGCACGTCGTGGCCGGGGTGACCGAACCCGTGGTTCAGGCGCTCGACGGTCAGGCCATCCAGGGGAACGTCGTCTATTTCGACCCGATCGACGACCTCGCCGTGATCGCCGTCGATGGCCTCGACACCAAGCCATTGTCGCTGACACCCAACCTGCCGGTCGGTGCGAGCGCAGTCAGCGCCGGCTACCCGTTCGGCGGCCCATTCACGTCGAACCCCGCGCAGGTCATGGCTGTCACTGACCAACTCGTCGCCGACATCTACGGGCAGAATCCGTCGCCCAGGCAGGTCTACACGCTCGCGGCCGATATCGAACCGGGCGATTCAGGAGGCCCATTGCTGAGCCTGTCGGGCAGCGTGGCCGGCGTCGTGTTCGCCAAGTCGACAACCACCGACAACATCGGCTACGCCCTGGCCATGGCTGAGGTGCAGCCGGTAGCCGCTAAGGCACCCTCGTTGAGAGCACCGGTAACGACGGGCGCCTGCATCAGCGACTGACCTGCATCAGCCACTGAATTGAGCGGATGCTCGGCAAGCGACCAGTGTCGCCAGCCGAGCATCCGCTTCGTGGTCTATCTGAGCTGCTGTAGAGCTGCTGCTCGAGAGCTGCTGCCTACTTGCTGCGCGGGGCCATGCTGACAGGCCAGTCATTCGCACGGAAGAGCGCCTCTGTGCCACCGTCGACGACGATGATGCTGCCGCACAGGAAGTCGGCTGCCGGCGACAGCATGAACATGATCCACGCTGCGATGGCCTCAGGGTCGCCGAATCCGCCAACCGGAACCGGGAAGGCTTCGATTGCGGCACGGCCGGGGCCGTCAAGCTGCGACTGCAGCAGCGGAGTGAGAATGGCGCCCGGTGCCATGACGTTCACACGGATGCCGGATCCAGCCCACTCAGGCAGCACAGCCATGCGACGCACCCAGCGGGTGAGTGCAAGCTTCGATCCGCCGTACACAAAGTTCGAGGCGTACTCGCCGAAGTGTGCCGTCAATTCAGGCAGCGTGTCGAGCTTGTCGTTCAGGAAGGCTTCAACGACGTCGTCGGGGATGCCGGGAATCGTCGTCGACGAGTTGGAACCGATGACCACGATCTTGCTGGTGCCGGCTGCGGCGAACGAGTCGTGCAGCGCATCGAGGAGTTCGGTCGTGCCCTTGAAGTTGACCTGGGCGATCAGGTTTTCGCGGCCGGGAATCGGGCCGAGGCCAGCGGCGAAGACGCCGCCGTCGAGCTTTCCACCTGAGGCGGCGATGACAGCCTCGGCAGCGGATGCGCGGCCCTCAGCGCTCGACAGGTCGGCGACGACATCCGCATCGCGCAGGTCGATGCCGATGACGGTGTGACCCTCGGCGCGCAGCTTGTCTGCACTTGCCTTGCCCATGCCAGAGGCAGATCCGGTAACGACGTATGTACCCATGGGGAACTCACTTTCAGTTGGTGTGTTGCGTTTTCTTGAGGTGTGGCTTGGCGGCCGCGACCGGCGTTCGATCCTCTGTCTTGACCGTCTCGGCCAGACGATGCGCAAGCGCCGTCAGCGTGTTGACGTCTTTGGGCGCCCAGTCGGTGAGCAGGTCGGTCATCATCAGGTCACCGCTTTGGAACAGCTGGACTGCCGCTGCAGATCCGGCGGCGGTGAGGCCGACGAGCGATGACCGGGAGTCGCTCTCGTGAGCAACTCTGGTGACGAGGCCCGCCGCGCTGAGCCGCGAAATCAACTTGCTCGCCGTCGGGGCAGACAATTTGAGCCCCGCGGCGAGTTCTGACGGACGCAGCTGGCCCCGACGACCGAGCAGGTAGACAGCGGAGATGGCGCTGGAATCCAGCTGGACTCCTGAGCGTCGCGCGAATTCCTCGAGGAACGAAGCGGATGTCCACTCAGACACGATCGCGAGCAGCGAGGTGAGCAGGTCTGACTCGTACGGCAGCGTAGCGGTGCGCTCGACCGCGGCGTGTGCGCCGCTCGTCGCCGACGTTGAGCTGTCGTCAATCTTGCGTGCCATGCTGTACGTACTCCTCACGGCTGCGGAGATGAATCCAGCAGCAGGAATCTACTTGCCGATGGAAAATAGTCTACTCTTCTCCACACTACGCTGGTGCGCATGACGATCGGATTCAGTCGCGACCTGCTTCGTCCGGCAACGGGCACCGACTCGCACCGCGTCACCTTTGTGGAGTTGTTCTTCGACCTGGTGTTCGTCTTCGCGGTCACCCAGGTGTCCCATGTGCTGCTGCACGAGCAGAGTGCGATCGAACTCGGTCATACCGTCATGCTTATGATCGTCGTGTGGGTGGTGTGGATCAACACCACCTGGGTCACCAATTGGCTGAATCCGGAACGCGGACAGGTTCGCGCGCTGCTCATTGTGCTGATGCTGCTCGGAATTCTGATGGCCAGCGCCCTCCCAGACGCCTTCACGAGCAAGGCGGTGCTGTTCGCCAGCACACTGGTGCTGATCCAGTTGATACGGAGCGGATTCACCGTGCTCGCCTTCGCGAAGCATCGCCCTGCCCACGCGGTCAACTTCGTGCGCATCGGATTGTGGCAGGTGGCGGCTGGCGCGCTGTGGCTCTGGGGTGCGTTCGCGCCGGAAGACGTGCGCATCTGGATCTGGCTCGTCGCCCTGTTCATCGACAGCATCGGCGCGCGCGCACGCTACTGGGTCCCCGGCCTCGGCCAATCGGGATACGAGACCTGGGATATCTCTGGCGAACACATGGCAGAGCGGGTGAGCCTGTTCTTCATCATTGTGTTGGGCGAATCCATCATCGTCACTGGATCGAGCTTCGCTGAGGCACCGCTCGAGTGGCCGTACGTGCTCGCCTTCCTGGCCGCCTTCACCAGCACTGTGCTGATGTGGCTGCTGTACTTCGCACACGGCCAGCAGCGTGGCAGCGACTTCATCAGCCACGCAACCGAGCGCGGCTCGATCGCCAGGGTCGCGTACACCTACGTTCCGATCATCATGGTGTTCGGCATCGTGCTGTCGGCTGTGGCGGATGGGCTGGTGCTTGAGGCTCCCGTCGCAGAGCCAGAGGCGTGGACGGCCGGACTCACCTGCGGGTCTGCTGCCCTGTTCCTCGGCGGCAATGTGTTGTTCAGGCGGGCGATCGGCGGGCGCACCCTGATCAGCCACCTCATCGGCATTCTCGCGCTCGTGGCACTCGCCATCGCCTACCCGGCGCTGTCACCGCTGGCCCTCGCCTGGTTGGTGAACGTGGTGCTGCTCGCGGTCCTCCTGTCGGACGAAGTGAGCTGGCGACGAAGCGTGCGCGCAGGCACGGACGACGACGCCAGCGCCGACCCGGCGGGCACCCCTCCAGCGGATGTCGACCTGTAGCCAGCCGATCGGCATCGGCGTAGCCTCGAACCAGGCATCCGTCACCGGAAGGAGCCCATCGTGCCGTACGTCGACGACCCAGATCAACTACCAGAATTGCCAGAGCCAGGCCCTCGGGATGGCCGTCATGGCGTCGACCGCGATTCAGACTACGACCCCTTCCCGCCGCTCAGGATCGAGCCGGGCCGCCCTGTCATTCCGCTGCGCGTGCCGATCGCGAATGCGGCAACCCACCTCTCGGTGCTGGTTGATCGGGTGTGGCAGGGCGAAGACGTGATTCTGATGCGCAATGGGCACGCGGTGGCACGACTGACGTCTGTTCTGGCCCGCACCCCGAGCACGACCGTGCCGGTGGCCGCCGATGTTGAACCGGATGCGGCCGCGGCGATGTCGGATGCGGAGGCTGACGCAGAGGCTGAAGGAACAACGCTCGGAGCTCACCTGGATGCGCAGCAGATCCCGCCGGAGCCTGAACCTGAACCAGAGCGTGAATTCGAGGGCGAAGAGCAGTTGCCTGAGCTTCCAGACCCCGGCCCGCGCGACGGCCGACACGGGGTCGATGGAACCAAGCCGATCAGACGACGGGCGAAGCGGCTGCCGCACTAGCTCGCGTCTGCAGGCGGGAGTGGATCAGTTCGCCCACTCCCCTTTGCGCCTATTCGCCTATTCGCCTATTCGTCTATTCGTCTATTCGCCGGCGAAGAACGCCGACAGCGCGGCAGACAATGCCACCGGGTCATCCACGTGGCACAGTTCGCGCGCCGAGTGCATTGACAGCAGCGGCACACCGACGTCGACGACACGGATGCCGAGCCTGGTCGCGGTGAGCGGGCCGATGGTGGAGCCGCACGGCACCGTGTTGTTCGAGACGAATTCCTGGAACGGCACACCGGCGGCCTCGCACAGGCGGGTCCAGAGGGCGGCTCCGGCGGCATCCGTTGAATAGCGCTGGTTCGCGTTGATCTTGAGCAGCGGCCCACCGCCGGCGATGGGGCGGTTCACCGGGTCGTGGCGCTCCGGGTAGTTCGGGTGCACGGCGTGGCCGGCATCCGCGGAGACACACCACGATTCTGCGTAGGCACGCAGCCGGTCTGAGACGGTCGCGCCGAGGCCTTCACCGATGCGAGAGAGGATGTCGTCGAGCATCGGGCCGCTCGCGCCGGAGCGCGACTCTGAGCCGAGCTCCTCGTGGTCGAACGCGGCGAGCACGCTGATGTGAGACGGCGCAGCGCTGCTGTCGGCGGTCGCGTTCTCGGCGGCGTCAGTGCTCTCGGCGGTTTCCTCCGCCGTGCCGAGGAGCGCGATCAGGGCGGCGAAGACCGAGCTGAGGTTGTCCATGCGGCCGGCCGCGAACAGCGAATCATTCAAACCGAATCGCGCAGGCGGGTTGGTGTCTGCGGTCAGGATGTCGTAGCCGACGACATCCGCTGACGCGACACCGGCGAGCTGGGCGAGGTGACCGACGAGGTCGGCCTCGCTGGCATCTCCGACGCCGAAGACGGGGCTGAGGTGGCGCTGCTTGTCGAGGGTGAGACCGCTGTTGGCCTCACGGTCGAGGTGGATGGCCAGCTGCGGGATGCGCAGGAACGGGCCGGTGCGCACGAGATGCGTGGCACCGTCGCGGGTGACGAGGCGTCCGGCGAGCTCGAGTTCGCGGTCGAGCCAGGAGTTCAGCAGCGGCCCGCCGTAGACCTCGACGCCAGCCTGCAGCCAACCGTTCGACCCAGTGGTCGGCTTCGGCTTGAGCTTGAAGCCCGGTGAATCGGTGTGGGCACCCAGGATGCGGAACGGTGTCGTCGGCAGCGCTCCGACCGGTTGGATCCAGGCGATGATCGCTCCGTCGCGGATGACGTAGTGCTTTCCGGCGTCGCTCCCCCATGCGTCCGATTCGGAGAGGCCGGTGAACCCGGCGGCGTCGAGGCGCCGGGCAACCTCGGCGGCGGCGTGGTACGAGGTGGGCGATGCGGCGATGAACGCGGCGAAGTCGTCGATGAAAGGTGGCATGACATCCATGGGTCAATCCAATCACGGGCTGGAGCGCGGGCTGTGCAGCTCCTGTACGGGTGCTGGACACTGGCGGCGTGCTCGCGGAGTGCTGGCGGCGTGCTGGCGGGAAGCTCGCGGGACTAGACCTGCGCTCGCCGCTCATGCTTAATGGGAGACATCCGCTGTCGCGCAACACGCGGCGTACGACGTCGCCCACTTGCGTGCGCCGAGGCTCACGTCCCACCACGAATCAGATCGGAAGCGAACCACAATGACCATGATTTTTGTCAATTTGCCCGTGAAAGAACTCAAGCGGTCCGTGGACTTCTGGACGGCGCTCGGGTACTCCTTCAACCAGCAATTCACCGACGAGAACGCCACCTGCCTCGTCATTGACGACGGTCACATCTACGCCATGTTGCTCGTGGAGGACTTCTTCAAGACCTTCACGCCACGCGAGATCGCAGACACCTCGACGTCGGTCGAAGTACTGATCGCTCTAAGCGCAGACAGCAGGGACGCTGTCGACACCCTCGCGGATGCCGCGCTGGCCAACGGTGGCAGCCCGGCGGCTGACCCACAGGACTTCGGCTACATGTACGGGCGCAGCTTCCTCGACCCAGACGGCCACCAGTGGGAAGTGACCTGGATGGACATGACCCAGACGCCGCCGACGCCCGGGGCCTGAGCCTCGGCTGCTCGGCCCGTCGCTGGCCCGTCACCGCGCCCGTTCTTGCCGGTCGCGCCCGCTATGGCGAGCGCGATCACCGGCAACGGGCGCGGCGACGGCTACATCGCTTTGAGTGAGAACAACTGCGCTTGCTCAGGTGCCAGCAGCGCGCCAGGCAAGCCGACTTCCGCGAGCACGCGACCGCTGAGCGTGACGCTGCCCGCAGCCAGCCAGTGGGGCGGAGCATCCTGGATCGCCCGCGAGAGCACCAGGGGCGCATCCGCAACCTGGGCGACATCCGTTGCTGCGGCGGAAAGCGACAGCGAAACCGGGCTGACGACATACGACAACTCCGGATCAAGACCTGGGAACCGCAGAGGCGCAGGCACCGCAGCACGCGGGGCCGCAAGCGCCACCTGCGCGAAGACAGCCGACCGACGATCGGCAGCGACCACACCGTGCAGGGCAAGCGCAGGGTCGCTGCTGTCAGCCCGCACCACGGTGCCGGTGTGCAGCAAGCCCCTGAGAGAGCGGTACAGCGCCGACCACCCGGAGATGATCGCGCGTTCGTCCGGCGTCGTCTCGATGAGGTTCCATTCGATGCCGGCAGAGCCGAACAGCGCTGTCGCCAGGCGGAAGCCGAGGTCGGAGGTGCGCCAGGTGGTGTGCGAGGTCGCGGCGCCGAGGTGTCCGCCGAGGTACTCAGGCGGCACCAGGATGCTCGTGTAGCGCTGGATCTCCTGACGCTCAAGCGGGTCGTTCGTGTCGCTCGTCCACACCCGGTCGACTCGCTCGAGGATGCCGAGGTCGATGCGGGCGCCGCCCGATGCGCAGGACTCGATCTCGACATCCGGGTGAGCAGCGCGCAGCGCATCAATCAGCCGGTAGAGCGCCATGGTCTGGCGATGGGCTGAGCCGCCCAGCAGATCGCGGTTGTGATCCCACTTGAGGTAGGCGATCGGGTACTCGTTCAGCAGGGCGTCGAGGCGCCCGAGGATGTAGTCGAAGGCATCCGGATTGCCGAGGTCGAGCACCCGTTGGAACCGCCAGGTCAGGGCAGCGGATGCGCCAATCACCCAGTCGGGGTGCGCCTGGGCCAGCTCGGAGTCGAGGCTGACCATCTCCGGCTCGACCCACAGGCCGAATTCCATTCCGGCGTCGTGCACAGCGGCAATGAGGGGCGAGAGCCCGGACGGCCACTTCTGGGCGTCAACGAACCAGTCGCCGAGTGCACGGCGGTCGTCGGTGCGTCCGGTGAACCAGCCGTCGTCGAGGACGAAGCGCTCGACGCCCACCTCGGCCGCGGCCGAGACGAGGCGCTTCAGGGTCGGCAGGTCGTGGTCGAAGTACACCGCTTCCCAGGTGTTCAGCACGACAGGGCGTGGGCGCGCGATCGTTGACCACGAGCGGATCCACGGATGCAGCCGGTCGCTGAGACCGTCGAGTCCGGTTGCCGAGTACACGGCGACGGTCCACGGCGAGGTGTAGCTGCCGCCAGCGGGCACGCCCAGTTCGCCTGGGGCGAGGAGTTCACCGCTGCCGAGCGTCGCAGCGCCAAGGGCGGAACTCTCCGCCCACTGCCGCTTGTCGCCGCTCCAGGCCAGGTGCGTCGCCCACACTTCTCCGGCACGGAAACCGAAGCCGGGGGTACCGGCCACCATGAGGAAGGAATCGTCGTGGCCTGGACGGCCGTGCCTGGACTCCCTGCTCCACAGGCCGTTCGCCAGCGGGGTGCGCTGCGGGCGGCGCTCGTGGGTCCAGAGCCCAGAGAAGTCCAGGATCTCGCGCGCCCGATCGGGAATGGGGAGCGTCACGTCGAGGGAGGCCAGCTCCAGCGCGGTCGCGCCGGCGTTGGTCAGCGTATGCCTCATGCGCAGCACGCCGTGTTCGGTGAGCTCTAGCTCAGTGGTCACCGAGACCTCTGCGCCGGCATCCGTCAACTCAATGACCAGCGACAGCGGCGAGGTCGCCTGCACGCCGGCGAGGGAGAACGACGCGGCGCCCAGCGACGCGCCGCCCAGCGACGCTGTCACAGGCATGCCGGGGCGGAACCCATCGACACCCGGTCGCCCGCTCCAGCCTTCGGCCAGCGTTGGCAGGATCGAGAGCCGCAGCGGCACGTCGATCGAACTCGGGGAGATGGCCGGAACAACGGCATCGGCGAGCACGGTCAGCTCGTCGGCAGCGAGCTCGCCGAGATCTGCACCCCAATGCACGATCGAGGGCACCCGCGTGCCGCGGGCATCAAGAAGAAGGCTGACGCCCGCGGCACGAAGGTGGTGGATCACTTTTCAACTACTCCTTGACAGGAATCGACTGCGCCTTGAGCGCCTTGATGGTTGCAGCCTGACCAGACGCCAGTGCGTCGGCCAGTGTGCCGTCGCCGGAGACAGCGGCCTTGAAGCCGTCTGAGACGTCGTTGTAGGTCTGCGTCATGGTCGGTCCCCAGGTGAAGTCAGGGTTGACCTCAGCGGATGCCGCTGCAAACACATCGTAGATGGGCTGGCCGCCGTAGAACTCGACGCCTTCCTTGAGCACGGGAAGGTTCAGACCGTCCTTGGTGGCCGGGTAGATGTTGGCCGACTTGTTCAGCAGGGTGAGCGCCTCGTCTGAGGTGTTCAGCCACAGCGCGAACTCTGCTGCCTCATACGGGTGCTTCGAGCCCTTGAAGACGGCTGTCGACGAGCCGCCCCAGTTACCTGCCGCGGTGTCGCCGGCCTTCCACTGCGGCGACTGTGCCACTGCCCACTTGCCCGCGGTGTCTGGCGCTCCGCTGGCGATGGAGTTCGCACCCCACACGGCGGAGTTCCATGACCATACCTGGCTGGAGTTGTACGCGTTGTCCCACTCGCTGGTCCAGGCGGGGTACGTCGAGACGAGGTCGCGGTCGATCAGGTCCTGCCAGTAGTCGGCAACGGTCATGGAGGCGTCGCTGGTCAGGTCGACGGTCCAGTTGGTGCCGTCGTTCTGGAACCAGCTGCCATCGGCCTGCCAGACGAAGCTGGCGAACTGGTTGATGTCGCTCTGCGAGAAGTTGGTGATGTACCCACCGGCAGCGCGCACCTTGACGGCGGCGTCAGCGTACTCGGCCCACGTTGTGGGAACGGCAATGCCGTTGGCTTCGAAGAGGTCCGCGCGGTAGAACAGCGCGGTGGGGCCGGAGTCCTGCGGGATGGCGTATGCCGCGTCATCTTCGCCGAAGCTCACCTGGTTCCAGGTCCAGTCGACGAACTCGTCCTGGGCAGCCGCGACGTTTTCGCAGGCAGCGAGGTTGGTCAGGCCATCCTGAACGCGGAAGTTCGGGAGGGCGTCGTACTCGATCTGGCCGAGGTCTGGCGCGTTGCCGGCCTTCAGCTGGTTGAAGAAGTTCTGGTAGGTGCCGCCGTTTCCGTTCGGACCGGTCTGGACGGTGACCTGGATGTCGGGGTTCGCTTTGTTCCACACCTCTGTGACTTCTTCGATACCCGGAATCCATGAGGTGAAGTTCAGCTTCACGGCGCCATCGGATGGCGCGCAGGCGGACGCGTCAGTGCTGTCCGATCCGGTTGATGTTGCGCAGCCTGTCAGTGCCAGGCTGGAGAGCAGGACGACGGTGACCGCTCGCTTCTTGAGTTGCATGATTCTCCTCTAATGGGTGATGCAGGTGGGTAGTGCGGGTGGGTAGTGCAGACGGGTAATGCAGATGGTGGTGCAGGTGACGCGGTAAGTGGAGCAGGAGGTGAGCGCTCTATTTGACGGAACCGGCGCCGAGGCCGTTCTTCCAGAAGCGCTGCAGGAACAGGAACATGATGATGAGCGGGATGATCGACAGCAGGGCGCCGATCAGCACGTAGCCACGCAGTTCGGGGATCTGGTTGACCTGGGAGTTCCAGGCGTAGAGGCCGAGGGTGACCGGGAAGAGGCTCTCGCTCCGCAGCATGATGAGCGGCAGGAAGAAGTTGTTCCAGATGGCGACGAACTGGAACAGGAACACGGTGACGAGGGCAGGGAACATCAGCTTGACCGACACGGTGAAGAAGGTTCGAACCTCGCCTGCACCATCAAGACGTGCAGCCTCAAGCAGTTCGTCCGGCACACTGGATGCCGCATAGATGCGGGTCAGGTAGACACCGAACGGGCTCACGAGGCTCGGCAGGAAGACAGACCAGAAGGTGTCTGTGGCGTTGATCTGGCTGAAGATGAGGAACAACGGCAGCGCCAGTGCCGTGGCCGGAACCAGAACGCCGCCGAGCACGATGTTGAACAGCAAGTCCCTGCCAGGGAACCGGTACTTGGCGAGCGCGTAGCCGCAGGCCGCCGCCAGCAGGGTGGCGATGAGGGCGCCGCCGCCGGCGTACAACACCGAGTTGAGCATCCAGCGCAGGAAGACGCCGTCACGGTAGGCGACCAGGTCGCCGATGTTGGCGAACAACGAGAAGTCGGCGAACCACAGCGGATTCGTGTTGGTGAACTGGGACTGGTCCTTCGTCGCTGCGACGAAGAGCCACCAGATCGGAATGAGGAAGTAGACCGCGGAGATGCCCATGACGAGCATGGCGCCCGACCGGGAGAAAATGCTCTCCTTCGGGCCGCGCAGGCCGGTGTCCTTCTGGCGACGACTGCCAGTGCGGTTGGATGACGGCTTCGTGGCGACGGCCGGTGCCTGCACCGGGGATGACACGCTGGGCGATGGGGCAACAGTGCTCACTAGTCTGCCTTCCGCTGGGTGAACTTGAGAATGGTGAATGACAGGGCGAACGTGGCAACGGCGAGCACGACAGACATGGCGGCGGCCAGGCTGAAGTTCGGCACGGCTGACGTCGAGTAGACCGCAAGGTTCGGGGTGAACGTGCTGGTCACAGCGGAGCTGAACGTGCGGAACACCTGGGGCTCAGCCAGCAGCTGCAGTGTTCCGATCACCGAGAAGATCGCGGTGAGCGTCAGCGCAGGGACGATGAGCGGGATCTTGATCGACCAGGCGATCCGCAACTGGCCCGCACCGTCGAGTTTCGCTGCCTCGTAAATATCGGTCGGGATGGCCAGCAGCGCCGAGTAGATGATCAGCATGTTGTAGCCGACGAACACCCAGGTGACGACGTTGGCCATGGCCCACAGCACGAGGTCTGCCGACAGGAAGTTGATGTTCGCCGTGACCGCGGTGAACGGTGACAGGTTCGGCGAGTACAGGAAGCCCCACATGATGGCGGCGATGACGCCCGGCACCGCATAGGGCACGAAGAACGCCAGGCGGAAGAACTTCTTGCCCTTCACGAGCGGCGAATCCAGCAGCAGCGCCAGGAGCAGGGCGACGCCGAGCATCACCGGCACCTGTACGACACCGAAGGTCAGCACACGACCGATCGACGCCCAGAACGGCCCGTTCTGGAACACGGCGATGTACTGGGTAAAGCCGCCGAACACCTCGTGTGCTTCGCCGAAGGTACCCTCGCGCTCGATGACCAGCAGCGACTGGTATACGGCGTAGACGATGGGCACCAGGTAGAACAGCACGAACAGGATGCCGAACGGCAACACGAAAGCGAGGATTGCCTTCTTGTGCGGGATGGGCCGCCTGGCCGCTTTCAGGCTGCGCGAGGCATCCGTTGTGGGGACCCCCGTGGTCACTGCTGCAGTCATGCTGCACTCTCCTCTGTTATTGCCTGTTCTTTCACGACGCGAACGGCACCTGCCGGCACCTCAATGCTCGATTCGATGTGAGCGCCCGTGACCAGGTCGATGCCCGTGGCCGGGATGGTGATCGACTCTGTCGAATGGTTGATCACGAAGAGGTAGCTCGCCTCAGCGGATGCCCGACGAACGACTTCGACGGCCCCGTCGCTTTCCGGCCCTACCGCTGTGACACCCGCGTCGACGAGCATGTCGCGCAGGACATCCTTCAGATCGGCGCGATCAAGCACTGTCGCCAGGTAGTGGCCGATGCCCTGCCCGAATGTGTTGCGGGTGTGGGCGGGGACTCCGGCCAATGGGCCGTCGCTGTAGCGGGCGAGGACCTCGGCGCCGGTCGAGCGCAGTCGCTCGGTCCAGAGGCTCGCGGTCGCACCCGAATCGAGGGTGACGCGCGTGGCGGGGTCCAGGGGCACGAACTCGTCAACGCTCACGCCCAGCATCTCGCGGAAGGCGCCGGGGTAGCCGCCGGCGCGCACGCGGTCGTCCTCGTCAACGATGCCGCTGAAGAAGGTGACCAGGGCGTGACCGCCTGCCGCGACGTAGTCGTTGATGTTCGTGGCGTCGGCATCCGTCACCATGTACAGCCCTGGCACGATGACCAGGCGGTAGCCGCTGAGATCGGCGCCTGGGGCGACGACATCGGCCGTGACGCCCAGGTCGCGCAGTGCGCCGTGCGCAGCGTGCATCTGTTCGAGGTAGTCGAGGCTGCGCGACGGGCGAGATTCGCCGTCAGCGCCCCACCACGACTCCCAGCTGAACAGGATTGCGACATCGGCGACGACCCTGCTGCCTGCAACTTCGTCGAGACGGTCAAGCGTGGCGCCGAGTTCGACGACCTCGCGCCAGAGATCGGTGTCTGTGCCGGCGTGCGGCAACAGGGCAGAGTGGAACTTCTCCGATCCCTGCAGCGACGCACGCCACTGGAAGAAGCACACACCGTCGGCGCCACGGGCGACGTGGGTGAGGGAGTTACGGGTCATTTCCCCTGGCTGCTTGGTCAGGTTGAGTGGCTGCCAGTTCACGGCGCCGGTTGAGTGCTCCATGAGAATCCAGGGCGCGCCATTGGCCAGGCCGCGGGTGAGGTCGTCGGAGAACGACAGTTCTGCGGTGGGGTCAGCCAGGCGGTGATCGAGGTAGTGGTCGTTGGCGATGATGTCCATCTCCGGCGCCCAGCTCCAGTAGTCCATGTTCTTGATGTGCGCTGTGACCATGAAGTTCGTGGTGATCGGAATGCTGCTGTGTCGGCGGAGCACCGCGTATTCGCTGCGGTAGTAGTCGAGCAGCTCGTCTGAGCTGAAGCGGTGGAAGTCGATGAGCTGGGTGGGGTTGCTCGTTGAGACCGTGAGCATCGGCGGGAGGATTTCCTCGAAGGCGCTGTATCGCTGGCTCCAGAACGACGTGCCCCACGCGGCGTTGAGCGCGTCGATGGTCGTGTAGCGGCGTTCGAGCCACGTACGGAACGCGTCGGCGCTCTCGTCGTTGTAGCAGAGCGCGTTGTGGCAGCCGAGCTCGTTCGACACGTGCCACAGGGCGACAGCGGGGTGCGAGCCATAACGCTCTGCCACCTTGTCAACCAGCCGGAGCGCGCGCTCCCTGTACACGGGCGAGCTCGGGCACCAGGCCTGGCGACCGCCGGGGTAGCGGGTGGTTCCGTCTGCCATGACCGGCAGGATTTCGGGATGCTTGTGGGTCAGCCACGGTGGAGTCGACGCGGTTCCTGTGCCGAGATTCACCCGGATGCCGTTGGCATGCAGCAGCTCGATGATGGCGTCCAGGCCGTCGAAGTCGTACTCGCCGTCGCGCGGTTCGATGTGCGACCAGCCGAAGATGTTGATCGCGACAAGGTCGACGCCTGCCTCGCGCATAAGGATGACGTCGTCGTTCCAGACCTCGCGGCTCCACTGCTCAGGGTTGTAGTCACACCCGTATGCAATGCCGGCGTGATCAAACGCCGGGCGCTCGGCTGGTGGTGTTGCTCGCGAAGTCAATGCTCTCCCTGTCGTGGCCGCGGATTGTGGCCGCGGATTGTGGCCGCGGATTGTGGCCGTGGTGCCGGTTGGCACTGGGACGAACCAATGCGGCGACCAGCCGGTCTGTGAACGTGCACAGATGCGACAGTGACGACTCGACGCTGAGGATCTGGGAACGTTCACACATTAGTGGTGGTTTTCGCAGAGTGTCAACCTGACACTCCCGCTACAGTGGTCAAATGCTCACTGACCATCCCCGCCAGAAGCGTGCGACGATCATCGATGTCGCCAGGGAAGCTGGGGTGTCGCGCGGAACAGTCAGCCGTTTCATCAACGGTGAGCGCTATGTGTCCGCAGAGGCGCAGCGGGTCATTGAGGCAGCCATTGCCAAGGTCGGATACCTCCCGAACGCGGCAGCGCGCAACCTGGTGATGCAGCGCTCATTGGCCGTGGCCTTCGTCGTGCACGAACCAGCCTCCCTGTTCGCCGAAGATCCCAACATCGGCGCCATCATGCTCGGTGCCAACGCGACGCTGTCAGATGCCGACTACCAAATGGTGTTGCTCATCGTTGACTCAGAGCGGGATACCCAGCGTGTCTCGCGCTATCTGAGTGGCGGATTCGTCGACGGCGTCATCATCGTCTCCGCCAGGACCCGCGACCCCATCACCCGGGTTGTCGAGAAAATCGGATTGCCGACGGCGTTTGTCGGGCATCCGCCGGATGCCGGGAACATGCCATTCGTCGGCATCGACAACCGCGCGTCGGCCAGGGCCATCACCGAGCGCTTGATTGCAACGGGGCGGTCGCGCATCGGCATGATCGCCGCTGCTCTCGACCGTGATTCAGGCGCCGACCGGCTGGCCGGATTCCGCGATGCCCTCGGCGACCGGTTCGACGAGAAGCTGGTCGAAAGTGTTCCGCTGTATGAGTTCTCGGCGGGAATGACCGCGATGCAGGAGCTGCTGCGGCGCGAACCGGAGATCGACGGCGTCTTCGCGGCCTCCGACGCTGTGGCGGCCGGCGCGATGAGTGCCCTGCGGAGCGCAGGACGGAAGATCCCCGGCGACGTCGGCATCGTCGGATTCGACGACAGCACGTGGGCGCTTCGCACCAAACCGACGCTCTCAACCGTGCACCAGCCGGCGCAGGGCCTCGGCGAGGCTGCTGCGGCATCCGTGCTCAGTCAGTTGCGCGGCGAGACGCCCCAACTGGGCGGCATCCTGCTCGACACACCCGTCGTCTGGCGCGGGTCGGCGTAAAGGCGCGATCAACGGCACGCGCGGCGTGGGCGGGGCGCAAGCGCTCGCGAATACGAGCAGCGCGTCGCGAATACCGGAAGCACCGTCGCAGCAGGGCCGATTCGTCCTGTTTTCGATGACAGATGCCCGATTCGTCCTGTATTGGCGACCAATTCGGCTCGCCTCTGTCTCACCGCGCCCGTTCTGGCGGATGGCGCCCGCTATAGCGGGCGCGCTCGCCCGGAACGGGCGCGATGGGCGTCCACGGCGGCACCACGCACCCGCGCCGAGCGGTGGCGCAACTGTATGTTGACGAAACTGTCACTGGCACCTGACAAGCTGGACCCATGACTGACGCCGACGAGACATCCGCTGCACCCGACGCTTCAGCCGCTCCCAGTGCACCCGACGCCTCAGAGACTCGCACTCGCGCGCTGGAGATCCTGCGCACGCTGGTCGGCCGCGATGACGCCGACTTCCACGATGGCCAGTTCGAGGCTATTGAGAGGCTCGTCGATGAGCGTCGCCGCGCCCTCGTCGTGCAGCGCACCGGATGGGGCAAGTCAGCCGTGTACTTCGTGGCCACCCTGCTGCTTCGCCAGCGCGGCGCAGGCCCCACCATTCTCGTCTCTCCCCTGCTTGCCCTCATGCGCGACCAGGTTGCCGCCGCGGCGCGTGCCGGCGTGCGCGCGATGTCGATCAACTCGTCGAACGCTCACGAGTGGAGCGATGTGCTTCGCGCGCTGCAGGCCGACGAGGTCGACGTGCTGCTCGTCTCACCCGAGCGCTTGAATAACCCGTCTTTCCGCGATGAACAGCTCCCGGCGCTCATCGCCAGGGTCGGCCTGCTCGTGGTCGACGAGGCCCACTGCATCTCAGACTGGGGCCACGATTTCCGGCCGGACTACCGGCGGCTCCGCGACCTGATCGCCGAGATGCCGGTCGGCGTGCCGGTTTTGGCGACAACGGCAACGGCCAACAGCCGAGTCGTGACGGATGTCGCAGAGCAACTCGGCACCACAACGCCCACCGCCGCGTCCAGCGGCGCCGCAGAGGTCGTGACGATCCGCGGCCCGCTGGCTCGGGCATCCCTCCGGCTCGGCGTGCTCCGCCTGCCAGACGCTAAGGCCAGGCTCGCCTGGCTGCTCAGCCACATCGATGACCTCCCCGGCAGCGGCATCATCTATGCGCTCACGGTCTCCGCGGCCGAAGACACCGCCCGCCTCCTCCGCGAGGCCGGCCACGAGGTGCGCGCATACACCGGCCAGACCGACACGACAGAGCGCGAGGAGAGCGAGCAGCTCCTGAAGGCCAACAAGGTGAAGGCACTCGTCGCCACCAGCGCCCTCGGCATGGGCTTCGACAAGCCAGACCTCGGCTTCGTACTGCACCTGGGCGCACCGTCGTCCCCCGTCGCCTACTACCAGCAGGTCGGTCGCGCCGGTCGCGCCACCGACAACGCCGACGTTCTCCTCCTCCCAGGCCCGGAGGACGAGGCCATCTGGCAGTACTTCGCCACCTCGTCCATGCCCAGCCAGTCCAGGGCTGAGTCCGTGATCGGCGCACTGCTCGAGAACGGTGGGGCACCCCTGTCGACACCGGCTCTTGAGGCCAGGGTCGACATCCGTCGCAGCCCGCTTGAACTCCTGCTCAAAGTGCTCGACGTCGACGGCGCGGTGCGCCGCGTGAAGGGCGGCTGGGTCGCCACCGGGCAACCATGGGTGTACGACGCCGACCGCTACCAGCGCATCGCAGCAGCCAGGGTCGCCGAGCAGCAGCACATGCTCGACTACGAGCGCACCACAGAGTGCCGGATGGAATTCCTGCAGCGCGCCCTCGACGACGACACGGCCAAGCCATGCGGTCGCTGCGACAATTGCGCCGGCATCTGGTATCCAACGGATGTCGCCGGGGCGGCAACCGACATGGCCGCCCACTCCCTCGACCGCGTCGGCGTGGTCATCGAACCGCGCGCCCAGTGGCCAACCGGGGTGGCCAGCCTCGGGGTGAACGTGCGCGGCAACATCCCGCCAGCCGAGCGCCTCTCCCCCGGCCGCGCCGTCGCGCGTCTCACCGACCTCGGCTGGGGCGGACCACTCCGCACTATCTTCGCCCCTGGTACACCGGATGCCCCGGCGAGCGCCGGGCTGATCTCTGCCGCCGTGCAGGTGCTCGCCGAGTGGAACTGGGAGGAGCGGCCAGCGGCCATCGTCAGCATGCCGAGCCGGTCGCATCCGCTTCTCGTCGGTTCGATCAGCCAGGCTCTCTCCGACATCGGCCGGATTCCACTGATCGGAAGCCTGGAACTCCAAAACGGTGGGCCGCAGGGCGAGGCCGGCGGCAACAGTGCCTACCGGCTGTCGAGCGTGTGGGACAGGTTTGGCATCGGCAGCGACCTCGATGAGACGCTCCAGGCGCTGGCCGGGCGACCGATCCTGCTCGTTGACGACATCGCGGACAGCCGGTGGACCCTCACGGTGGCCGGCCGGTTGCTCCGCCAGCACGGCGCCGGTGCTGTCTTGCCGTTCACCCTCGCGCTTCGGGCGTAGTGAGCTGCGCGTAACGAGCCGGGCGTACGCAGCCGCGCTGGAAGCCCCGAACAGACCTGAACAGGCCCGAACAACCGCAGTATTTTTCCCCGACGGCGGCGGGTCGGCGTACCATAACCAGCATAAGAATGCTCGGGATCGAGCATGAGATCGCTCCCGATCGAGCGACCGCACTGAGCCAGGCGATGCCGTCTCACGCGACGGCCTTGTGCAAGGGACGTGTTCGCATGAGTACGACAGCCTCTCCGAATTCCCAGCCGACACCATCAGGGCGACCAGGATCATCCGGCGCTGCCGGGCAATCCGGATCGCTCTCCGTCGACAGCAAAGGACTCAATGACGGCAAGCTCGGCCTGACCTCGAGCATCGTCATTGGCGTCGCATCCACGGCGCCCGCCTATAGCCTCGCTGCAAGCCTGGGCTTCATCGTCGCCAGCGGCGGTGCTCTTCTCTCCGGGGTGAAGGCTCCGGGGATTGTGCTGCTCGCGTTCGTGCCCATGTACTTCATCGCCGTCGCATACCAGGAACTCAACAAGGCCGAACCAGACTGCGGCACCACCTTCACGTGGGCCAGCAGGGCATTCGGGTCGGTGACCGGCTGGATGGGCGGGTGGGGCATCATCGTCGCCGACGTCATCGTGATGGCCAACCTCGCAGCAATTGCCGGCTCGTACACCTTCATCTTCATCGGCGAATTCGGACTCCCAGACGTCGCTGATCTCGGCAGCAACGTGTTCTGGTCGACAGCAGTCGGAATCTTGTGGATCGTCGTGATGACCTGGATCTGTTACCGCGGCATCGAGATCACGGCCCGCGTCCAGATCATCCTGCTCAGCATCGAGGTGCTGGTGCTCGTCCTGTTCGCCGCCTTCGCCCTGGTTCGTGTCTACACCGGAACCGCAGAAGCGTATTCGATCACGCCATCGCTCGACTGGTTCAATCCGTTCACCCTCGATTTCGGCAGCATCATCGCGCCCGCGATGCTGACGGCCATCTTCCTCTACTGGGGCTGGGACAGCGCGGTGTCCGTGAACGAGGAGACGTCGAACCCGAGCAAGACGCCGGGTCGCGCCGCTGTGATCAGCACCGTGTTGCTGCTCGTGACCTACGCACTGGTCACCACGGCGACAGTCGCATTCGCCGGTGTCAGCACGGAGGGTGTTGGGCTTGGCAATGAGGCGAACGCCGAAGACGTGTTCTCAGCCATCGGCCCCGCGTTGTTCGGCGACAGCGTCATTGGCCATCTCTGCGTGCTGTTGCTGGTGGCCTCCATCCTCACCTCGGCATCCGCTTCAACCCAGACGACCATTCTCCCCACCGCACGAACTGCGCTCTCTATGGCGACGTACAAGGCGATTCCTGCGCGGTTCGCTCGCATCCACCCGAAGTTCCTGACCCCCACCTGGTCAACAATCGGCTTCGGCATCGTCTCGATTGCGTTCTACCTGATCTTCACGCTGATCAGCTCGAATCTGCTGAACGCCCTGATCGGCTCGATCGGGCTGATGATCGCGTTCTACTACGGGCTCACCGGGTTCGCCTGCGCCTGGTTCTACCGCAAGACGCTCACGTCGTCGTTCCGCAACTTCATCATGCGCGGCCTCTTCCCCCTCCTCGGCGGCCTGATGCTGCTCGCGGTGTTCATCTACGGCACGATCCAGTTCGCCGCTCCAGACTGGCTGACCGACGATGACGGCAACAACGTCACCATCTTCGGCATCGGCGCTGAGGCGGTCGTCGGTATCGGTGGCCTCGTGATCGGGCTCATTCTCATGGGAATCTGGTGGATCAGGCATCCCGATTTCTTCCGGGGACGGACGCTGCCCAGGCGCTGGGACGAGCCTGGAGCACAGCCGACAATCATCGTTCCACCCACCCTTGAGAACCGCTGAGGCCACGCCTGCAACGGGTCCGTTTGGGGTCCCCCTCTATGAACGCCGTGAGCAAACTCATAGTCTGGAATTCAGCGGATGCCTCGCTTCTCGTCGATTCGAAGGAGATTGATATGCAACACACCGATATCCCAACCCGAAGCGAAATCGAAGTTTTGGCTACAACTCGGGAACCGGGATGTGTGTCGATCTACCTCCCGACGGGCAGCCTCCCCACCGAGGCCGATGTCTGGAAAATAGAACTCAAGAACATGCTCAAAGACGCCACAGAGCAGCTCACCGCCGCGGGAACCGATGAAAAAATCATCACCGCGATCACCTCCGCCGTCGCCGCGAAAGTCGATGACCCCACGTTCTGGCGCTACCAGTCGAACAGCCTCGCACTGTTCGTGAATGGCACGTCGTTTTATGCCTACCGCGTTCCGAACCGGCTGGATTCCGCCCTCGAAGTGTCGGACCGGTTCTACATCAAACCCCTGATTCGGGCGGTCACCTTCCCCCAGTCAGCGTTCATCCTGGCACTTGCCCAGAACTCGGTGCGACTGATTGAAATCTCGGCTGCAGCCCCGGCCAACCGGTTGAACGTTCCTGACATGCCAACGGATGTCGCCAACGCGGTGGGCCTCGAATCCGTCAAGGGTCGCACCCAGGACGGTCGCATCCAGGGCAGCGAAGGCCAGAAGGTGCGCATGCGCGAGTACTCGCAGGCAATCGAGGCCGCGATCCATCCCATCCTGGCCACCTCGAGCCGGCCGCTGATTCTCGCGGGCGCCGAGCCTCTGACCAGCATCTTCCGCTCCGTCTGCACGTACCCGCGAATGGTGGAACCTGTCATCGCCGGCAACCCAGAGGAGAAGTCAGACGAGCAGCTCGCCGCCGCGGCCCGTCCCTTGCTCGACACCCTCTACGCATCAGTTCTCGCCGACCTCAAGGATCGCTTCGGTACGAACGCTGCGCACGGCCGCGCTGTTAGCGATCTCACCGACATCGCCCGCGCCGCCACGAACAAGGCGATTGAGACGTTGCTCGTCGACATCGACCAGCGGGTTCCTGGCTACGTCGATGAGGAGACGGGCGTTATCACGTTGGACACCGACGACGACGCCTCCAATTACGGTGTTGTTGATGAGATCCTCCGCCGCGCACTGCTCTCCGATGCGCGGGTTTTCGCGGTTCGGGCCGAAGACGTGCCCGGCGGCGGTGCCGTCGCAGCGACCGTGCGATTCCCCGCCTAGTCGGCGCGCTCCGGTAGCAGTCACGTACGCTGAGAAACATGATCACTCCTCCCGTCGCCGCTAAGAAGCCGACCGAACGCATCTTTCACAACGATGTCTACGTCGACAATTACGAGTGGATGAGGGACAAGGACAGTCCCGAAGTTCAGGCTCACCTTGAAGCAGAGAACGAGTATGCCAAGGCGCGCACGTCGCACCTCGGCATCCTGCAGGAACTGATTTTCGAGGAGATCAAGGAACGCACGCAGGAAACCGATCTCAGCGTTCCAGTGCGCCGTGGCGACTGGTGGTACTACACCCGAACCATCGAAGGCAAGGAATACGGCATCCACTGTCGCGCGCCGATCTCAGGGCCGGATGACTGGACGCCGCCGGTATTGGACGTCGAGCCCGGTGCTGCTGGTGCTGGCGGTCCTGCTGCTGGTGCTGGTGCTGCCGCGACAGACAGCGTCGTGCCAGGGGAACAGGTGCTGCTCGATGACAACATCGAGTCCGCCGATCACGAGTTCTATTCGCTCGGCAGCTACGACATCGGCGCGGACGGCGTTCTGCTCCTGTACGGCGTCGATACAGAGGGTGACGAGCGATACACGATCAAGCTGCGCACGATCGAAACGGGCGAGAACCTCACTGACGTCATCGAGAACACCGGCGGCGGTGCCATCCTCGATCGGAGCGGGCGCTTCGTGTTCTACACGACCGTCGACGACGCCTGGCGCCCAGACACCGTGTGGCGACATGAGATCGGCACTCCGGCCAGTGACGATGTGACAGTGTTCCACGAGCCGGACGAACGGTTCTGGGTCGGCGTCGGCCGCTCCCGCAGCCACAAGTACCTCATGATCGAGGCCGGTTCGAGCATCACGAGTGAGACGCGACTGCTCGACAGCAGCGATCCCACCGGCGAGTTCGACGTGGTCTGGCCGCGCCGCGACGGCGTCGAGTACGACGTCGAACATGCCGTTATCGACGGCGAGGACCGGCTGCTCATCGTGCACAACGACGATGCCGTCAACTTCGAGCTCGTCAGTGTGGCAGCGGACGACCCGCGCGGGATCAAGAAGATGCTGCTGCCGCATCACGATCAGATTCGGCTCGAGGGCGTCGACGCCTTCCGGGACTTCGTCGCCGTCGAATACCGACGTGACGGACTGACCCAGGTGGCGGTTGCTCGGCGTCGCGAGGGTCCGGAAGACAAGGGCGGCCTCACCGAGCTGACGTTCGACGAGAAGCTGTACTCCGTCGGCACCGCGGCCAACCCTGAATGGAACCAGCCGACGCTCCGGCTCGGTTACACGAGCTTCGTGACGCCGTCATCCGTTTATGACTACGAGGTCGCGACCGGCACGCTGACCCTGCTGAAGCAGCAGCCTGTGCTCGGCAAGTTCGATCCGTCGCTGTTCGAGCAGCGCCGGGAATGGGCGACGGCGGCAGACGGCACGCGTATCCCGATTTCGTTGGTGTACCGCAAGGATCTGGTCGAGCTGGGAACACCGGCACCCACCCTGCTGTACGGGTACGGATCGTACGAGCACAGCATCGACCCTGGGTTCGGCATCGCGCGCCTCAGCCTGCTCGACCGCGGCATGATCTTCGCTGTCGCGCACGTGCGTGGCGGTGGCGAGCTCGGCCGACTCTGGTACGAGAACGGCAAGAAGCTGCACAAGCGCAATTCGTTCACCGACTTCATCGCCTGCGCCAATCACCTGATCGACAACGACTACACCGCTCCAGACCGCCTCGTCGCTGAGGGCGGCAGCGCCGGTGGCCTACTCATGGGCGCCGTCGCCAACATGGCGCCGAGGCTCTTCTCCGGCATCCTGGCCGAAGTACCGTTCGTCGACCCGCTCACGTCGATCCTGGATCCGTCGCTGCCGCTCACCGTCATCGAATGGGACGAGTGGGGCGACCCGCTGCACGACCCTGGCGCATACGCGAACATCAAGTCGTACTCGCCGCTCGAGAATGTGTGGGAGACGCAGTATCCGCGCATCCTGGCGGTGACCAGTCTCAACGACACCCGGGTGCTCTACGTCGAGCCAGCGAAATGGGTGGCGAAGCTGCGCGAGGTGGGAGCGGATGTCCTCCTCAAGACAGAGATGTCGGCCGGACACGGCGGGGTGTCTGGCCGATACAGCGCCTGGCGCGAGCGTGCCTTCGAGTACGCCTGGATCATCGACGCTGCGAGTGCACATCCCTCTGGCGAGGGCAGGAAGGCGCGGCTCGCGCGGGACTAGGCCGCGGGTTGGCCGCTGCGCGGGTTGAACGCAGCTGCGCGCACCCTGCAGCTACCGCGCAGCTGCGCACGTACCGCGCAGCGGGTCTCGAGACGGCCTGGCGGCCTCCTCGACCAGCGGGTTTCCGTTGGTCGAGGAACGAGCGCCAGCGAGTGTCTCGAGACCCGGCGAGTGTCTCAAGACCCCGCCGATCAGCCCGCCTGGATCTCGCTGTAGCCGCGATCGGTGACGATGATGCGCAGCTTGGCCGGGATCTGTTCCTTCATCGCGTCGACGTGGCTGATCAAACCGATTGTGCGTCCGCCGGCGCGCAGGCTGTCGAGCGTGCCCATCGCGATTTCGAGGGTGTCGCTGTCGAGTGATCCGAAGCCTTCATCGACGAACAGGGTGTCGAGCGTGATGCCGCCGGCCTGGTTGGTGACAACCTCAGCCAGTCCAAGGGCAAGAGCGAGCGACGCCAGGAATGTCTCTCCACCCGACAAAGAGTTCGTGGCCCTGGCTCGCCCGGTGTGCTGGTCGAGAATCGTCAGTCCGAGCCCTGACTGGGTGTTCCGGTACTGCACCGAGTCGTCGTGCTCCAGCGCGTAGCGACCGCTCGTCATGGCACGCAGCCGGACGTTTGCCGACGCGACAATCTCTTCAAGCTGGGCGGCGAGCACGTACGTTTCGAGTCGCATCCGCTTCGTGTTCGGGTCTTTTCCCTGAACCACGCTGGCCAGCTCGTGGAGCTGCGCGTATTCCTCCTGCAGCTGGGCGGATGCCGCAGACTCGTCTCGCACCGTCGCCACGATGCGGGCCAGCTGGCCCTGGCGCTCGGCGACGACGCTGCGCTCTCTGAGTGCGGCGTCACGGGCAGCCCTGGCTTCCGCGAGGCGCGCGGTCGGACCGTCAAGCTCGGCAGGCTCTGCAGGGAGGGCCACAATTTCAGGTTCAGTCAGGATCGACAACGCGGTGCTGCGCGCCTGGTCGTGCAGAGCGACGCGGGCATCGAGGGCGGTCATCTCGGCGCTCGTGCGTCGGGCGATGGCGACGTCGTCTTCGGCGGCGAATCCCTGCTCGCGCAGCTGCTCGACGAGGGCCGCAGCCGCAGAGGCGTATGCGTCGCGCGCTGCTCGGGTACTGCGGAGGGCTGCCGCCAGCGACGTGGCTGCGGCCAGTGCATCCTGCAGCCAGCTCGCCCGCTCTGCGACGGAGTCGAATGCGCCGCGGTATCGCGCGATCCGCGTGCGAATGTCAGCGCAGGTGTGTTCCACCTCCGCGAGCGTGGCCGCTGCCATCTCCTTTTCGTCGCGCAGCGCGGCGAGGCGTGCCGCCGCGCCGTCAAGCTCACCGCGGAGCGTCTGATGCCTGGCCTCGAGAACAGCAACGCGCTGGGCTGCCGTCGTTGCGTCCGCCAGCGCTGCACGCGCATCGATGAGCTCGGCGTCGAGTTCGTCGACGGTTTTGCCGACCGCAGCCGAGCGCGCTTCGGCGAGTGCAGTCGCTGCGTGCAGGACGCGTTCGTGGGCGGCGTCCATCTCGCTTCGGCGCACGTCGGCCGCTGTGCGCGCGTCCTCGACATCGTCGGCGGTGACGGGCTCTGCCTGGGCAGCGGCGGGTGCCGGGTGCGCGGGCGATCCGCAGACAGAGCACGCCTCCCCCGGCTGTAATTCGGCAGCCAGTTCGGCCGCGTGTCCGGCCAGACGTCGACGCATCAACTCGTGGATCAGTGCGGCTGCCGTCGAGTGCCTGCCGCTGGCATCGGTCTCGGCGGCAAGCGCATCGCGGTGCTGGGACTCAAGGGCAATGGCTGAGCGCGCGGCATGAGCGGCCGCGGTCAAGCGATTGATCTTCTCGGCCGCCGCCTGCTGGGCGGCAGCCGCGATCTGCGCCTCGGTGAGTTCGGCGGCGACGTCGTCGATCTGCGCCGGCAACACAGCGCTGCGAGCGGATGCTTCCTCCAGCTCAATCTGGATGTCGCCAACTCGACGCTGCAGGCCTTCGACCTCCTGCAGCAATGCTGGCAGTCGACGTTCGTCGGCGCGAACGGTGTCGAGCGTGCCGATGGTTCGGGTGAGCTCATCGATCGTTGCGGCGAGCGACTCGGCAGAGAATGCGGCTGCGGGGTCACTGTCAGCGACATATGTGGGCGCAGGGCCAGCGACGGCAGCACCGGTCTCAGTACCGATCGCGGTTCCGGCTGCAGCCAGGACCCGCTCACCAGGTGCCAACTGCGCGGCGAACGGCTCGAATACCTCACGTGCTGCTTCTTCGGCGGTGAGCGCAGTGTCGAGGGCTGCCTCCGCTTTCTGCCCGGCCACCAGGTGCGGCCAGACGACCGCCGCCCTGTGTGCCGCAGCGAGCGCACGTCGATCGGCCTCGATGTCGTCGCGATCCGCGTCGAGCTCCACGAGCGTTGCCGCGGCGCCATCGCGACGGATCTGCAGTCGTCGGGTATCGATGAGAGCTCGCACCGTGGCATCCGCTGCGTCGAACGCCGCATCGGCGTCCTCGGCCACCAGGGTTGCGGCATCGAGCTGCTCGTTGATCGCGGCGAGCGCCGTCTCGAACCACGACAAGGTCGGGGCGCCGGCGGCATTCGCGACAGCATCACCGGTTGGAGGCCCTTCGGCATCACCGAGCAGGGTGCGCACCAGCGTTGCCTGCTGGTGCAGTTTCTCGCGCGCGGATTCCAGGTCGGCGGCCAGGGCCTTCCGCCGCTCGACGAGCGTGGTCTCAATGTGATCGAACCGTCGCGTGCCGAAGAGGCTGCGGAGTACCGCCTGCCGATCGTCGTTCTTCGAGAGCAGGAACTCCTGGAAACGATTCTGCGCCAGCAGGATCACCTGCAGGAACTGGTCTTTCGTGAGGCCCAGGATGCGGTCAAGCTCATGGCCGACGTCAACGGGCCTGGCGGCTACCCCCACCCAGTCGCTGTCATCAATGCGAGAAACCGCGGCCCCAGCGCCCACACTGCTGGCTTCACTCCGCTGCGACAGCACGGCCGTTGGCTTCTGCATGGTGGTGCCGACGCCCTTGGCCTTCGGGCGCTCAAATTCGGGACTGCGGCGCACCTGGTATTCGGTGCCGTTGACGCTGAAGACCAGCTCGACAAATGTCGGGTCGTCTGGCGTGCAGTAGTCGCTCCGCAGTTTTTGCTGGGCGTTGTCATAGCGCGGGATGCTGCCGTAGAGCGCGTAGCAGATTGCGTCGAGGATGCTTGATTTTCCAGCGCCGGTCTTGCCGGTGATCAGGAAGAGGCCATCGTCTCGAAAGCGCTCGAAGTCGACGTGCTGCTCGTTCTTGTATGGGCCGAACCCGGCGACGGTGAGACGCTTGATCCTCATACGCTTGCCCGCCCGGCAGCGCCGCGTGCGCCGGCCTGGTCGGCAGATCGATCGGCAGATCCGCTCGCAGCAACGACCTCGGCGAGCACATCGGCCAGCACGTCGTGCTCGAAGCTCGACGGGCCGACGCCGTTCCGCACGTGCTCGAGGAACCCGGCCACGATCTCGTGGTCGGCCTTCTTGTGCACGCGGTCTGAGTACGACGTCTTCGCCGTCGGCGCGGTGAAAGTGGGGCGATGCTCCAGCGTGACGCACCAGGGGAAGCGCTCTTGCAGGCGACGCATCGAGTCCATCGGCCGCACCTGGTCGGTGAGCACCGCGGACACCCAGTGCTCCTCGTGCTCGGCGTGCGCCGCATCGGCCAGGAGGTCGTCGATCGTGCCGGTGAGCACGACCAGCGGCCGCGGCACGGGAAGCGGCACCCATTCAACGGATGCCAGTCCCCCGGCATCCAGATCAACGAGCCAGGATCCGCGCGGCTTGTTCGCCTCTGAGAATGAATAGTGCAGCGGAGCGCCGGAGTAACGCACCCGGTCGCTCAGGGCTGAGCGGCCGTGGATGTGACCGAGCGCCACGTAGTCGGGCCCGTCGAAGACAGCGAGCGGAACGTAGTCGAGCCCGCCGGCGGTGATGTCCCGCTCAACGTCGGTGGCCTCGGTGGCTTTCGTGGATCCGGTGGCCTCGGTGGCTTTCGTGGATCCGGTGGCCGCGGGTGCCGAGAGCGCCACCCCGCCAACAGCGAAGCAGTGCGAGATGGCCACGGAGCGTCCGCCGCGAGCGTCGAGGTCGGCTCTGATCTTGTCGAGGGCGAAACCGAGGGTCTGCTCGTGGGTGCGCAACGTGGCATCCGGATAAAGGTGCCGAATCAGCGCCGGCTCAAGGTAGGGAATGCCGTAGAAATGCACGGGGCCGTGCTCATCGGTGAGCGTGATCGGCTGGTCGAGCTGCTCCGGCCTGGTCACGATGTGAATGCCGGCGAGGCGTGCGAACTCGGAGAGGTAGCCGAGGCGTGCGGCGGAGTCGTGGTTACCGCTCGTCATGACGACGGTCGCTCCCGTGCCACGGATGGCGCGCAGCGTGTCGGTGAGCACCGCGTAGTAGTCCGCTGCCGGCGTGGCCGAGTCGAAGACATCGCCGGCGACGACAACCACGTCGACGTGGTGTTCCCGCACGGATTCCACCAGCGCCGTGAGCACGGTTCGCAGGTTCTCCACCGTCGAATGCCCATGGAACGTGCGTCCGATGTGCCAGTCCGACGTGTGCAGGATTCTCATATGTTCACGCTAGCTGCTGCCCCTGACAGTCCCTGGCGCGACAGTCCCTCTCCGACGAGCCACGTGCCTGCAGCTCCCCGGTCGAGACGCTTGCTGTCGCTTGCACCTCGACCATCGGACGGGCCTGCGACCGGCGTGGAGGCTCCCCGACCAGCGGGCAGGCGGGGCCGGTCACCTCACTTTCGTTACGGAGGTCGCCAGCGAGTCCTGGCGCGCGGTTTCCCCCCTGGCGCGCGATAAAGCGCGCGCCTGCGGGAAAACCGCGCGCCCAGATTGAGTCCGCCCCAGCTGCGTCCGCCCAGCTGCATCCACCCCAGCTGGTCCACCCCAGCTGCGTCCGCCCCAGCTGAGTCCGCCCGCGCTGTGTCACAGAACACTCTTGTTCACCCGCCACGAGACGAGTACCTTCGTTCTCCGAACACCGGGATGGGGACGCCGGCAGCGTGCCGGCGACGATGAGGGGGATTCGTGATCGACGTGATCATTGCCGGCGCAGGGCCGACCGGCGTCATGCTGGCCAGCGAGTTGCGGCTGCACGGTGTGGGCGTGCTCATCCTCGAGAAGGAGGCAGAGCCGACGCGCATTGTTCGCGCGTACGGCCTGCACGCGCGCAGCATCGAGGTGCTCGACCAGCGCGGCCTGCTCGAACCCTTCCTGGAACTCGGCACCCAGTACCCGGTTGGCGGCTTCTTCGCCGGCATCACCAAGCCGTCACCAGAGGGGCTGGACACCGCGCATCCCTACGTTCTCGGCATTCCGCAGACTGAAACGGAGCGCCTGCTGACCGAGCACGCCATCGAACTCGGCGTGGAGATCAGGCGCGGCTCTGAGCTGGTTGGTCTCAGCCAGGATGGCGACGGCGTGACCATCGAGCTGGCCGACGGCACTCACATTGCGTCGCGCTACCTCGTCGGCTGCGATGGCGGCCGCAGCACGGTGCGCAAGCTGCTCGGCGTCGACTTCCCTGGTGAACCAACGAGGATCGAAACGTTGATCGGTGAGATGGAGGTGGCCGTGTCGCCGGAGACGCTGGCCGCCGTGGTGGCGGAGGTCTACAAAACCCAGAAACGGTTCGGCGCTATGCGCCAGAGTGACGGGGCGTACCGCATCGTCGTGCCCGCGAATGGACTGGCGGACGACCCCACCATCCCACCGACAGTTGAGGAGTTCGGGCGGCAGCTGCGGACGCACGCCGGTACCGACTTCGGCGTGCACTCGCCGCGCTGGCTGTCCCGATTCGGAGACGCCACCCGGCTGGCCGCGGACTACCGAGTCGGTCGCGTGTTGCTGGCCGGCGATGCGGCACACATCCACCCGCCGACCGGCGGACAGGGCCTTAACCTCGGCCTCCAAGATGCGTTCAATCTGGGCTGGAAGCTTGCTGCAACGCTCGATGGCTGGGCGCCGGACGGGTTGCTTGACAGCTATGACACCGAACGGCGTCCCGTCGCCGCCGACGTGCTCGACAACACCCGTGCACAGATGGAGCTGCTCTCCCTCGAGCCCGGCCCCCAGGCGGTGCGCCGCCTCCTGGCGGAGCTCATGGAGTTCAACGACGTGAACCGGTACGTCATTGAGAAGGTCATTGCGATCAGCATCCGCTATGACTTTGGCGAGGGGCCCGAAATACTCGGCAAGCGGATGCGAGACGTTCGCCTGACGAAACACGGTCGCCTCTATGAGCGGATGCGGGACGGCCGCGGGCTCCTGCTCGACCAGACCGGCAAGCTGTCGGTGGCGGGCTGGGAGGATCGGGTCGACCATGTGGTGGACGTGATCGCTGAGGTTGATATCAGCCCGGAGTTGAACGTACCGGCCGCGCTGCTGCGTCCAGACGGCCACGTGGCGTGGATCGGTGACGATCAGCACGATTTGATCGGTCACCTGCCCACATGGTTCGGCGCTGCATCTGCGCGCTAACTCCTCACTCCCAGATTGGCGAACGCAGCCGCAGGTTGGCGAACGCAGTCCCAGGTTGGCGGACTCGGCCGCAGCTTGGCGACTCAGCCGCCGCGCCGGTCAACAAGAAGGACGTCGGATGACTTCTCCCCTAGCGTTGGCGGATGACCTCCAGCGACATTGTGCAGCAGGCCCTCGCGGCATTCCCGATCATCGACGGTCACAACGATTGTGCGTGGGAGTGCCGTGTCAATCGCGACTACTCGGTGGACGGCCTGGAACGCGGACTCGCCAGCGACACCGACATTGCCCGACTCCGAGCCGGCGGGGTCGGCGCCCAGTTCTGGTCGGTCTGGGTGGAAGACACCACCGACGGCGCGCACGCGGTGCAGCAGACTCTCGAACAGATCGACTGGGTGTACCGACTTGCGGCCCGGTATCCAGACGACTTCGTGATCGCCACGAGCGCTGCCGACGTCGAGGGCGCCAGGGCCGAGGGCCGCATCGCGTCGCTGCTCGGCGCGGAGGGGGCCCACAGCCTCAACGACTCGCCGGCCGTTCTGCGCATGCTCGCGCGGCTCGGCGTGCGCTACCTCACCCTCACCCACGTGAAGAACTCGTCGTGGGCCGACTCGGCGACCGACGAGCCCGTGCACGGAGGCCTCAGCCCGCGCGGCGTCGAGTACATCGCCGAGCTCAACCGCCTCGGGGTGCTGGCCGACCTCTCGCATGTATCGCCCGCGACCATGCACGCAACGCTGGATGCCACCACCTCGCCGGTCATCTTCAGCCACAGCTCGTGCCGGGCGCTCAGCGACCACCCGCGCAATGTGCCAGACGACGTGCTTGAGCGCCTCGCCGAGAATGGGGGCGTCGTCATGATCACGTTCGTGCCGCAGTTCCTCAGCGCGGACTTCCAGACGTGGTTCGATTCGGATCGCGCAGGCGATATGCCGGTGGTCAGCATTGCGGATGTCGCCGATCACGTCGACCATGCCCGCTCGGTCGCTGGGGTGGCCCACATCGGCCTCGGCGGAGATTACGACGGCACTGAGTTCTTTCCCGTCGGCCTCGAGGGCGTGGACGGCTACCCGGCGCTGCTCACAGAGCTCGCCGACCGTGGATGGAGCGCCGACGACCTGGCCGCGCTGGCCGGCGGCAACATCCTGAGGGTGCTGCGCGAGACCGATGCGGCATTTGCCCACGGCGGAGCGGGGCGCCCGGCGCTGGAGCTCTAGCCCCTGCCGGTGGGTGAGGTGGCCGCTCGTGGCTATTCCCCCGTTGATCGAGGAGGCCGTTCACGGCCGTCTCGAGATCACTGCCTTGGTTTCGAGACAGGGGCTCGCACGCTCGCACCTTCCTCAACCAACGAGAGAGGCTTACCCGCGCGGCAGGGTGCCGAGGCCGTCTGCGACCGGAATCGCGGCGAGCAGCCGTTGGGTATAGGGGTGCTGCGGCGCAGACCAAACGGATGCGACAGCATCCGTTTCGACAATGCGGCCAGCTTGCATCACGGCGACTCGGTCGGCGACCACGCGCACGACTGATAGGTCGTGACTGATGAACAACAAGGAAGCGCCGTTCTTCAGCGCCACGTCGCGCATGAGCGTCGCGACCTTCGCCTGCAGCGAGGCGTCGAGCGAGGCAATCGGCTCGTCACCGACCAAGACGTCTGGCCGCGCGCCCATCGCCCTGGCAATGGCGATGCGTTGGCGCTGCCCGCCAGAGAACTGGTGCGGGAACATCGAGGCCGCACTGCGGTCCATGTGCACGTCGTCGAGCAGCTGCGCGACGGTGGAGCGCTCGTCCCCGGCGATCGCCAGCGCGTCCTCGATCTGCGCGCCGACCCGTCGGCGCGGATTGAGCGAGCTGTATGGGTTCTGGAACACCATCTGGATGCGCAGCAGCCGACGCGGCCGCTTCCGCAGGCCCAGCGCCTTTACGGTGTCGCCGTCGAAGTTGATCGATCCGGAGGTGAGCGGCTCAAGGCCGCAGATCGCACGGGCAAGAGTCGATTTGCCGCATCCGGACTCCCCGACCAGGCCGAGCACCTCCCCTGGCGCGAGGTCGATGCTCACCCCGTCGACGGCGGCGAGGGTGCGACGGCCGGGCAGCTTGTATGTGACGCGGGCGTCAGTGACTGAGAGATGACCGGCCATCAGGAATCCGCTCCGTTCGACAGTGAATCGTTCGAAACGGAGTCGTCGGACGACCACGCCGCTGGCAGCGCGTCGATGAGTGACCTCGTGTAGTCGCTCTTCGGCTCGCGGATCACCTGGAAGCGAGTGCCATGCTCGACAACTTCCCCGTAACGCATCACCGTGACCGTATCGGCGAGGGCCGACATCACGCCGAGGTCGTGAGTCACGAGCAGGATCGCCAGGTCGAGGCTGTCGCACAACTCGCGCAGCAGTCGCAGGATGCCGGCTTGCACTGTCACGTCGAGCGCTGTTGTCGGTTCGTCGGCGATGAGCACAGACGGCTCGCAGGCCAGCGCGGTCGCGATGGCGATGCGCTGCAGCTGCCCTCCCGAGAACTGATGCGGGTATTTCTTCAAAGCCGCCTCAGGGTCTGGCACCTTGACACGTTCGAGCAGCGCCACGGCGCGCTCCCTGGCCTCACTCTTCGAAACGCGCAGGTGGTGCCGCATCCCGTCAGTGAGCTGGTGCTCGATCGTGATCATCGGGTGCAGGCTCGCGGTTGGGTCCTGAAAGATCATGCCGATGTCGCGGCCGCGCAGCGCGTTCATGGAGCGGGAGCCGATGGTCAGGAGATTCTCGACACGGCCGCGCGGACCCTCGTAGGCGATCGAGCCGCCGAGACGGGACCCGGCAGGCTGCAAGCCGCAGATGGCCAGCCCTGTCATGGTCTTCCCCGACCCTGACTCGCCCGCGAGACCGGTGATCGACCCGGCCGGCACGTCGATGTCGATGCCGCGCAGGATGCGCTTCGGGTCGTTCTTCGGGCCGAGTTCGAGAGTGAGTCCGCGGACCTGCAGCCCCGACGTGGTGAGCTGGTCGTTCATATCTTGATGTCTCATATTTTGACTCCCTGCACAGCACCGGCGGTGCGCGGGTCGAGCGAGTCGCGCAGGGCGTCGCCGAGGAGGTTGAAGGCGACAACGACGGTGAAGATCGCGAGGCCCGGGAAGGCAGCGAGCCACCAGTCGCTGAACTGCTGCACACCGTCGGCGACCATGGCGCCCCACTCCGGCGTCGGCGGCGTGGCACCGAGACCGAGGAAGGATAGCCCTGACAGCAACAGGATGGCGTTGCCGAAGTCGAGGGTGGCGAGCACGAGGATGGGTGCGGCGACGTTGGGCAGGATGTCTCGGCGGAGCGACGTGAACGGGCCGAATCCGAGCAGCCGGCCGGCCACGACGTACTCGCGTGAGCGCGCACCGAGCACCATCGACCGCATCACGCGGGCATAGCTCGGCCAGGACACGAGCAGCAGCGCGATGACCGCGTTCGTGAGGCTCGGGCCGAGCGCAGCCGTCACGATCATCGCCAGGATGATCGTGGGGAACGCAAAGACGAGGTCGGAAAAGCGCATGATGATCTCATCGAGCCATTTGCCGAAATAGCCCGCAATTGCGCCGACCACGGAGCCGATGATGGCCGATGCCACCACGAGGAACAACGCGAGGGGCAGCGAGATGCGTGCTCCGTATAGCGTGCGGCTGAAGACGTCGCGTCCGAGCGCGTCTGTGCCGAAGAGGTTTGTGCCGTTCGGTGGCTGCAGGCGCTCAAAGTTCTGGGCGAGCGGGTCGTACGGCGCAATGAGCGGCACGAAAATCACGATGAGGAACCACGCGGCGATGATCGCCATGCCGATGATGGCCATCGGCCGGCGATAGGCAGCTGGCAGCCTGAAGCGGATGCGACGCGGTCTGGCTTCGTCGAGGATGGCGCCGGCCGCGGCATCCGCTTCGAGGTCGAGACGTGACTCAGTGTTGGTCATTCGACACGCACCCTGGGGTCGACAACGCCATATACGACGTCGATGATGAAGTTGGTGATGATGTAGACGACACCGACCACGAGACCGACACCCATCACGGCTGGCAGGTCAAGCGTCGTCGCCGATTTGTAGGCGTACTGCCCGATGCCGCCCCAGCCGAAGACCTGCTCGGTGAGAACTGTCCCAGAGAGCAGTGAGCCGAAGGCAAGGCCGACGACGGTGAGGATGGGCAATGACGCCCCTCGGAGGATGTAGCGGAAGATCACGGTGACCGGGCTCAGTCCCTTAGCTCTGGCGGCCAGCACGTACTCCTGGTTCAGCACGTCGAGCACGGCGGAGCGCGTGAAGCGCACGAGGAGCCCGACGGTGAAGAGGATCAGCACAGAGCCTGGCAGCACGAGGTGCGCGAGGGCATCGGCGAACGTGGCGAACTGCCCGGCGAGTAGGGAATCAACCGTGTACATGCCCGTGACATGCGGCGGGGGTTGCAGGGCGGCGCTCAGCCTGCCCGTTCCTGGCGCCCACCGCAGCTGGTAGAAGAACACGTAGAACGCGGCGAGGGCCAGCCAGAAGGTGGGGATTGAGATCCCCACGAGGCTGAGCACGCGGAACAACTGGTCGGAGAAGCGGTTCTGTCGGAGCGCAGCCCAGGTACCGAGGCCGACGCCGATGATGATCGAGAACACGATGACGAACAGCGCGAGCTCTGCGGTCGCCGGGAAGGCGACGCCGAGGTCCTGGACCACCGGGTTGTTCGTCTGGGTCGAGGTACCCAGGTCGCCGCGGAAGATATTGGCGATATAGAGGAGGTACTGCGTGACGAGCGGCTTGTCGAGGCCGTGGGCCTCGCGGTAGGCCGCCACGATTGCGGGGTCACTCGCCGCACGCTCGCCAAGCGCCGCCTGGGCGGGGTCGGCTGGCACAAGGTTGGCGAGCGTGAAGGTGACCAGGGTCACGCCGAAGATCAGCAGGACGCTGATGCCGGCGCGAACCAGGATGTAGCGGACGAGCGGCGGGAGGTGTCGGGAGCGCGTGCTCTGCACACGCGCCCCCGGCGTCTCGGCGATGCCGGTTTCGACGACGCTGTTATCGACGATGTTGTTATTCGATGTCGGCAATGTTGACGGTCCACACCGGGTTGAGGTCGAGACGGGTGATCTCGGGGGTGGTTACCGCATACTGGCCAGGCTGCACGACGGGAATGAATGGCCCTGTCGCATTGCCGGCCTTCTGCCAGGCCTCGTAGGCGGCGACGCGGTCGTCGCCGGTGGCTGCTGCCGCGGCTGCTGCCGCGGCAGTGACGGCCTCATCGGCGCCCTCTGCCCAGCCGGCGCGGAGGCCGAGGGACTCCCCAGGGTTGAAGACCAGGTAGTTCGACGGGTCGGGGAAGTCAGGGCCCCAGTACATGATTCCGGACTGGAGGGTGCCGGCACGGAATGCGTCGAGGAAGGTGGAGATCGGCCCTGGGGCGAGGGTCAGCGTGATACCGACGTCCTTCAGCTGTGACTGGATCGCCTCTGCGAGGGTCTGCATCTGCAGGCCGTTCACCGTGACGTCGTTCGCGTATGAGAAGGTCACGGCCTCCCCTGAGTAGCCGCTCGATGCGAGCGCCTTCTTGGCCTCGGCCAGGTCGAAGACGTTGGCCGGGTCTTCCTTGAGCGCGCCAAGGAAGATGGAGGGAACCATTCCGCCAGGCTGCACTGCGCCCTCACCGGCGATCGACAGGATCTTGTCGTAGTCGATGCCGAATCGCACGGCTTTGAGGAAGTCGGGCTGGTTGGTGACGCCAGCGCTCACGGCCGCATCCTGGTTGAACCAGGAGTAGATGAGGTACGGCGAGACGTTTTTGACGACAGTGGCGCTGTCGCCCATGTCGGAGACCTGGTCGGCGTTCAGGTCGAGCGCGACCTGCGCTGCTCCGGCCTGCACATTGATCTTCTGGGTCGGGCCCTCGACATTCTCGAGCACGACGCGGCTGTAGACAGGAGCCTCACCGCTGTATTCAGGGTTGAGCGTGAAGGTCACCTTCGTGGTGACGCTGTACGACTCGAGTATGTACGGGCCGGAGCCGGCCGACGTCTCGTTGAGGAAGGCCTCTGCCTTGTCATCTGCGTCTGTCGTGCCGCCGTTTGCGATGAGCAGCTTCGAGTTGACGATACCGAGCGACGGGTTCGGCAGGATGAATGGCAGCGCGGGATTCGGGGTGGCGCTGGTGAGGGTGACGGTGTCATCACCGGTCTTGGCGACGGTCACGCCGTCAAGCAGGAACGAGGGGTTACCAGCGATGCCCTGCACGCGCTGGTAGGAGAAAACGATGTCGTCAGCGGTTACCGGGGTGCCGTCTGAGAAGGTGTGCTCGCCATCCATGGTGAGCGTGAGAACGGTGTTGTCAGCGTTCGACTCGTAGCTGGTGACACCGTTGACCACGGTCGTCACGTCGCTGCCCTCGAAGTCGAGCGCCGTCTCGTAGAGCGCCTTATCCACAACGCTGCCGGTGAGCTCGAACGAACGGGCCGGATCGCTGGTCTTCAAATCGAATGACTTATTGATGACGAGGGTCTTGCCCCCGGCGTCGGTGGCGGCGGGCGAGGCAGCTGTACAGGCCGTGACAGCCAGCATCGATGCCAGTCCGATGGCAACTGCCCCGGACGCCCTCAGGCGGTGCTTGAACATGGTCATACCCCTTCGCGCTGTGGTTTGTATCTCCTTGTATAGCGTCGGCGCATTTCTGACACGTTTCGGCTGGCGGGTCGTGATGAAAACGTGTTGAAGCGCTGAGTGCGGCACATCGCTGCCGCCCCTGTAGGTTCGATTCATGAGCATCGCCACCCCTGCCGCGCCGTTCGCGAGCGGAGGGGTGGTTCTGGATGATCTGGTTCTCGACAGCCTGGTTCTCGACAGCGTGGTTCTCGATGCAGAGCAGCAGCGCCTCGTCGCGGCATTGGGCGCCTTCGGCACGCAGATGACGGATGCCGCGAGGCCGGCAACCGGCGTCGGTCGCGGCCTGTACATACATGGTCCCGTCGGGCGGGGGAAGACGTGGCTGTGTGACGCCTTCTTCGATGCGCTGCCCACCGAGGCGAAACGTCGCACGCATTTTCACGGATTCTTCCGCGGCCTGCACGAGGCGATCTGGCGCAACCGGTCGAGTGGACTCTCCGAGCCTGGGCAAGTCATCGCGGATGCCATCGCCGAGCTGCTCGACGGCATCGACCTGCTCTATTTCGATGAGTTCCACGTGCACGACTCCGGAGATGCCGCGCTCATCACCCGCGTGCTCGAAGAGATCTTCGCGCGCGGGGTGAGCGTGCTGGGGACGTCGAATTACGCTCCGACAGACTTGCTGCCGGACGCTGACTTCCACGACCTGTTCGAACCGGGCATCGCCCTCATCGAACGCCATCTCGACGTGTTCGAACTCGGCGGCACCATCGACTACCGCCGCCTCGCCCCGGCCACGGCAGGGACGGGTTTCGCAGCCGGCTGCTGGCTGACTCCCGGCAGCGCGCAGCAGCTCGGCGACGCCGGCCTGGTCGCCCCGCACGCCGATGAGCAGGCGACTCTTTCGGCGAGCGGCCACCACTTCGCTGCACGCCGGGCGCACGATGGCGAGGTGTGGTTCCAGTTCGACGAGCTGTGCGAGGCGGACTCGGCGGTGAGCGACTACCTGAGGTGGGCATCCGTTTATCAGCGCTGGGTCGTCGAGGGCGTGCCGGTGCTCCAGACCGCGACCATGCAGGCCAGGCAGCGCTTCGCGAATCTCATCGACGTGCTGGCCGATCGGGACGTGACACTGCACATCGTGAGCGAGCATGCGGCAGCGGATGCGCTGCGCGTGACACCCGCGACGCGTGACTTCGAGCGCACGACCAGTCGACTCGCGCTGCTGCGGCAAGTTCGCTGACTCCGCAGGCGTGATGCCCACCACGCGCGCGACGGGAACTGTCGGTCGCGCGTGAGAGCATGGGGGCATGCCGCAGCCCGATTGGAAGACCGCCGTGCTGGCGCTCACCGGTCCGGCCGATCAGCCCCACGCGGTCGTTGCCACCCCGTTCACTCCGCTGGCGCTGCAGTTCGAGCTGCGCGAGCAAACCCCGCGCACCAGCGAACGCTGGCGCGGACCAACGGCGAGGCCGGTCACCAGCGAGGCCGTGACATCCGCTGGCCAATTTCGGTTGGGCGTGCGGCCCGTGCTCCGCAACTCCCTGGGCAACTGGGTCAAGTCGACCGTGGCGTGGAATAGCGTCTCCCACCAGCTGAATCGTTTGAATCTGTACCCGGAGCAGCACCGCTGGTTCTCGCAATTCGTCGCCATGCACCGGGCAACCAGGGGCGCGTACTCCGGGCAGGAAAGCGACTGGATCTACCTCGACGACTTCGTCAGCCCCGTGCTCTGGCACCTTCTCGCTGAAGCCACGTCCCTCGGCATCGACTTCGTCGGCACGAAGAAGGATGCCGTTGTCATCGTGGGAACGGAAGCCAGCGTGAGCGTCGATGCGACGCGCGCTGCGAGTAGTGCGGGTGGTGCTGAGCCCACCGCATCCGGTGCCGTGCAGCTCACCACCCACCTCACCATCGATGGCCGGTCGTACCCGCCGGAGTCCGGCGGGTTCATCGGCACCCACGGCATCTACAGCGCACAGCTTCTCCCCCGGCAGAGTTTCGCGCTCGCTCCCACGACTCGTCCGCTCACCAAACAGCAGCGACGATTGCTCGGCGAGAGCGCATCGCTCACCATTCCGGCGCCCGATGTGGCCGAGTTCCTCGCTGAGCACTATCCCCGGTTGCGCAGCTCGATCACGATCACCAGCACGGATGCCTCCGTCGACTTCCCGAAGCCCGGCCCACCCACGCTCGTGCTCACGGCCACGTTCCAGCCGAAGCACAACCTGCACCTCGCCTGGCACTGGGAGTATGCGCTGGGCACGGCGATCACAACGCTGCCCGTGCAGCAGATGACCGCGCAGGGACGGGCCATGGCCTCACCCACCGCTGCGGCCTCTGCCTCTGCCGCAGCAGCTCGGGCGACCGCGGCTGCCAGGTCGACGTCAGCCCGGTCTGCAGCGGCTGCTGCATCGGCCGCGGCTGTCGCGGCCACGTCCACAGGTCCTGAATCTGCCGCAGCACCCGACGCCGACTGGCGCAACCTTCGCTCCGAACGGGCGATCCTGTCGCGCACCGGTATCGACAGCTTCGCACCCACCACGCTGCGCGACGTCGACGCCGCCGAATTCACCGAGCGGATGCTGCCCAGGCTCGCCCGCCGGGCCGGCATCCGTGTCGACGTGGTCGGCGTCAAACCGCGCTACCGCGAGCTCACCGACCGGCCGGAGATGGTCTTCATGACGGTCGAAAGCGATCACCGCGATTGGTTCGATCTCGGCGTTGTGGTGAAGGTTGCGGGGCACAGCATCCCGTTCGGCCCACTGTTCAAGGCGCTGTCGAAGGGCAAGAAGAAACTGTTGCTCGTTGACAACTCCTATCTCTCGCTGAACCAGCCGGAGTTCGACCGGCTGAAAGAGCTCATCGACGAGGCCAGGGACCTCGCCGAATGGGAGACAAAGCTGCGGATCAACCGGCACCAAGTCGGCCTCTGGGCAGAATTCGAAGACCTCGCCGACGAGACAGAACAGGCAGAAAGCTGGCGCGCCGCCGTCAGCGGACTCATCGCATTGACAGCGGCAGCCGGCACCCTCGGCGACGAAGCAGCTGCCGGTGCGGAGGGCGACTCAGGTGACTCAGGCGGCTCAGGCGGCTCAGGCGGCTCAGGCGGCTCAGGCGGCTCAGGCCGCACGCCCAGCACGTCAGCCGTGCCCGCGATCCCCCTGCCAGCAGGCCTCAACGCCACACTGCGCCCGTACCAGGTCGACGGTTTCAACTGGCTCGTGTTCCTGTGGACACACGGCCTCGGCGGCATCCTCGCCGACGACATGGGCCTCGGCAAGACAGTGCAGACCCTCGCCCTGCTCGCGCACGTGAAGGAACGAGCGCCCCACGAACCCAGCCGTCCGTTCGTGATCGTGGCGCCGACATCCGTTGTGGGCAACTGGGCGAGCGAGGCCGCGCGCTTCACGCCGGGCCTCGATGTGCGTGTGGTGACGAAGATCGGGGGGCTCCCGGATGCCATGGGTTCGGGCACCGGCGCCGGAACTACGGCAGCCAGGCCCGACGTCGTGGTCACCTCATATGCGCTGTTCCGACTGGACGCAGAGGCCTACCAGGCCGAGGACTGGGCCGGCCTGATTCTCGATGAGGCCCAGTTCGTGAAGAATCGCGAATCGCAGGTGCACCGCGTCGCCGTCGATCTGAAAGCACCGTTCAAGCTGGCCGTCACCGGCACGCCGATGGAGAACAACCTGCTTGAGCTGTGGTCGCTGTGCGCGATTGTCGCGCCAGGACTGTTCCCGTCTGCCCGCAAGTTCACCGAAGATTACGTGCGCCAGATCGAGCTGGAGAAGAACAGGGAGCGGCTGGGTCGACTGCAGCGTCGCATCCGCCCGCTCATGCTGCGCCGTACCAAGGAACTCGTGGCGCCAGAGTTGCCCGCCAAGCAGGAGCAGACGCTGCAGATCGACCTGGCACCGGAGCACCGCGAGCTGTACGACACGTTCCTGCAGCGCGAGCGGCAGAAGCTGCTCGGGCTCATCGAAGACCTCGATCGCAACCGCTTCATCGTGTTCCGCTCGCTGACCCTGTTGCGGATGCTCAGCCTCGACGCGTCACTCATCGATCCGGCATACGCGTCGATTCCCTCGAGCAAGCTCGATGCACTGTTCGAGCAGCTCGAAGACGTGGTGGCCGAGGGGCATCGCGCGCTCATCTTCAGCCAGTTCACCTCCTACCTGCAGAAGGCCGCGGCCAGGCTCGACGCAGAGGGAATCGCCTATGAGTACCTCGACGGGTCGACCCTCCGGCGCCCGGAGGTCATCGCCCGCTTCAAGACCGGCGACGCACCGGTCTTCCTCATCAGCCTGAAGGCAGGCGGGTTCGGCCTCAACCTCACCGAGGCCGACTACGTGTTCATGCTCGACCCGTGGTGGAACCCGGCCAGCGAGGCCCAGGCCATCGACCGCACCCACCGCATCGGCCAGACCAAGAACGTGATGGTGTACCGGATGGTCGCCACCGACACGATCGAAGAGAAGGTCATGGCGCTCAAAGACCGCAAGGCGGCCCTGTTCAACGCCGTTGTGGATGACGACGCCCTGTTCAGCTCGACGCTCACGGCAGATGACATCAGGGGTTTGCTCGAGCGGTAGGCGCGCGCCGGCTGCATGAGTGCGTTCGGGTGTACTCACTCCCTCGACAGGTGCAGGCATCGAGCGCAAGCTGAGGTGATGACAACTATCTTTGAACACGAACCGCCCTACTCGGTTGGCTATTTCGTCGGCAGCCTGTCATCGCAGTCGATCAATCGCACGCTGGCGAAGGCGCTGATCAGGCTCGCTCCGCCCGAGATGGAGTTCGTCGAAATCACGATTAAGAATCTCCCGCTCTACAACCGGGATCTCGACGCCGACTACCCACCGGTTGCGCGGGACTTCAAGGCTGCCATCGAGTCCGTGGACGCGCTGCTGTTCGTCACGCCGGAGTACAACCGCTCCGTGCCTGGCGCACTGAAGAACGCACTGGACTGGGCCAGCCGCCCCTGGGGGCAGAACGCGCTCACCGGCAAGCCGTCAGCGGTGATCGGTGCGTCGCCCGGAGCGATCGGCACCGCCCTGGCCCAGCAGAGCCTGCGCGGAACTCTCGCGTTCTGCAACGCCCCGCAGATGACGGCACCGGAGGCTTACATCCAGGTGACCCCCGGACTCATCACTGACGACGGTGAGGTCACGAACGAGGGAACCGCAGAGTTTCTGCGGGCGTACATGGTGGACTTCTACAACTTCGTGCTGCGGGTCATGACGGTGGTACCTGGCCGGTAGCTTCCGGCCTTCGGTTTAGAGGCGCGTCCGAGGAACGAGATCGCTCCTGAAACCCGTACCGCGCGCCCATCGCGCCCGCTGCGGGGCGCCGCTACCGCTATAGCGGGCGCGACCAGCGACAACGGGCGCGGTGGGACAGCGAAGGGGCACTGTCTGACGACAATGCCCCTTCGAACCACTGGTGTGAGAGGACCAAAGTCGCTCGCTAGCGCGTGGTCCCCAACGAGCGAAGCTCGGTTACGCCTCGAGGTCGGCGTCTTCGTCTGTCGGCTGGAACCACGGCGGGTACACGGCGACCTTGGTGGCAAAACCTGAGGGGCTCAGGATGCTACGGACCGTCTGGCGAACCTTGTCGTTTGCGACACCGATGAGGGTGATGCGGTCGAAGGGCAAGACGTCCTTCACGAGGAACTCAGACTCAAGGATGGTGCCGGCATCGTTCGCGCGGAGGGTCCAGAGCAGGCGCTCCGTCTCCTCACGGCTCGTCGTGAAGCGAGTGTGACCGATGACGGCGTCGCCGTCGGTGACGGAGAACGCGGGGTCGCTCGCTGCGGCATCCGCTGACTCGTCTGCTGCTTCGGCGGCAACGGTGGCCTCCGGCAGCGACTCGATGGCCGACTTGACCGTGCTCACGAGGATCACGTAGTCGAAGACCGACGAGTCGGTTGCGGCCTGGGCGATCCGGGGATCGACGGTGTGCGCACGGATGCTGTTCCACACGCTGGCGTTCGGCGAGAGGAAGAACGGCACGTAGTCGGCAACCTTCGCGCCATCCGCTGCGGAGACCGGGGTCTCGCGACGGGCAGCGCGGTTCTCCGGCGACGAGATGTCGACGACAGGCGTTGAATCGCTGGAATCGGCGAGCAGGGCGCCGCGATCCAGGATCTGAGCCAGGTTGTCGATGTGGGTCACGTGGTAGATGCGCTGTTCGCCAACGCGAGCCGGCGGCATGGAGACGGCCGTCTTCGCAGTTGACGTCTGTACAGAACTCACCGAGTTCGGTCCCTTGAGGGTGACCGAGATGGGAGAGGGAGCTGATCGCAGCGACATGGGCTTCGACGCACGAGCACGTGGCGCCTTAACGATTAGTGACTCGTCTGGGACTGCTTTCGGGTAACAACTGGCGCATAGGCCGCCAGCAAGTCCATGGATACATTCGTCGCTCAACGCAAAACCTTTCCTGTGCGTGGCACGCATTCACTTCAAGATCTGAGGAGCGGAGACCACCTGTCAACGTTACGGTGCTTTGAGGCACTCCGATTACCGTTTCGGCTGGGTATCGAACCTCAATTTCGAAAATTGCAGCACGTGCACATTTCGAGAGATCGACTGAAACGGATGCCGCGCGCCACCTCCACCGCACCGTCACCCAGCGTTTTCGCTGATCAGACTCCAGACTCGACGAGCGTGATGAACGCGCTGAGCTCTGCCACCCCGGCAGGGGTCACCGGAAGGCTGTCGACGAGCGCCGGCGAGTACACGAGATATGCCGCCCATTTTGCTCGGGAGATTGCCACGTTCAGGCGGTTCTTCATGATGAGGAATGACAGGCCGCGCGGTACATCCGCCGCCGAGGAGGCCGCAAGGGTCACGATGGCAACGGCAGCTTCCTGGCCCTGGAACTTGTCAACGGTGCCGACGCGCACCGAGGTGAGGCCGGCATCCGCTAGCGCGTCGCGCACGGTGTTCAGCTGTGCGTTGTACGGGGTGACGATGATGATGTCGTCTTCGGTGAGTGGGTCGTCGTGGCGCTTCTCTGTTGGATCGTCCCAGCGTGTGCCGAGGAGGCTCTGGACGAGTTCGACCACGGCCGCCGCTTCCTCTGGCGATTCCACGGAGTTACCGACGTGGGTCACCGGCACAATGTGCAGCCCTGGCGTGATGCCGTGCAGTGAGCGTGTGGCAGCCACCGGGTGGGAGTGCAGCGCACCCTCATACGACAGCTGCGATACCGGGGCGGTGACGGCGGGGTGCATGCGGCGGCTCTCCGCGAGGAAGTAGCCGAGGGCGGGCGGCAGCACATCGTGACCGGCGCTGACCCAACCGAGCGCCGACTGGTCGATGGGCTCAGGGTGGGTGCCCTGGCTCACCTGCGGCAGCTGCTGCGGGTCGCCGAGGAGGAGCAGGTTCTTCGACGCGACGCTCGCGGCGATGGTGGAGGCGAGGGAGAACTGCCCGGCCTCGTCGACGACCAGCAGGTCGAGGCTGTCTCGGGGAACGCGCGCCGGGTTGCTGAAGTCCCAGGCTGTACCCCCCAGCACGAAGCCGGTGTCTGCGTGGTCAAGCGCGAAGAGCAGCTGGCCGTCCTTCGGCAGCTCGGTGTACGGGGAGTCGTCGGTGTCGTCCGCGTCGTCGAAGCCGTCGCCGGCGGTCTCCCCCGCCGCTGCCTTCGCGGTGCCCGCTTTCTGCACCTTGCCGACGAGGGAGCGGTCGAGGCCGGCCTTCGCGACGGCGGCCAGCAGCGTTTCAACCACAGCGTGGGACTGCGCGACAACACCAATCTTCCAGCCGTGCCCAAGCACGAGGGCTTTGATCACGTGGGCGCCGAGATACGACTTGCCGGTGCCTGGCGGGCCCTGCACCGCGAGGTAGGAGTGGTCGAGGTCGAGCAGGCTCGACACGACGGCATCGATGCGTTCGTTGCCCTGCGGGTCGGCAGGAACCGGCGCCAGCTGGCCGGACCGGGTACGCGGCTCGATCTTGCGCAGGATGTCGACAGTCGGCTGCGCTGGCCACTCCGGCTGGGCATCGACGATGGTTTCTGCCCACTCTTCGATGGCCGGCTTCTGCTGGCCGGCGGGTGGCGGCGCGGATGGCGCCAGGGCAGACGGGCGGTGCGAGTACGGCGCGATGTCCTTACCGAGGGTCTCCTCCACCAGGATGCTGCCGTCGTCGGCGACCTCGAGCACCTTCACGGTGCGTGCGGTGCGCGCGCCAGGTGATGCCTTCGGGTCGATGAACGGGCCGGGGTATTCGTAGAGCAGGTACGGGCCGGCCTGGTCTCCTGGCTTGATGCTGCTGCCGGGGGCCAGGGTGCCACGCAGCCACAGCTCACGCCGGTCGGTGCGCTGGCGTCCCTCGCGGTACCAGTCCTTCTCCACGCGCACATCGTGAATGCGCAACACATCGCGGGTGGTCTCCCACTCCTCGATGGGCTGTTCCAGCCGGGCGAAGTGCCCCCACCAGAAGCTCTTCTGTTCGCGCTGGTGATAGTCGAGTGCCGCGGCGGCGAATGCGGCGGCCGTCTGGTCTGGGGTGCGATCGGGGTTCAGCGGGTCGCCGGCGATCGCCATCAGCGCGTCACGCAGCAGCGACGGCTCTAGCTCTGGGCGCGGTTCCTCCATGGACGACGCCGCATTGCTCGGGATGCCGTACTCCTCCGCCTTGCCGCGCAACCAATCGCGCAGGCGCAACGTGGACACGCAGTCGTAACGGTTGTAGTCGGCGATGGAGTCGAGCATCCGCTGGCCCTGGATGACGTCGCCGTTGTCGAACAGCTCGCGTGCTGCGGCGTATTCGGTGATGGAGTCTGCGGCGTTGGTGACGTCGCCGCCGCGCAGCTCATCGCCCATGTAGAGCGGTTCGAGCTTCTTGATCGAGTAGGAGCGCGAGCCCACCCGCAGCGTCTTCCGCACCAGCGGGTACAGGTCGACGAGCGCGTTGGCCCGCAGCAGGTCGTCGACCTCGTCTTCACCGACGCCGTGCCGGGCGGCGATGCTCAGCAGGTGCGTGCGCTCGTAGGCGGCGTAGTGGTAGATGTGCATGGCTGGGTACTGCGCGCGCCGCTCTGCGAGGTAGTCGAGGAAGTCGCGCAGCGCCTGCCGCTCCTCCTCGAAGGTGTGCGCCCAGAATGCGCGGAAGGTGCCGTCGGGTTCGACCAGCCCGAAGAGGTAGTCGAGCCCCCAGCGGTCGGCAGCGCCCTCTGTGTAGAGCGGGTCGCCCTCGAAGTCGAAGAAGATGTCGCCGGGGTCTGGCTCTGGCAGCACGGCGAGCGCCGACGGGTTGTACATCTCGATGGGCGGCGCCTGGCCGCTCACTGCGTCGAGCTGTAGCTGCGCCTGGGTGCGGAGCGCGGCGAGGGTGCTGTCTGCGATGCCGTCGACAGTTCCGCCGGAGGCGAGTAGAGCGGATGCCGCCAGCTCGTCAATCGTGTGGATGCCGGCCTCGGCCAGTCGCTCGCGCTGGGTCACGCGCATGCCGGCGACGAGCAGCAGGTCGCGGTGCGCCTGCACCTCGGCTTCGCAGGTGGCGCAGCGACCGCAGATCGCATAGCGGGGGTCGCCCCACGCCACGGTCTCCGCGTCGAGCAGGCGCTCCTCGATGATCTGCAGCAGGCGGCGCTTCCGGCGGCGATACACCGGGCGGATGTCCGCCAACCGGTGCACACTCACCCCACCGTCGCCGAGCAAGAGTTCCACCGTCTCGGCGGGGCGTACCCCGATCAACTCCAGCTGGTCGGCGTAGGCGGCGAGCTGCAGCAGGGCGGTGACCTTCGCGCGACGGGCCAGCTTGGTGTCTTGCACGAGGTAGCTGCCGTCGCTCTGGCGCACGATGAAGTCGGCGAATCCGATGAACGCGACCGGGATTGCGCCGGGAACTTCGCCAGGAAGTGCGCCGGGTGCGCCGGCCCTCCCCCCGAATCCCTCATCGAAGAATGTCGCTTGGAAGACGAGGTCGACATCCGCTTCGAAAGCCGTCACGGTCTGGGCAGCGACCGATTCGAGCGCTTCGCGGTTCAGGCGATCGGGGCGCTCAATCTCAACGACGCCGGCACCGTACTGCGCGCGGTAGGCCTCGAGCACCCGGAGTTCATGCGCGTCGCCGAGCCTGGCCGTGCGATCCAGCATGGCGTCGGCGGGATCTGCCTCTGCTGGTCGTCGTCCGAGCTTCGCGTCGAGCTTCCGCAGGAAGGCGAATTCGCAGGTCGACGCGGCGGTCAGGTCGGTTGCGCTGGTGACCAGGCTGTCGTCGAGGACGAACATCCGCGCCTACTTTCTCTCGAACTTTCGCTTCCCATCGAGCTTTTCGTCGACGATTCGAGCGTAGCCGGGGCGACCGACATCCGTCTGGCTGGTGAGGCGAGCGGCCATCACTGGAGCTCGCCCCACCAGCAAGCCAGGACCTAGTAGTACAGGTTCGCAATCGTGTGGGCCGCGCTGTTCGCGCTGCCGAGGAAGCTGAGGACGAGCACCACGATGGTCACGATGAGGGCGATCTTCTTGTTCTGGTCGTAACCGGCCAGCAACAGACCCTGTTTGTCGCGGGTCGATCCGGTGAGCGCGAGGATCAGGTCGATCAAACTCCAGATGCCGAAGCCACCGAGGGTGATCAGCTTCAGGATGCCGGTGCCCACCTTGCCCAGGTAGAAGCGGTCGACGCCGAGGCCCCCAAGCAGCAGGGCGAGCAGCCAATTCACGACGAACGACTTCTGCGAAACGGTTGTCTGGGCCGTGTAAGCAGACGGCGTGTATGGCGACTCGTTGTTCAGGACGGTCATGCTTCTCCAATCGATAGCGCGAGTGGATCGCGCCCGTGATGAGCGGCGGAGCAACGGCTCCCCCGCGTCGGGGTGAGCGCACGCGAGCGGTGCGCCGTCGCACCATATCGCGGGGATGGCTCGATTCGCGGGAAATTCAATGGCCGACCAGCGGTTTCGTTGTAGAAACTTTACGAAGCGGCGGCCAGGTAACCGACTGTTGCGATCCGGCATCCGTTTCACTGACTCGTGTCGGTGATGCGCACAGCGACCTAGACTTCTGGCTATCGAGACTTCTGGGAGAGTCGCCTGCTGAGCGCGGGTGACGATGCTAGACGAGAGGACGCTGATGTTCCCCGATATCAACTACTGGGCGGTCATCCTGGCGACGTTGTCGAGCATGATCGTCGGCTCGATTTGGTACACGCCCAGGGTCTTCGGCAACTACTGGATGAAGGCGGCAGGCGTCACCCCGTCTGGCAAGGGCTCGGATGCCGTTGGCCCCATCGCCGTCACGGTGCTGGTGAGTTTCGTGACCGCGTGGGTGCTCGCCGGCGCGACGTTCATCGCGTGGGACTTCTACGGCGGCAGCTTCCTGTGGAATGCGATCGTGACCGCGATTGTGCTGTGGGCGGGCTTCACCGCGGCTCGATTCGTGACGCATGACGCGTTCGACCAGCGCCCACCTGGACTGACGGTGCTCAACATCGCGCACGAGCTCGTGACCGTCGTGATCATGGCGATCATCATCGGCGTCTGGCCGGCGTAGGTGACGTCCCCCATACAAGCGGATGCCGGGCGAACGCTCGATGACCTCCTCGACGGTCCGCGGGGACGCCGATTCTGCCTGGGCGTGGCCACGCAGCTCAATCCCGCAGTGTGGTCAATGCTGCCCACGTTTGCTCAAGCGCCGCGAAGCGAGCAGGTGCGGGACGCCTTGGCCGCCGAGCTACGTGCAGTTGATCCCGCGGCGATCGTGGCGGGTGAAGCTGGCGCCACGGGTACCATGCTGCTGGAATCTCTTGCGCACGCCGTCTCCTCCGCGAAGTACTGGCAGGAGCCGGACGACGTCGACGTCATCCTGCGTGAGGATGCCATCATCGACGCCCTGCGCCCGCTCGCCATGGCAGCCGCCGACTCCCCTGCCACGCATTGGTGGCGGAGCCCGGTGGACGAGCAGCATCAGCAGCTCGTCACCTGGCAGGGCGCGGACCAGCCGTACTCCGTGCCCGTGCCCCAGCCGCTGACCCTTCAGGGTGCCGCAGCGCGATTGACCGCTTGGAAATCCGCGACCCTCGCAGACGAAGCTCACGCGCACTCGCGCCCGGCCGACCCACAGGCGAATTGGAGCGGGCGATGGTGGTCGACGCCTGCCCCGGAGGCCGTTCCCGTCACCACCCGATCCCTACCGGGGCTCGGCGCACTGCGACTGGCATGCATTGAAGACACACTTGGCTGGACACGCGCTCGCGTGCAGCCGATCCAGGTGAGCTCCGGGGCGAGGATTTACGAGATAGCGGATGCCGCGGCCTGGTCAAGGCTCGTGGCGCGCTATCCGCTCGATGTGCGTCGTTCGAGGCGACATGACTGGTGGCGGACAACGGGCGTGAGCGCCGATTGGATGGTCCCCGATTGGAGCGCTGTCGCCCAAGACTTCGATGGCGTGCACCTGAGCGTGTGGGCGTACCTCACTGTTGCGGGTCGTCCGCTGCCGGCCGGCCCTGCGCTGACAGTACTCGCCGGCTGGAGCCCGGACGAAACGTATTGGCTGACCGACGTGTTGAGCAGCGACTCCTCCGCGACGGATTGGGTCAGGGCGGACGGCGGCACTTCGGATGTCACGTGGCGGTCGCTGTAGCCGCCGCCTCTGTCGCCCGAGAGAACTCCGTCGAGCTAGCGCTGCACCCGCTTAGGACCGCAACGCCTCGACGATGTTCTGCGCCCGCCGCGTTCTGGTGTCGTCACTCTTGGCAGTGTCAACTGACTGGGCGAATGCGCGCTGCTTGCTGTACGAGAGCGCCGACCAGGCCTGCGCAGCCAGCGCGTCAGCCTCGAGCGCCGTAGCCAGTTCTGCCGGGAGGTCGACGGTGCGCGGGGCGTCGTCGACGTCGAGGGTGACCTCGATTTCATCTCCAGCGCCCTTGCCTGTGGCGGCACGGGTCTCGGCGTTGTATGAGATCAGGAATTGACCACCCATCGAGGCGATCGTGTTTCGGTACGAGTAGTCGCCATCAATGGTGACGACGACGGGCACGCGTTTGCCGCGGCCAAAGCCGAGCACGATCTCCTCCGGCACGACGATGCCGACGTTGTTGCCGCCAGCGGCCCACAGCGTTGTTCGAAAGCTGACCATGGTTGTTCCCTTCGCCCACCGGCGAGGTTAACACGGCCAGCGATCGATTCCTAGGTCGCGGCTGACGCCCGCTAGACCTCCACGCAGACGCTGTAGCCAGGCGCCCCGTTGAGCACGAAGTCCTCTTTCAACTCGAGCTGGCCATCCGCTCGCATTTCAATGCGGCTGGTGCTCTGGCCGATCATGGCTTCGCCGGTCGCTTTGAACTCGTGAACGAACCACTCGCGCAGCACGTTGCCCTCGCGAATACCAACGGTGTGGCCGAAGGTGACGGTGTCGCCCTCGTATTCGGCGAAGACTATTCCGCTCGCTTCGTGAAAGAAGAAGCGCGACGGCGACTGCTGGTTGACCACGCTGGCCGTGGACGATTCCAGCACGAACTCAGCACCGTCGATCATCGCTTCGCCCTTGAAGCGCGCTGCGGTTGCAACCAGGAGGGCGTCGAATCGTTCAGCGCCGAGCGCATCGGAACCGGCAGGGAGAAGCTCCATGTGGCGGGAGAAGTCATCGTCACCGAAGGCATCCAGCGTCACACGCACGAACGGAACGCCGGCAGCAGTGTCGTCGGAACTCCTGATTTGGATGAGCCCGGCCGCATCGCCAGACGACAGCTGTCCGCTCTCAACGTCGAAGTGCACGTATTGCAGTTCAAGGGTGTCGTCCTTGCGGCGACCGACGAACCCTCCGAGGTGAGCGGAGCCTTGCACGTATTCGCCCCACACCATTGCGTTCAGCTGATGGATCCTGGCCACGGTCGACGACTGCGGAATGACGAATTCGACGCCATTGAGCGAGGGGCCTGTCGGGTGGTGGGGGTTGGTCACGCACTGAGTATGCCGTGTGATTCGATGCGCCACAGCCGGGTGCGCGAAGTGTCTTCCCTGCCGGGGAAGCGGATGTTGCAGCCCGGACAATCGGCTGTTGGGGGGAACATTGGGCAGCGTTTTGTCTCCCCGGCTTACACGCGTTCGCTGGCGCGGTCCCATAGCCGCCGCGCATCCTCCAGTTCTAGAATCGCGAGCATGAGAATCACAGAGCTTGCTCCGGGCGAAGTGTTCGTATTCGGGTCGAACGCCAGTGGCCAGCACGTTGCGGGGGCGGCGGCACTCGCTGCCGACAAGTTCGGTGCGGTGTGGGGCGAAGGCCACGGCCTGCATGGCAGCTCGTACGCCATCGACACCATGAGCGGCCTGAACGTGATCATCACCGAGGTGTCCGGCTTTCTGGACTTCGCCACGGTGCACCCAGAGCTGCGGTTTCTCGTGACCGAGATCGGTTGCGGGATTGCCGGCTACCGACCGGCGCAGATCGCGCCGCTGTTTGTCGGGGCACCTGTGAACGTGGTGCTGCCCGAAGCGTTCAGCATTCTGATCGGGTAGCGCCCAGGACCCACGGCGCACAGCGGACAACAAGCGGGCGAAGCAACGGCGTGTCCCCTCAGCGAACAGTCCGATTGCGACGCGAAGCCTGGGGATTCGCCATCGGTTCACTCTGCTTTCTGGTCGGGGCCGTGCCGTTCTATGCACTCGCAGTCGGCACGCTGATCGACGACATCACGTTCTTCGTCGGCGCACTGTTCTTCACCGCTGCGGCCTTCATTCAGCTCGGCCTGAGCGGGCGCCGCCCTCCGCACCACGCGATGAATCGGCCTGACGCATTCGATTGGTGGGGCTCGGCCGCGCAATTCCTGGGCACGCTCTTCTTCAACGTCAGCACCACAGATGCCCTCATCACGGCGGCGAACAGTGAGACACAGGTGAACAGCGGATGGCGACCGGATGCCTTTGGCTCGGTCTGCTTCCTCGTTGCGAGCGTTTTCGCCGTGGTGGCGACCACGGAGCGCGACAAGCTCTGGGATCCGAGCGCTCGCACCTGGCGCTGCACATGGCTCAACCTGCTTGGGTCGGTCTTCTTCGGCATCTCGGCGATCGGCGCTTTCGTGATCCCTGAAACGGATGATCTCGTCAGCTTTTTCTGGGCGAATCTCGGTACGTTTCTCGGTGCCGTGTGCTTCCTGGCGGCCGCTTTGCTCAGCCGAAAATCGGCGGGTCAGGAGTGACGGTGACCGGCCGTGAGCGGGTTGAACGTGATCGTCACAGAGGTTGCGGGCTTTCACCCCAGTTCGGGCGCGTTCGACCATCTGAACCACTACGAGTTGTCGTGTCCTGTAGGTTCGTTCCATGCGTGCCTTTAGCCTCACCTCCCTCCGTCTGAGTGCCATGGCGCTCGTCGCCGTTCTCGCCCTCTCCGGCCTGTCGACGGTGGCCGCCGCACCGGCGAGCGCCGCAACGGATACGTCGCTCAGCGCACTCTCACTCAGCACGGGCACGCTCAGCCCGGCGTTCGCGCCGGGTACGACCAGCTACACGGCGTACCTCGGCCGCGAGACGACGTCGCTCACCGTCACCCCGACACTGGCCGACGCCAATGCCTCCGTCACGGTCAACGGAGTCAGCGCTGCCAGCGGGTCGGCATCTGGCCCCATCGCAATGGACTTCTATGACAACACCGTCACCATCGTTGCGACCGCACCAGGCGGGGTAAGCGCGACTACCTACACAGTCACCATCACCCGCTCCGTAGGCTACGACGACATCAATCTCAGCGGACTCACCCTCAGCACCGGAACGCTCAGCCCGGCATTTGCGTCAGGCAGAACCAGCTACGTGGCAGCCGTTGGCCCCGCAACAACGTCGGTCACGGTCACCCCGACCCTGGCCGATTCCAGGACCTCCGTTACGGTCAACGGCGTCAGCACCACCAGCGGAAACGCATCCGGCGCCATCGCCCTGAACACCGGCCCCAACGCCCTCACCATCGAAGTCACCTCGCAAGACAGGACGATCGTAAAGACCTACACGGTCACCGTCACCCGCTTCGCAGCCTCGACCAACGCCAACCTCCTCAGCCTCTCGCTCAGCAACGGCGCGCCTAGCCCGACGTTCGCAGCGGGAACGACGAGCTACACGGCATCCGTAAGCTATGCGACGACTTGGGTCGCGGTGACCCCGACCGCGTCAAATTCCAACGCGACGATCACCGTCAACGGCGTCAGCACCACCAGCGGAACTGCATCCGGCGCCATCGCCCTGAACGTCGGCAACAACGCCATCACCGCCGTTGTCACCGCAGAAGACGGGGCGACCACGAAGACCTACACGGTCACCATCACCCGCCCTGCCCCCGCCTCGGCCAACGCCAACCTCAGCGCACTTTCCATCAGCTCCGGCACGCTCAGCCCAGCATTCGCCGCCAACACGACCACCTACACGGCAGCCGTCAGCAACGCAACGACGTCGATTACAGTCACCCCGACAGTGGCCGATGCCACTGCCTCCGCGACGGTCAACGGCATGGCGGTGTCCAGCGGTTCAGCGTCAGGCGCCATCGCCCTGGCCGTCGGCCCCAACACCCTCACCACCGTTGTCACCGCGCAAGACGGGACGACCACGAAGACCTACACTGTCACCCTCACCCGCGCAGCCTCGTCCAACGCCAACCTCAGCGCACTCTCGCTGAGCGCCGGCACGCTGAGCCCCACGTTCGCGCCAAACACGACCAGCTACACGGCATCCGTCAGCAACGCAACGACGTCGGTCACGGTCACCCCGACTGTGTCCACCAGCGTTGCCTCCGTTACGGTCAACGGTATGGCGGTGGCTAGCGGTTCAGCGTCCGGCGCCATCGCTCTGGCCGCCGGCAGCAACACCCTCACCATCGTTGTCACCGCACAAAACTCGAGCACGAAAACATACACGGTCACCATCACTCGCGCGCGCTCGTCGAATGCCGACCTCAGCGGGCTCTCGCTCAGCAACGGCACCCTCAACGGGACGTTCCTATCCGGCACAACGAGCTACACGGCATCGGTCGGCAATGCGACGACGTCGGTCACAGTCACCCCGACCCTGACCGACGCCAGTGCCTCCGTGACGGTCAACGGTGTCAACACCACCAGCGGAAACGCATCCGGCGCCATCGCCCTGAACGTCGGCAGCAACACCATCACCACCATTGTCACCGCCCAAGACGGGACGACCACAAAGACCTACACCGTCACCATCACCCGCGCCGCCTCGTCGAACGCTGACCTCGCCGCCCTCACGCTGTCTGCCGGGTCCCTCACCCCCGCCTTCGCAACCGGGACCGCCGACTATGCGGTCGCGGTTAGCAACGCCGACGAGTCCCTCACCGTCACCCCGACGGTCACGGATGCCACGGCCTCCGTCACCGTGAACGGCACCGCGGTCGTCAGTGGCACGGCCTCCGCACCCATTGCATTGTCTGTCGGCGAAACCACCGTGACCCTCGTGGTCACCGCCCAAGACGGCACAACCACACGGGTCTACACGACGACGGTGACTCGTGCCCCATCAGCGGTCGCTGATCTGTCCGGACTCACGCTGTCTGCCGGGACGCTTGCCCCGACCTTCGACGCCGCCACCACCAGCTACACGGCATCGGTCAACAACGCGACCGACTCCCTCACCGTTACCCCGACAGTGACGGATGCCACGGCATCGGTCACCGTGAACGGCACCCCGGTCGTGAGCGGCGCCGCATCCGCACCCATCGCACTGGCAATCGGCGACAGCACAGTCTCCGTCGTGGTCACCGCCCAGGACGGCACAACCACCACGGCTTACACCGTCACCGTCACCCGTGCCGCCTCGGCCGTCGCCGACCTCTCGGCCCTGGCGCTGTCCGCTGGAACGCTTGACCCGGCATTTGCGGCCAGCACGACCAGCTACACGGCGTCGGTCGACAACGCGACCGACTCCCTCACCGTCACTCCAACAGTTGTGGATGCCACGGCATCCGTCACCGTGAACGGCACCGCGGTCGTGAGCGGTGCCGCATCCGCACCCATCAGCTTGAGCGTCGGCGACAACGCCGTCACGGTCGTGGTCACTGCACAAAACGGGACGACCCTCAAGACCTACTCGGTCATGCTGACCCGTGCTGCGCTCCCTCCCGTCGTACTCCCTCCCGTCGTCGTACTCCCTCCCGTCGTTGTGCCGTCTCTCGACGTCGTCACTGACTTCGTCGTCGGTACTCTGGTCGGCGGCACAACCGTGAACGTGTCCGCCCTCGGTTTGGCGCCGGGCTCGCCCGTCACCGTGACCATGCACTCCACGCCCGTTGTGCTTCACGCCGGTTCAGCGGATGCGGCAGGTGCGTACACCGCGACGACCGCCCTGCCGTCTCACGTCGAGCCGGGTTCCCACCGCCTGGTCCTTGAGGCAACCGCCGCCGATGGCACTCCGCTCAGCCAGACCATCTGGTTCTCTGTCCTGGCAAACCAGTCCGTCGGTGCTGTCTCGACCACCGGCCCCATCCCGGGTGCTGGTACGCCCGTCGTTCCGACGCCGGCGCCGACGCCTGCACCAGCAGCTGTCGCTGCGACGGCGTCGTCATTGGCGTCGACGGGAGCCAACATCGCAGCTCCGCTGATCGTCGGCGGATTACTGCTGGCAGTCGGCGCGGTCGTGCTCTTCCTGGGGCGTCGCCGGCGCAAGGCCACGGACCAGACCAACGGCGATGACAAGTAGCGAGCCGTAGATAAGTTGTCGGCGGCGGTTGGGCTTCTTGCAACGTCCTCGCGCCGGTCCTCGGCGAGCCCCCATGCCCTGGACGCTACGCTCTGAGGATGGGTTCCACGACTAAGCGACTGAGCGGGACGTTGACCTCGTGGAACGACGAGCGCGGATTCGGTTTCATCTCCCCTGCGACGGGTACAGAGCAGGTTTTCGTGCACATCAAGGCCTTCCCACCGGGGCCGGCCAGGCCGCAGCTCGGCACGGAACTCACCTTTGACGTCGAGCAGACGGCTGACGGCAAGAATCGGGCGACGCGTGTTCGTCCGGCGGGGTACGAGCAGGTGCGTGGACAAGGACAGCCTTCGGGGCGACCTCAGAGGTCGATGTCGCCGCGCAGCAACTCACAGCGCGGTGATACCCGTGGGAGGAAATCCCGGTTCGCGGACTACCTCATGGTCGTTGTTTTCGTGGCCGGATACCTTGCCGTGAACGCACTCTGGCCGCTCCCCCTCTGGGTGGCGGGGCTGTACCTGGGAGCAAGCGTCGTGAGCTTCATCGTTTACGCGGTCGACAAGTCGGCCGCGACGAACGGGCGCTGGCGCGTGTCGGAGAACACGCTCCTGTTGTTGGGCGTCATCGGCGGCTGGCCGGGCGCAATTGTTGCCCAGCAAACGCTGCGTCACAAGACGAAGAAGGCTAGCTTCCGGGCGGCTTTCTGGGTCACGGTTGTGCTGAACCTGGTTGTGTTTGCCGTGTTCGCTACGCCACTGTTTGCGGCTTTTGTCGAGCGCTAAGCGCATGCGCATGCGCTGCACGCCTGGCTCATCGTCGCGGCCCAGCCAGGGCATCCGTTAACGGATGCCAGATGCCCTGGCTCACATCGTCGCGCTCGGTAGCGCTGGCTAAATCGTGGCGAATTCGGCGCCAAGGACGGCGTGCGCGATGAGGCGGTCAAGGCGCCGAACATCAACGCCCTTACCGACCTTGATCTTGATGTGACCAGCACGGGTCCACAGCTCGAGTTCGGCATTGAAGTCAAGCGTGCCGGCATTCTCTGATGACCACATGTTGATGCTGGAGTACGGCAGTGAGTACATCTCGACCTTTTTGCCCGTGATTCCCTGAGCATCTCGCACGATGAGGCGTTTGGTGGTGAAGACCGCACTGTCGCGCATCGTCTTGTACGCGGCGATTGCTTTCTCACCCGGTACCAGCATCGATTCAACGTCGTCCGGGATGGGCACTTCTGAGACGAATGTCCAAGCGGTGATGGCGGCGGTTTCCATGGGGATCCTTCATGTCAGGGGCACCGCTTCACTTGACGCGGAATGGCCACTCTATTGACGGGGCTCGGAAGGCGTAGCCATCAGCACGCCCCCAGACCGGGGCAGGGTTGCTGTGTCGAGCTAGTCTTCCGGCGCTCTGGAGCTCTTCGGGCGCTCTGACTGGAACTCTTCCCGCGCTCAGATTGGGACTGTCGATGCTGGTGGCTAGAACGGTGGGATGCTCGCGTCTGGTACCGCCTCGAGGACTGCTTCAACTGGCACTGTGGCGGTGGCGACGTCCGGGATGCTCGGCCCGATCTGGTTTTCAGGTTCGGTGTCGTATTTGTGGCCGGTCGGGGACGTCCAGTGCAGGTTCCCATCGCCGTTCTGAGTGACCTGCCAGCCAATTTCGTGTTTGTCGCGGTGGTTCTTCGCGCAGAGACAGGCCATATTCGTCAGCCTCGTCTCGCCCTGGTGACCGTTCTCAGTGAACGGCACCGTGTGATCGAGGTCGCTCTGCCTCGCCGCTCGGTTGCAGCCGGGGAACCGGCAGGTGCCGTCTCGCAGCTGCAATACCGTGCGGAGATCGGCGGGCGGCCGGTAGCGATCCCGGCCTACCGACAGGAACGCTCCCGTCTCCGGGTGGGTGAGGATGCGGACGAAGCTCGTTGCAGTTCCCACGAGCTCCTTCGCGGTGTCGAGGTCTATTGGCCCGTAGCCTTCGAGCACCGCGGGTTCGTCGCTGCGGCCGAGCAGTGTCAGGGCGGGAACGAGGATGGCGACATCGGCCTTGATGCCCCGGCTAGCCTGCCGACCAGCGCCAGCACCGCCGTCGCTGCCGCTGCCGCCATCCGTGTCGAGGACCAGGTCGACGAACACGTCGGCCTTCAGCTGGGTGAGGGTGCGGGCGTCGTCCGAACCCTGCAGACTCCTCGCGAAGTTCGTCACCCGGTTCACGATCGCCTGCCCATTCGCGGCCGGGAGGAAAGCGCTGACCCAGCACATGCCGTCCTTGGCGGGTTCGAAGAACACTGCTCGATCCGCGACACTGCGCTCGTGCCGGGCGGTGATTGACTCCGCGTCGAGCCGTTCCCGTACACGCCGGGCCTTCTGGGCGAACTTCGCCACCGTCAGCCGGCCCGCATCAGGCAACACCGCCGCCTCCAAAGCTGCGATGTTCTCCGGGGAGAGTCCGATGCTCTGGTCGAAAAGAGTGGTGGCGTGCCGGTAGCTGATTTCCCCGGTTTCCAACACTGCCAGTGTCGCGGGCAGTGTGTGCACAAGAGCTTTACTGACGGCGATCATCGTTTCCATGGTGCGTTCGGGCACTCGGAACGCGCAGACCAGTTCGGTGACGAGCAGGCGTTCGTTTGCCCAGGCCTGTTCCGCCTGTGGCACGGTGGCCGGGGCCGTGGTCATGGACTCGCTGGTTAGACGGGCCCGGTCGATCGCGATGGCTTTCGCCGCAGCGATAGAGGCTTCGCTCCGATGCAATCGGGCGGCCTCGTCGACTTCTCTGCCGAGTTGTTTCATGAGGGGGTTCATACACTGAATTATCCTCGACACCACTGACATTCTTACTGGCCGTAAATACTCTCTGATCTGGGCATTCTGCTGTGGATAACTCCCGCGAGGGGCGACCTGTGGAGGAGCCTGTCTGGAGACAGTTGAAGGGGTCTCGAGACGCTCGCTGGCGCTCGCTCCTCGACCAGCGGGGCAAGTTCAGGCGGAGAAAATGCAACACGCCGAGGGAAGGTGGCGCGTGAGCCCGGCGTGTTGCAAAAACTCCGCTCGAAGCGAAATGACAGGCGGGGAGCGGAGCGCGGCAGAGAGCGACAGAGAGCGCCTCACGTCCCATCCGCCTCCTTCCCTCCCCCACCCCGGATTCGCTACCATCGCAACCACGCGCAGTCCCCACGCGCGATCACCCCGCGCACAAAGGAGTTGAGATGTCATTCCAGGCCTACCTCGACAACATTGAAGAAAAGACGGGACTGACACCGCGCCAGTTCATCGCCCTCGCCCACGAAAAAGGCCTCGACGACCCGGCCACGAAGTCGGGCGTGATCGTCGACTGGCTGAAAGAGGATTACGATCTGGGCCGCGGCCACGCCATGGCGCTGGTGCACGTGATCAAAAAGGGCGACAAGATCGACGCCAAGCACGTGGGAACAGGAACCGCGCACAGCGACGAGTCCGACACGCTCTGGCTTGACGGAAAGCAAAGCCGCCCGGCTTAAGAGAACACGTACTGGTGCACACTGGTGCACGCTGGTGCACGCTGGTGCACGCTGGCGCACGCTGGCGCACGGTGGCGCACGCTGGTGCGCGCGGATGCCCACGCACCTGCCCAGACAGCGAAACGGCCAGGCCTCTCACTGAGACCTGGCCGCTCCTCGAACGACTAGCTACAACTACTTCTTGGCAACGGGGCCAAACATCGCGTCGACTTCAGCGAGTTCCAGATCGGCCGTGGCCTGAATCAGCTTGAGGAGCTCAGGATCAAGGCCAGGCGCAAACTCTTCGAAGCGCTCTTCCGCGATGGTGGACGGAACACCCTCTGGGGCCTGTTCGCTGGCGTCCAGCTTCGTGCCGTCCTTCGACGGCGACAGGCCCTGGAAGATCTTGCCCGCTTCAGACTGGCCAGCCAGATCGAAGCTGTACTGCTTACTTTGCAGACCGAGGTCTACCAGCTTCTTCACCTCGGGGAACTTCTCCGCGTTCGTCTTGGGGATCGGCAAGAGCTTGTTCCAGTCCACCCCCAACGTCTCCAGCGCCTTGGCATAGGCGTTCTCGTGCGCTTGGTCACGAACGATGAGATACGACAGCGTCGACCGCGCAGTCTTGTTGTCCGTCATCTCATAGATCCGGCATTTTTGCAGCCGACCCGTGGATTCCAGCATCAGGTTGTACAGCAGATCGAGCACGAGGTTTCCGGAGTTGTAGACGTAGCTACCACTCCACGGGTTTCCGGCAGCATCGACGGGGAGTGCCCCCTGAGCGCCAACGAGATAGTGGTGGATATTGCTGTGATCGAGCGCAATGTTCAGTGGGATCGCGCCACCAGCACCCGGCTTATCCAGCGGGTCGGTTGGCTTGCCCTGATACCGCGGTGAGCCGTCCAGAAGACGAGAGATGGTGGTTCCAATGAGCTCAACGTGGCTGATCTCCTCCGTACCCACCCCCTGAATCAGGTCGCGGTACGGCTTCGCTGCCGCGCCCCGAAAATTCATGGCCTGAAACAGGTACTGCATCATGGTGCGCATCTCGCCGAACTGGCCGCCGAGACCTTCCTGCAGGGCGTTGGCTGCGGCGGGATCGGGCTCGTCCTGCTCAATGTCATTGATTAGTCGTTGCACGTGAAAGTACATGTATACCCCCTGAATTGGTTACAAAATACGAAGTAGCCAGGACTATCCTCCGAGTACATGTGTGTTGGCTCCACGCCAGGGCGCTCGGTTTGCAGCACAATGACCTCTCGGCAAGCGGATGCACGACCAGCGTCGAGAGGATTGCTCACGAGGTCTCGAGACGCTCGCTGGCGCTCACTCCTCGACCAGCGGGTCGCGGGGCGACCGGCGGCAGACGGCAAGCGGCAAGCAGCGGCATCCGCTTCGCCCACCAGCCAAACCCACAGCTGGCTCCCAGCCTTCGTGGAACAGCATCCGCTTGCCAACGGTTCACTCAGATGACGCCGACGAACAGGCGTCAGCGAGCGACGCAGCCAGCGCCGCCGAGAAGGAGGATGACATGTCGCCCGACTACCGCAAGACCCCAGAGGCCCTCGCCCGCCTCACCCCCGCGCAGTACCAGGTCACGCAGGAGGAGGGCACAGAGCCCGCCTTCCGCAACGAGTACTGGAACAACCACGACCCCGGCATCTACGTCGACATTGTCTCTGGGCAGCCGCTCTTTGCCTCCACCGACAAGTACGACAGCCGCACCGGCTGGCCGAGCTTCACCAAGCCCATTGAGCCGGATGCCGTCACCACGAAGACCGACCGCGCCCTGTTCCTGAAGCGCACCGAGGTACGCTCGTCAGGTGCCGGTAGCCATCTCGGGCACGTCTTCGACGACGGCCCAGCGGATGCCGGAGGGCTGCGTTACTGTATGAATTCCGCGGCGCTGCGCTTCGTTCCGGTCGCCGATCTCGAAGCTGAGGGCTACGGACAGTACCGTTCGCTGTTCGCAGCAGCCGACTCCCCCACAGCAGCGACTGCCCCCACCTCCGACTCAGCCCCCGCCTCCGATTCCTCCACTCCTGACTCCACTCCACCCGACAGCTCCCCGAAGGAGAACGCATAATGACCAACGCGACCGAAACCGCCATCCTCGCCGGCGGATGTTTCTGGGGCATGCAAGACCTCATCCGCAAGCGCCCCGGCATCCTCTCCACCCGCGTCGGCTACAGCGGCGGCGACGTGCCGAACGCCACCTACCGTCACCACGGAACGCACGCCGAGGCAATCGAGATCGTCTTCGACCCCACCCAGACGAGCTACCGCGAGCTGCTGGAGTTCTTCTTCCAGGTGCACGACCCGTCGACCCGCAACCGACAGGGCAATGACGTCGGCGTGAGCTACCGCTCGGCGATCTTCCCGACCAGCCCTGAGCAGGATGCCATCGCCCGCGACACCATCGCCGACGTCGACGCCTCCGGACTCTGGCCTGGCCCCGTCGTCACCGAGATCGCGCCGGCTGGCCCGTTCTGGGAGGCAGAGCCTGAGCACCAGGACTACCTCGAGCACTACCCGAACGGATACACCTGCCACTTCGCACGCCCAGGTTGGGTGCTGCCGAAGCGCGACGCGGAGTCCGTCGCGTAGCGGAGTCCGACCCGCCTCCCCCCGGTGGTTGAGGAGGCCGCCCACGGCCGTCTCGAAACCGCGCGAGCCGATCTCAGGAAACTGAGGTCGGCGTGCTGGTTTCGAGACGCGGCCTCGTTCCTCGGTCGCTCCTCAACCACCGGAATGCGCAAGACCGCCCATTTGGGCCCATAGCCGAGTCTGGGCGCGCAGTTTTCCCCCAGGCGCGCGGTATTTCGCGCGCCTGGCGGAAAACCGCGCGCCCAGTTGTAATCACGAACGTCGGCGTACTGGTTTCGAGCGAAATCCCGGTGGTTGAGGAGGCCGCCCGCGGCCGTCTCGAAACCTCGCAAGCCGATCTCAGGAAACCGGGGTCGGCGTACTGGTTTCGAGACGCGGCCTCGTTCCTCGGTCGCTCCTCAACCAGCGGCAGCAGCTAGTGCCCGCGAGCGATCCATTCCTCGCGCTGGGGCGTCTCATCGCCGATCAACGTGGTCTGGCCGTGGCCAGTGCGCACGACGGTGTCGACAGGCAGCGTCAGCAGTTTGTTGGTGATCGACTCGATGATCGTCGGGAAGTCGCTGAACGAGCGGCCGGTTGCCCCCGGTCCGCCGTGGAACAGTGTGTCGCCGCTGAAGACCGTGCCGAGGTCCGGCGCGTAGAAGCAGACCGACCCGGGCGAGTGTCCTGGTGTGTGCAGCACCTGGAGTTCGATGCCGGCGACGGCAATGCGCTGGCCGTCTGCCAGGGCGTTCGGGCGCAGGGGTGCCGCAGCAGTTGCGCCAGCAGCAGCCGTCTCGCCACCGATCTCGCCAGCAGCATCCGCTGAATCAGTCGCACCCGCGGCATCCGCTGGGTAGACCATCTCCCAGAGCATGGTGTCGTCCGGGTGCAGCCAAACCGGGGCATCCGTTGCCGCGTGCACGCCGCCGGCCGCGCCGATGTGGTCGTTGTGCCCGTGAGTGCAGAGGACGGCCAGCAACGTGCGGTCGCCCACAGCCTTCAGGATGGCGTCGGCATCGTGGGCTGCATCGATGACGACGCATTCGGTGTCGTCGCCGATGATCCAGACGTTGTTGTCGAGGTCCCAGGTGCCGCCATCGAGGCTGAAGGTGCCGACGGTGACGAGGTGGTCAATGCGCGCGGACATCGCGGACATCAGAGCACCACCACCGAGCGCAGCACGTCGCCGCGGGCCATCTTCTCGAAGGCGGCCTCGATCTCGCCGATGCCGATCTTCTCGCTGACGAATTCGTCGAGCGGCAGCCGGCCCTTCAGGTAGAGGTCGGTCAGCATCGGGAAGTCGCGCTCCGGCAGGCAGTCGCCGTACCAGCTGGACTTGAGTGAGCCGCCGCGTCCGAAGACGTCGAGCAGCGGGATCTCCAGCATCATGTCAGGGTTCGGCACGCCGACCAGCACCACCGTGCCGGCGAGGTCGCGGGCATAGAACGCCTGGCGCCAAGTTTCGGGGCGGCCGACCGCGTCGATGACGACGTTGGCGCCGAATCCACCGGTGAGGGCCTGCACGGCGGCGACGACGCCATCCTCATCGAGAGCCGACGAGTCGATGACGTGGGTGGCACCGAGCTGCTGCGCCTTGTCGAGCTTCTTGGCGTCGCGGTCGATGGCGATGATGACGGATGCTCCGGCCAGGCGTGATCCCACAACCGCGGCATCCCCCACCCCGCCACAGCCAATCACGGCGACCGAGTCGCCGTAGCTGACGTTGCCCGTGTTCATGGCCGCGCCGATGCCGGCCATGATGCCGCAGCCGAGCAGGCCGACGGCGGCCGGGTCGGCATCCGGGTTCACCTTGGTGCACTGCTTGGCGTGCACGAGGGTCTTGTCGGCGAAGGCGCCGATACCGAGGGCCGGGGTGAGCTCCGTGCCGTCGGTGAGGGTCATCTTCTGGGTGGCGTTGAAGGTGTTGAAGCAGTACCAGGGCTCTGCGCGCTTGCAGGCTCGGCATTCGCCGCAGACGGCGCGCCAGTTGAGCACCACGAAGTCGCCGACGGCGACGTGGGTGACGCCCTCGCCGATGACGCTGACGCGTCCGGCGGCTTCATGTCCGAGGAGGAAGGGGAAGTCGTCGTTGATGCCGCCTTCCTTGTAGTGGAAGTCGGTGTGGCAGACGCCGCACGTTTCGATGTCGACGATGACTTCGCCTGGACCTGGGTCGGGAATGACGATGTCGACCAGTTCGACCGGCGCGCCCTTCGAGCGGGCGATGACGCCTGAGACTGTGGTGGGCATGGTGCTCCTCCGATTGGGGGTTGCCGGGTAAGGCAGGGGTATTGCCGGGTACGGCTGGGACTCCTTTAACCCTAACGGAGGGGGCCTGACGGGCGGCTTGGGCCGTCGCGCCCGGCGCGACTCGATCATTGAGTCGGGTGCGTTTCTATCGAGCCCGAAGTACCCGCTATGCGCGGCTGAGCCGCATGATCTCGTCGGAGGTCAACGAGCGCTGGGCCGACCCGCGAAGCCGCGCCAGAAGCTGGTCGGCACGATCAGGCTTCGACGCTGCATCGGCCGGCGAGAGGATGACCATGCCGTCGCGCTCGATGAACTGAACATCGGTTTGCGGCATCAGGCCATATCGCTCCCGAACCCACTGTGGAATCGTGACCTGGCCCTTCGACGTTATGCGCATGAATTCAGCGTAATTCTTACCGCCAGAAGTAATACTCATAATTTGCGCTCGATCGCCGCGTAGCTCTCTGCGTACAGTCCTGGGTTCAGCATGACCCGCCGTACTATTTCTGAGAACAACGCCGCGTTCAGCCTGTCGATGGCAAGCGAGTACTCCGTCAAGGCGCTCTCGAATTCGACGAGCTCCTCATCGGTCAGCGGCGTGGCAGCCTGTTCCGCCGCGTGCGTCGTGAATCCAGCGGATGCTCGTCTCAGATCCGCCATAAGAAGTTTCAGTTCGTTGTGGCCGGTGGGGTCAGAGCGATCGGCCTCGATCGCGGCTGGGGCACGTGCCGGTCGCGCGGGCCGGTGTCGGACGGGTTTTCTTCTCTTCGAAGGTTTTGCCATACCGAATTCCACCGCACGTGCACGAGGTGAGCATCGACGAGCGAGCGGATTGTGGATGGGGGCCAGTGATGAGCCGCCTGTGAGGGAGCACCTCCACAGTAGAGCGCGTCAGACCCAGGTCGACAGGGCCAGCCGTGCGAACCGGTGCGCGACATCCGTGTCTAGGTGTCCAACGCATTTGACGTCGAAACCCGCTCCGAGAGCAACCCCAACGATTCGGATCAGGGGCGGGCCGCGTACGCGCGCATGAATACGTGGACGCCGGCGGTCATGCTCCGTCGGACCTCATCGGGGTCGACTCGAGCGGGATCGGGCTGGTTGTTGTAAGCGAGGAGCACGGTAAGGGCGGTGAAGTGATCGGCCGCCAGACGCGCATCCGAGAGATCCAGAAGGCCAGCGTCTCGGAAATGCGCCAGGCGTTCCGCGATTGCCTCCTCGGGCGCTGCGGACTCCAAACCTCCCGCTGCCGGAAGCAGGGCACGGTGCTCTTTGGTAAGCGTGAGCGCCGCGGCGTAGTCGGCGGAACCGACGACTGTCGTGCCGATCTCGACGACGAAGGCGGTCAGCGATTGTTCAAGGTCGTGCGTCGTGCGGATGGGGGCATCATCGGCGAGGTGCTCGTCGAGGGCCGTGTTCAGCGAGCGCAGCAGCGACTCTGCGGCGTCGCTGACAACGTCGACCAGGAGACGAGCCTTGTCGCCGAAATAGTCGTAGACCGTGCGCTTGGAAACGTTCGCCTGCGCTGCAACGGCATCCATGCTGGTGCGCTCGAACCCGTCGCGCAGGAACAGCTCTCTGGCTGCAACGAGGATTGCGGCGCGTTTCGTCGAAGAACCCTCGCGCAGGATTTTCGTGCTCGGTACGGTCATCGGCTGCCTCCGACGACGATTCTACACTGACCAGTGTACTGGCTACACTGCACGGTGTAGTGTCACTGCCATGACTCTTTCTCCGCCACTCATATCCCCTGTCCCACCGCCGGTCTCGCAACGTCGACTGAACCTGATCAGCCTTGTCCTCGTGCTCGGCGTGATCACCACCATCCTTGACACCACCATCGTGAATATCGCCCTGGAGCATCTCCACTCGGCATTCAACGCCTCCGTCGCCAACACGCAGTGGGTCGCCACCGGATACCTCCTCGCCTACGTCGCCGTCATCCCGGTCTCAGGCTGGGCGTCCGAACGGTTCGGCGCTCGTCGAGTATGGATGTTCGCGGTAGCCGTCTTCCTGGTCGGTTCGCTCATGTGCGGACTCGCGTGGAACCTGCCGGCGCTGATCGGCTTCCGCGTGCTGCAGGGCATCGGTGGCGGCTTGGTGCTGCCAATCACCGTTACGATCCTCACTCGCGCGGCTGGCAGGGAGCGGATCGGCCGTGCCATCGCGACGATCGGACTCATCGGCCAGCTCGGCCCCATCCTCGGCCCGCTCATCGGTGGCTCGATCATCGACTCAATCGGATGGCACTGGCTGTTCTTCGTCAACATCCCGATCTGCCTGGCCGCCCTCATCCTCGCGCCGATGTTCCTCCCGGTCGGCGAGAAGGATCGCACTCGCTCGCTGGACGTTCTCGGCCTCCTCCTCCTTACTCCCGGGATTGCCGCCCTCGCGTTCGGGGTCCAGACGGCCGGAGTCGACGGATTCGCCGCGGTCGGAGCCTGGCTCCCCCTGGCCATCGGCGCAGCCATTGTTGTCGCGTTCGCAATGCACTCCTTGCACGCGAAGCACCCCGCACTGCTGGACGTGCGACTGTTCGCTCGCCGCAGCTTCGGGCTCAGCAGCGTGATCACCTTCGCAGGCGGATTCTCGCTCTACGCCTTGATGTTCCTGCTGCCGATGTTCTACCAGCAGATCCGCGGAGAATCTGTGTTCGCCACCGGTCTCTTACTGATCCCGCAAGGCCTCGGGACGATGTGCTTCATCCTCGTCAACCGACGCCTGGCTGGCCGCGTCGACACTCGCTTCGTCATCGCGGGCGGCGTCATCCTGACCATGATCGGCATCCTGCCCTTCGCACTGGCCGGATCCACGGGTGGAGACAGCCTGCTTCTGGCCGGCCAGTTCTTGCAAGGATTTGGCATGGGCGCCGTTTCGATGCCAGTGATGACGCTCGCCTTCGCCGGCCTGAGCCACGCAGAGACTCCTCGCGGCAGTGCGGCGTTCAGCGTCGTGCAACGCGTCGGAGCCCCGTTCGGCGTCACCGTGATCGCGGTGATCCTCCAGAGCTACCTAACCGAAGCGGGTACCGTGCCGCAGGCGCTGGATGCCTTCAGCGCGACCTTCTGGTGGGTTTTCGCGCTCAGCCCGATCCCGCTCCTTCTCGCACTGCTCCTCCCCGCCGCGTCGAAAGCGACCGCCCCGACAATCGAACGCTCACCAGCCCTCGCGGCCGAGTGAGCGCTGGTCGCTGCACACTGCGACGAGTCCGACACGCTCGGGTTCGACGGTAAACAGAGCCGCCCGGTCTAGACCCCTAGGCCGGGCGGCTGCTCCTGGGTATCGTGGGACGGCATCCGCTCCCCCGCCGTTCCCTGCGGCCGTGCACCGTGGCAGAGTGGCGGCCATGGTCACCGAGGACGACGTGTGCCGCATCTGCCTGTCGATGCCGGGTGTGACCGAACGGCTCAGCTGGGGGCAGCCAACCTGGTTCGCGCGCACCATGATGGCCAGGATCTGGGACGACGGCATCCTGACCGTGAAGAGTGACTATCGCGAGGCGCTGGCCGGGACGTACCCCGAGACCTACTTCTGGACCCCGCACCACGAGCGTTGGCCCCGCCTGGTGCTCGTGCGGATGGCCAGGGTGGAGGAGGACGAACTCGGGGAGCTGCTCGAGGAGTCGTATCGCATCGCGGGTGCGGTGCGCTGACCGTTGGGCGTTGAGCGTTCGCCCCGGCGGCTAGCCGAGCGCCACCACGAGGCACAGCCCGGCCAGCACCAGTGACACCGGCGTCATGGTGAAGCGCTCCGGCTTGCTGCGCGAGATCGCGTTCATGACGATGCCCAGCGCGAAGTAGCCGGTGAGCACCCACATGGCCACGTCAACGAACGTCTCGTTCGAGATGACGTCCGTCGGCTGCGCCTTCTCCAGCACGATGAGCGCGAACAGCGCGTAGAGCAGAATCGAAATCACGCTGCCGATGCGCTTGCCCCGCGGCAGCACCTCGTCCTGCCCGCCCCAGGCAAACCGGCCGAGCGGCAGCCCAGCGATGAGCAGCAGCTGGAAGACGGCGAGGAGCCCGAGGATGATGCAGACGAGCACGGCGGCAGCGGATGTCATGGGCTCAGCTTAGGGAGCACGGCGCCTTCGCAATCCTGGTCGCTGCGACTACTCACCCCAGTAGGCGGCAACCGACCTACGCGTGGACGTCGGCCACCAGGTCGACCTTTTGCGCCAGGGCGTTTCTCTTTGGGCGCCTCCGCTGCGCGCTCTAAGGTCTCTAATCAAGTCTCAAATCGCCAGTCCGCGTCGCTGGCTTGCGAGCCCGATGATTCTTGGCGGGTGACCCCGCGGCATCCTCCGCGATGGGCGCAGGAGGGCAACAAATTCGGCGGCGGCACTCTTCAGGGAATGGTCGCGACAGAACGGGAGACAGCGAGAGCCCGATTCTCACACTGTTTGAGCTAAGAAAGCAAGCAACTGACAATGCCGGGAACTACGAGATCGTTTGACTACTTCATGAACGCCCCCCTAACTGGGGCTGACCTCTAAACCTTGATGTGGAGGCGTGGCCCGCGTAAGACAGTACTTTTGGAACGTGCCGATCACCAATGAACTTGCCGAGCTACTAAAGCTCGCGAATAGCGCCCTGCTTGAACTCGCGGGTGAAAACGTCGATGCGATAGAAGTGAAGAGCGTGCGGACTGAAGAGGCACCGTTCCTCGCGAAGGTCGTGAGCAAGCTGAGTCCGATGGTCGGCAACCTCATGGAGCAACGCATCGTTGATTTGCTCGATAAGACGAGCATCGAGGGCTATAACTGGCATCGACAAGACCCCGGCTTCCCGGACGCGATTTTGAGAACCGCCGATGGCCTGAACACGGACACTGGCTTCGAAATCAAGGCTTGGTATGTCCTCAGCACCGAGATCACCGGTCGCTTCAAAGAGTCACAGAACCTGCTTTCCGGCAAGAACGTTAACGTCGCGATTGTGGCATGGTGTATGAGCCACCTGATCTACGGGAAGCCCAAGATTCTCGGCGTTCTTACCGTTTCAGGTTCGGAACTCGCAGCCAGCAGAGACAGCCACTATCACCAGCCGCCTGACTACCTAATTATCGAACCGAACAACACGACCGCTCGGACGGCAAACCTCCAGCAGAGCAATGTCAACGGTTTCAAGTTGCAAGAGTCGCACTGCGACCCAGTGGTGCTTGCTGAAGTGCGCGCTGAGTACGCCAATAGATCAAAGACTATTGATCCGCATTCGCCCAAAGCGCAAGCCGAGGCTGTTGCTCTACAAAATAGGCTCGTCTACAGGTTGGACACGAACTTCGCCAAGATCGATCGTGTCGGCGCCGATGCGGTAGAAACGTTCAAGAAAGAGCTGCTCGCAGAGAAATACCTAGGCAAGTCATTTGCTCAATGGATAACTATCCTCAGAAACCTGAATGGAACCAGCGACAGACTGCGATTACGAGCAGAGCGGATGATCGTCGACCTCTACGCGGACATGCTTAGGGCTGAACCTCAAACAGAGTTGGCACACGATCTCTGAACCGCTCTTGAGCGAGATCGTAGTGTCTCGGGTCGATCTCGGCGGCAAAGGCTCGGCGTTGTAGGTTGACAGCGCTCAGCGCAGCCGTGCACAGCCCACCGAACGGTTCCCACACAACATCCCCCTCGTCCGTTGAAGCGCTGATGATTCGATCCATAAGCGCCAGTGGCTTCTGATTCAAATGGCTCGTGCTCATCTTGCCGGGGTTGTGGGTCCTTGGGGCGGACCGGCTGCCGCTGCCTCGATAGCGCTCAGCGCCCCGCAATGACGGAAGATCCCAAACGTTCGTTACTCCGTGGGCGTAATTGAACTTGCTCCTGGTCGCAGCCCAGTCCTTAGCCGTCACCGGCGCTTCGCCGTCGAAACTGTAGTACGGAGCGCCCTCAGGCTTTCCGTGCTCATTTGCATAGGCGACGAGCTTCATCATCACCTCGACGGGAGGCCAATACCAAAGCCAGCCTTGATCGAAGTACTTGCGCGTTGCTGCATCTTTGACGCCACACGCCGCATTGGCAGCTCGAGCGGGGAGCCCAGAACGCTTCCACTCATCGCGCAGCCACTTCTTCATGTGGATGATGTGATCGCTTCCAGGCTCGACAGGAAGCTGGGGGGTGCGTGTGTAGTAGGCGCAAACCTCGGTTACAACCGGGAAGCGCCTGATCGTCTTGCTATTAACGTTCCCAGCAACTTGGCCGATCCCCTTGTTCCAGGTGTTCAAGAACTCGAACTGCCACCCGGCGCTCACCAATTCAGGGTGGACGCTCGCCCACCCGACTTCCGTGTTCCAGAACCAAAGCGAAGTCGACAAAGTCGAATGCTTCGACCACGCCGAGATGTGCGGTCGATACCAGTCGGGTAGCTCCTCAGCTGTACGTGGGTCGCCGTGAAAGCCACCCACACCGTAGGCGCCATCACTCACGATTGTCGTCGGTGACTCCCATTTGTGATAGACGTCTAGTGCGTCTCCGTTGAAGATTTCCCATTCACTCACCGTCTCAGCATAAGGGCGGCCTGAGACACTGTCCGAATCGTCGCCGCGGGGAGGCGTCTCTCATTCGCTAGAGACAAGAACGTGTGAAACAGTTGGTTGCCCCACTTCGACCAGGCAATCAATTTCGAAGTGGGTACGATCCATCAAACGCAATCCCTTGCGGAAGGCGGCATCGGCCATAATTCTGGTCATGATTGCGAATCGGGCGGAAGGTGGCGACCTGGCCACGCTCGGTCGGCCGGCCGGCAGCGAGGATGCAACGACGCCCGACCACGGAACCCCGCTTGGGGGTTAGCACCGCAAGGAAGCTTCCTGAAAGATCGGATGAGGCGCAAGTGCGCCGGTTTGGGGAGCATCCGTTGACAGATCTACGCAGTCGAGTGCCCGCCCAGGGGCTGATGGCCATGGTGCTCAGCGCACATGAAAGCGGCGAGGCGCAGCTGTCGCCCCGCCAGGGAATGATTCGCCTCAGCGACGAGGCCCGCCCCTGGTACACCGGCGCAATTGGTGAACGACGGGTAGGGAAGGTGCTCGCTGAGCTCGGGCGCGAGTGGACGGTGCTCCATTCCGTGCCGGTCGGGAGCGGAGCGAGCGACATCGATCACGTCGTGATCGGTCAGGCGGGCGTGTTTACGATCAATACGAAGCACCACCCAGGCAAGTCGGTGTGGATAGGCGGAAAGGGCATGCGCGTTGGCGGGCACAAAGTGCCCTACATTCGCAACGCCACGCACGAGGCCGAGCGCGCCGCAACCCTGCTCTCGACTGCAAGCGGAATGACAGTTCCAGTGACGGCCGTCATCACGCTCGTCGGGGCAAGCGAGATCGTCACGAAGCGTGCGCCAGATGGCGGAAACGTTGCACTGCACATCGTCACTGAGCGCCGGCTTTTGCGAACACTGACGACCCGGCCGGTCTTAAGCGTTGAGCAGGTTCAACGAATCGTGGATGCTGCGGTGCTGCCAGGCACGTGGCACACATCACCTGAGATTGCCGTAGACGGGGCCGCCATCAATTCAGCATTCGATGCGCTTCATTCCGGTGTGGCAGTGATGGATGCGCACAATCGACGTCGGGCGTATTGGAGGGGGCTGGCCAAGGGCCTTGTTCCGATTTTGGTTCTGCTTGGCGCATCCGCTGTTTTGTATTGGTGGATGTCGACTCGATGAGGGGTTCGCATGATTTTGTGGCTGCACTCGCATCTGCCACGTCTTGCTGCTTGTGTCATGTGACGATTTCGATTCATGCTTCCATCCCCCCATTTGGGTTTGGGCTGATCCCACGTCATCGTGCGCATCTCACGCCACAATCGCTTCATCCCAAAGCACCAGGACAATAGACTGCACCTGTGAATTGGGCGCTCGAAGGACTCAGAGATTCAGGCTTCAACGGCTTCGTACGGTTTGCGGAGCTACCCACTTCGACGGTCCCGGCAACGCCCGGTGTCTATGTAGTGCTCCGCGCAGATTCGTCGCCACCAGCATTCAGCGAACGAAGCGCAGCCGGATGGTTCAAGGGAAAGGACCCGTCCGTCGATATCGAGCAGCTGCGAGCAGCGTGGATCCGCGGTGCCGAGGTCCTCTACATTGGCAAAGCTGGCGCCGGGGCGACGGGTCGGCGTGGACTCCGGAAACGCCTCGATGAATTCCGGCGCCACGGTGCGGGCGAACCTGTGGGACATTGGGGCGGTCGCTACCTATGGCAGATCGCCGAAAGCGACCAGCTTCTCGTCGCGTGGAAAGAGACGCCAGACTCCGATCCGGAATCCGTGGAATCAAAGATGATCGCCGACTTTGTCGCTGATTTCGGCGCTCTCCCATTCGCCAACCGCAAGGCCGGGCGAGTGGTTTCTGCTCCCTGACAACATCACGTCGCAACGATGCACTCCGACTGCACAAGGATCGAGATGCCGTCCGCCGTGCCGCGGATCGACAACAACCCCAGCTCGACGTATTCGGCGCCATCCTCGTGTAAGCCCAGCAGCGAATAGAAGTCCCTGCCCATCGCCCGATCCGTCGCGGAGTATCCGTCGGCAACCCACGACGAGGTGATGGCGTCGAAGGCGTCGTCGGCACTGTCAGCGATCTCGAAAATCGGAATCACTACCGAGCCGCTGACCTGCTCCCCCACCCCGGAGGTGCACGCGGCTATCGCGACGTTAGCCGGCCCACGGATGCCGGCAGCGTCGCCCGCATCGTCGAGCAGCGTCCTGACCAGCAGCTGATCGCCCTGCAGTCGCGCGGCGGCGGCATCCGCATCGAGCGGGATACCGAACACGGCAGGGTCGATGGGTGGCACGATGTGGTCGTCGGGCTCTGCCGAGCCGAGCGGCAGGCCCACATACCCAACTCGCTCGATGGTCGTTGTGGTTTCAGTGGATGTGGCTCCCACGTCGGCGGAGACCGTGAACGACGCCCGCGGAATGCCCTCCACGGCCGTCTGCGAGTCGTCTAGGTGCACCAGCATCGCGGTGATCCGCTCGACATCGGCCTGAGCCGCCGCCCTGGCTTTCGAGCTAGCCGTCGGCGCGCTGGTCGACCCCTCAGCGGCCTGCGCGGCAGCATCCGCTGACACCCTGACGTAAAGCGATGGCCGCCAGATAGCCAACCCGCTGGAGTCGCCATTCGGCGGTGCACCGGAGTAGCCGAGCGCCTCAACGGCAGGATCCACAGCCAGCGCGCTGAGATCCGCGATGAGGCTCTGGCTTGGCGACACGGAATTGAGGGTCAGCAGCGAGTTGGAGAGCGAACTATCCAGTGTCACGGCGGCGAGGGCCCGATCGCCAAATCCGCGGAGCGCGCGCATCGTGGCAGCAACGCGCGGTCACTCGTGGGGCGAATCCACCGACACTCTCACCGGCCGGTTGTCGTCCGAAACCTGGACGTCAATCACGCCGTCGACTCCTCGAAGCGACACGGCGGCGGCCGCGAGCTCCGCAGGGGTGAGCGGCCCAGCCGGATAGTCATCGTGAGAGGAGAACGTGATCGATGCCTGCACGCCGCCAGCGTCCGCCGGGATGCGAATCGTCCCGAAGGTCGCAACTGTGGCATTTGCGGCCGCGACTTCCTGCTCGACGCTGTTGGACACCGCGCTCAGATCACGCAGGTTCGGTTCCACATCGATGCTGATGCTCGCACTCCAAGCCTCTGACCTCGACAGCGGGCCGCCCCGCAGGACATCAGCCGATATGTGCGAGTCAGCGGATGCGACACCCTCGATTGTCTGAATCATCGCCACCGCGTGGTCAACGACCGCCGTGACCGCAACCGGTGGTGGCGGAATGACCACAGTGCAGCCCATCAGCATGCTGCTCATCCCGGCTGTCACCACTGCCGCCGCGACCCACCGAACGCTCCCCCGAGTCTTCATTCGCTCACCATATCGGTCATGCGTCTCGGCACGCGAAGTCGCCTAGTGGCACCGGATCATCGCGCTGCAACTTCGGTGGGAACGCGGGCAGAGTTAGTCAGTCGCGCAGCGGCGATACACGGTCTCGTTCCTCGGTGCTCCTCAATCAGCGATCAGGAGAGCGGACGCGGGTTGGGCGTGTTCTAAGCCTCGATCCACCGGTCCGCTTGACGGCGCGCGTTGCTCACTCGGCGAGTACGCGGTGGACTGAGGCGATTGCGCTAGACCCCTCGCCGACGGCGGCCGCAACCCGCTTCATCGATCCTCGGCGCACATCTCCGGCTGCGAAGACGCGTGGCGTGGACGTCTCGAAGGGAAGGGGCTCTCGTTCAAGAGCCTGCCAGCGCTCCAGCATCTGGGACGTGATGTCGCTTCCGGTCCGGATGAATCCCGCCTCATCGCAGTCCAGGTCCTTTACCCAGCCCGTCGCGGGGTCGGCGCCGATGAAACAGAACAGGCCGCGTGCCGGGATCGTGCCGGCCGTGTCGATCTGTACGGTCTCGAGGGCGTGACCGCCACCGAGGCTGATGATGTTCGACGACGTGTGCAGGTGAATCCGTGGGTCGTCCACGATCCGGTCGACGAGGTAGGACGACATCCGCGTGCCGAGGTCGTCACCGCGCACCACAAGATGCACGCTGCAGCCGTTAGTAGCGAGATAGATGGCGGCCTGGCCGGCGGAGTTGGCGCCGCCGACAACGACGACCGGGGAGCCGAGTACCTGCTTGAGCTCGAGCGCGGTCGCTGCGTAGTGGATACTCGTGCGTTCGAAGTCTTCCCAGCGCTCCAGGTGCAACCGTTTGTAGGCGGCGCCTGATGTCACGACAGCCGAACGTGCACGGATCACCCGCCCGTCATCAAGCACCACCTCAAGGCCGTCTGCGGTGGAGCGCAATTCGGCGGCCTCGCAGGGGGCGCAGACGCGCACACCGAACTTGATCGCTTGAAGAGTTGCCTGCCCGATCAGCGCCGTTCCGCTGACCCCGAATGGGAACCCGAGGAAGTTCTCGATCCTCGCGGTTGCGCCCGCCTGCCCGCCCGGAGCGACAGCCTCCAACAACAGCGTGCTGAGCCCTTCGGATGCTCCATAGATGGCCGCGGCAAGCCCTGCAGGTCCCCCGCCGATGACGACGAGATCGACGGCGTCCTCGCCGATCGGCTCGTAGCTCAGGCCAAGATGTTCGGCGACCATGCCGGGCGTCGCCCGCACGAACGCCTCCCCCTGGATGAACGCGATGGGCAAATCTTCCGGGCCCCACTCGTAGCCGGGATGCGAAACGGTCTCACCGGGCTCGAGTCCGATGGCCGCGTGCACGAGGTCGAGGCGCTCAGCGAATCGCCGCAGCGCGAGGAATTCGCGGGAGTCGCCGGCCCCGACGAACTTGAGGGTGAGCGCCGCCGACCCCTTCCGGAGCGATTCCCGGCGTGCCCACAGCGCGTGCAGGACCATGTCGCCCAGGTCGTCGTCTTCGGAGAGCACCCGGCGGAGAGCGGTGCGATCCAGACGCCAGACTCGGCTGGGTGTCTTCGCCCGAATGGACAGAAATGCGCGCTGACCATTGAGGAGGCCCAGCTCTCCCGCGAATTTGCGCGGGCCAACGATTGCCAGGACCTCCTCATCAATCCAACGCAACGCATCGCGAACGATCTCGACTTGCCCGGCCTCGACGAGGATCATCGGGTAATCCGGGTCGCCCGTGCCGACGATCTGCTCCCCCGCTGCAACGTCGAACGGCACGGCGTACTGCGTCAGATGGGCCCATTGCACATCCGTGGGCGTCGGAGTTGTCTCGGAACCCGTCTGGTATTCGACCACGGCAAATGCCTCAACTTTCGGTGGAGGCGGCGGCGTGCGGAACGCCCACGCGCGCCGCACGTTACCGCCACGTTGACTTTACGGAGTCCACCACGGGCGCAACGGCAGAGCATCGGCTACAGCCTTGGCGTGAGCGTCGGTGCGCGACATCAGCACCTGGTGCAGCTGGATGCCGTTCTTCTCGAACGCCAGTCGCGACCCCGCCATGTACAGGCCCCACACCTTCGCGGTGGGGAGCCCGACCTCGGCGACCGCCTCGTCCCAGTGCTCGACCAGGTTGGCGCACCAGTCGCGGAGGGTCAGCGCGTAGTGCTGCCGCAGATTCTCTTCGTGCAGCACTTCGAGGCCGGCATCCTGAGCCTTGCTGATGATCCGACCCGAGCCGGTGAGCTCGCCATCGGGAAAGACATAGTGATCGATGAACCCGTGAGCGGCCGGTTCTGAACCGTTCTCCGGCCGCGTGATGCAGTGATTCAGCAGCAGCCCCCCAGGGCGCAGCCTCGACCGCAGAAATTCGAAGTACGACGCATAGTTGCGCACCCCGATGTGCTCCAGCAGCCCAATCGACGACACCGCATCGAAGCCGCCCTCCGCGATGTCGCGGTAGTCGCCGTAGCGCACCTCTGCCAGCTCGCTCAAGCCCTCGTCGGCGATGGCCTGCTGTGCCCACGCCGTCTGCTCGGCCGACAGCGTCACCCCGGTGGCACGCACACCGCGACGCGCGGCGTACCGCACCATGCCGCCCCAGCCGCACCCGACGTCGAGCAACCTGTCCCCCGGCTTCAGCCGCAGCTTCTCAAACACCAGTCGATACTTGTTCTCCTGCGCCTCATCCAGCGACGCATCGGCGGCCGGATAGCACGCACAGGTATAGGTCATCGACGGCCCAAGCACCCACTCATAGAACGTGTTCGACACGTCGTAGTGGTGATGGATCGCATCCGCATCACGGCTTTTGCTGTGCCGAAGTCCCGCGGCCATTCGACGCCAGCGCGGCTGTGCCTCCTCTGGGGGCGGCGCAATCGGACGCAGATGACGGATGCCGATTGAGCGGATGACGTCCACCATCACCCGAGGCGGCGGCAGCTTGAAGACCAGCTCGTCGGCCAGCGCCTTGAGCAGTTCGTAGGGATCGCCGGGGTGCACGCCGTGGATGTCGAGGTCGCCCGCGATGTAAGCGCGGGACAGACCGAGGTCACCCCGACCCGTCGCCAGGTAGGTCGTGCCGCGCGGGGTCTTCACGTCGAGCCCGAACGGCGCATCGACCGGGCCGGACGAGCTGCCGTCGTACGCCGTGAACCGCAGTGGGAGTTGGCTGCCGGCCAGGATCTCCAGGACGTCGGCGAGGGAGAGTGACTTCCCTGCGTCGGCCTCTTCGGCCGCTTCAGCCGCCTCCGTTGCTTCGGCCTGTTCGGCCGCTTCAGCTGCGTCAGTGTTCTTCGCGGTGTCGGCCCCTGTGCCGACATTCTCTGCGGCGCCGACATTCTCCGCGGCACCGACCGCTTCCGCGCCGCCCACTGTCTCCGCCTGCCCAGCAACCTCTGGCGAATCATCCCTGAACGTCGTCATCGTCGTTGTACCGCCTTCGCATAGAGGTCGAGAAGTCGTGCATCGGGGTCGTACTGTTCTTTGACGGCGCGATAGATTTCCCCGCCGTACAGCTGGTTGAACTCCTCGCGGGAGTAATAGGAGTCTGAGTACAGCGACTTGTGGCCGTCGAAATCGGCGACCGAGCGTTCGATCTTCCGATTGGTCTCCCCCTCGGTGGACCCGACCGGCACCGTCGACCAGAAGCCCACGTTGACGTAGCGCCGCTGCGGCTGGATCGGGTAGAGCGGCCATCCGCTCACATCTCGCAACTTCAGCGGGCACAGCCAGATCGGCTCAATCGGCACGTTGTCGAGGAACCAGCCCAGGAACTCCGCACACCGCTCGATCGGCACCTCGACGTCTTGCACGACCCGCTCGCGCGGCGGCCGTCCGCCCAGCTTCTCGATGCGATCGCCGATGTGGAACCGCTGCTCGTACTTCATCAGCTTCCCGTAGACGCTGCTGCGTCGATAGCGTCTCGGCCACATCCGACGGATGCGCTGATCCTGCGCGCCGAACGCCTCCGAGCACCAGAACCAATCCGTGTCCCACCGCCAGAGGTAATCGTGGATGGTGAGGCGGTCATCCGCTGTCGTCTTGTCGTGCCGGCCGCTCGTGTGCTGGACGACCTGCTGCTGGCCGCTCTTCTCTTGAATCGACCGGTAGTAGATCTGCTGGCCGGTGTAATCGCTGACGGGGCCGGGCGCCATCGTCTGCCTGCCCACGCACAGGTAGCTTTCGTCGGCGCTGAACACCACACCGTCGAGGTAGTCGACGGCAACACCGTCGAGGCTGCCGGTGCGGGTGATACCGTCCATCGCGACAATCAGGTCGGTGAGCGAGTGGAACCGCAGGTGGGTGAGCGCGACGAACGGCTTCACCGGTTCGAGTTCGATGCGGAGGCGCACCGCGTAGCCGAGCGTGCCGTAGGAGTTGGGGAAAGCGCGGAACAGATCCGAGTTCTCGCGTGGCGATGCGGTGACCACCTCGCCGGCGCCAGTGAGGATATCCATCTCCAGCACCGACTCGTGCGGCAAGCCGTTGCGGAACGACGTCGACTCGATGCCAAGACCGGTGACCGCGCCGCCGAGCGTGATGGTCTTCAGCTGCGGCACCACCAGCGGCGCCAGCCCGTAGCGCAGCGTCTCGTCGACGAGGTCTTCGTAGGTGCACATGCCGGCCACCTCGGCCGTCCAGGACTCCGCGTCGACACCAATGACGCCCGTCAGCCCCGACGTATCGAGGCCCTTGGCCTGGGTCTTGGTTCGGGTGCGGAACAGATTCGACGTCGGTTTAGCCAGCCGAACAGCGGATGCCGCCGGCACAGCCCGATAGCTCGCCAGAAGGCGCTGCACGCCAGCGGCGTGAGCGCTCCGCACATCGGCTACGGGAGCGGGCACGCCTCCCACGTTAGTCCCGGGTGGTTGCGGGTGAACAGGGCTTTTGGCGGTGAAGTCGACCGGGTCTCGAGACGGCCTGGCGGCCTCCTCAACCAGCGGGAGGGCAGCATCCGACCCTGTCGAGATTGCCTTCTGAACTTGCGGCTCATATGAGCCGGAAGTTCAGGACGCTAAATCGGCACCCCTTCAGCTGAGGCGCTGGCCCGTCATCATCGCAACCACGACGCTCACCGCGAGCACCGCCACCAGCAGGGTCACTGCTGCGAGGGCGGCGAGCGGCCAGGAAGACACCGCCTCCAGCGAACCGGATGCCGTCAACTCGCGGTGCGTGTGCCGATATCGTCTGCGCGCAGTCACGTACGCGACCAGGGCAAGCACGACGCCCCCGGCACCGACCACCACCGCGGTGACACCGATGAGCGGTGCCGCCAGCCGAATTCCCACGGCGCAGCAGATCGCCAGCGACAGAGTGGTGCGCTGCCAGGCCAAAAGCGTGCGCTCAGCCTGCAGGCCAGGATCGAACGGGGACGCCGCGCTCACAACACCAGCCCCAGCACCACCAGCAGTCCGACGAATGAGAGGCCGAGGCCCAGGATCAGGGCGAGGGACGGCCCCGGCATCGGCCGGTTCAGCCGCAGGGCGAGTTCGATACGCATCCAACTGACCCACGCGTAGATCGGCGTGATCACGCCGAGGGCAAGCAGCACCGCGATCACCGTGACCCTGATCCACTCGACCATGTTCAGGTTCAGCGCCTCGACCGCCACTCCGCCGGCCAGCAGCGCGAGCGACGTGCGGATCCACGCCAGGAAGGTGCGCTCATTGGCCAGGCTGAAGCGCGGATCGGGCTCTGTTCCCTGCGCGTACACACGCTGGGGAAATCGTTTCGGACTCACGCTGCGAGTGTAGCGGGCGCGGGTTTCGAGACGCGGCCTCGTACCTCGGGCGCTCCTCAACCAGCGGGAGTCCGGTGGTTGAGGAGGCCGCCCGCGGCCGTCTCGAAACCAGCGCGGGCGTGAATCCCAGACAGATCAGAGATCGGCCTACGAGATTTCGAGACACTCGCTGGCGCTCGTTCCTCAATCAGCGAGGAGTTACTACGCGCTCTGCGACGCCTTCACATCGGCGAGGCAGCCCTCGGCGGCGACCCAGCCGAGCATCGCGCACTTCACACGCATCACGAACTTGGAGACGCCGTGGAAGGCGATCGCATCGCCGAGCACATCCTCATCGGGTTCGCCGGCGCCACGCGAGCGCATCATCTCGCGGAACACATCGATGGTCGACTGCAGTTCAGCCATGGTCTGCCCGGGCGCGATCTCGGCCAGAACGGATGCCGACGCCTGCGAAATACTGCAGCCAGATCCGACCCAGCCGAGCGACGCGATCCGGTCGGAGCCGGGCTCCAGCGCGATCTGCAGCGTGATCTCATCGCCACAGGTGGGGTTGCGTTCGAAGCGTTCGGCGTCGGAGTTCTCGAGCGCACCGTAGCCGCTGCGCTTCTTGGAATGGTCGAGGATGAGCTCCTGGTAGAGCCCGGCCAACGGGTCGGTCATGAGGTTTCTCCAAAGTACGGACGGACCTCGGCAACGGCGGCGAGAAAGCGGTCGACCTCGTCGGTCGTGGTGTACAGGTAGGCGCTGGCGCGCGTGGTGGCGGTGAGGCCGAGGCGACGGTGCAGCGGCTGCGCGCAGTGGTGCCCGACCCGCACAGCAATGCCCTTCGCGTCGAGGTACTGGCCGACATCGTGCGCGTGCACGCCGGCGACGTCGAACGCGACGAGCCCGGCGCGCGGGGTGCCAGCCGGCTGGCCCACGATACGGATGCCGTCGATCTTGGCGAGGCCCACGAGCATCCGCTCTGCCAGGAATTCTTCGCGGGCTTCGATGCGGTCAAGGCCCAGGCGTTCGAGGTAGCGCACGGCTTCGGCGAGCGCCACGGCCTGGGAGACGGGCTGCGTGCCGGCCTCGAAGCGCTGCGGGGCTGGCAGGTACTGGGCGGACTCCATGGTGACAGTCGTGATCATCGACCCGCCGGTGCGGAACGGCGGCAGCGCGTTCAGCAGCTCCTGGCGGCCGTAGAGAACACCGATGCCGGTGGGGCCGAGCATCTTGTGCCCGGAGAACGCAGCGAAGTCGACGTCGAGGGCGACCAGGTCGAGGCGGCGGTGCGGCGCCGACTGGCAGGCATCGAGCACAACGTATGCGCCGACGCCGTGCGCCAGCGTGACGATCGAGGCGACGGGAGCGACGAAGCCGGTGACGTTGGAGACGTGAGCGACGGCAACAACGCGGGTCTTCGAGTTGATGACGGCTTCGACGTCGGCGACCGTGTAGACGCCCTCGTCGTTGACCGGCACGTAGCGCAGCGTGGCGCCGGTGACCGCGGCGAGTTCCTGCCACGGGATGAGGTTCGCGTGGTGCTCGGCCTCTGTGATGACGATCTCGTCGCCGGCGCTCAGCGCGAACCGGCGGGCGGCGTCTCCCCCACGGCCCCGACTGGCGTTGGCGAAGCCGTACGCGACGAGGTTGAGGGCATCCGTTGCGTTGGAGGTCCAGACGATCTCGTCTTCACGAGCGCCGACGAACGCTGCGACCGTGGCGCGGGCGTCTTCGTAGGCCTCGGTAGCGAGACCGGCGAGAGTGTGGGCGCCGCGATGCACGGCAGCGTTGCTGTGCACGAGGAAGTCGAGTTCGGCATCGAGCACAGACTGTGGGCGCTGCGCCGTCGCTCCAGAGTCGAGGTAGGCGAGCGGCAGGCCGTTGACCTGCTCCGCCAGTGCGGGGAAGTCAGCGCGAATCGCCTCGACCTCCTGCTCGGTCAAGGGTTCGGCGGCGATGCGATGCGCAGTGGCGCCTGCTTCGCGTGCTTCGGTGTGTGACACGGACTACCTCTCATTGCGGCCGCCCAGGCGACCAACGACTGTAACCATTCTCCTCGCCTTCGTGTTCCGAAACATCCGGACTAAGTGAAACGGATGCCGCTAGCCGCGAACACCCGCGTGCCTGCTCGTGCCAGTGCCCGTCGCCAAAACAGGACGAATCGACCATTTGTAGTCGAAAACAGGAAGAAACCGCCCGAATTCGCAGTGGCATCCTGTATTCGCGACATCCGCGAGCGGCGCGTGCAGCGCACCAGCCGCGCATCCGCCGCAGGTCCGCCCGTGTCCGCCCCCCGCGCAACCGCCGCCGCGCGTCGCGTTCGTCCACAGCTGCCCCTCAGCTGCCGTCATGCACGATGATGGTGAGATGGCGATGCGACGGGTGCGGGTGGGCGAGTACGACATCGCCTTCACAGACTCCGCCGTCGCCGATACTGCTGGCGACGCAACTGACGACGCCACTAGCGACGTCGACTTCACCGCCTTCACCAGCCCCGCATCTCCACTCTTCCTGCTGGTGCACGGCATCGGCATGGGCACGTCGTACTTCGCCGAGCTGCGTGATGCGCTCGAACCGTACGGCCGCGTGATCGCGATCGACCTTCCCGGCTTCGGCGACTCCCCCGAACCAGACAACGACATGAGCATGGCCGAGCTGGGTCGGGTGCTCGTGGAATTCGTGGAGGCGCTGGCACTCGAGCATCCGGTGCTCGTCGGGCATTCCATGGGAACGCAGGTCGTGGCCGAAGCCGCCAGGCAGCGCCCCGACCTGTTCGATGAACTCGTGCTCATCGCGCCGACCGTCAACCGGCATGAGCGAAGCATCGGGCTTCAGGCGTGGCGGATGGTGCAGGACCTCTACAACGACGACCCGCGCGTGCTCGCCCTCGGCATCCAGAACTATCTCAAAGCGGGGCCGCGCTGGTTCGCGAAGAAGCTGCGCAGCATGATGGCGCACGAGATCGAGGCGACGCTGCCGCACATTCAGGCCCGCACCCTGGTGATTCGCGGGCTGCGCGACCCGGTCTGCCCACACGACTGGGCTGCGGAAGTCACGGCGCTCCTGCCGAATGCCCGCCTGGCCGAAATCGAGGGCAGGGGCCACGAAACCATGGTCAAAGACGGCGTCTGCGCCGCGGACCTCATTGTGGAACATCTGCAGCCCGCATGAATCTCCTGCGGCAACTCGGGTGGCGAGGGCGTGACTACGCCTACGCCGGGTTGCAGCAGGCGCGCTCGCTGTTCCACCGGGACGTTCCCGCGCACTTCACGCACGGCGACCCTGCCCGCCCCGCGGTCGTGCTGCTGCCGGGCGTCTTCGAAACCTGGTTCTTTCTCGAACCGCTCGCGCTGCGCCTGAACTCCCTCGGATTCCGGGTGTTCTCCGTGCCGGAACTCGCTTTCAACCGGATGCCGATCCGCCGCTCAGCTGAGATCGTCGAGGACGCGCTACGCCAGGTGCAGGCCGAGCATGGGGTGGACACGTTCATCCTGCTGGCGCACAGCAAGGGCGGCCTCATCGGCAAGCAGCTGATGCTCGCCGCGGCGGCAGACCCTGACGACGCGGTCGTGTTGCACGACGCGAGCTTGGTGCCGGATTCGGCTGCACTGCGGGAAACGGATGCCGCGCCGCACGAAACGGACGCCGAGCCTGCCCCTGCTCCTGCCCCTCTGAACATCGTCGGCATGGTGGCCATCTCGACCCCGTTCTCCGGGTCGACCTACGCACGATTCATGCCGTCTCGCATCCTCCGCGACTTCTCGCCCCGTGACGAGGTCGTGATGGAGTTACTCGCCCAGCAGGACGTCAACAAGCGCATCGTGTCGATCTACGCCGACTTCGACCCGCACATTCCGAGCAAGAGTGCCCTGGCCGGAGCGCACAACGTTGAGCTGCCGATCGCCGGGCACTTCCTGCCGCTTGTCGACCCGAGCCTCGCGGATGCCGTCGAGCAGGCGACGCTCGAGTTGGCCGACGCAGTGCGCACGTCCACGGGTGCCAACCCCGATCCAGACGCCAGCAACGACCCCGAGCCCGACCCCGAGCCCGACCCGCGCATATCCCCGGCCACACCCGGCGACTCCCCGTAGTTCCGGCACCGAGGTGAGAGTATGTCCACGTGCCTACTTCAGCCACTCGCATCCGTCGTCGAATCGTCCTCATCGCCTGCGCCGCGCTCGCCGTGCTGCTGCTCCTGGTCATCGGCGTGCTGGCGTGGGCCAACATCGTCATGCAGGGCGACCGTGCCGCAGCGCTGGAGGTGTGGCGCAATCCGGCGGTGGAGATCACCTCGACCGACCACTCCGTCATCCTCTCGCCCACCGAGGATGCCTCCGGAACCGGGCTTGTCTTCATCCCCGGCGCCAAGGTCGACCCGTACGCATACATGAATGTGCTGTCGGGCATCGTCGCCGAGAGCGGCGCGACGGTCGTCATCACGAAGCCGACCCTCAACCTGGCCTTCTTCGACACCCGCCCGCTCTCCACATTCACCGATGACGTGACGGATGTCTCCACCTGGTTCATCGGCGGCCACTCCCTCGGCGGCGTGCGGGCCTGCCAGCTCGCCGACTCACCAGAGGTGAGCGGCCTCGTACTGTTCGGCAGCTACTGCGCCAACGACCTCCGCGACTCCGACCTTGACGTGCTCAGTATCGGCGGCAGCGACGACGGCCTCAGCACGCCGGAAAAGATAGCGGATGCCGCCCACCTCCTCCCCGCCAACACCACCTTCGTCGAGATCGACGGCGCCAACCACGCGAGCTTCGGCGACTACGGCGCCCAACCGGGCGACGGCGAGGCGACGATCAGCAACAGCGAGGCGCACGAGCAGATCACGAAGGCGCTGGCCGCGTTCGGCCTGTAGCACTTCCCCCGCTGGTTGAGGAGCGACCGAGGAACGAGGCCGCGTCTCGAAACCGGCCACCCTCCGCTGGTTGAGGAGCGACCGAGGAACGAGGCCGCGTCTCGAAACCGGCAACCCTCCGCTGGTTGAGGAGCGACCGAGGGCCGACCCGGGGAAAGGGGCC